>OY288106.1 GCA_958431155.1 uncultured candidatus Porisulfidus sp. | reverse complement strand
GATCAGCGAGCGCTCCGAGCGCAGGAACCCCTCCTTGTCTGCATCCAGGATCGCCACCAGCGCAACTTCCGGAATGTCCAGACCTTCGCGCAAAAGGTTGATCCCGACCAGCACGTCGAACTCGCCGAGCCGCAGGTCGCGGATGATCTCGACCCGTTCCACGGTGTCGATGTCGGAGTGCAGGTATCGAACCCGGACGTCGTGCTCACGCAGGTATTCGGTCAGGTCCTCGGCCATGCGCTTGGTCAGCGTGGTCACCAGCACCCGGTCGCCAGCCTCGGCAATCTTGCGGATCTCGGACAGCAGGTCATCGACCTGGGTGGAAACCGGGCGAACCTCGACGCCCGGATCCACCAGCCCGGTCGGGCGCACGACCTGTTCGACGACCTGTCCCGCAAGCCTCAGTTCGTAAGGCCCGGGCGTGGCCGAGACATGGATGGTTTGCGGTGCCAGCGCCTCGAACTCCTCGAACTTGAGGGGACGGTTGTCCAGCGCGGACGGCAGCCGGAACCCGTAATCGACCAGGTTCTTCTTGCGCGAATAATCGCCCCGGTACATGCCGCCGAACTGCGGGATCGTGACGTGGCTCTCATCGACGAACAGCAGGGCGTTGTCCGGCAGGTAGTCCAGCAAGCAGGGCGGCGGCTCTCCGGGCGCGCGGCCGGACAGGTAACGCGAGTAATTCTCGATGCCGGCGCAATAGCCAAGCTCCTCGATCATTTCCAGATCGTAGCGGGTGCGCTGCTCCAGGCGCTGCGCCTCCACCAGTTGGTCCTGTGACACCAGGAAGGCCAGATGTACCTCAAGTTCTTCGCGGATCTGCTCCACCGCACGTTCCAGCACCACTTTCGGAGTCACGTAGTGGGTCTTCGGATAGATGGTCATCCGAGGCACGTCGCGGCGCACTTCTCCGGTTAGCGGGTCGAAAAGGCGCAAACGCTCGACCTCGTCGTCGAGCAACTCGATGCGCACCGCCTCGCGATCCGAATCCGCCGGATGCACGTCGATCACGTCGCCGCGAACCCGGAACGTGCCTCGACGAAGATCGATTTCGTTGCGCTTGTATTGCAATTCCGCGAGCCTCCGCAGGATCCCTCGCTGCCCGGTGCGGTCATCGCGGTTCAGGTGCAGCACCATCCGGTGGTAGGACTTGGGGTCCCCCAGCCCGTAGATGGAGGAGACCGTGCCGACGATGATCGTGTCGGGCCGCTCGAACAGGGCCTTGGTCGCGGACAGGCGCATTTGTTCGATGTGGTCGTTGATCGATGCGTCCTTCTCGATGTAGGTGTCCGAGGACGGCACGTACGCTTCCGGCTGGTAGTAGTCGTAGTACGACACGAAGTACTCCACCGCGTTGTGCGGGAAGAACTCCTTCATCTCCCCGTACAGCTGCGCGGCCAGGGTCTTGTTGTGCACCAGTACGATGGTCGGGCGTTGGACCTGGCTGATGACGCAGGCCATGGTGTAGGTCTTGCCGGAACCGGTCACGCCGAGCAGGCTCTGGTGGCTGAGGCCGTCCTCCAACCCCGCCACCAGCGAGTCGATGGCCTCCGGCTGGTCGCCCGCCGGCCCGAAGGAGGCTTGCAAGTCAAACGCAAACGACATTCCGGCAACTTTCTCGGAAAAACATTCAGTATAGCGGGGATTGCGGTAAACTACGCGCCACCGGATCTGTCCATGGAACGCGCCCTTTCGAAACGGGTCGGACGTTGCGAGCCCTCCGCAACGCTGGCCGTCTCCGCGACTGCGCGCCGCCTGCGCGCGGCGGGTCAGGAAATCATCGACTGGAGCGCCGGAGAGCCGGATTTCGACACCCCGGAAAACATCTGCGATGCCGCAATCCAGGCCATCCGCGGAGGCCAGACCCGTTATACCTCGGTCGGCGGCACGCCAGCTTTGCGCGCCGCCATCGCGCACAAGTTCCACCGCGACAACAAGCTGCACTTCGAGGCCAACCAGATCCTGGTGAGCGCCGGCGCGAAGCAGGTCCTGTACAACTGCCTGCAGGCACTGGTCGATCCCGGCGACGAAGTCATCATCCCCGCTCCCTACTGGGCCTCGTACCCCGACATGGTGCGGCTCGCGGGCGGCGAACCGGTATTCCTGCCGACCACCCTGAAGCAGAATTTCCGCCCGACCGCCGAGCAGTTGAACCAGGCGATTACCGCGCGAACAAAACTGCTGATCCTCAACAGCCCATCCAACCCCTGCGGCTCGATGTTGCATCGAGAGGACCTCGAGGGCTTCGCCCAAGTGCTGCGTTCACACCCGCATGTGCGCGTGGCGTCCGACGACATCTATGAATTGATCCGGTTTGATGGCGTGCCGTTCTACAACCTGGCCCAGATTGCGCCCGACCTAGGCGACCGTACCCTTCTCATCAACGGTGTCTCCAAGGCCTATGCCATGACCGGCTGGCGGATCGGCTATGCGGCGGGGCCCAAGGACATCATCGACGCCATGCTCACCGTCCAGTCGCAGAGCACCTCCAATCCCTGCTCGATCGCCCAGGCCGCCGCTTGCGCCGCGCTATTGGAGGACCAGTCCTCGGTGCCCGACATGGTGGCCGCCTTCGAGCAGCGCCGCAACTATATCGTGGCGGCACTCAACGAGTTACCCGGCATCACCTGCCTGAAGCCCGACGGCGCGTTCTACTGCCTGCCGGACGTCGACGAGGCCATGCGCCGGCTGGACTGCCCCACGGATATCGAGTTTGCGACCCTGCTGCTCGACCAGCTGCGCCTTGCCGTCGTGCCCGGACTTCCGTTTGGCTCGGCCGGCCACATCCGGGTGTCATTCGCCACCGACATGCCGACTCTTGAGGAAGGCATCTCGCGCCTGCGCGATCTTCTTGACTGACGCTTCTTTCGACCCTCCCCCCGCATGGTGGGATCTCGCCCGCCCGGAAGCCTATCGTGCGTGGCGGAAACAGGTCCTCGGCGAAAGCGCGACGGACTTCACGCCGGTCTGGCTCCGCAATCTTTCTCAGTTGAGCCTGGCGGAAATCAATGCCCTGGCCTCGCGCCTGCATGCCAGCGGGGTCGTCTGCTATGGTGCGGACCGCATTCCGGAGCCTCGAGACATCCTGGCCCTGGGCGAGCAGTTGGGGCTGGTGCATCTTGATTACCACCAGTGCGCCGAACCGGACGGGGTGGCGCGGCTGACCGCACGGGAAGACACGGCCGGGCGATTCATCCCTTACACCCGCCACCGCCTGCGCTGGCATACCGACGGCTACTACCAACCGGATACGCAAAGGATCCGAAGTTTCATCCTGCACTGCATCCAGCCGGCGCTCGACGGCGGCGTCAACCGGCTGCTCGACCCGCGCCTGCTGTACATCGCCCTGCGCGACGAGGATCCGGACCTGATCCAGGCCCTAGTCCATCCCCGGGCCTTTACGGTCCCCGCCCATGCCGAGGACGGCGAGGTACGCCGCGCCGAATTCAGTGGCCCGGTCTTCTCCGTCGACGGCGAACACCTGTACACGCGCTATACCGAGCGCGCCATCCACATCCGCTGGCGCCCCGAAACCGAAGCCGCCCGAACCCGCATCCAGGAACTGCTCGAGACCCTGCCGCAGGCCGGACGTCCCCTCCGCCTGGACACCGGGTGCGGGCTGATCGCGCATAATGTATTGCATTGCCGGAGCACTTATACCGACTCTGCCGATCACCCCCGCCTGCTGTATCGAACCCGCTACACGGACCGCGTCCACCAGCCATGCTGACCTTGAGCGAACTTTTGATCGCCCACTATGATCTGGACTCCTTCGAGGGCCTGAAGGATCTGATCGCGGAGCGCATCGATGCCGGGGAGCGGTTCCTCAGCCTGGACGTCCGTCCCCCATTTCACGACACTCCGGACGACTGGGAGGAGCAGCTGGAAAGCTTCTTCACGGCCCGCCGCCCCTGACCGTGCACTGGCAGGAAGAGGACACTCCCCCGCCCCCCGTCGCTCCGGACGTGGTGGATGTCCGCTACCGGATCCGGTGCCGGGCATTGCCGGTCGACCATGCCCGGGACCTGCGCTCGGCACTGCTTTCAGTCTGGCCCTGGCTCACCGACGAGCCGCTCGCCGGCATCCACACCATCCATGGGGCCGAATCCGGGAACGGCTGGATCCGGCCGGACGATCCGGCCACCTACCTTCCGCTGTCCAGGCGGACCCGGCTGGCCCTGCGGCTGCCTTATCACCGACTTGAAGACGCGCGGGAGTTGTCCGGAACCACCCTGCAGGTCGGGCCGGACCCGATGACGATCGAGGACAGCCGCCTGCACCCGCTGCAGGCACAGGGCACGGCTTTCGCTCGCTACGTGGCGATCGAAGCCGAGGACGAGGAAGAATTTCTGGGCCTGTGCGCCGAACAACTCCGGGAAATCGGTATCGGGGCGCCGCGCATGATGGCTGGCCGGACCCACCTCGTCACCGCAAGCGGCGCAGCCCTGCGCTGCCGCAGCCTGATGCTGGACGGGCTGGATCCCGGGCAGTCCCTGGATCTTCAGCGCCAAGGCCTCGGCCCCAAGCGGCTGCTCGGCTGCGGCCTGTTCTTGCCCCACAAAAGCATTGCGCCAGTTGCAACACCATCGAAGTAAGCAACCTTCATGCTCTGGTGGTCGGGCCAGTGGAACTTAGGACTATTTATTGTGGTAACATAAAATAGATGTCGATTGAGTTCGACGAAGTAAAACGTGCAGCTACTCTTGAAACCATAGGGCTGGACATGGCTCGAGCCGGAGAGGTATTTGAAGGTGCCACTCTGACCGTTGAGGATAACCGGAAAACTATGGCGAAGATCGTTTTATTACCATCGGGTTCCTTGACAGCAACATGGTAATCCTGGTCTGGACGCCACAAAATGATGGGCATCGCATTATCAGCATGAGAAAAGCTAATGGACGGGAAAGAGCACTCTACACCCCAAGGTTTTGATCTGGATACGGCACCTGACCTGTCCAAGGGTGACTGGCCGGAAAAATTTGCCAAAGCACCCGTCCGCCGCGGACGACCTCCACTTGACAAGCCTAAGGTGTCTACCACCATCCGCCTATCGCCTAACGTGATCGATCACTTCAAGGCGGGAGGCCGTGGGTGGCAAACGCGGATCGATCAGGCTCTTAGCGAGTGGATCGGAGAGCACGACACTGCGCGACAGTCCAGAAATAAGGCAACTTCTGCTAAAATGCGCGTCCGGAAATAATTCCGAACTCCTTGCCCCACCGTACCGACGGGGGGCTGATAATCCGAAGGGAGCGCACATGCGACACTACGAAATCGTGTTTCTGGTCTATCCGGACCAGAGCGACCAGGTACCGCAAATGATCGAGCGGTACTCGAACATGGTAACCGACCACAGCGGACAGGTGCATCGCCTCGAAGACTGGGGACGTCGCCAGTTGGCCTATTCCATCGACAAGTTGCACAAGGCTCACTACGTCCTGATGAACGTGGAATGCGACTCTCGGGCGCTGGAAGAAATCCAGCATGCCTTCCGCTTCAACGACGCCGTGCTGCGCAGCCTGATCGTCCGTCAGGATCACGCCATCACCGAACCTTCGCCGCTGGCGAAATCGGCCGAGGAGGAAGACGACACAGAGGACGAATGGCGCAACCGCCCGCGACCCTCCGGCAAGGCCGCAGCAGACGCGCCCGAGAAAGGAAACGGGGCGGAGACGGAAGCCTCCCCGCCGGCTGCCGAGACCGAAGAACCTGTAAAGGAAAAGGGCGATCGCCCGCGGGCGGAGACCGCAGCGGATTCCGAGCCCGCCGCCGAAGCGGCAGAGACGCAGGACGCGACCGAAAAACCCACCCCTAAACCCTCCGAGACCACGGAGTAACCATGGCCAGCAACCCCAAACGCGACAGCGCACGGCGTTTCTCGAACAGCAATCCGTCTGAGATCGACTACAAGGATCTGGACCTGCTGCGCGACTACATCACCGAGACCGGCAAGATCATGCCGGCCCGGGTCAGCGGCACCCCGGCGCGCTTCCAGCGCCGGCTCTCCACCGCCATCAAACGCGCCCGTTACCTGAGCCTGCTGCCTTACTGCGACAACCACTGATGCTCGCCACGCTCGGGCGGATCCTGCAAGGACCGCCGCTCCCGATCGTCGGCGGCCTGATTCTGTTGCAGGCGCTGGCGATGCACGTGCCGGTGCTGCTGTTCGGCATATTGCTCGCCGGCACCATCGCCGCTTTCCTGATGCTGATGCGGCCCCTGCGCGAGGCCGCCCTGATCCTGGCCTTGTCCGGCGTCGCTTGCGCGGCGCTGAACTACCTGTTCGCAAATGACTCCTCGGCGCTTCTGATTCCGCTGATCTTCCTCGGCACCCCGGCCCTGCTTGCCACCATCCTGCGCCTGAGCGGCTCCCTTTCCCTGGCGATCCTGTGCGGATTCGTGGGGGCCTGGATCGGAGCCAAGGTGCTGGGATGGCTGCCCCTGGATCTCGACCAGGCCTGGGCCGCCGCGCTGGAAGGCATCCGTCAGGCCGCCCTTGAAGCGGGACGCCCCGAACCCTTTCACGGCCTGCCGACGGAACAGCTGAGCCTGATCGGCACCGAAGTGGTGATGGCCAGCCTGGCGCTGCTGTCCACCCTGCTGCTGCTGCTCGCCCGTGCTTGGCAGAGCGTATTGTCGGAAACGTCCTTTTTCGCGCAGGAATTCCGGGCGACGCGCTACGGCCGGATTGCGGACATTATTTTTCTGATCATCGTCGTCGCGACCTGGTGGTTCCCGGACCCCTTCATGCTGGGCCTGTCCCTGACGCTGATCACGGCGTTCCTGTTTCCGGGAATCGCCACCGTGCACCGCCTGGCGGACCGGATACGCTACCGGCTGGCCGTGCTGATTCCCTTTTATATCCTGCTGCTGAGCCTACAGGAGGTGCTTTTGATCGTTGCCACACTCGGCGCGGTCGAAGACCTGCTAGGATGGCATCGACGGGCGGCGGGAGACAACGGCATTTCCTGAAATTGGAGAAACAACATGGAAGTCATTCTGCTTGAGAAGATCGAACGGCTTGGTTCGCTGGGTGACGTAGTTCGCGTGCGGCCCGGCTATGCGCGCAACTATCTGATCCCGGCCGGCAAGGCCAAGTACGCGACCGAAGCCAACCTGGTAGAAGTCCAGGCGCACCGCGAAGAACTGGAGCGCAAAGCATTGGAGACACTGTCCGCAGCGGAGCAGCGCAAAGCAAAACTGGACGGCTTCAAGGTCACCGTCATGGTGGAAACCAACCAGGAAGGCAAGCTATTCGGTTCGGTCGGCGCCGGAGAGATCGCGCGGGGCGTCACCGAGGCGGGAGGAGGACTGGAACGCCACGAGGTGCGGCTGCCCGACGGGCCGCTGCGCAGCTTGGGCGAGCATCCGGTCGAAGTGTATCTGCATTCGGGCGTCGAAGCCACCGTGCACGTCACCGTGGAATCCAGCGGCGTGATCGAGACTCCGGTCGAACTGGAGGAAGAGGAGGCCGAAGCCGCCCCGGATAAGGACGAAGTGCAGGCTGCGCCGGAAGAGGCTCCAGCGGCGGAGGAACCGGCCTCCTGAGGCCTTTTCCACAATTACCCCACGGGTTTTGAACGGGATTTCCCATAACTTTCGTTAGGTTATCGTCAGGTTGCTGTACCAGTTATTCTCTTGACAGGACGGCACACTTCTCCGACAGTATAGAGTCCCGAAACACGGCAGGCCCGTGCCTGCCCTCCGCGCCGCTGAACCCATAGAATCCGACACAGGATGGCCGACGAAACCCCGACCTTATCCGCCGTCGAGCCTCTCGATGCCGAGCGCGCGGTGCTCGGCGCACTGATCAACGACGAAGGCGCCTGGGACAAGATCGGCGCCCTTCAGGCCAGCGATTTCATCGAGGCCAGCCACCGGATGATCTTCGATGCGATCCAGACCCTGGAGCACCAGGGGAAACCGGTCGACCTCGTCACCGCCTCGGACCAACTGCGCCGCCACGCGGACTACCACGAGCACCCGGATATCCTGGAGTACGCCCGCTACGTCGCGGACGAGAATTTCACGTCCGAGCGCATCGAGCAATATGTCCGCATCGTCCTGAACTGCTCGGTACAACGCCAACTGCGCCGCGCCTGCAGCAACATCATCGCCCTGATCAACGACCCCCAGGGCCGTGATTCCGATGCGGTCGTAAGTGAGGCGGAACGCCTGATTCTGGAAGTCTCCGACGCCGAAAGGCGGGGCAACAACGATTTCGTGCGCATCGGGAAGGCGTCGAGCGACTCGGTCGGGGAAATCGAACAACGCCAGGAATGGGTGCGCAAAAACCCCGGAAAACAGTTGCTGACCGGAACGCCGACCGGATTCAGCGACTTCGATCGCGAAACGTCCGGCTTGCAGCCCGGCGAACTGGTCATCCTCGCCGCCAGCCCCGGCATGGGCAAGACCAGCCTGGCCATGAACATCGCGTTCAACGTTGCCGGTGGCGGGATTCCAGGGCATGAGGAGGACGTGGTCGCAGTCTTCAGCATGGAAATGTCGGCCCGGGCGCTCGCCGACCGCATGCTGGCCATGGTGGCCCAGGTCGATCAGACCAAGTTGCGCAGCGGACGCCTAGACGATGCCAACTGGAGGAGCATCGAGTCGGCGCTCGGACTGCTGACCCGACCGAACCTGTACGTGTACGAAATATCGTCGCCCACGCCGGCGCTGATCCGCCGCATGGCCCGACGCCTTCGCGCAAGCCACAACAACAGGCTCGACCTGATCGTCATCGACTACCTGCAGCTGATTCCCGGCGAAGGCCGGAACGACAGCAACCGCAATGCCGAACTGGCCATCATCACCCGGGAATTGAAGGCGATCGCCAGCGAACTGAAGACCCCGGTACTGTGCCTGTCGCAGCTCAACCGCCAAGGCTCCAAGCGCGAGGCGGGCGACGCCCCCAAGCTGCAGGAACTGCGCGACTCCGGCGCCATCGAACAGGATGCCGACATCGTGATGTTCCTGTACAACGCCACCGAAGAGGAGAACATGCCCAACCCCGGCGTCGCGAATGCCGAGCTGAAAGTGGCGAAAAACCGCAATGGCCGCTGCTTCTCCATGAGCCTGACCTTCACCAAAAAGCATTTCCAGTTCGAACAACTCAGTCCGGACGACTACCAGGGCGAGACGCCTCAAGATTTTGGCTACTCCTCATGAACCGGCCCGCCCGGGTTCGCGTTTCCCTCTCTAACCTGGTTCACAACTGCAGACAGGCGCGGGCGCAGGCACCCGGCAGTTCGCTGATGGCCGTCGTCAAGGCCGACGCCTACGGCCACGGCGCACTCGCCTGCACTCAGGCGCTTCACGGGGAAGCAGACGCTTTCGCGGTTGCCACCCTGGGCGAAGCCCTCGAACTGCGCGATGGCGGCGTTCGTGATCCGATCACCGTGCTGCATGGCGTTCACGAACCGGAAGAGTTGATGCAGGTAGTCGAACGAAGCCTGTCCCTGGTTGTCCACGACCAGGAACAAGTCGCCTGCCTGGAACGAACCACGATCTCCGGCACGGGCCCTCGGCTCTGGCTGAAAGTCAACACCGGCATGAGCCGTCTCGGCATCAATCCGGAACAGGCGGAATTCTGCCTAGCGCGGCTGCAGTCGCTGTCCTGGAATCCGGAGCCGATCGGGTTGATGACGCACCTGGCCTGCGCCGACGAGCCCGGAGACGCCGCCACCCGCACGCAACTCGAGCGGCTCGCCGAAATTTCCGGCACCGGCGAGCGCTCGGCCGCCAATTCCGCCGCCGTGCTGCGCTACCCCGAAAGCCACTTGGACTGGACGCGACCGGGGTTGATGCTGTACGGCGTCGCGCCGGGCCACTGCCCTCCCGCCGATCTCCGCCCGGTCATGACCCTGGAGGCCCCCTTGCTGACGATCCGTGACTGCCGGGCCGGCGAGCGACTCGGATACGGGGCGGCCTACACCTGCGCCTCGGATATGCGGGTTGGACTGGTCGAAGCCGGCTACGCCGACGGCTATCCGCGCGCCTCGAACGGGCAGACGGAGGTCGCCATCGGAACCGAGCGCTTTTCGACCCTGGGCCGGGTGTCGATGGACCTGATTGCCGTCGACCTCACGGGCAGCAATGCCGACTCCGGAGACTGGGTGGAACTGTGGGGATCGCAGGTACCCGTTCAGCACGTTGCCGAGAAAAGCGGTACAATAGGCTATGAACTGCTGACTCGCGTCGGCCATTTGCGCCATGAGTACAGCGGTCTACAGGGGACCTCTCCGGACCTGCCAACTCCGGGCTGAGGATTACAGAGGGCAATCCAGGCCATCGGCCGAATTGATTACTTCATGGCATCGTTTTTTTGCTGCGAGACTTGGGATTTGTGTCCGTCGTGCATCTTGACGCCGGCGCTTTCGCGTCCTGTCTCTCCGCGCGCCTCCTTGATTCAACAATGCCCGTTGGGCATTGCTTGATCTATCTTCATTTAAAAAACCTACATTCAATTTCAGAGTTGAGGGGACAGACCCTTCAAGGAGAACTGCGACTATGAAAATGGTTGTCGCCATTATCAAGCCGTTCAAGCTGGACGAGGTGCGGGAGGCATTGTCGACGAAAAACGTCAGCGGCGTCACCGTCACCGAAGTGAAAGGCTTCGGACGGCAGAAAGGACATACCCAGATGTACCGAGGGTCGGAATACGTGATTGACTTCCTGCCCAAGGTCAAGCTGGAGGTGGCCGTTACCGATGAACAGTTGGAGGGTGTGATCTCCACGATCTGCGAGATCGCCAACACCAATCAGATCGGTGACGGGAAGATTTTCGTGCACGACCTGGATCAGGTTGTGCGCATACGAACTGGAGAAACTGGCAATGATGCGATCTGATATTTTGGCCCGGCGGAGCCTGCTTGCGGTTGCCGGCGTTTTGTTTCTTGCCGTCGCTCCTGGAGCGGCACTGGCGGAAACCGCGCTGGATACCGGCGATACCGCCTGGATGCTGACATCCACCGCTTTGGTACTGTTTATGACATTGCCAGGACTGTCGCTGTTTTACGCGGGCCTGACCCGGGCGAGCAGCGTGCTGTCGGTGATGATGCAGGCCTTTGCAATCGCTTGCCTGGCTTCCATACTGTGGTTCATCTACGGCTACAGCCTGGCGTTTAGCGACGGCGGTGGCTTCAATGCCTGGATCGGCGGACTCGGGAACCTGTTCCTTGGGGAACTGGGCCGGGACAGCCTTTCGGGCACCATCCCCGAATCGGTCTTCGTCACGTTCCAGATGACGTTCGCCATCATCACCCCGGTGTTGATGATCGGCAGCTTCATCCAGCGGATGCGCTTCCCGGCACTGCTGTGGTTCGTCGCGCTTTGGCTGACCCTGGTCTACTTCCCGGTCGCGCACTGGGTGTGGGGCGGCGGCTGGCTCGGCGAGATGGGCGTGCTGGAGTTCGCCGGCGGCTTGGTCGTGCACATGACGGCCGGCGTGGCCGGTCTGATGACGGCCATCCTGATCGGGCCACGCACCGGATTTCCGTCGCGACAGGTCCGTCCTCACAATCTGACGCTCACTGTAATCGGCGCCAGCATCCTGTGGGTCGGCTGGTTCGGTTTCAACGCGGGCAGTGCGGTCGCGGCAGGAACGGACGCCGGCATGGCCATGCTGGTGACGCAGATTGCGACGGCGGCCGCGGCATTGACCTGGATGGTTGCCGATTGGATTCGCTACGGAACGCCGAAAGTGCTCGGAATCGTGACCGGAGCCATAGCCGGACTGGTGGCCATTACCCCGGCCTCCGGTTTCGTCGGCCCGATCGGTGCCGTGTTGATCGGCTTGGCCGCAGGCTTCGTCTGCTTCACCGTTACGAACATCATCAAGCAGACTTTCAAGCTTGACGATTCGCTGGACGTGTTCGCCGTGCACGGCATCGGAGGTGCGCTCGGCACCATCCTGACCGGTGTGTTCGCGGCGGAGGCCTTCGGTGGGGCGGGACTGCACGCCGACAGCATCGGCAGCCAGTTGGGCATTCAGGTCACCGGCGTGATCGCGGTGTTCGTATGGACGGCGGTTGTCACCACCGTCATCATCAAACTGGTTGGATTGTGGACCAAGGTGCGCGCCTCGGAAGAGGAAGAACGCATGGGCCTCGATCTCTCCCAGCACGAGGAAAGCGGATACCACGTCGAGTAGCTATGTTCGACATCCGGAAAAGGGGCGCCCACAGCGCCCCTTTTCATCCGTTTGAACGCGGGCGCACCCAGTATGCCTCCAGATGCAGCAACGGGGGTTCAATATTTGAGGGGGGACGAAGAACGATTGCGTGCGGTCGGCCGCTAAGGCCCTGTTCCTCTTGCGATATGATAGGGCGCATGGTCGCCTAAGGCCAACGTCGGGGATCACATCAGGAGGAAAAACAAACCATGAAAATGGTAGCCGCGATAATCAAACCATTCAAACTGGACGACATCCGCGAAGCGCTTTCCCACCAAGACATCCACGGGATGACCGTGATTGAGGTGAAGGGCTTCGGACGGCAGAAAGGACACACCGAGCTTTACCGGGGCTCGGAGTACGTGGTCGACTTTCTGCCGAAAATCAAGCTGGAGGTCGCCGTTCAGGACGACCAGGTCGAGAAAGTCATCGAGACCATTTCCGAAGCCGCAAATACCGGCAAGATCGGAGACGGAAAGATCTTTGTCTACGATTTGGCCGACGTCATTCGAATTCGTACAGGGGAACGTGGCGATGAAGCGGTTTAATCTTTTGGGCGGGCTGGCCGCGATACTGGTCATTGCCCCCTCGCTGGCCTTTGCCGAAGAACTCAGCGCCGGCGATACCGGCTGGATGTTGACGGCGACCGCGCTGGTCCTGTTCATGACCTTGCCGGGCCTGTCCCTGTTCTACGCCGGGCTGGTCAGTTCCCGCAATGTCCTCAGTGTGCTGATGCAATGCTTCTCGATCGCCTGCCTGGCTTCCGTGCTGTGGGTCATCTTCGGCTACAGCCTGGCGTTCAGCGACGGCGGCGCAGGCAACCCGTGGATCGGCGGGCTCGGCAACCTGTTCATGGGCGAAGTCAGCCGGGAGGCGATGTCCGGGACGATCCCGGAGACGGTCTTCGCCATGTTCCAGTTGACGTTCGTCGTCATTACCCCGGCTCTGGTCATCGGCGGCTTTGCCGAGCGCATGCGCTTCTCCGCCATGCTCTGGTTCACGGCCCTGTGGATCACCCTGGTGTACCTGCCGGTATGCCACTGGGTCTGGGGCGGCGGTTGGCTCTCCGAGATGGGCGTGCTTGACTTCGCGGGCGGGCTGGTCGTGCACCTCACGGCCGGCGTCGGAGCCCTGACCGCAGCCATCATGCTCGGGCCGCGGGACGGCTTCCCGGGACGCCTGATGCCGCCGCACAACCTCACTTTGAGCGTGATGGGCGCAGGGATGCTTTGGGTCGGCTGGTTCGGCTTCAATGCCGGCAGTGCCGTCGCCGCCAGCAGCGATGCCGGCATGGCCATGCTGGTCACACACATCAGCGCGGCGGTCGCGTCGCTGACCTGGATGGTCGCGGAGTGGATTCGTTTCGGCAAGCCCAAGGTGCTCGGCATCATCACCGGCATGGTGGCAGGGCTGGGATCCATTACCCCGGCTTCCGGTTTCGTCGGCCCGGTCGGCGCAATCGTGATCGGCCTCTCGGCAGGCCTGCTGTGCTTCATCGTGACCAATGCGGTCAAGCAGAGATTCCGGATTGACGACTCTCTGGACGTGTTCGCGGTGCACGGCATCGGCGGCGCGCTCGGCACCATCCTGTGCGGCGTGTTTGTGGCCGAAGCCTTCGGCGGCGCCGGATTGCCCATGGGCATGACGATGGGCGGCCAGTTGACGACACAGGTGGTTGGCGTACTGGCCGTGCTGGTCTGGACGGGCGTGCTCACGGCCGTGGTCCTCAAGCTCGTCGGTTTCTTCACTCCCGTACGAGCCAATGCAGACGAGGAGCTGGCCGGGCTGGACAGCAGCCAGCATCAGGAGAGCGGATATCACATCCGCTGATCTGGCTGTCTGAAAAAACTGGAAAGGCGCCTTCGGGCGCCTTTCCTTTAGGCGACGGCTGGATCCGTCCTTCCGCTATTCCTCGACTTGCTCCCAAGCGGAAAGATCCGCCGGAGCCTCGCAGTCGTCATTGTCCCAAACGAAATAGCCGGAATCCTTTCCGGCCACCGCCTGGGCCGCCTCTTCCGGAGAAGGAAACGTCAGGGTCGGAGTATCGTCCACCCACAGATCCCACATGCCGAGTGGTTCTTGGCGCAATTCGAATACGGCAACGGCCGTCTGCAACCGGTATATCATGCCCCCTATATTACTGCTTGTTCTGGCCATGGCCTTCGCCCTGTTCACATTCCACGGCCTCTTCCCGGACGAAGTCCGCCATGAAGGTCAGACCCTGGTATCGAAGGTGCTGTTCGACGTCGAATATCATGGAAAACTGCATGCCCACCATATGGCGCACGTCATCCAGGTCGACGGCGAAGACCGACCGCAGGTGACTTCCGACTTCACTCTCCCCTGCGTGGGGCTGGCGGATGCGGTGTTCGCCTATCTGGACTACGTGTACGGCCCGCAAAGCCACAGCGTCTCGCACGGCGGTCCCAAGGGGCCGAACCTGAGAGAAAACGCACTGCACGTGGAATGGCAGACCCGGCTTGAAATCCCGGATTCCTGAAAAGCGCCCCGCTATTCGGAGACCGCGTACTTCAGCCTGCGCACCTGATGCAGCAGTTCGTGCAGGTTGGCCACCACTGCGTGCGGACGGTATGGGTGACTCACGGTGCCGGGAAAAATCCGGTCGATCCAGTCTTGCTCCCAACCTGCCCCGTTGTAGAACACCGCCGCCACTTCCGCCTTGCAGGCGGCGGCAATATCGGTCGTGCTGTCTCCGACATACCAGCAATGAAGCCCCGCGCGTTCGCCGACGTGACTCAGCGCGGCCTGGATCTGGTCCGGATGGGGCTTGCGCCTGCGCACGTCATCGCCGCACACCATTGTGTCGAAGTACTCCCGCCAACCACTTTCCCCGAGCGCGTCGATTTCTTGCTCCATGAATTCCCGGTTCCGGTTGCTCAAAAGTCCCAGGCGAATTTCCATTTCTCGCAGGTGCCCCAAAGTCTTCAGGACGTCCGGCTCCAGCGGCGTCACCGATCCGCAGTGGGTCCGGTACGCGGCATCGAAGGCGCGGTGGGCCTTGTCCTTGGCCTCTTGGTCGTGCCCGAACAGCACCTCGAAGATGTCGGTTCTCGAGATCTTCCGGGCCTGCCGGACCTTGGGGTGCAACTGCCGGTACTGGCGCACATACCGAACCAGCTTGGCGTCTTCGAGTGTCCGGCTCTGCTTGATCGAGATCATTCGCTCGAACAATCCCAGTTCTTCCAGTTTGGGGAGAATTTCATCGACCGCGTGGTACATCGCGTCATGCGTGTCCACCAGCGTGGCATGCCAGTCAAACAGGATGAGCCGGGGGGCGGCATGCGGGAAATTAAGCAGGCTCATGTAAGTAGGTGCTTTCCATCTCCAGCAGAAGATCGTCCCGACACAAACGGCTGTGCAGGAAATAGCGCGGTGTCTCCCGGCCGATGACGGAATTCACTTCATCCTCGACTTTCGGGAGGTCGCCGGGATTCGCCAGATAGATCTTCTGGAACGGGAGGTCGTGCAGCCGCTCCGGGCAGGTCGCCCCCTCGATGCGGGCCTGCTCGATCACCGCCGCGTGGTTATGCAGGATTTCCCGGGCTTGGGCCGCCACATCCCCGTGATGGCGTGTTTCATGCCCGGTAATGCTGGCGGTTCCAGACAAATACAGGGCGGTCTGTCCATCGGTTGCATGCGAGACCCCGCGGCAGAACGAAGGGCCGTGAGGTCCCAAGTGCTCGGGATAGTCCGAAGGTGCCGTCTGCCTGGGGTTTTCCAGTGACTTCCCGGCTTCCCTCCCTGACAGGAAGTACACGGCGAACCCGGGCGCGCAACTGCCGGTGGTGGTCACCGCAGGCAACGCCAATCCAGCAGCCTGCTCGTCCTCCACCAGGGTCCGGCGCCGTCCCTCGCAGAAGGATTGATAGCGGTTCAGACCGCCGGTCGACCCGGTGATGTCGGGAAAATAGTTCCACACGCGAAGAATCCATGGATATCCCTGTTCGCGCGCAAGCCGGAGCAGGTCGCGGTAGGCCTGTCGGGTCAGCGACTGCAGGTCCGACGAATCCTCGCTGAACACCGCATATGCAAACATCCACGGCCCGAAGCAGACGAACCGGAACCCCCGGCTTTCACCGCGCCGTTCGATGCGGTCGCTGGTCCAATGCTCGCACAAGGCCGACGCGCCCAGCGGCGGCAGCCCCAATTGCAGCCCGGATTCGCTCGCCTCCGTGCGCGCACCATATAAGATACGCACAATGGTTTGTTCGGAGTGTTGAGGAGAAACCGGATCGGGAAAATACTCGATTCGGAAGCCTGATGACCTCGAAGACATGAATCAGTACGCCGAAATCAACGGCCTTCTAAACGAGTTTTCATTTTAACATCGGGTCAGGGTGCGGGCAGGTAATGCGGATTGGCATTGACACCGGCGGGACGTTCACGGACTTCACCGTGCTGGACGGCGATGTCTGGCGGGTTCACAAGGTGCCGTCCAACCCGGATTCCCCGGCGCAGGCAATCCTGCGCGGTCTCCGGGAACTGGGAATCGACCTGCAGCAGGATTTCCATCTGGTTCACGGCACCACCGTCGCCACCAATGCCGTACTTGAGCGCAAGGGTGCCCGCTGTGCCTACATCACCAACCGGGGATTCGCCGATATCCTGGATTTGGGGCGCCAGGCGCGTGCCGAACTCTACAACCTGACGCCCCTCCCCGAGGAGCCGCCCGTCCCGGAGGATCTGTGTCTTGAGACCGGCGGACGCCTCGCATCCGACGGAAAAACGCTGGAGCCTCTGACCGACGCGGACCTGGATGAACTGTGCCGGAAGATCGAAGCCCTTCAGCCAGAGGCGGTAGCGGTCAACCTCCTGTTCTCGTTTCTGGACGACCGCCACGAGCGGCAGATCGTGGAAGCCTTGCCAAAAGACCTGTTCGTCTCCCGATCTTCCGAAGTGCTGCCGGAAATCCGCGAATACGAACGCGGCATGGCGACCTGGCTCAACAGTTATGTCGGTCCACTGGTCGGTCGCTACATCGATGAACTGCATCGGTCCCTGCCGAATGTCCGGCTGGATACCATGCAGAGCCACGGAGCCACGTTGCCGGCTCGGCTGGCTTCCCGACACGCGGTGCGGCTGCTTTTGTCGGGCCCGGCAGGGGGCCTGGCCGCGGCCCTCCAGGTCGGCCAGCAGGCCGGATGCGAACGCATCCTGAGCCTGGACATGGGCGGGACTTCCACCGACGTGGCATTGATCGACGGAGCCATCAAAATGACGTCCAAGGGAAAGATCGGGGGCTGGCCGGTGTCGGTGCCGATGGCGGACATGCATACCATCGGGGCCGGGGGAGGATCGCTGGCATACCGGGACAGCGGCCACCTGCTCAGGGTCGGCCCGCGCTCAGCAGGGAGTCGACCCGGTCCTGCCTGTTACGCGCGAGGCGGCACGGAACCCACTGTGACCGACGCGAATGTCGTACTGGGGTGGCTGCCGGAGCAGGCCCGCCTGGCGGGAGGCCTGCCTTTGGATGTCCCGGCCGCAGAATCGGCGGTCGGACGGTTGGCTCAGGAACTGGGCCTGGACATGCACGAGACCGCGCAGGGCATTGTGCACCTGGTGAATGAAAACATGGCTCAGGCACTCCGCGTCGTCTCGGTGCGCCAAGGCCACAACCCGAAGGACTTCGTGCTGATGGCGTTCGGCGGCGCCGGCGGCCTGCACCTGTGTGAACTGGCGGATGCACTGTCGATGACGCAGGCAATGGTCCCGGTCCACGCCGGGATATTTTCCGCGCTGGGCCTGTTGCTGGCACCACAGGGACGGGAACTGTCCCGAACCGTGCCGGGTCGCCTTCGGGGCATGGACGATTCCGAAATCGAGCGCCGTTTCGACGAACTTGCCGAACGGATACGCGAAGAGATCGGGGATGAGGCATCACGATCCTGGCAACAGTCGCGCGACCTCGATCTGCGTTACGAGGGACAATCCGAAGTCCTGCGCCTGCCTTGGGTTTCGACTACCCGGACACAGGAAGATTTTCATGCACGCCATCGGGAATGCTACGGCTACACGCTCGACATGCCGGTGGAACTGGTCAATCTCCGGCTCAGCCTGAAAGATCCGTCCTTCCCCCCGGTCCTGCCCCCCTGGCCGGTTCAGGATCCGGCAGACCCTCTCGATCATGCGGCGGTGCATGGCCTGAACCAGCCGGTCCCCGTCTACGCGCGCGCCCGACTGGCGGTCGGGCAGGCAGTGGAAGGTCCCGCCATTATTCTTGAGGACACCGCCACGACCCGGATCTCGCTCCACTGGCGCGCCAAAGTGGATGCATGTGGTAATATCCGGCTGCAACGCGAACCCTGACTTCTCCGACGCACACATTGCCTTGACAAGTGAACTGATCGCCTTCTGGCACGGCCTGTTCCTGTTGCCGGTGTGGGGCTACTTTCTACTGGTTCTGGGGCTGACGCACATCACCATCGTCGCGGTCACGCTTTTCCTGCACCGTGATCAAGCCCACCACGGACTGCGCCTGAATTTTCTGGTCCGGCATTTCTTCCGATTCTGGCTTTGGCTGACCACCGGCATGGCGACCCGGGAGTGGGTGGCGGTGCACCGCAAGCACCATGCGACCTGCGAAACCTGCGACGACCCGCACAGCCCGGCTGTTTCCGGCATCCGCACCGTGCTGTGGGCCGGCGTGAACCTGTACCAGGAAGAAGCTGCGCGGGAGGAGACCTTGCGCCGCTATGGCGGCGGTACGCCGGACGACTTCCTTGAACGGCACCTGTACTCCCCCCACCAGAATATCGGCATCATCCTGTTGCTGCTGGTGCAACTGGTCCTGTTTGGGCTGCCGGGACTGGCCATATGGGCGATCCAGATGATGTGGATCCCGTTTTTTGCCGCAGGCGTGATCAACGGCGTCGGTCATTGGTTCGGATACCGATCTTTCGCCACGGACGATCTTTCCACCAATATCGTCAATATCGGCATCCTGATCGGCGGCGAAGAAATGCACAACAACCACCACGCCTACCCGTCTTCGGCACGATTCTCGATGCGTTGGTGGGAATTCGACATCGGCTGGATGTACATCCGTCTGCTGCGCATGCTGCGGATGGCCAAGGTATTGCATCAGGCTCCCCGGTTGAGGCTGCGTCGCGCCAAGACCCAGATCGACCAGGAAACGATGCAGGCCCTGATTACCAGCCGGATCACGGTCATGGGCCAGTACGCCCGGAAAGTACTGCTGCCCACGCTGCGTGCCGAGATGCGCAACGCCACCGGCCATTACCGCCTTGGACTCAAACGGCTGAGCAAAATGCTGCCGACGCTGGAACATCGCCTGACCCCGTTTGATCACGATCAACTCCAGCAGCTTCTGTCGCAATACCCACGGCTGCGCGAGGTGATCCGTTACCAGCAGCGGTTGCAGGAGATCATCCGCGCCCGGAACGAGGGCTACCGGATCATGCGCACCCGGCTGGACGAATGGTGCGTGGAAGCCGAACAGACCGGCATCGCCGGCCTTCAGCAGTTTGCGCGCCGGCTGTGCCGCTACTCGCTGCGGTCGGCCTGACCCTTCAATTCCCCACGCCAATGAAAAAACATCTTTGGGTTCTGGCGTTTCTCCTTCCTCTCGCCTTGGCAGGTTGCGGAACCATGGACGAGGTCGTCTCCTGGTTCGATGATGAGGACGCGCAATCCGAAACCGCAACCGCCGAAGAGCCCGCCGCCAAATACGTCACCGTGACGGTGAAGGACCGGTATGGATTTCGCATCAAGGACCCGCTGGGCCAAAGAACTACCGGCGGCAGTTGCGGCGTCTGGAAGGATCAGGCCCAAGACACTCAGGGCGCATGCTGCTGGAGCAACCGCGGCGAATGCGCCTGTCCCTGCCCGGAGTAGCCGGAGGTTTTAACGGGGAAGCCCGGCGGAACAGCCCGGCTCTTACTTGATCTTGGATTCCTTGTAGAGGACGTGCTTGCGTACGACCGGGTCGTACTTCTTGATTTCCATCTTGCCGGTCGCCGCGCGCTTGTTCTTGGTCGTCGTGTAGTAGTGACCCGTGCCGGCACTTGAAACCAGTTTGATTTTCTCGCGAACCGCCTTGGCCATGACCGTCAGACCCGGACGCCGCGGTTGCGGATTTCGCTCAATACCGCTTCAATGCCCTTCTTGTCGATGATCCGCATCCCCTTTCGGGAAACCCGCAACTTGACCCAGCGGTTCTCGCTTTCCACCCAGAAGCGCTGAGTGTGGAGGTTCGGCAGGAAACGCCGCCGCGTCTTGTTGTGCGCGTGCGAAACGTTGTTGCCCGACATCGGGCGCTTGCCGGTAACCTGGCAGATCCGTGACATGAGAGAAGCCTCAAACTTGAGCGGCGAACTTTAGCAGAAACCGCGTCCAGGCGCAAATCCCCCGGCCCACCGCGGTCTCATTCTCATGCCGGTTAAATCGAGTGCCACCCTTGGCTCCAGCAAAGTTTTTCGCGCAGGCCTTGACCCGCCTCTCCCGACAATTCCAGCCTGTATAATCTTCGAATGATGAGTCAACCTGCAGAAGACCTGCGCGATCAGGCATCCCGCCTGTCGGAGGACGTGACCGGGCCGCTCCCGGGCTCGCGCAAGATCTATCAAACAGGTTCCCGCCCGGATTTGCGGGTCGGGATGCGCGAGGTCGAGCAGACCGCCTCGTCCACCAGTTTTGGAAGCGGGCTCAACCCCGCCATCCCCATCTACGACACCTCCGGCCCGTATGCCGACCCGGACGCGGTGATCGACATCCAGTCCGGCCTGCCGCCGATGCGCGAAGCCTGGATTGAAGAGCGGAACGACAGCGAGGTACTGGAGGCCCCGACCTCCGAATATGGACGCGAACGGCTCAGCGACCCGCGCCTGCAGGAAATCAGGATGACGGCGGTCCGGCCGGTGCGGCGGGCATGCGGCGGAGGCACCGTCACGCAGATGCACTACGCCCGTGCCGGGATTGTCACGCCGGAGATGGAGTACATCGCGATCCGGGAGAATGCCGGACTGGAAGCCCTGCGCGAGGACCCGGCCTTCAAGGAACTGTTGAAACGTCATCCGGGGGAACCGTTCGGAGCCCGCCTGCCGGAAACCGTGACCCCGGAATTCGTGCGCCGGGAGGTCGCGGCCGGACGCGCCATCATCCCGGCCAACATCAACCACCCGGAACTGGAGCCGATGATCATCGGCAGGAATTTCCGGATCAAGATCAACGCCAACATCGGGAATTCCGCCGTTGCCTCCTCGATCTCCGAGGAAGTCGAAAAGATGGCGTGGGCGGTCCGCTGGGGCGGCGACACGGTCATGGATCTGTCCACCGGCCGCGACATCCACGAGACCCGTGAGTGGATCATCCGCAACTCTCCGGTGCCGATCGGGACAGTGCCGATCTATCAGGCGCTGGAAAAAGTCAACGGGCGGGCCGAGGAACTGACCTGGGAAATCTACCGAGACACCCTGATCGAGCAGGCCGAGCAGGGCGTGGACTACTTCACGGTGCACGCCGGAGTACGGCTGCCATACATACCGCTGACCGCCGACCGCGTCACCGGCATCGTGTCGCGCGGGGGATCCATCCTGGCCAAATGGTGCCTGGCGCATCATCAGGAGAATTTCCTGTACACGCACTTCGAGGAAATCTGCGAAATCCTGAAGCAGTACGACGTGTCTTTCTCGCTGGGCGACGGGCTGCGCCCCGGCTCCATCGCCGATGCGAACGACGAGGCCCAGTTCGCGGAACTGGAGACGCTCGGAGAGTTGACGAAAATCGCCTGGAACCATGATGTCCAGGTCATGATCGAGGGGCCGGGCCACATCCCGATGCAGATGATCCGGGAGAACGTGGAGCGGGAAGTCGATGTCTGTGACGAAGCACCGTTTTACACTCTCGGTCCGCTCGCGACCGACATCGCTCCGGGGTACGACCATCTGACTTCGGCCATCGGAGCGGCCATGATCGGCTGGTTCGGCACAGCCATGCTGTGCTACGTCACACCGAAAGAGCATCTGGGGCTGCCCGACAAGCAGGATGTGCGCGACGGCATCATCGCCTACAAGATCGCGGCGCACGCGGCAGATCTCGCACGCGGACACCCGGGCGCGCAGCTACGCGACAACGCCTTGTCCAAGGCCCGCTTCGAGTTCCGCTGGCGCGACCAGTTCAACCTGAGCCTGGATCCACAAAAGGCGCAGGAGCTCCACGATGAAACCCTGCCGAAGGAAGCTGCCAAGCTGGCACATTTCTGCTCCATGTGCGGGCCTCACTTCTGTTCCATGAAGATCACCCAGGACGTACGCGACTATGCCCGCCAACACAACCTGGCCGACCTGTCGACGGCCATGGAGCAGGGCATGCAGGAGAAGGCGGTCGAATTTCGGGAAAAAGGCTCCGAAATCTATATGCCACAGTAGCTTCTGCCGGAAAACACCCCCCGACGGTCCCGCAATCTTGTTAAAATAGCGCGCCCGGAAAGGTGCGCAACCATCCCCCCATTCATGGAAATCGAGACGGCACGCCGCAACATGGTAGAGCAGCAATTGCGCGGAAGCTCGGTTCTCGACCCACGCGTGCTGACCGCCTTTCGGGCCGTCCATCGGGAAGATTTCGTCCCCCCCGAACATGCCCGTCAAGCTTTTGCCGACACGGCCATTCCACTGCCTTGCGGCCAGCATATGATGTCGCCCCGCAACCAGGGGCTCCTGCTGCAGTCCCTTGAATTGCAGCCGGGAGAACACGTTCTGGAGGTTGGCACAGGCTCGGGATTTTTGACCGCCTGCATGCGACATCTCGGCGCCCAGGTCGACAGTCTCGAAATTCATCCTGAACTCGCGGAAACCGCGGAAAAAGCCTGGTCCGCCCTGGAAGGCCCCGAGGCTTCCGTGCACGCAATGAATGCCTGGTCCTTCCGGACGCATATCCGCTATGATGCGGTGGTGATTGCCGCCTCGATGCCGGACTACGACCCCCATTTCGAGCAATGGTTGAAACCCTTCGGCCGCCTGTTCGTCGTGGTCGGTCGCCCTCCCGTGATGGAAGCCCGTCTGATTCGGCAATACCCGCACGGGACAACCGCCCCAAAGAGTCTGTTCGAACTGGAATTGGATCCCATTGTTCCTCCGGCTGCCGCCGCCTGACCATGCAAAACATCTCCCCCGCCGAACTCAAACGGCGCCTGGACTCGGACGCTCCGTTGCCGTTACTTCTGGATGTCCGTGAGCCCTGGGAAGTCGAACGGGCCTGCCTGCCGCACAGCCACTGCATTCCTATGGGAGAGTTGGCTGCCCGGCTACAGGAGTTGGATCCAGACCGGGAAACCGTGGTTCTCTGCCATCATGGAGTCCGCAGCCGCTCGGTCGGCCTGTTCCTCGAACAGCACATGCAGTTCTCCAATGTCCTGAATCTTGACGGGGGGATCGATGCCTGGGCGCGGCAGGTCGACCCGGCTGTCCCGACGTACTAGTGCAACACAGGACGACCACACTGGTTCGGTTATGAATTTTTCCAAGCGCCTCGCGATCTTGTTCGCGTGCAACCTGACCGGGATCGCGCATGCTGGCGATGACCTGCTCAACATCTACCTGCTGGCCCAACAGAACGATGCCGAATTGCAAGTGGTCGAGGCTCGCTACCAAGCCACCGCCCAAGGGGACTCTATCGCCTTGGCGAACCTGTTGCCGCACGTCTCGTTCGAATACAACCTTTCCGAAACCCGGCAGTCGGTCGAGGGAGAGAGCTTCGGAAGAAGCGGTCGCGCCCGCTACACCACCCGGAACGACCGGCTGACCTTGTCGCAAACCCTGTACCACCACGACCTGTACGTCGAGCTGGATCGCGCCGGCGCCAACACCGCCCGAGCGCTGGCGCAACGTGACGCGGTCCGTCAGAAACTGATCGTTCGGACGGCCGAAGCCTATTTCGATGTCCTGGCCGCCCAAGATGACGCCCTGTTCTCACGCAAGGAGAAAGACGCCATCGCCCTGCAACTGGAGCAGGCCGAGGCCCGTTTCCAGGTCGGGTTGACCGCCATCGTTGAGGTCAAGGAAACCCAGGCCTCCTACGACTTGGCGGTAGCACGGGAGATAGAGGCTCAAAACCTTCTGGAGAACCAGCTGGAAGCCCTGACCGTGATTACCGGGCACCCGCATCAGAATCTGGCCTCCCTGTCGGGCCGGCTTCGCCCGGTCCCGCCAGAACCAGCCGACATCCAGAAATGGACCGAGGCGGCGCTGGAACACAATCTGGACTACCTGATCCGAAAGCGTGAACTGGATGTGGCCCGCCACACCGTGCGGTTTGAGGAAGCCAAACACTGGCCAACCTTGGACTTGTACGCCAGCCTGAACGATACCGAGGATACCGGCGGCGTGTACAGCCCTGCCGGCACCAAGACCAACGCGGACCGCATCTCGATCCAGCTGAAGGTTCCTCTGCTGGCCGGGGGCGAGGTTTATTACCGTACTCGTCAAGCCATGTTCGAGCGGGAAGCCGCTCAAGCAGAGTTGTTATCCACGCAGCGCGAGGTTGAACAGGATGTCCGCTCCGCCTATCGCGATGTCACGGCCGGAACCTCGCGTGTCCATGCCTTTGAACGGGCACTGGAATCCGCCCGGGTGGACCTGGAAGCTCACGAAGCGGGCCTTGAGGCAGGCACACGCGATACGGTTGACGTGGTGCAGGCTACCAGCCGGCTGTATGCCGCCGAACGCGACTACTCGCAGACCCGCTACGACTACATTGTTGACACCCTGCGCCTGCGCCAGGCCACAGGTCAACTCAGTTTGGAAGACATCGAGTGGGCGAACAGCCTGCTTGATTGAATATTTTGAAGCCGGAACCGGAAAGCCGCGCCCCCCTGACCTATCGCGCGCTTGTATTCACGGCCGCTATTCCCGCGTTTCTGTATACCGCATTGCGCGCCCTGCGCGATGGCGGCAGGCGTTACCTACGTCAGCGTTACGCCTACGGACTGCCCACAGGCCTGAAAGGCCGAGTCTGCCTGCACTGCTGTTCGGTTGGCGAGGTCCGCGCGGCCTTGCCGCTGGCACGGAAACTGCTTGAAGACGGACAACCCCTGTTCATTAGTGTCGGGACTCCAACCGGACGGCGCATGGCACGCACATTACTGGCGGACATCCCCTGCATCTATTTCCCTTTGGATCATGTCTCGGTCGTTCGGCGCTGGCTAAAACGCCTGCATCCCGAAGCCATGTTGATTATGGAAACGGAATTGTGGCCTAACTTCTTCGGAGTCGCGTGCAGGATGGGCATCCCTATGGCACTGATCAACGCCCGCCTGTCGCGCCGGACAGAGAATTCCCCTGTCCCACTCCGCCCTGCGCTGCGTCAGGCGGCGCAGCAACTACGCTGCATCCTGGCACGCAGCGAGAAAGATGCCGCACGTTTCGCCGCATTGGGCGCGCCGACCGACAAAATCGAGAACCTAGGCAACATCAAGTACGCAACCGTAGCCGAAGATGTACCGGATACCGCGCCAATCCAGTGCCCCTACGTGCTGGCCGCATCCACGCATGGGGATGAAGAAAGGCTGATTGCACAATTGTGGCAAACCTTTGATTCTAAAGATCATTTGCTGGTGTTGATGCCGCGCTATCCGGATCGCGCACCGGAAATCGTGAAGATTCTCGAGTCAATGAACCTGAAGGTGGGGCTGCACTCGCGGGATAAACAGCCGCGACCGGATGACCAAGTCTATCTGGCCGACACGCTGGGCGAAGCCCTGTGGTGGATGCGGCACGCATCATTCGTATTTGTCGGCGGCTCGCTGGTCGAACGTGGCGGACACAATGTGCTGGAGCCTGCTACGCTGGGCAAAGCCTGCGTGGTCGGACCGCACACCGAGCATTTCGAAGCGGAAGTTCGGGCTTTACAGGATGACGGCGGCCTGCGACAGGTGGAGGATCTCGGAGAACTAGGCCAGATTTTCTCGCGATGGCTGGAACATCCGGACGAGGCGGAACGCATCGGCGTACGGGCGCAGATCCACGTCCGCAACCGGAATCAGTTGGTCAAGCGCTATGTGGAGACCCTCCGCCACTACTCCGTGCTGAACTAGGCTTGTGGAGAGATACCGCTTGTATCAATAGGCCGATTCCAGTGGCATGTTCACACCAGTCTCGTATCCAAATACGCTTTCTCTGAGATAGCGGTCCAGTCCCGTACCCGAGCAGAGAACGCCTGGTAGCTGTCGTTCACCCGCCGGACGAAGGGATCGCCTCCGGCCACTTCTTCGATGACCGCTTCCGTGTGCTGCCGCAGAGTGCGCAGTATCTCCGGCGGGAATGGCCGGAGCTCGACCTGGTATTTCTCGACCAGCACCTTCAGCGCATCGTTGTTGTGTGCGGTGAAGTCGGCCATCATGTCTCCGTTGGCCGCCATGGCGGCATGCCGCACGATGGCCTGGAGATCACCCGGAAGCGTTTCGAACGCCGGGCGGCTGACCAGGCACTCCAGCGTCGTGCCGGGGTCGTGCCAGCCGGGATAATAATAGTATTTTGCGGCACGGTGCAGGCCGAATGCCAGGTCGTTCCACGGCCCCGTCCATTCGGTGGCATCGATCGCACCGGTCTGCAGTGCCACCAGCAATTCCTTGCCGCTGAGTGCCACGGGCGTGACCCCGACCCGGCGCAGCACTTCGCCTCCCAGCCCCGGAATACGCATGCGCAGACCTTCAAAGTCCTCAATTTGATGGATTTCCCGCTTGAACCAGCCCCCCATCTGAACCATTGAATTGCCGGCGGCCAAAGGTACAACATCAAACGGGGCGTAGGCTTCCTCCCACAACTCCATGCCGCCCCCCTTGTACAGCCAACCGTTCATTTCGTTGGCGGTCATGCCGAACGGCAAGGTGGAAAAGAAATGGAATGCCGGGTTTTTCCCCTTCCAGTAATAGGAGACGCCATGGCCCATCTGCGCCGCACCTTGGCTGACCGCATCGAATACCTCGAAGGCGGGCACCAGTTCGTCGGCGCCATAGACCTGCACTTGCAGGCGCCCGCCAGACATCTCGCCGATAGACTGCGCCAAAAACTCCGCGCCAGTGCCAATTCCAGGGAGGTTTTTCGGCCAGGCGGTCACCATTTTCCAGCGCAACGGCTCATCGGCACCCGCTCGCCGGGCCGGGCCTAGCCCGGCGGCCACAGTGGCTCCACCCGCGCCCAAAAATTCGCGCCGCCGCATCGTGATTTTCCCGAAACGCGGACCTACCGCCTATGAATCGGTCGCGGACGCCCCTCGGGCGTATCCCTGCAGCAGGGTGTCGAAATCCTGTTCCCTGAAGTGAAACTCCCGGTTCTGCGCCTGCTCCTTGAGACAGGATCGGTGGAGGCGTTTGAGGTTACGTTGTTTCCAGAGTTTCCCGAACCGGGCTCTGCACCGATCAAAGTCAACCAGGAAAAAATCACCCGGGGGGCGCAACAGGATGTTGCTCAGGTTGAGGTCGGCATGCCAGACCTGCAAGTCATGAAACCGGCGCAGCAGTGCACCGAGGTTCTCCCACTCGGCCGCCGCCAAATCTCTCTCGCGCAGGATCTGGGTGAGGGAACGGGCACGGGAAATCCGGGTTACGATCAGGTCGGCGCGATACATCAGACCGCTGCGAGTCACCCTCCAGGCTACCGGATTGGGCACGGGCAGCCCCTGACCTGCCAATTGGCGCAGAATCTTGGCCTCCTTCGCCGGACGCGACCGATTCAGCCCTGTCCACAGATAGCGGTCGCCCAGAAATTGCGCCACCATGCCCCCCCGGTGGTAATGCCGCAATGCGTACTCTTTGCCCTCGTAGCGAAACAGCCAGACCGTGCCTCGTCCACTGCCGAAACTGGACAGCATTCCCTGCACGCTCAGGTGGTGTGGGTCGAAAAGTTCCGGCGTCGCCTCTGAAAGCCATTCGGGGTCGTATACGATATGACCCCGCCCGTCTTCCGGCATCCGTTGTTGCATGAGCGAATCTCCGCGCCCATCTTATCCCCCGAAAAGCCTTTGCCCGTTGCAACTGTCGGCAATTGATGATGTCTCCCACATGCTGCCGGTGGGGTAGACCTCCGCCATTACAAAGTTATTCGGGGTTCCGCCATACTAGTTTTACTTTAAGACCGTTCAGGTGTGTCCAAGGCAATATCCCCTGATGTTGCAGCATCCCCACAATTATGCCGGGGGCTACTCCCTGCTCATCAGAAAATATCTCAACTGCATTCCTGCTCCGTGGAAATGTTGCGACAAATCGCTCCCATTCGGTTTTAGGTACAAGAGTTTTTGACGCCCATTCGTCTGCCTCTTTCTCAGCACCTGTATCTCCGTTCCTCGCAGCATCAACAAAAATATCTTTCTTGCTGTGAAGCAGGATATGTGCGGCTTCGTGGTAGAAACTAAACCAAAGGTGATCGTCAGACTTGTGACGTGCGCTCAACTGAATTACTGCCTTCTTTGGAGAAAGCCACCTAGCTGCCCCACTCAACGCGGTGCCGGACAAAGGACGCACCAGTGCTAGCGCCACTCCTGCCTGATTACATAACTTAGTCGCATGCGGAATAGCTTTCTCTACCGACTCGCATGTCAAACTGCGAATCTGTCGCGTTGCATCCCTGAACCGGGTCTCGCTGTATTCCTCACATTTTTGGTTCTCAGCCTCAAGTTCACCTAGACGAAGCCACGTGGCTAGTGCTTTTTCATCACTTGAGAAACTCTGAGAGTGTCTATAGGCAACATTAACGGCCGCATAACGCGTGGTCCATGCGTCAATCGAGCCAACACCAAAGAACGCCAGTAACTCGGACACCGCATCTGCAGTTGATTCTGGCTTTTGTATATATTCTCGTCTGACCAATTCGCTAACCGGAAAGCTTGTTGCCCACTTGGCACGTTTCGAAGTGGTTTCCTTTTCCGTCTCTCGTGCTCGGTGAAGTTGATAATTGGATTCGATTCCCAGCCAAATCCTGGCGTCCAAACCGAGGACCCTTTCGAACTCAAGTGCCGTCTTAGGTGCAAGCACAGCTTTGCCTGAAATGATTTCGCTAATCAACTTCGATGAACGTCCGCACCGCCGTGCAAATTCGGCGTGTGAGATGCCCAGTACCTCCAAATGCTCCTCCAAGACCCACCCCGGTGGAACCGAGTAGTCCGGATTGTATGGATGCAGCATAGTCTCCATGCTAAATGTCCCCCTCAATGATAATCAGTGACTTCGATGATCGTAATCGCGGTTACTTGTGTTGCATCAATTCCTCCATCCTCCGTAGATATAACCGGGTCATGGTCAGGTTCGAAAACAAGACGATATGACTGGTCTAAATCCACTGCAAATTTGCCTCTTCGATCACCTTTGAGGAGATGTCTCCTGTCCGGCGGCTTGACCGGAACCAAGCTTAGGTTCGGGGCGGCTCTCAAAACCGCAAGGCGCATCATGATTTTCCTCGCCCGCGGTTTTCCGTAGGCTTTCCGGAGCTCTGATTCTGAGTCGAAAACCCTCTTGAGCCTGCGGCTCCGAAACGCGATATCCAAGATACCTTCTCATTTTCATTACCTAATAGGTAACATTCTAAAGGTTTTTCCGTAAAACGCAACCTGATCTCCCAGATTGAAAACAAACCCGGATGTCTTGCGGTTGACTTCGGCATGGGCCTGAAAACCCTCCGGGTCGTATACGATATGACCCCGCCCGTCTTCCGGCATCCGTTGTTGCATGAGCGAATCTCCGCGCCCATCTTATCCCCCGAAGACCCTTTGCCTGTTGCGACTGTCGGCAATCGGCGACGTCTCCCACATGCTGCCGATGGTGCACACCCTGCGCCACTGCTGGCCGGATACACGGCTGACTTGGATCATCGGCGAGACCGAAGTGGCGCTGGTGGAGAGGCTTGAGGGAATCGAGTTCGTGGTCTTTCGGAAGAGCCGCGGGCTGCATGCCTATCGGGACTTGACCCGGATCCTGGAAAGCCGCCGGTTCGACGGCCTGTTCCTGATGCAAGTAGCCCTGCGCGCAGGCCTGGCCAGCCTGTGCATACGCTCCCCGGTGCGGCTCGGCTTCGATCGCGCCCGGGCCCGGGAAGTCCACGGCTTGTTCGTCAATCACCGGATCGCCCCGGACATCCGCCCGCATGTCATCGACGGCTTCATGGGGTTCCTGAAGACCAGCGGCATCGAGCCCGACCGGTTTCAGTACCGCTGGGATGTCCCGGAAGATCCGCTGGCGCGTGCCTGGGCCGAAGAACAACTGCCGGACGGACCGCCGATCGTAGTCATCAGCCCCTGCGCCGGAAACCCGGAACGCAACTGGCGCAATGATCGCTACGCCCGGGTGGCCGATCATTTGGCCGAGGCGCACGGCATGCGGGTCGTCGTCACGTGCTCCAAGGAACTTGAGCAGGTGAAATTCACAAACGAGATGTGCGCCCGAATGCGGCACCCGCCGATCAACATGGCAGGACGCACCAATCTGCAACAACTGTTGGCGGTGTTGCGCCGCGCACGATTCATGATCGGCCCGGATTCCGGCCCGATCCATCTGGCCACAATTGCCGACATCCCGGCCCTCGGCCTGTACGCCAACTCCAACCCGCGCCGCACGGGGCCCTACCGAAGCCTCGACTGGTGTGTGGACCGCTACGATGACGCAGCGGTTTACCGGTTCGGGCAGAAGGCTTCAAACCTGCGCTGGGGCTACAAGATCCACGATGCAGACGTAATGGGGCTAATCACCGTGGACGAAGTGATCCGGATGGCGGAGAAGCTTCTCGCGGATCTCGCCGCTGAAGAGGATTGAAGCCGCTTCCTTCTGAAACTTCGTTGAAGCCAACGGCACAAAAAAGGGGGCGTTTGCCCCCTTTTTCGGTATCACAGGATACGGTTCAGCCGAACACGTCATTCAATAAGTGGCACGGTGTACATCAACGACCCGATGGCGCCATCGTTGCCCGCGAAATTGCCGTGGCACATCACGCACCTTTCCAGGACAACGGGAACCGCCGTTGCCTTGCGAAGATAACGCTTGTCCTCCATGGTAACTACCTCCTCGTGGGTCGCCTCGCCAGCGAGAATCTTCTCCTTGGCCGCCTTCTCGAAGTCGTCCTGGGGCGCGTTGATGCCCGGGTTGACCAGGATGTCGGTCAGCCCGACCAGGCGCACCTCGTGATAGCCATTCTCCTTCATGGTGTCAAAGAGCATCTTTGCCGCGCTTGCGCCTGAAAACTTGGAGGGGTCGGTCACATACTTGTCCGTGATCAGGACGATGGCAGTTTTATAGAGCGTGTCCAGCATCTCGACGTGCTGGCGCGTGCGGGTAACCGCCGGGTCCTCGTCCGCGGTGACGACGTCATGCAGAAAAACCAGGGACAGGCTGATGACGGCCAATCCGGCGAACAGGTAATTTTGCTTCTTCATCTTGTTCCTCCTTTTTAACCGCATCTATAGGCATGGATTTGTGGGGTCTACATACTTTACCCGAGGCTAGACGGAATGAGAAACCCTTGATTTTTAGGGCAGGGCGGAAAAAATTACGTAAATCGGCAGCTATGCCTCCGCCTCGCCTGACTCCGGATCCGGTGAAGAGGCCAGCAACGCGTTCATCCGGCCGACGAAGCCGCCGGGATCGTCGAGTGCCCCGCCATCCGCCAATATCGCCTGATCCAGAAGCCAGCGCGCCCACTCCGAGAAGCGTCCTTCATCGGCCTGCATCCGTTGCAGCAACATGTGATCCGGATTGATCTCCAAGACCAGTTTCGGCTTCGGAAGGATCTGTCCTTGCCGGCGCATCAGCTCCCGCATTGCCGGCGAGAGATCATGCTCCCCGCGAACCAGGCAGGACGGCGAATCGGTCAGGCGCGAAGAACGGCGCACCGCCTCCACTTCGTCGCCCAGGGCTTCCTGGATTCGTGCGCACAGCGGATCGCCGTCGGGCTCTTCTCCAGATTTTTCTTTCGACTCCGCCCCCGGCAGGTCGAGTTCTCCCTTGGCGATCGACTGGAACGATTTGCCTTCGTATTCCCGCACCCAGTCCATCGCCCATTCATCGACCGGGTCCGTCATCAGCAGCACCTCGATGCCCCGCTGCCTGAAGACTTCCAGATGCGGGCTTCGCCGAGCGGCCGACAGGCTGTCGATCGTAAGGAAGTAGATCTTCTCCTGCCCGTCCTGCATGCGCCCGATATAGCCGTCCAAGGTGACCTTAGGCGTATCTTCGTCGGCCTGCGTCGAGTGGAAACGCGACAGTTTCAGGATCCGGGCCTGATTGCCGATATCTTCGATCACGCCCTCCTTCAGCACGCGCCCGAATTCCTCCCAGAACTCCGCGTAGACCTCTTCCTGGCTGGAACTCAGGTTCTCCAGCAGATCCAGCACCCGCCGTACGCAGGCACTGCGGATGGTGTCCAGAGTGCGATTGTTCTGCAGCAGCTCCCGGGAAATGTTCAGCGGCAGGTCGCTGGAATCGACGACTCCACGCACGAAACGCAGGTAACGAGGCATGAGCTTGTCCGGCTCGTCCAAGATGAACACCCGCTGCACGTACAGTTTGACGCCGTGCTGCGGGTCCGGGTCTGCCAGATCGAATGGGGCCTTGCTCGGCAGGTACAGCAACAGGCTGTATTCGTTGCGCCCTTCCACCCGATGATGAGTCCAGGCTAGCGGCGGGTTCGGGTCGTGTGCAACATGCGGGTAGAACTCGCAGTAATCCTCGTCGCTCAGCTCTTTCTTCGGGCGCATCCAAAGCGCTGTCGCCTGGTTGGCCGTGTCCCAGTCGCCCGTGGGTTGCCCCTTGTCGTCGCGCGACTGCAGGCGAATCGGAAACGGCGTGTGGTCCGAGTAGCGCTTGACGATCTCGCGCAGCCGGTAATCTTCCAGGAACTCGGACTCGTCCTCTTTCAGGTGCAGGGTGACCGAGGTGCCGCGTGGGGCCGAATTCACCCAGGAGATGTCGTAGCCGCCGCGCCCGTCTGACTCCCAGCATGTGCCCTGTTTTCCACCGGCACGACGGGTGACCAGGGTGACCCGGTCGGCCACGATGAATGCCGAGTAGAACCCGACTCCGAACTGGCCGATCTGGCTGACCTCGCTCTGTTTCTCCTCGCCGAGCGATCGCAGGAACGCGCGCGTGCCGGAGCGAGCAATGGTGCCGATGTTGTCGGTTACTTCCGCGCGGCTCATGCCGATCCCGTTGTCGGAAATCGTCAGAGTCCGGGCTCCCTCGTCCGCCTCGATACGGATGCCCAGATCGCTGTTCCCTTCGTACAGGCCATCGTCCGACAGCGCTTCGAAGCGCAGTCGGTCCAGCGCGTCCGCTGCGTTGGAGATCAGTTCGCGTAGGAAGATTTCCTTGTGCGAGTACAGGGAATGGGCGACCAGATGGAGCAGCTGGTCGACTTCCGCCTCAAAGGCGTGGTGCTGTTTCTTCGGTTCGGCCACGAAATTTCGCCTGAATACTTCGACGGAGATTAAATTGCGGCGTCAGAGGTCTTTTTCAAGTCGCCGGCGGTTCAACCTCGAAATCGCACCAACTTTCATCCCTTGTCCAGAGTCCTATAATGATTAGTGGCATTGTATGGGCCACTTATATGACAGGAATTTCCGCACCCGCAGTCGCTTTCGACTACCCTGAGACTCGCGTCATCGAGGAGGGGTTGGGCGGATATACTCGCGCGGAACGGTCGCAGTTGATGGAGCAGGCTCGGGAACTTCTCGCCCGCGAGAATGCGCTCCTAGTCGCCCACTACTACACCCATCCGGACCTGCAGGAGCTGGCGGACACCAGCGGCGGGCTGGTGGCCGACTCGCTGGAAATGGCCCGTTTCGGCACGACTCAATCGGCGCAAACCCTGGTTGTGGCCGGCGTCCGCTTCATGGGCGAGACCGCCAAGATCCTGAATCCGGAAAAACGTGTCCTGATGCCTTCGCTGGACGCCGAATGTTCGTTGGATCTCGGCTGCCCGATCGAGCCATTCTCCGCATTCTGCGATGAGCACCCGGACCGGACCGTCGTGGTGTACGCCAACACCTCCGCGGCCGTCAAGGCGCGCGCCGACTGGGTGGTCACCTCAAGTTGCGCGGTGCGAATCATCTCGCACCTGATGGATCAAGGAGAGAAGATCCTGTGGGCGCCCGACCGCCACCTCGGCCACTACCTGCAACGCGTCACCGGAGCCGACATGGCGCTGTGGCAGGGCCATTGCGTGGTGCACGACGAATTCAAGTCGCGCAAACTCGGCGAACTGGTCTCAGAACACCCGGAAGCGGCCGTGCTGGTACACCCGGAATCCCCCGAGGACGTCATCGACATGGCCGACGTGGTTGGCTCTACGACGGCCCTGATTCAGGCCTGCCAGGAACTGCCCCATCCGACGTTCATCGTCGCCACCGACCGGCAGATCTTCCACAAGATGCAGCAGGCCGCACCGGGCCGGAACTTCATCGAGGCACCGACGGGCGGCGAGGGCGCCACCTGCAAGAGCTGCGCGCATTGTCCCTGGATGGCCATGAACGATCTGTCCCGGCTTATTGAGACCCTGGAGACCGGAAGCAACGAAATTCACGTCGAAGAAGACATCCGCCGCCGGGCACTACGTTCAACTCGGCGGATGGTCGAATTCACTGCGCACTGATCAGGCGATATCCAGCGGATCCACGTCCAGCGTCCAATTCACCTGGCTTTTTTTGCCGGGATCCTGAAGCCAGTCTTCCAGGCAACGCTCCAGCGCCTTTCGAGAGGCCGCCTGCAACAACAGCTGGGCCCGCCAGACGCCGGCACGCTTCGGCATCATGGCTGGCGCCGGCCCTCGCACGGACACGCCTGCAGCCTCCTTCATCCGGCGGCAGACATCCAGCAGAAAGGCCTCCGCTTTCTGGTAGTCCTTGTGCTGCGCCCGCAGGACCGCCCAGTGACTGAAGGGCGGCAGTCCCAGGTCGCACCGCCTGGCCGACAAGCGTTCCAACCAACTCTCGTAACTCTCATTCAATAACTGCCGCAGCATTGGATGCCGCGGCAGGGAGGTCTGCAGCAAGACTCTGCCGGGTTTAACCCGGCGGCCGGCCCGGCCCGAAACCTGAACCAGCATCTGCGCCATCCGCTCCGGTGCCCGCAGGCGGGGGCTGAACAATTGGGAGTCGATGTTGACGACTCCGACCAGCGTGACTTCGGGAAAGTCGTGCCCTTTGCACAGCATCTGCGTGCCGACCACGATCCGGTAATCACCGCGTCGAGTTTGTTCGAGACTGCGCTCCAGTTCCCCGCGTCCGCGAATTTGGTCCCGGTCCAGGCGCAAAATCGGGCAGTCCGGAAATTCGGTGTGCAATCGATCTTCGACTCGTTGCGTCCCCTCCCCCAGCAGCATCGCCCCTTGTTCGACTTCCTGCTCGCCAGACTGGCGGAACCCGCAGTGATGGCAAATCAACTGCTGGCGTGGCTGGTGATACGTCAGGCAGACCTGGCAATCCGGGCAGACCACCGGCTCGCCAGTTTGGGGTGAATACAGAATCGGAGCGAAACCGCGCCGGTTCAGAAACAGCAAAGCCTGGTCCCCATGATCCAGCGTCTCGCGCAAGGCTTCCAGAAGCGGCTCCGACAGGCCGTCCGTCGTCGGGTACTGATTGAGGTCGATCAGTTCCGTGTTCGGCAGGACTGCCGGGCCGGCGCGCGTCGGCAGGCGCAGGTGCTGATATTTCCCCGCCTGCACGTTGCGCCAGGTTTCGATTGACGGCGTGGCCGTGCCAAGGATGACCGGAACCCCAGCCCGGTGCGCGCGGTAGACCGCGACATCACGTGCGTGGTAGCGAAATCCTTCCTGCTGCTTGAGCGAAGGATCGTGCTCCTCGTCGACCACGATCAGTTGCAAATCCCGGAACGGCAGAAAAACCGCCGAGCGGGTCCCCACCACGATGTCCGCCTGCCCGCTTTGCGCCAGAAGCCAAGCCAGGTACTGCTCGCGGGCCGTGCACTCGGAGTGATAGACCGCAATGCGGGTTTGAATGTCACGCGCCAGCCGGTCGCGCAGCTGGGGTGCTAGGCCGATCTCCGGAACAATCACCAGAACTTGCCCGCCATGCTCCAGCACCGAACGAATCACAGCGCGGTAAACCTCGGTCTTGCCGCTTCCGGTCACGCCGTGCAGCAGCGTGCAACTGAATGTACCCAAACGCTCCCGCAGAACATCCACGGCCTCGCGCTGGTGCAGGTTGTGCGCCACTGCTTCAGGAACCACCGGCGGCGGCGGGGCCGGCAGTCTGAACCGGGCTTCCACTAGACCCTGCCCGATGAGCACCTTGAGCGGAGCGGCGGGGTTGCGGCATAACTTCCGCAGTTGCTCTGCAGTCATGCCTTCCGCATGGCTCTGAAAGGCTCGCAGCAACGTCTGGCGGACCGGTGCACGACGATGCGCTTCAGGATCGGCCTCCTGCCCATCTTTCGTCAACCGCCAAATGGTCGTCCCGGAAAGTTTCGCCGACTCGCCCCGGCGCAGACGGACGGGCAACGCCGCATTGATAACCTGTCCGATCGGGTGCTGATAGTACCGGGCCGCCCAAGCCATCAACTCCAGAACGCCCGGCTCGATTACCGGAGCCTCGTCCAGCACGCTGCCAATCTTCTTGAGTTCCGGTCCCCCGGCAGGCCGCGGGCGAACCTCCAGAACCACGCCTACCTGTTTTCGGGGACCGAACGGCACCCGCACCCGGCTCCCTGGCGGCGGCATAACCGCCCGTGCCGGCGGCAAATAGTCGTAACCGTGGCGGATCGGCGCGTTGACCGCCACGTGCAGGCAAAACTCAGTCATGCAGCATTCCCAAGGGGTTTTTAGATTGTGGATAACTTTGTGCATAACAATGGGTAGAAGATGGGATAAGCCTGTAAATAAAGGGATTTTCGGAAATTGATCCTCCTCTATACAAAAATTCAGTAATATTCATATTTTTCATATACTTGGATTATTTCTAAGCGAAATCTCCATCGTTTCGACTGAAAAATACCGCCGACACATTTTTTTCATATTAAATGTTGGTAATTGTGGAATTTTCAGACACATTCCGGCGCATTCCCGAATTCAAATGAGCAAGTACTCCCGGTTCGCATCATACGGAATTATCCATGAATCGACCCCTAGTCAAGATGGACAGCCTTCCGATCACACCGAAATTCGTCCATAAGCCAAAACAGCAGCGTCTTGTCGTGCAGACTTCAGGTTGTAAAGTCGCGCAAATCAGTATAAAGTGGCGCGCAAAACGAGACGTGGTCATGTTGGATGTTCTGACACAGCAAATCCTCCGGACCGACATCTCCGGAATGCCGCTGGAGTGGATCGGTTACCAGGAGGCGGTTCGCCTGCACTACGCGGGACAGGTCGCCTATGTCAGCGGTCAGGACATCTTGCGCGTGCGCGGCGGATACAACGCCGTCACCGGGCGACGCACCATCCTCACCCTCAACTCCATTGTCTCGACCTACGGCAACAATCACATGCTTCGGGACACCTACACGCCGCCGCTGAACAACCCGACCCTGTTCAAGCGCGATGCCTGGCTGTGTATGTACTGTGGCGATTCGTTCGAGCGCCGCCAACTGTCCCGCGACCATGTCCGCCCCCTGAGCCTAGGGGGCATGGACGAGTGGAACAATGTGGTGACCGCCTGCAAGCGGTGCAACAACCAGAAGGCCGGGCGAACTCCGGAAGTAGCCGGGATGCAACTGCTCGCGATTCCTTTCGTGCCAACCCACGCCGAGTATATCTATCTTCAGGGCCGCCGGGTACTGGCGGACCAGATGGAATTCCTGCGCGCCCACTTCCCCCGTACCAGCCCCTTGCGCGAGCGGATCGCGAAGTGACCGAATCGCCGGGATCCCGCACCGGGGTCCTGATTACTAACCTCGGGACTCCGGACGAACCCACCCCACGGGCGGTTCGTCGCTATCTGGCGGAGTTTTTGTCGGACCGGCGCGTAATCGCGCTGTCTCCGCTACTCTGGCAACCCATCCTGCACGGCATCGTCCTGCGCATCCGTCCCCGGCGCAGTGCCCGGCTGTACCAGAAGATCTGGATGGAGGAAGGCTCGCCGCTGCTGGTGTACAGCCAGCGCCAGCGAAACGCATTGCAGGAAGAACTCAACCAGCGCGGGCACCCGGTACGGATTGCTCTGGGAATGCGCTACGGCCAGCCCTCCATCGCGCAGGCGCTAGACGAATTAGAGAGTGTCCGGACACTGATCGTCCTGCCCCTCTATCCGCAATTCTCGAATGCCACTACGGCTTCCACGCGCGACGCCCTGACCCGCGCCCTCAAGCGTCGGGACGAGCAGCCCGAAGTACGGTTCATTGACCACTACGCGAACGACCCCGCCTACCTCGATGCCTGCGCCTCACAGATTCGTAACTTCCGATCGCGGCATGGCTCCGGCGAGCAACTGGTCCTGTCCTTTCACGGTCTCCCGAAAGAATCCGTTGAACAAGGCGACCCCTATGCGCAGCAATGCCGCGAAACTGCCCAAGGAATCGTCCAGGTATTGGGCCTGAGGGAAGATCAATGGCACATGACTTTCCAATCGCGGTTCGGCCCCAAGGAATGGCTGACCCCCTACACCGACGAGACGTTGCGCGAGCTGCCCGGGGCCGGCATTCGCTCGGTCGATGTATTCTGTCCCGGCTTCTCCGCCGACTGCCTGGAAACCCTGGAGGAGATCAAGCAGGAAAACCAGGCCGTGTTCCTTGCGGCAGGTGGGCAGACTTTCCGGTATATTCCCGCTCTCAACGACAATCCCGACTACATTCTCGCCCTGGCGGGCCTGATTGAACGGCACATGCCCTGACTCATGCCGATTTTCGCGTTCTTCGTCCTGTTCTTCTTCCTGGAACTTTTCCTGATGGTGATGACGGCCATTGAGTACGACTGGGGCTGGGGAGTGTTCGGGTTCGAAGTCGCGACCGCGATCCTTGGGGTCGTGCTGATCCGCCACAATCAGGAACTGACGATGCGCGAGATGTTCCGGCAGACGGCCGGGCACGGGAAGCCCAATTTGAGCCTTACCCTGTTCAAGAGCGCCCGCGTCACGATCGGCGGGATATTGCTGATCCTGCCGGGATTCATCACCGACAGTATCGGCGCTGCCTTGTTGATCCTGCCCGGGCTTCACTCGTTTCTTCTCGGACTGCTCAAATCTGCCACGCCACGCCCCCCGCAGAAACCCCCCAAACCAGAGGCGTCCGGTCGCATCATCGAGGGAGAGGTCGAAGACACCCGGGATAATTCCGAAAACCGGTAAATTGAAAATGTTAATCGTAAGATAGCGCCTTGCGAGGATTTTTTGCCATGAACCATTCGTTCTCCGGCACACTGCCCATCTTCCTTGTTCTCGGCTTGACCCTGCCCGCCATGCCTGACGTGCGGGCGGAAGAGGAAGAAGACCCAGAGAAGGTGGAAACTTTCACCGTCACCGGCTCGCAAATTCAAACGGACGACCCGGTCAGCTCTACTCCGATCACCCAGATCGGATCGGACGAGATCCTGTTCCAAGGTACGGCCCGGGTCGAAGACGTGCTGCGTTCATACCCGCAGGTCTACGTTGCCCAAGGGTCCGGAGAATCGAACGGTGCCACCGGCACCGCGACCGTGGAGTTGCGTGCCCTGGGCACCCTGCGCACCCTGGTACTGATCAACGGCCGCCGCATGCCGGCCGGATCGGCGCTGACCGGCGGATCTGCACCGGACATCAACCAGATTCCCGGCCCCCTCATCGAACGGGTGGATATCTTTACGGGAGGCGCCGCTGCCAACTACGGGCCCGACGCCATCGCGGGCGTGGTCAATTTCCAGTTGATGGACGATTTCGAGGGGCTGCGCGCCGATTTCCAGTACAGCGAATACCAGCATCATAACGACGGCGAGCAGTGGCAGGAACTCGCCACCACAGGCGGTTATCCGGCACCCAGGGGCTACAGCAGCGACGGGGATATTGCCCGGGGATCCCTGATCGCCGGACTCAATTTCGCCGACAACCGCGGCAACATCACCGCTTATGCGACCTACCGCGACATCGAACCGGTCTTGCAGGGCTCCCGCGACTACAGTGCCTGCTCGCTCGACACCACCCTCACCCAATGCCTGGGGTCGCTCACCATTCCGGAAGGGTTTTTCAGCGATGACGGACAGGCAGATGAAACCCGCGCGGCTGATTCAACGGACACGTTCGTCGGCGGGCCTTCTTTCAACTACATCGTCGAGAAACACAACTTCAAGGAGTGGGACGGCAGGACTTACAACTACGGCCCGGCAAACTACTTCCAGCGCCCCGACGAGCGCTACACACTTGGCGCGTTCGCCCACTACGATCTCAACGACCAGGCGGAAGCCTATGCCGAATTCATGTACAAACGCGACCGGACGACCTCGCAGATCGCACCTTCCGGGAGTTTCTTCCGCACCAGCACCCTGAGATGCAATCACCCGTTCCTGTCGGAGCAGCAACGCGACGCGATTTCCTGCCTCGATGAAAACGACGACGTGATTCCCGACGGACGACAGGTGGTCTACATCGGCCGCCGAAACGTGGAGGGCGGGCCGAGACGGAATGAACTGACCCACGCCAGTTACCGCGGAGTCCTGGGAGTGCGCGGAGATCTCAACGATTTCTGGGATTACGACGCGTTCGTCCAATACTCGGAAGTGGAAGTGCGGGACACCTACCTGAACGATTTGTCCGTGACCCGGATCTTTCGCGCCCTTGACGCGGTCACGCACAACGGCGAAGTCGTGTGCCGGTCCGCCCTTCCCGATGCCAGCGGGGCCGTGAGAGACCCCGACTGCGTGCCTTGGAACATCTTCGAGGAAGGTGCCGTAACCCCGGAGATGATCGACTACCTCGCCGTGTCCCTGCACGCCAAGGGTACGACCGACCAATTCGTGACATCCGCCAAGTTCTCCGGAGACCTCACCCCCTACGGAATCAGGTCGCCCCTGGCCGTCACCAGCGTCGACGTGGCGCTCGGCGGTGCATTCCGAAAGGAAAGCCTGGACTTGAACCCAGACGAGAATTACAGCTCGGGCGAGGGTGCCGGCCAAGGCGGCGCGACCCAGGCCACCAGCGGCGATTTTCACGTGACCGAGCTTTTCGCCGAAGCCCACATCCCCCTGATCGAGGGTAAACAGTACGCGGAAGAGCTGGTTCTCGATGCAACATACCGTTACTCGGACTACGACTACGGCGAATACTTCGGCACCTGGGCATTTGGCCTGAACTGGACGATCAATCCCGAAATCATGATCCGCGGCAGTGTCCAACGCGCGATCAGGGCGCCGACCGTGCAGAATTTTTTCCTGCCACGAAGGCTCACCTTGTTCAGCATGGATAAAGACCCTTGCTCCGATGTAACCGGCGGGACGGTGAATGATGGCATCCTCACCGGCGGCGAAAGTGCCCTGGGCTACACGTTCGATCAATGTGCACGCACGGGCGTGACTGAGGCGCAGTGGGGCAATGTACGGGATTCACCCGCCAACCAGTACAACGCGGTAGTGAGCGGCAACCGCGACTTGTCTCCGGAACGAGGGCGAACCTGGACCGCCGGCATCGTCTACACCCCTGAATTTTTCGAGGGGCTGCGTCTGTCAATCGACTACTACAAGGTGGAAATCGAAGAGGGAATCACTTACGTAAGCCCAGGATACAGCCTCGACCAGTGTCTCGCAGATGACGGCGATCATAGCCAGTGTGAAAGAATCGTCCGGGGGCTTTCCGGCGATCTGTGGGTCGGCTCCAACATCCAGGGGGAAAGATGCACAGGCGCGGTGGCAGATCCGTCCAACTGCCAGAGCGGTCACATCATTGCGCCACAGGAAAACCTGGCCATCGAGCGAACCAACGGCGTGGATGTCTCCCTCGACTTTGCTCTGGACATCGGCGCACAGGGCGAACTGAGATTCGACAACGTCCTGACGCACATCAATGCCCTGGATTTCCAATCAGCAAGGGATGCGCCCGTCGTCCGCTGCGCCGGGAACCGCTACTGCGGCCCAATACCCGACCTGCAGAACCGGCTGCGCGTTACCTGGGACACCCCGTGGGACATCACCGCCAGCGTCATGTGGCGTTATACCAGCGCGGTCGAAGGCACGGGACGATTCAGCGTCGACATTCCGAAAGTGAACTATGTCGATCTGGCCGCCGTCTGGCAGGTTGCGGACAATGCAAAAATCTACGCGGGCATCAATAATCTGACGGACCGGGAACCTCCAATCGTGGGGAGTTCTTCGGGCAGCAACGGCAATACTTATCCCGGCCTGTACGACGCGCTGGGCCGCTACTTGTTCATCGGCGTCGGCATGGAATTCTGATGTCTCTATTCAGTACATAGACAAGCTGTTGAAGCATCCTGCTTCTAGTCAAATAATCTAACCCACTTCCTTCCCATCATCATCGAATATTGGTTTCAGCCCCAAGATATTAGAATGTTTTTTAGATAATATAATATCTATTATTTCTATATAAATAATATTTAAGATATAATAGTATCCAAATAATTAGGATATTATTATTATGCTTCTTTCCATGCATAACCCTTTCGAAGTCCAGCAAAAACTGGCCCACTCCGTCCGGATCCGGCGCAAAAAGATGAAGCTTTCTCGCCAAGCCATGGCCGAGCGTAGTACGGTGCCCGCTCCGACCATCAAGCGGTTCGAGACTACCGGGGAAATTTCCCTACGTCAGTTTGTCCTGCTGTGGCAGTGCGTGGGTCGCCTGGATGCACTGGCCGCACTGGCGGACCCTCCGAAACCTGCACCACGCACGATCACCGAAGTGATTGTTTCCTGATGTTTCGGCCCGTCGACAAGCTTCAGGTCTCCCGACGTCTGAGCGACGGCCGGAAAGTACGGGTCGGAGAACTCGCGCAGAACAGCCGCGAAGTGTTTTTCCAATACGACACCGAATATCTTGACCGCTTCCATGGTCTGTCCCCTTTCACGCTTTTCTTCAACGGCGAGATGCAACAGGCTCCTACAAGGCCCCACAATGGGCTGCATGGCGCTTTTGCCGATTCGCTACCGGACGGATGGGGCCTGTCGCTGATGGATCAGGTTTTCATCCGCCATGATCTGGCTCCGAATCCGGTGACGGCTATGGATCGGCTGGCCTACATGGGCGAGCAAGGGCTCGGTGCTCTCAGCTACGATCCGGTTTCCGAATTTTCACCGGGTGAGCCGGATGAATTGATCAACGTCACGGATCTGGGCAAAAGTGCCGTACAGTTTTTCGACGGCTTGACTACGACGGTCACGGCAGCGCTGGCCCGTCACGCCGGCAGTCCCGGGGGCTCCCGGCCGAAGGCACAAATCCACATGTCGCCCGGGGACGCCCGGCATGCCTCCACGGTGCCCAAACCCGGACTGGAACCGTGGATCGTGAAGTTCACCTCGAAGCACCTGCCGCTAGGACATCAGGAGGGATTGTGCGAGGCTGCGTATCTGACCCTCGCCAAAAACGGTGGCATTGAAGTTCCCGAATGGCGGCTGATCGACCCTCCGGATGATTTCCCGGCCCCCGCCTGGCTGGCCCTGCGCCGATTCGACTGTCCTCCCGACAATCCTGAAACCGGTCGCTTTCACATGCACACTCTGTGTGGCCTCCTGGACGCGGACTACGCCCAGCCTTCCCTAGACTATGAAACCGTCATCAAGGCCAGCCTGTCGCTCTGCCAAAGCCCGGCCGCCGGGCAAGCCCAATTTTCGAGAGCCATGTTCAACCTGTTTGCCTGCAATCAGGACGATCACAGCAAGAACTGGTCATTCCTGATGGACGACCACGGGGAGTGGAGCCCGGCACCGTTCTACGATGCCACGTTCAGTCCGAATCCGTACGGAGAGCACACGACAGGCTTTATGGGACACGGCAAGGCCCCGCCCTTGGAGGCAGTGCGCCACCTAGCCCGGCTTGCGGGCTTCAAAAACTGGGAGGAGGCAAGAGACATCATCGCCCAAACCGTGGAAGCGATCGATCAATGGCCGACAGTCGCCCGGGAACTATGTGTCCAGGACAGCGCCCGCAAACGTGTTCAGAGACACCTCGAAACCATTCGCGAACAGAACCGCTCTCTGCTCACAATGTCTCAGTAATTCGCCATCCGCTCCATGAGATAGCACAGGCAGTCCTGTTCCACGATCTTCTCCCGCGTAGTCAACATCGACAGGAAAAACGGCTGCCGCACCATCAACTGTCCGCTCCGGTTCTCGAAATACGCGTCGAAAACATCCCGCCCTTCTTCGTCCTCGACTCTCAGGCGCGGATCGACCCCTTCTCCCCATATCCCGAAAGCCGTCCCTGCAGGCAACTCCCGGAAATTTTGCTCCACCAGTTCCTTCGGCATGTAAAAATCGGCATCCCGGCTCTGAAAACTGAATGACAGGCCCCTGGGAATCCGCACCCGGGCCCGAGTGTGGAACAACTCCAACTCGTCCGCGGCCGGCTGATGATCCGGGACGGACTCCTCGAACAGCCGCTGCTCCAGGTACGCCTTGGCATGGACGATGCCTTCCGGGCTTTCCGGCAAGCCGCATTCGATGGTCACGGACGGGCACAACTCGCTGAACGCCATGGACTGCATCCCGAGCGGCGCGCGAAAATACACCGCGATCCTGGAGAACCTCTGTGCGAGGTACAGCGAGCGACCGTCCAGCCAATTGACACAGGCATAGTGGGGGTTCGGGCCGGTCGTGTTGTGCACGTCGATGCTGGCAATCGGGCTGCGATTGCGCATCTCCTCGATGACTTGGCGTGCCATGCGGTGCTCCGGGCTGTCGCCGCCGTCCCAAATCCGGTTGTAGTCCTGCTGATCGTCAAGACGGCGAAGGCCGAGGCGGGCCGCCTTGACATTGCCGATCAGGACGGACAGCGAACGCGGCAGGCGCGCCCCGGAGAAATCCCTGAGAATCCCGCGCACCGCCTCCCAGCCCGCAATTTCGTTCCCGTGGAGCAGGACCGACAGGAACAGCGGATCGGGCCGCTCCCCCGGCAGATGCAACAAAGTCGGTCCACCGAGGACTTCCTCCAAGCCTTCCGCCGGGCAGTCCGCCAGCCCCGGCGGCAAATGGTCCAGGATCTTCAGCACGGCCCGCTCACAGCGACCACTCGTGCACCGGCAACCCGCTCTGCTGACGCGCCAGATAGGCGCCGACCAGGGACCGCATGTTGCCGTCGTGCGAATAGCGCCAGGCGCGCATCCAGCGCGCGCCGGTCCGTCTCTTTTCCACGCGCGCCTCGATGATATCAAGATAGCGACTGGACTCCGACTCGTCCAGGCCGCTCGCCTTCAGGCCCCGGCGCGCCATCGGCAGCAGGGTCTCCAGGATCAATTCGGAAATCGGGAGCTCGACGCCGTCGCTCCAGACAACCTTGGCATCCAAGCCGGCGCGGGCCGCCCGGTAGAAGTTCTCTCGTGCCGCTGTGAAAGGAATATTCAAAGTGGGTTCCTCTCCCCCCTCCAGAACCGCCATCATCGCGCCCACCCAAAACGCCACATTCGCGATCATGTCGATCCCGGTCGGCCCCGAGGGCATGACCCGGTGCTCGATGCGGAGATGCGGCACGCCGTCCTCGCTGCCGATCAGCGGGCGGGTCCAACGCCAGATCGTGCCGTTGTGGAGTTTCAGGTGCAGGAACTGCTCGTCCTCAGCCTGGAACGGCTGAGGCAGGATGACCGGAAAAACGTTCAGGTTCTCCTCGAAAAATTCCAGCAACGACTCACGCGCATAGCCGCTGCCGCAACCGACCCGCCCGATACGTTGCTTGGCCTGGCCGGCAAAGGTAGACAGGCTGACCGACTGCTCGAACAGCGGCACCCGCGTCTCGTCCCACAGGTCCATCCCGAACAGGAACGGCGCGTTGCAGGACATTGCGGTCGTGGCGGCCGACAAGGCCAGGGAGGCGTTATAGGCGACGGCCGTACGCGATTGGGGAACCTGCAGGTGAACCTGGAACGAGGTGCAGGCGGATTCCAGCATCACATCCTCATGCAGGCTGCACAGGTGGTCCCGGCCACGGATGTCGATCTGCAGCGGACGGTTCTTGCGCAGGTCCATGACGCGCTCGTTGAGCGCCCGGTAACGCTTCAGCCGGCTCATGCTATCCACCGTCAGGTCACTCTCCTGCACGGTCGGGAGAATGCCGATCATGCCGAGCCGGATATCCATGGATTCCGCGACCTCCGTCGCCTCCCGCCAGGATTCGTCCAGCTGCCGATGGAGAAGGGACAGCATGCCGGATCCCACCTGGGCATGCGGCGTGTTGAACTCAACGTTGAATCGCGACAACTCCGGCAGGCACAGCGGGTTGTTGTACCGCTCCAGATATGCGTCGTTGTGCGGCAACGGGTGGCAGTCCAGGTCAACCAGCCAGGCTTCCAGTTCGAACCCGACCTGATAGTCCTGGTCGTCGAAACGCCGGTCCCGGAGCCAGCGGCCGAGCAGTTCGGTCTCGCGCTCTAGCGCCTGCCGAAAACGCTTTGTGTCGGATTCGCTGAACTGGTCCGTGCGGATTTCGTCACCCATGCCGCTCTCCCAAAACCTTGGCCAGCACTTTTGCGTTGCGCCGGTTGTTGTAGAACTTCCGCCGCGCAACCGGCAGGGAACGGGGCGAGGAGGGCCGGAACCCTTGCTCCCGGAACCAGTGCATGGCCCGCGTGGTCAGGGCATAGATCTGCCGAAAGCCGTTCTCGAGCGCGCGGGTCTCCGCATCGTCCAGCAAAGCGTAGCCGAATCCCTGACCCTGGTATTCCGGGTGGACCGCAAGGCAGATCAGTTCTGCGTGGGTTTCGGTGAGGGGGTGCAGGCACGCGCAGGCCACGATCAGCCCGTCCAGTTCGATCACGCGGAAATTGTGGATGCGCAACTCCAGTTCCTCCCGGGTCCGTTCCGCCAGGACGCCCTGGTCGATCAGCGGCGCCAGCAGGCCCACGATGCCGCCGATGTCCGGGATTTCCGCCTGCCGGGGCGCATAGGCTTCGGTGCGCGTGATCATGAGCCCGGCACCAGCCCGGGTGAACAGTTCCTGCAACAGCACGCCATCGCGACGCGCATCCAGAAGGTGGATGCGGCCCACCGAAGACAGGCTGGCATCCACGGCACCCTGCAGCATCTGCCGCTGGACGGGGCTGAGCTTGCGCCGGCGGATCAGTGCCAGCGCCTCACCCGAAGTCAATTGCCGGATCAGCCCGCGGCGGGCGCGCAGGGCCGGTTCCGCGTGTAGATAGATCAACTTGTCCGCAGAGATGGACTGGGCCACCGTGCAGGCCAATGCCGCGGCATTGAGGTTGAACGTCTCGCCGGTCGCCGAGTAGCCCAGCGGCGGAATCAGGACGATCGCATCCTGCTGCAGCAAGTTCTCGACGGCATTTGCGGCGACCCGCCGCACTTCTCCTGTCTGCTCGAAGTCCACACCGTCGTGCACCCCACGAGGCCGGGCGGCCACCAGGTTGCCGGTCAGCACGCGCAACCGCATGCCAGCCATCGGCGTGTTCATCAGTCCCCGGGACAGGCGCGCCTGGATTTCGGACTGCAGGGCTCCCACGGTCTCCAGCACCGCAGGCATGTCCGCGGCTCGGGTAACCCGGCAATCGGCATGAAAATCCGAACCCGGGAGCCTCCGGTCGATCCGGCACCGCGCACCGAATACGAGCACAAGACGAATCCCCAGGGCCTGCAGCTGTGCGATATCCTGCAGCAATGTATCTTCCCCGGGGTGTTCCAGCACCGCGCTGTCCAGGCACAGAACGAACGTGCGGCCCCGATGGGCGTATACATAGGGCGCGATATCGCGAAACCCTTTGAGGTTGAACGAATCCAAGGTATTTCCGTGCGCGGCGGCGGTAAAATCTCCTGTATATTGTAAGGGGATGCCTGCCATGCCGACCTCCCTCACCCAACTGCACCCCCCGGATACTTCACCCCATCCGTTGTCCGGCCTGTGTCTTGAACACCGCCTCATCGAACGGGCGGAGACAGGTCGACCGTACATCTACAGCAGTTTCATCATGAGCCTGAACGGGGCCATCGCGATCGACGACGGGCAAGGCAACTGGACGCACCCTGAGACCCTGACCGACCCGCGCGACCTCAGGCTCCTGTGCGAACTCATGGCCCAGGCCGACTGCCTGATCACCAGTGCCGGCTACCTGCGCGACTTGGAGCGCGGCAGCCTCGGCAACCTGCTGCAACTGCCGCAGACGCCGGAATTCCAGGACCTGTCCAACTACCGTGCACGCCATCACGACACGCCTTTCCCTACCGTACTGGTGGTCAGCCGAAGCTTGGACTTCCAGGTTCCAGCGTCGATAGAAGAACACCGCCAGACCCTGCGCGTCCTAGCCCCAGGAAACGCTCCGGAGCGGCGCGTCGCCGAACTGCGCGACCAAGGAGTCGACGTAATCCTCAGCGAGGATACGGACTGGGTCGGGAGCGAGGCCGTGATTACCAACCTGAAGGAGCTCGGCGCACGGACGGCATATCTTTTCTGCGGCCCCCAGATGAACGGGATCCTGATGCAGTCCGGCCAGGTCAAGCGCCTGTACCTGACGTGGCTGCACCGGCTGCAGGGCGGGCATCCGGCATTGACGGTCGGGTCGTTCCTGCCAGCCTCGAAGTCTTCTTCGCTGGAACTCGTGGAACTGTTCCAGGCAGAGGCCGAAGGGGATCTTCCGGGGTTCTGGTTCGGCTACTTCGATGCGTGAAGGCTGGCCGAAAGGTTTCGGTCAGCTGTATTCCGGCACCTTGCTGAAATAATTTCGGATGCCACTGCGCAGGGCCAGCGCGATCCGGCCCTGGTGCTTCGAGGAGCGCAGGAGCTTCTCCTCGTAGACATTGGAGATAAAGCCCGTTTCCACCAGGATGGAGGGAATGTCAGGCGATTTCAGCACCGCGAACCCCGCTCGTTCGACCCGCTTGCTGTGCATCTTGCCGACCCGCCCAAGCGAATTCACCATGTACTCCCCGGCATGCAGGCTATACTCCTGCACGGCACCACGGGACATCGACAACAGCACGTCCTGCACTCCGGGGTCCCGGCCTGATATCTCGACGCCCCCTTTCAAGTCCGCCGCGTTCTCCCGGTCCGCAAGCCACCGCGCGTGGGAACTGCTGGAACCTCTCGTGGAGACCGCATAGACGGACGCACCGCGCGCGCTCCTTCTGCGTGCCGCGTCCGCATGTACCGAAACGAACAGGTCGGCTTCCTTGCTGCGCGCAATCTGGGTACGTCGATGCAGGCGCAGAAAAACATCCCGATTGCGCGTCAGGTACGGCCTGATCCGGGGGTCCGCCTTGAGCAGCTTGTGCAACTTTCTTGAGATCGACAGCACCACATCCTTCTCGCGGGTCCTGCCCTTGCCGACTGCGCCGGGATCCTTGCCGCCATGGCCGGGATCGATCATCACGATCAGGGGCCGCCTTCGGCTTAAGGTCGACGGGGCCGACCCACGGCTGGAAGGCTTCTTCGAAGAGACAGAAGGTTTTCGGCTGGATTTGGGCACGGCGAACGACCCCAGAAAATCCACCACGATCCGGTCTCTCTTACCGTCAGGGGTCAACCACTTCCCGATCTCCGTAGGCGCCAAGCGCTTCAGATCCAGCACCAGCCGCAGGGTTCCATCCCTCGACACACTCGAGCGCAGGTCCTCGACGATGCCGTTGCGGTCAAAACGCGGAGACGAGGGGACGGATTTCGAGACCCTCGCCTGCTTGATATCCAAAACGTAACGCGGCGGATTATCGATCGCAAATTTTCTCTTGAGTTCGATCTTCCCGTCGAATTCGAGCACTATCCGGTTGCGTTGTTCGTTCACGCTTTGGCGCAGCGCCACCAGCCGCCTCGCTGCCGATACGGCGGTCGGGAAACCCCATGGCAGGAATGCCAGGAGGCTCAGGAATCTTCGGCGATTCAACATAGCCTTTAATTATCTTGGAGTCGGGACTTTTGGCAATGCCCCCCACTCCATCCGCTCCAGCAAGCCTCGCCCGCGTTCGCTCGCGGCATCTACTTCAAGCTGCCGTGCCGACTCCGAGTCTCCATGGCGGAGATGCAGGCGCACATCCGACCGGGCATCGATCTCAGGCCATCGCTCCGGCCATTCCACCAGCATCACCGCGTCGCCATCCAGAAGCTCCCGGATCCCCAGCGCCTCCAGTTCAAGCGGATCCTGAAGCCGATACAGGTCCACGTGCCAGACCTTCATGCCGACCGTCTCGTAAGGCTCCACCAGGGTGTAGGTGGGGCTTGGCACGATTCCGTCGTGACCGAGGGCCCGCAGAAAAGCCCTGACCCAGGTCGTCTTGCCCGCGCCGAGCGGGCCGCGAAGGACGAACACGCACGGAGCATCCAGCGCCCGGGCCATCGCGGCGGCGTGGGCCTCGGTCTGGTCCTGCACGTCGAGATCAAACAGCATCCGGCGGATCCGACAGTGCCCGCAGATGAGGCAGCAGATCGCTGGCCACCATGCCGTGCATTCCCTGTTCGCAGGCCAAATCGCCTGCCGCCGCATGCAGGCAGGTCCCGGCAAGGGCCGCGGGACCAACGGCCCGACCCTGACCGATCAGGGAAGCAATGATGCCGGTCAGCACGTCACCCATCCCGGCTGTCGCCATGCCGGGGTTCCCCCCGGCACAGACGCCAACCCTTCCCTCGGCATCCGCGACGAGCGTGCCGCATCCCTTGAGGACGACGACGCCCCCGTAGGTTTCCTGGATGCGCCCGACCGCCGAGAACCGGTCTTTCTGGATTTCCGCCGTCGTCGTGCCAAGCAATGCCGCCGCTTCTCCCGGGTGCGGGGTCAGGACCCAATCCCCGGACGAATTCTCATGGGGCTCGGCGGCCAGCAGGCGAAGTGCGTCCGCATCCATCACCCGCGGGCCGGACATCTCAAGGACCGCCCCGAGCATGTCCTGCGCCCAGGCATCCTGTCCAAGCCCGGGCCCAACGGCAATGACGGAAGCCACCCCCGCCAATTCACGGAGGGCCCGTCGATCCGCCACTGCGTGACACATCAGTTCCGGCACCGGGGAGCGCGCCCCCGAGGCACCCGGCGGTTGGATGAGGCTGACCAGGCCGCTGCCGCAGCGCAGGGCGGCAATGCCGCACAGTTCAGCCGCGCCCTGATAACCGGCGCGCCCGCCGATCACCAGCACATGTCCGTATTCGTTCTTGTGCGAATTTCTCCGACGCCGGGGCAATTCCCGACGGATCTCCGTCCAATCGCACAACATCACCGACGACGCATCGCCGGGCTCCACTTCCAGGTCGTCGTAACTTACCCGGCCCGCACGATCCGGCCCGTCCGCGGTGTACAGGCCGCGCTTGCGCGCGATGAACGTCACCGTGTGATCGGCCCTTACGGTATGCGGGTCCGCCACCCCGGTATCCGCATCTAAGCCGGACGGAATGTCCACGGAAACAACCCCCGCATTCGACTGGTTGATGTGGTCTACGGCCTCCGCCCAGTCGCCCTCGACCGGGCGGGACAGGCCGGTGCCCAGCAGCGCATCCACGATCAGGTCCTCGTCGACCGGAGCCGCCTCCGCAAACAACTGCATGGGGATCCCGGCACGCACCGCCTCCCCGTAGGCAGCCCCGGCATCGCCTTTCAGGGACTTCCCCGAAGCCAATTGCACAATGCGTACGGATTTTCCGAAATCCTTCATTCGGCAAGCCACGAGATAGCCGTCGCCGGCATTGTTGCCGATCCCGGCATAGATCACGATACGGTCGATCTCCGGGTATTCTTTCTGAATCAGCCGGCAGACCGCCTCCGCGGCACGCGCCATGAGCTCCAGGCCTGGGATGTCCTGGCGTTCAATGGCATCCCGGTCAATCGCACGGGTTTGCTCCGCCGTGTACAACGATCGGGTCACGCCGCAGACCCCCAGCCGCCTGCTCCCGGCGTCTCGATCACCAGCCGGTCGCCCTTGGTAGCCGAACGTTGGCATTTTCCGGGAAGATCCTCACCGTTGAGACAGTTGCGTCCCGCCTGCCCATCCATGCCTCCGGCGGCACCCGGCGGTGCCCGGCGGCGGCGTTCCGCCAGCAGGCTGAACCGGGCCGGAGCGCGGAACTCGTATTCCCGAATCACCCCCTCCCCACCCGGATACCGGCCCTGTCCACCGGAACCACGACGAAGCGCATAGCGGCGCACTCGCATCGGGTACACCTGTTCCACCACCTCCGCCGGCGTGTTCAGAGTATTCGTCATGTGCGAGTGGCGGGCCGACAGCCCGGGGCCTCCGGCATGCGCGCCCATGCCCCCCGCCAGGGTCTCGTAGTAGGCCCAGGATGCCTCGCCGTCCTGGCCCACGGCAAAGTTGTTCATGGTGCCCTGGCTTGCCGCCGGAATACGTTCCGGGAGAGCCTGCCGCAATGCCGAAAGGACCAGGTCCACCACGCGCATGGAAGTCTCGACGTTCCCGGCCGCCACCGCCGCAGGCGACCGCGCATTGAGCAGGCATCCCTCGGGGGCATGCAGCTCAATGGCATCGAAACACCCGGCGCATGCCGGGGTGTAGGCCGGCATCAGGCAGCGGAATGCGTAATAGACACCCGCGGCCGTCACCGAGATCGGGCAGTTGATCGGGCCTTCCACCTGCGCATCGGTGCCTTCAAAATCGATCCGGACCCGGCCATCCTGTACCTGGAGCCGGACCTGCAGGCGAACATCTTCGTGACCCAGGCCGTCGTCCTCCATCATTTCGGCCGCTTCGTAGGTCCCGTCCGAAATGGCCTTCAGGGCATTGCCTGCAATGGTCCGCCCGTATTCGTTCAGTGCGTTCAATGCCCGGGCATAAGCCTCCGCCCCCATCTCTTCAACCTGCTCCCGCAGGCGCGCGCAACCCCGGTCATTGACATGCACCTGCGCCAGAAGATCTCCGCGCATGTCCCGCGGCGCTCGGGTGGCGCCCACGATGGCCTCGATTCCCGACTCGTCCAGTCGGCCGTCCTGGCAGATCCGCTGCGGCGGCAGGATCAGGCCTTCCTCTTCCAGCCGGCGCGAGGTCGGCATGGAACCCGGAGATTCGGCGCCGACATCCGCATGATGCGCCCGATTCACTGCGAAGCCCTGAAGCTCGCCGTTCAGGAAGCACGGAGTGACCACGGTAATGTCGGGCAGGTGGGTGCCTCCGAGGAACGGATCGTTGAGCAGGACGGCATCGCCATCACTCCAGTCGAACCGATCCACCAGGTCCTGCATGGCGTACGCCATGCTGCCCAGATGCACCGGGATGTGTGCCGCCTGCGCAACCAACCGGCCGCCGCGGTCGAAAATCGCGCAGGAGAAATCCAGGCGGTCCCGGATGTTGGGCGAGAACGCGGAACGGCGCAGGGTTGCGCCCATCTCCTCGCACAACGCCTCCATACGGCTTGAAAACACGGCAAGTTCTACGGGATCCATCTGGCTGCACCGGAATGAACTGCAGGCAGTTTAACAAACCGGGATCGCGCAGGCACCCCAAAAACACCGCCTCAGGCGGATCGCCTTCGGATCCTGATTTGATACAATCTGCTTAGCGTGATGTCGCAGGAGACCTCTGCATGAAAAATCCTTTGACCTCGATCAACGGAACCCTGATCTCCGGGTTGATCCTGGCGATCGTCTTGGGCTGGCTGGTCGACATGAAGTTTGCCATCAATCTGCCTTCGCTGATTGTCTGGGCGCATGTCTTCGTCGGCATCATATGGATCGGGTTGCTGTACTACTTCAACTTCGTCCAGATTCCTGCGGTGGCCGCGGCGGCCGCAGACACCGATGGCCCGGGACCCGCGGCCATCAACAAGTACATCGCGCCGCGGGCACTGTTGTGGTTCCGCTGGGCTGCGTTGCTGACCTGGTTGACCGGCGCGGCCGCGCTGGAGACCATGGGCATCGGTTTTGTCAACGCCTTCACGCTCGCCAGTCCGAACATCGGCATTGGCGTCTGGCTTGGTACTATAATGTTGCTTAACGTGTGGGGACTGATCTGGCCCAACCAGAAGAAGGTCCTCGGCATGGTGGAGGCCACCGACGAAGAGAAAGCGAAAGCCAAGAAAGTTGCCATGTTGGCATCACGGACCAATACGTTACTGTCGATTCCCATGTTGATGTCGATGGTAGCGTTCGGCCACGGGGGGCTGGCTTTCTAGTACCTCGCACCACCCCCTGTTGAGGGCAAGGCGGCAGCTTCGAGCTGCCGTTTTGCCTTAAAGCTCATGTCTGACATCGATTCCGCCCTTCTTCCCACCTACGCCCGGCTCCCGGTACGCTTCGTGCGCGGGCAGGGATGCCGGCTATGGGATGAAAACGGCGACGAATACCTCGATGCGGTCGCAGGGATCGCTGTCTGTGCGCTGGGGCATTGCCATCCCGGCGTGACCGCCGCTCTGCGCGAACAGGCGGGCACCCTGGTCCATACCTCCAACCTCTATCAAATCGGACCCCAGGAGGCCCTGGCCCGCAGACTAACCGGGGCCTCCGGCATGGAACGCGCTTTCTTCTGCAATTCCGGCGCGGAAGCGAACGAGTGTGCACTGAAGATCGCGCGGCTGCACGGCGCCCGGAAAAACATCGCATCCCCGGAAGTGCTGGTGGTCGAGGGCGCATTCCACGGGCGCACCCTGATGGCGCTGAGCGCCTCTTCCGGCGCCCGGGTCCGCGAAGGATTCGCGCCTTACGCCGAAGGCTTCGTGCGGGTCGGCTTCAACGACCTGCCCATGATGCAGGCCGCCCTGGCCCAGCACCCGAACGCGGTGGCGGTGCTGATCGAGCCCATCCAGGGCGAGGGCGGCGCCCGTCCGATCGACGACGACTATCTGGCCGGCTTGCGCAAGCTGTGCGATGCGCACGACGTGCTGCTGATCCTGGACGAGGTGCAGACCGGAATGGGCCGGACCGGACGGCTGTTCGCCTACCAGCACGCCGACATCCTGCCGGATGCCGTGACGCTTGCCAAGGCACTTGGCAATGGCTATCCTATTGGCGCCTGCCTGACACGGGGAGCTGCAGCGACCGCCATGACGGCCGGGCAGCACGGCACCACGTTCGGAGGCAGCCACCTGGCCTGCCAGGTGGGGCTTTCGGTGCTCGACGCCCTGGAGGAAGAACAACTGCCGGAACGCGCAGAACAACTGGGAAATACCCTGATGGAACGCTTTCACACCGCGCTGGCGGACCTGCCCGGCATTGAATCCATCCGCGGCCGAGGCCTGATGATCGGCATCGAGTTGGGCGAGCCCGTCCCCGATCTGGTCATGCGGGCACTGCAAGCGCGTCTGCTGATCAACGTGACCCAAGAGCGGGTGGTACGGCTTCTGCCTCCCCTGGTGATGAGCGACGAGGAAGCCGACCTGCTATGTGAACGCCTGATTCCCATTCTGGCGGAAGCCGCGGGAGGCACGGCATGAGCGTACAACACTTTCTGAGCCTGATGGACCTGAGCCCGGCGACGCTCGACAGCATTCTCGAACGGGCGGTGGAACTCAAGGAGATGCGCCAAAGCGGGACCGACTGGGGGCTGCTGGCCGGCAAGACTCTGGCCATGGTGTTCGACAAGAGTTCGACCCGGACCCGGGTGTCGTTCGAGGCGGGCATGGCCCAGCTCGGCGGCAGTGCCCTGTTCCTGTCCCCGGACGCCACGCAGCAGGCTCGCGGAGAACCCGCCGAGGATGCGGCGCGGGTTCTTTCCTCGATGGTCGACGCGATCATGGTGCGCACGTACGCGCACGAGACTCTGGAGAGCTACGCCCAAGCCTCGTCCGTGCCGGTGATCAACGGCCTGACCGATCGACTGCACCCCTGCCAGCTCCTGGCCGACCTGCTGACCTGGCGGGAATTGCGCGGCGGCATTCAAGGCACCCAAGTCGCGTTCGTGGGCGACGGCAACAACATGTGCCGCTCGTACGTCAATGCGGCCCGGCAGTTCGACTTCTCCCTGCGCATCGCCACCCCGGCCGACTACACGCCCGGCGAGGAGTGGTTGAACTGCGCTCCGGACCAGGTTCAGTGGCATGAAGATCCGGGTGTTGCCGTTGCCGACGCCCAGCTGGTCGTCACCGACGTCTGGGCCAGCATGGGTCAGGAAGACGAGCACTCCGACCGGTGTCAGGTGTTCGAGCCCTATCAGGTTAATGCCGAACTAATGGCCCGGGCCACCCCGGACGCCCTGTTCATGCATTGCCTCCCGGCTCACCGCGGCGAGGAAGTGACGGCCGAGGTCATCGACGGACCCCAAAGCGTGGTGTGGCAGGAAGCGGAAAACCGACTGCACGCGCAGAAGGCATTGCTGGAGTTTCTCCTGACCTGATTTTCAGGATGTTCGCCTATTCCGAAACCCCGATCATCCGAGACCGGGAGGCGGACAATGAAAAATGGTCTCCAGAACCGCGTCAATTGTGGGCAGTTGGCATCGGGTCTATGATGGAGGGGAATGGGACGCAATCGCGAGGTACCTGATGGCGAAGGGCCCAACCAAACACCGAGTCTGCACCCGCTCACCCCTTTTTGATTTCCGCTCAGGCCGGACGCCGCGTCGGCTTGTGCCTCTCGGGGTGGTCGCAGGGTTTTTGCTTTGTGCGGCATTCGCCCCAGCGCATGCTGAAGAACCTGAAGAAAGCAACGGGACGGAAGAGATTACCGTCACAGGCAGCTTTATCAAGCAGGACGCCAACGACGCCTCCATGCAGGTCGTCACGATGGACCGAGGCATGCTGGAACTCCAGGGCTCGCCCTCCATGGTCGATCTGTTCAAAAACTTGAGTGCGAGCCACGGCATCATCGGCGAGAACAGCAGTTGGTACGGCACCGGCCAGAACCTAGCCGAATCCGTCTCCAATGTGAATCTTCGCGGGCTGGGCGCTTCGCGCACACTGGTGCTGATCAACGGCCGTCGGCAGGTCTATGTCCCGGCGCGCTTGGTTGGCGGCCGCTTCGTGGACGTGAACGCGATCCCCCAAGTGGCGATTGAGCGCATCGATGTCCTGAAAGAGGGGGCTGCCGCCATCTACGGCTCGGATGCCATGGGCGGCGTAGTCAACTTCCATACGCGCAAGGATTTCGATGGTTTCGAGTTAAGCGCCTCGTATGATTCCTTCGAGAATGCGGGCGACAGCACGGTTGCGGGCATCTGGGGTGTCGACGTCGGTGAAAACGCGCACCTGGTGGTCGCAGCGGAACACTACCGACGGCAGGGATTGCAGGCCGGGGAACGCGAGTGGGGTCTGCGGGAGTTCAATGGGCTGACCAACGGCTGGTCCAGCGTGGGCAATCCGGGAACTTTCTATAAGTTGGATGTCAATGGGCAGACTCGCGTCGACGGGCCCACGATAAACGACCCCGGATGCATGGATTTCGGCGGACATGATTCATCTTCTCCAGCATTTACTACGTGCCGATTCCGCTACAGCCCATTCGACAACCTGATCGAGAAGCAGGATCACACCCGGATCTTCGCGGAGCTCAACGGCGAGTTCGAGGACGGCATGATCTATCACCTGGAGGCGATGTACTCCGAGGCGGACATCCCCGAATGGCGCAACACGCCGTCCTACCCCCCGGCCGCTTGGGCGAACATCGATGAGGTCAACTTCATTGCATCAGGCCACCCCGCTTTCGAGAGCCTTCGCACACTCTTTGATGACAACCAGGCTGAAGGTTTCGGCTTCATAGGTCGGACGGTCGGAAATTCGGGCCCCGCACGGTTCTTGGAACGGGAATCGGAGACCTGGCGACTGTCGGCGTCGGTCAATGATGAAATCAGCCTGTTCGGTGACAACCTGTACGAATACGACCTGGGCTTCTCCTACTCGCATTCCGAAGGCGTCGTGGACCAGCCCGCAGAATACGTCACCCGGCGCTTCCTCGCGTACCGCGGCTACGGCGGCCCGGACTGCGGCGTGGAGGCGCTGCCGGACCGCACGAAGAAATCCGGCCTGAAGCTCGGCAACCCCGGCGGCAAAAGTCCCGGAGTCGGCGACTGCATGTACTACAACCCCTACAGCGATGCGCTGCAATACTCCGAACAACCCGGAGCCGAGTTCTCCACGCGCCCCAACCCCTATTACGACGAGAGCCAGGCGAACAGCCGGGAGTTGCTCGACTGGATGGTCGGCAGCGAAGTGTCCCTGGACAGCGAAGCGGACCTGTACGTGTTCGACCTCACCCTGACCGGGGATGTGGGCGAGGATATGGGAAGTTTTGCCGCCGGTTACCAATTCCGCCGCTTTGAAGCCGAGGCGAAACCGAACCGGGTCGGTGACCTCAGCATCAACCCATGCCGGGTGAACAAGGACCAGGCCCCCAGCGCGTCGGACGAGGAATTGGACTGTGCCGAACAGAATAAGAACCTTGACGACGACGGCAACCCCAGCGAAATCCCGATCGCGTTTACGGACGGACAGGTCGGCACGTTCGGCTTCACCGTCGGGAACTACCCCTATTCCACACACCAGACGACCCATTCGTTCTTCGGTGAGTGGGCCTACGATGTCAGCGATACGATGAGCATGCAGCTTGCCGCCCACTACGAGGAACACGACGAGTCCAGCACGTTCGACCCGAAAGCTGCTTTGCTTTGGGACGTGTCGGACTCCATTACCCTTCGCGGGTCGGTGCAGACGACCTTCCGCGCCCCCTCGGTGGACGACCTGAACGAAGATCCCTTCTACAGGCAGGAATGGGTCGCCGGCGCCTACAAGCCAATCGAGGTGCGCGGAGACAAAGGCCTTGACCCTGAAGAAGCGCTGACTTACAACATCGGCATGTTTGCAGAGTTCGGCAGCGGGGTGGAGTTGACACTGGACTACTGGAAATACATCTTCGACGATCCCATCACGGCAACCCCCCACGGCTCCATCGTCTCGGCCTACGCAAGTAACTGGTACACGGAGGATGCAGATGGCAATCGCATCTTTGATACAGCCGCAACAGCCTCACCCGTGGATGACCTCATCGTCTGTGCCGCGGGAACCGGGCACACCGCCCAGAGCATCTGCCAGGTCGAGGCAATCCGCACGAAGATGATCAACGGCCCGACCACCCGCACGTCCGGGCTGGACTTCAATGTCGGCGGCCGTCACGACTCGCAGGAGGGCCTCTTCTCATGGGGGCTGGGCGGCACTTACCTCCTGGAATACGACGTGGACGCCATGAATTTCAGGGGGATCCAATTGAGGGACCGGATTGAAGCAGCCGGGTACTACAACAATCCCAACGACTTTGACATCCCGCCGTTGCCGCGATTGAAAGGGCATGGCTTCGCCAGCTACTCCTCAGGCAATTGGACCACCAGCATCTACATGAACTACATCTCCGCCTACGACGATGAAAGGGCGGGTAGCCTTTATCCAGACATCGACAGTTTTGTCACTCTGGACATCGGCCTACGCTGGGAACCGCCAGCCGGAAACACGACGCTGACGCTTACTGTCCACAATATCGCGGACGAGGACCCGCCGCTGGTGGACTGGGAGGCGGCATACGACCCCCTGACCCATGATGCCAAGGGTCGCCGGTTCAAACTGGGCTTTCAATACGTCTTTGGCAGCTGACGCGACGTCGCGTCGTGCCAATCAGATCTGCGCGTCTGCCAGTTCCCGCTCTACCTGCTCGATCGAGACGTGGCGCAGGTCCTTGCCGATGACCTGGTACAGCACGTGCTCGCAGATGTTGGCGGCATGGTCGCCGATACGCTCCAACGCTTTCGCGCACCACAGGACCTCCAGCACCAGGCGAATGGTATGCGGATCCTCCATCATGAACGTGATCATCTGGCGCATCCCGGCTTCGTACTCCTCATCGACCTCGAGATCCTCCTTGAGAACTTCCAGCGCCAAGTCCGTGTCCAGACGAGCGAAAGCATCAAGCGCCTTATGCAACATGGCCAAAACATGGCGCCCGATATGCTTCACGGCGCGCAGGTGCCGCTTCCGGACCGCCTGGTAATCCAGGTTTGCCGTCAGCCGCGCAATCTTCTCCGCCTCGTCCCCGACCCTCTCCAGATCCGTGGTGGCCTTGATCACCGCGATCACCGTACGCAGGTCCATGGCGACCGGATGCTGCAACGCCAAGAATTCACTGCATTCTTCGTCGATCTTGACTTCCAGCGCGTTGACCTTGAAGTCCGCACGGGAAATTTTCTTTGCCAGTTTCTGGTCCCCTTCGAGGAACGCCTGAATCGCGGACTCGACATGCTGCTCCGCCAGCCCGCCCATCTCCAAGGCATGGCCCCGTACGTTCTTCAGAAACCGCGCAAACTCGCTGGACGAGTGCTGGATTACGTCTTCCGGCTCCACCGCCATCTCTCCGATCGTGTCAACCGCTATCCATTCTACCCACTGACCGGCCTTCCATGAAAGGAGTCAGTCGATGGCGGTTCATTGCGATCAGCAGAAGGCTCGGCACCACCATCAGGGTCGTAATGACGAAAAACAGCGGCCAGTCGCCGCCCAGCCCGTCGATCAGGACACCGCTGCCGGCAGCGAGCAGGGTCCGGGACAGTGTCCCGAGAGATGCCAGCGCCGCATATTGAGTGGCGGTCCAGTTCCGGTCGCACAACTGCGACAGGAAGGCGACGAAGGCGACCGTGGAGATTGCCGTGGTGAACTGGTCGGCGATCACGGCGACCACGAACAGCCACGACGACGGGTACCAGGCCAACAGCGCAAACAGGAGGTTGGTCAACGCCATTGCCACGCCACCGATGATGATTCCGCGAAGCAGACCATAGCGGGCGTTGATCAGGCTTCCGAGCACGGCGAAAATGGCGATGGCCACGGCCCCGTAACCCTTGGAGTACAACGCGATGTCGGACTTGGAGAAGCCGATTTCGGTGTAGAACACCAGCGACATCCGCCCCAGGAAGGCCTCTCCCACCTTGAACAGGAAGATCGCCAGCAGCAGGAAGACCGCGAGCTGCGCCCCGTAGCGCACCACGAAACTCCGGACCGGATGCACATACATCTCCAGAAAGTAAAGTCCCCAGCCTGCGGGCCGGGCCGCTTCCCGCCGGGGACGGTCCGGCTCCGGCACCAGCCAGAGAAACAACCCGACCAACACCCCCACCAGCAGGATCAGCCACAAGTAGCCATGTTGCCAAGCTCGCTCGATACCGGCATCCTGCATCCTCTCCACCAGCCACAGGGCGAGCCCCCCGCCCAATCCGTACCCGACCCACCAGCCCGAAGTCGCCATTGCCGAGCCTCCGCCGACCTTGCGCGGTTCGTCTTCGCGAAACTGCTCGATTCGCAGGGCATCGATCGCGACGTCCTGGGTCGCACCGGCGGCCGCCAATACCACCGCCCAGATCGCGATCCACTCAAGCTGTCCTCCGGGCTCCAGGCGCGACAGCGCCGCCAGGCACACGACGATCACCGTCTGCATGGCAACGATCCAGGAACGCCGGGGACCCAGCCAACGGGTCAGGCCCGGGAGGCGTACTGCATCCACGATCGGAGCCCACGCGACATTGATCGCGTATACCACCAGCACCAGGCCGAACAGGCCGATGTCCGTGCGGCTGAAACCGCTTTCCTGCAGCCACAGGGTCATCATGGACAGCACCGCGACCTGCGGCAGACCGCTCAGCATGCCGATCAGAAGGATCCGCACCATCCGGATGTCCCGGTACATGGCCAGAGTCTCGCGCCAACTCAGCGTACGGATTTCCATCGCGCCCTCACTCAGGCAACTCGTAGTCCATGATCAGCGGCGCGTGGTCGGAGAACCGTCGATCCTTGTAGATGCGGACGCGGCGGACACAGTTCGCGAGGTTTCGCGACACCACCTGGTAGTCGATCCGCCAGCCCACGTTCTTGTCCCAGGCCCGGCCGCGATTGGACCACCACGTGTACTGCTCGGGTCTCGCATCAACCTCTCGGAAGGCATCCACGAATCCGCCCTTCCCGAATACCTGGTCCATCCAGGCACGCTCTTCCGGCAGGAAACCCGAATTCTTCTGGTTAGAGCGCCAGTTCTTCAGGTCGATTGCTCGATGCGCGATGTTCCAGTCTCCGCAAATGATGGCACGCCGGCGACGCAGGGACTGAAGGTGTAGCATGAATTCGTCCATGAACCGGTATTTCGCCTGCTGGCGCTCATCGCTCGAAGACCCGGACGGTGCATATAGGGAAATTACCGACAGGCGGCCGAAGCGGGCCTCAAGATAGCGGCCTTCCCGGTCGAATTCCGCCGAACCGAACCCTTCGATGACCCGATCCGGCCGATCCCGCGTGAACAGACCCACGCCGCTGTAGCCGGGGCGTTCGGCCGGATGGTAGTAGCAATGGAACGACTTCGGGTAGAAAGCCGGGGTATCGATCTGATCCAGATGGGCCTTGAGTTCCTGCAGGCAGACCACGTCCACCCGCTGGCGGGCCAACCACCGAAAAAAACCCTTGCGCTCGGCGCTGCGGATGCCGTTCACATTGACCGTGATTATGCGCATGTCAGCCAAGCTCCCCGCCGCATCAGATAGAATTGGAGCCGAAATCCCCGCACATCGGCATGCCGCCCCCCTCCACGACCCCGCCAACAGACTATCGGGCCGCGTTTCTGCAGCTTGCGCTCAAGTATGAATGCCTCAAATTCGGAGATTTCACATTGAAATCGGGCCGCAAGAGCCCGTATTTCTTCAATGCCGGGGCCTTCAACGACGGTGCGGCACTGGAGCAGGTCGGCACGTTTTACGCCCAGGCCGCCGCCGAGGCCAACATCCAGTTCGACATGCTGTTCGGCCCGGCGTACAAGGGCATTCCCCTGGCCACCGCCGCCGCTTGCGCCTTCCAGCGCCTGTACGCCCGAACCGTGCCGGTGGGCTTTGACCGGAAAGAAGTCAAGGATCATGGCGATCAGGGGCATACCTTCGGCGCCCCGATCGAGGGCCGGGTGCTTCTCGTGGACGACGTGATCTCGTCCGGCATCACGGTCCGGGGCTCGGTGGACCTGATTCGCTCGCTCGGCGCCACGCCCGTCGGATTGCTCATCCTGATGGATCGAGGCGAGCGCGGGCAGGGAAAGCTCTCCGCAGCACAAGAACTTGAAGAACATTGCGAAATTCCGGTCATCTCGGTTGCGTGCGCCAGCGATTTCCACCAGTTCCTAAAAGACGTCCCACAGTATCAGCAGCATCACGAGCAAATTGAGGACTATCTCAGGCAGTACAGGGCTTAGTCGCCGAACGCAAACGGTCGCGCACCGGTCCAGTGTCGGGATGCACGCCGTGCCACAACTCGAAACTTTCCGCCGCCTGCTCCACCAGCATCCCAAGCCCGTCGCAGACGCGGGTGCAATCCGTCTGCCGGGCCCAAGCCAGAAATGCCGTGTCGGCGCCGTACATCAAGTCGTAGCAGACCGTCCGCTCCGCATCCAGGATTGAAGCCGGCAAACTCATCGGCGAATCCGACAATCCCGCCGCCGTGGCGTTGAGGATCAGGTCGAAGGATGTATCGCCCAAATCCTCCAATCCGCATGCCGCCAGGTTAGCAGAGGCATCGTACGACGCGACCAATGCGTGCGCACGTTCAGGGGTGCGGTTGGCCACGGTGAGGTATTGCGGGGCGCACGTCAACAAAGGACCCAGAATGCCGCGCGCCGCGCCGCCCGCGCCCAGCAGCAGGATCCGCATGCCGGACAGGTCCAGGTCCAGCGTTTCGGTGAGGTCGCGAACCAGGCCGCTGCCGTCCGTATTGCCAGCGACGACGGCATCCTCTCCGAAAGAGAGCCAGTTCGCCGCGCCCGCCGCACGGGCGTGTGGCATGATCCGTTCCGCCAAGCCTAGCGCCGCTTCCTTGTGCGGCACGGTCACGTTGAGGCCGCACCCGCCCGCCTGCCGAAACTCCCGCACCGCAACCTCGAAATCGGCCGCCGCAACATTCAATTGCCGGTAGTGAATCTCCTTGCCGGTCTGCGCCGCAAACCAGGCATGGATCACCGGCGACAGGCTGTGCGTGACCGGGTCCCCGATGACGGCATAGCGCTCCACGGACTGTTACTCTGAAAGCCAGGCAGCGACATCCCGGGCGGCATAGGTGAGGATCGCGTCCGCACCCGCACGCTTGAACGCCAGCAGGGCTTCTAGCATGCAACTCCGCTCGTCCAACCAACCGTTCGCGGCGGCGGCCTTGAGCATGGCGTATTCGCCACTGACGTGATAGACGAACGTCGGAGCCCCGAACTCTTCCTTGATGCGGCGCAGCACATCCAGATACGGCAGCCCCGGCTTGACCATGACCATGTCCGCGCCTTCACTCAGGTCCAGCGCCACTTCGCGCAGGGCCTCGTCACTGTTGGCCGGATCCATCTGATAGCTGTATTTGTCACCGCCCCCCAGGCTGGACGCGGAGCCCACCGCGTCTCGGAACGGCCCGTAAAAGGCGGAAGCGTACTTGGCCGCATAGGCGAGGATGCGGGTGTTTTCGAAGCCTCGCGCTTCCAAGGCCTCGCGGATCGCACCGATGCGCCCGTCCATCATGTCGGATGGCGCCACGACGTCGGCGCCTGCCCCAGCACAGCAAAGCGATTGTTCGACCAGGATCTTCGCCGTCGCATCATTGGCGACATAGCCGCTTTCGTCCAACACGCCATCCTGCCCATGCGAGGTGTAGGGATCCAGCGCCACGTCCGCGATCACCCCCAGTTCGGGCGCGACCCGCTTGATCGCCTGAATCGCCCGCGGAACCAAGCCCCCCGGGTTGCATGCCTCTTCCGCTCCAAGACTTTTCTTGTCGTCCTCAATGACCGGAAACAGGGCCACTGCCGGAATCCCCATTTCATGGATCACCTGCACTTCCTGTTCCAACACGTCCAAGCTCAGGCACTCGATACCCGGCATCGAGGAGATCGCGGTGCGCATCCCCTGACCTTCCTGGACGAACAGCGGCAGGATCAGGTCGTCCACCGTCAGGCGACTCTCGCGCATCAGCCGGCGCGAAAAATCGTCGCGGCGCATGCGGCGCATCCGGGTATGCGGGAAGCGGGCAGGATAGGAAGCCATGAGTTAAGTTTAGGGGATTGCGTCCATTTTCGGAAACCGGAAGGACTTTCTCGACGACAGGGAGACTACAATATAGGCCAATGCGCCGAATCCAAAACCTTCATCTCCTCGGCCTCGTCATCTGCCTGGCTGCCCTTGCTTTTGGTTATTTTTACCTGGAGCGCACTTTGGGCCTTGAGCCCTGTCCGCTGTGCATTCTGGACCGGATCATCTTCATCGCGCTGGCCGGCATCTTCGCGCTGGCCTACTTCCAGCGCCCAAAGGCAGGGGAACGGATCGGCTACGACGTCGGCACCCTGGTCATAAGCCTGGGTGGGGTTGGAATTGCCGCACGGCACGTCTACCTCCAGAACCGTCCGGCGGATGCCCTGGGAGACTGCGGTGCGGGATTCTGGCATCTGCTCGACCAGGTCGGCCTTGAGGGGGCAGTGGCCTCCGCATTGCAGGGCGGTGGCGACTGCGGCAGTATCCAATGGACGTTTCTGGGCCTGTCTATCCCAACCTTGACCTTGGGTCTTTTTGCGGTATTGTTCCTTTTGTCCCTGACCGACATGATTGATGCCATCCGGAACCGTCACAAGGAGTTCTGACATGAAATACGTGAATTTCAGCGCTTTCGCCATTATCGCGAGCCTGGCCCTATCCCCCCTGCAAGCCGAAATGCCCCGGCAGCCCGCGCCCGAAGGCTCTGGCGTGTATTTCATCGAACCCGCCGATGGCGCGACCGTGCAGTCCCCCTTCAAGGTATCATTCGGCCTGCACGGCATGGGGGTCGCCCCGGCCGGCGTAAACAAGCCGGACACCGGACACCACCACCTGCTGATCAACTCCCCGGAAGTCGACCTCGGCATGCCGTTGGCTAAAACCGACCAGGTCCGCCACTTCGGCGGCGGACAAACAGAGACCATGCTGACGCTGGAGCCGGGCAGCTACACTCTCCAACTGGTATTGGGAGATTATGCGCATATCCCGCACGACCCGCCGGTCGTGTCCGGGACGATTACGGTAACCGTCGAGTAGTCAGACCCAGTCCCGGGCGCCCAGGAAGCGTTCGGTCAATTCCGATTCCGGAGAACCCGGCTCGGGCCGGTAGTCATAGATCCAGCCGCAGTCCGGCGGGAGCGACATCAGGATAGATTCGGCACGGCGGCTGTTCTGCAGCCCGAACAACGTGCCCCGATCGTACAGCAGGTTGAACTCGGCATAACGTCCACGGCGGTATTTCTGGAAAGCCCTCTCGCGTTCGCCCCAGGGCGTCTCGCGACGGCGCTCTACGATCGGCAGGTAGCCCTTGAGGAAATGTTCCGCCACGGCACGCATGAACCCGAAGGTCTTCTCGAATCCCCACTCGTTGAGATCATCGAAGAACAGACCGCCGATGCCGCGTGTCTCGTCGCGGTGCGGCAGGTAGAAATACCGGTCGCACCACTGCTTGAAGCTCGGGTAGACCTCGTCTCCGAAAGACGCACAGGCGGCGCGAGCCATCGCGTGCCAGTGCCGCGCATCTTCCTCGAATCCATAGTACGGGGTCAGGTCGAATCCGCCTCCGAACCACCATCGATCAACTCCGTCGGCCGTGCGGGCACTGAAGAACCGGACATTGCAGTGCGCGGTGGGCACGTAGGGATTCCGCGGGTGGGCGACGATCGACACGCCCATCGCGGCGAACGGCTGACCCGCCAATTCCGGGTGCCGCTCGGTAGCCGCCCCGGGCAGCGCCGTCCCCGACACGTCGGAGAAGTTCACGCCCGCCTTCTCGAAGGTCTCCCCGCCCTCCAGCACCCGCGTCTCACCCCGGCTCCCGTCGGGATGATTCCAGGGATCCCGTCGGAATCCGGTCTCCAGCTCCAGTCGCTCCAGTGCTTCGGTGGCCTCCTGCTGGAATTTTTCCAGGAAAGCGCAGACGGACCGCGGATCGGGAAGGTCGTTCATGCCGTCTGTGCCGGGCGCACCACCCGCCCCGTCAGTAGATCCCGGATTTCGGTCGGTCCCGAAGCCCCGCCAAGCGGACCTTCCACAATTCCGTCTATCGTCGAACCGAACATTTCTCGAACCTCATCGGACGTTCGTGCCGGAGGCATGCCCTCCGGATTCGCGCTGGTCGAAACCAGGGCACCCACCTGGAGGCACAGTGCGCGGCAGAGACTGTGGCGGGTGATGCGGACCGCCTGTGTCGCATGCGTGCCCCGCAACAGGACCGGCGCATCTTCGGCAACCGGAACCAGCCAGGTCACCGGCTCTCCCGGGTGTTCCAGTTTAGCCTGCTGCGCCTCGTCCAGGGGCTGGATGTACGGCCCCAGGTCTTCGCAACGAGCCGCGATGAGAATCAGTCCTTTATCCGGGTCTCTTCGTTTTGCATCCAGCAGCCGGCGCACCGCGTCCGGGCGGCTCGGCAGACAACCCAGACCCCAGACTCCCTCGGTCGGATAGGCCAGGACCTTGCCGTCCAGCAATGCCCTGATGCCTTCTCGGGTGTCCAGCGTGCCGCCGCCCCTGTCGGAGACGCCCCCTCAGCTTTTGCGTTTTGCGCGTGAGGCGCGGCGCTTGCGCGGCGGTGCGGCGGCCAAGAGCTCCTGGCATTGCTCCAGCGTCAACTCCGCGGGATCCTCCCCCTTGGGAGCCTTCGCGTTGCGCTTGCCGTCCGTGATGTATGGGCCGTACCGGCCGTTGAGCACTTGGATGTCATCCACCCCGAAATCCTGGATCGTCCGGTTCGCTTCGCGGTGTTTGTGCTCCGCGATCAGTTCATCCGCCCGCTCGCGCGTCACCGTCATCGGATCCTCTTCCTTCGGCAACGAGACGTATTTTTTCGGGCCGTATTTCACGTAGGGTCCGAAACGACCGATATTGACCTCGATCAGCTCTCCGTCGTCCCCCGCCCCCAGCGATCTCGGCAGCACCAGCAGATCCATCGCTTCTTCGAACGTGATTGTCTCAAAACTCTGGCCCTCGCGTAGGCTCGCGAACCTCGGCTTCTCCTCGTCTTCCCGGTCTCCGACCTGGACGAACGGCCCATAGCGCCCGACTCGTACGCGCACCGGCTTGCCGGTTTCAGGATCGGTACCGAGTTCGCGCATCATCTGCGCCTTCTGGCGGGACACGGTCTTGCTTTTCTCGTCCACTGTCTCGTGGAACGGCTTCCAGAAACTGTCCACGACCGGAACCCACTTGGTCTCCCCTCGTGCGACCCGATCCAGCGAATCCTCCAGCTGAGCCGTGAATTCGTAGTCGACGTACTGCGAGAAGTGCTCGGTCAGGAAATTGCACACCACCTTTCCGAGCGCGGTCGGGAAGAATATCCGCTTGTCGAGTTCCGCGTACTTGCGGCTGACCAGGGTCGACAAGGTGTCCGCGTAGGTGGAGGGCCGGCCGATGCCGTATTCCTCCAGGGTCTTGACCAGGCTCGCCTCGGTGTAGCGCGGTGGCGGTTCCGTGAAATGCTGGTTTGCCTTGGCTTCCTGAAGCGCCACAGGTTCACCTTCCCGCAATTCGGGGAGGTAGCGTTCATCGCTGTTGTTCCGGCTCCCGTTCGTATTGGCTTCGTCCGAGCCCTCGCGGTACACCTGCATGAACCCGGGAATCCGTACATGGGAGCCCGTCGCCCGCAATTGAGTACCAGGGCCACAGGCGAGATCCACGCTGACCTGGTCAATCACGGCCGGGATCATCTGGCAGGCCACGGTACGCTTCCAAATCAGTTCGTAAAGCCTCTGCTGGTCGTCGCTCAATTTGCTGCGGGTGCGGTCCGGTGTTCGCGCCGAATCCGTCGGGCGGATCGCCTCGTGCGCTTCCTGCGCATTGCGGGTCCGGGTCTTGAACCGCCGGGGGGCGGATGGCATCTGGTCTTCCCCGTAGCGCTCCTTGATCGTCTGCCGAAGGTTGTTCAACGCCATGGTCGCGAGCGTGACCGAATCCGTTCGCATGTAGGTGATCAGACCGACCGGACCGGATCCCAGGTCGACGCCTTCGTACAACTGCTGGGCGACCTGCATGGTCCTGCGTGCGGAGAAGCGCAACTTGCGCGACGCTTCCTGTTGCAAAGTGGAGGTGGTGAACGGCGGCGCCGGATAGCGTTTGCGCTCCTTGCGCTCCACCGAATCGACAGCCAACTCCCCAGCGTGCGCCACGACCTGTTCGCGGGCCGCATTCGCCTGCGCCTCGTCCGCCAGATCGAATTTTTTCAGGCGCTCCCCGTTGAGCACGTGCAACCTGGCCGGGAATTCGTGCCCGTCCTTGTCCAAAACCGCATCCACGGTCCAGAATTCTTGCGGCTGGAACGCTTCGATCTCGCCTTCGCGTTCGACGATCAGGCGCAGGGCCGGACTCTGCACGCGACCCGCCGACAAATTGGGGGCGATCTTTCGCCACAACAGCGGCGACAGGTTGAAGCCGACCAGGTAGTCGATGGCCCGTCGCGCCTGGTAGGCGTTGACCAGGTCGTCCGACAGGTCCCGCGGATGCTCCAGCGCCTGGCGCACCGCCTCGGGGGTGATCTCGTAGAACACGACCCGGTAGGTCTTCTTCTCGCCCAGCTTCTTGCGCTTGTTGAGCAGGCTGTACAGCGACCACGAGATCGCCTCGCCCTCGCGGTCCGGGTCGGAGGCCAGATACAAGGTCTCGCAACTCTCGAGCGCGCTCGCGATCTTGCGCAGATGCTTCTCGTGCCCCGGGGTCACCTGGTATTTGAGGGCGTAGTCGCCTTCCGTATCGACGGCCCCGTCCTTCGGAATCAGGTCCTGCACGTGGCCGTACGACGCCAGAACCTGGAAGCCTGGGCCCAGGTATTTTTCGATGGTCCGGGCTTTCGCCGGAGACTCCACAACAACCAGATTGTTCGGCATGGCGGGATATTACGCGGGATAGATCTTGATTCTGTTGGTGTGCCGGTTCTTAAATTTAGGGTAACACGTTTGAGCGACTCGGCAGATGCGACCCAAAATCCGTTCCAGGTTTATTCCGAAACCGAAGCGGGCTCGTGCCGGAAACACCAGGCCGTCGGGCTGCGCACCGAATCTCCCGGTGCGGCAACGGCTTGAGGCTCCAGCAACAGCGCATAACTGTAGCTGGGGAAAACGGCCACCACCACGGCATGCAGCCAGGTCGAAGGCTCTGCCTCTTTCCCAGAAGGGACCACCGTCAGTGCAGTGCCGACCGACAGAAATTCCAGGCCGCCCGCATCTATGCGAACCACTGGCCGGGGCAGTGCCTCACCGCTCGGCCAGAACCTCGATACTCCCTGATGGATCGAACGCGCCGGCTCATGGACATCGACTTCGGTCAGGTCGAAAGTGAGGTGCTGCGGCGGATGCAACTGCGCATCCGGAATCCATGTGAACGGTTCGACTCCATCAGTGGAGAAAGCCTCCAATGCCTGGGCGTGCGGCCGGTCGCCATTGCCGAGTCTGGCGCGCTGGATCCAGCTGCGCCCGTTGATTCGCACGCGGACCAGAAGGTCTCCCGGGCCGACCGGCACCGGCGGTTCGTACCCGGGCCACGGGCACCACACCTCCGACCAGTGCTGGATATCCTTGACGAAACGCAGTGCCGCATCGGTCTCGGCTTCTCCCTGGCGCACCAAATAGACGTGTGGTGCATCGGCACGCAACCATTCCTCGGCCGGATCCACCTCGAAAGAGGCGAACGCAAGACCGGAAACCAGGAAGAAGACCAATAATGCTAGGCGCATTTACTGATTTTAAGGCATGGCGGTACACTACGCGCCTCTTACTTGCCAATTCCGTGAAAGCTACTCTCGTCGCCAACCTGACCCAAGCATGGCAGACCTTGCACCAGCAGGGCCTACTGCCCGATGCGAACCCCGATCGCATCGAGGTTGTGTCGACCAAGAATCCCCGGCACGGCGATTACGCCTGCAACTTGGCGTTGGTTCTGGCGCGGGAAGCAAAACTCGATGCGCGCGAACTGGCCGAACAGATCATCCAGAACCTGCCGGAAAACCCGGACCTGCTGAAAGCGGACGTGGCAGGCCCGGGATTCATCAACTTCCAGTTGCGACCGGAGGCCAAGGCCGAGATTGTCGACCACATCCTGAACCAAGGCGCGAATTACGGCACCCGGCCGCCGGGCAGCGAGCAACGCGTCCTGATCGAATACGTCTCCGCCAACCCGACCGGCCCCCTGCATGTCGGGCATGGTCGCGGAGCTGCGCTCGGCTCCTGTCTCGCCCGGACTCTGCACGCGGCCGGCCACACGGTCGAGTGCGAATACTTCATCAACGACGCCGGGCGGCAAATGGACATCCTGGCAGTCTCCGTCTGGCTGCGTTACCTGGAGTTGTGCGGCGAGCCTGTCGCTTTCCCCGAGGCCGGCTACCAGGGAGACTACATCCTGGATATCGCAGCCGACCGCCACCGTGCTCACGGCAACGAGTGGCACGCCTCTTTCGAGAATGTCCAGGCAGGCGCTCCGGACGACGGCCCGGACGAAGACGGGCACAATACGTATCTGGACTTCCTGATCCTGCGAGCCCGGGATTTTCTGGACGATTCAACCTGGGCGGAACTGGTCGCGACCGCGACCGATATCCTGCTCGAGCGCATCCGCCGCGATCTGGACAATTTCGGTGCAAGTTTCGACCACTGGCAATCCGAGCGCGAACTGCTGGACGACGGCAGGGTCGAGAAAACCATCGCGCAATTGCGGGAGGCCGGCCACCTGTACGAACTGGAAGGCGCCCTGTGGTTCCGCTCAAGCGAATTCGGAGACGAGAAGGACCGCGTCGTCCAGAGAAGCAACGGGCAGTGGACGTACTTTGCAACCGACATCGCCTACCATGCCGACAAGATGGCGCGCGGCTACGGCACCGCCATCAACATCTGGGGAGCCGATCATCACGGTTATACGGGACGGGTGCGTGCTGCCCTCCAGGCACTGGGCATCGACCCGAAACGGCTGGAAATCCTGCTGGTCCAGTTCGCCAACCTGTACCGGGGAAAGCAGAAAATCTCGATGTCGACACGCAGCGGGGAGTTCGTGACCCTGCAATCGCTGCAGCGCGAAGTCGGCCGGGATGCGGCGCGCTTCTTCTACGTCATGCGCAAATCCGACCAGCATCTGGACTTCGACCTGCAACTGGCCGCCGAACAGAGCGTCGACAACCCGGTCTATTACGTGCAGTACGCGCACGCACGGATTTGCAGCATTCTGGAACGGGCGGAGGACGAAGACATCAGCGTTCCCGAGAATCCCTGCGATCTGTCGCCGCTGACCGAGGAGAGTGAGCGCGCGTTGCAGAAACAGCTGTCACGCTATCCGGACGCGGTCCTGCGCTCGGCCCAAGAGCGCGAACCACATCATCTGACCGTCTACCTGCGCAAACTGGCGCAGGAATTTCACGCTTACTATAATGCCGTCGCCGTGCTGGTTGATGAATTCGCCGTGTGCCAAGCCCGGCTCCGGCTGATCATGGCGGTACGCCAGACGCTTGGCAACGGCTTGAACCTGTTGAACATCGACGCCCCTGAGAGCATGTAATGGCGGCCCCCAAACGACGCTCTGCAACCCCCAAACGGCGCGCGACTCAAAAACGGCGGCCGACCGTCAAGAAACGCAAGACCCGCGCCCGCAAGCCCCTGCCCCCGTGGCTTCTGCTCGGCGGCGGCCTATTGATCGGCATCGCCAGTGTACTGATATTCAACCTGGCGAAGGAAGTGGAGTGGAGCGGAACCCCGCCACCCAAAACGGCTTCTTCGGAGCCAGCGACAACCCCGCGGTTCGACTTCTACACCATCCTGCCCAACCAAGAGGTCATGGTGCCCGACCCCGAGCCCCCGGCCAAGAAGAAAACGGAACCGGATAGTCAAAAGACCCAGACCGTGCCCGAAGGCGTTTATTACCTTCAGGCGGGATCCTTCCGCAAAATCGACGAGGCCAACAGCATGAGGGCCCGGGTCATCCTGCTCGGGACCGAGGCCTCCATCCAGTCCGTCACCATGGATCGCGATACCTGGCACCGGGTCTGGGTCGGACCCTACAAGGACTTGGCGCGGCTGCGCGAGGTGCGCCAGCGACTACACGACAACAAAATCGAGACGCTGCTGATCCGCGCTCACAAGTAGCCGGGTTACTGCGCTTGGACTTCGCCTTCGACCACCACGCTCAACGGCGAGGTCGGGGACTGATTCCCGTAATCGGTCAAGTCCTCTAGCGTGCAACGCAACCGCAGAGGGACGCCCTCCCCCAGAAGCGCCAGGTGCCGGACGATGGCCTCGTCCGCCTGCACCCCGAATCGTTTCAGCAACATTCGGATGTCTTTCCGGTTCTCTTCGCTCATTCGTATCTCCCTCGGGAATCTCTCGGATCCAGTTTTCCGTGAGTCAATTGTAGAACGGTCGATACCAGCCTCACCGGGCTCCGCCTATGCTAGAGTATGAAACTCCCTAACTGGTGAGGGTTCCCCCTATGTCTAGCGATGACGGATTGCGTAAGGCGGGCCTCAAAAGCACCGTCCCCCGGCTGAAGATACTGGCCGTGCTGGAGCACAGCGACGTGCGCCATATGTCGGCCGAGGATCTTTATCGCAGGCTGCTGGACGCCAACGAAGACATCGGGCTTGCGACCGTGTACCGGGTCCTGACCCAATTCGAGCAAGCGGGCCTTGTGGTCCGGCACAACTTCGATGCGGGCCGGGCCGTCTACGAGCTCAACGACGAGTCACCGCACGAGCACCTGATCTGCACGGAGTGCAACGCCGTCATCGAGTTCGAGGACCAGGAACTCGTCGAACATCTCCGGGACGTCACCCAGCAGGAGCATTTCGACTTGCAGAGCCACTCCCTGTACCTGTACGGAGTCTGCAGCGCCTGCCAGGAAAAATAGGCCCCGCCGTAGCGGGGCCACCCTGATTCAACCGCCCGGTTGCCGGCCTAACGTCGCGTTTACCACTCCCAGTTGACCCGGGCGTAGATGTTGCGCCCCGGCCCCGGCAAGCGCTCGCCGACCGCCTGGTCTCCTCCGCTGACCCGATTGAAGCCGTTCATGTGATCGACGTACATGCGGTCCGTCAGGTTCTCCACACCGGCGGACAGCATGAAACCCATGGACGGATGTGTGTACTCGGTGCGCAGGTTGTACAGCGCATACCCGGAAGTCGACCGATTATGATTGTTGCCGCTTTGGGGGTCGTCCAGCAAAAGCTGCGAGATCTTGGACTGGCGCGCCGCCCAATCCACTTCGACCGACACGATCCAGTCATCCAAGGTGCGCGAAACAGACATCAGGCCGCGCAGCGGCGGCATGCGGTAGACATTGTCGTCCCGGATCGTCCGGGTTGTCTTGCTTGTCGTCCCATCCTCCAGTTCGATCACCCTTTCCTGGCTCTCGAAGGACTCGCGCAGTTTGCCACGCACGTAGCTGACCGTGCCGTCAAACCGCCAGTCGTCCGTCAGCGGGAACCCGAACACCACATCGGCCCCGTAGAACTCGGCGTCGACATTCGCGAACTGAATCGGAGTGGGATCGCCGTTGAGCACGCTGCTGACCCGAATCAGGTGTTCATCCGTGGCCGGAATCCCGGTGATGTAGTCGTCGACCCGGCGCGCGAAGACCCGCGGCGAGAATTTCCCGCCGCTGTCTTCCCAGTTCAGGCCCAGTTCGATCTGCCAGGAATCCTCGGGTTTTAAGTTGATATCGCCGACGTAGTTGTTGCCGTCGCCCAGGCCCGCGTTGATCTCAAGCGGAACCCACAGGTAGCGCTCCATGTAGGCCGGCGCCCGGGTCTTGTGAGCCAGGCCGAATTCAAGCTCGGTCGATTCGCCCCAATCGTAGCGCAGCACCGCAGTCGCATCGACCTCGGTGTCATCCTGGCTGCGATCCGCCCGATTGAAACGTCCGCTCAGCATGCCGACCGACATGGCCGGAGGGGGCATCCAGTCCACCGGCGTCAAAGTGGGGTCGTCGCACCCTCTCATGGCAAGGGATCCGTTCGAACCGTACTTGGGATGCTCGCCGCTGGCGTTGACCCTGAGCAGCATCTCGCAGGTCGGCCGGAAATGCTGGACGGAATCGGCATCCGTGCGCGTATGGTGCACCCGTACACCGAATTCGCCGCTCCACGGGCCTGTGAGATCACCACTCCACTCGATGAACGCCCCGTACTCGTCCGTCGTCGCATCATCGAAATTCTCGACGAAGAAAGGGGGCGCATCCGGATCATAGACCGTCGCCCCGCTTTCGCTCTGCCTGAAATCCAGCCCCATACGCAAGGTTCCCTCTCCCCAGGGATGGCTCCCGATCAGTTTTCCTCCGATTGACAGCCCGTCGACCAACACCAGGCGCTTGTCGGTCCCGCGAAACGGCGGCAGGATGTTGGCCTGGCTGAAGTCCGGCGGGTCGCGCAGGGCGTAGTTGGACATGTCGTGATCGGTTTCCTGGTAGTGGACCTGCGCCTCCATATGCCACTCCCCGACATCGCCGTGGTAGCGCAGGTTCATCAGGTCCGTGTGGTAGAAATGGATATCCATCGGTAGGGCCGGCACGCCGGCATTCCCCGTATTGTTCCGGGCATAGTCGAACATCAATTCGCCGTGATCAAACTGCTGGCCCGTGCCGAACCCGAAGAAATCCCGCTTGTAATGGGAAGTCCGAATTTTTATGTCCGCACTGTTCGTCTCGTCGCCCTGGTCATGTGCCCCGTACAGGTGGTACCGGGCGCGATCGTTCGACACCGCCAGGAACACGCTTGCGCTGTTGCCGTCGTTGAATGAAAGGTTGTCCGCCGTGACCCGCCCATGAAATTCGTAATCCTCGGACAAGCTGTAGCGGCTGGTGTACGAAAGCGCGTCGATGTAGCCGCCAATCGCAGAACCTGACCCCACCGGCGCAATGCCGCGATGCACCTGCACCGAATCCATGAGGGAACTGGGCATGTAATGCAGCGGGCTGTCCATCCAGGCAGGTCCGGCCGTATGCGGCTGGCGGCCATCCAGATGGGTCTGAACCCGGTAGGTGTGCAGGCCCCGGTATTGCGGGATGCTGGTCAGGGCGCCGTTGCGACTGACCGCGCCGCCGGGTGCCAGGCGGATCAGGTTGGGGGTGTCCGTCGGAACGCCGGCATGCTGGAATACCGCCCTGGAACCAAAGACCGTGATGATTTCCTGCGCATGGACGGCTGCCGTCGTGAACAGGAATGCCGTAACGGCCAGCAGGCCCGAGAGGGAAAAGCCGCATATCTGCATGCAGATCATCCCACAATGCGCCATAAGGAATCTCCTTGCAAGTCCTTGGACAATCAAAAGGCCGATCAGAGCCCTAAAACTCCGGTCGGCCGGATAAAACGGGCTGCCCGAAGGCTTCGACCCCGGACAACCGGCGGCAATAGTACCAAATAAGGAAGGTCGAGCCTAACGACCGCCCGCCTCCAGCCACAGGCACTGGTACGGCGCCAGCGCCAATTCCACGTGGCGGCGGAGAACCCGGATACGATTTTTCCCGATCAGGTCGTCCACCGTGCGCGGCTGCCCCAGCGGATGCGTGTCCAGATGCACGCGCTGCGAGTGCGGCGTGATGTTGCAGAGCACCAGAATCTTCTGTCGGGGCGATTCCCGCACCAGGCCGAGGAATCCCGAGCCGAGAGCCAAGGGCGTCATCGACGCCTGCGGTGCGAATGCAGGCTGCATGGCGCGCAGACGGATCAGGCCCAGCAAGGCCTCCAGCATCTCGCGGCGCGGGTGCCCCGGTTCGTCCAGCTGTCGTTCGAGTTCCGCTCGGTTCAGTTGCCCGCGGTTGACCGAGCGTGCGCGCCCGGTCTCACGCACTTTTTCCTCGTCGTTCGGTGAAGCCAGCAGGCTATGAATGTAGAACGCCGGGATCCCCGGCAGCGACAAGAGGATCGCGTGCGCGCACAGCATCCGGGCGATTTGCAGGTCGTCCTCGCCGAAACGGGTGCCGCGCAAGGCATCGAACAACGTGATGTTGATCTCGTAGGGGTGTTCGCAACCGTCGTCTCCCACCCGGGTGCTGATCCGCCCGCCGAAGCGGCGCATCGTCTGCAGGAGATCCTCCAGTTCCTCCGGGGTGACGATCCGTTCGACCGGGCGCACGCCGATGCCGTCGTGAGACGCGATGAAATTCAGGAACGTGCAGCCCGGCGGCAACTCCGGCCAGTCGCGGAGCCATCGGTTCAGGTAGACGGAACTGCCACGGTGCAGGGCCTGCAGTACCAAGGACGGCAACGCGAACTGGTAGACCAGATCCGCTTCGTCTCCCGTGCCGAAGTAACTCAGGTTCTCGTGCTGCGGGACGTTGGTTTCCGTGATCAACCGGCAGGCTGACGCATACTCCCCGAGGATCGCATGGAGCAATCGGACGACCCGATGCGTCTGGGGCAGATGGATGCAGGTCGTCCCAGGTTCTTTCCACAGATAGGCGACCGCGTCCAGCCGCAGCAGGCGGGTGCCGGCGGCCACGTACTGCGCCATCACGTCGACGACCTCGAGCAGGACTTCCGGATTACGGTAGTTGAAGTCCAGCTGGTCGTCGCTAAACGTGGTCCAGACCCCGCGACCCTGCGGGTCGTTCGGCAGCGGCGTAATCAGCGGAGTCGCCCGCGGGCGGACGACTTTGGACGTGTCCATCGCCGGATCCACCACATGAAACCAGGGTTCCGCGCTGGCATCGCCGGACCACAGGCGCCGCGCCAGCGGGTGTTCCCGCGAGCAGTGGTTGAGCACCAGGTCCGTCATCAGATCGAATTCCCCGGCGATCCGGGAGACATCCCCCCAATCCCCCAGATCAGGGCGCACGTCCCGGTAGGACGAGACCGCGAAGCCGTCATCCGAGGTGAACGGGAAATAGGGAAGCAGATGAACGGCGCTGAACGCGTCCTTCAGGCGGGCCTCCAGGAAGTCGGCCAAAGTATGTAGCGGCGCCACCCCGGGTTCGGCCAAGGTGTCGGCATAGGTGATCAGCAGCGTATCCTTCTCCGACCACTCCCGGTCCGGGCGGTGCGGCATGTACGCATGCCGCTCAAAACTCTCGGCAATCCTCTGCTGCAACGCATCCGCGTCTGCCTCCGGGTACAGCGCCCGGAGATGTTCGAAAATCGCGTTCATGCGTGGCGCTCCAGCGCCCATGCGACATGTTCGCGCACCAGTTCGCTGGGGTGCCCGGCGCGAGCTCTCAGCGATGCAACCACGGCCTCGTTGCGTGGAGCGTTGCCCAGTGCCACGGCGACATTGCGCAGCCACTGGAGATGACCGATGCGGCGCATTGCCGTACCCTCGGTGTGGCGCAGGAAATCTTCTTCTTCCCAGGCCATCATCTCCACCAGCGATGATCCCTCCAGCGCTGCCCGCGGCCGGAAATCCTCCACAGCCGCCAGTTGGGCGTAACGGTTCCACGGGCAGACCAACTGGCAATCGTCGCAACCGTAGACCCGGTTCCCGATCAGCGGCCGCAGCGGCGCGGGGATCGGCCCCTTGAGCTCAATCGTCAGGTACGAGATGCAGCGGCGCGCATCCAACTGGTACGGCGCGACAATCGCCTGGGTCGGGCAGATGTCAATGCAGGCTCGGCAACTCCCGCAGTGCTCTTCGCGGGTCGGCGGATCGGGCGTCAACGGCAGGTCCGTATAAATCTCGCCGAGGAAAAACCAGGATCCCGCGTCCTTATCCAACAGGTTGGTGTGCTTGCCGATCCAGCCCAGTCCGGCCCGCTCGGCCAAGGCTTTCTCGAGCACCGGCGCACTGTCGGTAAACACACGGTAGCCGAATGGGCCCGCCACCTCCTCCATGCGTTTCACCAAGCGCCGCAGGCGGCTGCGCAGCACCTTGTGGTAGTCCCGTCCCAAGGCGTATCGGGACACGTAACCGCAAGCCGGGTCCGCCAGCGCCTGCTCTGCGCGATCGAGCCCATGCGGCAGGTAGTTGAGCCGCACCGAAATCACCCGTTGCGTCCCGGGCACCAATTCCTTCGGGCGCGAACGGCGCACCCCGTGGCGCTGCATGTAGCCCATCTCGCCATGCCAGCCCCGCCCCAGCCAATCCAGCAGGCGTGCCTCATGCTCCTCCAGGTCCAGGTCGGCAATGCCCACCCGATCGAAGCCCAACTCCCGGCCCCACCGGTGGACGGCATGCGAAAGATCCGGCAGTGAATCGGACATGGCGGAAAAGGACTCCCTAAAAGGGTTCTACTATACTGATTACTGTGTGTGGAATCGCGGGAGAAAGGCATTTCAAGGGGCTGGCCGACCCCGCCCGCATCGCCCGTATGCTTGGCCCCCTGGCCCGGCGCGGACCCGATCACGAGGGCCAGTGGCATCAAGGGCCGACTGCCCTGGGACACCGGCGCCTGTCGGTCATCGACCTGAATCCCCGCGCGCACCAGCCACTGCTGGATCCCGATTCCGGGCGGGTGCTGGTGTTCAACGGTTGCATCTACAACTACCCGCAACTGCGAACGCTGCTCAAAGAGTGCGGCCACCGTTTTCGGACGACAGGGGACAGCGAGGTCATCCTGAAAGCCTATGCTGAATGGGGAGAAGACTGCATCGGACGCCTGCATGGCATGTTCGCCTTCGCCCTGTGGGATCCGGATGCGGGACAACTGTTCCTCGCCCGGGACCGGCTGGGCATCAAGCCGCTTTACTACCACCAGGCTCCCGATGCCTTCCGCTTCGCCTCCAACGTGCAGGCGCTGCTCGCCACTGGAGACGTCGATCTTGCGCTCGACGAAGTCGCCCTGCACCATCACCTTAGCCTGCACGCGGTCGTGCCGGCGCCCCGCACCCTGCTGCGTTCCATCCGCAAGCTCGCGCCGGGCCACTGCCTGACGGTCGGCGTGGACGGCACGGTGAAAGAACAGAGCTATTGGCGGCTGGACGCGCGCAATCCGGATCCCGCGCGCAGTGCGGAGGAGTGGGTGGAACAGGTGCATGTCGAACTGCGGGAGGCCGTACGCAAACGAGTGGAGATTTCCGACATCCCGGTCGGCGTGCTGCTGTCCGGCGGCCTGGATTCCAGCCTGTTGGTAGCCCTGCTGGCCGAATACGGCGCCTCACCCATCCGCACCTACAGCATCGGCTTCGAGGATGCGGGCGGGGAAGCCGGGCATGAATTTGAATACTCGGATGCGGTCGCCCGGCACTACGCCACCGAGCATCACCGCTACTTCATCCGCAATGATCAGTTGCTGGACCGTCTGGATGAGGCCATCGGCTGCATGAGCGAACCCATGGTGGCGCAGGACGCGGCGGCATTTTTCCTGCTGGCCGAACAGGTCAAACCGGACATCTCGGTCGTGCAAAGTGGCCAAGGCGCAGACGAAGTATTCGCAGGTTATTCCTGGTATCCGCAGATGCACGAGGAGCAAGCGGATGGGCTGGATGCCTTCTGCCACCATTACCTGGATCGCACCCACGGTGAATTCGGCGAAGCGCTAATGCCCGAATGGGTCGGCGAAGACCATACCCGGGCATTGCTCGCCGAACGGCTGGAATGCGGCGAGGACATCGAATTCCTGAATGCCGTGCTGCGCATGGACGCGACCATGCTGGTTACCGACGACCCGGTCAAGCGGGTCGACAACATGACCATGGCATGGGGGCTCGAGGCGCGCGTGCCGTATCTCGACCATCAATTGGTGGAGTGCGTCGCCGGGATGCCGGCGGAACTGAAACTGCGCGACGGCGGCAAGTACCCGTTGCGCGCCCTGGCCCGAACGCGACTGTCGGCGGAAGTGATCGACCGGCCGAAAGGATACTTCCCGGTGCCTGCGCTCAAATATGTACAGGGGCCTTTCCTGGACTGGGCGCGGGAGACTTTGAATCGGCCCGAGTGCCGAGATCGCGGACTGTTTCGGAGGGAGTACCTGGATCGGCTTCTTCAGGACCCCCTGAGCCACCGGACTGCGCTGGACGGCAGCCTCCTATGGCACGCAGCGGCACTGGAATGCTGGCTGCAACAGCATGTGGACGGAATCAATCCCTGACCCGGAAATCACAGATCGACTGTCAAGCCGGGTTTTTCGGAGTATCCACCTCGCGCAGGGTGCAGATGGCAGGACCCAAGTCCCGCCAGGAGCCGCAGTCCACATCCAGGCGCACCACCGCGCAGGTCGGGAGGTCTCCCAGAATTTCATTGGCCAGATACGCGGCAACCCCGCTGGTCGCAGGGTTGTGGCCAAAGACCGCAACCCGATCGTCGGCGTCGTCCAATTCGCGCAATTCGCGCAACAGGTCATTAGGCGAGAAGGTGTAGAAGCCTTTCCGCAGACGGATGTCCTCCGGATCCATCCCTAGGGCTGAAGCGAAATGGCCTGCGGTGTCTAGCGCCCGGCGCGCAACCGAACTGTACAGGGCGTCAATGCCTTCTTGGCGATCCGCCAGCCGTCGCCCCATTTCCGGCGCATCCCGCTCCCCTCTCGGGGCGAGCGGGCGTTCGACATCCGGGACACTCCAGTCACTGCGGTCAGACTTGGCGTGACGGACAAGAATCAGTTGGCGCACGGGGACAAAATCTAGATTAATGACGGCTCATCATACAAGCACGGTGGTACGGTTGGATGCTCAACGCAGATCACTGGCCAAAGTCGCCAGCACCTGGTCACAAGCGACTAGCCCCCACAGATGCCCGACCTTCGGAATGATCGTCAGATAGGAACCGGGGAACATGCGCGAGTAAATAAACGCGGCTTTCGGCACGATTACCTTGTCCTCCGCCCCGTGCCAGATCCGCACCGGCGCATCCAGCGCGATCGACGAAGGAGGGCCTTCGCGATAAAAGTTCCTCGCTTCGAGAGCGGTCGCGCGCCCACTCCAAAGAACCCCGGCAATGCCCTTGGTGAGGCACCGGCGGATTTCCCGGTCTTTCATAGTCTGTCGATCGCTGTGATTGAGGCCCGGCCCAATCAGGAGCCGGGAAAAATTCGGTGCAACGACTGCAGGAATCGCGATCGCCAGAAACATCAATTGAGCTATCGGAATGCTGGCATTGGCCAGTTTCATCAACGCCCGGTGCCCCGGACCGGGCTGCACGCCCTGCGCGTGCGCGCTGACCAGAGTCAAGGCCCGAATGCGATGCGGCACCTGCCTGGCTGCTTCTGCCGTATAGGGACCTCCCCCGGAAAAACCGAATACCGCGAACTTCTCCACCCCGAGATAATCCAGCAACGCCATGGCATCCTCGACATGTCCCGCAATGCTGTGATCGGGGCGGTCCTCCGAATCCCCAACACCTGCCCGGTCCGGTACGACCATGCGGAGCCCATGCTTGCGGGCCGAAGCATCGGCGAGCGAGAAGATGTGCCGGGTTCCCGGCGTGCCGTGCACACCTAGGACCGGGATGCCGTCGGAATCCCCGTATTCGGCATAGGCCAGCATCCGCCCGTCCGGCAGCCTCATGCTCAAATTTTCATTCATGGCCGGCCAAACACTCCAGATATTTCTTGATCGGCTGGGCGACCGGTTCGATCCGTCGGCGCATGACCGACCCTACTGCATCGCTCACGCCGAAAATCGGGTCCAATAACCGCTCCCCGACCCGAGCCAGACACAGCACAGAACGGCGGAATTCGGAGAAGTCCGGGTTCTTCTCCCACGAGGCCTGGGCCGGAAAAGCATCAGCGTCTCCTTCGAGTTCGCCCAACGTCCGGAACGATGCATCCGCTCCGGGCAGGGAAAACCCCCGCCCGACCGCATTCAGCAAGGCTACCACCACGTCCTGGTTGGGCGGGCGCGCAAGCGCCTTTTGGGCGGCCGCAAGAAAGCCCTGCCCGGATGCATCGAGGGCCCACAGAAGGCGTTGCGCAACAGGGTCTTCCGAATCCCGGCCGATCCCCGCCTGAACCTCTTCGAGCTTCGGGTGTGGCGGATGTATTTCCGGCAGGCATTCGGCACCCGCCGACAGGAATCCGACCATGTAGGCGGACTGGCGCTGCGCGCGCTGCCACAAAGCGGACCGCTGCTCCTCCGTCAACGACGGGTGGCACAGCAGGCGCTGCAATGACGCGATGATGTCGCCGGGGCGTTCTTCGAACGGCAGGAATTCAAGGAGGAATTCCACCAGCGTCGCGCCCAGCGCACTGTCGGCAACGGCCGGGCTGTCCAGCATCCGGCGGGCGTGCTCGGAGTTCGGTTCCACCCACCAAGCCCGTCGCGCAAGCTCCTCCGTCAGCCCCGGCGCATGAACCACCGCCGCCACTGCTTCCGGTTCGCCCAGCAGCAGCAACCGCTCCAACGAGCCATCGTCGCGTGCCTGACCCATCCGGGTCCAGCGTCGAATGTACAGCGGGTAGCCACCCGGAGAACCCAAGATCCGGGTGGACAACAAGGCGCGCACTTCGCGCAGGTAGGATTCCGGGCGTGTGTTCGGGTGCAGCGATACCCGCGCCTCGCCCTGCTCGGTCAAGGCCTCCAGGCGCATTCGCGACTCATCAATACGGACCGCCTGCAACGGCTGGGTCAGCAGCACATTCATGCGCAACAGGTCGGGTTCGGCCAACACTGCAGTCAGTTCAACTGGATTCTCTCGCCCCACGGTACGGGCGCGCGACCCTTGACCAGCCACAGAACCGGGTAAGGCGGTTCGGCATCCGGGTAGCGGCCCTGGGCGTCCGTAAAGTACAGCAGAAGATCCGGCATGCGGTCCTGGCGATTCACCCATTCGAAGACCGGACGAAACGAAGTGCCACCGCCGCCGCTGACCTGGGTCGGCGGCTCCAGCGTCTCCCAGGGCTCGAACACCTTCGGGCCTTCCGAGGACAGTTCCTGATCGCACGCCAGCAGCGTGATGCGGGCGCGCAGGGTCCCCTTGATCGCGTTGACCTCGCCGACGAATTCCGCGATCTCTGAATCCGAGACCGAACCGCTGACGTCCAGCGCGGCGACCAGATCCATTTCGCGACCGCGGAGGCTCGGGTAGATTGCGGGCCCTTCCCGGCGCGTGGATGTGCGCTGGTAACTGTAGTCGTCGCGTGCCAGTGCGCCAGTGTGGCGGGCAAGCAGTTGCCGCCACGGCAGGCGCGGCATCAGTTGCGGGGAGAAATGCCGCTCGAAGCTCTCGGACAGCCGCCCGGCCTGCCGGGTCGCATCCAGCGCGCGCGAAACCCGGGCTTGCCAGGTAGCCGCCATGGCGTTCTGCTTCGTCGAGCTCAAGGGGCGGGGCCCGGCCGCCGGATCTTCGCGACTTGATAAGTCGCTGTACAGGTGCAGGTCCTGGGTTCGCTTGTCTTCCATTTCATCGAGGCAGGGATAAATTTCCTCTGCAGTCAGGTCCGCGAACTTCGGCTCGTACAGGGCACCCTGGGGGAGCATCATATCCTCGGCAACCAGCAGGCAATTCACCGCATAGTCGCAGGCGACATCCCAGCGCCCCCGGACGCGGTGCCCTTTCCGGTGCAGGTGCAGTAGCGCGCAGTGGAGCACCTCGTGGCAGAGCACCGACTGGACTTCCTCACCGGTCAGGCGGTCGATATAGGCAGGGTTGTAGTAGAAATTTTGCGTATCGGTCGCCGTGGTCCGGCACCAGTCCTCCCCTTCCACCAACGGCAACTGTAATACCAAGGCGCCAAGGAAAGGCCGGTCCAAGACCAACCGGGTGCGGGCCTGCGCCAGTCGGGTCTTCGCATCGCGCGCGGCCGGCATCAATCGTAAACCAGCAGCTCCGCGACCTGATCCGCCCAAGGCTTGAATTCCGGCGCGCCGAAAACCGGCTCTTCCCCGACCCCGCGCAACAGATCGCAGACCAGCATGACGCCGATCTCGCGCTGTGGAAACCGCCCGGCGTAAGTCAGGACCGAACCCAGCACTCCGTCAAGCTTCGACTCCTTCCTGGCGCGCACCGCCCGGCCAACCAGTGCGGCAGCCACAGCGTATTGCAGATCCACCGATTCCGGAATAGTCGTGTCCTTGCCTGCCAATACGTCGTCCAGGTCCGGCAACTCCGCGGCGTGCTGGACGAAGGCATTCAACTGCATTCCCGCAGCCGGCCCCACGCAGGCCTGAAGCGCCTCACCCAGCACCGAGGGATCGGATTCGAACTTGTGCAACGCCCGGTGCGCGAACTCCCAGGATCGCGGGGTGGGAAACGCACTGGGGTTGTGCTCGGCGTCGAAGTTGAACAGGAGTTCCGGGCGCAGCCGCAGAAACCCGATCACCCGATCGTCGATCCCCTCTCCATAGGCCCATTGCACCCAGTCGTCCAGGTGCACATCGAGTTCAAAGTGCGAGAAGCGGTTGGCAAGCGGCGAAGGCATCACATAGGTCACGCCACGGTCGCCCTGCCGATTGCCGGCCGCAAAGATGGCCCAACCGTCCGGCACCTGGTAATGGCCGAGCCGCCGGTCCAGAATCAACTGGTAGGCGGCCGCGGAAACAGTCGGCGCAGCCGAAGTGATTTCGTCCAGAAACAGGATCCCGTTCGGTCCGTGGCGGTCCACATTCGGCAGCATGGCCGGAATCGCCCAATCCACCGTATCGTCCACGCGAAAAGGAATGCCACGCAAGTCGCTCGGCTCCATCTGCGACAGGCGGATATCAATCATCGGCGCCGTATGACGGTCGGCGACCTGCGCCACGATCTGCGACTTGCCCACGCCGGGCGGCCCCCAGATCATGGCCGGCGTGTGGTGTCCCTTAGCCGCGCTTCGGAACTCCTCTTCCAGTACTCGGGCCAGTTGAGACGGACGCATACGCGATCAGAACCCGGCTTGCTTGTACAAGGCGCGGGCGCGCTCCACGTCTTGCGGCACCAGCGTCCCTTCCTCGTACATCATGGCCAGCGTAGTCAGCGAGCCGGCCAAGCCCTGAGCCGCCGCCTTTTCGTACCAGTACACGGCCTTTTCTCCGTCCTGCTCAACGCATTCGCCCTCCATGTACATGAACCCCAACCCGTGTTGCGCCAGCGCCAGATCCGCCTCGGCCGCCGCAGTCATCCAGGTGAAAGCTCGTTCGGCGTCTACCACGCACCCCAATCCATTCTGGCACATGATCGCGCATCGGTACTGAGCCTCCGGATCTCCCGCCTCGGCCAGCGGGGTCAACAACTGCAGGGCGCGCGCGAACTGCTTGGACGCGAACGCCGAGATGCCGCTTTCCAGGCTCAGTTGAGTCGATTCATCCATGGCCATCACGAACCTGCTTCGAAACGCGCCCGCGCCCGGCCACTGTCGATGGCCTCGCAAACGCTTGGGTAATGCTGCCGGATATCCCGGCTTCCGTCGAGATGCGCCAGAATCATCGCTGCCGCGTACTGCAGGCTATCTTTCGCCGGCCCGTCTTGTCCGGCCAATGCCTCAAGCCCGGTCTCGGCGGCCGCCTGCGCCACCCGCTCTCCCGGCAAGTCGGCATCCGGCAGGGGCACCGCGCGGCTGTCATGCGTGAAATCCAGGTCGTCGGCGTGGAAGTCCCACTCCGTCTCTTCCTCGTCCCCATGGAACCCGAACGCCTTCCCGGCCTGCTTGAGCGAGGGGAACACGCCGCCCTCCACGCCGCGCACGATCAGTGCGGAAGAAAACCCTGCGGCACGGGCCAGATGCGCATACACCGGCGGGTAGGGCTTGTGCACATAGCCGGTGACCAAATGGGTGGTGTCGCGGCCGCGCACCGGCGCGAGCAGCACTTCCACCGTTGTCAGCACCGGGCGTTTGACGATGCGGGTGCGGAATTCCAGCAACTGGTGCAAGGCGGGACAGAACTGCGACTGGTCCACGTAGCTCCAACCGCACTCGGCATCCCCCACCCGTGCGGCCGCTTCCGCGGTCGTGCGGTCCACGTTCGCTCCGCAGGCACGCAGGATCTGTCGCGGCGTCACCCCGAACTTCGGGCCGACTGCCTCGGCGCCGTGGCAGACCGCCGGCACCCCGCAGGCGCTCAGCACGGCCGGCAGGAATGCTCCGACCGGCAACCCGCGCACGAAACCGTCATACGGTTCCGCCACGTCCACAACCTGCGCAGCATCCGCCACGACCGATTCGGTGTGGTCGCGCAGCGCCTCCAGCGAACCGGTGTTTTCTTCCAGAGTCTCCCGCTTCATGCGCAACGCAATGAAGAAAATTCCCGCCTGTACCGGATCCGCCTGGCCATCCAGAATCAGGTTCAATGCCGCCCGTGTCTCCTCCTGCGGGAGATCCTTGCTGTACTCGGGCCCGGTCGCAATGCGCTGCAGAACGCTGCGCATGAAGGCTTGCGGTTCAGTCTGCGCGGCGGAGGCCAGATCGCTCATCGGTTCTCAAAGTGGAGCGGGTGAAGGGAATCGAACCCTCGTTATCAGCTTGGGAAGCTGAAGTTCTACCATTGAACTACACCCGCTTGAATTTCTATTCTACTTGCTGTACCCCCGGGGTGCTTTGTTTTCTGCGTTGAATCCTGCCAAATTTTGGTCTTGCCACTTGTCCGTACCCATCGCCATGGGCTGCTCTTCACAAACTGACTTGGCAGGCGGCTGTTATTTTGATTTAGGCCTAAAGTCATAATAACGGAATCCCTTATTTTTACTTACGCAATAAACAAGGTGTAAGGCTGCCCGCGAGCAGTATCACCACGGCTCCTCGCACGGACACTGCGCCGATACGTATTCGGCCGATTTCGACTAGATCTCCTCAAGCATCCTGCAAGCCGCGTCAGCTCAATCTTTCTCCAGATCGACGGATAGCAAGGCTCGCAAATTGCCTGACCACTTGCCGCGCACGTGAGGATATCTCGCACAATAGCTCTTGATTGCCTGGATCAATTCTCCAACCTTCGGCGCTTCTAAGGACGCCTTAGCCTGTATCTGATCAACAGCGAGGCTTTCGGCCCTCATCCAGTCTATCGAGAGCAGATCATTCTCTCTCTTGCCTCGAGTTGAACAAAACTCGAACTCGGGTGGAATGCGACCTTCGTGTTCCGCGGATACGACCACAAATGGTCCAGACGGCGTATCGCCATTCAAACGGTAGGCGTGAATGAATGCGGTGCCCATCACCTTGTGCAGGGTCATCAATCCTTCACCAAGACAGACCACACCGCCGTCGTCGCAGTCCTCCGTGACTTCATTGGGGTAGCATCCGGTGATGTCGGAAAAACTGCCCTCCGCGACCGCTGCGGCAGCGAACATACCAGTAGATGTCACATGTCTCATGAGGGCAACCGCTATGCCGAGGGGCCGTTTGAATGAAGCCTCTCCGAAGTCACTGACGATAGCGAAGCCGTCCCCCATGTGATGCACGAAGAGCCGTTCCCCTTGATCGGTATACACGCGGGTACCAATCCGGTAAATCGCTCGGATCAGTTCCCGAAGAGAATGGCACGCTTTCATTTGCTCGGACTCCCAAAGTTGGCTAAATCCAAGAATGTCGACAAAGATGCACCACCGCATAAGAGTCGTATGCTGCTTCGACCTGTCCGTAGAGTGTGTCATTCACAACGTCCTGCGACGGAATCGCGCTTTCCAGCGGCCCAGGATGAGCACACTTGAACCTTTACAGCAAAGAGTGAAGGTAATAGCTCATGCCATCCGAGCCTGCCCACGGGTTGATCAACTCAAAGTATTGGCCTCAAACAAGTGTTGGCATAATGGACATCTGATCCTTCCCGACCTGAACTTTGGTACCCGCAAGGACCTGCGGCAGGACGGACACTCGATGACTGCCTTTTGAGCGTTCTGATCCGCTCCGTGTGAACTCCGGGATGACAACGAATGCGAGACGATTCCTGCAACCTTTCTGACGAAGCTGTTCCGGTCAGTGTTGGACCACTCACCAAGGACTTTATAATTGCCAGCTGGATCCAGCGAGCAGAGCATAGGAACGCCTATGCCACTGGCCTCCACGCGCACAACTAGGCGGTGGGGGTTCGTTGCGCTTGGATCTATCACTACCGCGAACTGAGGGTACTTGAACAATGGTGGAATCCCGACCTTCTCCCCAAGCGTTCTAGGATTCTCGTAATAGGCAATCACGACATCTCCGAACTTGAACTCGATGGGCTTAGAAAAGTCTGAGTCAGGTATCGTTCCTACAAATGTCAAGTTCGGCGCTTGTGCTTGTTTTTTCTTGCTTTCCCTAGACTGCTCTGCTAAGCCCCAGTCCTTTAGCTCAAGCCGAGAATCGCGAATCCTGACGAGCACTCCATGTCGGCGCTTGACGTATCGTTGCGCTTGATCGAGTTTTCCTTCGATATTGTTCAGCACCATTGGATTATTGACTCGTGGCCAAACTCCTTCCAGCATCGGGTCGTGCCCCAGCTCATTCAATCCAAACGCCACAAAGTTCAACTGCACCAATCGGCTCGAATGGTTGAAGGTGTTGATCCAATCCTGCTGGTCGAAACGACGCCCCTCGCGCGCGCCAACTCTGAATGCGCTAGTGATTCCATCCTTGAGTTCAGCAGCAAACGAATTCTGCGGCACGAGTTCGATGAATCCAAGGTCGTGCTCAGCCAACAATGCGACCAGCGCTGCCGAATAGGAGGGAGATTTGAAAAGCACCGTGATATGTCTCGTTCCTCAGAATGACAGAATTAGCAATGATGTGGTCGGATCGCAACTGGACGTCTTCCCATTCATGGACATTGCTCCGAGCAGCCCGCTACCCCGCGATGTAGTCCGCCCACCGCTGCATGACCAGCCGCCGCTTCTCCAGCAGGTCGCCCCTCGCGTAGGCCGCCACCGTCGCCGAGCCCTCCACGTGCGCCAGTGCGAACTCCGAGAGCAACTCGTCTACGTCGTGCTACCGTGTCCAGTCCTTGAAGCTCGACCGGAACCCGTGGCCCGACGCCGCGATCCCCGCCGTGCGCAGCACCTGCGTCATCACCGAGTCGCCCATCATCGCCTCCGGACGCTTGCCCGGAAACACCAGCGCGCCCCGCTTACCTTTCCGCGCCTCGGCCAGCAACTCCAGCACTTGCCGGGATAGCGGCACCCGATGCGATTTCGCGATCTTCATCGACTCCTCCGGCTTCACCCACACCGCGGCCTCTAGGTCGAACTGGTCCCAGATCGCCCGCTGCACCTCCACCTGCCACGACTCGCCGCGCGTCGACGAGCTTCACGAGGTCGGCGCTACCTAGGCCGAGGTCGACGCGGCACCCGTGGACGGTTAAGCGCTGGATCCACTGGCGCGATCCGCTCTTCCGGACGCGCAGCATCAGACCGTTACCGTCGACGTAGTTGCCGGGTGCGGCGGAGCGCACCATGGCAGCGGACAGGGCATTGCGCGACAATCGGGGCATCGGATCGTTCCTTGAGTCGTTAGACGATTCTATATGCTCTACAAAATAACACAATGCGCCCCACGAAAAACGGCGGACGAAGCGAGACTTACGGATTCTTCGAGAGAGCTTGTGAGCACACCGATTTTCTAAATAACTTTTTATTTATCAAATGGTTAAACTGCCGAACGGCACGTTATGAACCGCTTTGATGATGCGGCTAGAAGGTTGCGGACGTCTGCATGGAACGGGTTAGTTTGGGAGCGACAGTACGCTTGATCTCAAACCCACGCAGACGCCCCCCCTGCTGCTGCACCAGATCGATCTCCGCTTCGGTGTGGGTGGCCCAGAAATAACACTGCCGCTCCTCTGCACCCAGGGCCTGGATCAGGTTCTCGATGATGAATCCTTCCCAGGAAGCCCCGACCTTGGGGTGCCGTTGCAGTTCTTCGCGGGTGGATACTCCGAGAAAGCAGTGCAGCAGGTCGGTATCTCGAAAGTAGACTTTCGGGGACTTGACTTGGCGTTTTCGGAGGTTGGCATGCCAAGGTTTTAGGCACCTCGCCATGAAGGTCGACTCCAGCGCCCCCAGATAGCGGCGAGCGGCATGGTGCGATACTCCGAAAGCGCGGCCCAGTTCGGAACCATTCCACAACTGTCCGTACCGTGGGCCAGCATGGCCCAGAAACGGTCCATGGTGCCACTTGGGAACGGGATGCCGAGTTGTCCCAAGTCCCTTTCGAGGAAGCTTCGGATGAAGTTGTTTCTCCAGCGGAAACTGCCCGCGTGGCTGCGCGCCGTGAACGCACACGGAAAGCCGCCCCGGAGCCAGAGGCGGTCCGTCTCGCTCGCCGGGATTTCAGGCAGGGTGAATCCCGGCAGCGAATAGTACGAAATGCGCCCCGCCAAGTTCTCGGAACTCTGCCGCAACAACTCCGGGGAAGCGCTGCCGAGAACCAGGAAACGAGCCGGGGTGCCGGGGCGGTCAGCCAGTACCCGAAGCGTCGGGAACACCTCAGGAAGGCGTTGTATTTCATCCAACACGACCAACCCGCGCAAGGGCGGCAGGGCCAGGAGAGGGTCCGCCGTCAACCGTGCCAGATCGGCGGAGGATTCAAGGTCGAAAAAATGCACCGCCCCGCGTCGGCGTCCCGCCAATTCGCGAGCCAGCGTTGTCTTGCCGACCTGCCGGGCTCCCAGAAGGCCGACCACGGGGTCGGCCCGGAGATGTTTCCCCAGCGTATTCAAGTGGAAAGACCGATCTCTCATCAGGCGCCCATTTACCATGAAAATTGGATACTATATGTCCAATTTTCACAGTTCTTTCTCTTCGCCCCGAGCTCGGGCGATACACGGCAGGCCCTGATTTACGGCTGGTCCTCCTCGCCGCGCAGAAGACGGTGCAAGTTCTCCTTGTGCCGATAGACGACCACGACACCTAGAAGGAGGCCCGCCAGCACGAGGTCCCAGTCCCGGTGCACCGCCCAAGCATAGAGCGGCAAGGCGGCAGCGGCAGCCATGGAAGCGGCCGACACCCGGCGGTACAACGCATAGCCGAGCAGCCAGGTCGCCAGCCCCATGGCCAGCAACAATGGATTCAGTATCGCCATCATTCCGGCCAACGTCGCCACACCCTTCCCGCCGCGAAAGCGGTAATAGACTGGCCACACATGACCGATCACCACCATGACGCCGGCCACCACCCCTGGCGACGGCCAGGCAAGCGAAAGGGGTTCCCCGGCAGCGTAAAGCGCCAGCGCCACTGCCAGCACTCCCTTGCCGATGTCGCCGGCCAGGGTAGCCATCGCCAACCCCTTGTTTTTGCCGACCCGCAGCATGTTGGTTGCGCCCGGATTACCGGAACCCTTGGTCCGCGGGTCCGGCAGGCCGCAAACCCTGCTTATAATCAAGGCGCTGTTGACCGCGCCGATCAGATAACTGCCCAGCGCCACACCCAGCAGCATAAGTAGAGAGTGGACTTCAGCGCTCATGGGCAATCCGGATTCCAAAGGCAGACCGTCGGTGATCCTGATTCACGGATTCGGGTTTCATTCATTCGTATGGGAGCCCGTGGCTAGACGGCTCGGCGCTAATTATACGGTTCACCGGTTCGCACTCGCAGGATACGACGGAGCTCCCGGCCAGGGCAATGGCCGGGATTCCGAGCGGCTGGCGGAACATGAGGATGCGCATTGGGCCGGCTGGTCGATGGGCGGCCTGGTGGCACTTTCCGCACTTGAGGGCGGGCTTCGCCCGCGCTCGCTGACCCTAGTCGCTTCGCAACCCTGCATGGTCGCACGCGACGACTGGCCTCACGCCATTGGTTCCTCGGCCTTCCACGACTTCCGCCAACGCATCCAGCTGGATCGAGAAGCCGCTATGCGGCATTTCGCGAGCCTAGTCGCCCATGGGGACGGTCAAGCACAACGGATACGCGATCAACTTCAGGCCGCCCCGGTTCCAGATTGTGCGACCCTTGAGCAGGGACTGGATCTGCTCGAGCACGCCGACCTGCGCCGAATATGGGCCCATAACCCGGTCGCGCAACAGTGCATCCTGGGAGAACACGACGCGTTGGTCCCGGCAGATGCGGCCCGCCCCCTCCACGCCCTGCGCCCCGAGACCCGCTTCGACCTGGTTCGGCATTCAGGGCACGCGCTCCTGCTGTCGGAGCCGGACCAATGCGCGGAGTTGATGCACACATTCTGGAAATCGCTCGAATGAACGAATCCGACCGCGCCCGACAGGCAAGGCTGCGCCGAAGATTCGACCGCGCGGCGGCCTGCTACGACCAGTTCGCGGGCGTGCAGCGCGAGATCACCCTGCGGCTGCTCGAGCGACTGGATCTGGTCCAGGTAGATCCCGGATACGTTGTGGATCTGGGTGCCGGAACCGGAGACGGGACGACACAACTAAGTCAGCGCTATCCCAGGGCACAAATCATTGCGGCCGATTTCTCCCACGCCATGCTGAAGCAAGGTCAAAAGGGCGGGTCGGCTGGAACCCCTGTCGTCGCCGATGCGTTCCAACTGCCCTTCGCGCCAGGCACGGTCGACTTGGTCTTCTCAAGTTCCACCCTGCAATGGTGCATGCCGCTGGCCGAAGTACTGCAGGAAATCAGTCGCGTGCTGCGTCCGGGCGGACTGCTGATGTTCTCGACCTATGGCCCGGATACCCTGCATGAACTGCAGGCTGCGCAGCGGGCGGTGGGCATGGAAGGCGGAGTCAACGAGTTCAGCGACATGCACCCGATCGGCGACCTGCTGCTGGAAGAAGGCTATCAGGACCCGGTCCTGGATGTCGAGCGGCTGGACGCCTCCTATGCTTCGGTCCGCGACCTGGCTCGGGAACTCAAGGGCATCGGTTCGAGTCGTATCGAACCGCCTGCCGCACAACCCTGCACGCGGGATCAGTGGCAGGCTCTGGCCGAAGCCTATCCGGCGGACGACCGGGGACGGGTGCACGCGACTTATGAAGCGATCTTCGGCCATGCTCTCGCGCCTGTTTCACGCACCCGGGGCGAGACCGCCACGGTGCCGGTTTCGGCCATCGGACGGGGATCCGGCGGATAAACCCGGCCCTTGTACCCAAAGAAAAACAAGGCGAGCATAAGCATACAATAGGCGACGCTGCTCAGTTTTTCTGGAAATGGCCGATCTGACCCACTTCAATGCCCGGGGCGAAGCCCGTATGGTCGATGTTTCGGACAAGGAGGCCACGCACCGCGTGGCGGAGGCGGAAGGGCGCATCCTGATGCAGGCGGAGACCCTGGAGCAGATCCGGGAAGGAACCCACCGCAAAGGCGATGTGCTCGGCATCGCGCGTATCTCGGGAATCATGGCGACCAAACGTACCGCCGATCTGATTCCGCTGTGCCATCCCCTGTCCCTGACTCATGTGGCGGTGGAGTTCGAACTGGAAAACGAACCTCCCGCCGTGCGGTGTGTCGCCCGCTGTGAAACCCACGGACCCACCGGGGTCGAGATGGAGGCTCTCACGGCGGTGCAGATTTCGCTGTTGACCATCTACGACATGTGTAAGGCCGTCGACCGGGGAATGCGCATTCAGGACGTCGGGCTGTTGTGCAAGTCCGGCGGCCGCTCCGGTGACTGGGCGCGTGAATCCGCCTCGTCGTAATGTCCGCATTGTCCAGAACCTTCCGCTATACCGCTTTCGGCGTCCTGGCGCTGGTGCTCGCCAGCCTGCTGGTCCTCAGTTACCTGGTATTGACCTTCGAACCCGACGACTACCGGGACGACCTGATCAATCTGGTCGAGGAGCGGACCGGGCGGGCGTTCACCATCGATGGAAGCCTGGAACTGCACCTGGATCCCCCGCTGGTCGGATTCGAGGTTCATGACGTCTCGTTCGACAACCCCGCAGGGTTCGGGCAGGAGCCCATGCTGACCGCAAAGCGTGTTGAAGCGTACCTGCAGGTCATTCCGCTGCTGATGGGCGACCTGCGAATTCGCTCCATGCGCCTGGATGGGCTGCAACTGCGGCTGCGCCGGAAATCGAACGGGCACACCAACTGGACCGGCCTGTTTGCCTACGAAGATGCCTCCCAGCCCGATGCCGGACCCGGCTCGGGCGGGGCGGCGGGGATCGATCTGGCCGAGGTCCGCTTGACCGACAGCACCATCGCGATCTGGGACGAACTGCGCAATCGCCGCATGCGGGGCTCGAACCTTACCCTGAATCTGGAAAACCTGACGAGCGGCGGCAACGTGCATGTCGAACTGGACGGCGAGTTGATGGCCTGGCTCGACACCCGGGCCGAAAACCGGATCAACGCTCAGGTGCGGATGACCACCGACCTCGCCCTCGAGAAAGGTGGAAAGAAAATCACCGGCGAAGACTTGGACATGACGCTGGAGTTGACCGGGCCGGCATTCGCCTTCACGCGCATCAACCCCACCATCCAGGCACGCTCTTTTCAATGGGACCAAGCCAGCGACACCCTGCACCTCGATGGGGCCGAAACGACGGTCGAGGGTGCGCAGTTGCGATTCGCCCCGCTGGAGGTGAAATCCCTGTCTGAAAAGCCGGAACTGACCGGACATGTGGAGGGGGCCGGCGTTGATGTCCTGCACTGGCTGGCGCTCTGGAATCTCCAGATACCCGTCCTTGAGGACCCGACGGCATTGCGGTTCCTGAAATGGGAAAGCGACCTCAGGGTCCATCCGCGTGGCGTCCAACTGTCGGGGCTGGACGCGGTGCTGGACTCCACCTCGATCCGGGGAGAACTCTCCCTGCTGGACTTCGACCAGCCGCGGCTTGCGCTGGACCTGCAGGTGGGCAAGATCGACCTGGACCGCTACCTGCCGCAGGCGCAGCAGGCCGAAGCCGAGGATAAAGCCGAGTCCGACGGCGACACCCCGTCTCCGGACGGTCTGCCGGTCGACTGGTTGCGCCGGCAGCAACTCGTGGCGAAGGTGCAGCTGGAACGACTGCACTGGCAAGGGCTTGAACTCTCGGAAACGTACGCCCGGCTGACTGCCGACCAGGGGCTCTGGGAAATCGGGCCGCTGAACGGGCAGATCAACGACAGCACAATCCAGGCCGGGGCGGAGTTGGACGCTTCCGGCGGCATCCCCCTGTATCAGCTTGACTTGAAACTGGAACGACTGGAACTCGGTCGCATACTGGCGCTGTTCGACGAGGATGGACACATCCCCATCGAGGGCACGACCGACCTGAACCTGGCCCTGAACGCGCGCGGGCACCGCACGGCCACGGTCTGGCCTTCCCTGACCGGCTTCATCAGCCTGACCGTGCGCAATGGCGTGCTTCAGGTCGGCGGAATCGCCAGGGCCGTGGAAGCCGCCATCGCGGCGTTGCAGGAACGTCCCAGCGAAACCACTTCCCAGGGGAAACTGCCGTTCGACCTGCTGCTCGCGAGCTGGGACGCCAACGACGGGCGGCTGACCAGCCGAGAGCTGAAGATGGATGCCGGCGCGATCTCCCTGGACGGACTGGGCTACATAGATCTGCCGCATTCATCGGTCGACTACCAGTTGAACGTCTGGTCCAGCCAGAGCCTGCAGATTCCGGTCCGCGTCAAGGGGCCGTTCGACAACCTGTCGCACTCTCTGGACATGTCGTCGCTGGTGGAGGAACAACTGGACAAAGGGTTGGGCAAGGGACTGGGATCCATCGTCGACAAGGTTGAGGAAAAAGTCGAAGAAAAAGCCGGCAAACCCGCCGGCAAAGTCCTGCGGAAACTGCTCGAAGACCTGTTCTGAGCCCGTGTCGTCGTTTGCCCGCCGGGTAATCCGCTACCAGCACAGACACGGCCGTCACGACCTGCCGTGGCAGCGTCGACGCACGCCGTACCGAGTCTGGGTCTCCGAAATCATGCTGCAGCAGACCCAGGTCGCGACCGTGATCCCCTATTTTCAGCGGTTCATGCGGGTCTTCCCGAGTGTCAAGCGGCTGGCCGAAGCGCCTCTGGATGCCGTGCTGGCATGCTGGTCCGGGCTGGGCTACTACGCCCGGGCCCGCCATCTGCATCAGGCCGCGCGAATCATTCGCAGTTCGGGAGGCAGGCTACCGCGCACCGTCGAGGACTGGGTGCGCCTGCCGGGCGTCGGCCGCAGCACGGCCGGCGCCATCGTCTCGCTGGCCCTGGATCAGCCTGCGCCGATGCTCGACGGCAATGCGCGGCGCGTCATCGCACGACATCAGGGCCTGCCTGCAACCCTCAACGCATCCCTGTGGCGGGTCGCCGAGCAGTTGCTGCCGGGGCGGGACGCCGACCTCTACACCCAAGGCCTGATGGACCTGGGGGCCCAATGCTGCAAGGCGCACGCCCCCGACTGTGCGCACTGTCCACTGAACGAAGACTGCGACTACGCCAGTCATGGGTCCAGCCAGAAGCCCGACCGCAAACGGTCGCAATTGCCGCGCCGTACGGCCTGGGTGGTCATCGTGCAGACGGAAAACGGAGAAGTCCTTTTGCGGCGGCGGCAGGCTCGTGGCATCTGGGGTGGGCTGTGGAGCTTGCCGGAACACCCGAGCCGAAGTGCGGCACAGACTTGGGCGCGAGCCTGCGGGGACAACCTGGAATGGCACGAGGAGCCTTCGCTGACCCATCGCCTGAGCCATCTGGAACTTTGTCTTCGTCCGTTGCGGGTCAGGATCCGGAATGCGGACCGGCGGGGATTTCAGGGGGACGGGCGCTGGTTCGATCCTAAGCAACTGACCGTCGGCGTGGCGACCCCGATCATGAAACTGATTGGGCGCGATTCGAGGCCTGAAAAATGAGCCGAGACCTTGCCGGTCGCGGAACAGGTTGGCCTGCAGATCGAAACGTACTACCGGGGCTATGATTCGGAGTCCTTGGTGCAGCTGGACGGGACGGAGGACCTGCGCGTCCGGGCCGTGCACGCGCTGGATGCTGAAGAGATCGGCTTTCGACTGCGGCTGCTCCGGCATTTCTGAACCGCGCAGGACGGCCTTGCAGATCATGTCTTCCTTGGCATCCCGAACCTCTCTCCGAGGGCAGTGCAAGGCTGCCATCTACATCATTCTTGCCGCCGGCTTTCATGTCCCATCTGTCTCGGCCGAAACATGGCGCGGTCTTGTCGTCGAGCCGGAGCAGCGGTGTTCGCATTACCGAAGCAGCGACTATTCCTACCCGCCTTCGGTCGAGCCGAGAATCGTCGCCGAACTCGGGAAAATCTACAGCCCTTACACCGGGCAGTGCTTCAGCAGCATCCGGCAGACCGACATCGAACATATCGTGGCCCGTTCCGAAGCGCATGACAGCGGACTGTGCCGCGCGGATGCCGCCGCACGGAAAAAGTTCAGTTCCGATCTCCTTAACCTGACACTGGCGAGCCCCGCACTCAACCGACAGCAGAAACGTGCTCACGATGCTTCCGGATGGATGCCCGCCCTCAATCGCTGCTGGTTTGCCCATCGCGTACTCCAGGTGCGTCTCAAATACGGGCTGAGCATCGACCGGCGCGAGGCGGAGGTTTTGGAGCAGATCCTGTCCACCTGTACAACCACCGAAATCGAAACATCAGACTGTTCTGCTTTGTCCGACCTCCCGGCTTCCCGCCCTGCGTCATCCCCGGAAGGAGCGGAGGCCCTCCGCCTCTGGGACGACAACCGGAACGGAAGGATCACCTGCCGCGAAGCGCGCCTCCATGGCATTGCCCCCGTACCGCGCGGCCATGCCGCCTATCCGTTCATGCATGACGGGGACGGGGACGGCGTGGTCTGTGGGTAGCAGGACTCAATGGTTATATAATCCCTTTCCCCGTCGACCTGCCTCTGGAATCTATCTCACAATGCCCCGCATGGTCCAATGCGTCAAACTCGGCCGCGAAGCCGAGGGCCTGGAGCGGATGCCCTACCCGGGACCGCTCGGCCAGCGCATCTTCAACGAAGTGTCGGCCGAGGCCTGGGGCGGCTGGCTGCGCCACCAGACCATGCTGATCAACGAGTACCGCCTGACTCCGGTCGACCCCAAGGCGCGAAAATTCCTGGAAGGAGAGATGGAAAAATATTTCTTTGGGGAAGGCTCTGAAAAACCACAGGAATTTGTTGACCCGGAAAGCTAGGCGGCCAATTTGACACGACTTTTTCGCGTCATTGTAATCAAACTGACATATTCCGCCGGAATAATGTCCTTTCCATAGAGACCCGGTGTTCCCAGGTGTCGCCACTCTTTTTGATCTTCATACTGCTGGCATTGTCGTCGGCAGCTTATTTCTTCAGTCAGCGCCGCATGCTGCGGCAGGCTCGGGACGCAAACGCCACGCGTCTCAACTCCCTGCCCGAGTATTTTGGGATGCTGGGCGCTATTTGGGCCGGCGCCCCCGCCCTGCTGGTGTACTTCGTGTGGCTGGCCTTCGAGGGCGACATCCTCATGGCCCAGGTACTGGAGATGCTGCCGGATGCGGATTCCATGGCAGCCACCCAGGAGTTGCTGATCGGTGACATCCGCAATGCCATCGAGAACCCTATCAGCTATCGGATAGCCAGCGAGGAAGTCCGCATGGCGGCGGACCGCTACCGCGAACTGTCGCAGACCGCCACGCTCGCGCTGACCGCGACGTGCCTGTCGGTGTTCGCCGTGTGTTCCGCATTGGCCCTGAAGTTTATGACTCCCCGCATCCGTGCCCGGGCCCAAGTCGAAAAAATCATTCGTGGATTCCTGCTGCTGTGCTCGATGCTGGCCATTTTCATTACCATCGGCATCGTGCTTTCGGTGCTGTTCGAGGCCAGCCGATTCTTCCAGATCGTTTCGGTCACAGAGTTCCTGTTCGGACTTGATTGGAGCCCGCAGATGGCGATCCGCGAGGATCAGGTCGGTTCCAGTGGGGCCTTTGGCGCTGTGCCGCTGTTCGTTGGCACTCTGCTCATCTCGTTCATTGCAATGCTGGTGGCTGCTCCCGTCGGCCTGATGTCGGCAATTTACCTGTCCGAATATGCTCCGTCCAAGGTCCGAGCCGCGGTCAAGCCGCTGCTGGAAATCCTGGCCGGCGTTCCGACCGTCGTGTACGGCTTCTTCGCTGCTATCGTGGTCGGTCCGGCATTGCGTGGCTTCGGGCAGTCCGTCGGCCTCGACGTCGCCTCCGAAAGCGCCCTGGCGGCCGGCTTCGTGATGGGCATCATGATCATTCCCTTCGTCTCGTCGATTTCCGACGACGTGATCACGGCCGTGCCGCAGGCCATGCGCGACGGTTCGCTGGCGATGGGGGCCACCCATTCCGAGACCATGCGCCGGGTCATTCTCCCTGCCGCCCTCCCTGGCATCATCGGCGGCCTTCTGCTGGCCATCTCGCGTGCCATCGGCGAGACCATGATCGTGGTCATGGCCGCTGGCCTGTCCGCCAACCTGACGGCCAACCCGCTGGAAGCCGTGACCACGGTCACCGTTCAGATCGTCACCCTGCTGGTCGGCGACCAGGAATTTGACAGCCCCAAGACGCTGGCCGCGTTCGCCTTGGGCCTGGCTCTGTTCTTCATCACTCTGGCACTCAACTTCATCGCCCTCTACGTAGTGCGCAAATACCGGGAACAGTACGAATGAGCCGCACCGAACAGATCGTCTCCGGGCTGGCCCGGCGACAGCGGGCCGAGAAGCGGTTCCGACTCTACGGCCTGATTGCCATTGTCCTCGGCATGTCCTTCCTGCTGCTGCTGTTCGGCAGCATCGTCACCAACGGCTACAAAGCGTTCACCCAGACCTATATCGAATTGCCGATTTATTTCAACCCCGAAGTCATCGACCCGGGCGGTGAACACGACCCCCAGACCCTGTTTTCGGCCGACTACTGGAAACTGGTGAAAACCGCCATGTACCAGAAGTTCCCCCAGGTCAGCGGACGGAAAGAACGCCGCGAACTGGCCCGGATGATCAGCGAAGGCTCAGCATATGAACTGCGCGATCAGGTCCTGGAGAATCCCGGCCTGATCGGGACCACGCGGCACATCTGGGTGGTGGCCGACGACGACATTGACATGCTGATGAAAGGCTACATCGACCGGGAGGTGCCGGAAGACGAACGACGCCTGAACGATCGGGTCATCGGCTACGTGGACGACCTGCGCGAGGCTGGCGTCATCGAGCGGCAGTTCAACACCACGTTCTTCACCGCCGGAGATTCCCGGGAACCGGAACAGGCGGGCATTCTCGGCGCGTTGACGGGGTCGTTCCTGACCCTGATCATCACCTTGCTGCTGTCGTTTCCGATCGGGGTGGCCGCCGCGATCTACCTGGAAGAGTTCGCACCCCGCAATCGCTTCATCGACCTGATCGAGATCAACATCAACAACCTGGCCGCCGTGCCCTCGATCATCTTCGGCTTGCTCGGGCTCGCCATCTTCATCAACTGGTTCGGCATGCCCCGCTCCACGGCGATCGTGGGCGGGCTGGTGCTGGCGCTGATGACGCTGCCCACGATCATCATTGCCTCGCGCGTCTCCATCCAGGCGGTCCCCCCATCCATCAAGGAAGCCGCGCTCGGCGTCGGCGCTTCGCGCATGCAGGCGATGTTCCACCACGTGTTGCCCATTGCCATGCCCGGCATGCTGACCGGCACCATCATCGGCATGGCGCGGGCACTCGGTGAAACGGCCCCGCTCCTGATGATCGGCATGGTGGCTTTCATCGTCGAGCCGCCCAGCGGGTTCACGGACCCGGCCACTGCCCTGCCAGTGCAAATCTTTCTGTGGTCAGACAGCCCCGAGCGAGGCTTTACCGAACGCACCTCCGCTGCGATCCTGGTACTGCTCGCATTCCTGATCGCCATGAACGCTGCTGCCGTCTACCTGCGCGAGAAAGTCACCAAGCGATTCTGACGGACCCGATTCGCCCAAACAACCCACTATAATTATGGACATCACCGAAACTTTGGCCATTCCGATTCCGGAACAACTCGACCCCAGTGCCACGACCGGGCATGCGGATCTCGATCTGACTACGGTCGGGGATATTACCGTCCCGGATCCGCGGATGAAACTCCGCGACATTAACGTGTTCTATGGTCAGAAACAAGCCGTCTTCAATGTCAACCTTGATATCGGATCAAACTCCGTCTCGGCCATGATCGGCCCGTCCGGCTGCGGGAAAACGACCCTGTTGCGCTGCCTCAACCGGATGAATGACACGATCGACGGCTGCCGGGTCGAGGGCCGGGTCGAAATGGACGGCAAGAACGTCTACGCGCGCAAGGTGGATCCGGTGCTGCTGCGCGCCCGGGTCGGCATGGTCTTCCAGAAACCCAATCCGTTCCCGAAGTCGATCTTCGACAACGTCGCCTACGGCCCACGCATCCACGGGCTGGTGCACGATCGCACCGACCTGGAGGAAATCGTCCACACTTCGCTGGAGCGGGCTGGCCTGCTCAACGAGGTCAAGGACCGGCTGGATCAGCCTGGCACCGGACTGTCCGGCGGCCAGCAGCAGCGCCTGTGCATTGCGCGCGCCATCGCGGTCAGCCCCGAAGTAATCCTGATGGACGAGCCCTGCTCGGCGCTGGATCCGATCGCGACCGCCAGGATCGAGGAGCTGATCGGCGAATTGCGGAAGAATTTCTCCATCGCCATCGTCACCCATTCCATGCAGCAGGCCGCGCGCGTCTCCCAGCGTACCGCCTACTTCCACCTGGGCTACCTGGTCGAGGTGGGTCCCACCAAGGACATCTTCACCACGCCGAAGCACCAGCTGACCGAAGAGTACATCACCGGCCGCTTCGGCTGACTCCGGCTAGCGCCCGTCGCGACCCTCCATTGGGGGCGGGAACACGCAGGTGAAGGTGCTGCCTTTGCCCCATTCGCTGTCGATCTGCAACCGTGCACCATGGCGCTGCAGGATGTGCTTCACGATCGCAAGCCCCAGTCCCGTGCCCCCGGTGCCGCGCGACCGCGCCTTGTCCACGCGGTAGAAGCGCTCGGCCAGCCGGGCGATGTGATCCTTCTTGATGCCGACCCCCTGATCGGTGACCGACAGGCGGATCCTGTCGTTCTTGCGTTGCCACCCGATGGTGACCACGCCCCCGTCCGGCGAGTAACGCAACGCATTGCTGACCAGATTGAACAGCGCGCTATACAGTTCTTCCGGCCGTCCCCGAACCGTGATGCCGGCCTCGCCTTCCACCTCGATCGTATGCAGGGTCTCCGAAGTCAAGGTCCGGGCTTCACGCCGAACTTCGTCCGCCAGGTGCACCAGGTCCACGTCCTGCAGGTCATGGTCGCTCAATTCGCTGGCCTCCAGCCGGGACAGTTCCAACAGGTCGTCCACCAGGCTGCGCATGCGCTGGCACTGGCGTGACATTTCACGGATGACGGATTGTTCCGGAGGCTTGCCCGTATGGTCTTCGATGGTCTCCAGGTAGCCGCTGACCACAGTCAGGGGGCTTTTGATTTCGTGCGATACGTTGGCCACGAACTCCTGGCGCAACCGGTTCATGCGGATTTCCTGGGTCAGGTCACGAAACGTGATCAGCCGGGCATGTCGCCCGAACGTCGAGACCTGCACACTGACCGGATGCGAGGCACCCGCAAACGTCTCCAGATTCAACGGCAGGGCGAAGTCTCCTTCCTGCAAGTACTGCACCAGTTCCGGGATGCGCACCACGTGCACCAGCAGGCGGCCCTGATCGTCTGCCTGCAGGTCCAGCAGGGATTCGGCGGCTTCATTGAACCATTCGATCCGCAAGTCCGAGTCCACGGCCACGGCGGCATCCGGCAGAGCGACCGACAGGGCTTCAAATTTCCGTTGAAGACGCTCCAGTTCCCGCTTGACCTGAACCGCCTGATGACGGCGGTCCGCCAGTTCCGCGACCCATTTGTGCCAAATCGGCGCCAGATTATGCGGGATCGGCGCCCGCGGAAGGCGCTCCCATTGCCGTACCTGATACCACTGCCGTGCATGCCACAAGAGGTATAGAAGCAGCGCCAGGCTCAGCCCCAGGCCCCGCGCCGAAAAAAAGCCGCCAATCACTGCGCCGGCGCCAGCCAGCACTACCAGGCGCACAACCTCCTTGGAAAGCGGGGAATTCCACACCCGAGTCGTCAGGCAGCCCTGGCCCGTTTGCCCTTTACGGATTTCTTCTTGCTTTTCTTGGGCAGGTCGGTATGGAACTGGTAGCCTGCGCTATGGATGGTGCGGATATGGCCGGATACCTTCTTGCCGAGCGCCTTGCGCAGACGGAGGATATGCACGTCGATGGTCCGCTCCTCGATGTAGCTGTTCTGCCCCCACACCTGGTCCAGCAACTGGCTGCGGCTGTACACCCGGTTGGGATGCGCCATCAGGAAGCGCAGCAGCCGGAATTCCGTCGGCCCCATTTCCGCCTGCTTCTTGCCAACCCACACCTCGTGGCGGATTGAGTCGAGCCGGACAGCCCCGTGCTGCAGGGTGGGGTTCGCGACATGCGGCGAGGAGCGGCGTAGCAGAGCATGAATGCGGGCGATCAGTTCGCGCGGCGAGAACGGCTTGGACACATAGTCGTCCGCACCGCATTCCAGTCCGCGCACCCGGTCGGATTCCTCCCCGCGGGCGGTCAGCATGATGATCGGGAGTTCGGAAGTCGGCGCATCCTTGCGCAGGCGCCGGGCCACTTCCAGACCGCTTTGCCCGGGCAGCATCCAGTCGAGCAGAACCAGGTCCGGCTTGTGATCGGCAATCAGTCCGTAGGCCTGCTGCGCGTCTTCCGCTTCCAGCAGTTCGAAATCGGATTGCCTAAGGGCATAACTCACCATCTCGCGGATAGCGGGCTCGTCCTCGACGATGAGGATCTTTGCAACAGGCATTCTCACGCTAGTTTGAATGGTAAATATTACATTATTCTGACACTGTTGCGGGTGTCTGGGTCCCCCTCCCGGCAAAATCAGCGTCAAGAAACCCTCCAAAACGTGCTGGTCGAGTGCGGGACCACCGTGCTTATAATGTCCCCTGAGTCATTCGGCGGTGTGTGGCCGCAATGGGGGTTCAGCTATGAGTGCATGGCTTTCCGAGGTCAACAGTTTCGTCTGGGGTTGGCCAACCATCATCCTTCTTCTTGGGCTCGGCATCTACCTGATGGTCGGTCTCCGCTTCATGCCCCTGCGGCAGATCGGAGTCGGCTTCCGCGAACTGGCGCGGGGGAGGACTTCGACCGACGCCGGTGAAATTCCGCCGTTCCGCGCCCTGATGACTGCCATGTCGGCCACCGTCGGGACCGGGAACATCGCCGGCGTGGCCACAGCCATCGCGATGGGCGGGCCGGGCGCCATCTTCTGGATGTGGGTCATGGCCCTTTTCGGCATGGCGACGAAATACGCCGAGGCGGTGCTGGCGGTGAACTTCCGCGAGGAAACTCCGGAAGGCGAGTTCCACGGCGGACCGATGTACTACATCCAGAAAGGGCTGGGCGAGAGCTGGACTTGGCTGGCCATGCTGTTCGCCCTGTTCGCCACCATTGCCGCGTTCGGCATCGGCAACATGGTGCAGTCCAATTCAGTCGCCGATGCCCTGCACTCTGAATTCAGCGTCCCCGAACACATCACCGGCATCGTCATCGCCGTGCTGGCCGGCATTGTCATCCTGGGCGGGCTGAAGCGGATCGCGGCGGTCGCCGCGCGCCTGGTGCCCCTGATGGCGGCAGCCTATGTCGGGTGCGCGCTGATCGTAATCCTGATGAACGTGACCGAAATTCCGAGCGCCTTCGCTCTGATCATCGAATCGGCCTTCACCGGACACGCGGCAGTCGGCGGATTCGCCGGCACCGCAGTCATGATGGCGATCCAGTTCGGCATCGCACGCGGCATCTTCTCCAATGAAGCCGGCCTCGGCAGCGCCGCCATCGCCCATGCCTCGGCACAGAACGCGAGCCCGGTCCGGCAGGGCCAGATCGCCATGCTCGGCACCTTCATCGACACCCTGATCATCTGCACCATGACCGCCCTGGTCATCATCGTGAGCGGGGAATGGACCACGGGGGCCAGCGGCGCGACCCTGACCACCCAAGCGTTCAACCACACCCTGACGACGGTCGGCGGAACCATCGTTGCGGTCGCCGCGGCGATCTTCGCGTTCACCACCGTGCTCGGCTGGAGCTTCTACGGCGAACGCTGTATCCAGTTCCTGGTCGGGCGGTGGGTGCTGTATCCGTACCGGGTCTTGTGGATCGTGGCCCTGTTCGTCGGCTCGACCTTCGAGTTGAGGGACCTATGGCTGCTGTCCGATACGCTCAACGCCCTGATGGCGTGGCCGAACCTGATCGCAATGCTGCTGCTGTCGACCGTGGTGTTCAGGCTGACCCGGGAACACAACGACGGGTAGGCTGTGACTCCGAACCCGGGCATTGTTCGCGAGGACGTCGCTCGGGCCTTGCGGGAGGATGAGGCGGCCGGCGACCTGACCGCCGCGCTGGTTCCCGAGCAGACGGCTCGTGCGACGATTCTCTGCCGGCAACAGGCCGTGCTGTGCGGCACTCCCTGGGCTGAGGAGGTCTTCCACCAGCTGGCGCCCTCCATCGCCCTCGACTGGCAGGCCGGAGATGGCGACCGGATCGAGGCGGATGCCGCCGTCTGCAGATTGCGGGGCCCGGCCCGACCGCTGCTGCAAGGCGAACGCACCGCCCTCAACTTCCTGCAACTCCTGTCGGCGACCGCCACCCGCACCCAGCAGTTCGCACAGACGCTGAACGCCTCCCCCTGCGTGCTGCTGGACACGCGCAAGACGCTCCCCGGCCTGCGCCATGCGCAGAAATACGCGGTGCAGTGCGGCGGCGGCACCGCCCATCGTTCGAACCTGGCGGACGCCGTGCTGATCAAGGAGAATCACTGGGCCCTGATTCCCGACCTGGAAGCCGCCATCCGTGAGGCGCGTACCCGACATCCGGACGCTCAGGTTATCGTGGAGGTCGAGGACCCGCAGCAGCTCAAGCAGGTGCGCGCGGCAGACCCGGACGTGATCCTGCTGGACAATTTCAGCCCGGAGCAGGCGCGCTCGGCAACCGCCGAATGCCCGGATATCCCACTGGAAATCTCCGGCGGCGTCTCCGGCTCCAATCTGGCCGACTACGCGGCCGCCGGCGCGGCGCGCATTTCCCTGGGCACCCTGACCAAGGACATCCAGGCCGTCGATTTCTCGATGCGGATGGAGCGTGCCTAGAGCCCGGCGCGCTTCGCCTCCTCCCACAACTCTTCCCAGCGTTCAGCAGAGACGCTTTCTACCGCCTCCCCACCCTCCTGCAGACGCGCCTCCATGTGTTCGAAGCGCCGCGTGAACCGCGAACAGGTGCGGTGAAGGGTTTCCTCCGGGCGAAAGCCGCAGTGGCGCGCGTAGTTCACCAAGGTGAACAACAGGTCGCCGACCTCCGCCGCCCGTTCTTCCGGATCCTTTGCCTCGCGCAATTCACGCAACTCTTCCTCGATCTTGTCCTCCACCTGGCGGGCCTCCTCCCAGTCGAACCCCACCCGGGCGGCACGTTTCTGCAACTTGAACGCCCGCGTCAACGCCGGCTGCGCTTTCGGGATGCCCCCCAATACTCCTGACGTTCCGTATGCGGCGCGTTCGCGGTGCTTGCGTTTTTCCCAGTCCGCCCTGATCTCCTCCTCACTGCGTTTGCCGACCTCCCCGAAGACATGTGGGTGCCGCTCGATCATCTTGGAGCAGATCGCCTCCACCACCTCGGGGAAACGGAACAGGTCCTGCTCTTCGGCCATCTGTGCGTGATATACCACCTGCAGCAGCAGGTCGCCCAGCTCGCCGCGCAACTCGCCCCAGGCTTCCCGCTCGATGGCATCCGCCACCTCATAAGCCTCCTCTATTGTGTAGGGCGCGATCGTCCTGAAATCCTGGCGCAAATCCCATGGGCAGCCATGGTCGGGATCCCGCAAATCCCGCATGATCTGCAACAGGTCGTCAATGCCGTGCATGGCCTTCTCCCGGTCGGAATGAAACTGAACGGCCCTTATCATAGGGGATGGTTTTGTGCGGACGCGAACCGGCGCCCGGTACAATGGACTCTCCACTTTCAGACCTTTCCTGCTGATGGCCACGCGCATTCGCAAAGCGGTGTTTCCGGTTGCCGGGCTCGGTACGCGGTTCCTGCCCGCGACCAAGGCGGTGCCCAAGGAAGCGTTGCCGATCGTGGACAAGCCGCTTATCCAGTACGCAGTGGAAGAAGCCGTAGCTGCCGGCATCGACCAGCTCATTTTCATCACCGGCCGCAACAAGCGCTCGATCCCGGACCATTTCGACATGGCCTACGAGCTGGAGGCAGAACTGGAGGCTGGCGGCAAGACCGAACAGCTCGAACAGGTACGGCAAATCACCCCCGAGGGGGTCACATGCATCTACCTCCGCCAGCGTCAGGCACTGGGGCTGGGTCATGCTGTTTTATGCGCGGAGTCAGTCGTCGGCAATGAGCCCTTCGCCGTCATTCTGGCGGATGACCTGATCGACGGTGGAGGCAATCCCTGCCTGAAGCAGATGACCGATGTGTTCGAGCGTTCCGAATCCGGCGTGATCGCCGTGGAGCAGGTCCCGCCGGAACGCATCTCGCGTTACGGCGTGATTTCAGGTGACCCGTGTGGCGAGCGATTGTGGACGCTGACCGGTATCGTGGAGAAACCCCCGGCCGACGAGGCGCCTTCCGACCTCGGCGTGGTTGGGCGCTATATCCTCACCCCGGAGATCTTCAGGCACCTGCACGAGACGGCACCCGGCGCAGGCGGCGAGATCCAGTTGACCGACGCCATCGCCCTTCAGCTGCAGAAGGAATCGGTTCGGGCCTACCAGTTCGAGGGAAAGCGCTACGACTGCGGAAGCAAACTCGGCTATCTGCAGGCCTCCGTGGAATACGCCCTGCGCCGCGAAGACCTCGGCGAAGAATTCCGGGAGTGGCTGCAGCAGTTGTAGCCTGCGCACAGGAGAAACCGGGCGCATCCTGCCAACCTGAAAGGACGTCGAATTCGGCAAGGAGAGGTGGCTCCCCTTGCGCAACCCTCTTCACAACCACTCACCGTCGGACGCTCAAGAATAACTCCTTATAGGCAATGATTTACAAGAATCTGCCGGCTCGCGAGAGGCGGAAGCGTTGTCAAGAGCATTTCCGCCCTTACTTCCCCATCGCCCAGGGGTGATGAACGTACTTGACTCGAGAATAGTCAGTCAACTGGAAGTTACTGCGAAGTCGTCACACGCCTAGCAATGGCAGGTGCTTCACACGATGGTACCTCAGAGCGAGCAAGATGCAGTACTTCAGCTCGTCAACGGGCAATTCGTCGGTTTCGTCGAAAACGATGGCCCGGTTGCCCATCACTGGACAACGGCGTGACGGGTGTTCGCTACAACACGGTCAGACCGCATAGCTCGTTAGGAACAGACCACCCGCCCCTTAGAGCCTCCAGCCGCTTGTCTTATCAGCTCCGTGGACGCCACAATGAGCCCGGATTCTCACCTTTTTGGGTGGAGTCGGTCTGTGGGGAAGGCCAATGCGGATCCCGCATCTCAATGTCCCAATGTTCAATGTCTGCGAACACAATGAGTGGCGTCTTATTTGGATACTCTATGCAATTGAAGCTCGATTAACGGGCAACGCTGTTCCCACGGCAAGTATGAAGTAAGGAAATAGACACGGTCGATTGCTCCAGTACAATCAAATCGCGCTCTTCGCACCGCTTCGAAATTGTCATAGTCTAAGTAGAGCGGGTCGTCGCAGTAGATAATCAAGAGGTATGTGCCGTAGGGACCTCCATGGATTTCTGATCGACTCTTCCTGAGAACCCTGTCGGATATCTCTTTTATCAGGTCGGATGGTGTGCAGACCTTTTGAGATATCGCATCATCCTCAATGGCGGTCACTATTGGGCGCCTATTGGCGGCCGCTTTGGCGGCCCTTTTGGCGTCCGCAATTGAGGCCCCATCCACAAGTTCCGTGACTTCGATGCCTACGCGATTACCATTTTCATCCAATGCCTCGCAATCGGGCGGGTCGTCTCCTTGGCCGCGAGAGACGAGCGAATGGAAGGACGCCTTGTCTTGCTCCGCAAGTTCGTCGCCTAGTATTGAGGCGACATCGCTCTCGTTGCCCTGTCGATCAGGTGACAAGGCAAAGTACGGGGCGTATACGCGGATGTCGTCCGAAATGTCGTTCAGAAAGTCCATGAGCTCGTCCATACGCAATACCATTCAAGAAGGTTGTGTCTCCAGACGTAGTGTAGGAGGGTTCGTCGATCCTTATAGGTTGAACCGTTCCATCACGCTGCGGCGATGGCGGCGGCGTGACGTCCACAGCATCGCCCCATGGGGCGACAGTTTCCAGCGTCAAGTACCTCCTGGCGACGGCCCACTCGTCGTTCTGCTTGATGAGGATGGCGTGACGATGTTTTTCTCAGCGAGAATCGGCTGGCCGGCGGCCACTTTGCTGACGATGGAAATGGGCCGCAAGTCGACCTGCTCATCGCTCCGCTCCCAAAGCACCGTAAGTCCGCACGCCTTCCGCGTCTCCCGGTTCACGTAGCCATTTCGCACCAGCTGGCTCACCTGCTCGTGCGCGCTCGGGGCGGATATCCCGAGCGCATCCGCTAGTTCCTTGATGGTCGGTGGGAATCCCCGCTGACTGGTGAAGCAACGTGGCTCCCGCAGGTGCGCCGCTGCAGATTCGTGATTTCGTCAACAGGTCGTCTTCCTCTCGTCGAGCCGTGCCTAACCAATCCTCCCTCCGAGAGTTCGCGTTAACTATTGAGTTGCCTAAGTTGGCGGTCGAAAAGATGGCTCCCCGGGACGGGCTCGAACCGCCGACCTAGTGGTTAACAGCCACCCGCTCTGCCAACTGAGCTACCGGGGAATGGGCGGCAAAGTTTAACATAGCCCTGTCTGGATCAGAAGAAAAGCCGGACTCCAGCGACCAGCGACCAAAGTGCGGGATCCTCACCGCGTTCCAGCGTCAGCCTCTCGGTCGCAAACAAGTCGCGCTCGTAGACGACGCCGACGTAAGGCGCAAATTCCCGGGCGAACTCATAGCGAAGCCGAATGCCAAGTTCAAAGTTGGTCGGCCCGGCCGCAATACCGAGTTCGTCCACGTCCTGGGCGGAAAAATCAATCTCGATCAACGGTTGAAGCACCCATCGCTGGGTAATCAACAAATCGTATTCCGCCTCCAGCCGGGCCGAGACATCGACTCTTTCGCTGAGGAATATTGCCGCGTCGATCTCGATGTGATACGGAGCCAAGCCGTGCAGGCCAAACACCGCATAGGTGCGGGTCGGGTCAGGATGGAAATCGTGGCGGATGCCGGCCTGAGCGTCGAAGAAATCGGAAATCTGCCAACCGTACAGAATCTGCGCCTCGCCCGCCTGCAGCCCCTCGCCGGATTCTCTCTCGCCGTCCGATTTTAGATACACCTTGTCGGTATGGGTGCCGACCCAAGCGAGGGCTTCCCAGACGTAGCCGCCGTGGGCGCCGAAGCGGACCTCGTTCTGGTTCATCTTGAAGGAAGAGAATTGCTGCCCGCTCGCCTCCGCGCCATGGGCCGGGACTGTAGCCAGCAAGGCAAGCGCCAGCGACGCCCCCAGAAGGGTGCGCCCCACTCCTAACGGTGCGATCCGCACCTTAATCGCCCAGAGCGATTTCGGGGTCTTCCTCGACCACGACTTCGCGGAACATGCCGGTTGCCATGTGGTACATCAGGTGGCAATGGAACGCCCAGCGCCCCGGCGCGTCAGCCTCGATGTCGGCGTAGACCGTGGTCGCGGGTGCGATGCTAACCGTATGCTTGGCCGGATTCCACTGCCCGGCCCCGACATCCAGAATGGTCCACATGCCGTGCAGGTGCATCGGATGCGTCATCATGGTCTCGTTGACGAACTTGAACCGGACACGTTCTCCGAGACGCAAGCGGATCGGTTCGGCTTTCGGGTAGATCTGCTTGTTGATAGACCAGAAGTAGCGCTCCATGTTGCCGGTCAGGCGGATTTCGATCTCGCGGTCGGCCGGGCGCAACGGATAGCGCGGTTCCCGTGCCCTGAGGTCCGCGTAGGACAGAAAACGGCCGCCGTCGGCGGCGCGGGGTACGAGACCGCTTCCCGGTGCATAGAAAGGATCTCCCGCCTCGTCGTTCCCATGCGACATTTCATGGTGCTCCATCTCGGTCATATCGTCATGGTTCATTTCGCTGTGATCCATCTGCGCATGATCCATCTCGCCATGGTGCATTTCACTATGGTCCATTTGCCCGTGGTCCATCTCTCCGTGGCCCATGTCCGCCATGGTGAGAAGCGGTGGGTCGCGGGTCGTCGGCACCGCCGCCTCAAGCCCTTCTTGAGGGGCCAGGGTCCCGCGTGCGAACCCCGTGCGCGCCATCGATTCCGCAAACAACGTATAGGCCCGATCTTCTTCCGGTTCCACGATCACGTCATAGGTCTCGGCCACCGCAATGCGGAACTCATCCACCACAACCGGTTGCACGTTGTTGCCGTCGGCCTGGACCACGGTCATCCGAAGCCCGGGAATCCGGACATCGAAAAACGTCATCGCGGCGGCGTTGATGAAACGCAGCCGCACGCGCTCTCCGGGCTCAAACAACCCGGTCCAGTTCTGTGCAGGACTCTTGCCGTTGACCAGAAAGGTGTAACCGCTGACGTCCGCAATGTCGGTCGGTGTCATGCGCATCTCGCCCCAAGCCAAACGATCTGCAAGTGCGGCGCGGAAGCCCTTCTCCTCGACTTCACCGAAAAACGTGACCAGGGTCCGCCTCTGCTGGTTGTAGTAGTCCGGCTGCCGCACCAAGTTGGCGAGGATCTTCTCCGGGGGGCTGTCGTGCCAATCCGACAGCACCACGACGTATTCCCGGTCATAGCGGTAGGGCTCCGGCTCCCGAGGGTCGATGATGATCGCGCCGTAAAGTCCCGCCTGCTCCTGCAACCCGGAATGGCTGTGGTACCAGTAGGTGCCGCTCTGCTGGGCTGGGAAGCGGTAGGTGTGGGTGGTGCCCGGCCCGATGCCGTCGAAACTTATACCCGGCACGCCATCCATCGTGAACGGCACGATCAGGCCATGCCAATGGATCGAACTGTCGACCTCAAGCGTATTGGTCACGTTGATGGTCAATTTTTCGCCCTCGAAAAAGCGAAGGGTTGGTGCCGGAACCGAACCGTTGACGGCCAGCGCCGGACGCATGGTGCCGGAGGCGTCAAGCGTGATCTCGCCGATCACCAAGTCGTAAGTGCCGGCGAATGCCGCCGGCGCACACAGCAACGCGACAACCGCAGCGACAACGCCGCCCGCGAACCCTAACCGACAGTTTTTCACCCTGTTTCTCCTCACCATAGGTAAAAGTATAGTCCTTATCGCATCAGGAGTCCCGCCTGCACTATCGAAAAAGGGGAAATTTCGGCTTTGGTTCGACACGCCTCACCACTGCACTCTATTCCAATCTTGAAATGAGATTCAGTGTTTTGCAACCGGGGCGGTCGGCAGCCAGAGCCGATCCTGTTCGCAAAACACTGAATCTTCCACCAAGACTATTTCTTGACAACATGGATACTCATTTCTCGTTGGAAGAGACTGCCCCAGAAATGTAATGATATATTATTACATAATAGGCCTGATTATGTGGAAGAAAAAGGCCCGACTTTGTCGTTTCCTGCTGCTCGCACCGCTGGCTTGTATCATATGCTCGATAAAATAGTTTTTCGTGTCCATTTCTTCACCTGACCGCGAATCATCGACGATGCCGCTTATCGAAGCGCGTGCGGTCAGCGTGCGCTACGGGCGGCGCCCTGTTCTCGATTCGGTGGATCTGCACGTCCATGCCGGAGAAATCGTTACGTTGGTGGGGCTCAACGGTGCCGGGAAAACGACACTGATACGTGTGCTGCTCGGCGCCATTGTTCCGGATCGCGGGAACGTGGTGCGCATGCCCGGCCTGCGCATTGGCTATTCGCCGCAGCACGTGCATCGTGACCCCATTCTGCCGGTGACCGTGCGACGCTTTCTGGCCTTGGGCGCCCCGGTGGCGCGCGCACGGGCCGAGGCGGTGCTCGACGAAGTCGGGGCCGGCGCGATCTTCGACCACCCGATGGCCGAGATTTCCGGAGGAGAGCTGAACCGCGTGCTTCTTGCCCGCGCGTTGCTGCAGAAGCCCAACCTGCTCGTGCTCGACGAGCCGCTGGCAGGCGTCGACGTCAGCGGCCAAGCCGAACTCTACCGGTTGATTACAGAGATCCGGGACCGATACGGCTGCGGCGTCCTTCTGGTGTCACACGACCTGCATCTGACCATGGCCTCAACGGATACGGTCGTATGCCTCAACCGCCACGTGTGCTGCAGTGGCCCCCCGCGAAAAATCACCGGCGACCCGGTGTTTGCCTCTCTTTTCGGCAAGTCTCTTGCTGATTCTCTCGCAGTCTATCCCCATGAACATGACCATCGCCACGATGCGGGACGCGACCCGGTGCCGGCCGAACCTGCAGGAACCTCGCATGGATGATTTTTTCCTGCGCGCCTTGCTCGGCGGGGTCGGTGTGGCGCTGATTTCCGGTCCGGTGGGTTGCTTCGTCGTGTGGCGCCGCATGGCTTTTTTTGGCACAGCGCTCGCCCATACGGTGCTTCTGGGCGTCGCCTTGGGCTTCCTGATCGAGATCGAACCGACTTTGTCCGTGTTTACAATGTGCTTGCTGTTTGCGGGAGGCCTGGCGCTTCTGGAGCGCCAGCAGCTGGTGCCGCTTGACACCTTGCTGGGCGTGTTCGCGCACGGCATTTTCGCGGCGGGCATGGTCGTCATTGCGTTCATGGAGAACGTGCGGGTGGATCTCCTGGGCTATCTCTTCGGGGACATCCTCTCGACGGGGTCCGTCGACCTATGGCTCATTTTGGGGACCCTAGTCTTCACCACCATCGTTTTACTCAGGCAATGGCGCAATCTGCTTGCCATGACCATCAACCGGGACCTTGCCGCCGTGGAGGGGGTGCGGGTCGAGCGGGTGCGCCTGTTGCTCGTGTTCCTGCTCGCCGGAGTGATTGCGGTAGGCATGAAAATTGTCGGCATGCTGCTAGTGGTTGCGCTCCTGATCATTCCTGCGGCGACCGCCCGCTATTTTGTGACGACCCCCGAGCAGATGGCGGTTGTTGCGACCCTCGTCGGGGTGATCTCGGTTGTGGCCGGCCTGTTCGGGTCCCTACAGTGGGATCTTCCGGCGGGACCGATGATTGTGCTGGTGGCCACCGCGATGTTCATGGTCAGTCTGCTCGCTCCTGTTCTGGGGCGCTTCCGGAACCTGGACCCGACTTCTGAAAATCCAAGATGAGGCAAGACCGTAGAAAGAAACAGTCGCTTGAAATTGTCAGCAAACTAGGAGACGCCTGAAATGCAAAGGAAATTGATTTTTGCCGTGCTCCTCGTGGTTTCCGGCCTGCCTGCGCATGCGGCGGATGCCTCACCCAACGTTGTGGTGAGCCTCAAACCCATTCATTCTCTGGTTGCCGGCGTGATGGGGAGAATCGGCGAGCCCCGGCTAATCGTGCCGGGCAGCGCTTCACCCCATGTTTACCAGATGCGTCCGTCCGAAGCAAAAACCTTGCGCGAAGCGGATATTATCATCTGGATCGGCGAGAATATGGAAACCTTTCTGGCCCGTGCCATTGAAAATCTCGGGACTGAAGCCGAAGTCGTCACGCTGCATGAGGAAGCGGGAATCCACCTCCTGCCCAATCGCGGGGGCGGCATCTGGGATGGCGAGGAAGCGAAGGTTCACGTGGACGAACATCACGACCATGGCCATGCCCATGGTGAGTTCGACATGCATATCTGGCTTGATCCCGGCAATGCACGCCGGATTGTCGATATCGTCATGCACACGCTCGCCCGGATCGATGCATTCCGTGCCCAGACCTACCGCGACAATGCCGCCATGATGCGCGAACGCATCGCGGCGCAAACCGAAGTGCTGCGGGCACAGTTGACGCCCGTACGCGACCGCCCTTTTATCGTGTTCCACGACGGTTACCGGTATTTTGAACACGCTTTTGAATTGAGGGGTCTTGGCGCAGTCGCTATTGATCCAGCGCGGGCGCCGGGCGCCAAGCGCCTGACGGAACTGCGCCGCGCCTTGGCGAAGCATGATGTCCGCTGCGTGTTTACCGAGCCCCAGTTTGAACCAGATCTGGTCCAGACCGTGATTGAGGGAACGGCGGCCGACACCGCCGCACTTGATCCGATCGGCATTAGCATTCCGCCCGGTGCGGATGCCTGGTTCCAGATCCTGCAGGGGCTGGGCACCGCTTTCGTGGGCTGCCTCGGGAAACCTTAGAAAAACAGGGTCAGCAGAATAAGGCTGATCAAGCCTCCCAGCATAAACCCCACAGCGCTGACGGCCCCGGCAAAGGTGGCGAAATCGGCCAGGCGAAAAATCTGCGGCTCGGCGGTGAACATCGCCTTGTTGCGGTCAGTCTCGCCGTCGACGAACCGTTTCAGTCCGTTCTCCGCCCCGTGCGCTTCCTTCACCGAAACCAAGGTTACGGTCAGCATGGTCAGGGCCGAAGCCAGGATCCCAACCCCGAAAACGAGGATCGTCAGCAAGGCGATCCAGTGGTAGACCCCTTCGCTGTCCCCGGTCGTCGTCCCCATGAGCCCGACAATCGACCGGAACATGACGCCGCGCCGTTGGGCCACGACCTTGTAGAGTTCGCGAAGCCATTCCTCGCCGGTTGCCGGAATCGTTGCAGTGACTAATTGAGACCAGGCTTCCGCGAAGAGCCGGAAGAGACTCAGACGGAGTCTTTGTGTTAGATGCTGGTAAAATGAGAGGTTACGCCCCGCTATCCTATCCAATGAGCAAGAACTCCACTCCCTCGGCCGACCTCGACAATACCCTCGAAGAACTGATCGCACACGGGCGCGAGCAGGGGCACCTGACGCTGGACGAAATCCACAAGCGTCTGGCCGATGAGCACGACGACGAATCGATTTCCCTGATGGTCGAGAGCCTGTCCGACATGGGGATCGAAATTCTGGAACAGGACCCTGATGAGGAGCGCGACCTCTTGGGCGAGAGTGAGGAGATCGAGGGGAAAGACCCGGACGCGCCCGAAAACACAACCCCGGCCCCGGACGATTCGCATACTTCGGATCCCATCCGCATGTACATGCGCGCGATGGGCGCGGTCAGCCTGCTGAGCCGGGCCGAAGAGATCGAGATCGCCAAGCGCATCGAGCTCAGTGAGTGCAACGCTGCCTTCGCCATGGCGCAATGCCCGCTCGTGATCGAGAGGATGCTGGAGAAATACGAAGAGCTCAAGCAGAAGAAAATCAAGATTGCCGACCTTGTGCTCGGCTTCGAAGACCCGCGCGTCCAACCGGAGAAAGTGGAGATTACCAAGGACAGCAAGAAGGATCGCTCACCCACCAAGCGCCAGGTACAAACCCGTTTCCGCGAGTTGGCCAACCGCCACAAGCGGGCCATGAACAGCAATGTCCGGCGCAACCCGAACGCCTACCAACGTCGCCGCGGCGAGGTGGCCGACTACTTCGTCCTGTTCTGCTTGCCTCCCGTCATTGTTTCCGAACTGCGCAGAATCGTGCATCAGATGGGCGAGGCCTCCCACCAGGAAGAAACCAATATTCGTGAACTCTGTCTTGACGCCGGCATGCCCCCCGAGGACTTCGAAAAGGATTTTCTGAAGAACGCCTCCAAACCGGCCTGGATCGGTAATTGCCTGCGCCGCCAGATCTCGTACAAGGAGAACCTGCGCAAGGTGCGCAAGCAGATCGAGACCCACCAGAAGAAGCTGGCAGCGCTGGAAGACACGCACCGCCTGAAACTACCCGTCATCAAGTCCATCGTCCGTAACCTGCGTATGGCCGATGTGCAGGCGCAAAAGGCCAAGGATGAAATGGTCGAGGCCAATCTCCGTCTGGTCATCTCGATCGCCAAGAAATACACCAACCGCGGCCTGCATTTCCTGGATCTGATCGAGGAAGGCAATATCGGATTGATGAAAGCGGTCGACAAATTCGAATACCGGCGCGGCTTCAAATTCTCCACCTATGCGACCTGGTGGATCCGCCAAGCCATCACCCGCTCCATCGCGGATCAGGCGCGCACGATCCGGGTACCGGTCCACATGACGGAGACCATCAACAAGGTCAACCGGATCTCCCGGCAGATCATGCAGGAACAAGGGCGGGAACCGACGGCCTCAGAGCTGGCGGAACGGATGGAGCTGGCCGAGAACAAGGTCCGCCGCGTGCAAAGCATCGCCCGCGACCCGATCTCCATCGAAACCCCCGTCGGCGACGACGACGACCTGCACATCGGGGATCGTCTGGAAGACACCTCGCAGGAACTTCCGGAAGATGCCACCACCCGAGCGGCGGTAGCCAAGGCAATCCGCGAAGCACTCAGCACGCTGTCGCCCCGCGAATCGAAAGTGCTGCGCATGCGCTTCGGCATCGACCTGAACCAGGATCACACCTTGGAAGAGGTCGGCAAGCAATTCGAGGTGACGCGCGAACGAATCCGGCAGATCGAGTCCAAGGCCTTGCGCAAACTGCGCCATCCCAGCCGCTCCGAACTGCTTCGCAGTTTCCTCGACCGGGAATGACCGGAGCCCGGATTCCGACCCCATCGTGGGCCTGTAGCTCAGTCGGTTAGAGCAGGGGACTCATAATCCTTTGGTCGCAGGTTCGAATCCTGCCGGGCCCACCACCTCCGCGACAGGCATGGAAAACCGGACCCGCTTTATATCAAAGGGAAATCGGCTAGGTGGCGAGACCCGGTTTCTGTTAGAATGCGCACCCCGCAACCTGTGGAACGACTCTCCGGAGCAACTCTTGGTCACAATCCGTTTATCCCGAGCCGGCGCGAAGAAGCGTCCGTTCTACCATCTGGTGGTCACCGATTCGCGCAAGCCCCGTGACAGCGGATATCTTGAGCGCCTAGGCTTTTTCAATCCCATTGCCACCGGCAAGGAAGAAGAGTTGCGCATCAACCAGGAGCGCGTGCAGCATTGGCTGAAGCAGGGCGCGAAGCTTTCCGACCGTGCGGCGCAGCTGATTCGAAAACACGCCAAGCTGCAGGCCGCCTGAGGCCGCCCCTCTGAACACCTCCCCCGCCACGGACCCCTCCGGCTCCGCGGCCCCCGCCTATGTGCTGTGTGGATACATCAGCGGCGTGTACGGCGTGCGGGGCTGGGTCAAGGTGTATTCGTACACCCGTCCCATCGACAACCTCCTCCAGTACCGTCCCTGGCAGCTGCGCACCGACGGAGACAGCAACATCCATGAGCCGGAATCCGGCCGACGCACTTCCCGAGGCCTGATCGCCAAACTCCGCGGGGTGGACGACCGCGACCAGGCGGAAGCGCTGCGGGGCCAAGAAATATGGATCGATTCAGCACAGTTCCCTACCTTGCCGAAAGGCGAATACTACCACCGCGAACTGCTGGGGCTGGCCGCGTACGATCAGCACCGGCAAGCGCTTGGTACCGTGGATCAGGTCTTGGAGACTGCCACCCATGATGTGCTGCTCATTCGCGGAGAGCAGGAGTACCTCATCCCCTACGCGCCCGGTGAGACCGTGCTGAACGTGGATTTGGAACAACGCCGGATCGATCTGCGCTGGGACGGCGTGCTGGAGTGACGTGATGCGTTTCGACATCGTCGCGCTGCTTCCGGGGATCGTCGAGGCCGTCGCCTCCGAGGGAGTGGTTGGCCGGGCGTGCACGCAGGGCAAAGTACAGGTGCACTGCACCAACCCGCGCGATTTCGCCGAAGATCCGCACCATACCGTGGACGACCGCCCCTACGGCGGCGGCCCGGGCATGGTCATGCAATACGAACCGCTGGCACGAGCGCACGGTTCGGTGCGCAAGGCAAATCCGGAAGCCCGCACGATCGCGCTGACCCCCCAGGGAATTCCCTTCACCCAGGCGCTGGCACGCGAGGCGGCGAAAGAAAAGGGTTTGATCCTGATCGCCGGGCGCTACGAAGGAATCGACGAGCGCTTCCTGAACCAGCAGGTAGACGCCGAGTGGTCGGTCGGCGACTATGTGCTGTCCGGCGGCGAACTGGCCGCGGCCGTGGTGATCGACACCGTTGCCCGGTTGTTGCCGGGCGTTCTCGGCTGCGCGGAATCGGCTGGGCAGGACTCGTTCAGCGAGGGGCTTTTAGACTGCCCCCACTACACCCGGCCGGAAGAAATCGAGGGCCTGCGCGTGCCGGAGGTGCTTTTATCCGGCGATCATGGCAAAATAGCGCGCTGGCGACGGCGCGAAATGCTCGGACGCACCTACCGACGCCGCCCGGATCTGCTTGATCGCACCGCGTTGTCGGCGGAAGACCGGGCTTTGCTGGATGAATACCTGGACTCAACCTCAGAGGAAACAGACCGTGAGCGCGACGATTGAGAAACTGGAAAGCGCACAGATGCGCCAAGACCTGGCTGATGTTAAGTTCGCGCCAGGCGACACGGTTGCGGTCTCGGTCAAGGTCCGGGAGGGCGAACGCGAGCGCCTGCAGGTGTTCGAAGGGGTGGTGATCGCCCGGCGCAATCGCGGCCTGAACTCCTCGTTCACGGTGCGGAAGATCTCGCACGGCGAAGGCGTGGAGCGGGTGTTCCAGATGCACAGCCCGCTGATCGACTCGATCAACGTCAAGCGCCGCGGGAAAGTACGCCGCGCAAAACTGTACTACCTGCGTGGCCGCACTGGAAAGGCCGCACGCATCCAAGAAAAGCTCGGCGGGTGATTCGGCAGCCATGCCGGACGACATCGGCTTCCAGAGTTTCGACACGCCCCTAGACGCGCCCATCGAAATCCATGCCGACCGGCATGGCGTGTCGGCGATTTTCTTCAATCTGGACCACCGGAAGCGGCGCCCCGACCGTCCGAACGCCCTGACCCGTGCCGCTGCGCGGCAACTCCGGGAATACTTCGACGGCAAGCGCAGGGTATTCGAGCTTCCGCTCGCCACGCTGAACAAAGACAACCCGGTCACCGAATACCGGCGCAGGGTATGGAGCACGCTTCTGGACATTCCTTACGGACAGACCCGAACTTACACCGACATCGCCGAGCAGGCCGGCGGCAGTCCGCGATCGGTCGGCACCGCCAACGGCCACAATCCGCTTTGTGTCGTCGTGCCCTGCCACCGAGTGGTGGGAAAAAACGGACTTGGAGGCTACGGAGGACCGTTAATCCGCGAGAAGGGAGAGCAACTCCTGGAGATCAAGCGCCGTCTTCTGGAGCATGAGCAACGCTACGCCTGACGCCCCGGCTCCGGCTCAACTGCTGGGCCACCGCATCGAACGCTAGACACCCTAAAAAGGTGAATGCGGCCACCGTCACTATGGAGGGCCCGGCTGGGATATCGAGCCAAAGAGAACGGTACAGGCCCAACGCACCTGAAAGCGTCGCAATGAGAATGGCGATCAGTGCTATCTGCTCCGGAGTATGAGCCAGGGTTCGCGCTGCCCGCATCCGGGCGGCGCAACCCGAGCAGGGTCTCCAGCAAGGTGCTTTTGCCGGCACCATTGGGACCAACCACGGTCACGACCTCGCCGGCATGGATGTCAAGGCTGACATCGTGAATCAACCAGCGTCCGCCCCGGTACACTCCCACGGAACGGGCGCTGACAAGCGGTTGGGGCCGGGTCATGGATCGACAGCCTCCGCCGCCCTGGCGCAACTCGGGCAATGCCCGACCGCTTCCAGCAATTGGGAGTGAATCGTAAAGCCGGACTGCCGGGCCAATTTGTCCATCATGGACTGCAGATTGAGTTCCCCGCATTCCATTACGACTCCGCAGGTCTCGCACACGAACAATACAGCGCCATGCCGCTCGGCAAGCCGGTAGCACGCGACATAGGCGTTGCTGCTGGCGACGCGATGCACCAAGCCCATGGATTCCAGAAAATCCAGCGCCCGATATACCTGGACGGGCGCCCGACTACGGCCTCCCCAGTCGAACCGCCTGAGAATCTCGTAGGCTCCCAAGGCGCGATGATCGTCGAGCAGAAGTTTCAGGACGGCTCGGCGATTTTCGGTGAATCGCTTGTTGCGGCTCTCGCACACCGCTTCTGCATGCGCCAAGGCGTCCGAGGCGCAGGATCGGTGGTCATGCGGGGAAAGCGGCAGCGAAGGATCGGCGGCTATTTGCGTCATCACGTAGGGCTTCCCAGCCCAAATCGCGGCGATGTTATATTGTAACTCTATTATTCCGGCGTCCTCGGGAATGCTACCAAGTGCTCCAGGTCTAGACTCAAGCGAGTCTCTTCATCTATTTCCAGGTCTTTGTGACTGGAAGCCAAAGCGAGCAGTTGGGTGCCAGACGCGAGCCGCAACGTATATAAGGTGTCATCACCCTTGAAGGCTTTCTTGGTTACCGTGGCGGAAATCTCTCCCTCCGAATCAATCAGGACATCGTCCGGGCGCAGCAGGATGTCCATGCGCGTCCCGGAAGGATGCGAATAGGTGTTGTGATCGTCCTGGACCCGGCCGAGTTCGGTGTCGAAGGCACCCTCTTCCCGCAAAATGCCTTCGATGAAAACGCCCCTCCCGACCAGGCTTGCGACCTGCCGGGAAACCGGGCGGTGGTAGATGTTGAACGGCGTGTCCCACTGCAGGATAGCTCCTTGTTTCATGACTCCGACCCGGTCGCCCATGGCGAAGGCTTCATCCTGGTAGTGCGTCACGACGACCGCCGTTGAACCGGTTTCCTTGAGGATATCGCGCACTTCAAGACTCAGGCGTTCACGCAGGTCGATATCGAGGCTGGCAAATGGTTCATCAAGCAGCAACAGGCGCGGCTGCGGGGCCAGAGCCCGAGCCAGCGCCACCCGTTCCTGCTGTCCGCCGGACAATTCATGCGGATAGCGGGAATAGCAGTCCCCCAGGCCAATGATCCCCAGTAATCTGCGGACGGTTTGATCCTGATCAGCCTTCGGTTCGCGACGGATCCCGATGGCGATATTCTGCGCCACCGTCAGGTGCGGAAACAGCGCCCGGTCCTGAAACACCATTCCGACCGGCCGCCGCTCCGGCAAAACGCTGAATCCCGGTCGGGACATGAGTTCGCCTGCAATGCGGATCTCCCCGCGCAGAATCGGCTCAAACCCCAGAATGGCGCGCAAGATAGTTGTCTTTCCACAACCGGACGGCCCCAGCAGGGCGGCGATTTCGCCCTGCACGACCTTGAACGAGAAGTCGTCCAGCGCCGGGCGGTCGCCGTAGACGCAGGAAATCTTCTCTACTTCCAGAAGCGCCATGATCCCTTCTCAACGCCGGCCGCGGACCGCCAGCAGGAACACCGGAATCAGGCCTGCCGCCACCAGTGCAACCGACGGCAGCGCCGCCCGCTCCCACAGGCCCTCCGAAGACAGGCCGTAAATCCGCACCGCCAGCGTGTCCCAACCGAACGGACGCAGAAGCAGGGTCGCCGGCATTTCCTTCATCACGTCAACCAGAACCAGTAGTGCGGCAGTCAGCAGGCCCGGGCGCAGGATGGGAACATAGATTCGCCACACCAGCGCCACACCCGTCAAGCCCAGCGACTGTGCAGCTTCCCGTACGCTGGGGCGAACCTGCTCCAGCGTGCTGTCGATGGGATTGAACGCCAGCGCCAGAAACCGGGCGAAGTAAGCCAGTATAAGACTGAACACGCTGCCAACAAACACCCAGGTCACCTCGACCCCGGTCAACCACAGCCAGACTTCGGCGACCCGGTGGTCGATCCAGGACAGCGACCACATCACGGCCACCGCCAGCACCGAGCCCGGGATGGCGTAGCCCAAGGTGCCGATGCGTACGCTGGCCCGGGTGAGCCAGCTTGTATCACGCCGCAAGGCATAAGCCAGGACAAGCCCTCCTGCCGTGGTTGCAATCGCCGCCATAGCGCCCAAGGCCAGAGTATTGCCCAACAGCGACATGTAGGCAAAATCCAGATCATCGATCCAGTGACGCGCCCACAGCAGGAGCTGGACCATGGGGATGATGAACGCCAGCAGCAGCACCAGGCCGCAATAGACGCTCGCCGCCGTCGCGCGAAGACCCCGCAGACGATAGGTGCGGGAATCCAGCGAAGTGGTGCCATTGTCGAAACGGGCACGGGAACGTCCGTAGCGTTCGAGGTACAGCAGAACAAAAACGAACAGGAGCAACAGGGAAGCCAGTTGGCTGGCGGCATTGAGATCGAAAAACCCGAACCATGACTTGTAGATTGCGGTGGTGAACGTGTCGTAGTTGAACACTGCCACTGCACCGAAGTCTGCCAAAGCCTCCATCACGGCCAGACTGACGCCGCCGATAATCGCTGGCCGTGCCATCGGCAGGGCCACTCGGAAGAAACTCTGCCATGACGTCATTCCCAAGGTATGCGCCGCTTCCAGCGCAGCCCGGCCCTGCTTCAGGAACGCCACCCGCGCCAGTAGATAGACGTAGGGATACAGCACCAGCACCATGATGGCCAGGACGCTGGCGGAATGCCGCACTTCCACGCTCCAGGATGCGGGCAGACCAAATGCCTGCCGCACCAAGCCCTGCACCGGGCCCTGAAAATCCAGTAGCCCCAGAAACACGAACGCCATGACGTACGTGGGCAGGGCAAACGGCAACATCAGCGCCCAGTCAAACCAGCGTCTTCCCGGGAACTCGCAGGTGCTGACCAGCCAAGCCAAGCTGACCCCGAGGAGCATGGTGCCAATCGCGACGCCGACGATCAGCAACAGGGTATTGCCGATCAGCGTCGGCAGTACCGTTGCCGCCAGGTGCCCCCAGACTTCAGTAGTCGGGGCCAGCCAGGCTCCGAAGATTACGACCAGCGGGACTAGGATAGCTGCCGCCAGCAGCCGGCTTCCCCAGTACCAGAAGCGGCTGGAAAAACCGGCAGCCGAAGTCACAGGGAGAGAAAGTTCAGCGATAGCCGGCTCGATCCATCAAACGCACGGCATCCGCCTGCAGCCGGCCTGCCTCGACGAGATTCAGCGAATCGCCTCGGAATTTTCCCCAAGCCTGGACTGCGGATGCGGGAGGCACATCTTCCCGAACCGGATATTCCAGGTTGAGTTCAGCAAACAAGCCTTGAGCCTCGGGTTGTGCCAGCCATTCGAGAAAGGCCTTCGCCTCCCCGGGATTCGGAGAAATCTTCAGGAGGCCGCCGCCAGAAACATTGACGTGGACGCCCTGGGAATCCTGGTTGGGCCAGAACAGGGCGAGCTTGAGGTTCGGTTCCTTGCGCATCAGCCGGCCAAAGTAGTAGTTGTTGACGATGGTGACGTCGCACCGACCCATCGCGACCGCCTGCAGTGCCTTGGTGTCATTGGAAAAGGGTTCGGCCGCGAGGTTGGCCACCCAACCCTTCACTATCTCCTCGGCCTTCTCCTCGCCGTGGTGTGCGATCAGAGTCGCTACCAGCGACTGGTTGTAGACTTTCTTGGAAGTCCGCAGGCACAGTCTTCCGCGCCACTTCGGGTCTGCCAGGTCCTCGTATGAAGAAAGCTCATCGGGAGAGAGTTTTTCGGTATTGTATGCAAGAGTCCGCGCCCGTCTCGAAAATCCGAACCAGTGGTTCTCCGGGTCGCGCAGGGCGGGCGGAACAGATTGCGCCAGCACCTCGGAATCAATTGGTACCAGCAGGCCACGTTCTGCCGCATGCCAGAGGTTTCCGGCATCCACCGTCAGAAGGACATCGGCCCCACCATTCTTGCCGGCCGCATCAAGACGTTCCAGAAGGGGTCCCGGTTTCCCGGTATGGAGGTTGAACTGGACGGCGGTCTGCTGCGTATAGAGTTCCAATACCGGCTCGATCAGGTGGGCTTTGCGCGAGGAATACAGCGTCAGCGTAGTCGGGTCGGCCGATACCAGGACGGGTTGGGCTACCAGCAGCACCAACAGGGCCAAGGCAAGTTTCTTCATTGCGAAAGAAAATTGGTAATGAGAATCAATATTATTATAGTTTATATATGCCTGTCAACCTGATTCGCCCTCAAACCTGCACGGCAGCATGTGGTTTGGCTTTTATGATGCGGCCTCTCACATTTCGGGTTCGGAAGACAACCCATGGAAACGAATCGGGAATCTCCACCTCCCGGATCGGCTCAAGTGCTCGTTTCGATCCAAGAATCCATGCTCGGTGTGTATGAACTGAACCGCGTTGAATTGCTCAGGGATGTGTTCCTTTGGGCCTACCAGCATTCGGCCGTCCACTATGCTATGGTGCGGCAGTCCATCGGCGAACCCGACCCGTTTCGCATGCGCCACCGAACCGCTTTACGCGAAGTCGTCGGCACTGTCGTCCACCAATGCATGAACAAGCAGCAAGCCTCGACCCATGTCCATACATGGGTACAAACACAGGTGGACGAGCCGGAACGTTACCGCTTCTGCGAAATCGCCGAAAAGATCCTGCTGGAGCTGCATGAGGGAAACTTGGCGCCTTACGGCATCCGGCCATTCGAATTCACGGCGTGGCAGGAACATTGGGAAACCTAGCGACGCATGGCTTTATGGCTTTTATATTGACAAATCACACCTGAATCCTGTTTAAAATTTGATAATTACTTCGTCGCAAAAAATCGGCGTTTCGGGGATTGATGCGGATTGCCATCGGAGTACAATAAAAAATCCCCTCCATTAAATAAGGAGAAAGGAAATGTCATTACCCAATATGTTGAAGGCAAGCATCGACGGCGCCGAATCGGATGTGCACGGAAAGATATCCAAACAAGTCGTAACGCTCGACGAAGTCACGGCCATCAAGGTGACCTTCAATCCCGGAGCCAAATGGTCTGTGGATCTCAAGGAGTACGCCGGAACGGATTCATGCTTGCTTCCGCACGTCGCGTACGTGATCTCCGGTGCAATCGAAATCCAGATGGATGACGGTTCGAGAGAGACTTTCCGCAAGGGCGACATCATGATGTTGCCCCCGGGACATGACGCCTGGACCGTAGGAGACGAACCTTGCCAATTTATACAAATGTCGCAAGGGGACAACTACTACGCGGATCGTTGTTGCGCATAGGACTGCCTGAAGCAGACCCTAGACCGCGGTCGAGATTGGAAACCTTCCTGCTGCCAGCCGCTTATTCTTGATTGTCTTCCTCAACGGCCATTTCCAGACGCTGCAGGAAGTCTGGAATCGCCGAGCGAACCCGCCGCCAACTCGGTACGTACGGGCTTTCCATCGGGTGTGCCAAAAAGTCCTGTCCTGCACTTAGTAAATTGCTGGAGAACAGCTCCACCGCCTGTTCTTCCGCATCCCGGTCCAGGTTCAGCCCGTTGGTTACCGCATCACTCTGGTAGCGCTCGATCAGGTCCAACGCTTCCCTAAGATAGGCCGCCTTGAGGCTACGAAACACGCCCTTGGAAAACACCTCGCCCTCGATCGCCATCTTTCTGAAGACGGCCTTGCAAATATCCGCGCTCATCTTCGACAGCCCCGCCCGTGCGTCGGCTGCTCCCATCTGCTGGTGCTTATGATCGTACAGGTCCGCAATGTCGACCTGGCAGATGCGCCGGCTGGAATGCATGCGCCGGATTTCGGCAAGCAGTCCGATCTCCAGGCCCCAGTCATCCGGCAGGTACAGGTCCTTCAGCACATAGGTGCGCAGCGAGCATTCCCCGGCTAGCGGATAGCGGAAACTGTCGATGTACTCGACGAAATCATGCGGTCCGAACACCTTGCGCAGGGCGCGCAGCAGCGGCGCCACCAGCAACCGCGCCACCCGGCCCTTCAATTCCTGCTCGGAAATGCGCGAGTAGTAACCCTTGCAGAACGCGAAGCTGAAACTCGGGTTCGCGACCGGATAGATCAACCGCGCCAGCAGGCGGCGGTCGTACGTGGTGATGTCGCAGTCATGCAGCGCCAGGGCCTCCGCCCGGTCGCACGCCAGCACATACCCGAAGCAGAACCAGACATTGCGCCCCTTCCCCTGCTGGGTCGGCGCCAGGCCCCGCGTCTCCAGTTCGTCCGCCAGCGCCCGCAACCTGGGACCGTCATTCCAAAGCACGTGATGGGGCTGTGGCAGGCGGGAGAAGAAATCCCGGGCGTGCTTGAATTGCTCCGCGTCGGCCGCATCCAGGCCAATTACGATTTCGTTCAGGTATTCCACCTGGGCCAATTCCTCGACAATTCGGTTGAGCGCAGGCCCTTCAAGTTCCGAATACAAGGAGGGCAACACCAGCCCCAACGGCCGGTTTTTGGAAAACCCGAGCAGTTCCGCCTCGAATTCCTCGGTGGGGCGTCCCGCCAAGTCATGCAGCGTGACAATCTGCCCGTTCTGGAAAAAATCGCTCATGGCTAGCCCTCTAACAATGCCTGAACCGCGCGTGACCAAGCGGCCGGTCCGGTCCCCTCCGGCACACGCGCACCGGGATATTGTATGTTGCGCCCGCCTGGATTGTTGATCACCACCGCGATATCCGCCGCATCCATCATGCCCAAGTCATTCGGGCCGTTGCCGAGCGCCACACTCGCCACCTCCGGGTACTGCCGCCGGTAACGCGGAACCAAGTGCTCCAGCGCGACCCGCTTGTCCGTCGTGCCCATGACATGCACAAAACGGTCCCCTCGCTTTAGGTTCAGCCCGTGTGACCGCAACTGTTCTGCGAACTCATCCAGCCGCTCCGGCTCATCGCGCCAGACCAGCGGTTCGGTGAAGCGCCGTTCGCGGGCCGCCGCCATCGCGCCTGCCGGCAAACCGCAAGCGGCCTCGACCTCCTTTTCGCTCATATCGGACATCCCCTGAAAGCGGAACGAAGAGGCCAGTTCGTCGAGTGCTGCCCGAATCACCGGGTAGGGAGCACCGAATGGGATCAACCCTTCCTTCTCTCCGTCGTCGAAGGTCCCAGGCGGGACGTAAACCGCGCCGCCATTCTCGATAGAGAACGGCGCATTAATCCCGAGCGTTTCCCCCAACAGGCGGGTCTCTTGCTCGGTCTTGCTTGTGTTAAAAATGATCGGCACACCATATCTGCGAGCGCACTCGATCCCGGGCAGCGCCTCATCCCACCGGTAGGTGTCGGCGTCCAGCATCGTTCCGTCGACGTCGCTGAACAGCAGGTGGCGCATCAGCGATTCCGCAACCGGTCGAGAAGGGCTTTCAAGGTATGTCCAGGAGCCGGAGCCGCCGAATCCTGCAACGCCTCCGCCAATGAGCGCGACAGGCGCTTGCCGTACTCCACCCCGAACTGGTCGAAGGCATTAATTCCCCAGAACACGGCGATTGAAAACGTCACGTGCTCGAACAGTGCCAGCAGAGCCCCAATCCGCCGTGGACTTATATCCTCCATCAGGAACAACGTGCTCGGTCGATCACCCGGATGCACGTAGTGGCCCGCCGCCACTCCGGCAGCCGGTTCCACCTCCCCGAAAGTCCGGCCTGAAGCCAGCAGGTCCAATTGGGACAGGCACTGCGCCAGCAGTGCCCGCTCGCGTTCATCCTCCAGATCCAGCTTCGCAATGATCGCATCCACCGGCACGGCCTGTTCTCCCTGATGCAGCAACTGGAAAAACGCATGGGCGCCATCATTGGCGGAACCGCCCCACACGACCGGAGCCGCAACATCCTGCAAATTGCCCTCCGCATCGGCTCGTTTGCCCAGGCTTTCCATCTGAAGCTGCTGCAAGAATCTCGGCAAGGTCCGCAAGCGATAGTTGTACGGCAGGACCGCACGCGTCGCCGCTCCCAGAAACGTATGGTTCCAAAGCATCAACAACGCCAGCATCAGGGGGACATTGGATTCCGCCTTCGCTTCCCTGAAGTGTTCGTCCACTGCATGGGCACCCGCGAGCAATTGCTCGAATGCGTCCCAACCGGCATGCAGCACGACCGGCAGGCCGACGCTTGACCAGACCGAATAACGACCGCCGACTCCGTCCCAGAACGGGAAGATCCTTTGCGCGTCGATGCCGATTTCCTGCGCGCGCTCGGTCGCGGCCGTGGTCGCCACGAAATGTTCCATTACCTCCCCAGGCTCCACCCCTTGATCCGCCAGCCACTGCCTGGCCGCCGAGAAATTGCGCTGGGTCTCTTCGGTAGTGAAAGTCTTGGAAGCGATGATGAAGAGCGTCTGATCCGCATCGCAGCCGTGCAGCGCGGCATTCAATTCCTCGGGGTCCAGCGTGGACGCGAAGCGAACATCCGGCGCGCCGGGTGCGCGTGGGAAGGCCTCGCACAGCATGCGTGGCCCCAGATCCGAACCGCCGATCCCGAGATTGACGACCGTCTGCCAGCGTGCGGCGCACGATTCGGCGAACTCACGCATCCGCTGGCGCTGCCGGTGTACCTCTGCAAGGATGTCGACTCCGTCCACGACCAAGCCCTCCGGGCGTGGGTCGCGCAGGGCCGGGTGCAGGACCGGGCGATTCTCCGTCGCGTTCACCGGCGCACCGGCAAACAGGTCGGAGCGGGCCGGCTCTACCTGCTCCGCCACGCGCAGCAGGTCCGCCCAAGTCTCGGCATCCAACCGTTGGCGTGAGGCATCGACATGGATGCCTTCGATGTCGCGGCACAGGAAGGAGCGATCCCGGCTTTCCGCAAACAAAGTTCGCAACGGGATTTCCCGCAGGCGTTCCGCATGGAGAGACAGGGATTCCGGGTATGGCGCAGGCATGCCGAAAAGTCTGTGTTTGAGGTGCGCCTAGTATAATGTTCATTCGAACACCGCCCGTTTTTCCCTTATGCCTAGCGCGGCCAGACACACGCCGTCGATAGGCGATGCCATTGACCGCAAATTACGACAGCGGGTCAAACTGCTGGGTCGCCTACTGGGTCTCGTGCTCCAGGAGCACGCCCCTCCCCAGGTATTCCAGGTCGTGGAGCGTCTACGCCGGGGTTATATCCGCCTGCAGCGCGAAGAGGACGCAAATCGGCACGCGCGCCTGATCGGCCTGATCGACCGGCTGAACCAAGACCTCACCGTCCAGGTCATCCGGGCATTCTCCACCTATTTCAGCCTGGTCAACGTCGCCGAAGAGGCGGCCCTTCAGGACCGGCGTAGCCGGTACCTGCGTGCCGGTGCGTCGTTATGGCCGGGCTCGTTCGACGCGACCCTGCGCGCACTCAAGGAACAAGGCTTCAGCGCGGCCAAGGCTGAAAAATTGCTGCTTTCGGTCGAGTACATGCCGGTCTTCACCGCCCATCCGACCGAGGCGAAGCGCCGCATCATGCAGGAAGCGCTTCGGCGCATCTTCATCTTGCTGCAGTCCTCGGACGACCGCACCTTGAGCCAGGTGGAACGCGACGAGGCTGGCGACCGCCTGCTGGCGGAAATCCAGCTGCTGTGGAAGACCGACGAGGTCCGCCCAGGCAAGCCGACCGTGCAGACCGAGGTCAAGAACGGCCTGCATTATTTTGAGAAATCCCTGTTCGAGTCCATCCCGATCCTGTACCGCAACCTACAGCGCGCCTGGCGGCAAACTTACCCGGACTCACCCCGCACGCTTCCGAGCTTCATCCAATTCGGCTCCTGGATCGGCGGAGACCGCGACGGCAACCCCCACGTCACCGCACGCGTCACCCGCGAAGCCTGCCGAATGCAGGCACGAACCATCCTCGTCGAATACATCCGTCGCGTCCGCGACCTGGAAAGCATCCTCAGCCATTCCTCCCACCTGATCGATCTGCCCGAACGCATGCGCACCAGCTTGGAAACCGACCGCAAGCTGCTGGATCGGGTGCGGAGCCGAGCTACTTCGTTATTCGAAACCGAGCCGTACCGTTGCAAGTTGGAAGTTATCCTGCACCGATTGCAGCATCGGCTCGATCACCTGCAGGGCCGGGCCTGGCACAGTTCGGACAGTTACCAGGACGAGACCCAGTTCCTCGATGACCTGCGGCTGATTTACGACTCACTGGTCGAGCAGGGCGATGGCCGCATCGCCGACGGCGAACTGGCCGACCTGATCCGGCTGGTGGAAACGTTCGGCTTCTACCTGGCGCGGCTCGACCTCCGCCAGGAATCTCCCCGTCACACGGAGGCAGTCAGCGAAATCCTGCAAGTCATGGACAAGACCGACTACGCCAGCCTGACCGAAGCCGGACGAATCCAGGCCCTCCAAAAGCATCTCAGAAAGATGGACGGGCCGATTTCCCTGGATCGCAGGAAACTGTCTCCCGCCACGCGTGAGACCTTGGCCGTGTTCGACCTCATACGGGAAGTACCGGAACAGACCAGCCCGAAGATCTTCGGCCAATACATCATCTCCATGACCCACGAGGCCAGCCATGTTCTGGAAGTGCTGTTCCTGGGGGGGGTGGCCGGCCTGGCCGGAGGCCACGGGCAGCACCGTTTTTGCCATCTGCAGGTCTGCCCGCTATTCGAGACGATCGAAGACCTGCGCAGGGTGCCAGACATCCTTAACCGGCTGTTCCGGGATCCCGTCTACCGCCCGCTGCTGAATGCCTCCGGCGGCGTGCAGGACATCATGCTGGGCTATTCCGACTCCTGCAAGGACGGCGGCATCCTGGCTTCGGTGTGGAACCTGTACCAGGCGCAAAAACAGATTCACGAGGTCTCCGAGCGCCACGGCGTGCAGTTCCGGCTTTTCCACGGCCGTGGCGGGACCGTCGGACGGGGCGGGGGACCGACCTACGAGGCCATCACGGCACAGCCACCCGGCACGGTGCGCGGCACCATCAAGCTGACCGAGCAGGGCGAAGTACTGTCATACAAGTACTCCAATTTGGAGACTGCAGTGTACGAACTGACCATGGGTGCGACCGGCCTGATCTTGGCCTCCCGCCACCTGCTGTTCCGCAGGCTGGCTCACGAATACGCCGACGATCTCAGGGTCATGGAGAAACTTGCCGAGGACGGCGAGCAAGCCTACCGGGAACTCATCGGAACCCCGGGATTTCTGGATTACTTCTACGAGGTCACCCCGGTGCAGGAGATCGGCAACATCAACATTGGTTCCCGGCCTTCGCATCGCCGCGCGGTGGATCGCTCGATGGATTCCATCCGCGCCATCCCCTGGGTGTTCGGCTGGTCCCTCTCCCGGCATACCCTGCCCGCCTGGTACGGTATCGGCACCGCCATTGAGTCCTATCTGAAGGCACACCCGAAAACCGGACTTGCACAGATTCGCCTCGCGTACAAGCGCTGGCCGTTCTTCCGGACCCTAATGCAGAACATCCAGATGGCCCTTGCCAAGGCCGACATGCCAATCGCCCGGCAGTACATGCAACTCAGCCAGCACCCGGCCGACGCTGATCATATCTACAAGCGGATCGAGCAGGAGTACCGGCTCACCCGCAAACTCGTGCTGCAGGTGGCAAGCTGCAAGGAACTTCTGGAAACGCAGGAAGTGCTGCGCCGGTCATTGAGCCGCCGCAAACCTTATCTGGATCCTCTCAACGCGATTCAACTTAGCCTGCTGCACCGCATGCGCGAGGCCTCCGACCCTGATCCCTATCAGAATGTCGTCGCGCGGTCGATCAGCGCGATCGCGGCGGGAATGCGGAATACCGGCTGACTCAGGCCGCTTGGGCCGGAATCTTGTGGGTGATGCGTTCGATACGATTGCCCGCGCCCAGATACACCAGGACGGGTTTGAAATCCGCCACTTCTTCCGGCTCCAGTTGCGCGTAGGCGGCAATGATGATCTGATCCCCCGGCGACGCCTTGTGCGCCGCTGCGCCATTCACCGAAATGATGCGGCTACCGTGGCGGGCCCGGATAGCGTAAGTGGTGAGCCGTTCCCCATTGCTGATGTTGTAGAGATCGATCTGCTCGTATTCGCTGATGTCGGCTGCTTCCAGCAACTCGCTATCGATCGCGCACGAGCCGTCATAGTCCGGCTCGACATGGGTCACCGTTGCCTGATGCAGGCGGGCTCGGAGAAAGGTCAGTTTCATGATGCCGAATTTTAGCAAACCGCGAACTGGCGGCAACCTCGCTTCGCTTTGTCGACACCTGAAACGGAAAAACAGAACCGTCCAACAACCTTCTAGGCCGCAGGCCGCAAAGGGAAATCACATGCGAATTCTCAATTCGTATAATGTGATTCCATTTTTTTCATCGACCAAGGATTTATATCATGGCATCAGAAGACCGCATCATGGAACTCGCCCGAAACAACTTGGGGCTCGACCGAGAGCCGGGCCTAGATGCTTCATTCGGTGATTCCGGCGTATCTTCCGTAGACGCTATCGCGTTTATGAAGGTCGTCGGTCAGGAATTTGGTGTCGAGATTTCTGCCGACGACTTGGCCCAGATCTCGACGCTTCGGGGTCTTGCTGAATTTGTCGATTCAAACGCAGGATAAAAGTACGCGGCAAGTATTGCCGCCTGATTCCTCGAAATTGGGTGGGCGCTTTTTTAGGTGCCCGCCCCAAGGGTCTCGGTTTACACAGGCTGAGGTCTGAATTCCTTATTTTTACTGATAAATGCCAGCGGCTCCGACATGAGAAGCGGCAAAATCAAAGGGATTGTTCGCGACACCGTAGAATACGGCAAGTTGTTGCTATCATTCTGAAAGGCAGTCTTATCAACTTCGCCACAAATCATAGCAACAGGAAGGGGCTGTTTACGTTCATAGAAGCCCTTGCCTCCTCATGACTTCAAAGGCGTTGTGGGAGATTCCCGAACCTCTCTCAGTACGCGAGGTTCGCCTCCATGACGACACCGTCACCACCCTGCGGAGACACGGAAATCCATCGGGTCCCCGACTCATCATGAGTCACGGTAACGGCTTTGCGGTTGATCTCTATTACCCTTTTTGGTCCCAACTCACTGACGATTTCGACCTGATTCTCTACGACCTGAGAAACCACGGATGGAATACCGTCGGCGACCGCAAGCAACACAATGTTCCAAACTTGATCAGCGATCAGGACCGCATCCTGGAATCCATCGACTTCCACTACGGGAAAAAGCCGAACATCGGCATATTCCATTCGCTTTCCACCTTAATCGCGCTTTTGGCGTCTACGGCCCCGATCCTGGTCCCAATGACCGTCCAGAACCGAGGCTTCTCGGCGATGGTCTTGTTCGATCCCCCCTTGCGCAAGGCTGGAATCGATCGGGTGGAATTCGATGAGGTCGCCCTGCGGACCGCCAGCATGGCCCGACGACGCGGGCATCGATTCCGGACGAGAGAAGAGTTCTCGGAATTGCTGCACTGCCTGCCAACTTTCTCGCGGGTGCTGCCTGGAGTTCCGGAGCTCATGGCGGCAACCATACTTCGAGAGTCTGAAACCGGCGAAGGCTACGAACTTCGCTGTCCTCGCGATTACGAGGCACAAATCATCGAGTGGACAGGAAGCTACTCAATGCTGGTGGATTTCGATGCGCTTCCCTGCCCGACAAAAGTCATCGGTGCGGATCCCACCCTGCCGTACTCGTACCTGCCGTCCTACGCTTTGGACGACATCATGACCGTAGACTACGACTTCATCCCCGAAGCGACGCACCTGCTCCAATTGGAAAAACCGGAAGAGTGCGCTGCGGCGATACGCGGATTCATTGAGCAGCATGACTTGATGTAGAGCTAGAGCGGGAGGCTCAAGCATTTTGTTTTGGTGCTTCGACCCAATACCGCTGACGCTGAAATGGATACCCGGGCAATGGTATTCGGCGGCGCGCTTCCCCCGAAAACAGCCCGGCAAAAGAAATCGGAAGGCCTACCCGATATGCTCCCGCAACTGTCTCTACGAACCTGGCGTTTTCACTTCCTGACGCCTGCGCGCTAACCAGAGGGTTCGGCAGAACGACTGGTGTCCGCTCCGCAGATTCATCCACAAAATCTTGCCGGATCATAGCCGCCATCGGATCCGACTGTGGACCGATCTCCAGAATCACATCCACGCCCAGCTCCGCCAGTGTTTCCACGCATCCTTGAAATGCGGCAGGCTCAAGGAGCTGCCTACGCCAATATGCTCCATCCAACGCATCGTCAAGCCCTACCGTCTCTCCCGTAAGGCTACTCACCAAAGTCAGGGACGGCGGTGAGATCGTCACGTCCGCAAGCAACGTTTCCAGTTCATCCAAAGCCTGCCCGTTCCCTGCTCCTTCCTCGGGCAACGCGCCGCGAGTCGCCGCAAACCGCAGGCCGTCCTCCAGGCTGAACACCCCCGCCGCCTGCGCCGCCGCAATCTCCCCCAGGCTGTGCCCCAGCACCACGTCCGGGCGCACCCCCACGCTCGTCCACAGCGCCGTCAACGCACACTCCAATGCATAGATCGCCGGCTGCACCCACGCCGGATCGTCCAGCTCCCCCGACTGCCCGAACATCACGTCCAGCAACGATTCGCCCCGTTCCTCCCGAAGCAGTGCGTCGCACCGGTCCAGCACCACCCGCACCACCGGCTCGCTCTCGTACAACTCCTCGCCCATCCCGACCCACTGGCTCGCCTGCCCGGTGTATACGAACGCCACCTTCCCCGTCTCCCGCGGCTCCGGCTCGTCCGATGCCTCCGCCAGTTCCGTCAGGCCAGCCCGAAGCGATGCCGCATCGCTGAACACTACGCCTGCGCGGTATGGGAAATGGCTCCGACCTGCCCCGGCCGTCCATGCCATGTCGGAAAGCAGCGGATCCCCCGCATCCGCCGGGGAAAGATCCCCGCACTCGTCGAGCCAGTCCCGGTAGCAACCGGCCAACTCCCGCAGCGCCGGGCCCGACTTGCCCGACAACGGCAGCAGGCGCGTCCCGCGCCCGGCGGCAGGCTCTTCGGCCGGCAGTTCCGCGACCGGCACCGGCACCGAGACGGCAACCGACTTCGGCCTGCCTGCGGCCCGGTACTGTTCTCCGGCATCGGAATCAGCACCGTCCAAGGTTTCGTACCCCTCCACCACGACATGCGCGTTCGTTCCCGAAAGCCCGAAAGCGCTTATCCCCGCCCGTGGTGGATGTCCCGAAGCGTCCGGCCAGTCCGTCGCTTCCGAGATCACCCGTATGGGCAATTGGTCCCAATTGATGTGAGAGTTCGGGTTCTGGAAATTCAGTTGCCCAGGGATCACCCTCCGTTGCATGGCCAGCAAAACCTTGATCAAACTTGCGACCCCTGCCGCCCATTCAAGGTGGCCGATATTCGGCTTGACCGATCCGATCAGGAGCGGGTGGTCCATGTCGCGTCCTTCTCCGTATGCCGCTGCCGACGCACGCACCTCGATTGGGTCTCCCAGTTCCGACCCCGTGCCATGGGCCTCCAGATAATCCACTTCCGACGGAGAGACCCCCGCTTGGGACAAAGCCTCCTTCATGACTTGCTCCTGTGCCGAACCGCTGGGCACCGTCAACCCCGCGCTCGCTCCGTTCTGGTTGACCGCAGAGCCTGCGACCACGCCCCAGATCCGGTCTCCGTCCGCCTCCGCTTCGCTCAATCGCTTCAAAACCACCATCCCGCAACCTTCGCCTCGCACGAAACCGTCCGCGGCCGAATCAAAAGTCCGACACTGCCCGCTCCGCGACAGCATCCCGAATTCCGCCATGAATTTCGTGATCGCGGGAGAGAGGGCGGCATGCACGCCTCCAGCCAATGCCAAATCCACTTCACCCCGCTGCAGGCCGGTAACCGCTTGATGCATCGCAACCAACGACGACGCGCACGTCATGTCTAGCGGCACCGCCGGTCCCATAAAGCCCAGCACAAATGCGATCCGTCCAACAGCGACGCTGCCAGTCGTCCCGAAGTAATTGCCTATTTCACCGCTGGCTGCAACCAGATCCCGGTATTCGCTGCCCCCCACTCCGACATAGATTCCGGCGCGGTTGCCTTTCCACAGGCCCGGGTCGATTCCCGCGTCCTCAAATGCCTGCCAACTCGTTTCCAGCAATAATCTCTGTCGCGGGTCCATCGTCCGCGCTTCGATCGGCCTGATGCCGAAGAATCCGGCATCGAATTGATCGATCCCCTCAACGAATCCACCTCTTCGGAAAAATATCTCGTCGGCGGCAGGATCTCCGACAGCCCCGCCCCAATGACCCGAGCCCGGCCGGCCGTCCGTCACCGCGCTATCCCCCGCCTCAAGCTGACGCCAGAAAGCAGAAAGATCCGGTGCGCCGGGGAGCCGGCAAGCCATGCCCACCACCGCAATTCGGTCGTCTTCGCACCGCGGGGCGGGTGGCCGGCTCGGTTCGGGCTGCGCCTCGGGTGTCGCCGCGCCTTCGGCATCGCCCAGTTCCTCGACCAAGTGGCCTGCAAGATCCGCGATGCTCGGATAATCGAACACCAGCGTATTCGGAGCCGTGTATTCTCCAGAAAGCGATTGATTCAGCCGATTTCGCAACTCCACGGCCATCAGTGAATCCATTCCCAGGTCGAAGAATCCTACCGTCGGCGCTGGAGCCGACGGCAACCGTTGCACTGCCTGCACTTCCTGTTGCAGGAACGAAACCAGCAAGTCCATGCGCCCCGCCGCCGGGGTCTGCCTCAATCGAGTCAGCAAGTCATCCGATGACGCGACTGCCTTGTCGTCGCCCTCCAGTGCAGCGCCCAATAAATCCTCCAGCAGGGGTGGGCGACTCCCGATCGCTTCCCCAAACATCGCCCAGTCCACCGCCAACACCACGGAAGTCGCGGAGTCCTGGCGTACCAGTTGATCGAATGCCTTGAGGCCCTGTTGCGGGGTAATCCAACTGGTACCGAATGCCGCCAGTCGCTGGGCAATCCTCTCCCTTTGCTCCTCCGCCTCGCCAAGCCCCGACCATGCTCCCCAGGCGATCGCCTGGCCCGGAAGCCCCAGTGCGCGGCGATGGGCGGCGAGCTGGTCGAGGAATACGTTGGCCGCCGCATGGTTCGCCTGGCCCGGATTGCCCATAATGCCGGCCACGCTTGAGAACAGGATGAACAGATCCAGGTCGCGATCCACGGTCGCCCGGTGCAGATGCCAGGCCCCCAGCATCTTCGGCCACAGCACTTTCTCGAAATTCTCCCAGGTCTGATTCCCGAGCGCGCTGTCCGACAACACGCCCACGCTGTGAATAATCCCCCCCAAAGGCGGCAAGTCCTGATCCATGCGCGCCAGCATTTCATCTACGGTTTTTGCGTCCGTTACATCGGCCAGTTCCACCTGAACCGTGAATCCGCGGTCGCGCAAGGATGCGATGGCCTCTTCGACCTCGGGATCCGGATTTCGCCGACCGTTCAACACGATCGCTCCAGCCCCCTGATCAGCAAGCCAACCGGCCACCGCACACCCGATCCCGCCCAGGCCGCCGGTCACCAGGTACGTCCGGTCCTGGCGCAGTTGCCCTCGCTCAAGCGGCGATGTGGTAAGAACAATTTTGCCGATGTGCCGGGCTGCACGCATGAACTTTATTGCCGGCCCCGTTTCGGCCAGCGACCACCGGCTATGGGTTAGCGGGGTCAACTCCCCTTCTGCCAACCGTGCCATCACGCGCCTCAAGGCATCCCCGGGTTGCGCCGGATCGTCTTCTTTCAGAACATCCAACATCAGAATGAAGTAGGCGGCATCCGGTCGCGCCTCCTTCATTTCGTCCGGGCTCAGGATGCCCACGCGGGACAGTTCCACAAAACGGCCGCCCTGTGCCAGACAGGACAGACTCGCCTCAATGAATCCCTCTCCGGTCAGGCTGTTCAGCACTACATCCACCCCCGCGCCATCCGTGGCCTCGAGGACTTCTCTGCCGAATGCCGTCTGGCGGCTGTCGAAGACATGCTCCACACCCAACGACCGGAGATACGCCTGTTTCGGGGCGCTTGCCGTCGCGAACACTTCTGCTCCGGCAGCCTGCGCCAACTGTATGGCGGCCAGTCCCACTCCCCCCGCGCCCGCATGAATCAGCACCCGGTCGCCAGCCTTCAATTCCGCGAGATCGAAAGACAGTAAGGCCGATACGAATGCGGTCGGCATCGTTGCAAGTGCCGTGATCGGAATCCCCGGCGGAACCGGTGCCACCATCTCCTCCCGCATCACCGCCTCCGACCCGAATGTGCCGAATGCCAATGCGGCCACGCAATCGCCGACCGAGACGGTGGACGCATCGGAGCCGACTTCGAGCACGTGGCCGCACACCTCGCCGCCCAGCAACCCGGTATCAATCATCCCAATCGCACGAAACATGTCCCAGAAGTTGAGCCCGGCGACCTCAACCGCCACACGGACTTCCTTCGACTCCAAAGCGCGCGCCGGCAACGGCTCCACCCGCAATTTCTCAAGGGCGCCTCCCGAGTCGGGCTCCAGCATCCAGCCTGACCCTTCAGGCAAGGTCAGCCGCTCCGTTCCGCTACCAAACCGGATCAAGCGGGCGACCTGACGGCGACCGACACGGTACGCAACCTGAGTCTCGGCGTCGGGATACAGGAATTCGTTGGCAAGATCGGCGAGTGGCGCACTCTCTCCGGGATCCAGGTCAATCATCCTCGGTTGCAGTTGGGCGGCCTCCCGCGCCACTACTTTCCCGAATCCCCATAGCGTTGCTCCGGCAAGTTCCCCGGTTCGCTCTTTCTCAAGAACCTGCGCGCCCCGCGTAACAAGCCACAGGCCCTTCGCCGGCATGGCGTCGGCATCCGTCAGGCCTTGCACCAGCGCCAGCGCGCTCGCCCCTGCCTGCTTGGCGTCCCCTGCCATTTCTTCGGTCGTCGCATGGATTCCGTGACCGTCCAGCGCCACGCAGTGGACCGCCCCGTTGAGCGGCACGTCCTCGGGCAAACCTTCCGCCAGAGATTGCCATGACTCGCGGCATTCGATCTCCAAAGATGTCCTAATGATCTTGGGACCGTCCTCCGTCGGCTCTGCGTCTGCCTGCGCTTCCTCGTCCACCAGAACGACGGTCTGGTTGCGCGCCGCCAGATCTGTGGCCAAATCCTCCGCCACGCCACTGCGGTCCGCGACCAGAATCCACGTACCTGCCGGCTCGATCACTTCCGCCGGCCCCTGCGCCACAATGACTCCCCGATCCGGCATTTCGGCAGGATCGGACCGGTTCACTCCCAATACCTCGACATCGGGAAATCCCGCGTCGCTGAACGCCTGCCGCCACACCTCGGGACTGGCCAAGGCATGATGCGGACGATAGGAGTCGGCAAACCGCCACCAGCCGTCCAGCTGTCCGAAAGTCAGGTCCAGCCATCCCTGGCCGCGAAGGTTCTCCAGCGCCACCAACTGGCCCGATGGAGCGAGAAGTTCCCGGCAATGCGCCAGCGTCTCCTCCAAGTACCGCGTGGCGTGCAAAACGTTGGACGCGATCAGCAAGTCATAGCCATGAGGGTCGAATCCCTGTTCTATCGGGTTCTTCTCGATATCCAGCACCCGGTAGTCGATCGGCGCGCCGCTTCCCTGAAAGCGCGCCTCCGCCTCCGCGAAGAAGCCGGCCGAAATGTCCGTGTAGACGTAGTCGAACCGCCCTTCCGGAAGCTCCGGCAGCACCGATGCCGTCGCCGAACCCGTGCCCGCCCCGATCTCCAGAACCCGTAGCCGCCGCCCGTCGGGAACCTCCTTCATGAGAGTAGCGACCGCATCTCCCAGCATACGGTTTGCCGCGCGCGCCACCGGCGCTTTCATGTACAGGTCGGCTGCAGTCGGCTCTCCGCTGCTGAACAGCAGCGACAGGGAGTCTTCGCGGCCCAGCAGCACTTCCGACAAGGCGCCGCCGCATCGACGGAACAGCCCTATTTCATTCGAGCCATGTGGATATCGCGCGGCCACCTGGATGGTGAATTCCTGGGGATCGCCCGAGATCTCCTCCGGCAGCGGGTCCCCGGAGCCGACCGCCACCGAAAAACCATCGCCCGCGACTTCCAGCACTCCGGATTTGGTCAGCATTTCGAGCATCCGCCGAAACAGGCGCTTGTGGACTTCCAAGACATCCAAGCGTTCCCGTAGTTCCTCGGAGTCCACCGCCGCACCCACCGTACGCTCCCATCCCAACTTCTCAAAAGTCCAGAGCGCATAGAAACGCGACAGCCGCTCCAGGTCTTCCAGCAAGGCGGCCCTGTCCTCGGCCCCTACGCCTTCATCCGCCAAGTACCGGGTGAACGGATCAGATTCGGCTGCAATAGCGGTCGGGCTCGGGAAAAAATCCGCAGGAGGCATTCCCAGCGCAAGGGCGCAGTCCCGCCACACGGTTTCGTACAGAAGGTCTTCTACTCCCTCCACTGCTGCAAGCAGTGCCGCCCGCGTTGCTCGTTTTACCGTGTACCCGTTCAGTTCTCCGATCAGGGCTCCGCTCGGGTCGTAAATCCGCATGTCACCTGTAAGCACTTCCGGGGGTTCGTCGGTTTCCGGATCGGAGGGCCGGGAACCTTCTCGCATACGCACGTGGCAAACCAGTCGGTCCGGCAAGCGCCCCGCCAGCCATAGCCGCTCCCAACCGAACGGCAGATAGGTGCCGCCAGCCTCCGCTGCATTGCGCGCGACCGCCACGACCTGGAAGCAGCCGTCGAGCAGGAGCGGGTGCACATCCAAACCATCCCGGCCGCAAGTTTCGGGGAAAACCACCTCACCCAGCGCTTCGCCCGCCCGCGACCAAACCTTCTCCAGTGTGCGGAACGATGGCCCGAGGTCGATCCCGGCCTCGGCCCTGGCCCGATAAAAGGCGGACATGTCTTCCGGTGCCAAGTCTGCCTTCAAACCCTCGAGATCGATCTGCGGCGGAGTTTCCGACCCACCGGAGCCGGGCGACGACGGAATTCTTCCTTCCGCGTGCAATGTCCACTCTCCGTCGTCTCCCTGGCTGAACACCTGGAAGCGACGTGACAATGTCTCTTCGACATCATCAAGCAGGACCTGCATCTTTCTTCCGTCGTCCGCTCCGTCCTCGGAGCTTTCTTTTGCAAAAACCAACGGGTTGTGCAGCTGCATGTCCTCGACGACGGCCGAGCCTGCGCCTTCGGCGGCGGAAGCCGATGCCGCCATGACCCCGTAGAGCGCACCTGGGGCCACCAACCGGCCAAACACCCGATGGTCGCTGAGCCAGGCCGGGTCCGAAGGGTAAATCTCGGTCTCGAAAGTCGTCCCGCCACGGGCGGATTCGTGCCGACTGCCAAGCAGAGGATGGCCGGCATCCTGCCGGCGGCGCCTTGATGTCTGGACCCAGTAGCTCTCGTATTGGAACGGATAGCCCGGTAGCGCGATTCGGCGCCGCGTCTCTCCCGAAAAAAGCCCCTCAAAGCGGATCGGCAGCCCTGCCTCGTACGCCGCCGATACCGCACGAACGAAAGCACCGCGAACTTCCGACGCCGGAGCATCGCGCGACGGGCGCACGAGACTCGAAAGCACTGTTGGCGACCCTCTTGCCGATTCCGGCCACGCCAGGAGTGTCATGGGGCCCAACACGGCATGAGGACCAATCTCCACGACGATTTCCGTTCCCCGTTCGGCAAGCGTCTCCACGGCACGGCGAAACGCCACCGGCTCGCGCATCTGCCGGCGCCAATACGCCTTATCGAGCGCCTTGCCCGGCCCAGCCTCCTGACCCGTCACGTTGCTCACCAGGGGGAGCGAAGGTGGCGCAAATTCCATCTTCTCAAGGAGTGGATCCAAACCTTCCAAGGCCGGCTCCACCATGGGACTGTGATACGCGGGACTCTTCCTCAGCTGTTTCGCCTGGATTTCCTTCGACTCGAAGCATTGCAGGATCGCTTCCACTTCGGTCTTCGGGCCGCTAATGACCTGGTGGGCGCCGTTATCGGCGGCAATGCACAGGCCAACACCCTCGGATGCCGCATTGTGTTCGTCCAGCGCCGTCGCCACTTGAGAAGCGGGCGCGAATACCGCCGCCATCGCCCCTTCGCCAGGCAACGCCGCCATCAACGCGCCGCGAGTCGCCGCGAACCGCAGGCCGTCCTCCAGGCTGAACACCCCCGCCGCCTGCGCCGCCGCAATCTCCCCCAGGCTGTGCCCCAGCACCACGTCCGGGCGCACCCCCACGCTCGTCCACAGCGCCGTCAACGCACACTCCAATGCATAGATCGCCGGCTGCACCCACGCCGGATCGTCCAGCTCCCCCGACTGCCCGAACATCACGTCCAGCAACGATTCGCCCCGTTCCTCCCGAAGCAGTGCGTCGCACCGGTCCAGCACCACCCGCACCACCGGCTCGCTCTCGTACAACTCCTCGCCCATCCCGACCCACTGGCTCGCCTGCCCGGTGTATACGAACGCCACCTTCCCCGTCTCCCGCGGCTCCGGCTCGTCCGATGCCTCCGCCAGTTCCGTCAGGCCAGCCCGAAGCGATTCCGCATCGTTGAACACCACGCCCGCGCGGTGCGGGAAGTGGCTCCGGCCCACCCCGGCCGTCCATGCCATGTCGGAAAGCAGCGGATCCCCCGCATCCGCCGGGGAAAGATCTCCGCACTCGTCGAGCCAGTCCCGGTAGCGACCGGCCAACTCCCGCAGCGCCGGGCCCGACTTGCCCGACAACGGCAGCAGGCGCGTCCCGCGTCCGGCGGCAGGCTCTTCGGCCGGCGGTTCCGTGACCGGCTTCGGGCTCCCCGCAACCCAATACCGCTCTTCCATGCTGGAAGCGGCCTCGTCCGGGGCCTCATAGCCCTCCAGCACGACATGTGCATTCGTTCCCGACCATCCGAACCCGCTCACTCCCGCCAACGGGGGGCGATCCGAATGAGTCGGCCAGTCCGTCGGCTCCGACGTCACCCGTAACGGCAACCGCTCCCAGTCTATTTGCGGGCTGGGGTTCTGGAAATGCAGGTGCTTCGGAATGATTTTGTGATTCATGGCCAGCAGGACCTTGATCAGGCCCGCGACTCCTGCCGCCGCTTCCAGGTGGCCGACGTTTGTCTTCACCGAGCCAACCAACAGCGGGTGGTCCGCTTCACGCTCCTTGCCATAGGCCGTCCCCATTGCCTTGGCCTCGATCGGGTCGCCGACTTCCGTCCCCGTCCCGTGAGCCTCGACATAATCCACTTGGGAGGCCGAAACCCCTGCACGATGCAGTGCTGCCTCGATCACTCCCTGCTGTGCCGCCCCGCTGGGTACCGTCAGCCCGGGGCTTGCTCCGTCCTGGTTCAATGCGGAACCCCGAATGACTCCCCAGATCCGGTCCCCGTCCGCCTCCGCTTCGCTGAGTCGCTTCAAAACAATGATCCCGCAACCCTCCCCACGCACGTATCCATTTGCAGCCGCGTCAAACGTCTTGCAACGCCCGTCCGGGGACAGCATCCCGGCATTCGCGCGAAATTCCAGCAGCTTCCCGGAAAGGATCGTGTGCACGCCCCCCGCGAGGGCGAGATCCGCCTCGCCTCGCTGCAGCCCCGTCACGGCCTGGTGTGTCGCGACCAGCGAAGATGAGCAAGCGGTATCCACTGCCATCGCCGGCCCCTCCAGACCCAGCACGTAGGCGACTCGCCCGATAGCGGTGTTGAAGGAAGTGCCGGTCACCGAGTAAAGGCTGACCGCAGGCTCGGAAGTATCGCTGATGTCCAGGATCAGGTTCCGGTATTCGTTGTTGCTGATCCCTGCATAGACTCCGGTACGGCTGCCCTTGAGCCGGTCCGGGTCCACTCCTGCGTCCTCAAGGGCTCGCCAACTGGTCTCCAGCATCAAACGTTGCTGCGGATCCAGTAATTGCGCCTCGACCGGCGAGATGCGGAAAAACGCGGCATCGAACTGGTCCAGTCCGTCGAGGTAGGCGCCAAAGCGACAGGCCTTGGCCTGAACCGAAGAGTCCGGGAAAAGCTCGCCGATGCGCCCGATGCCGGAACCCGGAACGCCTTCTATTACGGCGCACTCCCCGGCTTCCAGTTGACGCCAGAAGGCAGAAAGATTGTCCGCGCCAGGGAACCGGCACGCCATCCCGACGATCGCGATAGGCTGCCCGGTTTCAAAGGTTTTGGATTCGTGGGCCATTTGTCTAAGCTAGAAGAATCTGAACTTACTGACTAAACCAAGACAATGCCCATCGATCAAATCGAGCCCCAAAAATCCAAGTGTTTTATGTCCTCGCATTAGGCTCTCCGAACCATAATTTGAATTATAGTTCCCCCTCCTGAAGTGCCTCCGTAATTTCATTGACAACTACAAATTAAGCCTCCTGGGAGATGGTCGGTCGGCAGGAACCATGTCTAGCAACCGGACACCTGCCAGCCTCGCTGCGGCCAGAATCACGAGCCCCCGGTCGGACGCAGCGGCTGGACGCAGGGAATCCGCTTCACGCACCTCGACATAGTCCGGTTCGAATCCCAACTCGATCAAGGCCCCAAAGGCCTGCCGCTGTGCCTGTTTCACATCAAGTCCATCCTTGACGGATTCTGCAGCCGCTTCCAGAACCCGGTGCAACGCGACCGCCTGCTCGCGCGACTGGGTAGACAGCCTTCGATTCCTTGAGCTCATGGCGAGTCCGTCCGGCTCGCGGACCACCGGAGCGGCAATGATTTGCACCGGCGGCTGGCATTTCTCCGCCAGATGCCGCACCAACACCAACTGCTGGTAATCCTTCTCACCGAACACCGCGGCAGTCGGTTCCATCTGGTCAAACAACCGGCTGACCACCGCCGCTACCGAGGTCAGGTGCCCCGGGCGATGCTGTCCTTCCAGCACATCCGTCAAGCCCGGCACCTCGAACGCATCCAGACGGGGGGCCTCGCCACCCCACACCGCCTGTTCATCCGGGGCGTACGTCAGATCCACCCCCGCCTGACGCAACTGTTCGAAATCCTCTTCCTCATCGCGCGGGTAGTTGGAGAAATCCTCCGGATCATCGAACTGGTGACGATTGACGAAAACGGTGGCCAGCACGACACCGGGACTTTGCCGCGCGTAGTCGATCAGGCTCAGGTGTCCGGCGTGCAGGCCGCCCATGGTCGGCACCAAGGTCCGCTCTTTGGGTTGCCGGGCAAGCGCGGCTTCAAGCTGCGCCGCCGTGCGGCACAGGATCATGGGAAGGACCCGGAATGAACCGCTTCGACGTAAGCCCGCACCGCATCCGCGATGCCGTTGCCCGAATCCATGAAACTACGTGCGTGTTTCGGCATCGGATCGGTCAGCCCCAGCAGGTCGTGCAACACCAGGATCTGCCCGTCGCAAGCCGCCCCGGAGCCAATACCGATCACCGGAATTCCTGCACGCTCGGTGATTTCCGTAGCCAGATCATCCACCACGCATTCCAGAAGCAACAAATCCGCCCCCGCCTGCTCCAGCGCAAGCGCCGTCTCCCGCAGTTCCGCCGCTTCATCGGGAGTGCGTCCATGCCGTCGGACGCGATCCATCTGGGTCAGACTCTGCGGACGCAGGCCCAGATGCGCACAGACCGGCAGCCCTTGCTCAGACAGGCCGCGAACGATTTCGACCTGCTCTTGGGAAGCCTCAAGTTTGACCACCTGTGCGCCACCCTCCTGCACCAGCCGCGCAGCGTTGGCCTGCGCCATGGGCACATCGCAGCAACTCATGTACGGCAGGTCGCTGATCAACAGGGCGCGCCGAACGCTACGGGCAACGCATTGCGTGTGGTAGACCATGTCGTCCATCGTCACCGGCCGGGTGGTGCCATGCCCCTGGACGACCATGCCAAGAGAATCGCCGACCAGGATGAACTCGACTCCGCATGCATCCAGTACGCGCGCGAACGTTGCGTCGTAAGCCGTCAGGCCGGCAAACCGACGTTTCCCCTCCCGAGCCATCCGGCGCAGAGTGTCGAGTGCCACAAGTTGGTCCGGTTCGCTCATGTCCCCGTCAGTGGCACCATCAAACCGGATGGAGCCGCGTCCTCCAACATTCCCTTCGGCTGCCTCGGATCCAAGAAATATTTGCCCGGTCGGGTCAGTCCATCCAGTGCAGTCAACAGGCTTTGGTAGTCTTGGAAGCTTTCCGCCAGATTGGTGCAGGACGTGTCGACCGTCAGCACGGTTCCGGAGTAGTTGCGGAAGTGCTCGGCCATCAGCGCCGACAACGTCTCCAGGAATTCCGGGCGTACCGCGCGCTCGAACGCCCGCCCGCGCATCGCGATCCGCTCCATCAGAACCGACACCGGTGCCTGCAGGTATATCACCAGGTCCGGGCGCGGCAACCCGGCAGACATGTGGGTGTAGACGCTGAGCCATAGGTCGTATTCGTCTCCCTGCAGCGACAAACGGGAGAACCAGTCGCTTTTCTCGAAGACATAATCCGTAAAAGTGCGTTGCTGAAACAGGTCCGTCTGGTTCAACTGTCGCAGTTGACAGACCCGGCTGGTCAGAAAGTGCAACTGTGCCGCCAAGGCGGTTTTTCCCGGAGTCTCAAAAAAATCCCGAAGGAAGGGGTTTTCCTGGTAATTTTCCAGAATCAGCCGACCATTGAAGTCTGCCGCAAGGCGATTGCACAACGTGGTTTTGCCAACGCCCATCGGCCCTTCCACGGCAATCAGGCGCGCCGAGTCGGGCAGGCTTTGGCAGGCTCCCATCCGGTCTACCCGGGAGTACCTGCACTCCTGCAGCAGCTTCGACACGGCACCCCGGCCGGGCACCTCCAGGTCTGCATTCAACTCGCGTAGCGGGGCCAGCACAAACGCCCGCTCATGCAGGCCCGGATGCGGCAACGTCAGGGTCTCGTTGTCGAGGCACTCTTGTCCCCACAGGAGCAGATCCAGATCCAATGTCCGCGACGCCCAGTGCTCGTGCTCTCTCATCCGCCCGTGCTGGCGCTCGATCTCCTGAAGTTCATGGAACAGCTGTTCCGGCCCCAGATCGGTTTCGACCTGCACCACCGCATTGACATAGTCCGGTTGATCCAGCCCTCCCATCGGCGGACTCCGGTACAGGCCCGAAGAAGCACACAGGCGAACCCCGGAGAGCTGTCCTAACTCACGCACCGCGGAACGGACCTGTTCGACCGGCTCGTCCAGATTGCTGCCAAGACCAATGTAGATGCCGCCCTGAGGCACGATTACCTCCGCCGCCGGCGGCGGCGGCGGCGCGGTGCATCACTAGGCCCCGCCGTGTATTTCTCCTGGGCTTGTGTCCAGGCTTGATAGGCTCCTTGCAGCCGTTCATCTCTCATTGCCCGCAACCCGAGAAAATCATAGGTTGCACGGAACGTGCCGCGCGACATCACCCGTTCCGGATGACTTCGCGGACCCGCCTCCAGTTGCGGCTGGCGGATCCAGATCTCGCGAATCATCTGGGCATGGCGAAACGGAATGCTGATGGTCCGCGCCTGGTGCTCCAGGGCGCGGTCGGCGCACACTGCCAGTGCGTCGCGAGGGCTGAATTCCCCCGGCTCCAATTCATCCAGCAGTTGACGGACATAAGGCCACATCATCACCGCATAGGCGAAAGCCGGAGACACCGGCATGTCCGAGCGCACCCGTTCGTCCGTGTTTGCCAGCGCCAAGCTAATAAATTCCAGATCCTCCGGATGATCCCGCTCCAAGGCCGCCTCGGTGCGCGGGAATAGTTGGCCTAGCAACTCTTTTTCGCGCAACAAGCCAAATGTGCGCTCGGCGGCGCCGCTGTGCAGGAGCTTGATGCCTTCGTCGAACAGTCGGGCCGGAGAAATGGCGTCCAGCAATTCCGCCAGTTCGGGAATCAACGGCTCTAGCACCGGATCGAGCTGGAAGTCCAGCTTGGCTGCGAAACGCACTGCGCGCAGCAACCGGACCGGATCCTCGCGGAAACGCACCGCAGGCTTGCCGATCATGCGCAGGCGGCGGTGCTTCAGGTCCTCGACTCCACTAACGAAGTCCAGGACGATGTTCTGGATCGGATCGTAGAACAGGGAATTGACCGTAAAATCCCGCCGCGCCGCATCGCGGTCAATTGTCCCGTACGCATTGTCGCGCAGGATCCGTCCCCCCAAGGTCACCGAGACATGGGCACGTCCGGAACGCGAGCGGTGGCCCCCCCGAAACGTCGCGACCTCAATCCGGTCACGGCCAACCCATACATGCGCAAGCCGGAACCGTCTGCCGACAATGCGGCAACGGTCAAACAGGTTTTTCACCTGCTCGGGGCGGGCGTCTGTGGCGATGTCGAAATCCTTCGGATGCAGGCCCAGCATCAAGTCGCGCACCCCGCCGCCGACGATATAGGCCTCGTACCCCCCCTCTACCAAAACCTCCACCACATGCCGGGCGGACTTGGAAACCTCGGAAGGATCAATGCCATGTTCGTCGGCCTCCACGACCCGTGGGTTACCGTTTGCACGCTTTTTGACGGCATCGGACAGGCGGTTGAACAGTTTTTTGGCCATAAGCAGGCGCTTGCCCCAACAGGAGCTGGTGGATTTGACATTTTACCGCTTCGGGCCCAAAGAAAGTCCCCGCTGCCCGCCCTGTCATGCAGATTATGGGCATTTCGACTTTCATGGCGCTGTAACGCCTTGAAAATACCATATACTTTCCAAAACAGCCGGGTCGTCAATTTATGGCTAGCCGATACAAGTTCGAAATCGCCACCCAGGCATCCGCTATTGTCGAATGCCAGCGTCTGCGCTACCGGGTTTTCGCATTGGAAATGGGAGCATCTCTGGAAAGCGCCGCAGAGCAGATTGACTCGGATCCCTATGACCCGTTCTGCCGTCACCTGACCGTATCCGACACGATTACCGGAGACATCGTGGCCTGCACCCGGGTTCTCTCGGACGAAGATGTTCCACAGGCCGGGGGTTTCTACAGCCAATCGGAATTCAAGCTGGGGCACCTGCGCAGCCTCCCCGGGAAAAAACTGGAAGTCGGCCGCACCTGCGTGCATCCCGAGCATCGCAGCGGCGGTGCCATCACCTGCCTGTGGCTTGGCCTCGCGGAATTCATGCTGTCGCAGAACTATGACCATCTGTTCGGGTGTGCCAGCGTGGGCATGTCGGACGGGGGCCACCAGGCTCATGCTATCTACCAGAATGCGCTGGAACGCGGCCTGGTGAATCTGGACCTGGACGTCCATCCGCGTGTCCCCCTGCCCAAGCCGGACCAGCCCGCCATGGATGCAACTATTGAGCTTTCCGATTCGGTCCGGGAGGTCCTGCCGCCCTTGCTGAAAGCCTATCTGAATCTCGGCGCGGAAATCTGCGGCACGCCCTGCTGGGATAGAAAATTCAACGTGGCCGACATGCTGGTGCTGCTCAACCGCGCCAACATCGCGCCTCGCTATGTGCGCCGTTTTCTCAAGGCCGCCCAGACACCCGCAAGCACATACCAAACCTGAATCCCGTTTTTCAGGCTCTCCCTGATGTAGAATATTGGGTTGCTCAACCTAATTGGGATTTCGGATGTTATTTGGCAAGAAAAAGGACTTCAAGTGCACTATCGCCAACACCGGCGAGACTTTCGAGGTCCCCGGCAAGATAAATCTGCTGCAGGCAGCCTTGAACGCGGGCATCAAGTGGCCCTGCGACTGCAAGGTGGGAAGTTGCGGAACCTGCCGGTGCATCCTCAAGGAAGGCAAGGTCAAGGCATTGAACGATTTCGCTTACGTGCTGGATGGCGACATGCTCAAGAAGGGCTACGTTCTGGCCTGCCAATCCCAGTTGAAGTCCGATCTGGTCGTGGAGGTCGACTTCGAGCAGGGTGCAATCGAAAACATGAAAATGACGTGACCCGTGCAATCGAGTCACTCATCATTCACCATCCGAGACGCTTTACCCGCAGTGCCTTACCGAGCCTGCAGGCCTGAGGCTCACGCGCATGATCGTCTGTTCCTGCGCTCAAGTCAGTGACCGAGAACTGCGCGCTGCGGTGAAAGCCGCTGTCAAAGCAGGAAAACCCGTGAATTTTCGCTCTGTTTATCGCCAGATGGGAAAACGGGCGCGGTGCGGCAACTGTCGGCCGCTTGTCAACCCGATCATCAAGCAGGCGCATACCGGCGCCTGATTCCCGAAACAACAGGAGGCGCTGCCATGAAGGGAAACGAGAAAGTCATCGAATACCTGAACCGCAGCCTTGCCAGCGAACTGCGTTCCGTCAATCAATACTGGCTGCATTACCGCTTGCTGGAAGACTGGGGCTACGGGAAGCTCGCCCAGCGATCTCGGGAAGAGTCCATCGGAGAAATGCGCCATGCGGACCGGTTCGTGGAGCGAATCATCTTCCTGGAAGGGCATCCCAATCTGCAGACCCTGGATCCGCTGCGCATCGGCGAGAACATCCGCGAGGTCTTGGAATGTGATCTCGCTGCCGAGAACGAAGCGCACGCCCTGTACCGGGAAGGCCGCGACGTCTGCCAGGAAGTGAGCGATTATGCCTCGATGCGCCTGTTCGAAGAGTTGATTTCGGACGAGGAGATGCACATCGCCTTTATCGAGACGCAACTGCAATTAATCGACCAGATTGGAGTCGAGCAGTACGGGCTGCTTCAGGCGGGTTCCGACGCGGACGAATAACGGCCCAGTTGCAAAATCACTCGCGGTCGAAATCGACCCGCATCCCGGCTGCAGGCGGTATTTCCTGCCCGTCCCGGTACGCAATCCGGCCCGACACCATCGTCGTGTCGATCCGGGCGTGCAACATCTGCCCCTCGAAGGCTGACCAGCCGCATCGGTGAAGCACTTCTTCCGGCTCCACCTGCTTCGCAGCCGACAGGTCCGCCAGAACCAGATCCGCAAAATAACCCTCGCGCAGGAATCCCCGGTCTCGGACCGCGTAGCACTGCGCCGGGGCATGCGCCATTTTCTGCACTACCTGCGGCAAGCTGAAGACCCCCTGATGCGCCAGTTCCAGAAGCATCGGTAACGCATGCTGGGTTATCGGCAATCCTGCCGCCACTTCCCGGTACGGTCCTTCCTTCTCCGATAGCAGATGCGGAGCGTGATCGGTGGCGATGACATCGATCCGGTCTTCATGTACCGCCTGGCGCAACGCGTCCCGATCCGATTGCTTCTTAATCGAGGGGTTGCACTTGATGCGGCCGCCGTACTGTGAATAGTCGGCATCAGTGAAAACCAGATGGTGAACACACGCTTCGGCGGTGATTCGCTTGCCCTCGATCGGCCCGGCATCAAACTGTGGCAGTTCGTCCGCCGTGGTCAGATGAAGTACATGCAGCCGCGAACCGAATTCCCGCGCTAGCCCCACCGCCATGGATGAGGAAGCAAGGCACGCCTCCCGGCTGCGAATCTGTGCATGGCAGTGCATCGGAATCTGTTCGCCGTACTGTCGGACATGTTCGGCCAACGCCGCCTCGATCATCGGGGTGTCTTCGCAGTGCGTCGCGATCAGGATGGGGCAGTCGGCGAAATGTTGCTTCAGCGCCTCGGGATCGTCCACCAGCATGTTACCGGTCGATGCGCCCATGAAGATCTTGAGCCCACACGCTTTTCGGGGGTCTAGCTTGCGAACTTCGTCGACATTGTGATTAGTCGCACCGAAATAAAACGCGTAATTGGCGTGCATCGCCCCATCCGCCCGTGCCAGTTTCTCGTTCAACCGCTCAAGAGTCACGACCGGCGGCTGGTTGTTGGGCATGTCCATGACGGTGGTCGTGCCACCCGCCACGGAAGCGCGGGATTCGGACTGGAAGGTTCCTTTCTCCGGCTGGCCCGGATCACGGAAATGCACCTGGCCGTCGATCATTCCAGGCAGCAGGTGCAGCCCTGCGGCATCCAAGACCTGATCAGCAGACTCGCCGGACAGGTCTGAGCCTATCTTCTCGATTCGCGAGTCCCGCACCAGAAGATCGGTCTCGAATACGCGGCCTTCGTTGACTGCGGTGGCGTTGACGATCAGATAGGAATCAGACATGGGAAATCCGGAAAGTCCGCGCATTGTACCGGGCATCCTGGTTGATCATCGTCTGGTCTTTAAAGTCACTGCAGATACAAACCGAAATATCCAAGCCGGATCGGCTCCAGACCCGGAGGGTTCCCCTCTACCGCCAAAATATGTTCTAATTGATTTAGCATGAGTTCTTCCAACCCACAAATCCAGAACCCAATCCTGGATGACACCGGCTGCGCGGCGCACGAGCCCTATGCCTTGCGCGTGCTCGGCGACAGCATGGAACCGGAATTTGCGGATGGCTGCATCGTTATCGTTGACCCGGCCGGGCATGTGCAATCCGGCGCCTATGTGGTCGCTAAAGTGAACGACGAGCCGATTTTCCGCCAGTACTGGGTTGAAGATGAGCGGCACTGGCTGCGACCGATCAACTCCGGCTACCCCTCGCTTGAGATCAGCGACCCTTCCAGCATTATCGGCGTCATCACCCAGCGTGCCGGAACCCGCCGGTCCTACCGCCGCCACTACGTCTGATCGGGACCGGCTACCCGCCAGTCAATTCTTCGTAGGCTTCCGCATCCATCAAGGACGCGCAAGGATCGGGTTCGGCACAACTCATCTTCAGGATCCAGCCGTCGCCCTCCGGCGAATCATTGACCTGCCACGGCTCTTCGCGCAAACCCTCGTTGACTTCCACGACCCGGCCTGAAGCCGGCGCAATCAGTTCGGATGCCGTCTTAACCGACTCGATGACCCCGAAGCTCTGGTCCTGCACCAGTTCGGCGCCAGGCTCGGGCAATTCCACGAACAGAATGTCGCCCAGTTCCTCCTGCGCGTAACGGGTCACGCCCACGGCGGCCGTGCCGGATCCATCGGGTTCCAGCCAAAGGTGATTCTGGCTGTAACAGCGCTTGCTCATAGCCTCTCCGTCTAGTGCCGCCGCCGCCGGGCGCGTGCACTGCGCATGGCCTCGGCCAGGACTTCATGATCCAGGATTTCTAGGTTTCCGTCTGCCTGTCCCGCCACCTGGTCCAGGTCTTCGATCTTCTCGCCCACGGACAGATTCAGACATTGCGCCGTTCCTGCCAAGCCACCAATCTGGATCTTCAGCAACGTACTATGTGGCACCTGGGTGCGATCCTCCACCTCCCCGAACGCTTCGGCACCGACCTGCTCGAAGAACTCCTGCAGGGACCGGCAACGATCGCAGGCGCAGGCATCATTGCAATCAATGCCGGCACCCTCCCGGCGTGTCACCGCCATGGCCCGCGAGCAGGCATGTGTCTCGGCAACGATCAAGCGCTCGAACGGACAGCGCGTGTTCATGCCGTCACCCCCAGGCAGCGGGTGTACGAGTTGCCGCGGATGATTTCGGCGTGAAACTGGTCTCGCACCAGTTGGTGCTCCATGGCCAAGGCATCAAAGCGCTCCACCACCGGTTCCGGCGCGCAGATGTACAAATCCATCCCGGACAGGTCCGGGTGGTCTTCCAGCACGCGTTTCAACATCGTCTCGACCTTGTCCATGCCGGACAACTCGTCCTGTGCCCATTCGTTGAACGACTCTTCGATCACCAGGGGCGTGTAGCTGAATTCGTCCAGTGCATCCGCCCAGGAACGGCACAGGTTGTGCATGTACAGGTCCTCCTTGCCACAGCAGATCCGGTACAGATACAGGGGTTGCTCGGATTCGCGCGCGGTGAGGTGTTCGAGCATGCTCTTGATGGCCGCGAACCCGGTGTCGAACGCCACGAACAGGGCCGGGCGAGCGGAATTATCGTCGAATGCGAACCGTCCCCCCGGCGCTTCGACCGTCACGGTCTGCCCCGGGCGCAGGGACTTGAATGCGCTGTCGGAGAAATCGTCGTCCGGCAGGCGGCGGATGTGGAAGTCGACATGCCGTTCGTCGCAGGGGCAACTGGCAATCGCACTGTCGCTCATCGTGCCGTTCTCCAGCGTCAGGGTCGCATACTGGCCGGCCATGAAGCGGAGCCGTTGCGAGCGGGGTACGCGCAACTTCAGCCACAACAGGCGCTCACCGAGCTTTTCGGCAACCTTCACTTTCGCCCGCAAGGTCTGCCAGGGAATGGACGTCGGGTCTTTTTCGAGCACAACCTCGAGCGTGAGATCGCTCTGCGCGCCGTTAGAGCACATCAGGAAATCGCCGTGCGCCCGCTCGGCTTGTGTGAACACGAAGTCGTGGTGACGAACGGGCTTGAGCTCCCCCTCTATCAGCCGGGCACGGCACAGCCCGCAATTCCCGGCGCTGCATCCGTACGGAAGGCCGACACCCTCGCGGATGGCGGCCTCAAGCAGAGTTTCGTTCCCCTGAATTTCGAACGAGCGGTCGGCGTTCCGGAGCCGGACTGTCGCCATGGGGTCGAATCAGGCGGCCTGTTCCATCCCGCTGTCGTAAGCCCCGCGTGCAGCCGCGCCGTTCAGGCGAGCCCGCTTAGCGATCGCATCCTGCCCAGTCCCACGATTGGCTTCGGCGCCTCCCCAAGATTTCATCGCCTGCTGCTGCAGGGCACGGCCATAGGAGAAAGTCACCGCCCAAGGAAGGTCCGGGTGCTGGTTGATCGCGTTCAGATGCGCACTGGCCTCCTCGTCGCTCTGCCCGCCGGACAGAAACGCGATTCCGGGCACCGCCACCGGAACCGTCTTTTTCAGACATTCCACCGTGCGTGCGGCCACGGTCTCGACATCCGCCTGCTCCGCGCACCGGTCGCCTGAAATCACCATACTGGGCTTGAGTACGATGCCTTCGAGCCATACGCCCTGACGCGCCAACTGGTCGAACGTCACTTCCAACGCGCGGACGGTTACCTCGTAACTGCGAGCGATGTCATGCTCGCCGTTCATCAGCACCTCGGGTTCCACGATCGGCACCAGGTCGGCCTCCTGGCACAGGGCTGCATAGCGGGCAAGGGCATGGGCGTTGGCTTCCAGGCAGGCTTCGCTCGGCAGGCCATCCCCGATGGTGATCACCGCCCGCCACTTGGCGAAACGGGCACCCAGTTCAGCATACTCGGTCAAGCGCTCGCGCAGACCGTCCAAGCCCTCGGTCACCTTCTCCCCCGGGTGACCTGCCAGGTCCTTGGCGCCTTTGTCGACCTTGATGCCCGGCACGATGCCGATCGAGTTCAGGTGTTGCGGGAACGGCGTGCCATCCAGCAGTTTCTGACGCAGGGTCTCGTCGAACAGGATCGCCCCTCCGACGTGGTCCCCCAGGCCTGCGGCCGTAACCAGCATATCGCGGTAGTCACGTCGATTTTCCTCTGTAAATTCAATGCCTAAAGCGTCAAAACGCTTCTTGCATGTCGGGTGGCTTTCGTCCATCGCCAAAATCCCCTTGCCGGGGGCCACCATAGCGTGCGCGGTTGCGCTCAGTGTTTCACGGTTCATAAAAAAGTCAGGTTAAAAGCGAAAGGTTTGTTGAGTTGCCCATTTTATCCTCTATTCGACGGCAACGCCCTGCGATTCGGCCATCGCCCCGGCTTCCACGATCTTCAGGGCATTCGTACCTCCCTGCACGCCCGCCAAGTCTCCCTTGGTGATGATCACCCGGTCGCCATCCTCCACTACGCCGCTTTTTTTCAGCACGTCGACCAGGTCCCGGTTGAGCTCGGCGTGGTCGGTGCTGATGCTGCGCAGGGTGACCGGGTACACTCCCCGGTACAGGTTGACCCGCCGACGCGTCTCAAGGTTGCGGGAGACCGCATAGATCGGGATGCTGGAGCGGAAACGCGACATCTGACGGGGCGTGGAACCGGATTCGGTCAATGCGGCGATCGCCTTGACCTCCAGGTGGTTGGCGGTAAAGATTGCCGACAGCGCGATTGCCTCGTCCGAGTCAAACAGGCCTTCTTCCTCGTTGGTGAGATTTAGGATGTCGCCGGCGGCGTTGCCCTCGGAACCCATACAGATCCGGCTCATCGCCAGCACCGCCTCGATCGGATTACTGCCGATTGCCGTCTCCGCCGACAGCATCACGGCATCGGTCCCGTCCAGCACGGCATTAGCGACATCGAACACTTCCGCACGCGTCGGAATGGTGCTGGTGATCATGGATTCCATCATCTGCGTCGCCGTAATCACCCCCCGATTATGCCGCCAAGCCCTGCGGATCAAGCTTTTCTGTACCGCCGGCAGTTGCGGGTCGCCGATCTCCACGCCCAGATCGCCACGCGCCACCATGATCGCATCCGAGGCGTCCAGGATCTCGTCGATGTTCTCGACCGCCTCGGCCCGTTCGATCTTCGCGATCAGATGCGCGTTGCCGCCAGCCTCGCGCAGGAGTTCGCGCGCATAGTAAATATCGCCCCCGCTGCGCGGGTAGGACACGGCAAGATAGTCCACGCCGATCTCCGCGGCCAACTGGATGTCCTGGTGATCCTTGGTGCCGATCGAAGGAGCTGACAAGCCACCGCCGGCGCGGTTGACGCCTTTGGCATCCTGCAAAACCCCTCCGGAAACAGTCTCGGTGATGATACGACCGGATTCCAGCGCCTTGACCTGCAGCACAAGGCGGCCGTCGTCCAGCAGCAGGTTATCGCCGACACGTACATCTTCAGACAGTTCCGGGTACGTCAGTCCGACGGCTTCGCTCGTGCCGGCACCCGGCTCAAGATGCGGATCCAGGATGAACGGGTCGCCGGACTTGAGGGTGATCGAACCGTCGCGAAAGCCGGTAATACGGATTTTCGGCCCCTGAAGATCACCCAGGATCGCCAGATGGTAATCCGGTTCAGTCATTTCTCGGATTCGCTCTGCACGCTCGCGGTGCTCATCCTGGGTGCCATGCGAGAAGTTCAGGCGAACCACGTCCACGCCGGCATCGATCAGGCCACGCAGCACCTCCGGCGAATCCGTCGCCGGGCCCAAAGTGGCAATGATCTTGGTTCGCCGATGGCGCAAGTCGGAGGAAGGCGCAGTCATGACGTCACCGTGTTGAGAATTTCAACGGCTGGCAGGGTACGCCCTGCCGCGTATTCCAGAAATGCGCCGCCGCCGGTCGACAGATAAGACATCTTGCTCTTTACCCGAAAGCTTCCCACGGCGGCCAGCGTATCACCCCCGCCCGCAATAGAAAAGGCTCGCGAGGCGGCAATGGCACGACCCAAGGCCTCGGTCCCGGCCGCGAACCGTGGATCCTCGAACACACCCAAGGGGCCATTCCAGATCACCGTCCGGGCGTTTTTCACAAGCCGGCCGTAATGTTTCCGGGTCTTCGGCCCCACGTCCATGATCCGCTCTCCCTGGCGCACTTCGTCCGCTTCGCGGATGACCGGCTCGTGCGAACCCGGGATTTCGCAGACCACATCCTGGGGCAGTGGAACGGTTGCGCGTCGCTTGGAGGAAGGCGCCATCAACCGCCGCGCGAGGGCCAGTTGCTTGGGTTCATGCAGGGAGTCTCCAATGTTCAGGCCCGCCGCCGCCATGAACGTATTGGCAATCCCGCCGCCGACGATCAACTCATCGGCGACTTCGGCCAAGCGCTCCAGCACTTCGATCTTGGTCGACACCTTGGCACCGCCGACAATCGCCACCAGCGGACGCACCGGATTCTCCAGGGCGCGCTGCAACATGCGTAGTTCACGCCGCAGCAGCGGCCCGGCGCAGGCGCGGGGCGCGTGCCGGGCCACCGCATGGGTCGAGGCATGTGCCCTGTGCGCGCTGCCGAAGGCATCCATCACGTAAAGGTCGCACAAGGCGGCCATGCGTCGGCCCAGGGCATCGCTGTTGCCGGTCTCTCCCTCAAGAAAGCGCACGTTTTCGAGCAGCGTGACACTGCCGGGCCTAGATTTCACCCCGTCGATCCAATCGCGCCGGAAACCCACCGGCTCACCCAGCCGCTCCGCCAATGCCGCCGCCACCGGCTTCAGGGAAGCGGCGGCATCGTATTGCCCTTCCCGGGGCCGCCCCAGATGCGACATCACCAGAACGCGGCAACGGGCCTGCTGCAGGCGGCAGATAGTCGGCAGACTGGCGCGGATTCGTTCGTCCGCCGTAATGCGCCCGGATTCTATCGGCACGTTCAGGTCGGTGCGCAGCAACACCCGGCTGCCCGGCCTGAGTTTGCCCGGCAAGCCGGGAGGCATGCTCATGCGGAGGCGCGCATCCAGGTGGCAATGACGTCCAGCATACGGTTGGAGAAGCCCCACTCGTTGTCGTACCACGACAGGACCTTGACCAGATTGCCCGGAAGCACCTTGGTCAGCGAGGCATCTAACGAGGACGATGCCGGATTATGATTGAAATCTATCGACACCAGCGGATCCTCGCTGTACGCCAGCACGCCTTCCAGCGGTCCTTCGGCAGCCGCGCGCACGGCCGCATTGACTTCTTCGGCATTCGTCTCTCGACTGGCCACGAAGCTCAGGTCCACCACCGAGACATTGATGGTCGGCACGCGGATAGCGAACCCGTCCAGGCGACCATCGAGTTCCGGCAGAACCAGTCCGACCGCCCGCGCTGCACCGGTCGCGGTTGGAATCATCGACTGCGTTGCCGAACGGGCCCGGCGCAGGTCGCTGTGCGCCACGTCTGTCAACACCTGGTCGTTGGTATACGAATGGATGGTGGTCATGATGCCGGACTCGATGCCGACCGCCTCCATCAGGACCTTGGCCAGCGGCGCCAAGCAGTTGGTCGTGCAAGAGGCATTGGAGACCACGGTGTGATCCGCGCTCAACTGGTCGTGGTTGACGCCGTACACCACGGTCGCATCCACGTCTTTCCCGGCCGGGGCCGAGATCAGCACCCGGGGAGCCCCCGCCTCCAGGTGGCCCCGCGACTTCTCACGCGAAGCGAAAAGTCCCGTCGACTCGATCACCACGTCCACTTCCGACTCTTTCCAGGGAATGTCCGCCGGATTGCGGCAGGCGGTGAACCGGATGCGGTCGTTTCCCACTTTCATGATGTCGCCCTCGATCTCGACGCTTCGATCGAACGGCCCTTGCGCCGAATCGTAGCGGGTCAGATGCGCGCTGACCTCCAGGTCGCCGATGTCGTTGATGGCGACAATGCTGATTTCGTTCTGCCGCCCGGACTCGTAAAGGGCACGCAGGACATTGCGCCCGATGCGTCCGTAGCCGTTAATCCCTACGCGAATGCTCATGCTGTTACTCCCTGACCCAACATTTCCCGGGCCATTGTTGTTAAGTTGTCCACGGTAATTCCGAAGTGTTCCATTACTCGGGCGCCTGGTGCCGAATGTCCGAATTCATCGACACCCAATACTTGCCCCTGCGGTCCGACCCAGCGATACCAGGGCGCGCTCACTCCCGCCTCTACCGCAATCCGGGCGGAAATCCCGCTCGGCAGCACCTGTTCCTGGTATCCCGGATCCTGCCGGGCAAACTGTTCCATGCAGGGCATCGACACGACCCGCACCCGCACTCCGTCCAGCGCCGCCGCACAGGCGACCGCCAGGCCCACCTCCGAGCCGGTGGCAAGCAAAATCAATTCCGGCAGCCCGTCCGAATCCACCAGAACATACCCCCCGCGCGCGGACAGCGCGACGGTTTCCGGAGTGTGTTCCAGCTGTGCCACGGATTGGCGCGACAGCGCCAATGCAGTCGGTCCCTGCTCGGGCTGCAACGCGCACTTCCAGGCAATTGCGGTCTCTATCGCGTCGGCCGGTCGCCAGACTTCAAGCCCCGGAATCAGTCTGAGACTCGCCAGATGCTCCACCGCCTGGTGGGTCGGACCGTCCTCGCCCAGGCCGATGGAATCGTGCGTCAGTACGAAGATCACCCGTTGGTGCATCAGCGCCGCCATGCGGATAGAGTTGCGGGCGTAGTCGGAGAACGTCAGGAAGGTTCCACCATACGGGATGAATCCGCCATGCAAGGCCAATCCGTTCATTACCGCCCCCATGCCGAACTCCCGGACTCCGTAATAGACGTACGTGCCGGATTCGTCCGCACTGATTGCGCGGCTGCCCTTGGGCTGCGTGTTGTTGGAACCGGTCAGGTCGGCCGAGCCTCCGATCAGCTCCGGCAGGCTGTCGGCGATCACATCCAGAGTGTTTCCGGAATGCTTGCGGGTCGCCGCCTTCGCAGGTTCCTCAAGCTGGTTTCTGATGTGGGTGTCGATCGCTTCCGCGAATGCTTCCGGCAAGCGATCTTCTAGGCGCCGGGTCAACTCGGCCGCGCCTTCCGGATAACGGGCGGCATATTCATCCATGCGCATCTGCCACTGGGACTCCAGTTCTGCTCCCCGTTGCCGGGCATCCCAGGCTTCGCGAATCTCGACCGGGACTTCGAACGGAGGGTGGGGCCAGTCCAAGGTCTCACGTGCACGCGCCACTTCCTCGGCACCGAGCGGGGCGCCGTGGGTGTCTGCGGTGCCCTGTTTCTGCGGCGCGCCATAACCGATCACGGTCCGGCAACACAAGATAGAGGGACGGGGGTCGGTCTGGGCCTCGCGAATGGCCCGGTCCACTGCCTCCGGATCATGCCCGTCGACTTCCGGGATCACGTGCCAGCCATAGGCGGAAAAGCGCCCTGCCGTATCATCGGTGAACCAGCCTTTGGTCTCGCCGTCGATCGAGATGCCGTTGTCGTCGTAGAACACGATCAGTTTGCCCAGACGGAGCGTACCGGCCAGGCTGCATGCCTCGTGCGAGACCCCTTCCATCAGGCATCCGTCCCCTGTGAACACGTAGGTTCGGTGGTCGACCACTTCGTTCCCGTCGCGGTTGTAGCGATCGCCCAGCAACCGTTCCGCTAGCGCCATCCCGACCGCATTGGCTAGTCCTTGGCCCAGCGGGCCGGTCGTGGTTTCGATCCCGATGTCCCGATCAAGCTCCGGGTGGCCGGGCGTGCGCGAATGCAATTGGCGGAAGGCCCGAAGCTCTTCCATCGATAACGGGTATCCGGTCAGGTGCAGCAGGCTGTACAGCAGCATGGAGCCGTGCCCGTTGGAGACCACGAAACGGTCCCGGTCCGGCCAGCAGGGATTGGCAGGGTTATGCCTGAGATGATGGCGCCACAGGACTTCCGCAATATCCGCCATCCCCATCGGCATGCCAGGATGACCGGAAGCGGCCTGCTCCACGGCATCCATGCTCAACGCACGTATGGCGTTGGCGAGCGTTCGCTGCGCTGGCATTGGCCCGGAAGAGGAAAGGTTTTCGGGTGGCGTCATTGACAGGGTGCGTATTTTCCCCGGAAGTGGGGAAATTAGCAAATTTCTGGCGAGGTCAGAGTGTGTTTGAAAGCTTGAATGTGGGCAGCTAGCAAGCTCGTCTCAACTTGCATTTTAGTACTATTTTTAGTACTATATTTGGCAAGATGCGCACGAAGCACCGGAGGACTCTGGAGAGTGTCTTCAAAAAGCCTACGCCTACAGGCATTCGGTGGGCGGACATCGTTGCCTTGTTGAAAGCAGTCGATGTGGATGTCTTTCAGCGTTCCGGGTCTCGAGTGCTTTTGAAAAGAGGAGAAAAGCGGATGGTTGTACATCGGCCTCACCCGGAGACGGAAACCGGAAAAGCAACAGTGCGCGACATCGCCGCATTTCTCAAAGCCATGGGGGTCCAGCCATGATGACATACAAAGGGTACACGGCTACGGTTGAATTCGATGATTCCGTAGGACGCCTTCACGGAAGGGTAGTTAACAGCGGTCCTTATCCGATTGCCACTTTCGAGGCAACCGATGTGGATGGCCTTCAAGCCGAATTCCAGCGGTCCGTCGACGAGTACCTTCTTTCCTGCCAAGAAGACGGCATCGAGCCTCAAAGACCTTTCTCCGGGAAACTCAATGTCCGGCTCGGGCCGGAACTCCACCAGAGCATCGCACGCTCAGCGACAGAGAGCGGACTAAGCCTGAACAAGTGGATCTGCCAAGCACTCGAAAAAAGCGTGACGTGACGGCCTGCCGCACAGAAACCGGCACACTCACCAGTTATACTGCTTTTTTCGACACCTGTACTTCCATGCCATCTCGTCTCCACTCCGTCTTTCCTGGCGTCCTGTTGGCTGCCACTTCGCTTTGCGCCTACGCGGAAGGCGAGCCCCCGCACCCCATGGTCGACATCCCGCGTTCAAGCCTGCTTTCCGAGGAAAAACTGCAAGGAACCACGACCAGCGACCTTGAGGCCCAGCGGGAGATTTATGCCGAGCAACTGGACGCCATCTCCACTATGCCTACTGAAGAGCTTGAAAGTGAATTGCTCCGAGTGCTTCTGGTCTACGATGCCGAACGTATCCAGATCATCGACATCATCCCGAAAATGATCAAGCAATACGAAGTCCAAGGAACGCTCAAGGAAGACCTGATGAATTTCCGAGGGGCCCTAGTCAAGATCGTCGAGGAATTGCGTCCGGAGGTGACTTCCCTGCAGAAGTACAAGCCTTACGACTTCCGCATAGGCGTCAGTTACGCCGCGATGATGACCATCATGCAGAAGCAGCAGGCGGTCCGCGACCGGATGCTGCATGACCAGAAAGACCCCGGAACGATGCTCGGCCAGCACGCCCAGCGCCTGCAGGAAACCTATCGCGCAGTCGAGGAAGCGCGCCAGGAGTTAGAACTAGGCTACAAGACCGAAACGCTGAAAGAACAAATCGACCGGATCGACTTCGAGCTGAAACGCCGGCGTCAGTCGTAAAGTTCGCGGGCCAGGGCCAGCGCCTCTTCCGCATCCCACACCTGATCGTTGCTCTCGAACATCCGCGAGATCGCCTCGCGGTGAGTGCGGAGCTTCAGGGCTCCGAAGGCCAACCCGCCGAACAGGGAGATTCCATCAACTTCTCGGCCGCCATCGGCCATGTCGATCCCTTCCACACCTAAGGGCGGGCAGGTTCCCACATCCCCGGCCGCGCGCAAGCTGGAAGACGCCTGCCAGATTTCGGTCGGCAGCAACTGCACGCCGGCCTGACCCGTGGCCAAGACGATAGCCGCACCTTCGATCGCGTCGGTCGTCCCGGCCGCATCCGATGCCGCCATAGGCTCCACCGCCACGCCATAGCGTTCCGAAATCCCCTCGCACGTCTGTTGCGCACGCTCCAGTTTGCGCGAAGTCAGGCGCACCCTGGCTCCCGACTGCGCCAGCATGACCGCGGCACGCTGCCCGACCGGCCCGGTGCCCGCCAGCACCGTTGCACTTGCACCTTCGAGCGGATGCGCGGCGCCCAGCATCGCGACCGCCGCCGCCGCCGTCGTATTGCAACCGTTAGCGTCCATCATCAGCGACACCCGGAAGCCTTCGAAAAACTGAGACTTCACGGTTTCCATGAGGGCTTCGGTCTGGGCCAGGTCGCTGCCGCCGATCAGGATTGCGGTATAGCGCTTGTTCTTCGGCGCACGGGTAAAGATCGCGCCTTCCACCAGCGGGAAGCAATTGTCGGCAGTCACTCCGCCGTAGGCCAGGACGGCATCCGCTCCCCCGTCGTAAGCGACCACCTGGTCGAAAGCGGAGGGCTGGGCGTCCGTGTCTAGATGAAAGAGCAGTTTCTTCATGAATCCTTCCGGGCTCGGCAAATTTTAAATGATGTACAGGGTGTCGCCACGGGCATCAACCGGTCCAGCCCAGCCCGGCCGCCACGCAGTTGATCGACAACAGCAGCGGAACCAGATCCAGCGTCTCCGGACGCTCCTTGCCCCGGCACAGTTTGATCAGTTCGACCTGCTCGCGACTGACCCGGTCGATGATCGGCAGCCGCCGCGACAGGCGGTCGCTGAACATCACGAAGCGGTCGCACAGAGCCTCGCTGCCGGACACCCGAAGCACGACCTCGCGGGTCCGCTCGTATTCCTGCTCAATCATCGAAAAGATCTCGGCTCCCACCTCGGGATCCGGGACCAGCGCGGCGTAGTCCCGCGCAATGTCGAGTTGGACCTGGTACAGAGTCTTCTCCACCTCGTCGATCACCAGCCGGAACAGGCGGTGCTCCTCGAACATCTTGCGCAGCAACCTTTCGCCCGCCTCGCCCCGCACCCGGATAAACTCCGTGATGGCATCGCCCACGCCATACCAGCCCGGGACCATCATGCGGTTCTGCGTCCAGGCGAACACCCAGGGAATGGCGCGCAAGTCATCCAAGGTGTTTGCGCCGAAGCGGCGCATCGGCCGGGAGCCGATCTTGAGCAAGGCCAATTCTTCGACCGGCGAGGCATCCTGATAGAACATGACCAGGCCGGGGTGGTCGGCCAATTTCCGGTAGGCGGTGTACGACAGTTGCGACAGGGCCTCCATGGCCTCCTCGAACCCGGGGTGCCGGTTCTCGTTGCCGGGCAGGGAGTGTTCCAGCACGCTGGCCGCCAAGATCTCCAGTTGCGTCTCCGCGTAACCGCGGTTCGCGTATTTTCCCGACACCACTTCGCCCTGCTCGGTCAGCCGCATCCGTCCCCCGATGGTGCCCGGCGGCTGGGCGGCAATCGCGCGGCCGGCCGGCATCCCGCCACGCGACGACGACCCGCCGCGACCATGGAAGAATACCACCGACACGCCGCGCTCCTCGCCCACCCGGTGCATTCGGGACTGGGCCAGCGACACCTCGTGGTTGGAGCACAGGAACCCGCCGTCCTTGTTGGAATCCGAGTAACCCACCATCACCTCCAGCACCCCGGGGCCGGCCCGGACGCTGCGGCGTACCAGCGGGACGTCCAGCAACTCGCGCAGCAACCCGGGTCCACGGCGTAGATCCTCGATCGTCTCCAGCAGCGGCACCACCGGCAGGCGGCAGGTCTCGCAGTTCTTGAGGTCGGAAAACAGCCCGCCGTACTTGGCCAGGAGGTACACCCCCAGCAAGTCCGCCTGCGTGTGCGTCATGCTCAGGATAAAGGCTCCGAACGGCTCCATCCCGCGTCGGTCCGCGACCTCGCCGAGCAACCGGAACAACTCCAGGGTGCGTTGCGCCATTTCATCCTCAAGCTCCAATTCGGGGATGTCCTCCAGGGGCTCGGCAAGCCGCCGCTTCAGCCATTCCAGCCATGCCTCGCTCCCCGATTCCGGCGGCTCATCCCCTTCCAGTTGGCGATACAGAATTGCCAGGGTATCGTTGATGACGGTGCTGTTCTCCCGAATGTCCAGGCTCACGGTATGAAAGCCGAACACCTGCGCTTCCAGGCGCAGCGGGCGCACCAGCAAGTCGGCGATGGAGCCGCAATCGGTCTCGCGCAGGGTTTTTTCCAGGGCCTTCAGGTCTTCCACCAACTCGGTCGCATTCGCATAGCCTTCCGGGGCTTCACTCTGGGTCGCCGCAAGGCGGCGCATCAGAAGGTTCAAGTATTGCCGGAATACTTCCTGGGGATTGCGCGCGCGCAATGCGTCCGCGTCCGCATGCCCGCCCAGCATGACATCAAGGCGCGACAGGAATTCCGCCGGCACGGCCACCGCGTGCGCGGCAATGGACAGCCGGCTCCGGGCCTCGGTTATTTGCCGGTACAGGTGCGACAACGCGGCCTCCCGGTAACCGTCAAGGGCCTTCCGGGTCACTTCGGGAGTCACGTGGGGATTGCCGTCGCGGTCACCGCCGACCCAGCAGCCGAAGTGGAGCAGCGGCGGCGTCTCGAACTGCGCGTCGGGGTAGTGTTCCTCCAGCGCCTGCGACAACTGCCAGAACAGGTCGCGTGCGCCGCGATAAAGCGATTCATCGAAAAAGTGCAGGATCCACGCGACCTCCTCGGTCACGGTCGGCTTGGTCAGGCGGATCTCTCCGGTCATCCACAACAGGTCGATCTCGTCGCGGATGACGTTGATCATGCGCTGGCGCTCCCGCTCGGTGTAGCGGGTCTCTTCCAGTTCCTTGAGCAACACGTAGATGCGACGATGGATTTCCAGCACCGTCACCCGCTTGGCCTCGGTCGGATGTGCCGTCAACACCGGCACCACCTGGGCGTCCCGCAGACGGTCGCGAACGGCCTCGGCATCAAGCCCGACGGAGCGGGCATGCGCGAGTGCAGCCGAAAAAGACCCGGGCACCTGTTGTGGCCCGAGTTCGCCCTCGATCGCCCGGCGATGCCGGATCGCCGCGTTTTGCTCGGCGATGTTGAACAGTTGGAAACCGATCCCGTAGGCTTGAAGAACCCGCAGCCGGGTCTCCGGGGTTATTTGTCCCCGGTTCTCAAGGAGTTCAGTGATTTCCGGGGTTCGGCGACGGATGACTTCCAGCAGCAGCCCTCCCAGCCGCTGGACCATGCTCTCGGTATAACGCAGGGTCTCGGCGCGTATACGGTCTTCCGGGCGATCGGCAGAAGGAGCGACGTCGGACGGCATGCAGGCGGGGCCGGTCCCGGAGCAGGCGCTCAGGCGACGCGGTCGCGCGGCTCCTGGTCGGAGAAAAACAGCTCCAGGTTCTCGACCACCCGCATGCCCATGGCGATCCGGGTCTCGGTCGAGGCGCTGCCGAGGTGCGGCAGCAGAACCGCGTTCTCAATGCCCAGGAATCCGGGATCCAGTTTGGGCTCGCCTTCGAAGACGTCGAGCCCGGCACCTGCGATGGTGCCGTTTTTCAGTGCCGCGATCAGGGCCTGGTTGTCAATGATGTCGCCCCGTGCGGAATTGATCAGGAAGGCGGAAGGCTTCATCCGGGCCAGGCGCTCCTCGTTGAGCAGGTGGTAGGTCGATTCGCCACCCGGGCAATGCAGGGACACAAAGTCGGCCTGCTCCAGCACTTCCTCGACCGAATTGCAGGCGACCGCCTGGAACTTCTCCACGACTTCCGGCTTCGGCGGGTACGGGTCGTGGAAGATCACCTTCATGCCGAAACCAAAGTGGCAGCGCTGGGCCATGGCCTGGGCGATACGGCCGAAACCGATGCAGCCCAGGGTCTTGCCGGTGACCTTGGTCGCCAGCATGTGGGTCGGGCGCCAGCCAGTCCACTCTCCGGCGCGCAGGTGCCGTTCGCCTTCGCCGGTGCGGCGAGCGGCGGTCAGCATCAGGTTCATGGCGATGTCCGCGGTGCAGTCGGTCAGGACTTCCGGGGTGTTGGTCACGACGAGACTGGCCTGCTTGGCCGCGTCCAGGTCGATATGGTTGAAGCCAACGCCAAAATTGCCCAGGATCTTTGCGCGGATGCCGTCGATGCCGAGCACTTCGGCGGTAATCGGATCGGTCACGGTCGGGCAGACCGCATCATACTCGCGCAGAGCCTGATGCAGCTCGCCCACGCTCATCGGGTGGTCGTCCTCGTTCAGCGTGAAGTCGTAGTGTTCGAACAGGTGCGCCTCGACTGGCTCCGGCCAGCGGCGCGTGGCAATGACTTTGGGCTTTGACATGCGGCCTCCTTAGAGCCTCGACACAACGTCCTTCATGGTGGAGCCGAATTCAGAGGGATTCGGCACGATCGCTACCCCGGCTTCCTTGAAAATCTCGACTTTCTCCGAAGCGCTCTCGCCTTTCCCGGAAATGATGGCCCCGGCATGGCCCATGCGGCGTCCTTTCGGCGCGGTCAGGCCTGCCACGTAGGCCGCGACCGGCTTGCTCATGTGGTCGCGCGCGAACTCCGCCGCTTCCGCTTCCTGTGGACCCCCGATCTCGCCGATGATCATGACCGCGTCCGTATCGGGGTCCTGCTCGAACAGTTCCATGATGTCGCGGTGCGAGCTCCCGTTGATCGGGTCGCCACCGATTCCGATGCTGGTCGAGATGCCGATGCCTTCGGCCTTCATCTGCGAGGCGGCTTCGTAGCCCAGCGTGCCGGAACGTCCGACCACGCCAACCCGACCCGGCTCGTAGATATGGCCCGGCATGATTCCGAGCATCGCTTCACCCGGCGTGATGGAGCCCGCGCAGTTGGGCCCGGTCAGGATCATCTTGCGTTCTTTCGGGTAGCGCAGCATGAAGCGCTTGACGCGGATCATGTCCTGGGCCGGGATGCCGTCGGTAATTGCCACGCAATACTTGATGCCCCCGTCGGCGGCTTCCATGATCGAGTCGGCGGCTGCGGCTGCGGGCACGAACACGATGCTGGCCGTTGCGCCAGTTGCATCTACCGCTTCCTTGATGGTGTTGAACACCGGCAGGTTCAGGTGCGCCTGTCCGCCTTTCCCCGGCGTGACGCCCCCGACCACGTTGCTGCCGTATTCCAGCATCTCCTTGGCGTGAAAGGTTCCGATCCGACCGGTGAAGCCCTGGATCAGGATCTTGGTGTCTTTGTTGATCAGAATCGACATGTGTCAGTCTCCCTGTCCTTGTGCGGCCGCCACCACTTTTTGGGCGGCATCGGCCAGCGTATCGGCCATGATGATGGGCAACCCGCTGTCGACCAGCATCTGGGTGCCTTCCTCCACATTGGTGCCGGATAGGCGCACCACCAGGGGCACGCCGAGATCGACCACGCCGAGCGCCTTGATCAGGCCTTCGGCGATCCAGTCGCAGCGATTGATTCCCGCGAAGATGTTGACCAGCATGGCTTTGACGCTGCCGTCCTGCAGCACCAGTTCGAACGCCTTGGCCACCCGCTCCGGCGACGCGCCGCCGCCGATGTCGAGGAAGTTGGCCGGCTCGCCGCCGGACAGCTTGATCATGTCCATGGTGGCCATGGCCAGCCCGGCGCCATTGATCATGCAGCCGATGTCGCCGTCCAGGCCGACGTAGCTGAGGTCGTGGTCGGAGGCCGCGGTCTCGCGCGGATCCTCCTGCGACATGTCGCGCAGTTCGGCCACCTCGCGATGACGGAACAGTGCGTTGTCGTCGAATTCCATCTTGGCGTCCAGGGCGATCAAGCGCCGGTCCCGGGTCACCACCAGCGGATTGATCTCGACCATGCTGGCGTCCAGTTGGATCATCGCCTTGTACAGGCCGCGGAACGTGGACACCGCCTGTTTGACCAGGTCGGCCCCCAATCCCAGCCCGAAGGCCAGTTCCTGCGCCTGGAAGTGACGCATGCCGGATGCCGGGTCGATGCTGATGCGCAGGATGCTTTCCGGTTTCTCCTGGGCCAGCTGCTCGATTTCCATGCCCCCCTCGGCGGAAGCCACGGCAACATGCCGCTGCTTGGCCCGATCCAGCACGAACGCCAGGTAGATTTCGCGGTCGATATCGACCCCAGCCTCGACGTACAGCTTCTGAACCAGTTTGCCGCTCGAGCCGGTCTGGTGGGTCACCAGCTTCTCGCCCAACATCTCGTCCGCAGCGCGGCGCACCTCGTCGTTGCTCCGGCACAACCGGATGCCCCCGGCCTTGCCGCGGGCGCCGGAATGGATCTGCGCCTTGACCGCGCATACCGCGGACCCTTGAGAGTTGTAGGCAGCCACAGCCTGGTCGGGGCTGTACACCAGCGTACCCGGCTGTGTCTGGATTCCATAGTTGGCCAGAACTTCCTTGGCCTGGTATTCGTGTATGTGCATGTTGCTTGTCCTCGTTTTAGCTGCGTGCGGCGATTGCTTCCGCCAAACGCACCACGTTCTCGGCCATCCTTGCCGAAGCCGCATCGATCATCTTGCCGTCGACGGCAGCTGCGCCCCGGCCTTCCGCCGCCGCGATCTCCAGTTCCTGAAGGATTCGCCGGGCCCGGTCCACTTCCGCTTCCGGCGGGGAGAAGATTTCATTGGCCAGTTCGATCTGGGACGGATGGATCGCCCACTTGCCCTCGATCCCGAGTGCAGCGGCGCGGCGTGCTGCCGCCCGATAGCCGTCCGGGTCCTTGAAGTCGCCGAACGGTCCGTCGATCGCCCGCAAGCCGTACGCCCGGCAGGCCACCGTCATGCGAGACAGGGCAAAGTGCCACTGGTCTCCCGGGTAGTCGGGATTGAGTCCGCCGATGTTGACCGTGCGCGCACGATTGGATGCGGCGTAGTCCGCCACCCCGAAATGCAGGGCCTCCATGCGCCCGCCGTAGGCGGCGATCGCTTCGACATTGGCCATGCCGAGAGCCGTCTCGATCAGGGCTTCCAAGCCGACCCGGGTCTCAAAACCTTTTCCCTGCTCAATCTGGTTCACCATCGCCTCGACCATATAGACGTCCGACGGCACGCCCACTTTCGGAATCAGGATCGTGTCCAGGCGGTCGCCCGCCTGTTCCATCAAGTCCACCACGTCGCGGTACATGTAGTGAGTGTCCAGCCCGTTGATGCGCACCGAGATGGTCTTTCCTGCGCCTCGCCAGTCCAAGTCGCGCAAGGCCTGGATGACATTGACCCGGGCCTGCTCCTTGTCGCCCGGCGCAACCGCGTCTTCCAGGTCCAGGAAGACGTAGTCGACCGCGGAGTTCAGTGCTTTTTCAAACAGTGCCGGGTTGGAGCCCGGGACTGCCAGTTCGCTACGCTGCAGACGGGTCGGCGCGGGGGTCGCTTGAGTGTGGCTCATTCAGGATTCCTCACTTCTTCTTGCGCTTCGGGGCCGCCTTTTTTACGGCGGTCTCGCGAGGGCCCTTGGCGGCGCCGAACGCGGGGATCTTCTTCTTGCCCTTCGCGGTGCCGCAGTAGTACTCGACCGCCTTCGCCACGCCCGAGCCCGGGCGGACCTTCATGCCAGCATCGCGCATCGCCATCTCCACGCCACCGAGGGCCGCCATCATGCGGACTTCGTTGTTGTCGCCCAAGTGGCCAATGCGGAACACCTTGCCGGCAACCTCGGACAGGCCGGCGCCCAGCGAGATGTTGTAGCGGTGGTAGGCAATATGAATCACTTCGGCAGCATTCACGTTTTTCGGAACCTTGATGGCGGACACCGTGTCGGAGTACCACTTCGGTTCGGCCGCGAACAGGTCCAAACCCCATCCTAAAATCGCCCGGCGCACGCCTTCGGCGAGCCGGTGGTGGCGCTGGAACACATTCTCCAGGCCTTCCCCGAGCAGCAGGTCGATCGAGGCGCGCAGGCCACGCAGCATCGGTGCCGAGGGGGTGTACGGGAAGAAGCCATCCTTGTTGGTCGCGATATGGTCGGCTATGTCCAGGAAGCAGCGCTTGCAGCCGGCGTTCTTTGCCGCCGCCAGCGCCCGGCGCGAGAAACAGACCAGCGCCATGCCGGCCGGCAGCATGAAACCTTTCTGCGAACCGGACACGGCCACGTCGACCTTCCAGTCGTCCATGCGGAAGTCGATGCTGGCGATGGAACTGACGCCGTCGACCATCAGCATCGCCGGGTGCTTGGCCCGGTCCATGGCCCTGCGCAGGCCCGCGATGTTACTGGTGACGCCGGTCGCGGTCTCGTTATGGCAGGCCAGTACCGCCTTGATCTTGTGTTCCTTGTCCTTCTTCAGGATCTGCTCGAACTGCTTGAGCGGCACGCCTTCGCCCCAAGGCACTTGCACCAGTTCCACGTCCAAACCCATACGCTGGGCCAGATCCGCCCACAAGTGGGAAAATTGCCCGAAACGGGCGGTCAGGACGCGGTCACCCGGCGACAGGGTATTGGTCAGCGCCACTTCCCAGCCGGCCGTGCCGGTAGCGGGAAAGATGAAGCTCTTGCCGGTGCGGGTCTTGAAGATCTTGTTGAGGTCGCGCAGCAGAGGCTTGACCAGCTTGGGGAAGTCGGGCGCCCGATGGTCCTCCATCGGCACGATCATGGCGTTCTGAACAGCGACCGGAATATGCGTGGGCCCTGGTGCGTAGAGATAGTTGCGGCCAGGGAAAACAAGTTTTTCAGCGGGCATAGAAAAGTCCTTTTCGTTGATGGGAAAGACGCACGCCGGACACCACAGCCCTGCGCCGTCATAAAAAAACCGCCGGAGCGGCCATAGGGGCAGGCGGCTTTAAAGCACCCGTCGCCAACCCGCTAACACGTAATATGCCACAGAGCCGGGATTTCGCCAAATCCGAACCCTGCCGGAGCGAGATTCTTATCCTGAGGCCCGCCGGGTTACTTTCGTATGCTCAAGAGATCAGAAAGCAGAGCGCCAACCCGCCATCAAGGACAAATCCGAACTTGCTTCTGCGTTATGTCCCGGATCGTGAGTCCAAACCGCCCCCAAGCGCAACTCGCCCGCCGGAGTCAACGGCTGGCGCCAATGCGCCGCGACATCAATCTGTCGGCCTGTCGGCGCAATCTCCGCCGCGACCGACCGGCGTAGGACGTCGCCGCCCTTGGTGCGGCCCACAGGCACGGACAGCGTGGCGCGACCATGCTCGACACGCAGCGGCTGCGACACGGAAAACTGCAGCAACCTGTCACCGGAGAATGGTCGCGCCGCATGAACCGCGAACGCGCCCGTGGCAACGGAGGAGACATCCGTAATCAGTCCGCTACGCGGCTTTACGGTCGCGAACCCCGCCTCGGCGTTCGCGCCAAGGTGCCAACCGTCTACCGATGTATCCGCATTGAACCCGATGAACGCAGAATCGGAAGACAGGCTGCCGAAGGCGCCTTTCGCCGAACTCCCAAGCAGGCTTTCCCGCTCCATCAGCCAGCCGGCACGCAAGCCGGCCCAGGCTTCGGACGGCTGCCAGGACAGCACGGCTCCCGATGTCGGGGCCTGCCAGGACAGCCCTTCCGTCGAAAATGCCGTGGCCGCCAAATCCTTCCATCCTGCATAGGTGAAGGTGTTCGCGTATTTGGCAAGCCCGAGGTGTCCTCCCAGGGCACCCGCGGGGGTCTCCAGCAGGCCAAGCCGCCAGGGGTCAGGGCCCGCTTTCGCAAAGGGCGACGCAAAAGCAGTCCGGTATCCCCCGATTTTCGGCCTTGCCGGTGTCGGCGCCATAAAACCTTTGAGTCGTTTCGCCATGGACAACTCGTCGGTAGCAACCGCAAAAGAGGCAAGATCAAACCAGAACGGAGCTCCCAGAGAATCGAAGGCGGCGATTTCCGTTCCTGCAAGCGACTGCGTCAGCCCGTCGCCAAACGCATTGCCGAGCGCAATGCTGGACGTTTTCAGGCTGCCGCCAGGGTCTCCGACTCTACTGCCCAGCGTCAGGGTGGCCTGACCCCTGGGCGCAGTCGCAGCACCGAGATCCATCAGGCCCTCACCGTAAATGCTTCGGTTGGCATATCTGCCACTTTTGTTGGCCGTCTCGAAAAGCCGCTCGACCAGCTTCGTATTCGGCAGCTGGCCACGAAAGAGCTGCTTCATCAGCGCGAGCCCGCCCGACACCATCGGCGCGGCGACAGATGTGCCATTAAATCTGTCATAGTCTCGTACCACCCTTCCGCCTCTGGGGCCAAAGTGGGGTGCCAGAATATTTTCCCCAGGAGCGGCAAGGCACCATTCGGCTGCATCTCCGCAACGGTTCGAGAAAGACGAGATTTCGCCACTCTGGCCTACCGACACGACCGCGATGACGTGGCCTTGCAATTCTGTGATCTTCTCCGGAAGTCCAGCGAGGAACGAAGGGGAGGTGGCGTTGACTTTGGAACCTACACACCCCACCCCTGCCGTGCACGGATCACCATGGTAATTGCCGGCCGCCCAAACCAGAATAGTCTTGTCCGAAACTCCCGCTTGAATCATCGTTTGGATAACGTTCCCAAGGGAGGAGCGGAGGGTTGTTTCGGTGTAGTCTTTGATCGTTCCGGGAAGGCTGAAACTCAAGTTCAGGATATCGACGCCCGCCGCAAGCGGCGTGCTGAACCATTGATTCAACTCGTCCTTCTGTTGTGAAGAGTTGGTCAGGTCCGTGGGACTATATTCGTCATCTGGTCCTTTGGTCCCCAGTGGAATGGCAAAAACCGCAAGGTTGGCATTCCAGGCAACACCGTGGGCGCTTTCCGGCTGGCCAATATTCCGGCCTCCGGCGGCAACACCTGCGACCACCGTGCCATGGGAAAATTCGCTTCCATCTTCAATTAAGGCGTCCGGCAGGAGTTCCCGGGTGATTGTTCTGTCCCTGTCCGGATTATCGGGATCGATGACAAAGGCCGGGTGCTCGAGGTCGATGCCAGTGTCGACGATGCCGATGGTCACGCCATCCCCCGCGCTGAAACCGGGCCCGAGCGCGAGTTCCAGATGCGCGTATGCCCGGTCGGCCTGGGTTATGCGCAACCCTCCTTGTTTGGAGAATTCGATGTTGCTGCGATACCCGCTGGCGATTGTTTCCACCCGGGCCTGGTTTGCATCCTCAGGGGGGGAAGCGTCATCGCCACTTCCGACACCGCCTCCCCCTCCACCCCCACCTCCGCAGGCCGAGGCGAGAATGGCCGTGGCCAGCGCCATGGCGGAGACTCGTAAAAATTTAGAAAGGCAAAATGCCGAACCGGATGCCCGCCATTCGGAATCCATCGAAGCGTTGCTAAAGCTTTTTTCCATGCTGCAAGTCTGTCGGCAGAAACACAATTGACTTTAGGAAGATCATTCTAGCGAATTTCGGCCACAGGGCTTGTTTTGTGGTTCATGCGGCCTTTTAGGCTGCAAGAATCGAGGATCTCAGCCGCACAAAAAGCCCGCACCCTACAACTGTGCAGAGAAGCCGGAGAGGTTTGGTGCGAAGAGACGTGAAATGGCGCTCCCTAGGGGAATCGAACCCCTGTTCCCGCCTTGAGAGGGCGATGTCCTGACCGCTAGACGAAGGGAGCAAGCTTACTTTTTCAGTATAGCATTCGGAATCGCGCAATATGGCCGCGCGAGGCCAAATATCAGGGAAAATATGATAGACTAGATTGAACTAGTTGCTATGGAGGGAATCATGCGGGATCCTACTGCCGAACTATCCGAGAAAATCTGGCCGATTGCCGAGGCCAAGGCCCGCCTGTCCGAGATCCTGAGGCTGGCCGAAGAGGAGGGGCCGCAGCAGGTCGGGGTGAAAAAGACCTTCGTCATCATGTCGCGGGAAGCCTGGGAAGCCGCAGAGACTCCAGGCATGTCGCTTGGCGAGATGATTATGAAATTCAGGCCCAATCCGGAAGATCTGCCTGAGGACGGCCTGGAGATTCCTTCAAGAAAAGAGGAAAGGGAGCGCCCCATTCCATTCATTGACTACGCTACGGAGTGACGTGTCTGATTGTCTTCTCGACACCAACGTGTTTTCCGAATTCACAAAACACGATCCGGCCGCTTCGGCTATCGCCTTCCTGACCGATCGGAAAAAATTCTGGACATCCGTCGTCGTACGCGGCGAGTTGGAGTATGGGGTTCACCTTCTCCCGCAAGGGCACCGCCAAAACACCCTGAAAATCCAGATCGGTTTCCTCATGGACCTGTTCAAGGGCCGCATTCTGCCAATCGGGAAAGAAGAGATGGAGGTGGCGGCTTTTCTCCGGGCCAAAGCGAAGCGCTCAGGCCATTCACTCGCACTAAGCGATGCCTTGATCGCAGGGACGGCGGTAGCAAACAACTTTGCGCTGGTCACCCGGAACGTGAAGGATTTCGAAAACCTGGGGGTAGAGATCGTCAACCCTTGGGATGCGGGTTAAGCCGCATACGCTACGGCAAAGGCGCAACCACTCCCCGCATCGCCGCCGCCCGCACCGTGTTGAGCAGCAGGCAGGCCACCGTCATCGGTCCGGTGCCACCGGGCATCGGGGTTACGAACCCCGCGACCTCCCGCACTTCCTCGAATCGCACGTCGCCCTGGATCTTTCCGTCCACGCGACTGACCCCGACGTCGAATACCGCCGCGCCCGGCTTGACGTAATCCGCCGTAACCATCCCGGGGCTGCCGGTCGCCGCGACCAGGATGTCCGACTCGCGGGCAAGTTTCTGCAGGTCCCGGGTGCGCGAGTGGGCCACACTCACGGTCGCATCCACCCCCTTCTCGGCCAGCATCAGGGCCATCGGAATGCCCACCAGCCGGGAACGTCCGATCACCAGCGCGCTCGCTCCGGAGATCGGGATACGGTAGTGCCGAAGCAACTCCATCACGCCGAACGGCGTGCAGGGGCGAAGTCCGGGAAGCCCGGCCGCGAGGCGGCCCAAGTTGGTTTCCGTCAGGCCATCCACGTCCTTCTCCGGGGGAATGGCCGCCAGTACTTCGGCGGCATCCAATGCCGACGGCAGCGGTATCTGCACCAGAATCCCGTGCACGGAGGAGTCGTGCGCCAGAATGCGGATTGCCTCGACGAGATCGTCCTGCGCGATGTCCGCCGGCAACGTCTGGTGCCGGGAAATAATCCCGGCTTCGCCGGCTTCCTTGATCTTACGGGAGATGTACAGCTGGCTTGCCGGATCCTCGCCGACCAGCACGGTCGCCAGGGTCACCGGGGCTGCGGAATCCAGATGTTCGGCCAGTTGCGCGCGGATTCCGCGCGCCACCGCATTGCCATCGATCAACTGGCCGGGCTCACTCAATGGGGGGTTGCTTGTCCGGATCGAGATAGATCAGGTTCTTGCCAAGGCGGCCGCCGTAGTTGCCGGCCGAAATCATGATCAGGCCCTCGGTGTCGCGGGAGGCCTCGATGGCCGCGCGCGTGGCTTGGATGATGGTCTCCAGGTTGCGCCCGTTGATGATGATTTCCATGACAGAATTGACGCCCTCAGGGAGGCCTTTCTCGACTTCCGGGTCGTCCTGCAGCATGGGACAGTACTTCTCGTAGGTGCTGGCGATCGAGAACTCGTAGTTGCTGCCGGGCTTGGAACCGGATCCCGCGATTCCTCCCGGGAAGCACATCACCACGCCCGGGGTCTTGGCGATCTCCTCGACACTCTTCATGGCGGCTTCAAGCGCGGAATCGGTGTCGCTGCCGAAGAACCACAGGTTGCCGCCCATCAAGCCATCAGCGTAGCCTAGCCGGCGATCCAGCACGAATTCGCCGCCCAGGATCGGCACCCACCACATCTTCCTTCCGAAACGCTCGATGCGGCACTGCTTGCCGTTGCCGAAATAGGCCACTTTCCGGCCCATCTGATAGTACTCTTCGGTGTCCAACAGGTTGAAGCAGGAAGCGGTTGGGCAGGTCAGCACGTTCTGGCTGATCCGGACCAGCGCAGCCCGTTCCAGCTTTTCCACCCGGTCCTTCCAGAAACGGGGTACGTGCAGTTGCACGATGGCGCCAGGGCGACCGTCCGGGGTCTCGAAGGACTCGTCCCCGCCCGGCCCGACGAAGCGGTCCAGACCGGCTTCGCAGTCGCACAGGATGGTGCTGGCGGCATTCCCGACCGCGGCATCCACCGCGTGCTTGACCCAAGTCTGGTCCCGGGCCGTGACCAGGAACTCGGTGTAAAGGCTGCGGAATGCTTCCGCGTAGGTGTCGTCGATCCGTGCCGGCATGGCTCAGTCCCGCCCGCGGCCCTTGTACACCGCGTCTTCGGTCACCACGTAGTCCATGTACACGTCGTGCGGGGCGACCAGGATCTCGTCGAACAACTGCGACTCGTAGCACAACGCCACCAGCGCGCAATCCGGGCGGACCCGCTCAAGCAGGCGGTCGTAGTAACCCTGGCCATTGCCCATGCGTCCCCCACCGCGGTCGAACCCGACGCCGGGGACCATCACCATATCCAGTTCTTCCGCCGGCGGCTCCTTGTCCGGGTTGCCCCACATCTCCTTGGGCGGCTCGAGGATGTTCCACTTGCCGACCACCATCTCCTCCAGGCTCTCCATGTGCCAGAGGCCGAGCTTGTTGTCGCCCTTCTCGTCCACCGTGCAGTACGGCACGACGATCTTTTTCTCGCCCTTGGCCACTTCTTCGAGCAACTGGGGCTTGGTGCGGGTCTCGGAACGGCAGTCGATGTACCACATGATGGTATTCGCGTTCTGGTACTCCTCCAGGGCCATCAGGCGTGCAACTGCTTGGGCGCTGATTTCGTCCTTGTTTTCCTGAGCGTTTCGGCGGTCGTACGCCTCGCGGCGCATTTTGCCTTTTCGCTCCATGATTGCGTCGAGTTCTTCTTGTGACAAAGTCATCGGGTCTCTCCTGTATGCCTGTGGCAGGGGAAAATCGGGTAACCGATAAGATGAAATGCAAATTATAGGGGATTTGTGTTTACAGATGTCTCGCCACCCTACAACAGGCAACTCTGAACTAGCTGTGACGCGGCGCCCGGTGCACAAACGATCCCATAACGATAGTGGCCGGTATTGAAAAACAGCCCCCGAATCCTGTCGTGTGCGCCGATCCTCGGCCCGGAAGCATCCCCTGCCGGACGCAAGCCCGCCCTTTGCACATCCGGCTCCACCGCCAGCAGATCCGGGCACCAGCGGCGGGCAAAGCCCGTCAGTTCCTCTCTCGCCTGCCCGGTGACGCCTGCATCAAACCCCACATCCTCGTCGGTCGCACCCGCCAGCACTTCGCCGTTCTCCCGCGCCACCAGGTACCGGTGACCCTCCAGGACAATCGGGAGGTTCCCCGCTTCCACCGACCGCCAGGCGACGATCTGCCCCCGGCGCGGACGAACCGGCGGCTCTAACCCGGCGTCCTCCTGCAGTTCCGCGCTCCATGCGCCGGCCGCGATCACCACTCGTTCAGCTTGCCATTCTTGATCGCCGCTGCTCACGCCCTGGACCTGATTCCCGTCCTGCAGAACCCTGGAAGCCTGGGCGACCTCCCAGCGCACCCCTTCATCCCGAAGCCTGGAGCGGAACGTCCCTATGAACCGGCATGGATCGATCTGTGCCACCTCCGGCAGCAAGGCTACGTCGCGTTCTGGGACCGCCAGTTGCGGAAAACGCCGGCGGCACTCGCTTGGGCTCAGGGTTTCGCAGCCCAGTCCCTGGGCGCTAGCCCATTCCGCGGCTCGCCCGGACTCCATGCCGACGATGAGCAACCCGCGCCGCTCGAACCCCGTCTCCGATTCGATGCCGGAGCACAACTCCGGGTAGGCCGCATGGCCGTAACGCGCCAGGCTCGCCCAGGCACCTTCACCCGTCTGGTCGAAAATGGAAAACAGGATTCCGGCCGAAGCCGGCGTGGCGGCACCGGGCCTTTCGGCATCCAGCACCCGCACCTCGAACCCCTTGCGCGCCAGCGCGTGCGCGGTGAGCGCACCGATAATGCCCCCTCCCACCACGCAGGTGTTCATGCTAGATCAGTCTTCGACCCGTTCGGCCTTCAGGATCAGGATCTGGCTCTGGGGGACGTCGCTGTGCGGACCATGCCTGCCGGTTGCCGCCCCGCTGATGGCATCGATCACTTCGAGCCCTTCGACAACCCGTCCGAACACGGTATAGCCCCAGCCCTGGGGATTCTTCGCCCGATGGTCCAGAAAATCATTGTCCACCGAGTTGATGAAAAACTGCGCGGTGGCCGAATGCGGATCGCCGGTGCGGGCCATGGCAATGGTGCCCCGCTCGTTTTTCAGGCCGTTGTCGGCCTCGTTCTCGATCGGAGGCAATGTCGCCTTCTGCTGGAAGTCCCGGTCGAAACCGCCGCCCTGGATCATGAATCCCTTGATGACGCGGTGGAAGATCGTCCCGTCGTAGAAGCCATCGTCGACGTATTTCAGGAAATTCTCGGTCGTCACCGGTGCGTTCTCGGCGTCCAGTTGAAGCACGAGAGTACCGGAAGAGGTTTCCATCCGGACCTTGGGGGCGTTGTCGTTCGCAGCCATCAGCAGATCTCCTGAAAGCAGCAACACGGCCAGCGCCGCGCCGATCTGCGGCATTCCTTTTCTTGGCAAGAGCATTTGTACTTTCGTTGGTTTGTGGGAGCGGCTATTATCCACCAATAGCCGAATCCTCCCGACAGACGGGTGGGATGGGTGGTGCCGGCGAGAGGAATCGAACCTCCGACCTACTGATTACGAAACAGTTGCTCTACCGACTGAGCTACACCGGCACCGCACGTCGTCCATTTTAGCTGGGTCGCTCATCATTCGAATGGTGGCCAGGCCCATTGCAACAGCGCCTGCCGCTGGCGCGGACGGCAGGCGAGGTCGCCCGGATGGCAGTTCTTCCGAATCTGCGCCGCGTGGCGTACGATTCCCTTCCACCTCCGGATTTGGATTGCATCCACGATCGAGTCTCGCCGACCCAGGTAATAGCGGCAATACCACTGGAACCAGCCACGCGGGTCGTCGCCGATGATCCAGCCTTTCCTCCGCCAGACCCTAAGCGGCTGCCGGGACTTGACGCCGAAATAGTTGACGCCGGGATCCGGCTCTTCGCTCAGTCTTGCGCCGCGGTACCAGCTGGCCGGGAATTCCTCGCGGCAGTCGTTCAGGTACTTCCCCTCGAACACGCCGTGTGCCAGCATCTCCTTGGGAGTGAAATACGGAGTGAAGCCCGGTGCAAAGTCCCGCCCCACCCGCGCTTCCAGCAGGTAACGGTAATCCGATTGCATCTTGTCATGCACCTCGACCCAAATGCCGGGCACGTACTTCCGAGACATGGTCTGTCTGTTCTCAGCGGCCCGCAGCCGGGGCCTTGTGGGTGGCGGGCTTCAATCAGCGAAGGGGGATCAGCCGGCAACCCGCAGGGTCACATCCACGCCCACCAGGCTGGAATTCCCCAAAACCTGGTCCGGCACCTTCACCTCGACCTGGGAGATATCCAGATCCTCGATCTTCCCGGAATCGACATGGTACAGGTGATGATGCGGTGCAAGGTTGGTGTCGTAGATGCGCAAGCGGTCGCCCAGGTTCAACTCCTGGAGCAGGCCCTTCCCGACGAACAATTCCAGCGTGTTGTAGACCGTGCTGCGGGAAATCGAGGTGTCGCTCGCCTGCACCCGGCGGAACAGCTCCGGCGCCGCCATGTGCTGCCGGCAGGCGAACAGGACGGTGCTGATGGCAATGCGCTGGCGGGTTGGTGTGATGCCGTATGCGCGCAACAATGCTGCAGCTTCGTCAGCATCGGAGATTTGGACTGATTCCATTTTCATGCCGTCATTGTACTCCTGATTCAGCTCCAGACCCGCCTAAACCTGCAAGTGCCCTAAAATACGGAAATTATTGACTCCTGTCAGCCGACCCAAAGCCTGTCGCTCCCCATGTCCGCATCCGCCGCCGGCCCTTCTTCCCAAGCCCGGGTTTTCCCTGTGCCTGACGCGACAGCGAAAACGGCACTGATCGACCGGACCGGCTATTTTGAGAACTACCGCCGCTCGATCGAGGACCCGGAAGGGTTCTGGCTGGAACATGGGCGCAGAATCGACTGGATCCGGCCCTACACGCACATCCGGGATGTCTCCTACGATGCGTCCGACCTGCACATCCGCTGGTTCTACGACGGCAGCCTGAACGCCTGCTACAACTGCGTGGACCGCCACCTCGAATCACGTGGGGACCAAGTCGCCATCCTGTGGGAGGGCGACGAGCCGGACCAGGATAAAGCCATCACCTACCGGGAACTGCATCAACAGGTCTGCCGATTTGCGAACGGGCTCAAGGCGGCCGGAGCCCGAAAGGGCGACCGGATCACCATTTATATGCCGATGATCCCGGAAGCGGCCGTGGCCATGCTGGCGTGTGCGCGAATCGGCGCCATCCACTCCGTGGTGTTCGGCGGCTTCTCTCCTGAGGCGCTGGCGGGGCGCATCCGCGATGCCGACAGCAGCATGGTCATCACCGCCGACGAGGGGGTGCGTGGCGGCAAGCGAATCCCGCTCAAGGCGAACACCGACCAAGCCGTCGAGGCCTGTCCGTCGGTCAAACATGTCGTGGTTGTCCGCCATACCGGCGCGGATATCGCATGGAGCGAAGGCCGCGACCTTTGGGCGCACGGCTTGGCCGCACAAGCCGGAGCCGACTGCCCTGCGGAAGAAATGGCCGCGGAAGACCCGCTGTTCATCCTCTACACCTCGGGTTCCACCGGCAAACCGAAAGGCGTGCTGCACACCACCGGCGGCTACCTGGTTTACGCCTCGATGACCCACCAGTACGTGTTCGACTACCACGACGGCGAGATCTATTGGTGCACGGCCGATGTCGGCTGGGTGACCGGCCACAGCTACATCGTGTACGGCCCGCTGGCCAACGGCGCCACTACGTTGATGTTCGAGGGCGTACCGAATTATCCGGACGCATCGCGTTTCTGGCAGGTCTGCGACAAGCACCAGGTCTCCCTGTTCTACACCGCGCCCACGGCCATCCGCGCACTGATGCGCGAGGGCATGGAGCCGGTTCGCAAGACGTCCCGGAAGACGCTGCGCGTGCTCGGCACGGTCGGCGAGCCGATCAACCCGGAAGCCTGGTTGTTCTACCATCAAGTCGTCGGCGACGGCCGCTGTCCGGTGGTAGACACCTGGTGGCAGACCGAGACGGGCGGAATCATGATCGCCCCGCTGCCTGGCGCCATGGATCTGAAGCCGGGCTCCGCGACCCGCCCCTTTTTCGGGATTCGCCCGATCCTTGTGGACGCCCAAGGAGAGGAAATAGAGGGGGCCGGTGAAGGCAACCTGTGCATTGCGGACAGCTGGCCGGGGCAGATGCGCACGGTCTACGGCGACCACCAGCGGTTCGTCGACACGTACTTCACCACCTATCCCGGGCGTTACTTCACCGGCGACGGCGCCCGCCGGGACGAGGACGGCGACTACTGGATCACCGGTCGGGTCGACGACGTGATCAACGTCTCGGGACACCGCATGGGCACCGCCGAAGTGGAGTCGGCCCTGGTCGCGCACCCGCAGGTGGCGGAAGCGGCCGTAGTAGGCTTCCCCCATGAGATCAAGGGGCAGGGTATCTATGCCTATGTCACGCTGATGGCCGGACTGGTCCCGGACGAGGAGTTGCGGGATGCTCTGAGCGCATGGGTGCGCCAACAGATCGGGCCGATCGCACGGCCGGACTTCATCCAGTGGGCGCCGGGACTGCCGAAAACCCGCTCCGGGAAGATCATGCGCCGGATCCTGCGCAAGATCGCGGCCGACGACTACGCGGAATTGGGAGACACCTCGACGCTGGCCGACCCGGCCGTGGTCGATGACCTGATCGAGAACCGAATGAACCGAGCTTCCACATGAAACGCGCGCTTGCCGCCATCGCCCTGGCCCTGGCCGTCCCGGCCTCCGCGGCACAGGCGCAAGACCGGAAGGGGCCTCCCCCCACACTCGTCGTGATCGAGCACGCGGTGAAGCGATTCGTGTCTCCCACGGCACTGTACAGCGCCACAGTCATCAGCCGGGACGACGCGAAACTAGCCGGAGAAATCGCCGGGCGGCTGACGTGGGTTGCGGAAGTGGGCGACCGCATCCGCAAAGGGGAAAGCGTGGCAAAGCTGGACGGCGTCTTCTTCCGGCAGCAGGTGATCGAGGAGCAGTCCATTATCCAAAGAGAGCAGGCCAAGTTTGATTTCCACACCCGGCAGGTGGAACGCCTGGAGAAGCTGCTGGAGGAAAACAACATTGCGCGAAGCCAGGTCGACCAGGAAAGAACGGACCGGTCCGTCGCGCACAACAACATCCTGTCCGCCGAAGCTCGCCTGTCGCAGGCCAAGGAACGTCTTAAGCGCGCCAGTATCCTCGCGCCTTTCGACGGTGTCGTGTCGGAACGCTGGCTGCAGGCCGGCGAGTGGGCAGACCACGGAGATGCCATCGTGCGCCTGGTCAGCAGCGACAATTTGGAAATCGAGACCCACGTCCCGGCTGGAGCCCTGAAGCTCGTGACGGTCGGCACGCCCCTAATCTATACCGACGGCAAGACCACCGGAACCGGCACGGTGCGCACGTTCGTGCCGATCGGCGGGGACGTGTCCCGATTGTACGAACTGCGGATCTCCGTGTCGGACCCTTCCCTGAGCGCCGGCAACCTGCTGCGCGTCGCCGTACCAACCGCGCTCCCGCGCGAGACCGTGCTGGTGCCCCGCGACGCCCTGGTCCTGCGCAGGGAAGGCGTTTACGTGTACCGGATCAATGAGGATTCCGTCGCTGAAAGGATCGAGGTGCAAACCGGGATTGCCGAAGCCGACCACATCGAGGTAATCGGCGAGATCCGGGAACACGACCGGGTGGTGATCCGCGGCGGCGAAAACCTGCGCCCCGGCATGGCAGTCATGACGAAACCGCTGTCAGGCGGCCCGTGAACCTGATTCGGCTCGCCCTCGGCAACCCCGTGGCTGCCTTGGCCGGGTGCCTGCTGGTCATCCTGTTCGGGGCGACCACCTTGGTCCATCTGCCCGTTCAACTCGTCCCCGAGGTGGAGCAACCCGAGATCGTCATCACCACTCACTGGCGTGCAGCCGCCCCGGAAGAAGTCGAGGCCGAAATCATCGAGCCTCAGGAAAAGCAACTCCGCGGCCTGCCCGGAACGAAGGAGCTGCTATCCGAAGCCAGCACGGGTCAGGGAAAAATTACGATCACCTTCGAAGTGGATTACGACCTGGATCGCGCGCTCGTCGAAGTCATCAACCGCCTGAATCGCGTGCCGAGCTACCCCGAAGACGCGGACGAACCCACGCTCAGCACCGCGGGAGGACGCGGGCGTCCGGTCGCCTGGTTCGTCATCAGGCCGGTCGACGGCAACCCGAGACCGATCGAGACTTATCAGGATTTCATTGAAGATGTCGTGCAGGCGCGCCTGGAGCGCGTCCCCGGCGTCGCCCTCTCCGAAGTGGTGGGCGGCAATGAATACGAGATCCGCATTACGGTCGATCCCTACAAGGCGGCGGGGCGGGGCATCGACCTGATCCAGGTGGTGGGACTCGTTTCCGGCAACGAGGATGTGTCCGGCGGCACGGCAGACGTCGGGAAGCGCCGCTATACGCTGCGCTACACCGGTGCGTTGGGCCTCCGGCAGATCAAGGATCTGATTTTGACATGGCGCGAAGGCAAACCGGTCAGGCTGGGAGACATCGCGCGCGTCGAATTGCTGACGGCCGACCGCAGCAATTTCGTCGTCACGCACGAAGGGTACACCATCGCGGCCAACGCCTACCGGCAGACGGGCGTCAACGTGCTTGAGACCATGGCGGATATCCGCGCCGTGGTCGAGGAAATCGAACAGGGCCCGCTCAAGCGCGCCGGCCTCCACATCGAACAGGTCTATGACGAAACCGTCTACATCGACAGCGCCATCCAACTGCTGCGCAATAGCCTGAGCCTCGGCGTCTTCCTGGCGGTGGCGATCCTGTGGTGGTTCCTGAGGAAGCTACGTCCCACGCTGGTGGTCGCCCTGACCATCCCCCTGTGCCTGTTCATGGCGCTTGTCGTAATGAACACGACGGGTCGCACCATCAACATTGTGTCCTTGGCGGGCATGGCTTTCGCCGTGGGGATGGTGATGGACGCCGCCATCATCGTGCTCGAGAACATCGTGCGCATGCGCGAGCGCGGGATGTCTTCCATGGAAGCAGCGCTGGGCGGCGTCCGGCAGGTATGGCCGGCCCTGTTCGCATCCACGACCACGACCATCGCGATCTTCCTGCCGATCTTCTTCATGAAGGATCAAAGCGGCCAGTTGTTCGCGGATCTCGCCGTCGTGATTTCGGCGGCCGTCGCAACGTCCCTCCTGGTCGCCAGCGTCGTCATCCCCGTCGCCGCCCACAAACTTGTGGGCGAGACCTCGCTGGGGAGCCGGCACGAGGCCTGGTGGGACCGCGCAACCTCGCTGATCATGAACCTGACCGGAACGGCCGCCCGGCGCGGGCTGTGGATCGCCGGCCTGATCGGAGCCGCGGTCGCCGTCACCTACCTGGCGTTTCCCAAGACCGACTACCTGCCCGAGGGCAACCGCAATTTGGTGTTCGGGATCGTGATTCCGCCCCCGGGCGTCAACATCGACCATATCGAGAAGGAAATGGGCGATGTGGTCGTCGCGCGGCTGCAGCCTTATCTGGAAGGCGAGAAATCCCCGAAGATCAAGCGCTATTTCTTCGTCGCCCGGGCAGGCGCGATCTTCCTGGGGGCGCGCGCCGAGAACCCCGAAAAGCGGGAAGTCGACCGCCTGATGGGCGTCGTGCACGAGGCCATCGCGGGATTCCCGGACACCTTCGCCATCGTGCAGAAAGCTTCCCTGTTCAGCGGAGTCGGTGGACGCGCGGAAGTCGACATCAACATTCAGGGTAACGACATGGAGCGTCTGCTGCAGGCAGCAAGGCTCGGATTCATGAAGATCCCCGAGGTCTTCGGCGGTGCCCGGGCGCGGCCCCGCCCCGGCCTGGAACTGGCGGAGCCCGAACTGCAGATGACGCCCAAGGAAGAGCGCCTAGCCGAAGTCGGCTGGACCCGGAGCATGATGGCGCAACTCGCCCGGTTCCTGGGCCAGGGCCTGTTCGTCGCTGAATATTTCGACGGCGACAAAAAACTTGACGTGGTGGCCCGGGTGGAGCCCTGGCAGACGCCTGAGGAACTGGCCTCGATCCCCCTGTATACGTCGGACGGCGGCGTGCTGCCCGTCAGCGAGCTGGTCGACATCCGCCGGACGGCCGGGCCGAACCTGATCCGCCGTCTGGACCGGCGGCGCACCGTCACGCTGGAGTTCCGTCCCCCTCAGGACATGCCGTTGGAGGAGGTCGTCGAGAAGATCAACCAAGAAATCGTACCACTGCTGGAGCAGGAGCTGCCGGAAGACGGAGAGATCCGGCTCAGCGGTTCCGCCGACAACCTGAAGACGGCGATCAGGAATTTCGCCAATAGTTTTATCTTGGCAATTATCATTCTCTACCTGCTCGTAAGCGGCCTGTTCCGGTCATTCATCGACAGCATCTGGGTGATCCTGGTGCTGCCGCTTGCAACGGTGGGCGGCGTGCTCATGCTGCGATTCATGGGCCTGCCTGCTGACCTGCTGACCATGCTCGGCTTCATCGTCCTTCTGGGCCTGGTCGTGAACAACGCGATCCTGCTGGTGCATCAGGCGCGTGCCGCCGAACGTACGGGCATGTCTAGGCGCGAGGCGGTGCGGGAGTCCGTACGCGTACGTTTGCGGCCCATCCTCATGAGCACCCTGACCAGCGTTTTCGGGATACTGCCCCTGCTGCTGCTGCCGGGGGCCGGCTCAGAAATCTATCGGGGCTTCGCCAGCGTGATGGTTGGCGGAATGGCCATCAGCACCGCTTTCACGCTGATCCTATTGCCCTGCCTCCTGCAGTTGGGCAAGGCAAAGGGGCCTGTCGATCACCCTGCCTAGTGCAGGACTTTCATTCATTGACATAAGTGCCCCCTTTTGGCCAGCATCTGTTTTGAGAGCATGCTTTTTCCCAATCAACCCAATCGTGTAGGTCATCATGCGGCACCTGGAAGAGGCCTTGCTTCAATACAAATCTCAAGGATTGCGCTTTTGCCCACAAGTTCTTGTTTTAGGTGGATTGGATGACTTTTTCAATACTCCGCGTGTGGAGATGTGCGGCAAGTCGGAATGGTGTCTGACAAATTACTCATTTTATTGAGTAAATCACCCTATCGCAGACAAGGGTAAGGTTTTCGCCAAGGCGGAACCAGCCCCGAACCTCTCTGCCCTTCAGAAACCGGCTGGCGACAAGACATTATGGCAATCCTGCCCGCACTTGCGGTAAACTCCGCCCGCATCACCAATGTAGGGATATATCTTGATGTTTTCCATTGCTTGTCCGCCCACCCAGCAGACCCCGCACAAGAAAGGCTTGGCGACGATCATATTGCTTGCAAGTGCGGTTTTGTTGCTCCCAGGTTGCGCCTCCATGTCCGAGGACGAGTGCCGAGCGACAGACTGGTGGATCGTCGGGCAGAAAGATGGCTCCGAAGGCAAACTCGTTTCAGCCCTTGCAGAACATCAGGAAGCTTGCGCGGAACACGGGGTAACTCCCGACCGCCATGCCTATGCGGAAGGCCACCGAAGCGGATTGCTGGTCTACTGCACCCGATTCAACGGCTACCGGGTTGGTCGCACCGATGCTCGCTACCACGGGGTCTGCACCGGCCCGCTGGCGGAAGCATTCGAGTCAGGGCTTGGTACGGGAAGGCTGGTGCGCACCAGAGAGATGGAGGTCTGGGGCATCAAGCGGGAACGAAAAAAACTGAGGGAGCACATCGGCCGGCTGGAGCATGAGACAAAGACGCTGCGGGAAAAACTTAAAGCGAAGGAAAGTGTCCCGGAAGACCGGGAGGATATGCAGAAGAAGGTCGGGGAAATCGATCAGAAAATTGAGGAACTGAGGCTGGAATACGAAGACTCGGCCAAAAAGCAGGCGGACGCCCAGGCGCGATTCGACGAAGCGGTCAAGCAGGCAAAAAGCGAAGGATACGCGGACGACGGCGGGTTGCTCCGTGCATATCAGAAACTCCGGACCCTAGAGGACGCGCTCGACTGAGACCGGCGGGGAGCCTCACCGCCCGACCCTACTGCCCACCGACAAAAACTCCCGCCACCCTCTGGCTCATCTCCAGCCAGGGCTGCGGCACCGCGAAAATAAACACCAGCACCAGCGCATTCGCGCTGACCAGGAAGACATGAGCCGGATCCTGTCCGGGCTCGGCAGGACGATCCACCTCCTCGAAGTACATGTACCAAACGATACGGAGATAGTAGTAGGCCCCCACCACCGTCAGCAGCACCGCCACCACCGCCAGCGGCCATAGCCCCGCATCGACCACCGCCTGCAGCACGTATAGCTTGGCGTAGAACCCGGCAGTCAGCGGCACGCCCGCCATGGAAAACATCAGGATCAGCACCATCACCGCCAGCCAGGGATGGCTGTGGTTCAGGCCCTTGAAGTCATCAATGTCCTCGGCCGCGGTCCGGGCGTTGAGCAGCAGCAGCATGCCGAAGCTTCCCGCCGCCATCAACGCATAGACGAGAGTGTAGAAAACCGCCGAACCCATCCCCTTCGGGGTCCCCGCGCACAGCGCCAGGAACACGAAGCCGGTGTGGGCGATGGCCGAATAGGCCAGCATCCTGCGGATTCGGGTCTGGGCGATCGCGACCAGGTTGCCGAGCAGAAGCGACAGAACCGCCAGCGCCATCATCAGGGTCGTCCAGTCGGCGGCCAAGCTCATCAGACCGTCGCCGAACAGGCGCAGCAGGAGCAGCAATCCGGCAATCTTGGGGGCGGCCGACAGGTACGTCGCCGCAGGCAGGGATGAGCCGTCGTAGACATCCGGCAACCACATGTGGAACGGCGTGGCGCCCAGCTTGAACGCCAGGCCTGCCAGCATGAACACCATGCCGAGCAGCAGCACGCGCCCCGTCTCCAGTTGCGCCAACTGCGTTGCCAGCTCGCCGATGTGCAGGGTGCCGGTGACCGTATACGTCAACGACATTCCGTACAGCAGGAACCCTGAAGCCAGCGCCCCGAGCACGAAGTACTTGAGCGCCGCCTCGCCGGCACGGCCGTCGTCGCGCACCATGGCGATCATCGGGTACAGCGACAGGGCAAGGATTTCCAGCCCCATGTACAGCGCGACCAGATGTTCCGCTCCGCTGATCAGGAACATTCCGACACACCCGAACGTCGCAAGCGTATAGAACTCGTTGGACTGAAGGCGGTCGGGGGAAACCGGGTACCCCCGGGCATACCGAAGGACCAGCACGGTCAGCACGCAGATCAGGATGCGCAGGACGTCCACTTCGGCGGAGCGTTCGAACATGCCGCTCATCAGCAGGACCGGGGCGTCCGGCGCAGTCGCGAGCATCGCGCCCACCGCCGCCGCCAGCGTCAGCATCGTGAGCGGCCAGGCCAGCGATCGCGGGCACAGCAGGATAAAGCAGGCCCCGACGACCAGCACGATCTCCGGCAGCATCAGGATCATTTCCTGTGCCACGCTCACGGGGCGCCTCCCGCCTTGAAAGCCTGCGCCTGGTCGATCAACTGCACCACGGACGGCTCGATCAGGTCCAGCAACGGAACCGGCCACAGCCCCACGCCCAGCACCGGGACGGCCAGCGCCATCAGGATCAGCATCTCGCGCCCCGACAAGTCCTGGAATGCTTTCACTTCCGCGTGTTCGGCCGGGCCAAACACCACCCGCCGCACCATCCACAGCGAATAGGCGGCCCCCAGCACCACCACCATCGCCGCCAGCACGGCCAGCCACCACCCGGCCTGGAACGTGGCCAGAATCACCATCACCTCGCCCACGAAACCGGAGGTGCCCGGCAAGCCGGCATTCGCCAGCGCGAAGAACACGAACAGCGCGCCGAATACCGGCATCGTCTCGAGCACGCCGCCGTAGTCCTGGATGTTGCGGCTATGCCGGCGGTCGTACAGCACGCCCACGCAGACGAACAACGCGGCTGACACGAGCCCGTGCGAAATCATCTGCACGATCGCGCCGCTGACGCTGAGCATGGCCGTCTCCGTTGCCAGCCGGTACAGGATGAACAGGCCAAGGGTGACGAAGCCCATGTGCGCGATGGACGAATACGCGATCAGTTTCTTCATGTCGCTCTGCGCCAGCGCAGTAAACCCGATGTAGACCACCGCGATCAGGGACAGCCCGATTACCAGCCCATCGAACGCGAGCGAGGCGTCCGGCGCGACCGGAAGGCAGAAACGCATCAGGCCGTAGCCGCCGATCTTCAACAGCACCGCGGCCAGTACCACCGAGCCCGCGGCCGGAGCTTCGACGTGGGCGTCGGGCAGCCAGGTGTGCACCGGCCACATCGGCACCTTCACCGCAAACCCGAGCAGCAGCGCGAGGAACAGCCAGGTCTGCTCCAGCGACGACAGAGGCAACACATGCCAGTCCGTAATCCGGAAGCTCTCGGACTGCAGGGCCAGGTAGACGAACGCCACCAGCATCAGCACCGACCCCAGGAAGGTGTACAGGAAGAACTTGACGGCCGCATAGACCCGGTTGTCGGAACCCCAGATTCCGATGATCAGGAACATCGGGATCAGCATGGCCTCGAAAAAGATGTAGAACAGTGCGGCGTCCATCGCGCAGAACACCCCGATCAGCAAGCCCTCGAGAATCAGGAATGCGGCGAAGAACTGCGCGGCGTGGCGCGTGGCGGCGTTCCAGCCGGTCAGGATGGCGAGCACGCCGATGAAGGCAGTGAGCGCCACCAACGGCAACGACAGGCCGTCGACACCCAGATGATAGTGGATGTTGAAGGCCGGAATCCACGAGACCTGATGTTGCCACTGGTAGCCTCCTGCCGGGTCGAAGCCCGCCACGGCCACAAGCGACAACGCGAATACGAACAGGCTGACCGCCAGCGACCAGCGGCGCACCACGGCCGGGTCCCGCAGAAACAGGGCCGCGAACCCCGCTGCAACCGGCGTCCAGATCATCAACCCGAGCAGGGACACCGTGTCACCCCCTCAGCAGCAGGTAGCCGAGCGCGGCGACCAGGCCCAGCAGCATGGCCAGGGCGTAGTGGCTGAGCAGGCCGCTTTGCACAAGGCGAAGCGTGGCGGCGGCGCGGCGGGTCAGCCGGGCCGTCCCGTTCACCAGGAGTCCGTCGATCGTGCGCTGGTCGCCGGTGTGGGCGCACGCATCCGCCACAGCATGCGCGGCGCGCACGAACCAGTTTTCATAGAGCACGTCGAAGCCGAATTTCTGGAGGAGAACCGACTGCAGCCGGGAAACCGCCGGCGCCAGTTCGGCAGCATAGCCCTTTCCGTACAGGAAGTACCCGGCCAGAAGGCTCAATCCCAGCAGCCAAATTGCCGGTGTGGTGAATCCGTGCAGTATTGCGCCCCCCATGCCGCTCCAGTGTTCCGCCATCCGCGCCAACGTGTCGTGCGCGGAGTGAACGACCAGGGCATCCCCCAGCAATCCGCCGTAGAGGAACGCTTCGACTCCGAAGCCCGCTGCCAGCGTCAGTGCTGCCAACAGGACGAGCGGGACGGTTACGGTCCTGTCCGGCTCTTGCGCCTGTCCCGCCTCCGTCGAGCGCGGGTCGCCCTGGAACACGTAGCACCACAGGCGCAGCGAGTAGAGCGCCGTCACCGCCACCCCGGCGAGCGCCAGGAAATGCGCCGTCGGCGCCAGCAGCAGGTCGGAATGCCCGAGCGCCTCGATGATGGACTCCTTGGAGAAAAAGCCGGCGAAGCCCGGCATTCCGACCAGCGCCAGCGAGCCGATGGCGAATGTGGCCGCGGTCACCGGCATGCGCCGCCCGAGGCCGCCCATCTGCCGGATGTCCTGCCCGTGATGCATCGCCAGGATCACCGACCCCGCCGCCAGGAACAGCAGCGCCTTGAAGAACGCGTGCGTGAACAGATGGAAAATGCTGGCCGCATAGGCCGAAGCGCCGAGCGCCATGGTCATGTAACCGAGCTGGGACAGGGTCGAATAGGCGATGACCTGCTTGATGTCGTTGGCCACCAGGCCGATCAGCCCCATCGAGAAGGCGGTGATGCCGCCGATCAGCAGGATCAGGTTGAGCGCGACCTCGCTGCCCTCGAACAGCGGGGACAGGCGCGCCACCATGAAGATGCCCGCCGTCACCATGGTGGCGGCATGGATCATCGCCGAGATCGGGGTCGGACCTTCCATCGAATCGGGCAGCCAGACATGCAGCGGCACCTGTGCCGACTTGCCCATGGCACCAATGAACAGGAACAGGCAGATCAGGCTCAACATACTCAGGCCGGAGAACGGCGACAGCTGCTGTGCCAGCGCCTCGCTCTGGGCGAACACGGTGGAATAGTCCAGGCTGCCGGCGGCGGCCAGCAGCGCCCCCATGCCGAGCAGAAACCCGAAATCGCCCAGACGGTTGACCAGGAAGGCCTTGAGCCCCGCGCTCGGCGCCCGCGCGCGGGTGTACCAGAACCCGATCAGCAGGTACGACACCAGGCCGACCCCCTCCCAACCGATGAACAGCAGCAGGAAGTTGTCCGCCATCACCAGCAGCAGCATGGCGAGGGTGAACAGTGACAGGTAGGCGAAGAACCGGACATAGCCGGAATCCCCGCGCATGTAGCCGATGCTGTAGACGTGCACCAGCAGCGAGATGAGGGTGACCACGACCATCATCACCACACTCAGGGAATCGATCAGGAAGCCGATCTTCATCCCGTAGCCGCCCGGGCCCCAGTGGTACAGGGTCACGGTTTGCGGCGCCGAGCCCTGCGCGTAGGCCCATGCCAGGGCCACGCTGGCCAGGAACGCGACGCCGACGCCCGCGATCGTGATCGCTGTGGCGGCTTTTTGGCTCAGGACGCGCACGCCCAGGCCCGCCAAGACCGCGCCGGCGCCGACCGCGCCCACGGTGATCTGGGCGAGAACCGGAATGTCCATCACCCGCGCACCTCGCTCAGGTCTTCGGCATCGATGGTCTCGCGGCTGCGGAACACCACCACCACGATGGCCAGGCCGATCGCGATCTCGGCGGCGGCGATCGTCAGGACGAACAGCGCGAACGCCTGCCCCGCCAGGTCCTGAAGGTAATGAGACGCCGCGATGAAGTTGGTGTTGACCGCAAGCAAAATCAGCTCCAGCGACATCAGCAGCACCAGTGCGTGGCGGCGGTTGACGAACACGCCGGCGACGCCGATGGCGAACAGCGCGCCGGACAGGAGCATGAAGTGGGTCAAACTCAGCATGGCGGCTCGGATCGGCCGTCGGTCAGGCGCAAGCGGTCCTGTTTGCGCACCCGGCTTTGGTGCGCCGGGTTTTGCCGGTGGTGATCCGGCCGCGCGCGCAGCGTCAGCGCAATCGCGCCGACGATGGCGACCAGCAGCGCCACTGCGGCGGCCTCGAACGCCAAAGCATAGTCGGTGTACAGCACGGAGCCCAGCGCCTGCGTGTTGCTGTGCCCGAGCGGCGCCGGCGAGGGCGCGGAAGCGGGAACGAAGTCCGGCGCGACCAAGGCTGCGCCGAGTTCGGCGGCCATCACCGCCGCCACCGCCAGTGCGACCAGACGGTAGTTGCGGCGGTGGTGAATCGTCGGCGTGTGGCGCTCGACCATCATCACCACGAACAGGAACAGCACCAGGACCGCCCCGATGTAGACCAGCACCAGCAGGATCGACAGGAACTCCGCCTCCAGGAGCATCCAGAGCATGGCGGCGGTGAAAAACGACAGGATCAGGGACAGCGCCGCATGCACCATGTTGCGCAAGGTCACGGTGGCCACGGCGGCCGTCAAGAGCACGGCGCCGAACAGGTAGAACAGCAGCGTCTGGAAGGCCATCAACGGAACCCGGCGTCGGCCTTGCGGTGCTCGGCGATGTGTTCCTCGTACTGGTCTCCGATCGCCAGCAGGTCTTCCTTGGTCATGATGTGGTCGCCGCGGCGTTCGAAGTGGAATTCCAGGATGTCGGTCTCGACGACCGCGTCGGTCGGGCAGGCTTCCTCGCAGAAGCCGCAGTACACGCATTTGAAAAGGTCGATGTCGTAGCGGGTGGTTCGCCGGCTGCCGTCGTCGCGTTCCTCGGACTCGATGGTGATGGCCAGCGCCGGGCAAACCGCTTCGCACAGCTTGCAGCCGATGCAGCGTTCCTCGCCGTTGGAGTAGCGGCGCAACGCGTGCAGGCCGCGGAAACGGGGGGACTTCGGGGTCTTTTCGTCCGGATAACGCAGGGTGATCTTGCGCGAAAACAGGCGCCGCGCGGTCAGTCGCAAGCCGCGCAGCAGATCCCACAGGCTCAGGCTGCGCAACAGGAACAGCAGGGAACTCAGGCGCATGGCGTCACCCCGCGATCTCCGCGTAGCGCGCGGCACCCAGCACGAAAATCCAGATCAGCGTCACCGGGATGAACACCTTCCAGCCCAAGCGCATGATCTGGTCGTAGCGGTAGCGCGGGAACGTCGCCCGGAACCACAGGAAGCAGAACATGAAGAACGCGGTCTTGAGCAGCCACCAGTGGATGCCGGAGTCCAGTACCGGGACGTGGCGCGCCAGCTCCGTGCCCTCGAACGGCGACAGCCAGCCGCCGAAGAACAGGATCGCGGTCAGGGCCGAAATCAGGATCATGGCGGAATACTCCGCCAGGAAGAACACCGCGAACGCCGCGCCGGAGTACTCCACGTGAAAGCCCGCCACCAGCTCCGACTCCCCCTCGACCACGTCGAAGGGCAGGCGGTTGGTCTCGGCCACGCCCGACACCAGGTACACCAGGAGCAGGGGCAGCAGGGGCAGGAAGAACCAGTCCAGGATGCCGCCGGACTGCGCCTGCACGATGGCCGCGAGATTGAGGCTGCCGCTCAGCATCAGCACGCCGACCAGCGCGAAGCCCATCGCGATTTCGTAGGACACGACCTGCGCCGCCTGGCGCATCGCCCCCAGCAGGGCGTATTTCGAGTTGGAGGCCCAGCCGGCGATGATGATGCCGTACGCGCCGAGCGAAGTCAGTGCCAGGACATACAGCAGGCCTGCATCGATGTCGGCCAGCCACAGGCCGTCGTCGAACGGCATCACCGCCCAGGCGCCGAGCGCCGGTACGAGTGCCGCCAGCGGCGCCAGCCGGAACAGCGCCCCGCTGGCCTGGCTGGGGTACACGACCTCCTTGGTCAGAAGCTTCAGCACATCGGCAATCGGCTGGAACAGACCGCGCGGCCCGACCCGGCTCGGTCCCAGCCGCATCTGCATGAACCCGACCACCTTGCGTTCGGCATACGTGTAGTACGCCACCGTCGCCAGCAGCGGCACCAGGATCAGTACCGCGCCGAGCAGGATCTCTCCGACCCGAAGCCACACCGACAGGTCGGTCGCCCACTCAAGCATGATGCAGATCCACCACGCCAAACGCATTGCCAAGCAGCCCTAGCCGGGCATCCCCGGTCGCCAGGTAGACGCAGTCGCGCGGCATCTGCGGGTCTGCCACCAAGGGAAGCCTGAGTATCTCCCCGTCCTGCGACAGGCGGGCGTGCGTCGCGTTCTTCAGGCCGTGCCTTCTCAGGGTTTCCGGGTGCAGCCGCAACACCAGATCCTTCGCCAGCTCGGCCTGTTGCAGGGCATGGGCATGCCGGCTCACCGGATCCTGCTGGTAAATCGACGGGGCGCCGACCCGCAAGAGCCCCTTGTCCGGCAAGCGTTTGCCGTCTCTAGGCGGCTTCCTCGTCACAACCGCGCGCCCTTCCAAGCCGCGGCAGTGCGCGACCAGGGACGCGCCCTCGAAACCCGGGGCATGGCCCGTCGCGCGAAGCAACTCCACCAGTGCTTCCGCCCCGTCCTTAACCTCGCCCGGCGGCGGCACGGCGGCGGTCATCGACTGCCAGCGCCCTTCCAGGTTGATCAGGTGCCCGCTGCGCTCGCCGACAGTAGGGATCGGCAGCAGCAGGTCGTACGGCAGGTGCCGCGGGTCCGGAATGAACGAATGGAATCCGATCGTGGTGCGCGCCGCGGCCAGCACCCGGCGCAGTCGCGCCGGATCGGCAACGTCGCAGGCGGGATCCACCCCGTAGAACACCCAGAGGTCCGGCGGTTCCTGTTGCCGTGCCGACAGATCCACGCCATCCTCGGCCATGCCGCCGGGGCCGCGATGCGCAACGCATCCGGTCAGCCAGGCGCCGGGCGCGTTGGCCCCCTCGGGGAGAGTGCCCAGGCGGGTTCCGGTCCGTTCACACAGGTTGCGTGCGGATGCATAGAGCAGGCTGGCGTCCGGGTGGTTGAGCGCGAGCGGGCCCAGCCAGAACAGGGCGTTCTCCGCCTCTCTCAGGCGTTGTGCGAGCTGGTCGGAAAAGCGGGTGCCGCCGCCTTCCCTTCCCGCCACAGCGGGCGAACGCTCCATGGCATGCAGCAGGGTCAGCCATTTCCGGGGCGACAGCACGGCCTGCTGGGTCGGCGGGAAATTCCAGTTGAACGAGGCGGGGTTGATGATCCAGACCTCGGTGCCCGAGTTCGCGGCCTGGCGCAGCCGGTGGTTGAGGATCGGCTGGTCGTGTCTCAGGAAGCTGCCCAGCAGGACAATCACGTCGCTTTCGGCAATCCGGTCCACGGCACACCCGAGCGTCGGCGTTTGCGGATACTGCACGCCCCCGCGGAAGTCGGACATGCGGGCCCGGTGTTCGACCGTCCGGGCACCACAGCGGCGCAGCAACTGCTGGAACCGGAAGCACTCCTCCACCGTGCTGGACGGGTGGATCAGGCCGGCCTTCTCGCCGGGTTTCGTCAAGGCCTCCGCCGCCCGGTCCAGCGCTTCCTCCCAGCTCACCCGGACCCAGTTGTCTCGGTGGCGGGCCAGCGGCCAGCACAGGCGGTCCGGGTGGCTTGCCGCCTGATAGCTGAACCGGTCGCGGTCCGACAGCCAGCTTTCGTTGATCGTCTCCTCGACGAGCGGCACACAGCGAATCTGCCGTCCGCGCAACGTGTGACGCGACAGGCGGGACCCGACTCCGTCGTGCTCGCCCAAGCCCGGGTGGTCGTCCAGTTCCCAGGCCCGTGCATTCATCCGCGAAGGGCGGGCGTTGAGCGCCCCGACCGGGCACAGGTCGATCACGCATCCTGAAAGCTCCGAATTCATTGCCCGCTGAACGTAGGTGCCGATCTTCATGAACTCGCCGCGCCCGAACGCCCCGAGTTCCTGCTCGCCGGCAATTTCCTCGGTGAACCGCACGCAGCGGGTGCAGTGGATGCAGCGGGTCATGTCGGTCGAGACCAGCGACCCCAGGTCCGGATCCAGCACCACCCGCCGTGCCTCCGAATAACGGGAGATGTCGCTGCCGTATTCCAGGGCCAAGTCCTGAAGCTCGCATTCGCCGCCCTGGTCGCAGATCGGACAGTCCAGCGGATGGTTGATCAGAAGGAACTCCATGGTGGCACGCTGCGCCTCGCGGGCGAATTCGGACCGGGTCTGCACTTCCATGCCGTCCACCACCGGGGTGGCGCAGGCCGGGGCCGGTCCACGCGCACCCGACACCTCGACCAGGCACATGCGGCAGTTGGCCGCCACCGAAAGTTTCGGGTGATAGCAGAAGCGCGGGATCGGAACACCCTCGCGGTCCGCCACCGCGATCAGCATCTCGCCGGCGGCCGCCTCGACCACGCGCCCGTTCAGGGTGATCGTGACCGGATCGCTCATGACGGGCTCACCATGCTCTTGCCATGGCGGATGTAATGCTCGAACTCGCCGCGGAAGTGGCGCAGGACGCCCTGCACCGGCCAGGCCGCGGCATCGCCCAACGCGCAGATGGTATGGCCCTCGATGCGCCCGGGCACCTCTTCCAGGATCTTTAGATCGTCCTCCGTGCCCTGCCCCTCGACGATGCGGGTCAGCACGCGGTACAGCCAGCCCGTCCCCTCGCGACACGGGGTGCACTGCCCGCAGGATTCCTGAAAGTAGAAGCGGGAAATGCGCTGCAGCACCTTCACCATGTCGGTCGTCTCGTCCATCACGATCACCGCGCCGGAACCCAGCATCGAGCCGGCAGCCGCCAGGCTCTCGAAATCCAGGTTGAGGTCCATCATGGCCTCGGCGGGAAGCACCGGGACCGAGGAGCCGCCCGGGATGACCGCCTTGAGCTCGCGGTCCTTCCAGACCCCACCGCACAGCTCGAGCAGGTCCGCGAACGGGGTGCCGAGCGGAAGTTCGTGGTTGCCGGGGCGGGAGACGTGGCCGGACACCGAAAAGCATCGGGTGCCCCGGCTCTTTTCCGTCCCGACCTCATCGAACCAGCCCGGTTCCTGGCGCAGGATCCCCGGCACCAGCGCCAGGGTTTCCACATTGTTGACCGTAGTCGGCCGTCCCCACAGGCCGTAGTTGGCCGGGAACGGCGGCTTGAAGCGCGGAAATCCCTTCTTGCCTTCCAAGGACTCCAGCAGCGCAGTCTCCTCGCCGCAGATGTACGCCCCCGCCCCCAGCACGTCGTAAAGATTGACCGTAACGCCACTGCCCCGGATGTCGCAGCCCAGCATTCCATTCTCGTATGCCTCGCGCAATGCGACCCGAAGGCGGAAATACGGCTCGTCGATGAACTCCTCGCGCAGGTAGGCGTACCCGGCGCGGGCGCCGATCGCGTAGCAGGCGATCGCCATGCCCTCAATCAGGGCGTGCGGGTTGAAGCGCAGGATGTCGCGGTCCTTGCAGGTGCCCGGTTCCGACTCGTCGGCATTGCACACGAGGTAGCTCTCCTCGCAATCCGGCATGAAACTCCACTTCACCCCGGTCGGAAACCCCGCGCCGCCGCGCCCGCGCAGCCCCGAACCCTTGACCTGTTCGATCAGGTCGCGCCGGGGCGGGCGCTCGGCAAGAATCTTCCGCCATGCCCGGTAGCCGCCGACCGATTCATACGCCCTCAGCGTCCAGGGTTCCGAGTGCTTGAGCGTGGCGAAGCACATTTCGTTGTGGTGGCGGATCACGACAGCGCCCCCAGGATCTCGTCGACTTTCTCCGGAGTCAGGTCTTCATGGTAGACATGGTCGACCTGCATCATCGGCGCGCCGCAGCATCCCGCCAGGCATTCCTCTTCGGACTTCAGGAAGATTCGTCCGTCCCCGGTCGACTCGCCGGCGCGAATGCCCAGGCTTTTCTCGATGTGGGCCAGGATTTTCTCGCCGCCGCGCAGCCAGCAGGAGATGTTGGTGCAGACCGCCACCGTATGGCGTCCGACCGGCTGGTGCTGAAATCCGGTGTAGAACGAGCCGACCTCGTACACCTGGATGGCCGGCAGGCCCAGGTAGTCGGCCACGGCGTCCATACGCTCCGGGGTCAGGTGTCCGTGCTCTTTCTGCACCTCGCGCAAGGCGCCCAGGACGGCCGAGCGCCGGTGTTCGGCGGGAAAGCGTTCCAGCCAGGCGTCGATGCGGCCGCACAGATCCGGGCTCAGGATGTCGCTCACCGGTCGACCTCGCCGAACACCAGGTCCAAAGTCCCTATCAGGGCAACCACGTCCGCCAGCATGTGCCCGCGCGCCAACTCGTCAAGCGCCGCCAAGTGGGGGAAGCCCGGCGCACGGATCTTCAGCCGGTACGGCTTGTTCGCGCCGTCCGAGACCAGATAGACACCAAACTCGCCCTTCGGATGCTCGACCGCGGCATAGGTCTCGCCTTCCGGCAGGCAGAAACCTTCCGTAAACAGCTTGAAGTGATGGATCATCGCTTCCATGTCGTGCTTCATTTCCTCGCGCGGCGGCGGCGCGATCTTGTGGTCGGCGACGATGACCGGCCCGGGATGCTTGCGCAGCCACTCCACGCACTGGCGGATGATCCGGTTCGACTGGCGCATTTCCTCGATTCGAACCAAGTAGCGGTCATAGCAGTCGCCGTTGGTGCCGACCGGCACGTCGAACTGCATCGCGTCGTACACCGCGTACGGCTGCCGCCGGCGCAGGTCCCAGGGGATGCCGGAGCCGCGAAGCATGGGCCCCGTGAATCCCAGCTGCAGCGCCCGCTCGGGGCTGACGACGCCAATGTCCACCGTCCGTTGCTTCCAGATGCGGTTGTCGGTCAGCAAGGTTTCGTATTCGTCGACGCAACCAGGGAAGCGGTCGGTGAACGTTTCCAGGAAATCCAGCAGGCCTCCCTCGCGATCGCGGTTCCGCCGGTTGGCCTCGCGCTTCGAGCAGAAGCGCGACGGCTGGTAGCGCGGCATTGATTCCGGCAGGTCGCGGTATACGCCGCCGGGACGGTAGTACGTCGCGTGCATGCGCGCGCCGGTCGTCGCCTCGTAGCAGTCCATCAGGTCTTCCCGCTCCCGGAACGCGTACAGGAACACGGTCATCGCACCGATGTCGAGCGCGTGCGCGCCCAGCCACAGCAGGTGATTGAGGATTCGTGTGATCTCGTCGAACATGACCCGGATGTACTGCGCGCGCTCCGGGATTTCGGTCTCCAGCAACTGCTCGATCGCCCGCACGTAGGCATGCTCGTTGCACATCATGGACACGTAGTCCAGCCGGTCCATGTAACCGATGCTCTGGTTGTACGGCTTGCTCTCGGCCAACTTCTCGGTGCCCCGATGCAGCAGACCGATATGCGGGTCGATGCGCTCCACGACTTCGCCGTCCAGCTCCAGCACCAGCCGCAGGACTCCGTGGGATGCCGGGTGCTGCGGCCCGAAGTTCATGGTGTAGTTGTGAATCTCAGCCATGGCCCTCTCCGCGCCGAACCTTCGGCACGCCGACCCGTGGCTCGATGGTCACCGGCTGGTAGATGACTCGCCGGAGGTCCGGGTCGTAACGCACTTCCATGTGGCCGCTGAGGGGGAAATCCTTGCGCAGCGGATGGCCGATGAAGCCGTAGTCGGTGAGGATGCGGCGTAGATCCGGGTGGCCCTCGAACACGATGCCGAACAGATCGAAGGCCTCACGTTCATACCAGTCCGCGCAATGCCAGAGCGTTCGCACCGACGGCAGCGTCGGCCAGGCCCCGCTCGCGCAGCGCGCCACGACCCGGACGCGGCGATTGTGGGACAGCGACAGCAGGTGATAGGCCGCCGCGAACCGCCCGTCCTGCCTGGCCGGCGGGTGGGGATCCGCAAAAGAGTAGCGTGCCGAGGTGGCGGCCACGGAGGCTCGCGAAAACCCGGTGGCGGTCGCTTCGTCGGTGCTCCATTCGGTCTGGCCGTATTCGGCGTAGTCCAGGCCCGCCAGATCGATCAGTTGTTCGAACCGGCACTCCGGATCGTCGCGGAGGTGACGCAGGACGTCGATCAGGTGCTCAGCCGTGGTAATCAGGCGCGGGCAATCGCGGTCAACGCGGATTTCCGCCCGGTTGCCCAGCCAGTCCGCCTGCGCGGAAATCCAGGAATCAGAAGCGGTCATTCAGCGGGCCAGCGTATGGGTGCGGCGGATCTTGTTCTGCAGTTGCATGATTCCGTAAAGCAGCGCTTCCGCGGTCGGCGGGCAGCCCGGCACATAGATGTCGACCGGCACGATGCGGTCGCAACCGCGCACCACGGAATAGGAATAGTGATAGTAGCCCCCACCGTTGGCGCAAGACCCCATCGAGATCACCCATTTCGGATCCGGCATCTGGTCGTACACACGGCGCAGCGCCGGCGCCATCTTGTTGACCAGGGTGCCCGCCACGATCATCACGTCCGACTGCCGCGGGCTCGGCCGGAACAGCATGCCGAAGCGGTCCAGATCGTAGCGCGACGCGCCGGCGTGCATCATCTCCACCGCACAACAGGCGAGGCCGAAGGTCACCGGCCACAACGAGCCCGAGCGCGCCCAGTTGACCAGCAGGTCGGCGCTGGTCACCATGAAGCCCCGCTGGAGCCGCTCCGCCTCCTGCGGGCGCAGTTGTTCCATCAATCCCATTCCAACGCCCCTCGCCGCCATTCGAACACGAAGCCCACGGCCAGAATCAACAGAAACACCGCCATCGAAATCAGCCCGTACACTCCGATTTCCTCCAGCGCCACCGCCCACGGAAACAGGAACGCTACTTCCAGGTCGAACAGCACAAACAGAATCACCACAAGGTAATAGCGCACGTCGAACTTCATGCGCGCGTCATCGAAGGCTTCGAACCCGCATTCGTAGGGACGCGACTTGTCCGGGTTCGGGTCCCGCCTCGACATTAGATGCCCCAGCAACAGCACGGCCACGCCGATTCCCACGCCCACCAGAAGGAACAGCAGTACGGCCAGGTACTCGTCAAGCATTAGATCTCTCCCAGTTCATGCTCGTGGCGGTCCCACGGAAGCGCTCCACGACGCGGGTTCTGCTAAGCCGAACAACGGCGATTCCATCGGCAGCCTCTGGAAATACGGTTTCCGCGAAACCCGAAGTGAAATTATAGACCCCCGCCCCGAACGAGAAACCCGGCGGGCCTTCCAAGAGCCGAGCCCTCGCTTCGCCCCGCTCCCTCTCCCCATAGATTGCCGTTGTCCCTGTCAGCGGCCCAATTCCCCCCCCTGAATCCAGCCTTTTGGGGGAACTTGGGCGCTCATGAATGTCAAACACTTGGGTGATTCGCAGTGGATGTCCGCGTGATCTGGCCAAGACATCGGGCGCCGGCAGCCACCCAGATGCTAGCGAGGTACGACATGCTGGACGAATTGCGGTTGGCATCCGCGACCAACCGGAACGCTTCCGTTCCGGGCGGGGAAGGCTGATGCCCAGGAAGGCCGAGCGGGCGCGGCGGCGTGAAATGAATATCTGCGTCGAGTGCCCGGAGCCTTCTTTCACGGCGCGTTGCCCCAGGTGCAAGGCGCGCGAGCGGGAACGCGAGAAGCGAGCCCGGCGCGCCAAGGGCGCGCAGAAACGTGTCAGGAATTGAGTGGTAGGCGCGATTGGAATCGAACCAACGACCTCTACCATGTCAAGGTAGCGCTCTAACCAACTGAGCTACGCGCCTACGGAAAATCCAGCTGACCCTTTCAATACTACCACGTGCGGAGGCCTGGGCGGGTCTAGCCTGACGCGCCTTCCAGCAGACCGCCAGGTCGTCCGCATGCTCTTCCTCCACATTCAGGATATCTTCCATGGTCCGGGGGGGGGTGAGATCGTCGTCCTTGAGCCGGCGGATGATTTCGGAGTCGGTTTCAATGATGATCTGCCCGCATGCCTCTGCTCTTCGTTGGCGTGCCCAGGCCGGCCCTGTCGGCCCCCCCCCCTGGGCATTTACCGTTTAAGGGATTCCAGACAACCCGTCCACGGTTCGACTCAGGGCGCCCAAGGCCATGTAGTGGGGCGAGCAAGCCTGCATTGCCGATTCTTCTCCTTTCACCGCTGTCGGGCCGCGGACATAGGGGGCGCCGCCCGATTCCCGAACCAGTTGCAAAAGTGCCGGCATCCCTGCCAGCCGCGCAAGATCCTCCAGGATTTCCGGCCGCGCGTACAGGAACCGGCTGATTCGCGATGCAATCCCCCGCTCGGCGAATCCCTGTCTTCTGCACCACTCCGCGGGAATTGCGGGATCCTTCGCGAGTTGCGTGACTACGCCAATCGGAATCCGGCAAGATTGCGACCAGCCCTTCTTCCTCCTCCACGCCTCCTCCAGGCGGCCTCCATCGATTTTCGGATGTCCTTCCGGATAGCCGGAGAACCACACCCGCCTAAGTTCGCTTCGCTCCAACACCCCGGAATCCATCACATCGAGGCTGTCTTTCAACGATCCCGCCGGATCCACATCACCCGCCAGAACCAATGCTTCCCGGACCATCGCTTCGTTACGCAGGAGGCGGATTGTCTCCTCCAGTTGCTTCGGATCCCGGTAGCGCCGTGCCGTCAGATGCGGCACCGGCTGATGGCCCAACTGTCGCACGCGGAAGCAGCCTTGCACAAATTCCTCCACCGTCTGCCCGCCCAAATGCGCAACGAAGACTTCCCATGTCCCCGGCAACCGTGCAAGGCTGTCGCCTTCTCGGCTCAGGTCGTCACCGGTCACTTCCAAGCTGGGCTGCAAGGCGGGGGCCATGGATGTGAATTGGAAAAGCGCAGTCTGCCGAACGAAGTAAAATTCAATCCTCTTCTATACTTTACTCTGAGATGGGGGCCCGATCTTTTACCGCTTGTCTTTCAGCCACCGGGCTGTTTCTTGCGTGCGCCACGACCGCTAATGCCATGGATATCATTCTTGACGGCCCGCTGATCCAAGGCGGGCTCGTTCGCGGCCAGGTCGCGCCCGGCCAGACCGTGGCGCTGGACGGCCAGGCTATTGCTACAACCGGAGATGGACATTTCGTCGTCGGCTTTGGGCGGGAACACCCCTCGCGTTCCGTTCTGCGAGTCAGTGGCCCCAAAGCCGTCTTTGAACGGACTCTCGCCATTGAGGCGCGCGAGTACCAGACCCAACACATCAAGGGGCTGCCAAAGAAGATGGTGACGCCAGACCCGAACGCTCTCGCGCGCATCAAACGCGATCAGGCTGAAGTCAAAGCCGCCCGTGCCGTACATAGCACGCGCTTGGATTTTCTGCAACCCTTCCGGTGGCCTGTCGTCGGCATCATCACCGGCGTCTATGGAAGCCGCCGGGTTCTGAACGGCAAGCCCCGCAGCCCGCATTACGGCATTGACATCGCCGCGCCCGCCGGCACCCCCGTGCGGGCGCCGGCCCCCGGGCAGGTCACGCTGGCACATCCGGACATGTATTACACTGGCGTGACCATCATTTTGGATCATGGCTTCGGCGTGTCTTCCACTTTCCTTCACCTGCAAAGCATTGATGTCGCGGTTGGGCAGGCTGTAGCAGCGGGTGAACAGATCGGCCGGGTCGGATCGAGCGGGCGCTCCACCGGCCCGCATCTGGACTGGCGGGTGAACTGGCTTGATACCCGAGTCGACCCGGCCCTGCTGGCCGGGCCCATGCCCGCCCCCCCCAAGCGAGGAAGAATCTCAATGAGACCGAGCCTGATCGGATTTTTTCTGGCTTTCGGGATTGCTGCGGCTCAAGCCGCCAGCCCGATTGATCGCGTCGTCGTGAAAAAATCTGAAGGAGTCCTGCAGCTCATGATCGGAGAGCGGGTGATCCGCCGGTTTCCCATCTATCTGGGCGGAAACCCGGTCGGCCACAAGCGGCACCAGGGAGACGAGCGAACTCCTGAGGGGCGCTACCTGCTCCACGAGCGCAAGCCGAAAAGCCGCTTCTACCGGGCCTTGCGCATCTCTTATCCGAACGACGCCGACCGGGCCGCAGCAAAGGCGGCCGGAAAACCCCCAGGCGGCGACATCATGATTCATGGCATGCCCTCTCTTGAGAAGCGCAGCCTCCTGATGTTCGATGGACGGAATTGGACTGACGGCTGCATCGCGATCAGCAACCCGCACATGCGAGAGGTCTGGGACTTGGTGGACCTGGGTACGCCAATAGAAATCTTGCCATAATCAAGCAGTTATTTGTTTCTCTTTGTTTTCTGCCTATTTCCTTATATAAATCAATTAGATAGGTCCCCTTCTTTTTCCCGGTGAATTTTAATCTCGCTGAAATATCCAATACTTCTGCCATCACTTTTCCCGATTAGGTATAGTTTTTCTATCCCCACGGCTTTATGCGAGGTCGAGGCTGTAATTATGATAACGACAACAGAGGGGTCCTCGTGTCCGCAATCTGGCAAGGCTGTCTTCGGTACCTGGAAGCCGAATTGACTGAGCAGGACATCAACACTTTCGTTCGCCCTCTGCACGCCCAAGAATCCCCGACCTCTCTTTTACTTCTGGCACCCAACATGGTGCTTCTCCAGCAGGTCCGGACCCGCTTCATGGACCGGATAGAGAATTATGTCCGGGCGTTCGCCCGCGAAGACCTGAGCATCGACCTGCGCGTCGGAACTCAACCGCCCGCAACCCAGGCTCAAGCTGCCTTTCCCGTTCAGGCGAAAACCCCCGCCCCCGACTTCGGCACCGATCTCAATTATTCCGATCGCTTGCTGCCGAAGTTCAAGTTCGACAAGTTCGTGCGCGGGCACTCCAACGAATTAGCGTACGCGACGGCTGAGCTCGTTTCCCTGCAGGCCGGAAACGATGATTACAATCCCTACCTGATCTACGGAGGCGTCGGCCTCGGGAAGACCCACCTGATGCAGGCGATCGGGCACGCGATCCTGCAGAATCAGCCGAATACCAGCGTGGTGTACCTGCACTGCGAGCAATTCGTCCAAAGCCTGATCAGTGCGCTCCAGCACAACCGGATCGATTCCTTCAAAGCGTATTACCGCTCCGTCGACGTGCTCCTGATCGATGACATCCAGTTCCTTGCCGGCAAGGAACGCTCACAGGACGAATTCTTCCATACTTTCAATGCGTTGACAGGCCGACAGCGCCAGATCGTCGTGACCTGTGATCGCTATCCCAAAGAGATCAAGGGCATGGAGGACCGGCTGAAGTCCCGCCTCGGCGGCGGCATGTACTGCGCGATCGACCCACCCAGTACGGAAACCCGGGCCGCGATCCTGCTCAGCAAGGCGGAGCAGCGCAATATTGAGTTACCCAACGAGGTCGCCTGGTTTATCGCCGAGAAAACCGTCGGCAGCGTCCGCGAGCTGGAGAGTGCGTTATCTCGTGTCATCATGCAGGCCAACGTCGGGGGACAGGCGATTGATCTGGAATTCACTCGCCGCTGCTTGCGGGACATTGTCCCGATTCGCGATCGCTTGCTCAATACGGATCAAATCAAGTCCGCGGTAGCGACGTACTACGACGTGACAAAAGAGGACCTCGACTCCCAACGCCGGCCCCAGGCGATCGCCCTGCCCCGGCAGATGGCCATGAAACTGTTGCACGAGCTGACGCAGATGAGTCTAGCCAGCATCGGTGAATCTTTCGGCGGTCGGGATCATTCCACTGTCCTGTACGCCTGCCAGAAAATCCAGAAGCGGCTGGACGAAAATGACGAGCGGACCCAAGCCGATTACCGAAACCTCAAACGGAAGCTTCTTAGTTGAGCCCGGAAAGAATGTGGACGATCTGCGCACAAACTACAGGCAATTGTGAACTGTTCGCGAAAACCTCTCCCTCAACCCCAAGCCCACTGCCGTTTTCCACTGTTCATGAGTTGCATAATTGATTGATCCACCTATAATTATCGTGGTTCTCCACGGGTTTGGCTTCCCTTAACAATAATAAATTTAAATCATGAAATTCACTATTGAACAGCAGACGCTTGTCGATCCTCTACGGAAGCTTGCGAGCACCGCCCCGGACGTGGCTTCTCTGAATGCTTCCGTTTCCGGCACGGATGCGGTCAATGCCGTCGCAAGCATCCTGATCGAACCTGACAAAAGCGGCGTGCGGTTCACGGCAACAGACAACACACTGCGCTTGGCTTTTCATATTCCTGTCGAAGGCGAAGACCTCAAGCCATGCACCGTGCCAGCTTCGACGCTTCTGCATATCTGCTCCAGGTTTCCTGCTGACGCACAAATTTGTTTTGAGCTTGAAGACGACGGGAAGGCGATGAATCTCTGGCACGGCCGAAGCCGCTACAAGCTCGTGGTGGTTGATGCAGACGAATTCCCAAGCATTACTTCCCAAGATGACGAATACGAGCTCTCCATGCCGGAAGGCGTTCTGCGGTCCCTGCTTTCCAACGTTCGGTACGCAATGGCCCAGAATGACATGCGTTACTACCTGCTGGGGGTCTTGCTGGACGTGGGCCCTGAAGCGGTAACCGCAGTCGCAACCGACGGCCACCGCATGGCTGTCGCTGAACATGCGATGCAGACCGGAATGGAAAATCCGGTTCAACTGATCGTTCCCAGCAAAGGCGTTGAGGAATTGACCAAGATTCTGACCGATCAAGAACAGGATCTGGTTCTTCATTTGGCAGGAAACCACCTGAGACTGGACTTATCTGGAGACCGGTGCGCATTTCATACCATGCTGGTGGACGGAAAATATCCCGATTACCGGACGGTGGTGCCGGAGGAACGGAAACTGCGGGCCAAGGTTGGTCGGGATGCTCTCATCAAGGCGGCAGAACGGATTACCCCTGTTACGGATGAATTGACGCAAGCGGTCATGCTGACATTCAAGGAAGGCGAGAGCCTTGAGATTGGCGCCAAGAACAACAAGGGCGACATCGGCGAGGAGCTGATTGAAATGGCTTTATCGCGGGAGCCCGAGGCAGAAGAGGAAGTTAAAATATCTATAAATATCAAATACTTGATAGATGCCCTTCAATCCTTGGGCAGTTCCGAGGCCGTGATCGGAGTCAACGACGGCAGCAGCAGCATGTTGATCAACCCTTCGGAAGGAAGCAGCAAGCACATTATCATGCCGATGAAGGCTTGAGCGCCGGTGCGGCTTGCCAAGCTAGAGGTTAGGAACCTTCGATGCTTGCGGGAAATTCCCGAATTATTGCCGCATCCTGAATTCAACCTGATCACCGGTCCCAACGCCGCCGGGAAAACAACCTTCCTGGAAGCCATAGACCTGTTGGCCCGAGGGCGAAGCTTTCGGTCCCACCGGCCCAAGGAACTGGTGATGAAAGGGGAGAAGGAGTTCCTTTTGCGCGGACAAGTTGATCCGGGCGACGGAGAAGAGGGGGCGCCCCCATTTACTCTGAGTCAGCGCAGAACGGCCGAAACGCTTGAACTGCGCTGTGATGGAGAGCCGATAAAGGGGCTGTCGGACCTCGCCCCCCGGTTAGCCGTACAGGCCATTCATCCCGATAGCCATACTTTAGTCCACGGCCCCCCCGCGCGGCGGCGCGCATGGCTGGATTGGGGGGTGTTCCATGTGGAACCGGAGTATCGGCGGAGCTGGGCGTCCTACCAGCGCGCCCTGAAGCAACGAAACGCCGCCTTGAAGAGCCGCAACCAACACCCAGAGGACTGGGATCGCCCGTTGGCCGAGGCCGGGGAGGCCTTGACCGCCATGCGCCGGCGATATCTGGAAGAAGTCCGGGACCCGCTGGAGGGATTTGCCCAGATCCTTCTTCCCGGGCTGGGCCTGGAGACGAGCTATTTCCCGGGGTATGATGAATCTGCAGGGCTTGCGGAATCATTGTCTGCGGGGCTCAGGGCAAGCCGTGAATCCGGGCAGACCACCACCGGCCCGCATCGCGCGGAGCTGGGTCTGGCGCTAGGTGGAATGCCGGCGACGCGAATCGCGTCCCGGGGCCAGTCGAAACTATTGTCTTGTTGCCTGCTTTTGGCACAGGTGGCGCTTTTTCAGGAATTGAGAGACGAAAACTGCATCTTGCTGTTTGACGATCTTTCGGCGGAGCTGGATGAACAGCATTTGGAACACCTCCTCGAAGCGCTTTCCAGCTGCGAGGCGCAGCTCTTCGCAACCCGAATCCGGGATGAACCGCTGGAGCACCTTCCGGATGGCGCCCAGGGCCGCGTGTTCCATGTGGAACAAGGGGCGATTTCATTGACATCGGAGGGTTGATCAAGGTAAAATTAGAGGTCTTTTTGCGAGGCTCCAGACATGGCTTACGACGCGTCTTCTATCAAAGTTCTGAAAGACCTGGAAGCGGTTCGAAAGCGCCCGGGAATGTATATCGGTGACACCGATGACGGCACGGGCCTACACCATATGGTGTTCGAGGTCGTCGACAACTCGGTCGACGAAGCCTTGGAGGGGCACTGCACGGAAATCCAGGTAACCCTGAACGAGGACGGCTCCGTCACGGTGATCGACAACGGCCGGGGAATCCCGATCGAAATGCATGAAGAAGGCCGGCCGGCGGCGGAATTGGTGATGACCACCCTTCATGCGGGCGGCAAGTTCGACGAACATTCCTACAAAGTGTCCGGTGGACTGCACGGAGTCGGGGTTTCGGTCGTGAATGCCCTGTCGTCGCGGCTGGACCTGACGATCGGCCGCGATGGGCAACGGTGGCACCAGGAATATGCCATGGGTCGGCCGAAAGGCGATTTCGTTTCAGCAGGCTCATCCGAGCAAACGGGCACGACCATTCGGTTCTGGCCCTCGAAAAAAGTCTTCAGCAACGTCGTTTTTCACTATGAAACACTGGCAGCCCGCCTCAGGGAGCTGTCCTTTCTCAATTCCGGGGTGCGCATTCGGCTGGAAGACCACCGGACCGGCAAAAGCAGCACCTTTCATTACGATGGCGGCATCGTCGCCTTCGTCAAGCACAGCAATTCCGGCAAGGAGCCGCTCCAGCCCTCGGTGATCTCGATCACAGGCGGGCAGGGCGAGGCAAACATTGAAGCCGCGCTGCAGTGGAATATCGGATATCATGAGAACATTCTCTGTTATACCAATAATATACGTCAAAGAGACGGTGGAACGCACTTGGCTGGTTTTCGTGCTGCCTTGACCCGAACCATCAACAACTACGTGGAAAAGGAAGGGCTCGGGAAACGCCTGTCCGTGGCGCTGACCGGGGAAGACACCCGGGAAGGCTTGACCGCGGTTCTGTCGATCAAGGTGGCCGACCCTAAGTTCTCATCCCAGACTAAGGACAAGCTGGTGTCGTCGGAGGTGAAGGGGGCCGTGGAAAGCGTGATCGGCGACCGGTTGCGGGATTTCCTTTTGGAAAACCCCGCAGAAGCCAAGCAGATCGTGGAGAAAATCGTTCGCGCCGCGCAGGTTCGTGAAGAAGCCCGCAAGGTCCGGGAGACGGCTCGCCGAAAAACCGTGTTTGATGTCGGGGGGCTGCCGGGGAAACTGGCAGACTGCCAGGAGCGAGATCCGGCCCGCTCGGAGTTGTTCCTGGTCGAGGGTGATTCCGCTGGCGGCTCTGCCAAGCAAGGGCGGGATCGGGCGACTCAGGCGATCCTGCCCCTGAAAGGCAAGATTCTCAATGTCGAGCGAGCGCGTCTGGATCGGATGCTGGCATCGGAAGAGATTATCTCGTTGATTACTGCGCTCGGCACCGGCATCAAGGAAGAGTTTGATATCGATCGCCTGCGCTATCACCGCATCATCATCATGACAGATGCCGACGTTGACGGGGCACATATCCGAACTCTCCTCCTGACTTTCCTGTACCGGGAAATGACGAGCTTGGTCGAGCAAGGCCACATCTACATTGCCCAGCCGCCCCTGTACAAGGTCAAGAAGGGTAAGAAAGAAAAGTACCTGCTGGATGACGAGGAATTGACCGCCTATCTTCAGGAAGAGGCACTGGAGGGGGCACAACTTTATCCCAAGGCCGGAGCGGCACCCTTGGATCAGCCTCAACTCATTGATTTAATGGATAAATGTAGGAAGGCTCAAGCAAGCGTTTCGCGTCTTTCCGTGCGCCACGACCGGGAGTTCCTGGCGCATCTCCTGAGGGTGCCGGGGCCGGAGAAGGCGGAACCGGGAATCAAAGCCCTGAAGTCTTGGGGCAAAGCGATTGCGGCGCGCGCGAACCGCCTTGAGCCGGAAAGCCGGGAATTCCAATATCGGGTGGAGCCGGATCCCGCGACGGGACCACGGCTGGTTCTGGAGCGCATCGCAGAAGGCTTGGCCACGACCGACATCTACTACCACGATTTCTTTGCCGCGGCGGAGTACCAGATGATCCAGGATTTTGCCAAGGCCCAGGAAGGGCTTCTAGAGGGAAGCGCCCGGATGGTGCGCAAGAACCAGGCCCGGGAGTCCTCGGATTTTGTTGAACTGTACGAATGGTTGCTGGAAGAGGCCCGGCATGGGCAGACCATCCAGCGATACAAGGGCCTGGGCGAGATGAATCCTGAGCAATTGTGGGAAACCACCATGCATCCTGAGGCTCGGCGCCTGCTCAAGGTTGACATCGGGGACGCACAGGCGGCGGATACTCTGTTCGGCACCCTGATGGGCGAGGGGGTTGAAGACCGCCGCGACTTCATCAAGGCAAACGCCCTCAAGGCCGACAACATCGACATCTGAAGAAAATGGACTCGGCCAACCCCCTTCTGGAGGAGCGGCCGTTGCCGGCATTCGGCCGGATTCTTCCGCAACACGCATGTCCGGCGATCGACTCGATCCTCGACGAAAACCGGGATCTGATCAAGAACCTGAATCCGGACCCGCCGAACGAAGCCTCGCTGTTGCTTCCCCTGGAGGCAGCAGGAAGCCGGCTGCAGGAAGCTTTTTCCCCGATCCAACACTTGCGCGCAGTATGCGACAGCCCCGAGTGGCGAGAGGCATATCAAGCATCTTTACAGAAAATAACAGAATATAATACTGATTTATTGCATAATAAAGACTTATATGGATATTTCCTGAAGCTTCGGGAAGGTGAAGAGTGGTTGGGTTTGCCGATGCCTCGCCAGAGAGAGGTGATCCTCAGCCTGAGAGACTATCGCTTGGGTGGCGTACACCTGCCAAAGGAGAAAAAGAAGCGTTTTGCCGAGATCGAGCAGGAATTAGCCACCTGTTGCGCCCGTTTCACGGACAATGTCACCGATGCGACCGGCGCGTGGTCGCTCCTGTTGGCCGAAGACGCCCGATTGGAGGGTATGCCGGCTCCCTACCGCGAAATGTTCCGTGCAGATGCTGAGGCACACGGCCTGGACGGCTGGCGCATCAGCCTCATGCCTCCGAGTGTGCAGGCCATCCTCACCCATGCGAATAATCGAGGCCTTCGCCACGAAGTGTATGTGGCATACACGACCCGGGCGTCGGATCAGGGGCCGCATGCCGGGAAATACGACAATACCGACTTAATCGAGCAAATCCTTCGCTTGCGTTACGAACAGGCCCAACTATTGAATTTTGCGACGATTGCTGATCATGCCCTGGCCACGCGAATGGCCGAAACTCCCTCGCAAGTGCTGGATTTTCTCCACGACTTGATCGAACGTGCTCGGGAGCAGGCAAAAAATGAATGGCAGGAGCTCCGGGAGTTTGCCCGAAATGAATTGGGGTTGAGTGAGATGCGGCGCTGGGATCAAGCCTGGGTCAGAGAACGCCTCCGCATCAGCCGGTATGGTTTGCGGGAAGCGGAACTCAAGCCATTCTTCGCGGCGGATGCGACGATTCAAGGCATGCTGGATCTTGCCGTAGACCTTTTCCAATTGGAGATTTCCCGGCGCGACGATGTGGCAACCTGGCACCCGGACGTAAGGTTCTACGAAATCCGTGATGCGGGCGGAGAACTTCGCGGGCAATTCTATTTAGACCCGTACGCCCGGCCCCATAAGCACGGGGGAGCCTGGATGGGAACTTGCGCCAACCGCCGCCGCCGTGAAACAGGCGCACAGCCGGCCGTTGCCTACCTGACGTGCAATGGTTCGCCGCCGACGGCCGACATGCCGGCACTGTTCGGACACGCCGACGTGGTTACCCTGTTCCATGAATTCGGCCACGGCCTGCATCACATGCTGACCCGGGTCGACTGCGCCGGAGTGTCCGGCATCGAAGGGGTGGAATGGGATGCGGTCGAATGGCCCAGCCAATGGATGGAAAACTGGTGCTGGGAGCCGGAAGTCCTGAATCGTTTCGCGCGGCATTACCAATCCGGGCAATTGCTGCCGGAGGAAATGGCAGGGCGATTGCGCGACAGCCGGATTTTCAATGCCGGACTGGACTTGATGCGCCAGCTGGAATTTGCGTTGTTCGATTTCCGGCTGCACTTGGAATACCGGCCTGAACGTGGCGCGCGGGTCGAGGAACTTTTAGCCGAAGTCCGCCGTGAGATCGGTGTGATGGAAACGCCGGAATTCGTGCGCACCGCGCACAGCTTCGAGCACATCTTCTCCGGAGGCTATACCGCGGGCTACTACAGCTACAAGTGGGCGGAAGTCCTGTCAGGGGACACCTATGCCGCATTCCAGGAGGAGGGCCTGTTCAACAAAGAGACCGCCAAGCGTTTTGCCGACTGCGTCCTGTCGGCAGGCGGCGTGCGGCCCGCGGCCGAAATGTTCCGGGCGTTCCGGGGGCGCGAACCGAATCCGGATGCGCTACTGCGGCAGATGGGGCTGGCGGCATGAAGGTTGCGACCTGGAACGTAAACTCACTTCGGGTGCGCCTGCCGCATGTGCTTCTCTGGCTTGAGGACAACCCGGTGGATGTCCTGTGCCTTCAGGAAACCAAGGTGGTGGATGCGGATTTTCCGCAAGAGGAAATCGTGCAGGCGGGATATCAGGCAACATTTGCCGGGCAGAAAACCTACAATGGCGTCGCCATGTTGACAAGGCGAACAGCCGCGGAGGTGATGGCCGATATTCCCGAGCTGGACGATCCCGATCGCAGGATACTGGCCGCGACCGTCGAGGGCTGGCGGATTCTCAACCTGTACGTAGTCAATGGAAAGGAAGTCGGGGACCCCAAGTACGATCACAAGCTCCATTGGCTGCAAAAAGTAAAGGAGTTCATCGAGTCCGACCTGCAGAAACATGAACATTACCTGATCATGGGCGATTTCAATATTGCGCCTGCGGACGAAGATGTGCACGACCCGGATCTCTGGCGGGAGCGCATCCTCTGCTCGACACCGGAACGGGAGGCGTTGGCCGCGATCAAAGACGCAGGTTTCGAGGACTGCTTCAGGCGCTTCGAGCAGGAACCGGAATCATTCAGTTGGTGGGATTACCGGCAGGGGGCGTTCCGCCGCAACATCGGCTTGCGCATAGACCTCATTCTTGCCAGCTTGGCAGCCGCGGCACGCTGCACGTCCTGCCACATCGACAAGACTCCGCGCCGCTGGGAGCGGCCTTCGGATCACACACCCGTGGTGGCGGAATTCAGCTAGAAAAAATGAGCTTGCCGGAGCGGGGGTTCACTGAAGAACGGTGCATCCGTCCCGAGTGCAGCGAAAGACGATGTGGCGGATTCCGGTCAGGCAACTGACCTCATACAGGTCTTCATTGCCGTCAGACTTCAGCAGCGACATTTTGCTTTGCTTCAGGCAGCCGGCCCCGACCAGTGCCTCTTTGGCTTGGCCGTGGTATTGGCCGCGGCGGTACTCCCTCTCCAAAGAAATGTCGGAAAGCGCGCCGTCGGTCTCCTCGATCTTCGGGGCCGTGACGCGAGGCAATTCCGGTTCGTCGTAGCTCTCCAACTCCACGAGGCCCTCATTCAGCGCACGCTTGTGGTTGCGCAGGAACTCATTGATTTTGTATACCTGCTCTACGGCCGTGTCCTCGCAGGCTTCCACGTCAGAACAAAATGCCTCCACCTTGATGGTGGCGACGCCGCCTTGGTGGGAGACCCTCGTTACGCGGTACTGAAATTCGGTCCGGTGCCGATCAGGTTCCGGGCTGAAAGCGGTCATGGTGACTTCGTTTTTCGGGTCGACGGAGAAACGGGCGTTCCGGTCCAGCCAGATCCGGGCCTGTTGCCACAGGTAATCGCATTCCCGCCCGAGATTGCAGGAGACGAAATCCTTGGCGCCCGCCTCGACCTCATTGTCACCGGTATCTTCTCCGATGCCGAGGTCGATTGCCGAGAGATCAATGTCGTCTAAACCTACGCCACATCCGGCGATTAGGCCGGAACAGAGAAACAGGGGAAGAAAGAACCGCTGCATAGGTAGTTATCAGGGGAAAGGAGCCAACAATTTTGCCCGAAAAGCAGAAGGGGAGCAAATTAGAACGGATTTCAGCGTCTCGGAATCACCCGGTCAGGAATGCAACAAACTGTCCATGGGCATTTCCGCCGGGCGCTCCAGACCCATCAGATCCAACACAGTCGGCGCCACGTTTCCAAGCCCACCGCCGTCGCGCAACTGGCGTTCAGTCTGGTCCATCACCACGCAGGGGACCGGGTGCGTCGTGTGCTGAGTGTGAGGGCGCCCGTCCGCATCGACCATTTCGTCGCAATTGCCGTGATCTGCAGTCAGCATCAAGGCCATTTCATGCTCCGCCGCCGCATCGACAATCCGCCCGATCTGGAAATCCAAGGCCTCGACCGCTTGGATGATCGCGTCTGCCTGCGCCGTGTGCCCGACCATGTCGGCATTGGCGAAATTGACCAAGATGAATCCGTACTGCCGGCTGCGGATGGCATCGACCACCGCATCCGCGACCGCCTCCGCGCTCATTTCCGGGCATTGATCATAGGTCTCGACATTCGGCGAAGGCAGCATCACGCGCTGCTCGCCCGGCCAGGGCGGCTCGCGGCCCCCATTGAAGAAGAAGGTGACATGGGGATACTTCTCGGTTTCCGCGCAATGCAGCTGCGGGATGCCGCGGCGACTGATGATCTCGGCCAGCGTCACGTCGGGCTTGGCCTCCTCGAAAGCGACCGGCACCTCGTGGTCGAGACCGAATTCGGTCATCGTCACTAGTCTCGCCGGGGAGTAATTCCCGCGATTGAATTCCGTGAAAACAGGCCTGCTCAGGCTTTCCGCCAACTGACGCGGGCGGTCGTTGCGGAAATTGAAGAACACCATAAGGTCGCTGGACTCAATCGGCACAGCCCCCGCACAGACAGTCGGTTCGATGAACTCGTCGCCGAGATTTTCCGAGTAAGCCTGTCGAATGGCCGTTGCCGCATCCGGGGCAGAGGCCCCCTGGCCATGGACGATGGCCTCGAAGGCGCGCTGGGTGCGTGGCCAGCGACGGTCGCGATCCATCGCGTAATATCGGCCGCATACGGTGTCGATGGAACCAGCGCCTTTGAGCGCAGACTCCAGTTCGGGCAGGTGTTCCAAGGCACTTCGCGGTGGGACGTCCCGCCCATCGGTAAACATGTGGACATGCGGCGAGGCTCCTCCGCGCCGCGCCAGTTCGATCAACGCCAGAAGATGGCGGACATGGGAGTGCACCCCCCCGTCAGACACCAGGCCGAGCAGGTGCAGCCGACTGCCCCGCAAGGTTGTTTCGCGAAAGGCCTCCCGAAGAACCCTGTTTTCGTAAAACGAGCCGTCGTGGATGCTCTGGTTAATGCGGACGAGATCCTGCAAGACGATGTTCCCGCACCCCATGATCATGTGGCCGACCTCGGAATTTCCCATTTGCCCGTCCGGCAGGCCCACCGCTGCTCCGCTGGCCTGCAACTGGGTGAACGCGCGTTCGGAGAACAGGGCGTCCAGTCGCGGAGTACGAGCTTGCGCCAGAGCGTTGTGCTGGGTATCGGGGTTGATGCCGACCCCGTCCAGAATAATCAGGATAGTGGGGTGGCAGCGGTCCATCCGTGCATTATCGCATGGCGTGGCGAGGCCGGGCAGGGGAAAATGCTCCCAAGGGTAAAATGCTTTCGTGCGAAACACCTGTCCATGAGTATTACGGTCCGATTTTTTGCCAGCCTCCGCGACCGGGTCGGCCTCGAAAGCATTGAAATCGATGCGGACGATTTGGATCGCGTGCAGGATGTCTGGCAGACCCTAGTCAAGCAGGAGCCAGACGCGAGGGTGCTCGCGGCAGTCAATGCCCGGCATGCCGCGCTTGACGCAAAGATCCAGGATGGCGACGAAATCGCGTTTTTCCCCCCTGTCACGGGCGGCTGAGCCGCTTCTAATCCCCCCAAAGGAGTTTGACCTTGAACATTTCGCTTGATCACATGCCGCTGGTGCTAGGGGCCGCCGGACTATTGGCGGCTTTTCTTCTGTATCGCATCATCCTGCGTTATCCCGCAGGTCACGGACGGGTAGCCGAGATCGCCCGGGAAATCCAGCAGGGAGCCATGACGTTCATGCGCCGCGAGTATCTGGTGATGTACCTGTTCACCGCGGTCGTCGCGGTCGCCATCGCCCTGTCCGATCTGGGGGTCCACACCATGGCCGCCTTCCTGACCGGCGCGGCCTGCTCGTCGCTCGCCGGCCTCATCGGCATGTACACGGCGACCCGCGCCAATGTCCGCACGGCCGTGGCGGCCAACATGGCCGGCGCGCCAACCGCGCTGTCCCTGGCCTTCTACGGCGGCTCGATCATGGGCCTGACCATCGCCGCGGTGGGCCTTCTGGGCCTGGGCTCGCTCTACCTGATCTACGGACAGGATCCGGCGACGGCCCATATCATCCACGGCTTCGGCATGGGTGCATCTTCCGTGGCCTTGTTCTCGCGTGTCGGCGGAGGCATCTACACCAAGAGCGCGGATGTGGGCGCGGACCTGGTCGGCAAGATCGAGGCGGGAATTCCGGAAGACGATCCCCGGAACCCAGGAGTTATTGCGGACAATGTTGGCGACAATGTTGGCGATATCGCCGGCATGGGATCGGACATCTTCGAGTCGTACTGCGGATCGATCATCGCGACCATCGCCCTGGCTTCCACCCTGCCGGCAATGGTGCTGGCGAATTTAGGCCCCCAGCAGGTGCTGATGTTCCTGCCGCTGGCATTGGCGTCGACCGGTATCGTGTGCTCCATGATCGGCATCCTGCTGGTCCGCAGCCGGGTGCACAGCCGGCCTGATGCCGCCTTGCGCCTGGGCACTTTTGGTTCGGCCGTGCTGTTCATCGCGCTGGCGCACTTCGTCATCGGGCACTTCGAATTGGCCTCCGGCATCTGGATCGCGGTGCTGGCCGGCGCCATCGGCGGCATCATCATCGGCTTGGTGACGGAATATTTCACGGCGGGTTCGCCGGTGCGGCGGATCGCCGCCGCGTCGGAGACCGGCCCTGCCACGGTCATGATCCGGGGCCTTGCAACCGGCATGCAGTCGGTAGCCGTGCCGGTACTGTCCATCGCCGCCATCATTTATTTCGCGCATATGGCGGCAGGCCTCTACGGGGTCGGCATCGCCGCGGTAGGGATGCTGGCCACGGTCGGCATGACCATGGCGATTGATGCTTACGGCCCCGTGGCGGACAATGCCGGCGGCATCGCGGAAATGGCGGAGTTGGGCGAGGAAACCCGCCACATTACCGATACGCTCGACGAAGTCGGCAACACGACGGCCGCCATCGGAAAAGGATTCGCGATCGGTGCTGCCGCACTTGCGGCGCTTGCCATCATCACGGCGTTCCTGGCTGAAGTCGCCCACGGCCAAGGCGAGGCCATCGAACTTCGGCTGAACGACCCGCTGGTGCTGGTCGGCTTGTTCATCGGCGGGACGTTCCCATTTATTGTCGCGGCGCTCACCATGACCGCGGTGGGAGACGCCGCGTTCGAGATGATCAAGGAAATCCGTCGTCAGTTCAAGGAAATTCCGGGCCTGCTGGAAGGCACCGGAAAACCGGACACGGTTCGCTGCGTGGATATCGCGACGAAGGCCGCGCTGGTGAAGATGATCCCACCCGGGGCACTGGCCGTCATCGCGCCGGTGGTGGTCGGGTTCGGATTAGGCCCGCAGGCACTTGGCGGAATGCTTGGCGGGGCGTTGCTCGGTTGCGTGCTGCTGGCGCTGATGATGGCGAATGCCGGCGGGGCTTGGGACAACGCGAAGAAATATGTCGAAAAGGGTCATCATGGCGGTAAGGGGTCAGAGTCGCACCACGCCTGCGTGGTCGGCGACACGGTCGGCGATCCGTTCAAGGACACGTCCGGACCGTCCATGAACATCCTGATCAACGTCATGGCGATCGTCAGCCTGGTGATTGCGCCGCTGCTGTAAGGACGCGCTGAAAAGCGGATTGCGGCCTAGTCCTCGGCTTTCACCGGGTCTCCGGTGGTCACGAGGAACCGCCATACCAGGGCACCCGATTCGCCTTCCAGCGTCAGCGCGGTGTTCATGATTGCCACCATGGCCTCGCAGAACCGCGGGTGCACGGTATCGCCGGGACGCAAGGCGTTCATCAGCCCGGGGTCGGTGTCGTGCGCCTCAAGCGTGGCATACAGCAGGTCCAGGTCCTCGGCCCGGGTTTCCCTCCATTGCCGGGGCGCGCTTCGCGCTCGAGCCGCTTCGTTGATGAACGACTCGATGTAGGCGCTGACCGGCTTGCGGTATGCCGGGTTGCCGTCGGCGGAAAGTGCCTGCACGCCCTGGTACTCGTACGCGAGGCATCGCTCGGCCCCGTCTATCTGGTGGATCAATGCGAACAGGTCTCGGCGTTTTACGACCAGCGCACGCCAGCCGGCCGGGTCACCTTGGCGAACCAGTTCGTTGTAGCGAGCCCAGTTCCGGTGCGAGGCCTGTGCCAGGACCAAGCTCGCCTGCTTCGGGTCGTTGTGGCGCTTGAGTTCGACCAATTGCGTGATCAGGGCGTCGTAGTGCTCCGGGAAATGGCGCGCCTGCGCTTTCAGGGCCGCATCGTCGGCCTGCTCCAGCATCAGCCGTACCGCCGCCCGCGACAGCGGCATTCCGGTCTCTTCCTCCTGCGCGGGCGCACTGGGGCCTGCCGCCATCAGCGCAAGGGCCAGGACAATTCGGAGGCTCATGCGGGAGCCTTCAGAAAGCGCATCCGCAGGCTGGCCAGCCATTCCCGGAAATCATCCATGATCAGGTAGAAGCAGGGCAGGACCAGCAAGATCAGCACCGTCGCGAACAGCAGGCCGACCCCCAGACTGATCGCCATCGGTGCCAAAAACCGTGTTTGCCCGCTTGAGAAGAAGATCAGCGGCGATACCCCGAAAAAGGTGGTCAGCGTGGTCAGTAGAATGGCGCGGAAACGTGCCCGGCTGCCGAGCAGCACTGCTTCGATGCGTTCGTGCCCGCGCTGGCGGAGCTGCTTCACGAAATTGATCAGGATCAGAGAGTCGTTGACCACCACCCCGGCCAGCGCGAGCATGCCGATCAATGACAGAAACTGCAGATGGATTCCCGCAGCGTAATGGCCGACCACGACGCCGATCAGCGCGAACGGGATCGCGGCAATCACCACCAGTGGGTCGAGCAGGGACCGGAACAGGGCGGCCAGGATGAAAAAGATGATCGCCAGCGCCGCGTATGCGGCGCGCTTCATGTCGGCGACCGCGATGTTCGTTTCGCGCTTTTCTCCCAGATAAGCCATCCGATAGTTGCCCAGAGGCTGGAAGCGGCCGGCGAATTCCTTGTCCAGAAACGCCGTGACGGCCCCCGGCGAGGTGATGGCCGGGTCGACCTCGGCCGTGATAGTCGCCATGCGCTCGCCGTCGCGCCGCCGCACCGTGGACAGGCCGCGGGTCGTGGTGATGTCGGCCACCTCGTCGAGATAGACCACGCCGCTGTCGGTGGTAATGGGCAGGCGCTCGAAAGCCGCAGAATCATATCGCATCGTATGCGGATACAGCGCCCGAACCGGAACACGCTGATCGCCCTGGCTGATGTAGATTACCTTGTCACCCTGGTAGCCCAGGCGGACGGCCGTGCCCAGTTCGGTTTGGGTGATGCCGAGCTCCCGCCCTCGCGGATTCAGGGCGTACTGATATTCGATTTTTCCGGGCTCCAGGTCGTGCCGGGCATCTTCGACGCCGGGAAGGCGGCTCAGGAACTCCCGGATTTGTTCGGCGTACTGCTGGAGCCGATCCAGTTCCGGCCCGATGACGCCGACCTCGATGTCGGCACCGACAGGCCCTGCTTGATCGCTCTGGAAGGCGACACGCTGAATCCCGGGTACGGTCTTCAGAGCCGCCCGGACTTCATCCCGGATCTGCTCGGTCGTACGTTCGCGCACGCCGAGGTTCTTGAACTTCATGTTGATCAACGGGGCGACATAGGTTTCGATCCATCCGTCCGGAGCCGGGTCCGTCAGGTTGACGCTGATCTGCACGTAATGGGTGCTCAGGGAATACTGATCGAAGCCGCTCATGTTCACCCCGACGTTGGTCTGCAGGCTCTTGAGTTCGTGGGGTTCGACGACGCCGTAGATGGCGTTCTCGACTTGCTCGGCCAGGGCGTCGGAGTCAGCAAGGCCATAGGTATTTGGGCCTTCAATGTTGACCAGGAACCGATTCGTCTTGATGTCGGTGAACTGGGTGTACGGCATCCGGGTGAACAGGAAGGCCAGCGTGACCAAAAGAACACCGATCGTTATGCTGGCCACCAGGTAGCGATTCCGCACGCCCCATTCGAGCAGGACGTGGTAGCGATCCAGGAAGGCATGCCAGTGTTCCGTGTTGTGCGAGGTGTGGCGCAGCTTGAGGATTTCGGCCGCATGCGACGGCAGGATCAGGAAGGCTTCCAGCAGGGAGCCGAACAGTGCCGCGACCACCACGACCGGGATCACCGCGATGAACTGACCGAGGATTCCGGAGACGCCCAACAGGGGGAGAAACGCCGCGACCGTGGTGAAGATCGAGGCCAGCACCGGCCACATAACCTCCCGCGCGCCGATGTAGGCGGCCTCGTGCGCCTCCATCCCTTCCTCCATATGGCGGTGGGTGTTTTCGGAGATGATGATGGCGTCGTCCACGACCAGCCCGAGCACGACCAGGAAGGCGAACATGCTGACCATGTTGATGCTGTACCCGAACATGGCCATCACGATCACGGCGGTCAGCATGGCCACGGGAATCCCCAAGGCGGTGATCAGGGCCATCCGGAAATTGAGAAGGAAGTACAGCGAGAAGAGCAGCAGCGCCAGCGCCACGATGCCGGAGGCCTGCACGGTGTTAATGCGGGTTTCGATTAACCGCGACATGTCCATGAAGAAACTGGCACGTACGCCTTCGGGCAGCGTAAACTGCGCGATCTCTTCGCGAACCCGGGTGGTGACGTCGTGAGTGGAAGCGTGGGCACTCTTGGAGACGTTCATGTTGACCGCCGGCATCCCGTCGAAGCGCCCCCGGGTGATCGGCTCTTCCAGTTGCATGGATACCCGGCCCAAATCGCGGATCCGCAACTGGCCGCCCTGCGCGTTGTGTCGCACCACGACCTCGCCGATGGCCTCGACCCCTTCCGCGCCGAGGCCGCGAAGCATGATTTCGCCTTCAGTGCTGCGAATGATGCCGCTTGGCGTATCGCGCAGGTTGCCGCGCAAGGCCGTGGTGATTTCGTCCAGCGTTACCCTGCGCGCAGCCAGTTCATGCGGATCCAGCTCCACCCATGTCTCCCAGTCCCGATTGCCGGTCACGCCGACGCCGGACACCCCGGGAATCTGCTGCAGGTCTCTGCGCAGCCGGTCGGCCACGTCGTATAGCAGCGGCATCGGCGCCTCGCCGTGCAGGGCAATGCTGATGACCGGGAACAGATGCTTGAGCTGGCTGACTTGAGGCGTGTCGGCGTCTTCCGGGAAATCATCGATGGCGTCGACCTCGGTGCGCATCTCGCGCAGCAGTTCATTCGGGTCGGCCCCCTCCATCAGCTTGTATTGAATGGTGGACAAACCCTCCTGAGAACGCGAGGTAACCGAGTCGACGTCGACGAGAAAGTCCAATGCCTCCTCGATCGGGATGGTGATCTGGCGCTCGATCTCCTCCGGCGAAGCTCCCTCGAACGTGGTGCGTACCTGCAGGACGTTGCGGTCGAAGACGGGGAAGACCTCTTGCGGCATCGAATGCCAGGCCAGCACGCCCAGTACCAGCACCAACACCAGCACCAGGTTGACCAGGAGCGCGTTATGCAGCGAGAAACGGATCATGGCGCGCGCTCGCGAACGCGCACGGAGCGGCGTACATCCATGGCCGCGGCATCACGGGCGACGATCCGGTCCCCTTCCTTCAGTTCCGACTCGACCACCTGCCAGGCGCCCATGCGGGGGCCGAGCGTGACGCCGATGCGTTGCAGCGACTGACCTTCGATACGGAATATCGCTTGGCCTGCGGCATCCACCCGCAAGGCTTCCACAGGCACCACCAGTGCATTCCTGAGGACCGGCAGAGGCAAGCGGGCGACGGCCAACTGCCCTGGCGCCGCGCGGTTGCCGGGAATCCGGATGCGTAGGGCATGCGTGAAGGTGCGCGGATCCGGATCGGTCTGCAGTGCGATCAGGATCCCAGGGTATTCCCGGTCCCCGGTTTTCACGGTGACCTCCTGGTTGAGCTCCAGCGCATTGGCGGTGGCGCCGTCGACTTCCACGTAGAAATCCAGTTCCGACACGTCGACCAGGGTGACGACTGTCTGGTCCCCGGTAATGCGGTCGCCGACCTCGGCCAGCACCGTGTTGACCTTTCCGTCGAAGGGTGCCGTCAGCCGGGTGCGTGCGAGGTCCCGGCGGGCCTGGTCGAATTTCGCCTGTTTCAATGCCAGGCGCTGCTCTCCCGTATCGACCGAATGCGTGAGTTCGGCCACCCGCGACTCCAACTCAGTGAGTTTCTGCTCGGCAGCATTGAGCGAGGATTGCGAGAGTAGTGAACGCTCGCCCAATCGCATGTGGCGCGCGACCTCCTCGCGCTGCAGTTCGCGGTGCCGGATCGCCTGCTCCAGTTGAATCCGGTCCCGTTCGATGCCGCTTTCCTCCAGACGCAATTCGGCCTCGGCGGTGCGTTCTCGGTCCTTGAAATCCCGGTCGTCGAGAACCAGCAGCGTATCTCCGGCAGAGACCGTCATTCCGGGCTCGACTTCGCGCTGCAGCAGCTGGCTCGAGACCTCGAAGCGCAACGCCGCGCTGCGGCGCGGCTGGAGGCGGCCCGTGAAGGCGGTGGAGGGTGTGACGTCCCGTCGCGCCACTGTGTACGCCTCCACCGTCAGGCTTGGCAGGTCGGTCAGGATTGCCTCCGGCTGCGGTGCGGTGGCGACGAGGGTGTAGGTGGCGAGGCCGAAAAGGCCGAGCACCGTAATCGACCACAATCCCGGCTTGTTCGACGGGAGAAGCCGGCGGAGCCCGCGGCGCGGGCCATTGGAGGGGATGGAAGGGGGCACGATAAGGCTAATTGAAAGAAGCAATCGGTAGAATATACCAAACGGCGGGCATCGGGCCGGTCGGATTCACCTTATGCTGATTTTACGTCGCGCCCTGCTTCTGATGACCCTTGGGGCTTGCGGGCCGGGGCTGTGGGCACAAGATTCGCTGCCGCTTCCGAAACCGCTCGAGCCGGCGCACTGTGGGCCGATGGACATCGGCGCGGAGACCGGCGGAGACGATGAACTCGAGTTGGAGGCGGGGCAGATGAAGCGCGCGGGCGACCGGGTGGAGTTGAGTTCGGACGTGCGCATGCGGCGCGGCGCCTTGCGTGCCAGCGCGGACACTGTGCTGATCGATGAGAAACAAGAACGCGCCTCCCTGAGCGGTGAGGTTCGCATGAGTGGGCCGGGGATGACGCTGGAGGCCGGGCAGGCGGAACTGGAGTATGCACAGGACCGGGTGGAAGTCACCGATGCCCGCTACCGCTTGAGCGGCGGAGGGACGGGCCAGGCCCACAAATTGACCCGAGCGGCGGATGGCGTGCTGGAAGCCAGCGAGGCAAGTTACTCTACCTGTGCATTGGAGAACCCGGCTTGGAGCCTGCAGGCGGAGACGGTCCGGATCGATCCGAACCAGGGGCAGGGCGAGGCACGCAATGCCGTATTCCGGCTCGGCTCAATGCCACTGATGACTTTGCCTTGGGTCGGGTTCCCGGTTGGCGACGCGCGAAAGAGCGGTTGGCTGACACCGGAGTTCGGAACCTCCGACGACCTGGGCTATTCGCTGGAGTTGCCGTACTACCTGAATCTTGCCCCGCACTACGATGCGGTGCTGTCGACCCGCTACATGGGAAGGCGTGGCTTCCAGATCAAGCCGAGCGGCCGCTACCGAACACACTACGGCGGCGGTGCCGTTGGTGCCGAGTTCCTGAGCGACAATGAATCCGACAATGAACGCTACCTGATGCACTGGCGTCACAGCGGCGCTCGCCCGAGCGGATGGGACTACCAGGTGAACTACACCAATGTCTCCGACCGTGAGTACTTGGAAGACTTCAAGTCGGGCATTCACGGTCTGTCGGCGACCCGGCTGCGCCAAGAAGCCCGCGTCGCCTGGCGCTCCGACGATTGGACTTTCAGTGCCGAATTGCAGGGAAGCGATCCGCTCAAGGATGAGATCGAGCAATGGGACCGGATGCCGAAAATCCGGGCTCAAGGCACTTTCCGCGTGCCGTCGCTCGGGCTGGTCCTCTCTCCGTCGCTGGCGGTGGACGCATTCCGGGGCGATATGGACGAGCTGCATTATCAGGGCGACCGCTACGATGCATCGCTGGTGGCCACGCGGAAATTTGCCGGGGCCGGCTGGCAGGTGACGCCGCGCTTGCAATGGCGCTACACGCATTACGAGATGAACTATTCGGACGCGTGGGAACAGGCGGAAGAAGCCTTGGGCGAAAGTGTGGATCGTTCGCCGAGCCGGACCCTGCCGATCTTCAGCGTCGACGCCCGGGCGCGCTTCGAGCGCCAGTTGGAGAACGGTGCCCTGCAGACGCTGGAACCGCGGCTCTTTTATTTCAATCGCCAGCGCCGCGACCATTCGGACATTCCAGTTTTCGACACCCGTCGGATGGAGCCCGACTTCGACACCATGTTCCGGATTGCCCGGGCCGTGGGCCCCGATCGGGTTGGTGCCGCAGACCTTTTGGCGGCGGGGCTCACGACGCGGATCATCGATCCGGTTTCGGGCTATCTGAAATTGCGGGCACGGCTTGGGCGAATCTGGTATTTCCGCTCGCCGGGCAATTTCATCAAGGGAGGCGAGGGCGACAACTCGAAATCCGCTTGGGCTGCGGAGGTCGAAGTGCGACCGGTGCCGCAGCTTGAGATACGGTCCGCACTGCGTTTCGACCCGGGCCATCAGGGAGACGACACGACCTGGGCTTCCCACATGATCGCTTGGAATGGCGCAAGCAACGAACGCTTTCAGGTCCGTTACCTGCGCCGGGCCGGAGACGTGGAGGAGCCGGGCGAGCCGGCGTTGGAACAGGCGGACGTGCAGGCATTGCTGCCGCTGGGCACACATTGGCAACTGGCTTTGCGCTATCGCTACGATTTGCGCGAGGGTCGCGATTTGGAATTGCTGTCCGCCCTGGAATATCAGGGATGCTGCACGACGGTGGGTATCGGCGCGTGGAAAGTGCGCCGCGAAGACGGACTGCCGGGCGAAGAGTACGAAAACCGCGTGATGTTGCAGATTCGCTTCCACGGCCTGGCCGGGTTCGGCGAGGATGTCGTATCCCGCATGCACCGGGAGCTGGATGGAGAGCCGGTATGGTCCCATTGATCCGTTGTACGGCCTTCATCCTGGCGCTGGGTGCTGGAGTCGCAGCGGCTGAACTTCTGGATCGGGTGGTGGCGGTGGTCGAAGACGACATCATCACCCAGGCGGAGCTCGAAGAGCGCGTCTCGATCATTGCGAAGCAGATCCAGCAGGGCGGGACACCGCTGCCGCCGCGCGATCAATTTGTCGCCCAGGTGCTGGAATACATGGTGATTGCCCGTTTGCAGCTGCAACTTGCAGAAAAACGGGGAATTTCCCTGCCGCTCGACGCAGTGGTGAACGAGATCCGGTCGCTTGCGCAACGCAATAGAATGACTCCCCAGGAATTTCGGCGCCAAATAGAACGGGAAGGTATTCGTTTTTCCAGTTTCTACAACTACCTTCACGAACAGATGCTGACCCAGCACGTGCAGCAACTGGAATCACGCCGCCTGGTGCAGGTGACCGAAGACGAAATCAACAATTTCCTTCGGCTGCATGCCGACCGCCTCCAGACCGACACCCGATACCGGCTGGCTCATATTCTGATCACGGTGCCGGGGCAGACAGGTCCTGCGGAGATCGGGCGGCTTCGCGACAAGGCTCGGCGTCTGGCCGAACAGGTGCGCGACGGAGAACATTTCGCCAGCCTTGCCCTGACCGAATCGGACGGTCGCAATGCTCTCAATGGGGGTGATCTGGGCTGGCGCTCCGCGGCGGATTTGCCGGGTTTTGCTGCTGACGCCATTGCCAAGCTGGAAACCGGCCAGGTCACCGATCCTCTTCGCAGCCCGAGCGGCTTTCACCTGTTCTACTTGACGGACAAGGAAGGCGGTGCGCAAATCATGGTGAATCAGACGCGCTCACGCCACATCCTGATCCGTACCAGCGCAATTGTCGACAGCGATGAGGCCCTCGCCCAGCTCAATACCCTGAAGGACCGGATCGAGGGCGGTGACCGGTTCGAAGACCTAGCCCGTTCGCACTCCGACGATATTGCCTCGGCGGCAGACGGGGGAAATCTGGGATGGACTTCGCCGGGGATGCTGGATCCCTACTTCGAGGAGCAGATGAACCGGCTGGAAATCGACAGAATAAGCGAGCCGTTCCAGACCTCGTTCGGCTGGCATATCGTCCAGGTGCTGGAACGGCGCCGGGTCGACGAGACTGAGTCGGCCTTGCGCACGCGTGCGTTGAACCACCTTGCCCGTTCCCGGGTCAATGACGAGATCGAAATCTGGCTGAGGCGGTTGCTGAACAATTCCTTTGTCCGTTACATGTCCGGAGAGCAGGGTGCCTGACCTACGCGTGGCGGTGACCGCCGGCGAGCCTGGCGGGATCGGCCCGGACCTGGTGCTGGCACTGGCGGGACGACGGAATCCCGTGCGCTGCATCGTGTTTGCCGACCCGCAACTTCTCCGGCAACGCGCCGAGGAACTCGGACAGTCAGTTCGGATCGTGGAATACCGTCCGGATGCTAACCCTCCGCCGGATGCGCTGGAAGTCCATGCGATTCCCATGCCGGGCCAGGCCCGGGCCGGAGTTGCCGAGGCAAAGTTCGCCCCATATGTCCTCAAGTGCATCGCCGAGGCCGGGCGCGGCTGCTTGGAGGGGGCGTTCGATGTTCTGGTGACCGGGCCGGTGCAGAAAAGCGCGTTGTTGGCCGCGGGACTGCCGTTTCGCGGCCATACGGAATATCTGGCCGAGCAGGCACGCAGCAAGCCGGTCATGCTGCTGACTGCGGAATCCCTTCGCGTCGCGCTCGCGACCACGCATCTTCCGCTGGCCGAGGTGCCGGAAGCCGTGACCCGGGAGCGCCTTGTCGGCATCTTGGATATCCTGATCGCCGGGTTGCAGTCGAGGTTCGGTTTGGCTCAGCCGAGAATCCGGGTGCTGGGGCTCAACCCTCATGCCGGCGAAGGCGGTCATTTCGGCAATGAGGAGCAGGCGGTCATTGCGCCGGCTATCGAAGCGTTGTGCCGACGCGACCACCGGGTGGAAGGGCCGGTTTCGGCGGACACGGCCTTCATCGACCGTGAAGGTGTCGACGCATTTCTCGCCATGTACCACGACCAGGGCCTCCCGGTGCTGAAGACGCTCGGGTTTGGGCGTGCCGTGAACGTAACCTTGGGGCTGCCGTACGTGCGCACTTCGGTCGACCATGGCACTGCTCTGGATCTTGCGGGGACAGGCGGGGCCGATCCCGGCAGTCTGTTCGAGGCGGTTGATTCCGCAGTGCAGCAGGCGCGTGCCGCCCGTCATTGGGCGGCAGCGGCATGAATTCTGTTCTTCCGTTGCCGGCGGAGTTCCTCCAGGCGTGGAATGAGCGTGAACCGTTGGCTGCCTTGGCCACGACTGCTCCGGACGGCGAGCCGAACGTAATCTGGGTGCTTTGTCTGCACCTGACCGACGAAGCCCAACTGGTCGTGGCGGACAACGCCATGAGCAAGACCCGGGCCAACATCGAGGCGGGCAGTTCAGGCTCTCTGGTTTTTTTGGCCCAACCCCGGCGTGCCTATCAACTGAAAGGACCGCTGTCTTATCATGCGGACGGACCGGTGTTCGAGGCGATGAAGCATGGTTGGCTGGACGACTCCTATCCCGGGCGCGGCGCGGTCCTGATGGAGATCAGGGAAATCTACGCGGGTGCCGACAAGGTCTGGCAGCGCGACGCCTGAGTCATGGCCCTGCCGCCGCCACGAAAACGCCTAGGGCAGCATTTCCTTTCCGATTCGGCAAAGATCGAGGAAATCACCGCCGCGATCGGGCCGAGCGACACTTTGGTCGAAATCGGCCCTGGCCGGGGCGCATTGACGCTCCCGCTGGCAGGGCAGACACGGCACCTCATCGCCGTCGAGAAGGATCCGGTTCTCGCCGAATACCTGGAACACCAGTTTGCTGGCAATCCTGGAGTTTCGATCCGCTGCGCGGATGCGCTGCACGAGGACCTGTCGACATACCCGAGGGGCTTGCGGCTTGCGGGCAACCTGCCGTACAACGTGGCGACCGCACTGTTGCAGCGTTGGATGGAGCTGCGAACACACTTGGCGGATCTGACCGTGATGGTGCAACGCGAAGTCGCACAGCGGCTCGCTGCTCCGCCGGGTGATTCGTCCCGTGGGCAATTGTCGGTGGCCGTTCAGTTGTTGATGCAAGTCGAACAGTTGCTGGAAGTCGAGCCGGAATGCTTCGAGCCGCCTCCCCAGGTCGTCTCCACCGTGGTGCGACTTGTGCCCAAGGAGTCTCTCCCTATAAGGGAGGAGGAACGGACGGATTTCATGCGCTTGGTCCGGCAGGCATTTGCGTCGCGGCGGAAGACATTGCGCAACAATCTGCCGGAAACCCCGGATTCGGTGTGGGTGGAGACAAAGATCGATTCCCGGCGAAGGGCTGAGGCGCTTTCGGGCGAGGAATTCGTGCGGCTGTTCCGGGCGATCCAAGAGGAAGGCGGTTCCGCCTGACCTGCGCCATTCGGCGACCCGGTATAATTTGCGCCGTCATCCCAGTATTTTTTACCCGCATGTCTGCCGCACAGGACTACAATATTGATGTTCAAGTAGAGACCCAGTTTCTCCCGGAACAGTCCGAGCCGGACGACAGCCGTTTCGTCTTCGCCTACACCATCACCATCACCAACACGGGAAGCCTGCCGGCGCGTCTGGTCAGCCGGCACTGGATTATTCTCGATGGTGCCGAGAACCGCCAGGAAGTGCACGGCGAGGGCGTTGTCGGGCAGCAGCCGTACCTGGCCCCTGGAGAAACCTTTCGCTACACCTCCGGCACCGTTTTGCAGACCCCGGTGGGTTCCATGCACGGGTCCTACCAAATGCTGGGAGACGACGGCACTTGCTTCGACGCCGAAATCCCCGCGTTTACTCTGTCCACCCCCCATTCCCTGCACTGAATCAGGATGGCAGTCTTCGCCGTCGGTGACATCCAGGGGTGTCTGGACGAACTCTGCTCCGTTTTGAAACAGGCGGGTTTTCGTGCCCGCAAGGACACGCTTTGGTGCGTGGGCGACCTGGTCAACCGGGGCCCGAAATCCCTGGAGACCCTCCGCTTCATTCGCGACCTGGGATCCCGAGCGGTCTGCGTGCTCGGCAACCATGACATCACCCTGCTTGCCTTGGCGGCAGGAGTTCCGATTTGCTCCCAGCACCAGTTGAACGAAGTCCTGGAGGCCCCGGACCGCGACGAACTGATCGACTGGCTCCGCTCGCGCCCGCTGATGCATCATGATGCCGAACTCGGCTACGTAATGGTGCACGCCGGACTACTGCCCGAGTGGTCTATGAAGAAGGCCTTAGGTCTTGCCGGAGAACTGGAAGCATTTCTCCGCAGCGATGGCTGGGAGAAGAAGATCCACAAACTCTACGGCCCCCGGCCGCGACGCTGGAAAGATTCGCATACCGGATTCAAGCGCTTGCGGGTCATCACCAATGTCCTGACCCGGCTGCGTTATCTGGATGCCGAGGGTCGGATCGACCTGGACTGTAAGCTTTCACCCGTCAAGTGCCCGAGGGGGGTGACGCCCTGGTTCAGGGTCCCGGCGCGCAGGACGCGCAGGACGCGCATCATCTTCGGTCATTGGTCGACGCTGGGGTTCTATTCCGGCAACAACGTCTGGGGGATTGATACCGGTTGCGTCTGGGGGCGAAAACTGACCGTCCTTCGGTTGGAGCCGAGCGGGCCCGTGCCTACCCAGATCCTGTGTCAGCAGCGGGCCTTGATTCGAAAAAATTCCTGATGGCGGAAGGAATAGGCATGCCGTTCATCCGCCGGATGGTGCTGTTCCTGCTGCAGGGTGAATTCTGACAGGTCCAGTTCCGGCAGCCGTGCGTCGCCCTCGATATCGGCATCGACCGCGGTCAAATAGAGACGGTCGCAGAGCGGCAGGAAGTGGTGGTAGACCTTCACCCCGCCGATAATCATCACTTCGGGACTTCTGGCGCAAAGTTCCAAGGCCACCTCCGGGCTTTCCGCCCACTCGCATTCCCCCTCGACGGGACGTCCTGAAATCACGATGCAACGGCGGCGGGGCAGGCCGTTTGGCAGGGACTTCCAAGTCATGCGGCCCATGATCACGGGCTTGTCGAGCGTGATGCGCCGGAAGTTCCTGAGATCATCCGGCAGGTGCCAGGGGAGAGAGTTCTCGTGGCCGATGACCCCGTTCCGGGAGATGGCGAGGACAGCCGAGAGGATCATCAGACGGCCACCGGGGCTGCGATATGCGGATGGCTCTGGTAGTTCTCTAGCCGGATGTCGTCGTAGCCGAAGTCGAACAGGTCGCGGACTTCAGGGTCCAGGTGCAGGCTCGGCAAGGGGTACGGCGTGCGTTCCAGTTGTGTTCGCGCCTGTTCCAGGTGGTTTTGGTACAGGTGCACGTCGCCGAACGTGTGGATAAACTCCCCGGGCTGCAGGCCGCAGACCTGCGCCACCATCAAGGTCAGAAGCGAATAAGAGGCGATGTTGAACGGAACGCCGAGAAACAGGTCCGCGCTGCGTTGGTAGAGCTGGCAAGAGAGCTTGCCCTCCGCCACGTAAAACTGAAACAGCACATGGCAGGGGGCGAGCGCCATGCGGTCGAGTTCGGCAACGTTCCACGCGCAGACGAGGTGGCGCCTCGAATCCGGTTGTGCCTGCAGTTGTTGGATCAGGACGCTGATCTGATCGTGGTGGTCCCCGTTTCGTCCCGGCCAGCTGCGCCACTGGCGGCCGTAGATCGGACCCAGGTCGCCCTGTTCATCGGCCCATTCGTTCCAGATGGTCACCCCGTGCTCCTGCAGGGACTGCACGCGAGTTTCTCCGCGTAGGAACCACAGCAATTCGTGCACCACGGACCGGATGTGGATTTTCTTGGTGGTCACCAGGGGGAACCCTTCGCCAAGGTCGTAGCGGTTCTGGTAGCCGAACACCGAACGGGTGCCGACCCCGGTTCGGTCGGCCTTGTCGACACCGTGCTCCAGCACGTGCCGCAGCAGGTCCAGATAAGGCTTCATGACCGGGCGCTCCGGGCGTACCAGGCCAAGGCCACGCCGGCCAATGCCAGGGGGAGGCAGAGCAGCTGGCCCATGGTCAGCCAGCCGAACGCAAGATAGCCGAGGTGGGCGTCCGGCAGACGCACGAATTCCACCGCGAAGCGGACAACGGAATAACCCAGGGCAAACACCGCCGCGACAGCCCCGACAGCCCGGGGCTTCCGGGCGAACCACCACAAAACCGCGAACAGGACTATGCCCTCCAGCGCAGCTTCGTACAGCTGGCTCGGATGGCGCGGCTCGGGGCCTGCCGCCGGGAAGATCACCCCCCACGGCAGATCGGTGGGCCGTCCCCAAAGCTCGCCGTTGATGAAGTTTCCGATTCGGCCGAAAAACAGCCCGATCGGTACCATGGGGGTGCAGAAATCGACAGTGGCCAGCCAACCGATATTCGACTTCCGCTGCCACAGCCAGATCGCGACCAGCACCCCGATCAGGCCGCCGTGAAAACTCATCCCGCCCTCCCAGATGCGTAGGATCATCCAGGGATCTGCCAAGAGATGGTCCGAATAGTAGAACAGGGCGGAGCCCATTCGTCCGCCGAGGATGGCGCCGAGGGCTCCGTAGAACAGCAGGTCGCTCACCTGTTCGGGAGCGACTGCCGTATGCGCCCGGCGGGCGTGGCGGATGCCAAGCAGCCAGAACCCGGCAAACCCCAGCACGTACATCAGGCCGTACCAGTGGATGTGCACGGGGCCTATCGCAAGGGCGACCGGGTCCCAGTCAAGAAGCATCCGAGAAGTTTAACAAACCTCCGCGCCGTATAATTTTCAAAAGGCCCTCGCTGTCATGCCAAACCGTCTCGCCGAAGCTTCCAGTCCCTACCTGCGTCAGCATGCGGACAATCCGGTGAACTGGCATCCGTGGGACGAGGAGGCGTTGCGCGAAGCAAACGAAAGCGGTCGCCCGATCCTGCTGTCGATCGGTTATGCCGCCTGCCACTGGTGCCATGTGATGGCACACGAGTCCTTTGAAGACTCGGCGACGGCAGAATTGATGAACCGCCTGTACGTCAATATCAAGGTGGACCGTGAAGAACGTCCGGACTTGGATAAGTTGTACCAGACGGCGCAAATGCTGCTGACCCAGCGCGGCGGCGGCTGGCCGCTGACCCTGTTCCTCACGCCGGACAAGCGGGTCCCATTTTTCGGTGGCACCTATTTCCCGCCGGAGCCTCGCCACGGGCTGCCGGCATTCAGCCAGATGCTGGAGCGAGTCGCGGAGTGGTACAGCGAGCATGCCGGAGAGCTGGCCCAGCAAAATGAATCGGTGTGCGCGGCATTGCGGCAAATCCACCAGTCGCCCCAGGCAACCCCTTGGCCGGAAGGTCTCGAGGCGGACGTCGTCGAGGGCTTGGCGCGATCGTTCGACGCCCAGCACGGAGGGTTCGGCGGCGCCCCGAAATTTGCGCGTCCGACCCAGCTGCAGTGGTTGCAGCAACAGGAAAGTCCGCAGGCGCAACATATGGCGACGCACACCTTGTCGTGCATGTCCGAGGGCGGGATCCAGGATCATGTCGGAGGCGGCTTCTATCGGTATTCGGTCGACGCGCACTGGATGATTCCCCACTTCGAGAAGATGCTGTACGACCAGGCTCTCCTGCTGCCGCTTTATGCGGAGGCCTGGGCGCGAACCGAGTCTTTGCCGCTTCGGGTTGCGGCACAGGGCATTGTCTCGTTCGTCACCCGCGAGCTTCAGGATGAGTCCGGCGGCTTCTACTCCAGCCTGGATGCCGACTCCGAAGGGGAAGAGGGCAAGTTTTACGTGTGGACGCCGGATGAGGTGCAGGCGCTGATTCCGGAGGAGCACCACCCGGCATTTGCGTTCCGGTTCGGACTGGATCGTCCGGCGAATTTCGAGGGCCGCTGGCACCTGCACGGGTTCCGGACCATATTGGAAACCGCGGCGCAAACCAAGCAGCCGATTGAAGAGCTCCAGGAGAGGTTCGAACAGGACCTGCAGCGCCTGTTCGAAGCCCGCTCGGCCCGCGTCCGGCCGGGGCTGGACGACAAGATGCTGACCAGCTGGAATGGTTTGATGATTCGGGGCCTGATTCTAGGATCGCGCCTGCTGGACGAACCGGACTGGCTCCGCCACGCAGAGGCGGCATTCGACTTCGTGCGGGAACGGCTTTGGGACGGCCAGCGACTGCGGGCAAGCTTCAGCCGGGGAACGGCTCACCTGAATGCGTATCTGGACGACTATGCGTTCATGCTGGAGGCGGCGCTTCTGCTGCTGCAGAGCCGCTGGAACAGCGGGAACCTGAAGTTCGCCGAGCAACTAGCCGAAGTGATCGCTGAACAGTTCGCGGATCCCGAGGGAGGGTTGTTCTTCACGTCGCACGACCACGAGGAACTGCTGGTTCGCCCGCGGCTTCTGGCAGACGATGTCGCGCCGTCCGGCTGCGCGGTCGCCTGCGAAGGGCTGACTCGGATCGGGCACTTGCTTGCGCGGGGCGACTGGGTGGAATTGGCGGAACGGACTTTGGCGAGCGCGCAGGGCGCCATCGTGCACGCGCCGCAGGAGCACGCCCGGTTCATGGAGGCCCGGCTTATGGTGGAACAGCCTCCTTCGCAGATCATCCTGCGTGGCAGCGAACCGGAACTGGAGCGTTGGCAATCCACCGCTCGAGGCGGCGACATCCGTGCGGATTGCTACGCTATCCCCGAAGAAATGGAAGACCTTCCGCTGGCGCTGCAGGATAAGCCTGTGCAGGGCGAGGCGGTAGCCTATGTCTGCGTCGGGCCCACTTGTGAAGAGCCGATCCGATCTTTTGATGCCTTCAGAGAAAGAGTTCAGGCTTCGTGAAATTGATACGCGGCTTGTGGCGACTTCTGAGGTTGCTTTACCTCATCGGGTGGGGGCTTGTAGAAGGAAACGCGAAGCATCTCCGCGCACTGAAATCCAATCCTCCGGACCCTAGGGCGCAGGAAAAGAACCAAAAATGGTTCAGGCGCATACTGGCTTGCCTGAACATCAGGGTAGCCGTGACCGGGCAGCCAGCCGAAGTGCCGTGCCTAGTGGTATGCAACCACATCTCATGGCTGGACATCATGGTGCTGGGCTCGGCCATGCCCGTGGCGTTTCTAAGCAAGGCGGAAGTCGCCCGGTGGCCGCTGATTTCTCGCTTGGCCCGGGCGGGAGGGACCTTGTTCATCGAGCGGGGGGGCGAAGGCGCGGCGCGGCGCAGCATCGAGGGAATCCTCAAAGCGTTCAAGCGGCAGCAAAGCATCGCGATCTTCCCCGAGGGAACGACAGGGGAGGGCCACACCGTGCTTCCATTCCATCCTCGCCTTTTTGCGGCAGCGATTGAAAGTGAAACATATGTACAGCCGGTCGCGTTGCGTTATCCGCACCCGGAGGGTGTGCACCCGAAAGTGCCCTACGTGGGTCAGCAAACACTGGTCGCCAGCATCCTGGGGATTCTCGGATGCAAGTCGATTCAGGCGGAAGTGTTGATCGGCCCGGCAATCGATCCGGAGAATCTAGACCGCCGCCATCTGGCGGACCGGGCGCGGGAGTTTGTGGTTAGGGTCGTGGAGCAGAATCCCGGGAATCCGGGATAGGAAGAATAAAGACGCACCCTCATTAATCATGAGAGAGAGATCCGGGGAAGCCCGGCAGGATTTCAGGAACTCAGGTTTTTAATTCGCGCATTCAGGCGGCTTTTCTGGCGGGCCGCCTTGTTACGGTGGATTAGTCCGCGGGACACTGCGCTGTCGATCACGGGAGCAGCCTCCCGGTAGGATTGCAGAGCCTGCTCGCGGTCGCCTTGTTCAATCAGTTTGACGACTTTCTTGACAAAGGTGCGATAACGCGACGCCAAAGCCATGTTGGCTTCACGGTGCGAATCCGCTTGACGGGCGCGCTTGCGGGCTTGAACTGAATTAGCCATAGGCGGCGCATTATATATGAAATATCAAATAGAACTCTGTCATCCAGTCTTCTCATGAGAAATGGGCCTGAGGGGAAATCGGTTTCTCACGAGAGACGAGCCTGAAACAAACAACATGAATATAGGCTATAATTGGCCTATAAATTTATTAAAATATATATAAAAGGATAAAAATGGCCTATAATGCTGATGCTCTGACATCGGGAAGCCTGTGCGCCGAGCTTGGGTCTCGTCTGGCGAAGATTCGTCTTTCCCGGAACATCACGCAGAAGGCCCTGGCCCGGGAGGCGGGCATCGGCTTGCGCACGTTGCGCCGCCTTGAGGCGGGTGGATCCTGCACGCTGGACAGCTTCCTGCGCATTGCCATCACTCTTGGATTGGCAGATCACCTGCTCAGTACGATCCCGGCACAGGACATCCGTCCGATCGAACGCATCGGCACCCGCCGCTCGGAACGCAAACGCGCACGTCCGATCCGACATCAGACACCGAAAGAACCTTGGGTCTGGGGGGAGGGCCGGGATGACTGACGCGAAGGTTTTTTTGTGGGACAGTTTGGTGGGCGTCGTTTCGTGGGATGAGGAACGCGATCTCGGGGTCTTCCAGTACCATCCGTCGTTTGGCTCGGCCGGGGTGGAAATTTCTCCGTTCATGATGCCCGTGCGCCCGGAACCGTACGAATTTCCCACGCTTCGCGGGGATGCCTTCAGGGGGTTGCCGGGGCTTTTGGCGGATGCGCTTCCGGATCGGTTCGGCAACCGGCTGATCGACATCTGGCTGGCCGAGACGGGAAGAGCGTTTGAGGATTTCGACCCGGTGAGCCGACTCTGCTATATCGGGCGGCGAGGCGTCGGTGCGCTGGAGTTCAGGCCGGCCCTAGGCGACGGGAGCAAGGCGAATCCGCTGGATGTGGCTCAGCTGGCCGACCTCGCGAACAGGATTCTCGACGAGCGTTATCAGTTGGGCGGAACGCTTGGAAAGCCGGATGACGCGAAGGAGCTTGAAAACATTCTGAAAGTCGGCACTTCCGCGGGTGGCGCACGTGCCAAGGCGGTGCTGGCCTGGAATCCGAACACCGGAGAGTTCCGGTCGGGCCAGGTGGATGCGGGGGAACACTTTGAGCACTGGCTGCTCAAATTCGACGGGATATCGAATGATCGCAGTGGAGGATTGGGGGGCTCCCAAGGTTTCGGGAGGATCGAATATGCCTACCATCTGATGGCGCGTGAAGCCGGAATCGAGATGATGGATTGTCGGCTCCACCACGAGGATGTACGCAGCCATTTCATGACGCGGCGGTTCGACCGCAACGAAAAAAGACAGAAGATCCACGTGCAGTCCTTGGCGGCATTGCGGCACTATGACCTCAACGATCCTCGAAGTTACGCGTATGAACAGGCCATGCAAACCATCCGGGGCCTGAGCTTGGGCATGCCTGCGGTCGAAGAGCAATTTCGACGCACGGTCTTCAACGTGGTAGCCCGCAACCAGGACGACCACGTCAAGAACATCTCGTTCCTGATGGATCAGGCCGGAGCCTGGAAGTTGTCACCTGCCTACGACGTCATCTATGCCTACAATCCCTCCGGGCTCTGGACCCGGGAGCATCAGATGAGCATGGCGGGCAAGCGGGATGATTTCGAGCGTGAAGATGTGTTCCGGTTCGCCGACAGCTCCGGAATCAAAAAGCGCGTCGCGACACGTATTCTGGATGAAGTGGTTTCTTCCGTGATGAATTGGCCCGCCTTCGGATCAGAAGCCAGCCTTGATGAAGAGATTATCGAGCGCATCGGGCAGACCCATCGCACGTATCTGGCCGGAAAAGGCTAGATCATACTCTGCTTTCTGGAAAGGCTTCTCCTGCACGCAGCCACCTCGGTCCATCCAGACATCCATCCGCCTGATGAATGAAGAATCTCCGCACTGCCCTATAGCGGCCGGCTAGTTCCATCGCCAGGTCTCCCGCCTGCCTGAAGCCCTGCCACCCACCGCCGAAGCCCAAGCGGAACCCTTCGAGCAAGTACTGCGTCGCCCTGACTGGGCCCTTGCGACGGCGTTCATACGCACGCATGGCACGCATGCTGAGCGAATGAATGTCGATTTCTTCCTGCAGCACGGCCGCATCCATCAATCCCAAGTTTTGGCCCAGCCCTGCCAGAGGGTGCACCACGTGTGCTGCATCGCCCGCCAGCACGACGCCGTCCGTGCACCAGTGCGGCGCACAGCCACGACCCAGAGGAAAAGACTTGCGCGGTCCGCAAAGGCGCATCGCACCCAAGCGTCCTCCCGTAGCTTCCGTTAGCGCTGCTTCGAATCCCTCCGGGTCTAGCTCCATCAGTGCCTCGGCCCGGGTTGTTGACCAGACCAGCGAATAATGGCGATTAAATAATGGCAGTAAGGCGACAGGACCGTCCGGGGTAAATCGCTGCCATGCCGTTTGCTCGCCGAGAAGCTCGGTTTCGATTTCTGCGACGATGGCTTGTTCACGGTACGGCTGGTAATCCCACTCGAGTCCAGCCAGTGACCGGGTCTTCGAATCTACGCCATCCGCCGCCACGACCAAGCGGGCATCCAGCTGTGTCCCGGAGTCCAAGTTCAAGGTGACGCCCGAAGTATAGGACTCAATCCGGGCGACCGAATCTGGGCAGTGAAGCGTCACTCCGCCATCTTGCAGGGCTTGGTGCAAGGCACGGATCAGCACCGTGTTTTCCACGATGTGTCCAAGTTGCGGTTTGTTGATGTCGGATGCCAGGAATTCAATCCCGTCATGGTCGGTTTCCCCCCAAACCTGCATCCGGGTCCAAGGTCCGGCCCGGCTCAGGTCCAGGTTCTGCCAAGCCCCGCAGGCCTGGAGAATCGCTTCGGAGGCCGGAGTCAATGCCAGTACACGAATTTCCGGGTCCGGCCCCGGTTCTTTTGGCGGGAGTCCCCGCTGCTCGACCAGCTCGACCTCGAACCCGGATCGCGCAAGCAGCGCAGCAGCAGTCAGGCCGACCGCGCCTCCGCCGACGACAACGACATCAGGCATGGGCTGATCCTTCTCTTCCAGCCTTCAGGGCCAGATCGGCCCGCGGCAAGTCGGCACCCATCCCGAAACGGACCAATCGGGTCCGACATTGCGGCATGCCTTCCAAGGCAAACAGGCTGGCCGCGCGCAAGCCGCGGATCAAGGGGTTTTGCATCACAAACCCACGGGCAAGGAGGTCCGTGAACCCGGCGACCCTCCGCGCATCCGTGTCGCGCACCTGCGCGTACTCTTCTAGCAGTTGCGGGGCACCCGGGTCGGCTTCTTCCTGCTTGGCATCTCCGAGCACCTGGGCAAGCCACGCGGCATCTCGGACCACCAGGTTGAACCCTTGCGCCGCGACCGGGTGAAAGCCGTATGCCGCATCGCCGATCAGGACACAGCGCGTTCCCACCCGCTGCTGAACCCGCCGGAACGTCAAATCGTAAAAATTGCGCGACCCCGCATCAACGACTTGGCCGGCGCGCGATCCCAGCGCCCGTTGCAGTTCCCGGCAAAACTTGGAATCCGGCCAGGTTCGGGCCTCCCGAGCCCTCTTGCGTGACAAAGCCCACACCAGGGCCCGTAGGCCCGACGGATGTGGCAGTAACGCCAAAGGCCCGGTGCCGGTGAAGCGCTCATAGGCCCAGCCTTCCGCTGCACGATCCATTTCCACTTCAGCCACCACCGCGCTTTGATCGTAATCCACTTCTTCCGCATGCAGCCCCAGTGCATCGCGCAGGGCCGATCGCGCGCCATCCGCCGCGATCAGCAGGCGACCGCACGCGGTTTGCGGTGTGTCGCCCTGCTGGATTTTCAGAGCAATGCCGGCACCCTGAGGTTCTACCTCTTCGACGGACGTCTGCGTCATAAACGTGCAATTAGGCAAATCGTCGACCGCTTTCCGCAAAATTTTGGCCAAAACTCCCGCAGGCACGACATAACCCAAGGCCGGCAATTGTTCATCTTCGGCATGCAGGCGGGTCGATCCGAAAGCGCCACGCTGGGAGACATCGATGTGCGTTACCGCCGCGCATTCGGGCCTGAGCGCGTCCCATGCCCCGACCGCATCGAGAATGCTCCGGGTGCTTTCGGACAGGGCGAGGCTGCGCGGGTCGGACAGGGCGGAAAGTCCATCGCTGCGCTCCAGCACCATGATTCGCCAGCCGGAAGACCCCAACAAGACGGCCTGCATCAGTCCGGCCAGACCGCCGCCGGCGATAATCAAATCCTGGTCCATTTCGGCCTTGCTCACCGTGCCGTCGCTCCCACAAGACGACAGATCTCGTCCGGATCGGCTGGCAGGCTCGCGCTCAGCACATCCGGTCCGTTGCGGGTCACCGCCACGTCGTCCTCGATCCGCACCCCGATGCCGCGGAACCGCTTCGGAACGCCTCTGAGGCCCGGCATGAAATAAAGCCCGGGTTCAACCGTGGTCACCATGCCGGGTTCCAGCGTCCGCCACTTTTCATTGACGCGGTATTCGCCGACATCATGGACATCCATGCCCAGCCAATGGGACGTTCCGTGCATGAAAAAGGGTTTGTAGGCCTCTTCTTTCCACAGGGTCTGCCATCGCCCCTTCAGCACGCCCAGGTGCACCAGCCCTCGAGTCAGGACGCGGGTTGCGGCACGGTGGAGGTCGTCCCAGGTATTGCCGGGGGCGCACCGGCGGATGGCGGCCTGCTGCGCTTCCAGGACCAGTTCATAGATTTCCCGCTGCGCAGGCGTGAACTGGCCGCTTACCGGCCAGGTGCGGGTGATGTCGCTGGCATAACCGGCGAACATGCCCCCGCTGTCGATCAAGACCAAGTCACCCTCCTCGGTCCGGCGGGAGTTCTCGGAATAATGGAGCGTGCAGGCGTTGTGGCCCGAGGCCACGATGCTCGAATAGGCGAAACGCATGTCGTGGCGCTGGGTCTCATACAGCAGTTCGGCTTCCAGTTCATACTCGTGACATCCTGGTTTCGCCGTTGCCATGGCGCGGCGGTGGGCATCGGTCACGATTGCGGAAGCCCTGCGCATCAGCGCGATCTCGCTGCGGCTTTTGAACAGGCGCATCTCGTGCAGGTCCCGGTCGAGCAGCCGACATTCTTCCGGAGGGTTATGTCCTGCCCGACTGCGGAGACGCAACTGGTCGATCCAACGGGCGACCTGCCCGTCGAACTCCCCGTCCTGCCCCAGCGCATAACACAGGGTTTGCCGCTTCCGGAGCAAGTTCAGTATCATTTCGTCCAGTTCCTCGATGGGATAGGCGGCATCCGCCCCGTAGTGCTCGCAGGCGCCTTTCGGGCCCGCGATGGTTCCTTCCCACTGCTCGGACGCTGGGTTGCGCGGCTTGCAGAACATCACGAACTCGCCGTCCGGGTGTCCCGGGAGCAGCATCGCGACGGCCTCCGGTTCGGGGAACCCGGTCAGATAAAGAAAGTCGCTGTCCTGCCGGTACGGCCAGTGGACGTCGCGGCTTTGGACGCGGGACGGGGCCGACGGAATCAGGGCCACCGCATCCGGTCCGATCCGGCGCATGAGTTTCTTGCGCCGCCGTGCGTATTCGGCGTTCGAGATCATGAGTCGACTGTCTCCCACAGGGGACAGAGGTTGTCCCGGTGAATGAGCTCGGGTTCTCCGACTACGCCCAGGATGGTGTCGAGTTCCTCGCTGCGGTGCCCGCGAATGCGGCGCGCGTCATCCGCCGCGTAGTTGACGATCCCACGCGCGATTTCTCGACCCTGCCCCGTCAGGACACGGACCACGTCTCCGGGAAGGAAAGCCCCCCCGACTTCGGTGACCCCCACCGGTAGAAGGCTCTTGCCCGCCCGTAGGGCGCGTTCGGCTCCAGCATCGACATGCAGGCAACCATCACCGCGCAGCAACCCGGCGATCCATTGGCGTCGTGCAGACAGGGGCTCGTCCCGGGGGGCCAGGAGAGTTCCGCAGGCTTCGCCCTCGGCGATTCGACGCAGGATGTCCGGTTCCGCGCCGTTTGCGATCAGGCAGTGGGTGCCGCTGCGCGCGGCAATCCGGGCGGCCTCGATTTTGGTCCGCATGCCGCCTCGGCCCAGGCGTCCCTGACCCTGTCCGGCGTAACCGTCCAGCGCCGGGTCGTCGATCCAAGCCTCTTCGATCAAACGGGCATTTGTATCAACGTTGGGGTCTTTGTCGAACAGGCCGGACTGATCCGTCAAAATCACCATGAGGTCAGCTTCGATCAGATTGGCGACCAGTGCAGCCAGCGTGTCGTTGTCGCCAAGTTGCAGTTCCTGGGTTGAAACAGAGTCGTTCTCGTTGACCACCGGAATAACGCCCAGGTCCAGCAGCGTGCGCAAAGTGGTCCGGGCGTTCAGATAGCGCGCCCGGTCCGTCAGGCCCTCGTGGGTCAGCAGAATCTGGGCGCTGTGGTGGCCGTGATGCGACAGAGCCATTTCGTAGGCTCGCACCAGTCCCATCTGGCCGACTGCGGCCGCCGCCTGGAGGTCGTGCAGTGAATCCGGCCGACGGATCCACTCCAGTCGGTTCATTCCTTCCGCCACCGCACCCGAGGAAACCAGGGCGACCTTGCGCTGCTGCTCCTTGAACAGTGCGACCTGGCGCATCCAGTCCTCGATCGCCGGATGATTCAGCCCGCAGCCTTCCTTGGTGACCAAGGAACTGCCGAACTTGATTACCCAGCGCTGGGAAGCACCGAGTTCATGCCGCTTGTTCACGCCAGGCCTCCAGAAACCGGTCGATCTGCTGAATCAGGGGTTCAAGCCCGCGGTGTGTGGCCGCAGAGATCAGGAAGCTCGGACCGGTCCAGTCCAACTCTCGGCAAACGGCCGCCAGCTTCGCCTCGCCCTCCTGCTCCGGCAGGAGGTCCGCCTTGGTCCCCACCAGCCAGCGAGGCTGCGGGAACGACACTTCCTGCGAATGCTTCAGTTCGCTCTCGATTTGTCGCACGGCCTCGACCGGGCCGGGGCCCGTATCATCGCCCAGGTCGACAAGATGCAAAAGCAGGCGGGTACGCGCCAGATGGCGCAGGAACTGCAGGCCAAGGCCCGCGCCTTCGGACGCGCCTTCGATGATGCCCGGGATGTCCGCGATCACAAATCGCCGGTATGCGCCCACGCGCACCACGCCGAGATGAGGATACAGCGTGGTGAATGGATAGTCGGCCACTTTCGGGGTGGCCTCCGACACGGCGCGGACCAGCGTAGACTTGCCGGCATTGGGTAGGCCCAGCAGCCCCACGTCCGCCATGAGCTTGAGTTCCAGGTTCAGCGTCCGGCTTTCGCCCTGGCTTCCAGAGGTCGATTGCCGCGGAGTGCGATTGGTGGAGGTTTTGAAACGGGCATTGCCGAGGCCGTGGAACCCGCCATGCGCCACCAGCGTGCGCTGCCCGTCCGTGATGTCCGCGATCAACTCGCCGGTCTCGCCGTCCCGCACCAGCGTTCCGACGGGAACATCAATGACCACGTCTTCTCCCTGGGCCCCCGTCTGGTTGCGCCCGGAGCCGTCCGCGCCACGTTGCGCTTGGAAATGACGCTGCGAACGGAAATCCGCCAGCGTATTGAGATGGGAGTCGCCGCGCAGGTACACGGAACCGCCATCGCCGCCGTCGCCGCCGTCCGGCCCGCCGCGGGGGACATACTTCTCGCGCCGAAAGCTGACGCAGCCGTGGCCGCCATCGCCGCCGCGAACCGTCAGGGAGGCTTCATCCACGAACTTCATCAGAGGGATTATAAGAGGGAGAAAGGCCTGAAACCGCCGGAAACCCTTTCAGGCAGCGGGGTTGTTCCAGGGATTCCGGTGCCTGAATGCCCCGGAAAACTAGGCCGGGGGGTTATCCGGCCGGGTTGATCGACACGTAGGTGCGGCTTTCGCGCCCGCGTGAACGAAATTCCACGACTCCGTCTACCTTGGCGAACAGGGTGTGGTCGCGACCGCAGCCGACGAAAGGCCCGGGCCGAATGCGGGTGCCGCGCTGACGCACCAGGATGGTGCCGGCACGGACCTGCTGGCCACCGTAACGCTTCACGCCAAGCCGCTTGGACTCGGAATCGCGTCCGTTTCTGGAGCTGCCGCCTGATTTTTTGTGCGCCATCGTTGCCTCACACCTGAATGTCTTTGATCTCGAGCTCGGTCCAATTCTGCCGGTGCCCGGTGCGGGTCCGGGAGTTTTTCCGTCGACGGAACTTGACCACCTCGATCTTGGGTGCCCGGCCGTGACTGGTCACCTGAGCGGCGACGCGTCCTCCCTCTACATGCGGCGTACCGATATGGGTCTTTTTCTCATCTGCCACCAGCAGCACACGGTCGAATTCGACCTCGTCGCCCGGCTCGTGCGCAAGGCGCTCCACCCGGATGATGTCGCCGGGCTGCACGCGGTACTGTTTGCCGCCAGTTTCGATGACTGCGTACATGAGGAAAGTTGAACCGTCAGGGGGCGCGTATTCTAGCCAAATCCCAACAGTCTGGCAAACGGCTGGAAGGCGGCGGAGCCACTTCCAAGTTCAGACTGGCGCCAGAATGCCCGCGTCAATCGGCCTGTGCAAGTAAAATGCTCCGATGCGACTGGACTTCACCAAAATGCACAGCTTGGGCAACGACTTCGTCGTGTTCGATGCCTGGGACCGCGAGATTTCCCTGACGACCGCGCAACTGCGCAAAGTCACGGACCGTCGCGTCGGGATCGGGTGCGACCAAGTGCTGTTTCTGGATTCGGATCCCGACCCCGACATCCACTTCTCCTACCGAATCTATAATGCCGACGGCCAGCCGGTCGAGCAGTGCGGCAATGGCGCACGCTGTCTGGCCCGCCATGCCGCCGACCGCGGATATGCGGATCCCTCGAACCAGCGCGCCCGTGCGCCCTCGGGGGAGGTGACGCTGCAACTGCACGACGATGGTTCGGTGAGCGTTGATATGGGCGTTCCGAGGCTGGAACCGGATGAAATTCCTTTTTCGCATCGGGGGCGCTATCCGGCCTACGTTCTGGAAGTGAGCGGCAAGGAATATTCGATTGGCGCGATTTCCATGGGCAACCCGCATGCGGTGCTGACCGTCGACGCTATCGCTAGTGCCCCGGTTAACGTTCTGGGCTCCCGCATCGAGACCCATCCAAAATTCCCTCGGCACGCCAACGTAGGCTTTATGGAAATTTCCACGCCCAGGCATATCCGGTTGCGGGTGTGGGAGCGTGGGGTCGGCGAGACCCCGGGTTGCGGCACCGGAGCCTGCGCGGCCGTGGTTGCAGGCAGGTTGGTGGGAGAGCTTCAGGAGGATGTCGTGGTGTCGCTCCCCGGCGGAGACCTTCACGTGCATTGGGAGGGGGAGGGGCAGCCCGTGGTGTTGCGGGGCAGCGCGGAGTACGCCTATACTGGTTCCGTGGAGTTATGAGTCCGAAGTCCAAATCTGCGTCACGCGAGCTGTCTGCGGCACGTGTCCAGGCGTGGCTCGAAAAACATCCCAATTTTCTAGCCGCTCGCCCGGAGTTGCTGGAGCGGATGCAACTGCCGCAGGATGCGGATGGAACCATTTCGTTTCAAGCGTATCAGTCACGTCGGCTACGCGAGCACAACGCGCAACTGGAAGCTCTGTTCCAAATGGCCAGCCGAAATCAGAAGCTGATCGACCATGCCCTGATCCTGGCGGCGGAGAGCCTGCAAGACCGCCCGAAAAGCTTGGCGGCGGCGATCCAGGCCCAGGAAAAGCGCCTGCTCCGCCATTTTCCGAATGCCGGTTGGGCGATTCGGTTGCGCCCGGAGATTCCGCGCGTTGCCGCCAAGTACAAAGTCCCTGAACACCCGCCCCTGGTGCGTGCGATCATGACCGTATTCCGGAAGGGCCCGCAGATTCTGACGGATCGCGAGACCGTCGAATTATTGTGGCCGAAGTCGAAAGCGGATTCGGACACCTTGGTTATCGCGCCCCTGAAGCGGCGGCGGCGCTACGGCATTCTCTGCCGAGAGCTGCCTCCCGGTATCGATCGTGAAGGCGACACCACCCTCCTCCTGCATGTGGCCGATCTTACGTCGGCCCTGATCGACCGGTTCTGCGAACCTCGGCGCGCTCCGTGAGCGAACCCGTGCAGGATGCGGAACTGTGGCTGGAGGAATTCCAGGCCAAATTGCGCTGGGAGCGCAATTACTCAACACATACCGTCTCAGGCTACGCGAGCGACATCAGGAAGTTCGTCCAGTGGCTCGGCGAACAATCGATCGAACCGGATCGAGTGCATGAAGCCGAGGTTCAGCGCTATGCCGCGCATCTGTTCCGGCGGGGCCGGTCTCCGCGCTCCATCCAACGCGTCTTGTCGGCCTTGCGCGGGTTTTACGACCACTTGGTCGCGACTCACCGCCTGACGGATAACCCGGCGAGCGGGGTCCGTGCCCCTCGACAGCCCCGGACACTTCCCAAGGTACTGGATGTCGATGCGGTGATGCGCCTGCTCGACTCGAGGCCGGACGGTTCTCTGGGATACCGTGACTTGGCGATGTTCGAGCTCCTGTATTCCAGCGGCATGCGTCTTTCCGAGTTGGTCGGACTGGACTGCAACGATTTGGATATGGCGGCGGGAGAGGTTCTGGTTCTTGGCAAGGGGCGGGTGGAACGCAAGCTCCCGGTTGGGCGCATGGCGCTGAAGGCATTGCGCGGCTGGCTTGATGTACGTGCAGAGATGGCGAATCCCGCGGAAACCGCACTGTTCGTCGGGCAGCGGGGAAAACGCCTGTCCGCCCGCAACGTGCAGTTGCGCCTGCGCCAGTTCGGCTGTGCTTCGGGAAGCGACCAGGCGCTGCACCCCCACCTGTTCCGCCATTCCTTCGCCAGCCATCTGCTGGAATCCTCCGGCGACCTGCGCGCCGTGCAGGAACTGCTGGGGCACCGCCGCATCAGCACCACGCAGATTTACACCCACCTCGACTATCAGCATCTGGCCCAGACCTACGATTCGGCACATCCGCGCGCGCGGCGGCGGAACTGAGAAACCGATTTCCGGCAGAATAGGCGGATGGCTGAGAACACCCCTACGGAACTGCACCTGCACCAGCGTTCCCGAGTCTTGGAGATCGCGTTCGGCGAGGATCGCTTCCAACTAAGTTGTGAATACCTGCGGGTCTATTCACCCTCGGCCGAGGTCATGGGCCACGGCCCGGGGCAGGAAACCCTGCAGGTCGGCAAGGAGGACGTCGCCATCGACGCCATCGAGCCGGTCGGCAACTATGCGGTGAAACTGGTATTCAGCGACGGCCATGACACGGGCATTTATTCCTGGGATTACCTGTACGAGTTGGGCCACTCTTACGAAGAGCGCTGGCAACGCTATTTGGGGCGCCTGAAAGAAGCCGGGGTTGAGCGGAAGGCCGTGGAGAACTGAGTCCATGGCGCGTTTCGGCTACAAGCAGGTCGAGCCGGACGAGAAAACCCGTCTGGTGAACGAGGTGTTCGAGTCGGTGGCGTTTCGCTACGACTTGATGAATGACCTGATGTCATTTGGGTTGCATCGCGTATGGAAGCGAACGTTTACGCTTTTGGCGCAACTTCGGGAGGGCCAGCGCGTTCTGGATCTCGCCGGTGGAACTGGCGACTTGGCTCAACTGGTCCGCTCAAGGATCGGTCCGGACGGACAGGTGGTCCTGTGCGACATCAGCAGCGGCATGCTGACGCAGGGTCGGGATCGGTTGCTGGACGAAGGCCTGGCAGACATTCCGGTCGTGCAGGGGGATGCGTCGGCACTCCCGTTCGAGTCGGAATCGTTTGACCGGATCCTGGTCGGGTTCGGATTGCGCAACTTCACAGACCCTTCGGCATGCCTGCGCGAGATGCACCGGATCCTGCGTCCCGGTGGGCTGGCGCTTGTACTTGAGTTTTCCGAGCCATCCGCTTGGCTGGAGCCGCTCTACCGTACATACACGCATCAGATCCTGCCGAGACTCGGCGAGTTGGTGGCGGGGAGCCGCGACAGCTACCGTTATCTGGCCGAATCCATCGCGGTGCACCCGAATCAGCGAACCCTGCGCGAGATGATGCGCGCTGCAGGGTTTGCGTCCTGCCAGTACTTCAACCTGAGTGCCGGGATTGTGGCGATCCATCGCGGAGCGCGGATCGACTGAGATTGTCATGGGTTTGATGTCGCGCCAGACAGTTCTGGTGCTGCCGATCTTTCTGATGCTCTCGGCCGACGTCTGGCGATTACCCACCGGTTCGGGGGATGAAAAACTTTGGTTGTCCATGCTTGGCGCTTCTCTTCGGGGATTCCTCCACCGTAACCCCTAGGAAAGTTCCGCCGTTTCGCCGCGTCAGTTCCCGCATCAATCCCGCGAAGCGGCTGGTCGTGTCGGCGTATTTGGGATCGATCTTCTCGATCTGCGTCCGGGTGAAGAACCCGACTGCGTGAATACGGACCTGCCGTTTGCCGTCTTGGTGGTTGAGGTCGTCCACCGTGTCGATGACCTCTTGAACCGATTCGCCGGTGTACTCGTCGCCAAAGATGTACAGGCTGATCTTGTCGGACTTCATGCGGAAGCGCTTGATGGCCTCAAGAATTCCCTCGACCGGACTTGAGTTGCTGTAGGAGTGCCAAGAATCGAAACGCTGCAGGAGGACCTTCCTTCGTGCAGGCGTGTCCGGAATCCAGCGTCCCCGGTAGCCGCTGAACATGTACGAACCCATGTCGTTCATGACCTGGAGCCCGCGCACTTTCGGGTAGGCGTCCAGCAGGGCCACCAGTTGCTGTTTGGCGGCTCCCCAAGCGAATCGCTTCATGCTGCCGGACGTGTCCACGATGAAAATGATGTATTCGCTGTCGGCCGGGATTCCGCCGATCACGTCCGGTTCGGACGCAGTCAGGTTCAGCCGCCGCATTTCTTCGTTGAGGCTTTGCAGCGCGGTTTTTAGATTCGCTTCGATCAAAGCTTGCGCCTTGGCACTGGCGTTCGCCTGTTGCGCTTCCTCCACGGCCTTCCGGTCTTCCTGAAGTTTTTCCCTCTGGGTGCGTACCCGGGCCTGCTCTTTGAGGCGCTCGGAAGCCAGGCCGGCTTGAACCTGCATCACGCGCGCGAGTTGCTCCTGCAGCGTCTCGATCTGTGCCTGCAGGTCCTCGATCGGCTCGCCCACGGTGTTCTTGGTGATCAGGATCAGCAGCACCATGGCTCCGAACCCGCAACTGATCACGTCGAGAAACGACAGGCGGTTGTCGGCGGGTCGGCGGGGGCGCCTCACGGCCAGTCCTCCGCAGGGGCCAGAAACTGCCCGTCGGTCTGCATGGCGAATCCCCAGTAGGCCCCGGCCGCCGCCGGGTCGCCCTCAAGCGGCAGCAGAACGATATTGAACGGTGGGCTGGCGATTCCTTCCGTCGCCGCCTGGAAAAACTCCATGCGCTGGGTGGGGCTGACCCGGTTTTTCTTGAACCAGGATTTCCCTTGTGTCGGGAGGCCGTCCGTGATCAGATAAACCGCATCCGGCCTGGGTTTCATCTGGGCGACCTTCGCGAGGGCCGTATCCAGGCGAGTGCCTCCCGAGGGAACCCAGCCCTGTACCGCCGCGATCACCTCTTCCATCCGCTTCTCGTCTTCCGCCTGCAGCCACCCGCGTTTCGGTAGCGCAGGCGTTGCTGTGGTGCTGAAACCCCAGACTTGATACTGTGTCTGCTTTGGCATGTGCGCGAGGATCCACTCGAAGATGGAGCGCGCCCAACGCCATTTATAGCTCTCGATCTGGTACTTGATCGGAAGAAACTTGTTGCGGATGATCGAGGCGATGCGCTCATCCTGCATGCTGGCCGAGCGATCCAGCAAGATCAGGATGCGGCGTCCCTCGACCCGAAAGCCGGCCACGTACTGACGCTGGCCTTCTCCTTCCGTTGCCCTCAACTGCTTGCTTTTCTTTGCCTCCTGAAGCTTCTGCTTCCGCTCGCGCAATTCCTTTTCCAGCCGAATCGTGTCGGACGCCTGCGGTTGACGGGCGCGGAGTTCGGCCTGAGTGGTCATGGCGGCCACGCGCTGTTGTGCCAGGCTTTGCAGTTCGCGTCTCAACTGCCGCACCTGGCGCTGATGGCCGGCGATCAGTTCTTCCTGTTCCTGGATGGACTGTTCCAGCAGTTGCAGGTCTCCTTCGCCGCTTTCCGATGCCTGCGCCAGCTCGGTCAGGTTATGGTCGATGATCAAAAACAGCAGCACCGCGGCTCCCAACCCGCAGGACATGACGTCCAGAAAGGCCAAGCCGAACGGATTCAGAAAACGGTTGCGTCGACGCCTGGACATTCAAAAAGAAAGAGCCGTGCAGCGGCGGGCCTGCCCGTCTTCCGGGAGCGTGGCAGCCAAGTCGGGGTAGGTTTGGGGTGCGGGATTGCTGCAGCAGGGCAGGCCCAGCCCTTGCTCTGGCAGCGGCAGTGCCAGCGGGGGCAGCAGCAGGAGTTCCAGTCCCTCCGTGTCGAGAGCGGGTTTCGGCCAGCGGGCCCGGAAGATTGTTTCGTCCAGCGTCACGAGCCGGGAGTCAAGGCTGAACTGTATCTGTTCCGGCTTTTCGGCAAAGGCCCGGCGCATCTGACCGAACAATTGTTCGCGGTTTGCCGCGAGATTGCGGTGTATGTCGAAGCGGTGCTGGGTCGCGAACGCCTCCGCCACGTTCTCCATCCACTGGGTGAACAGGTGGTAGAATCCGAAATCCCCGTATTCCCGGACCGATTCCAGCCGTGCCCGTCCCGGCTGGACGTCGATGGTGCTGATCCAACTTCGGCTGCGCCCTAGTTCTATGATTCCGTAACGCCCAGGCGGGAGATCCCGGGTCGCCAACAGCGCGGTCGGGAACACGCCGCGGAGCGTGTAGCCCAGGGCTTCCAATACGCCCAGCAGCGATTCGAGCCGCGGTTGCCCGATCCCTCCGCTCACCGAAAGGTCGATCGGCCCCTCTCCTTCCGACAGGAATCCCTGCAGCTGAAAATACGCCAGATCGGTGCATGACGGACTCCGGCCTTCTTCTGACTCTGGCGCTTCGAGATATTCGTTGTTTTCGCTATCGGTGCGCTTTGGTTGCAGCAGTTCGCCCGCTTTTTCCCCGAATCGCCAGCCGGCCTTCGCGTCATGGCGGGCGATGCACCACTCGGTCTGCCATTCGGCGCCGTCGGGTTGTGTCAGCGCGTAGCTGTCGATCCTAAGCAGCTGGGTCATCCGTCCGCGTCCGCTCCCGCAGGTAACGCAGCAAGTGGTGCTGGCAATGCTCCTGGGCATCCAGCACCAACGACTCTTGGGCTTCCTGCAGTTTATGCAGCAGCAGCATGATGAACAGGCTGATCAACAGGGCCACGAAAGTCGAGTTGAACGCCACCCCGAGGCTTTCCGTCACTGGCCCGATGTTGCCGCGCGTGGCTTCCTCGGCCTGTCCCAGGGCCGCGCCGATCCCGCGTACCGTCCCGATGAATCCGAGCGACGGGATGGCCCAGGTCAGGTAGCGCACCAACGCCAGTTCGGTGTCTTGCCGATCCGACTCCATTTCGCAACTGGCCTTCATGGCCGCGGTGGCATCCGACACGGAATGCGTGGTGAAGAAACGGTCCAGGCAGGTATCGGCGGCCCGATACAGCACGGTGCCGCCGTAGCCCTGCATTCGCGCATGTTCGCGTACGTCGGTGAAGCGCGCCCGATCCTGCGCCTGAGGCAGGACCAGGTCGGTTTCCCGGGTTTCCAGGAAGCTTTCCTCGCCATGCCGGCCGCGCAGGCTTAACAGCCTGCGCGCGAAGCGCAGTTTCAGCAGTTTCATCCACATGATGGCGAGCGCCCAGAACAGGGCGACAAAACAGGCCTCCTGCTCGTAGTCCTTGACGACCACGGCAACTCGCGCCCCGAGGGTCGGCGGCGCTATCTCGGCCTGCTCCTCGGCGACAGCTTGGCGTTGCAGTTCCTCGTAGGCGGCCGGCCGCACCACCAGTTCATATGCCGCATGCACCAGCACGAATGACAATGCCAACGCCAGCAATTGCCAGAACACCTCGTGTTCGCGCCAGTGTCCGGCCAGATTCGTCAACCTAGATATCACTGGGCATGTCCACGGCTTCGTCGAGGGAAATGGTTTCCTTCGGGGTCAGCTGCTTGAGCGTGATCGATGGGGTTTCCTGCTTGAGGTCCTCTTCGGTCAGGATCTCGATAACCTGTCGGCCCTCCTCCTCTTCTCCTGCCTGTGGCACGGGGGGCTCTTCGGCCCATGCCAAGGTTGCTGCCGCGCAAAGGGGCATTGGCCAGAGCCACCTCATGGTGAATCCAGGTAGTAGGCCAGCCGGAATCCCACATCGTCCCTGGGATGCCGGTCGTAGCGGCGGTTGCTCAGGCTCAACTCCTTGCGCCCGCTGTCGCGCCAGCCGAACCCCCGGATGACATAGTATCGGCCGCTGGCTTCACCCAGCGGGTTGACGCGCTCCGGCTCCGGGCGGGCCGAAATCCGCAGTTTGTCGAGAAACACGTCGTGCATCCATTCCGCCACGTTGCCCGGCAAATCATACAACCCTTGGGCTGAGGGCGGAAAACTCCCGACATCGGCACTGACGGCATGCCCATCGTTGTATTCCTCCAGCACAGGCTGCACGATGTCGGCGGCAGAAGCGTCCGCCAGATTGCCGAAGCGATCCGGAGGCGGCATGAAGTCCCCCCAGGCGTATCGCTTCTCGGAGCGAGTCAGCCAGACCCACTCGGCCTCGCTTGGCAGACGGTACCCGGTCGCGTTCGCGTCGAATCCCTCGATCCGTCCGTCGCGCACCCGGTAGAACGGCGAGACGCCCGCCTGTTCGCTCATCCAGTTCGCAAAGAGCGCCGCATCCGCCCAACTGATCCGCACGACCGGTTGGCTTGGCCGATCCAGGCGCTTGCCGAAGACCTTTCCGGAATCATGCCCGGCCTGATAGCGTTGGTACAGGGCATTGGTGACTTCCCTGTCCATGATCGAGAACGGCCGCGTCAGGCGCACCGGGATACGGCGGCGAGTGGTCGTGATCTCGAACGACCCGCGAGGCTGGAACTCGATGAAGGCCAAGCCGAGATCCCGCTCGTGCTTCTGGCGCCGGGAATATTCGACCTTCGCCTGCGATTGCAGGACGGCGAAAAGTTGCTTTGGCGCATCGGGATGCGGCACGACGACATACTTCTTCGGTACGTAGCCCGGCGCGGAGACTTCGATGGTGTGTGCTTGCTGCGGCAGCCGCAACTGGCGGCGGAGTTCCACCTGCCCGTCAACGCGAATCGTCGCATTGGCCGGGGTCGGCCACAGTTCAAGGACGCCGGTGCGAGAGATCAAAGTTGCTACGTGGCTTTGCCGGCCGGATTTCAGTTTCAAGGTTTGGCGGTTCGGGGCATGGCCGGGGAGCAGCAAGGCGACCTCTACCTCGGTGTCCGGGGTCAGCGCGACCTGTTTCGGGGTGCGGCCCCGCCAGGCGCCATCGATCAATATGTCTGCGGCCTCAGGCGTACTGGAAACTGCAAGCAAGGCGGGCGTTACAATTTTCTGGAGTGAGATCTCGATTTCGGTCAGTCGCCCGTACCCCTCGATTTCCACCGTCTGCCGGTGCATCTCGAAACCTTCCGCGCCTACCTGCACGACATGACGACCCGGAGAGAGGTCTTCCAGTGTTTCGCCGATCCCTCCGGCACGTTCGCCGTCCACCCGGACTTCTCCCTCGGCTTCGGGTGTCGTAGAGACCCGGAGTTTGCCCGGAAGAGGGTCCAGGGTCACTGGCACGGTGCGAGGCGCATCTCTGCCCGCCTCGAATTCCACCTGCCGGGGGTGATAGCCCTCCGCCGTCACGTTCGCGATGTGCCGGCCCCGCCAGAGCAAAACCTGTCCGCCCACCATCGTGTGCGGGCTCTCGAGGCGCACCGAGGCCTCGACCGGGTCGGTCTCGAAGTCGATGAACTGTACTTGTTCCGTCACGTACCAGGCACCGGCCGTCAACAGCACCAGGAGAAAAACCACCAGCCACGCCCCCCGAAAACGTGGTGGCGACGAGCGATCCCGGCGTCTCTTCCGCTTGGGAGGCTGGTAGGATCGGGCCTGGACCGGCTCGTGGTCAAGAATCACTGGATCGACTCCGTGCACCGGATGTCAAGGGCGACGGGCTTGCCGGGCCGCACTTTCAACGTCGCGCGTGCATCCCGGTATCCAGGCCGGCTGGCGACGACGATGTAGTCGCCGGGCACCAATTGCATGGTCTGGCGCTCAAGCCGGCCGAGCTTTCCGACACCATAGATTTCGATATCGGACTGGTTGTCCGAAGTCAGGACCAGGGAAACCGGAACCTGTGCCAGCTTGAGGGCGGCGGCAAGATCCGTACGCGCCTTGGCAATTTTCCGGTCATTGAGTTTCTTTTCCCGGACGTAGGCAAGCCACTCTTTTGCCCGTGCCCGTATGACCTTGTCGTACAGGCCGTCCGGCAGTTTCAGCGCGTCCAGCCGCCGGTGCGCTTCGATGTACAGTTCGACCTGCTTGCGGCCTTGGTGTGCCGCCTTCAGATACGGGGAGACGGCCAGCGCCTTGAGATAGGCAGTGTCCGCCGCCGCCCAATCCTCTCGCTGCTGTGCTGCGAAGGCCTCGTTTAACAAAGGCTGGGTTTGCTGGAACTGGAGCTCCGCCCGCGCCTGTTGCAGGTAGTCGCGGGCCCGTTGCCCGTCTACCTGCGCCCACAATCCCGCGGCCCGGGTCCAATCGGCATCGAGAATCGCAAGCAGCGCCTTCTCTTGGATGTCCTCGGCTGCGGCGGTTCCTGCGGCCAATCCTGCCGCCAGCGCCAGCGCAACCGGGATCAGTTCAGGCCGCCACGTTCCGACAAGTAGATTTCGTTCAGGATTTCGTGCCACTGTTGGTACTGGTCTTCAACCGACCCGGTAAGCGTGCGCGTCTGGTTCTCCACCTGTACGACCTGGGGCTCTACTTCCAGATCGAGCGATTGACCAAGTTCCTTGAGCGCGGCCTCATGGATCTCCGTCGCCTCGTAGTCCTGATAGGCATCATAGGCGCCGTAGGCTCCGGCTCCGACCAGCACCTGCCCGAGTTGCCGTGCTTCCGGGGTGGATCCGGAATCGGCTGCGATGACGACCCCTCCGATGATGGCCAGTGCACTCAACAGTCCCTGTGCCACGCTGGTCGAGACATTCTCGTCGTGCGCGCGACGTTCGTAGAAGCTCTGCCGTGCCCAGTCCCGATACGGTGCATCGAGCGTTTCCGCGAAGCCCTCCGAGTATTCCTGCAGGGTTTCGATGAACAGGTCGTCGCGCTCCTTGATCTGCAGCACCAACTGGTACAGCGTGTCTTCCTTGGCGGGCAGCGAAACCAGCCGGACGCGGCCATCGTGCGCCTTCATATGGCGCTCAAACGCCTGCGGCGCGAATTCCCCCGCGAACCGCAATTCCGCTACGGCGCGGATTTCCTTCATGGCCGCCACTCCCTTCCGGTCGCGTTCGATCAGGAGGTCCTTCGCAATCCGGTCGAACAGGGTATCCATCGGCCGTGCCCTGTCTTCGCCGGCGTAATCGGTCTCGCTGAATTCATGCTGGTAGACGCGGTCGACCCATTTCGCACCGGTCGCGTCGTAGGCGCGTATTTCCAGTTCCAGCTCGGAACCGTTGGACTCCAGGATTGCGCCCTCGATGCGCAGATCCGGGGCCGCGCCCTCCGGCACCACCCACACGTGCCGCCAGCCGCCGCCGCGCAGCATCGCCTGTCGCAACTGCTGGGGGAAATACAGGGTTTCGGCTTTCCGCACTTGGCGGAACACTTCCCCTTCGGCCACCTGCTCCTCGTCGACTTTCCCCTCGAACTGGATGATGCCGGCATCCAGGTACCACTCTTCCGATACTGGCTCGCCGGCTGGCTCTTCCGGCCGGTCGCCGAGCAGGGCTCCGTAGCCGCCACCGAGCTGGCATCCGCTGGCCAAGACCAGCAGCAGCGCGATCAGGGCTACCCGTCTTTCAGGCTTCTGCATTTCTCTTCCAGGTGCTTCCGGACTTCAGGATCTTCTTCCCGTTCCGCCAGTTCGCAGACCTGCCGCGTCACGATGTCCTCGTCCCGGTCATAGCCGTGGGAAGGTCGGGTCTTGCCGGTCGGGACGTTGCCTGGGATCCGCCCTTCGGCGGCTCTGCCGGGTCCGGTGTCCTTCTCCCCAGCTTCCCCTTCGGCATCGCCTTGTGTTTCCCGCGCCGGCGAATCTTCATCCGGTATCGATCCGACCGTCCCGTCCCCGTCGTCCCGTCCCTCCCGTTTCTGGCGGGCCCGGGCGCGTGCGTCCAGCAGGATCTGGTCGACGCGGTTCAGTATCGCCTCGGCGCGGGCAAGATTCCTCTCTCGCTCTTCTTCCAGACTGCCCTGCCCGGCAAGCTCCGGATCTCTTTCGAGTTCATCTTCGAGACCGGAATCCTCGGTTCTACCGGCCGTCCCCCGTTCCGCAGGTTCCCGGCCTTCTTCTTGGTCCGAGAGGCCAAGATCTTCAGGAAGTCCCTCCTCGGAAGACGGTATGTCAGAGGCTTGCGTGGATGGGGTATCTCCCTCGGCTTGTTCTGCGGATTCCGAGCCTTGTTCCTCGGAATCTTCAACAGAGGGTACGGAAGCGGAAGAATCTTCCACCTTGGCATCGTCGGTCGATGCCTGCTCCTGCCGGGTCTCATCCGAGATCAGTCGCAGGGCGATTTGCAACGTGGGATCCGAGCCGATAGAAAATGGCGATTCCGTCGCGTAACTGGCACCGCAGAGCGATGCTAGTAGCCCCAGCGAAAGCAGCCGCGCGTACGTTGACATGGTTTTGGGCATTATAGCGACCCGACCCTTCCTCCATCTATAATTTGAGGAAGAGCCGGCCGCTCTGGAAGCGGTTGTCCGTCTATGTTTGCCTCGCTTTCCGCCCTTATCGATCAGGCTCTGCGCACCGACGCAGAAGCGCAGAAGCGTCTTCAGGCGATGGGGCGATGCACGATCCGGCTGGAACTTTTCCCGTTGCCTGCTATCGGGCTGCGCATAGACGATGGGCAGTTGATCGTGGAGCCTCCGGAAGAACGGTCGGATCTCGCGGTTCGCGGGCATTTGGCAGCCTTTGTCCGGTATGTGCTCAATGGTCGGGCTGACAGCATCCATCTGGAAGGCGAGGGTGAAATCGCGCAGGATCTCCGGGACTTTCTAACCACCCTGGACATCGACTGGGAGGAACTGCTGTCCCGCGCCGTCGGCGATGTGCCGGCTCGATTGATGATGCGGACGTTCGAGGAATCTCGACAGGTGGCCCGGAATTTCGGCGCCACGGCCGAGAGCAACACCCGGGATTATCTGCATGAGGAGTCGGGGTTGCTGCCGCGCGCTTCCGAACTGGATCGCTTCGTGCGCGAGGTGGACCGGCTCCGCGACGACTTGGAGCGGTTTGAGCTGCGGCTCGACCGCATCCGGCCATGAACTGGCAGGCGCGCGTCATCGCGCGACCGCTCTACATCCCGTGGGTGCTGTTGCGCCACGGTCTCGACGAAATCGCCCTGTCCCGATTTCGGTTGGGCCGCGGGCTGCTTTGTTTGCTACCCTGGCACTGGCTCCGTCGGTCGCGCCAGCCGCAGGCGGAGCGTATCCGGCGCGCGTTGGAGGACTTGGGACCCATCTTCGTCAAGTTTGGGCAGATGCTGTCGACCCGGCGCGACCTGTTGCCCGCCGATCTGGCCGATGAACTGGCCCGCCTTCAGGACCGGGTGCCTCCCTTCGATGGCAAGGCGGCCCGCAGGACCATCGAACAGTCGCTGGGGAGAACGGTTCAGGAAATGTTCAGCCAGTTCGACACCACGCCACTTGCTTCTGCTTCGGTGGCCCAGGTGCATGCGGCACGCTTGGGCGACATCGACGTTATCGTCAAGGTGCTGCGCCCTGAAATCGAGAAGACGATTCGCCGCGACATCCGGCTGATGTATATGCTGGCCCGGTTTGTCGAGCGCTACTGGGCGGGGTCCCGCCGTCTGCATCCGGTCGACCTGGTGGCCGAATACGAGGGCATCATCTTCGACGAACTGGATTTGACGCGTGAGGCTGCCAATGCAAGCCAGCTGCGGCGCAACTTCGAACACAGCAAGTTGTTGTACGTGCCGGAGGTGTACTGGGACTACACTTCAAGGAACGTCATGACCATGGAGCGCGTGTACGGGATCCAGATCTCGGACCGCGAGGAGCTGCTGCGCCACGGGGTCGACCTGAAATGCCTGGCTGAGCGAGGCGTGGAGATCTTCTTCACCCAGGTGTTCGACCACAACTTCTTCCACGCCGACATGCACCCCGGCAATATCTTCATTTCCCGGGAGACCCCGGAGTCGCCGAAGTACAGTGCGGTGGATTTCGGCATCATGGGGTCGCTGTCGGCTTTCGATCAGCGCTATCTGGCGTTCAATCTCGCGGCCTTCTTCAACCATGACTACCGGCGGGTGGCGGAACTGCACGTGGAATCCGGCTGGGTTCCGTCCGGTACCCGGGTGGAGGAGTTCGAAGCGGCCATCCGCACCGTGTGCGAGCCGATTTTCCAGCGGCCGTTCTCCGAAATCTCGTTCGCGAACCTGTTGATGCGGCTGTTTCAGACTGCAAGCCGGTTCCAGATGGAAGTGCAGCCGCAGCTGGTACTGTTGCAGAAAACCCTGGTCAACATCGAAGGCGTCGGCCGCGAACTGTACCCGGACCTCGACCTGTGGGCCACCGCCAAACCCTTCATGGACCGTTGGGTCAGCGCACAGACCGGGCTGCCTGCGTTGATCCGGCTTGCACGCCACCGCCTGCCGCAGTTGATCGAGAGTTTTCTCGGAGATTCCGCTGTCGCTTCACCGCCGGATCCCTCTCCGGCACTTCGCACGGAATTAGCGGCCTCCCGGCGCAAACTCAAGCGTATTCGTGTCTGGTTGGCAGTGGTCATCATCGTGGCATTGGCGCTGGGGGGTGGGCTGGCATTCCTGCACGGGGGGGCCGGATGACCCCGGCGGATCCGGTCCTGGATGTCCTGAACGAGGCGCAACGCAACGCAGTTACATCGGATCCGGACCATTGCACTTTGGTGCTGGCAGGTGCCGGCTCCGGCAAGACCCGGGTGCTAACCCACCGTTTCGCTTGGCTGGTGAAGACACAGGACATCCAGCCAAAGGAAATCCTGACGGTTACGTTCACGAACAAGGCGGCGGCCGAGATGCGGGGACGCATCGAGCGGCTGCGGGGGCAACCTGCGGGCGGCCTGTGGGTCGGAACCTTTCATGCACTGGCCCGCCGGATGCTGCTGCGCTTCCACGAGGAGGCCGGACTGCCCGGAAACTTCCAGATTCTGGACCGCGAAGACCAGAAAACCTTGATCCGCCAGATCCTGCGGGACCTTGACCAGCCGCGCAAGGCACGCGATGTTGCCGACGCTGCCCGCTGGATCAGTCTGAAAAAAGGGGAAGGCCTGCGTGCTCGCCACATCGAACCTGAAAACAAACGGGAAGAGGTCCGCCTTCAGGTGATGGAGCGGTACGAGAGACGCTGCGACCAGAGTGGCTTGGTGGATTTCGACGAATTGCTGTTGCGATGCGTCGAGTTGCTGCGCGATCATTCCGCTGTGCAACAACACTATCAGTTGCGGTTCCGCCATCTGTTGGTGGATGAATTCCAGGATGTGGACGACCTGCAGAATGCCTGGCTGAAGTTGTTGGCGGGCGATGAACGCCCGCTGTTCGTGGTCGGCGATGACGACCAGTCAATCTACGGTTGGCGGGGGGCGCGTCCGAGGCATATCCTCGACTTCCAGAAGAACCACAAGAATGTCCAGGTCTGGCCGCTGGAGCAGAACTATCGCTCCATCACCCCGGTGCTGGAAGCGGCCAATGCATTGATCGGGAACAACGACGACCGCTTACAGAAGCGGTTGTGGACCGACCGACCCGAAAGGGATCCGATCACCGTGTTCAGCGCGCCGACCGGTGGGGCGGAAGCGACCTATGTCGTTGGAAAGATTGAACAATGGGTGAGGGCGGGGGGGCGATGGGACGAATGCGCCGTGCTCTACCGAACGAACCGGCAGTCGCAGCCTTTCGAGACAAACCTGAACAACCGGCAAATTCCCTACCGGGTGTACGGGGGAATCCGATTCTTTGAGCGACGTGAAGTGAAGGACACCTTGGCGTATCTGCGGCTGTGCCTGAATCCGAACGACGATGTCGCCTGGCAGCGGGTGTGCAACGTTCCTCCCCGGGGCATCGGCGCGGGGACAGTCGAGGCGGTCCGCACCGCTGCTTCTGCCGCCGATGGATCATTGTTTGCAGTGGCGCAGGAGCAGGTCAAGAGCCAGCCCACCTCACGTGCGGGCCGCGCACTGGCAGAATTCGAGGAATGCATGGCGGCCTTGCGCGAGGAAACCCAGGGGTGCGGGTTGGCCGAGGCTCTCCGACGCATCCTGGACAAGTCCGGATTACTGGCAATGTACCAGGAGAACGACCGGGAACTGGAGGAGGTGCGCAGCGAGAACTTGGGGGAACTGGTGAATTCGGCCGCGGCGTTCGAGGATGCCTGGGAGCCTGACGAAGACGATGGTCCCGGCCTGACCGAGGCTTTTCTTGACAGTACCGCGTTGCAGGCCGGCGAGCGGGGTGAAGGGGCATCCGGGGACGCGGTCCAATTGATGACCCTGCACATGGCCAAGGGCTTGGAGTTTCCCGTGGTGTTCATCGTTGGGCTGGAGGACGGTGTTTTGCCGATGACGCGGGAGGATTCGCCGCTCGAAGAGGAGCGCCGGCTGTGCTACGTCGGCATGACACGTGCCCGGCAGCAGTTGGTTCTAACGCATGCCTACGAGCGGTTGATCTTCGGGCGCATGTCCTCGGGCCTGGTCCCGTCGCGTTTCCTGCATGAATTGCCGGACGAATACACCGAGACCGAGGTGCCGAAAGATTTCATCCCGCCCGCTTCTGCGTTTTTGGCAAGGTACGGGGCCGGGGCTGCCCGTCCGGTCCCTGCGGCCGACTTGGACGTGCCGGGCCCGGGCACAGCGGTGGTACATCCGAAATTCGGCTCCGGGATCATCGTAGAATACGAGGGCCGGCCGCCACAGTTACGCGTTCAGGTCCGCTTTGATGATATGGACGCGGGCGTCAAGTGGTTTATGTACGACTACGCAAAGCTGGAATGCCGATGAACGGCGGATTCTGCGCTCGAGGAGGGCTGCAATGAAACGACGAGAATTCCTGGGGGCAGGCGCCGCCGCCGCTACGGCTGGCCTCGGACTGGCCCGGCAGGCGAGTGCCGACGAGCCTCTGCGCTGGAAAATGGTGACCACCTGGCCGAAGAATTTTCCTGGGCTTGGCACCGGCGCGGAATTTCTGGCGGAATCGATCGGCGAGATGTCCGGCGGGCGCTTGCAAGTGCGGGTGTATGGTGCAGGCGAACTGGTACCGGCGTTCGAAGTGTTCGATGCGGTCAGCCAGGGCGCGGCGCAGATGGGCCATGGCGCAGCCTACTACTGGAAAGGCAAAAATCCGGCGTTCCAGTTTTTCTCTACCATGCCGTTCGGCATGACGGCCAACGAGATGAACGGCTGGTTGCTCAAGGGAGGTGGCATGGAGTTGTGGGAGGAGGCGTACGCTCCGTTTGGCATCGTCCCACTGGCCGCAGGGAACACCATGGTTCAGATGGGCGGTTGGTTCAAACACGAAATTAACGGGATCGAGGATCTCCAAGGCCTGCGCATGCGTATTCCGGGGTTGGGCGGCGAGGTATTGCGCCGGATCGGCGGCACCCCGGTAAACCTCAGCGGAAAGGAATTGCTGGTATCGCTGCAGACCGGGGCGATCGACGCGACTGAATGGGTCGGCCCGTGGAACGATCTGGCGTTCGGCCTGCACCGCGCGGCGAAGTACTACTACTATCCCGGCTGGCACGAACCCGGAACCACGTTGGAGTGCCTGGTTCATCGTCCGGCGTTCGAAGCATTGCCGAAGGATCTTCAAGCCATCGTGCAAAATGCCGCTCGGGCCACCAACGAAGACATGATGGCCGACTACACTGCACACAACAACGATGCGCTGAAAGTGCTGGTCGAAAAATACGAAGTGGAACTTCGGCAATTCCCTTCGGAAGTATTAAGCGCGTTGCGGGGACATGCCGAGGCAGTGATCGCGGAAGTGGCTGAAACCGACGCTTTTGCCCGGCAGGTCTACGACAGTTACCAGGCGTTCTATGCACGAGTGCGGGACTGGACGGCCATCTCCGAGCAAGCGTATCTGGACACACGAGTGGTGTAGAATACGGGGCCGACCAGGGCCCCTGATTGGAATCCGGCATGAACCAATTTCTCGCGAATCCGACCTTCCCGATTCTCGCTCTCTACTACGTGGCGTGCCTGCTCAATTTCGCAGCCGCGCTGTGGATGGCCATTTCCATGGTACGCATGCGCGGGACCGACCCCTGGATCTTCCGCTTAGCGATCATGTTCATCGGATTCGCATATGCAATCGTTGCTGTTTCGATGTTCAAGAATCCCGAATACGCACCTCATGCCAGCAACCTGATCTGGTGGTGGGTGATCGCGGCTTACGGCCTGCTGGTGTTGCTGCAGCCAACCGGGATGATTTCCGGGACTCTCATCCGGATTGGAACCTATATCGGGGCGGCTCTGGCCGTTTGGGGCACCTCCATAGTCTTCGCCGAACAGGCCGCATTCGATGAACTCGCCACCTATTACGGCTTCTTTGGCGCCAATCTGGGCGCTGCGATCTGGATGATCGCTGGTCCGGTGCTTAGCGAGGACATGCTCCGGAAGAAACGCATAATCATCGTGGGCGTCGGCACGATTTACGCCGCGCTGGTGATTACCGGCCTGCAGACCATGCAGATGGTTCTGGAAACGCCGTACTGATTTCAGAAAGCTTTTCTCAATAGCCAAATATCGCTTGTGGCAACCAAGTGGCCAGTTCTGGCCATAGGGCGAGGATGGCCAGCATCAGCACTTGCAGGGCGATGAACGGCGCCACCCCGCGGTAGATCTGCACTGTGGCTACGGTGTCGGGGGCGACGCCGCGTAAATAAAACAAGGCAAAACCGAACGGCGGGGTCAGGAACGAGGTCTGCAGGTTGATCGCGATCATCACACCGAGCCAGATCGGATCCAGTCCCATCATCAGCAACACGGGCCCGACCAGAGGCACTACCACGTAGGTAATCTCTATGAAGTCCAGCACGAAGCCGAGCAGGAACATCAGCAGCATAACCGCTACCACGGCCCCGATCACGCCGCCGGGCAGGTTTGCCAGCCACTCGTGCACCAGATCGTCGCCGCCGAAGCCGCGGAACACCAGCGAGAAGATGGAAGCCCCGATCAGCACCAAGAACACCATGCTGGAGATGCGCGCGGTGTCTTGCGTGATGGCGCGCAACATGTCCGGAGTCACGGGCCCTTCGCGGCGCGCAAGCAGGAGACTGCCGACCGCGCCCAGTGAGGCCGCCTCCGTCGGTGTGGCAAATCCACCCAGGATGGCTCCCAGCACAGTGACGATCAAGCTGAGCGGGGCAACCAGCGCCCCCAGCACTTCCCGCGTCGCAAGTTCGGGCACTTCGGAGTCCGGCGGGTTCGAAGGCAGACGCTCAGGGCTACGCCAGGCGGTGAACAGCAGGTAGCTCACGTACAGTCCCACCAGCATCAGCCCGGGGAAAATGGATCCTGCAAACAAATCCGCGACCGAAACGGTCTGCGGAGAGAAAATACCCATTTCCAATTGGGCTTTCTGGAACGCGGAGGACATTACGTCGCCCAGCAGCACCAGGACGATCGAGGGTGGAATGATTTGCCCGAGGGTGCCGGACGCGCAAATGGCGCCGCAGGCGATCGGCGGGTCGTAGCCGCGCTGCAGCATGCTGGGCAGGGCCAGCAGACCCAGCGTTACCACGGTTGCGCCGACGATGCCGGTACTTGCCGCCAGCAGGACGCCGACCACCATGACCGAAAGGCCGAGTCCGCCGGGCAAGGTTCCGCACATGCGGCTCATCGCGTCCAGAAGGTCTTCGGCGACCTTCGAGCGCTGCAGGGTCACCCCCATGAAAATGAACAGCGGGGCGGCGATGAGTATGTCGTTGCTCATGATGCCGAAGACTCTGGACGGCAGTGTCAGCAGCAGGGCCGGATCAAAGACCCCCGATGCCGTGGCCACTGCCGCGACCAGCAGAGAGACCCCGGCCAGCGTGAATGCGACCGGATAGCCGGCGATCAATGCCAGCACGACCAACCCAAACAGCGCCAGCGCCCAGCTCATTCCCTAGACCTCGCCAATTGCCCGGCACGCCGAATGATATCCGCCAGTCCTTGCAGGATCAGCAGTCCCGATGCGGTCGGAATGACGGCCTTCAGCAGATACAGGAACGGCAATCCGTCCGTTTCGCGCGACGCCTCGCGCAACAACCAGGCTTTTTCCGCGTAGTCATACGACAGCCAGAACAGCAGGCCTGCGGTCGGCAGCAGCAGGAACACCGAGCCGATCAGGTCCACCCAGGCTTGGGCACGCGGCTTCAGGGAACGGTACAGCACATCCATGCGCACATGCCCGTCAAGACGCAGGGTCCAGGCTGCGGCCAGCATGAACACGGTGGCATGCAGATACGTGATGATTTCCTGCAGGTATATCCGCCCGAACCCGAACCCGTAGCGCAAGACCACCACGGTGGCGGTCAGGAGCACCATGGCCAGTGTCAGCCAGGCCACGGCTCTTCCCACGTAAGCGCATAGCACGCTCAGCGCCCGGTCGACGGCAGCAAGAAAATCGGACATCGGGGTGGTCGAGAACGAAGACTTTATCCTACAGCATCGACCCGGGAAGACGGGTTTCGCGAAGACAAACCCGCCTTGTTCTGGAATACCCGGCGACTCAGCGTCGAAGGCCCAGCGTTCAATCCATTGTCTTCGTTCCGCCTTCTTCTTGGCGCGCCTGTGCGCAGATGCGATCCATGTCCGTATCCGAGAAGCCGAAGTGATGACCGATCTCGTGCAGCAGTATCTGGCGGACGATGTCTGCCAGATCGCCGCCCTCCTCCTTCCAATATTCCAGTATCGGGCGCCGGTACAGGTAGACGTGATCCAGGTCCTGCGGCAAGTCATCCACCGACTTTTGATCCAGACTGACGCCGTGGTAAAGCCCCAGCAGATCGAACGGACTGTCGAGATTCATTTCCCGGCACGTCTCCTCGTCGGGGAAGTCGCATACATGGATGGCGACAGCAGCAGCATGGTGCGCCAGTTCATCCGGGATTTCAGCAAATGCCCGGTTGGCCAGGATCTCTATATCGTGCAAGGTGGGAGAAGAAGCCATAAGGCGTATGGTAAAGAAAAGACCAAGAATTTTCGGCGTTTCCGGGTTTAGTGTAGAACAGGGTCAGGATAGGGGCCTTGCGTGATCGCTGCTGGAAGGTGCCCGAATGGAAGCTATCAATAAGCTTTGCGAGTTACTGATGTTTCTGCACCCGCCGTGAGAAGTGGCCTCGGTGGCCGAGGTATTGAGCGGCGAGAGCTATATCAATGTCGCCACGGCGTCCAACGCCGCGCAGTTGTTGGACCGAAAACCCCGCCGACAGCATCCACCGGCCGGCGGGCCCACACTCAGAATTGCAACTGTGCGCGCAGCATCAGACTATGATCTGCCGTGGTGCCGGTCTCGCGGCGTTCCCCTTCCAGGCTCAGATCAAACGACCGTCCAAGCTCGAAGCGACCGCCGAGGCGGTAGCGTTGCTCGTCCGCACCGGACAGCGTCAGGCCGCCATAAGGTGTGAACAGACCGCGGCCGCCAGATGTGCCCCAGCCATAGCCGATTTCGGCGTCGAGGCTGACCGCGGCCTTGTTGTCGTCGGCCTCAAGGTCGGCCGTGCCCTGATCATAGAGTCGGCTATGCTTACTCTCAAGCTTGCCCCAGGTCGGCGTCACATTCAGCGACAGACCCCGACCGTCGCCGCCCGGGTCGACCCGCACCAGGCCGCCGACGCCCCACTCCTCGTAGTCGTCCCGGTGGGTTACCAGCACGCGGGCGCGGCCTTCCACGGTCAGGCCGAACGCCGGGTCGTGGTAGCGCAGCGTGCCGCCGAGCTCCGCGCCGGCGCCGGTCACCCCGTCACCGCCGTCGTAGCGCAGCCCGACCTCCAGCGACGGGATCACACTCGATCCCGAGGCCAGCCGGCGATCGTGGCTCGCTTCGAGCGACATGCGCACCCGTTGAATATCGGAGGTCAGCGGGTTCATGCGATCATTGCCTTCCAGCTTAATCCGGGCGAACGAGCCTTCGCTCTTCAACCTCAGCGTCGTCGTGCCGCCCTCTACCAGGTCGTCCTTCGACAACAGTTCGCGGTTCAAGCCCACCGCCGCCGCCTTCATCTCGGTGTCGCTTAAACGTGTCTCCATGCCCTCTTCCTTGATCTCGACTTCGCCTCGGCCGTACCCCACCATCGTCCACACCTCGAGCCCCTCCCGCACCGACCAGTTCACATAGGGATGCACGCTGGTCATCTGGGTCTCATAGTCGCCGCTGATCGTCAACGGATTGGTACGGTCGGTATAGTCGAAAGAGCCGAACGAGCGAGACACGGAGAAACCGACCAGCAGATCAGGCCGCAGCCGTGTGTCGGCGCCAAGATGGAAGTTCAGCACGTCGCCCTTCCAGTCCACGCCGCTGTCCTCGTCGCCCGAAAGTTCGCGGTAGTCAACACTGCCCCACACGGCGAGGCCCGGTCTATTTTCCGTGCCCCCGAGCGGGAGCACGAAAGATGAGCCGTGCAGGAATCGCTCTAGGGTCATCGTGCCATTTCCCAACGCCTGTCCACTGGATCGGAGCAGGCGGTCGAGGTCGGATAAGTCCATCAGATTTGTCGTTGTCGTTGGCGGGGCACCCGAGATCGCCGCGTCGATGCGCCCGGTAATCGCCGACAGCGTGCTGGCGACCATCGCCTGGGTCACCCGCGGCAGTGCTTCCTGGTTGACGCGCTCATGCCGCGCCATCGCCGCGGCCTCGATGTCGTCTAGGATCGTTCCGGCCCCCTCAAAGTCGTTATCGAGACTCACGCCCGATGGGCCGGTCGGGTTCGACAGCCGAACCACGAAGGTCTCCTCGCCTTCCGCCCGGGCGTCGCCCGAGGTCTGCACCGTCAGGGTCCGGGTCAGCGGCTCGTCCGGTCTGAAGGTCAGGCTGCCGGCCGCCGCCGCGTAGTCCTCGGGCGCCGTCGCGGTGTCGTCCGCCGTCGCCCAGTCGACCGTCACCTCGCGCGCCACGCGGCCCGACATCGTGACCGTGAACTCCGCCGGCTCGCCCTCGTCCACCGTCGCGTTGGAGAGGCTCAGCGTCACCGTGCTATCGTCGCCGATCGTCGCCTCCGCGCTGTTGGGCGTCCCGATGGTCACTTGGTCGACAGTATTGGACACGCTCGACAGGGTAACGATCAATGTCTCGCCATCATCGAGGATCGAATCCTCGATCGTTGCGATCGAAATACTGCCGCTCGGTGAACCCGTTGCGATGGTCAAAATGGTCGAACTCGGCGCCGTATAGTCACGGCCGACGATTGCGGTGCCGGAAATCGTGAATTCGACCGTCAGTTCCTCGGTGGTCACGGCACCGCTCACTGTCACCGTAAAACGCGCGGCGGTGCCCTCATTCACCGATGCGGAATCCGCCGCTACGCTTACAGCCAAGTCATCGTCGTCGACTTCGGTCGCGACCACCGAGTCGATGCTGATGTTGTTGTAGCCGATGTCAGCACTCATCGTCGTGTGCGTGAAGGTCGCCGTGCCCGCCACCCCGTCGGCGTCGTCGCCCGCCGACACCGTCACCGTCTGTGGCATGCCGTAGTTCGTAGTGCTGAAGGTCAGCGTGGCCGGGCTCCAGTCCAGGTCGGTATCGCTGCCCGCGGTCCGCGCCACCGTAAACGTCACCGCATGCTGCGGCTGCGTGTCCAGTAGCACCGTGTAGGTGGCGCTGTCGTCCTCCGGCACATCGACCTCCGTTCGCGACAGCGTCAGCCCGCGGGCATCATCGTCCGTCACGCTCGCCGTGTAGTCCGCATCTTCCGAGGTGCCGTAGCCGCCGCCCGACGGCGCGTTCGTGATCGCCACCGTCTCGTCCTCGGCATCGGCGTCGGTCACCGCGCTCAACGTCACCGTCTGCGTCGCGTCCCAGTTCGAGGAGGTGAAGGTCAGCGTGGACTGATCCCCGGTCGTACCCGGGTCGGTGTCCACCGTCACCGCCCCCGTGTCCGCGCTCGTCACCGTCACCGTCACGTCCGTCGTCGGCTGCGTGTCCAGTACCACCGTGTAGGTCACGGCCGCGCCGCCCTCGGCCAGCGTCCCGCTGGTCGGCGACAGCGTCAGCCCGCGGGTATCATTGTCCGTCACGCTCGCCGTGTAGTCCGCATCTTCCGGGGTGCCGTAGCCGCCGCCCGACGGCGCGTTCGCGATCACCACCGACTCGTCCTCGGCATCGGCGTCGGTCACCGCGCTCAACGTCACCGTCTGCGTCGCGTCCCAGTTCGAGGAGGTGAAGGTCAGCGTGGACTGATCCCCGGTCGTACCCGGGTCGGTGTCCACCGTCACCGCCCCCGTGTCCGCGCTCGTCACCGTCACCGTCACGTCCGTCGTCGGCTGCGTGTCCAGTACCACCGTGTAGGTCACGGCCGCGCCGCCCTCGGCCAGCGTCCCGCTGGTCGGCGACAGCGTCAGCCCGCGGGTATCATTGTCCGTCACGCTCGCCGTGTAGTCCGCATCTTCCGGGGTGCCGTAGCCGCCGCCCGACGGCGCGTTCGCGATCACCACCGACTCGTCCTCGGCATCGGCGTCGGTCACCGCGCTCAACGTCACCGTCTGCGTCGCGTCCCAGTTCGAGGAGGTGAAGGTCAGCGTGGACTGATCCCCGGTCGTACCCGGGTCGGTGTCCACCCTCACCGCCCCCGTGTCCGCGCTCGTCACCGTCACCGTCACGTCCGTCGTCGGCTGCGTGTCCAGTACCACCGTGTAGGTCACGGCCGCGCCGCCCTCGGCCAGCGTCCCGCTGGTCGGCGACAGCGTCAGCCCGCGGGTATCATTGTCCGTCACGCTCGCCGTGTAGTCCGCATCTTCCGGGGTGCCGTAGCCGCCGCCCGACGGCGCGTTCGCGATCACCACCGACTCGTCCTCGGCATCGGCGTCGGTCACCGCGCTCAACGTCACCGTCTGCGTCGCGTCCCAGTTCGAGGAGGTGAAGGTCAGCGTGGACTGATCCCCGGTCGTACCCGGGTCGGTGTCCACCGTCACCGCCCCCGTGTCCGCGCTCGTCACCGTCACCGTCACGTCCGTCGTCGGCTGCGTGTCCAGTAGCACCGTGTAGGTCACGGCCGCGCCGCCCTCGGCCAGCGTCCCGCTGGTCGGCGACAGCGTCAGCCCGCGGGTATCATTGTCCGTCACGCTCGCCGTGTAGTCCGCATCTTCCGGGGTGCCGTAGCCGCCGCCCGACGGCGCGTTCGCGATCACCACCGACTCGTCCTCGGCATCGGCGTCGGTCACCGCGCTCAACGTCACCGTCTGCGTCGCGTCCCAGTTCGAGGAGGTGAAGGTCAGCGTGGACTGATCCCCGGTCGTACCCGGGTCGGTGTCCACCGTCACCGCCCCCGTGTCCGCGCTCGTCACCGTCACCGTCACGTCCGTCGTCGGCTGCGTGTCCAGTAGCACCGTGTAGGTCACGGCCGCGCCGCCCTCGGCCAGCGTCCCGCTGGTCGGCGACAGCGTCAGCCCGCGGGTATCATTGTCCGTCACGCTCGCCGTGTAGTCCGCATCTTCCGGGGTGCCGTAGCCGCCGCCCGACGGCGCGTTCGCGATCACCACCGACTCGTCCTCGGCATCGGCGTCGGTCACCGCGCTCAACGTCACCGTCTGCGTCGCGTCCCAGTTCGAGGAGGTGAAGGTCAGCGTGGACTGATCCCCGGTCGTACCCGGGTCGGTGTCCACCGTCACCGCCCCCGTGTCCGCGCTCGTCACCGTCACCGTCACGTCCGTCGTCGGCTGCGTGTCCAGTACCACCGTGTAGGTCACGGCCGCGCCGCCCTCGGCCAGCGTCCCGCTGGTCGGCGACAGCGTCAGCCCGCGGGTATCATTGTCCGTCACGCTCGCCGTGTAGTCCGCATCTTCCGGGGTGCCGTAGCCGCCGCCCGACGGCGCGTTCGCGATCACCACCGACTCGTCCTCGGCATCGGCGTCGGTCACCGCGCTCAACGTCACCGTCTGCGTCGCGTCCCAGTTCGAGGAGGTGAAGGTCAGCGTGGACTGATCCCCGGTCGTACCCGGGTCGGTGTCCACCGTCACCGCCCCCGTGTCCGCGCTCGTCACCGTCACCGTCACGTCCGTCGTCGGCTGCGTGTCCAGTACCACCGTGTAGGTCACGGCCGCGCCGCCCTCGGCCAGCGTCCCGCTGGTCGGCGACAGCGTCAGCCCGCGGGTATCATTGTCCGTCACGCTCGCCGTGTAGTCCGCATCTTCCGGGGTGCCGTAGCCGCCGCCCGACGGCGCGTTCGCGATCACCACCGACTCGTCCTCGGCATCGGCGTCGGTCACCGCGCTCAACGTCACCGTCTGCGTCGCGTCCCAGTTCGAGGAGGTGAAGGTCAGCGTGGACTGATCCCCGGTCGTACCCGGGTCGGTGTCCACCGTCACCGCCCCCGTGTCCGCGCTCGTCACCGTCACCGTCACGTCCGTCGTCGGCTGCGTGTCCAGTACCACCGTGTAGGTCACGGCCGCGCCGCCCTCGGCCAGCGTCCCGCTGGTCGGCGACAGCGTCAGCCCGCGGGTATCATTGTCCGTCACGCTCGCCGTGTAGTCCGCATCTTCCGAGGTGCCGTAGCCGCCGCCCGACGGCGCGTTCGTGATCGCCACCGTCTCGTCCTCGGCATCGGCGTCGGTCACCGCGCTCAACGTCACCGTCTGCGTCGTGTTCCAGTTCGAGGAGGTGAAGGTCAGCGTGGACTGATCCCCGGTCGTACCCGGGTCGGTGTCCACCGTCACCGCCCCCGTGTCCGCGCTCGTCACCGTCACCGTCACGTCCGCCGTCGGCTGCGTGTTCAGTACCACCGTGTAGGTCACGGCCGCGCCGCCCTCGGTCAGCGTATCGTTGTCCGGCGACAGCGTCAGCCCGCGGGTATCATTGTCCGTCACGCTCGCCGTGTAGTCCGCATCTTCCGAGGTGCTGTAGCCGCCGCCCGACGGCGCGTTCGTGATCGCCACCGTCTCGTCCTCGGCATCGGCGTCGGTCACCGCGCTCAACGTCACCGTCTGCGTCGTGTTCCAGTTCGAGGAGGTGAAGGTCAGCGTGGACTGATCCCCGGTCGTACCCGGGTCGGTGTCCACCGTCACCGCCCCCGTGTCCGCGCTCGTCACCGTCACCGTCACGTCCGCCGTCGGCTGCGTGTTCAGTACCACCGTGTAGGTCACGGCCGCGCCGCCCTCGGTCAGCGTATCGTTGTCCGGCGACAGCGTCAGCCCGCGGGTATCATTGTCCGTCACGCTCGCCGTGTAGTCCGCATCTTCCGAGGTGCCGTAGCCGCCGCCCGACGGCGCGTTCGTGATCGCCACCGTCTCGTCCTCGGCATCGGCGTCGGTCACCGCGCTCAACGTCACCGTCTGCGTCGTGTTCCAGTTCGAGGAGGTGAAGGTCAGCGTGGACTGATCCCCGGTCGTACCCGGGTCGGTGTCCACCCTCACCGCCCCCGTGTCCGCGCTCGTCACCGTCACCGTCACGTCCGCCGTCGGCTGCGTGTTCAGTACCACCGTGTAGGTCACGGCCGCGCCGCCCTCGGTCAGCGTATCGTTGTCCGGCGACAGCGTCAGCCCGCGGGTATCATTGTCCGTCACGCGCGCCGTGTAGTCCGTATCTTCCGGGGTGCTGTAGCCGCCGCCCGACGGCGCGTTCGTGATCGCCACCGTCTCGTCCTCGGCATCGGCGTCGGTCACCGCGCTCAACGTCACCGTCTGCGTCGTGTTCCAGTTCGAGGAGGTGAAGGTCAGCGTGGACTGATCCCCGGTCGTACCCGGGTCGGTGTCCACCGTCACCGCCCCCGTGTCCGCGCTCGTCACCCTCACCGTCACGTCCGCCGTCGGCTGCGTGTTCAGTACCACCGTGTAGGTCACGGCCGCGCCGCCCTCGGTCAGCGTATCGTTGTCCGGCGACAGCGTCAGCCCGCGGGTATCATTGTCCGTCACGCGCGCCGTGTAGTCCGCATCTTCCGAGGTGCCGTAGCCGCCGCCCGACGGCGCGTTCGTGATCGCCACCGTCTCGTCCTCGGCATCGGCGTCGGTCACCGCGCTCAACGTCACCGTCTGCGTCGTGTTCCAGTTCGAGGAGGTGAAGGTCAGCGTGGACTGATCCCCGGTCGTACCCGGGTCGGTGTCCACCGTCACCGCCCCCGTGTCCGCGCTCGTCACCGTCACCGTCACGTCCGCCGTCGGCTGCGTGTTCAGTACCACCGTGTAGGTCACGGCCGCGCCGCCCTCGGTCAGCATCCCGCTGGAAGGCGACAGCGTCAGCCCTTCTTGTTGCGCGTTGGCGAGAGTGGAGGCTCCAAGCAGCAAAACCGCTACCGCGCCGCACCATGCGTGGCAGCGTGAAACCGTTTTTGGGGTGCCATGCGCGCTACCGGCTCCGCGAGAGCATTCAGCGCTTCTCGCACATCTCGTCCTTCGCATGATGACGCTCCATGTCTGCTGTTCAACATCCTTACCCTAAACGCCCCTCCCCCTCGTCGAAATTTCACGTACGGGATGCCGGGTTGCCGTTTGGGTGTTGCCGTTTGAGTATAACCTGCTTAAGGGTGTTTTAGCAACCTTGAGTCTCTTCTCATGAGAAGTGAGCCTGGATTCAACTCGTAACTGCAACGTTACCGGCAAACGGCGAGAGTGGGGAATGAGTTACGGTAACCTCTCACTGTCAACAACCGCCTAGACGAGAGGCAATTAGAAGCACGTAGAGCAGATCATCAAACGCTTCGTGCGTAGCCTGGCTAACGCCCTGTCGGAGTCCATCAACTCGAAGATCCAGTGGGTCAAGCGGCAGGCCTGCGGCTACCGCAACCGCTTCCGCTTCGCCATCTACTTCCACCTTGGAAAACTTGACCTCTACCCGAGGCCCGGGGTCCACACTCTTTCCGGAAGCCCTGAATTTTCCGACGCGTGAAAGGTCATTTATATAATATCGTCCTACCTGCATTTTTGACATGGCTGATCCTCAACCGCGGCCCAACCTGTTGCTGGTCGACGGTTCCGCCTACCTGCACCGCTCCTACCACGTACATACTGGCCTGACGGATCACAAGGGGCGCCCGACCGGCGCCATTTTCGGTGTGATCAACACCCTGCAGAAGCAACTGCGTTTGACCACCCCGGACTACGTGGCAGTGGTCATGGATGCTCCCGGGAAAAACTTCCGCCACGACCTGTATCCGGAATACAAGGCGAACCGCAAGCCAATGGAGGAGGATCTCAGGTCGCAGATCGAACCGTTGCACCAAATCATAGAAGCGCAGGGCTTGCCGTTGCTGGTTGTGCCCGATGTCGAGGCCGACGACGTCATCGGCACATTGGCCCATCAGGGGGAGGCCGACGGCATGGAAGTGATTGTCTTGTCCAGTGACAAGGATATGGCGCAACTGGTCACCGACCATGTGACCCTGCTGGACATCGACCGCCCTCTCATGGATGCCGCGTGGGTGATGGAGAAGTTCGAGGTACGACCGGACCAGTTTATTGACTTTCTGACCTTGGCCGGCGATGCGGTGGATAATATTCCGGGCGTGCCGAAGGTCGGGTACAAAACCGCCGCAGCGTGGTTGCGTCAGTATGATTCGCTCGCGAACATCATCGAGAATATCGAGGAGATCAAAGGCAAATCGGGTGAGAACTTACGCGACAGCCTGAACCGGCTCCCGCTATATCGGGAACTGGTCACCATCCGGCTTGACGTCGAACTGGATCGGTCTCTGCGCGATCTGGTGCGCGGCCCTCAGGACCGCCCTCGACTTGAGGCACTGTACGAGGAATATGCACTTCGCTCATTCCTGCGCGAGTTGCGGGCATCCGGCGAAATCGACGCCGACAATCCGAATCTTCTGCCGCGGGGGAAGGAGAGGGAAAACTACGCCACGGTGCTGGACCTGGAGGAATTGGACCAGTGGCTGGCACGTGTGCACGAGGCCGGAACCTTTGCAGTGGATACTGAGACCACCGGGCTGGACCCCAACCATGCCGGGCTGGTCGGGGTTTCTCTTGCGACGGCACCGGGTCGGGCGGCGTACATCCCGGTCGGCCATGTTGCTCCCGATTCCCCTCCGCAGCTCGCCTGGGAACAAGTGCGTCAACGATTGCAGCCCCTGCTGGCCAATCCGAAACTGGTCAAGGTCGGCCACAACCTTCAATATGACCTGACGATTCTGCGTCGCCACGGCGTTGAGATCAGCGGTCCGTTTCACGACAGCATGCTCGAATCGTATGTCCACCATTCCACGGCCAGCCGGCATAATCTGGATGATCTGTCCCGGGTGTATCTGAACGAGGAGACCATCCGCTATAAGGAGGTTGCAGGGACAGGCAAGAAGCAGGTCAGTTTCGATATGGTGCCGATCAGCCGGGCCAGCCCCTATGCCGCCGAGGATGCGGACATGACTCTTCGCCTGCATCATCATCTATGGCCCAGACTGCAAGAGATCCCATCTCTTCAGAAGATCTACGAGGAGATGGAAATGCCGCTGTCGGAAGTGTTGGCTGACATGGAACGGGCCGGTGTGGCGATCGACGCTGCGGTTTTGCGGGCGCAATCGGAGGAACTTCGGGAGGAACTCGAGGTGCTGAAGAAGGACATTGCCAGGGAATGCGGGCAGGAGATCAACCTGAACTCCGTTCCCGACCTGCAAAGGGTGCTGTTCGAAGAACGCGGGCTCAAGCCATTGCGCAAGACCCCCAAGGGCGCCCCTTCCACGGCCGAGGATGTCCTGGAAGAACTGGCCGAGCAGGATGTCCTGCCGCGCATGATTCTGAACTACCGGCAATCCACCAAACTGCTGTCCACCTACGTCGGCAAACTGCCGAAGATGATCAACCCCGAGACCGGGCGCCTGCACGCTTCGTTCCACCAGGCGGTCACGGCCACGGGCCGCCTGTCCTCGTCCGATCCCAACCTGCAGAACATCCCGATTCGCACCAAGCAGGGCCGGCGTGTCCGCAAGGCATTCGTGGCCCGCCCGGGAGGCGTCCTGATTGCGGCCGACTATTCGCAGATCGAACTTCGGATCATGGCGCACATTTCGGGAGATCCGGCGCTGTGTCGCGCTTTCGAGGAGGGCGGCGACGTGCACCGGGCCACCGCCGCGGAGGTCTTCGATGTCGCGCGCGATGAGGTCACGGAGGACCAGCGCCGTACCGCGAAGGCCATCAACTTCGGCTTGATGTACGGCATGAGCGGGTTTGGTCTCGCACGGCAGTTACGGATCGCGAGAGACAAGGCGGAGACCTATGTGACGACATATTTTGCCCGCTATCCGGAAGTCCTCAGTTACATGGAGCAGATGCGCGAGCAGGCCCGCAGGCGTGGCTTTGTGGAGACCGTATTCGGCCGGCGGTTATATGTCGAGGGGATCAACTCGAAGAACTACAACCAGCGCCAGTACGCTGAGCGCACCGCGATCAACGCGCCCATGCAGGGTACGGCGGCCGACATCATCAAACTCGCCATGATCGATGTCCACCGCTGGTTGAAAGAGCGGCATCCGGACTGCTTCCTCATCATGCAGGTGCACGATGAACTGGTGTTGGAGGTGGTGCGCGAGAAGGTCGAGGAGATCACCGAGGGTGTCCGGGCGCGCATGGTGGAAGTGGCCGGGCTGGATGTGCCGATGGTGGTGGATGCCTGCCATGGCGACAACTGGGAGCAGGCACATTGACCGCTGCGGAAGGACTAAGCGAAGTCGGGGCCAAGACTCTTTTCTTGACAACATGGAGACTTTCTGATTTCAACTAGTAACTGCGACAGGTTGTAGAACAGAATTGATATCCAGTTTTCGGGGGAGATAGAGCCTCAGACTGGCACGAAGAAACTGGAGGCGGATTTCAGGCACTAATCCGCGTGGGTGGGCTGTACGAACTCAACCTTGGGCCCCGGGCAGGAAGCCTACAGGATCTGCTCCAGTTGTACCCGCCAGGTTTTCACTGCCGTGGAGTCCAACCCGAAGAACACCTCGTTGGGGGGCGTCATCCGAGACAGCGGCGGAGCACCGCTCAGAACTGCATCCGTGCACGCAGCATCAGGCTGTGATCCGCCGTGGCGCCGGTCTCGCGGCGTTCCCCCTCCAGGCTCAGGTCGAACGACCGCCCAAGCTCGAAGCGGCCGCCAAGGCGGTAGCGCTGTTCGTCCGCACCGGACAGCGTCAGGCCGCCATAGGGCGTGAACAGCCCGCGACCGCCGGACGTGCCCCAGCCATAGCCGATCTCGGCGTCGAGACTGACCGCCGGCTCGCCATCGCGGGCCTCAAGGTCGACCGCGCCCTGGTCATAGAGCCGTTGATGCCCGCTCTCAAGCTCGCCCCAGGTCGGTGCCACGTCCAGCGACAGGCCCCGGCCGTCGCCGCCCGGATCAACCCGCACCAGGCCGCCGACGCCCCACTCCTCGTAGTCGTCCCGGTGGGTCACCAGCACGCGGGCGCGGCCCTCCACGGTCAGGCCGTACGCCGGATCGTGATAGCGCAGCTTGCCGCCGAGCTCCGCCCCGGCGCCAGTCACCCCGTCGCCGTCGTCATAGCGCAGCCCGACCTCCAGCGACGGAACAACACTCGATCCCGAGGCCAGCCGGCGGTCGTGGCTCGCTTCCAGCGACAGGCGCACCCGCTGCACCTCGGAGGTCAGCGGGTTCATGCGGTCGCTGCCTTCCAGCTTGACCCGGGCATACGAGCCTTCGCCCTTGAACCTCAAGGTCGTCTGGCCGCCCTCCAGCAGGTCGTCCTGCGACCACAGCTCGCGGTTCAGGCCCGCCGCCACCGTCTTCAGCTCGGTGTCGCTCGAACGCGTCGCCAGGTTCGCTTCCTCGATCTCGACCTCGCCCCGGCCGTAGCCCACCGTCGTCCACACCTCGAGCCCTTCCCGCACCGACCAGTTCACGTAGGGATGCACGCTGGTCATCCGGCTCTCGTAGTCGCCGCTGAACGTCAGCGGGTCGGTCCGGTCGGTATAGTCGAAAGAGCCCTTCGAGCGGGACACGGAGAAGCCGACCAGCAGGTCCGGCCGTAGCCGCGTGTCGGCGCCGAGATGGAAGCTCAGCACGTCGCCGCTCCAGTCCACGCCGCTGTCCTGGCCGTCCGACAGTTCGCGGTAGTCGCCGCTGCCCCACACGGTGAGGTCCGGCGGGCCGTTTCCTCCACCCCCGAGCGGCAGCACGAAGGACGAGCCGTCCAGGAACTGCTCCAGGTTCATCGCGTCGTCCCCCAACGCCTGGCCGCTGGTTCGCAGCAGGCGGTCGAGGTCGGACAGGTCCAGCAGGTTCGTCGCCGACGAGGCGCCCGAGATCGCCGCGTCGATGCGGTCGGTGATCGCCGACAGCGTGCTGGCGATCATCGCCTGGGTCGCCCGCGGCAGCAGCTTCCGGTTGACCCGGTCATGCCGTGCCCGCGCCGCGGCCTCGACGTCGTCCAAAATCGTTCCGGTCCCCTCAAAGTCGTCATCGAGACTCACGCCCGACGGGCCGGTCGGGTTCGACAGTCGGACCACGAAGGTCTCGTCGCCTTCCGCCCGGGTGTCGCCCGAGGTCTGCACCATCAGGGTCCGGGTCAGCGGTTCGTCCGGCCTGAAGGTCAGGCGGCCGGAGGCCGCCGCGTAGTCCTCGGGCGCCGTCGCGGTGTCGTCCGCCGTGGTCCAGTCGACCGTCACCTCGCGTGCGACATGGCCCGACATCGTGACCGTGAACTCCGCCGGCTCGCCCTCGTCCACCGTCGCGTTGGAGAGGCTCAGCGTCACCGTGCTATCGTCGTCGATCGTCGCCTCCGCGCTGTTGGGCGTCCCGATGGTCACTTGGTCGACAGTATTGGACACGCTCGACAGGGTAACGATCAATGTCTCGCCATCATCGAGGATCGAATCCTCGATCGTTGAGATCGAAATGCTACCGCTCGGGGAGCCCGCCGCGAGGGTCAAAGCGGTCGGGCTTGGCACCGTATAGTCGCGGTCGGCGGTCGCGGTGCCGGAAATCGTGAATTCGATCGTCAGTTCCTCGGTGGTCACGGCGCCGCTCGCCGTCACCGTGAAATGCGCGGTGGCGCCTTCATTCACCGATGTGGAATCTGCCGCCACGCTCATGGTCAAGACGTCGGTGTCGTTTGAGGCCGCGGTCACCGAGTCGATGGTAAGGTTGTGGTAGGTGGAGTCGGAACTCGTCGACGTGTGCGAGAAGGTCGCCGCGCCGTCCAGCGTATCGTCGTCCGCCGCCGCCGACACCGTCACCGTCTGCGCCATATTCCAGTTCCCGGTGCTGAAGGTCAGTTCGGTCGGACTCGCCGTCAGGTCGGCGGTGCCGCTCGCCGCCACCGTCACCGTCACCGCCTGCGCCGGCAGCGTGTCCAGCACCACCTCGTAGGGGGCGCTGTCGCCCACGTCCATACTGGTGAAGTCCGCCGTCGACGTCACCGTCACCCCTTCGACGTCGGGGTCGTTCGAGGTCGCGGTCACCGAAGCGATGGTGAGGTTGTGGTAGGTGGAGTCGGAACTGGTCGACGTGTGCGAGAAGGTCGCCGCGCCGTTCAGCGCGTCGTCGTCCGCCGCCGCCGTCAGCGTCACCGTCTGCACCGCATCCCAGTTCGTGGTACTGAAGGTCAGTTCGGTCGGACTCGCCGTCAGGTCGGCGGTGCCGCTCGCCGCCACCGTCACCGTCACCGCCTGCGCCGGCAGCGTGTCCAGCCTCACCGTATAGGTGTCGGTGCCGTTGGTGGCGCTGTTCTCGTCCAGAGTGTAAGGCGACGACGACGTCACCGTCACCCCTTCGACGTCGGGGTCGTTCGAGGTCGCGGTCACCGAAGCGATGGTGAGGTTGTGGTAGGTGGAGTCGGAACTGGTCGACGTGTGCGAGAAGGTCGCCGCGCCGTCCAGCGTGTCGTCGTCCTCCGCCGCCGTCAGCGTCACCGCTTGCGCTGTATTCCAGTTCGTGGTACTGAAGGTCAGTTCGGTCGGACTCGCCGTCAGGTCGGCGGTGCCGCTCGCCGCCACCGTCACCGTCACCGCCTGCGCCGGCAGCGTGTCCAGCCTCACCGTATAGGTGTCGGTGCCGTTGGTGGCGCTGTTCTCGTCCAGAGTGTAAGGCGACGACGACGTCACCGTCACCCCTTCGACGTCGGGGTCGTTCGAGGTCGCGGTCACCGAAGCGATGGTGAGGTTGTGGTAGGTGGAGTCGGAACTGGTCGACGTGTGCGAGAAGGTCGCCGCGCCGTCCAGCGCGTCGTCGTCCGCCGCCGCCAACACCACCACCACTTGCGCTGTATCCCAGTTCGTGGTACTGAAGGTCAGTTCGGTCGGACTCGCCGTCAGGTCGGCGGTGCCGCTCGCCGCCACCGTCACCGTCACCGCCTGCGCCGGCAGCGTGTCCAGCACCACCGAGTAGGTGTCGGTGCCGTTCTCGTCCAGAGCGTAAGGCGACGACGACGTCACCGTCACCCCTTGCGCGTTGGCGAGAGTGGAGGCTCCAAGCAGCAAAACCGCCACCGCGGCACACCATGCATGGCGACGTGAGGTTGTTTTTGGCGCACCGTGCGTGCTGCCGTCTCCGAGAGACAATTCAGCACTTCTCTCACACTTTGTCTTTCGCATGATGACACTCCATGTCTGGCGTTTAACATCCTTGCCCTAAACGCCCCCCCCCCCGTCGAGATTCCACGCACGGGATGTCGGGTGCCGTTTGGGTGTTGCAGCAAGTATAACCTGCTTGAGTAAGTTTTGGCAACCTTGTGCAGGGCCTGAATTCAACAAGTCCTAGATTCAACTCGTAACTGCAACGCGACCGGCAACCGGCGGGAATGGCGAGTGAGTTGCGGTCCCCTCTCATTGTCAAAAACCGCCTGGATGAGAGGCAATTATGGGCGGTTACACGCAACTCACCGCGAGGCAACGAGACCAGATTGAGTTGTATCGGAACGGATACCAACTGAGCCAGGCGGAGATCGCCCGGCGGCTGGGCATCCATCGAAGCACGGTCAGTCGCGAACTGAGGCGCAACGGCAGTGGCCGGTCGGGAGGCTATCAGGCCGAACGGGCGCAACAGAAGGCCGAGCAGCGGCGTCGGCAGAAAGCCCGACGGCCCATCTCGCCAGCCCTGGTACACCAGGTGGAAGCGCAGCTTCGGCAATACTGGAGCCCGCAACAGATCAGCCAGTGGCTGCGCAAGGAGAGGCGCGCCGAGCGTCAGTCACGAGTGGATATACCAATGGATCCTGAAAGACAAGCGTCGCGGCGGCGACCTGTACCGTTGCCTGCGTCATTGCCGGAAGCGGCGCAAGCGGTATGGCAGCGTGCCGCGGGGCTCGACGATTCCGGATTGCCTGCCGATAGAACAACGCCCGGCGGTGGTCGAGACACGATCCCGTCTGGGGGACTGGGAAGCCGACACCGTGATCGGATGCCGGAGCAGCGGGGTTCTGGTGTCCCTGACCGAACGCCGCTCCCGGCTGGTCCGCCTGGCCCATCTCGCCCGGCGCAAGGCCGACGATGTGGCGGCACAGGTGATCGACCGGCTCCAGCCGCTGGCGGCCTGGGTCCTCACCGTGACGTCGGACAACGGCACCGAGTTCGCCGGCCACCGTCGGATCGCCCGGCGCCTGCAGGCGGCCTTTTACTTTGCCCGGCCCTATGCCGCCTGGCAGCGCGGCAGCCACGAGAACGCCAATGGCCTGATCCGGCAGTACTTCCCGAAGTCTCGCCGCTTCGACACGATCACCGAGACCGAGTTGCGGCGGGTCGAGGAGCTACTCAACAATCGGCCTCGGCGCTGCCTCGGCTGGAGCACTCCGAACGAGGTGTTCTTCGGACCGGATGCCCCCGTGGTGGACATCTGGCAGCAACAGTTGGAACGGTTTCTGTAGGCACCCCTTCGCTCTCACGAAAGCCCGCCTGGCAACGCCAGAACCGCCTCTCCTTGGCCGGACGGGCCCGAAGTGACTCCGGGAAGCTGGAAAGTCAGGAAAAGTGGAGCTGACGGCCATTATGAGGAAACTGGTTATCCTGGCCAATACCTTGGTCAAACAGGACCGGCTTTGGCTGCAGACCGCCCCGGTTGCAAAACACTGAATCTTCCAGCAAGACTCTTTCTTGACAACATGGATACTCACTTCTCGTGAGAAACCCTTTTCGCTTCAGGCTCATGCCTCGTTGGAAGAGACTGGCATTTGGCCTAAAGGCAGGTATGCGGTACACTACGAATTAAGAGGAAACCTTTCTAGCTTCTAGGGGGTCTTAACGGTTTTCGCCGTATCCGGAATCCCCTGTCGGGTACGGTTCGGCTCCGGCACAAAGCCCTCTGTTTGCGCCGGAGCCACCTTCCCGGATTAAAATTGACTGGTAGCGGGCGGAAAATGTTTCCGCCTTATTTTTATTTTCTCAAGAGTGGCTGAGCCGGGGTTCAGGGTTTTTCGCGAATCAGAAAATCCGCGATATCCAGAATCATCTGGTAGCTGGTCGCATTCTTGGTCGTGATCCGATAACGCCCATCCACCACCAGGGCCGGCACGCCGTCGATGCCATATGCTTCAGGCAATTCGCGGGCCTCTTCCAGGCGGTCGGTGACAGCCTGCGAGCGGAACACTTCCGAGAAAGCCGCTGGATCAATTTCGAAAGGTTCCAGCATGCGTCCGATACCTTCCCCGGTCTTGAGCGGGCGGCCTTGCTCGTGCACGAGATAAAAAACAACGGGGTGCAGGTCCAATCGGCCCATCGACTCCAGCGCGTAGTACACTCGGGCGCCTATTGCCCATCGCGCGCTGAACACGGTCGGGAGCAGCCGCAGGTGAACGGTGTCGGTGCGTTCCTCGAGCCATTGTTTGAGCAGTGGCTCCATTTTGTGGCAGTGCGGGCAGCCGTACCAGAAGAACTCGATTAGTTCGGTCTTCCCTTCCGGCGCTTGGGCGGGCGGGACGTTTTCCAGCACGGTGTAGTGCTGGTCTTCCAGGTATTGGGGGGTTGCGGAATCGTCTGCGGAGACGGTAATCGCCAGCAGTCCCGCCAGGCTGAATGCAGCGAGCCGCAAATGGATCATCAATACAGGCCGGAAATGTAATGCGCGACGGCTTCGATTTCCCGATCGGTCAACTTGGCCGCGACCTCATTCATCATGGGATTCTGCCGGGTGTGGATCTTGTGTGCCTCGAAACCCTCGCGGAAAGATTTAAGCTGCAAGATGACATACGCAGCGTGCTGGCCGGCCAGTCGCGGGAACTGAGCGGGTTCGTTGCCGGTGCCGCCAGGGCCGTGGCAGGCAATGCAGGAGGGTATGCCACGCTCAAGGATGCCGCCGCGATAGATCAATTCGCCCAGGTTCAGGGTTTTCTGGTCGGCTTGGGCGATGCCGATTTTGGGGGTCTGTGCCGCGTAATAGGCGGATACGTCCAGAATCTCCTGCTCGGACAGGGTCGAGGCCTGTGGAGACATCAGGACATTTTCACGCTCGCCGGATTGGAACCGCTTCAACTGGGTCACCATGTAGGAGGCTCCCTGCCCTGCCAGGCTGGGCCATTCGGGGTTGATGCTGTTCCCGTCGATGCCGTGGCAGGCCGCACAGACCACGGCGCGCGCCTGACCTGCGGCCGGGTCGCCCTCGGCGAATGCCGGAGATGTCAGGAAAACGATGCCAGGCGCAAGTGTCACCCAGATCCAGTGCCGAGTCATTGAGTATGCGGGAAAGGTATTCCGTACAGGCGCGCCATTGTATCAAACTACCTTGCGAATCGTGCTGCGGATTCGAAATATGGGGCCCCAGGCCGCGGGCACAAAAGACTCTTGCCCGAAGACGGATAGTTTATCGAGGTTCTTCAATTGTGTCTCGACACGGTGGAGTTGTTGGCCGAAGAGGCGGTGGACGAGGTTGTACAATTCCTGCGGGAGTTGGAGTCGAAAAGCCGGACCAGTCGCGGGGGAGACCACACCTTGGCCAAGAGTCCCCATAAAATTCTAGATCTGCGCCGAACCGCCTATCTTTCCGGACATCCGCGAGTGGAAAGTTGTCCACCGGATCGGGGGGTCGAGGTCGCTTTCGCCGGCCGCTCCAATGTCGGCAAATCAAGCCTGATCAACGCCCTGTGCGAGCGACGCTCGCTGGCGCGTACCAGTGCGGCCCCGGGCCGAACCCGCCTGCTTCACTTTTTCGCCGTGGACGACGCCTGCCGCCTGGTGGATCTGCCGGGCTACGGTTTTGCGCGCGCTTCCAAAGCCGAACGTGCAAGCTGGCAGCGCATGGTGGAAGGATATCTCCGGAACCGGAACAGTCTCGTTCGCTTGATGTTGCTCATGGATGTCCGCCACCCGCTGCGCGACAGCGATGGGCAGTTACTGGAGTGGTGCCATTCCACGGAACTGCCGGTGCATATCTTGCTGAACAAAGCAGACAAGCTGTCACGCTCCAAGGCGCAACGCACCTTGGCTGATTTGCGGCAGACGCTTCAGGGGGAGAGCGAGACACCGATCAGTCTGGTGTCGGCCCGGACCGGCTTGGGGCTTGAAGCGGTTCGCGATGCTTTGCGCGCGTACCTTGAGCAGGGGTGAGGCATCGGCCACGTAAAGACGGGGCCGTATTCCCGTCTGGATGTTGTGTCAGTCCCGGTAAACTGTCGGGTTGGTGGCTTCGACCGCGTCTGATTTTCGGAGAGTCAGGCCAAGCCGGCTTCCAATCAAGTACACAGCAAGGCCAACGATAAAGCCAAGCAAGCCCTTGAAATAAAGCGCAAGTTCTGGGGTCATCTGCCAGAGCACGACGCAGGCGACCGCGGACACCAGCATGGCGATCGCAAGCGATTGGTTGGGTCGTCCGCCTAATGCATACACGGTGATCAAGGGTGCAAACGCCGCGCCCATCATGGACCAGGCAAGAATCACCAGCGTAAAGACGCTCTGATCCCCGGATAGCGCGATGGCCAGCGCCACCAACGTCATCAGAAGCGTTCCGCCCTTGACGATGAACAAGGGCAGGCGGTCTTCCGGGGCGAAATCATCGGTCAGATTTGCTGCACAACTCAGGATCAGCGAGTCGGCCGTGGAGAGGGTGGCGGCAAACATTCCAGCGATCACGACTCCCACTAAAACTCCCGGAAGCAGATCGAGCGCCACGGTCGGCAATGCCAACTCGGCATCGAATACAACGTCGGGGGGCAGGAGAATTCGGGTCAGCAGGCCGACCGCATTGGCCACCAGGCCGAACAGGAGGCTCCAGGCGTAATAGTAAGCGCGTGCCTTATTGGTGTTTTCCGGGCGGTCCAGCGTCATGAATCGCACCATGATGTGCGGTTGCCCGACTACGCAGAATCCCGCGACAACCCAGCCTAGGCCGAACAGTAATGGCCCCAGCGAGCCGGCTTCCAGATCCGAGGGAATCAGGTTCATATGCGTGGGCGAGACTGCATCCAGCGCAGCCCAGGCGGCAGAAATCCCGCCGACGGAATCTAGCGCCACCACGAGCAGCATGAGCATCGCCACCATCATGACGATAGACTGCAGGGCATCCGTCCAGATGGAGGCCCGGATCCCCCCGGCCCAGCAGTAACTTGCCACGATTCCCGCGCCGATCAGGATCCCGACAAACTCTTCCCAACCGAACAAGACGTGCAGGGCCTTGCCGCCAGCAACGAGTTGGGCCGCCGCATACGTGGAAAGAAAAATCAAAGACACGAATCCGGCCAGATGGCGATACATTCGGAAGTCCGTGCCATTCCAGTGGCTCAGGATGCCGGCATAGGTCTCGGCCTGCCCCACGGCCGTGACGGCGCGCAACCGGCGATGGATGAAGGATGAGGCGACAAAATCGCCGACGATCATCCCCAACACCAACCAGATGGAGGGCAGCCCGACCAGGTAGGAGAAACCGATCAGGCCGGTGAACATGTAGCCACTGTTGCTGGTCGCTCCGGCTGAAAGCCCCGCGAGCCAAGGCGAGGTTTTCTGGCTGGCTAGCAGGTAGTCGCGGTGACTGTGATGGGAGTGCAGGTACGCGTACAGTCCGATGCCCAGGAACAGGGCCATGAAGAAGATGAAGGACGCGACGATCATGGAAGAAGTGACACATTCCGCAACTTGGCGGGAGTATCAGAATGCCAGTAGCATTCTACTTGTTGCTAGATTTTTGGAGCAACCAGCCCATCACCACGGTGGCTACGACAGCTCCAATCAACTGCATGAGAATGAACAGTGGTGCGTCCTCGGGCCGTATGCCGGAAAACGTGTCGGTGAAAGAGCGAGCGATCGTCACGGCCGGGTTTGCGAATGAGGTCGAAGAGGTGAACCAGTAGCCGGCCGAGATGAATAATCCGACTGCGTATGGCACTGCGGCTGCGCAGTAGCGTAAGCATCCGAGTATGGTGGCCAAAAGACCGAAGGTCGCCATGAATTCGCCAACCCAGACGCCGATGCCCGTGCGTGCATTGAGCGACGCCGTGAACGCCGGCTCACCGAACATGACGTGCGCGAGCCAGACTCCACACAACCCTCCGGCAATCTGCACGGACACGTAAGCGAAAGACGCACTCGGGGTGATTTCCCGGCGGATCAGGAACCCGAGAGTGACCGCGGGATTGAAATGGCCTCCCGAGACCGGGCCGTAAATCAGAATCAGCACGGCGAGGATGGCGCCAGTCGCAAGCGTGTTGCCGAGAAGCGCGATGGCGTCGTTGCCGCCGGCCAAGGCCTCGCCCATGATGCCGGATCCGACCACGGTGGACAGCAAGAAAAGTGTGCCGAGAAATTCAGCGGTCAGGCGCCGGGGGAGAGTCGCTTGCATGAAAGGAGTTCGTTCGACCGCAACCGCGGCATCAACGTTCTAGTTTGCGGACTGGCTGTTACCGGCTTATGACAGGATCGAATTGCCCGTCACTTCCCGATGCAGAACCGGCCGAAGATTTCCCCGAGCAGGTCGTCGGCGGTGAATTCTCCGGTCAGCGCCCCTAAGGCTTCCTGGGCAAGCCGAAGTTCCTCCGCGATCAATTCGCCGCCTTGGGCTTGGGCCGCACGCTTCAACGCCTCGCCGGTTTCGAGCAGGGCGTCGATCTGTCGCTGGTGCGCCATGAATTCGCTTTCTTCCAGTGCGCTCTCAAGCTCCAGCAGTCGGATGATCCGTTCCTTGAGTGCTTCGACCCCGTGACCAAGCTTCGCCGACAGGCGAATGGCATCTTCGGGCCCGGATGGCAGGACGCCGTCGGTCAGCAGGTCGCACTTGTTGGCCAGCACCAAGACCGGACACTCCGGTAGGCGATTTTTGATTTCCTCGTCCGCTTCGCTCCAGCCGGCATGCGCATCGAACACCTGCAGGATCAAATCGGCTTCTTCGGCGGCACGCCAACTGCGCCGGATGCCCTCGACCTCCGCTTCGGCTTCCGCCGGGCGGATGCCGGCCGTGTCGGCCAGAATCAGCGGAATGCCGTCGATCTGAAACGATGCGGTCAATACGTCTCGGGTGGTGCCTGGCTGCGCGGTTACGATCGCCGTGTCGGCTCCCGTGAAGTGATTAAGCAGGCTGGACTTGCCCACATTGGGCGGACCGAGCAGCGCCAGGCGGATACCCACGCCCACGGTTCTTCCCTGTCGAGCCCGGCGGATCAATTCCTCCACCTGCCCCGCAAGTCCCGATAACCGGCTTCCGAAATCAGATTCCGCCAGCCAGTCCACATCTTCATCCGGGAAATCCAGGGCTCCTTCAATATAGACCCTAATGTCGACTATTTCCTGCAAGATAGACGATATTTCGCGTGAAATATCACCTTTTAGCACCCTGGCGGCACATCGGGCCGCCCGTCCCGTGGTGGCCGCGATCAGGTCGGCGACCGCTTGGGCCTGGGCCAAGTCCATTTTGCCGGCCTCGAATGCCCGGCGGCTGAATTCTCCGGGTTCGGCCGGACGGGCGCCGAGCGAGCGCAGCCGGAAAAGCAGGGCCTCGATCACCGCGGGTGCGCCGTGGCAGGAAATCTCTAATACGTCTTCGCCGGTAGCCGAGGCGGGAGCGGGATAGAACGTCAGCACACCCTGGTCCAGCGCACGGCCGTCTGCATCGTGCAGGATTCGGAGGCAGGCGGTGCGGGACGGGAGGAGTGCCTCGCCGCTGATCTGGCGGGCCAAATCCGGAACCAGGGGGCCGCTCGCGCGGACCAGGGCAAGCGCGCCGCGCCCGGGCGGGGTGGACAAAGCGACGATGGTGTCGCCTGAACTCATGCCGCTGGCGGCACTATGCGTTCATGCGCCGGATGATGAACCACTGCTGGGCGATCGAGAGCAGGTTGTTGACCAGCCAGTACAGGACCAGTCCGGCCGGGAAGAACAGGAAGAATACCGTAAATACGATCGGCAGCGCCATCATCAGCTTGGCCTGGAACGGGTCCGGCGGGGTCGGATTGAGCTTGGTCTGCACGACCATGCTGGCGCCCATGAGCAGCGGAAGAACATAATACGGGTCGCGCACCGACAGGTCCTGGATCCAGGCCACGAATGGAGCCTGCCGCAACTCCACGCTTTCCAGCAGTACCCAGTACAAGGCGATAAAGACCGGAACTTGCACGAGAATCGGCCAGCAGCCACCCAGGGGGTTGACCTTCTCCTCCCGATACATCTTCATCATCGCCTCGTTCATCTTTACCCGGTCGCTGCCGTAACGCTCACGCAGCTGCTGTACCCGCGGAGCGAACTTGCGCATTTTCGCCATCGACCGGTAGCTGGTCTCGGACAGTTTGTAGAACAACAACTTGATCAAGACCGTCAGGAGCACGATCGACCAGCCCCAGTTGCCGGTCAGCCAATAAATATGATCCAGGATCCAGAACAGGGGCTTCGACAGGATCGTCAGGATGCCGTAGTCCACGGTCAGGTCCAGACCGTCAGCGATCTCTTCCAGTTTGTTCTGATCTTTCGGTCCGACGTAAAGCTGCGAGGCGAACTGTGCGCTTGATCCGGGCGCGATGCGCCGGGCAGGCGAGTGCATGCCGATGATGTATTCCGGGTAACGTCCCCCGCGCACGACCCGGGTGTAGTATCGCTCGACATCCCCGCGCGGGGGCACCCAGGCCGACACGAAATAGTGCTGCAGCATGGCCACCCAACCATCCGTCAGGTTCTCACTGAACGGCTGTTCGTCCATGTCCTCGAATGACAACTTGTGATAGGTCTGGGAGTCGTGATAGGCCGCCCCGATGAAGGAGATGGCCTCCGTGTTGCCGAACAGGAGCGAGGTTCGGTCAGGGGCGCGACCGGCGCTGCGGCGCAACTGGCGGTATTGCCTCCCGACCCATTCTTCCTCCCCTTGGTTGCGCACTTCGTGCGTGACGTCGACCAGATAACGGCCGGGCGTGAAGTGAAAACGCTTGAGTACCTGGATGCCGTCCGGTCCGTTCCAGCGCAGGATCACGGTTTTGGGTTCGGTCGACTCTGAGAAATCGTACTGCAGCCGTCCGGCCTGGTAGGGGGCGTGATGACTGGGTGCCCGGTGGCTGAGATCCAGGCCGCCGCTGGTGTCGTGCGTCAGTCCGCTCTGCACCACGTATTTCTCGTTCGAGATATACAGAAGTCGCGTAGGGATGTCCCGGGCTTCCAGAGAGACCGGGTAAAGGGGAAGGTCTGCCTGCACCACGTTCCCGCCCACGGTGTCGATCTGCAGATCCAGCACGTCCGTGCGTACCCGGATCCAGTTGCTGCGTTCGGGCAATGTCTCGTTCGGAAGATCGGCGGCGGGCTCGACGGAGCGGGCCTCGGGCATATCGTCCGCTTGCGGTGCCGGCGTGTCCTGCGTTCTTTCCGACGGAGCCGACGGTTGATTGAGGGTTTGCCCTGGCACAGAGGGCGGCGCCTTCTCCAGTTCCCAAGTCTGCCAGACCAGGAACAGCATGATGGCCAGTGCACCGTATAGAAACAGTCGGGGATCACCCATGCGTGCGTCTCCGTTCGGGGACGGGGTCCGGTCCGCCTGGATGCCAGGGGTGACAGCGCAACACGCGCCTCACCGCGAGCAGGCTGCCACGCCAGGTTCCGTGTTCGCGCAAGGCATCGATGGCGTATTGTGAGCAGGTCGGAGTAAACCGGCAGTGTTGTCCGAGAAATGGACTAAGGAGATATTGGTAGGCGCGAAGCAGGCCGATGAAGAGGCGGTTCATGGCGCGATCCTGCCCCAAAGGTCAGCGAGTTCAAGGCGGACCGCTTGCCGGTCAAGCGGAGAATGGACGTCGCGGCGGCAGCTCACGATCAAGTCCATGCCGGACGGAGGATGCAGACGGAAGTGTTCCCGGACCAGGCGCTTGAACGTATTCCGCGCGGAACTGCGGCGTAGCGCACGTTTCGAGACGGCGAGACCCAGGCGCGCCACCGACTGCCCGTTCGGCGCCCACACGCATGCCACGATGCGGCCGCGCGCGCGCTCTGCCTTCCGGTGCCGGTAGACATTCTGGAACTGGTGCGAATGAACCAGCCTGCGGCTGCGCGGAAAAGTGAATCGCCCGGGGGCTTCTTCCGGCTCAGGGGATGAGTCGCGCACGACCGCGGCGACGCCGGGCATTGAGAATGGCGCGCCCGGCACGAGTCCGCATGCGGGCACGGAATCCGTGCGTGCGTTTGCGGCGCAGATTATTGGGCTGGAAAGTTCGTTTCATGGTCGGAACAGAGACCGGGTGCGCATCATAAGAGAACTGCCGCCAATGTCAAATGCCCGTGCAGGCCCACTAGACTCAAGTTCTGGCCTGTAGGTTGAATCGTGCGGCAAAGAGAATGAAGATTACCCCCGAACAAAATAATTGGTCCGAGGCAAATGGAAAAGATGGGACCCCGGTAGAGAAGATGCCGCTGAAGGTAGCGCCTGGAGCGATTCCTGTCTCACGGATTTCAAAAGGTTTTAAGAAGGCCGACACGCATGCAGCCAGAATTCAGATGTTCTCTCTAAGGGGGTATTTGGGAATATTGACAACATGTACAATATGGGTAGGTCGATCGTCGCTCAGACAAGAATGCCTGATCGGCGACCGGCCCGTAATACATTTGACAGGAGGTATACCATGTCAAGTCTTGTAGCATTATCGATTAGCATTGGTGTTTTAGGCGGTGTCGCAACGGCACTGAGTTTAGGCCCGTTATCAGGAATCGTCTACATTTGGGTAGCTTTCATTGCCTGGGCCTGTTACTTTGCAATCGGAGGAGATCAAAAGGCGCTGCAAAACACAATTGTTTGCGGCATTCTTGGTGCAGTGATCGCTTGGGTGGGACTGCTCGTGTTTCTATCGATCCCTCTGGGCGAAGCGCTTTCCGTGCCAATCTGGGCGGGAGTCGTGGTAGCTGTAACCGTTCTGGTCATGTGCCTGTTGGCGCATGTCGAATATTTTTCCTCGATCCCGGCAAGCGTTTTAGGCTACGCAAGCGTTGCAGCCTTTGCGTTGCAGACCGAGGGCGCGTTCTCCATGGAAGCATTAGGCTCTGCTGGGACTTCAAATGCCTTGATTGTCGTCGCGATTTCTATCGTCGTTGGCGCGGTCTTTGGCATGATTTCCGGCAAAGTCGGCGGAATGCTTTCATCGGAGTAATATAGACAAACTATAAAATTTAGCCTCACTAAACGCCCAGCTCCGCTGGGCGTTTTTTTGTGGTCGAAAAGGGCTTGGATCTAGAGAATAAAGCTCTGTTTTTCTTATACTTAGATCAGATTCGGCCTAGACCGGGATTCAACAAGCCATCCAGGATGGAGAACATGACCTGGCGTGCCGGCGTGGCACATTCCGCGGTTCGCGCCCTGATCTCTTCGCCATCCTGCACGAATGTTTCGGGCACCAACCCATCCTTGAAGTGCTCGATCATCACATCCACCTCTTCTTTTCCCATCTCCAAGTGGAACTGAAGTCCCAGTACTCTTCCCTTATACAGAAATCCTTGGTTGGCACAGGCCTCGCTGCCCGCGATGCGCATCGCCCCCGGAGGCATTGCAAACGTGTCGCCGTGCCAGTGCAAGACCTCCATCTGCTGGTCAAGCCCCCGCCCGGGCCGGGTTTCCAGGAATGCGTCCTCAAAGAGAATCGGAAACCAGCCGATTTCCGTGTACGGATTCTTCCGGACTTCTGCGTTCAAGGCCTTGGCGATCATCTGGGCGCCTAAACAGATGCCGAAAACGTATTTTCCTTGATCAATCGCATCCCGGATAAAGCGTAATTCGTGATTAAGCCAGGAATACCGGTCTCCGTCATGTACGCCCATCGGTCCTCCCATTGCCACCAGCACGTCGTAGTCGTCGTGGGAAATGGACAAGGGTTGTGGTTGGTACTGCCGATGCCGGATCAGCTGGCCGCCGAGACTCCGGATGTACGCAGAAATCGTGCCAACCCCCTCTTGCGGCACGTGTTCAATGGAAAGAAAGCGCAGAGTCATGATGGTAAACGGGTCAATTGCCGAAATTTTCGGCGGAGAATTGCAGATGAAACCAGTATTTAAACACCATTGGGGAAATTCCGAGCGATTCCGCGTCTTCGGTAGTCAGGGTTTGCAGGCGCTGCAGGGTGCCAGTGACGAAGCCCCTGCGGGCTGCGGCTGGCAAAAGAGCCCGGATGCGTTCCGTGAGAAGGAGGGTTAGTGTCGGCCCGTACGCGGCATCGCGAATTGCTTCGCGCAGCAGAGCCTGTTGCAGAGCATCGAGCGTCTCGTCCTCGATTCTCGGATCTGCCTCCTGAGGTGTTGCGATTCGGTATCGCCTTCCCTTATTGGTGCCGGTGGCTTCGACCTGTCCTTCGTCGCACAATGTGAGCAACCAGCGGCGTAAGGTCCGGTCATTGACCTGGAATCCTTCACGAAGTTCAGATATCAGAGCAGGATGTTCTAATTTTCTTAGATAAGATAATAACTTACGGTGCTCCTGCCGCATATGTAGTGTCCGATATATGTCCGATAAACTGATATTGTAGACTATATTATATCGGACATTTCTCTAGGGCGGTTTGCTGGATGCTATAGGATTTTCCTAGATGCTAAGGATCTCTACAAATTCCGGCCGCGCAGAGGTTCTTCGCGGGGATTTCAGCCCGACAAATCGTCGATTCTTTTGTCTATGTCTTCTGCCGGATAAAATACAATTGCTCTGCCCTCTCTGCCTCCCTTGAAGAGCAGCCCGCGCTCTTCTAGAGAGAGCAAATCTGCACGCGCTGTTCCACGGGCTATGTTGTGGCTTGTTTGGTGGGACCTGAAGGTATATCCATCGTTATTTCCTCGAATCGCGTGGCTGAGTAGCGCCAGCTGTCTATGATTGAATTGACCGGCGCTTTTTAGTTGTCTCTCCAAAGCACGCACCTGCTCAACTTTTTTGTTCAAATATTCTCCTAAATCCGTTATAGATGAACTGATAACTTTCAGTTGATGGACGATAAAGTACGTTAAGTCATTCTCATCGGTTTCTGAGTACAGATAGGCATATCCGTACTGTGCAGGAGCTTTCTTAATATTCCTCGAAATAGATATAAACTCGAATAGCCAATAGTTTTGTTTAAGTACCCACCAATAAAACAATGCGCGGGCTAATCTGCCATTTCCGTCCTCGAACGGGTGCTCAAAACCAATCCAGAAATGCAGGATGATGGCTTTGAAGATAGGATGTAGAAAATTTGAATCTACATGCTCTTCGTTCGCGAATTCACATAGTTCCTCCAGCCTATTCTGTAATTGGCTCGCAGGAGGGGGCGTATGTAATCGTTTCCCGCTTTTGACATCGTAGACGCCCACTCTTTCATCATCGCTCGTTTGCAGTTTTCCTTCTGCGTCGGTGTTTTCCAGCGTCTGCTCAGTGACAACCCCATGCAACTCTAGGACCAGTTCTGGTGTCAACTTCTTGTCTTTCGCCTCCCTGACAAAATTCATGGCGATATAGTTGTTGAGAATCATTCGTTCATCTTGGTTTTTGGGCCTGCGCCCAGATCTCAGCATATTTGACGCAATTTTCCTTGAGGTTGAGGCCCCTTCCAACTGGCTTGAATTAATGGCTTCTTCAATAAGGGAGTTCACGATATAACGATCCCTCTTTTCCGGGTTGGTCACCTGATCCGGTATGGTGAGTCGGCCCGTTGCCTGGCTGTCAATTTTATGCAGTGTTTCCAATATCGAATCGGGTATGCAAAAGCTGAAATGTGCTCCGCCCGCATCTTTTAAAGGTACTTCCCTCTTTGAGTGAGCACGTGCCAGTTTTATCTTCAGCCACCAAAGTTTGTGGTCCAGCCCTTCGGGCGGTGTTCTATATTTCAGTTCGGACCAGTGCAAGTACTTTCCGTCGACTGTAGGAAGGACCGCGATGTTCCATAGCGAAAGCAGCCTATTCGAATCTTCAGACTGGATGCTATTCGCAATGTCTTCCATCGAGGGGGCTTTTTCAGGCCTTTTCATAGGGTTGAGAGATGTAATTTCTGTTGATTGGCCATCATACATTATCTATCAATATTTAAAAATTTGACAGTTGCTGACACTTATCTGTCAATATCTGTCAGGAAGTTTGTTATTGACAGTCACTGACACTTGCCTGTCAATTTTCCCGGAAAATATCCCGGAATTTTAATCTTTCTGTTATTTACTTTTCGCAGAAACAAAAAACCGTACTTTTTACCTTTGGGATTGGCAGTATATTAAGCGGCGCAATGACGGGCGTAATTCGTGCTTGGGATGTTCTGGTCATCGGCGGCGGCCACGCCGGCGTGGAGGCAGCGCTTTCGGCCGCGCGCACCAGCGCGCGCACCCTGCTCCTGACCCACCGTTTCGATGCGATCGGCCAGATGAGCTGCAACCCGGCGATCGGCGGCATCGGCAAAAGCCATCTAGTGCGCGAAATCGACGCGCTCGGCGGGGTCATGGCGCAGGCTGCGGACCGTGCCGGGATCCATGTCCGGGTGCTCAACAGGAGAAAGGGACCGGCGGTGCACGCCACCCGTGCCCAGACCGACCGCAAACTCTACCGCGAAGCCATCCAGAATTCCGTCACCGAGGCCCGAAACCTGGAGGTCCAGTCCGTTGCCGTCGGCGACTTGATCGTGCAGGACGGCAAGGTGCGCGGCATCCTTACCGAGGAAGGCGACCGCATCGAAGCGCCTGCGGTTGTGTTGGCCACCGGCACATTTCTGGACGGCGCCATTCACATCGGGGCAGAACAGACTCAAGGCGGTCGAGCGGGAGATCCCCCGTCCCTGCTCCTTGCGCATCGGTTGCGTGAACTGCTGCCGGACGTCGGGCGCCTCAAGACCGGAACTCCTCCCCGCTTGGATGGGCGGAGCATCGATTGGTCGAAGACCTCCGTCCAGCCTGGAGATATGCCGCCGCCGCCGCTGTCCCGGCTCAGTCCGCCAGACGTGCATCCGCGGCAGGTGAATTGCCACCTGACGCGTACGACGGAAGCCACTCATGATTTGATTCGCGCGCATTTGCACCAGTCGCCGATGCACACCGGGGCCATCGACAGTCGCGGACCGCGTTATTGCCCCTCGGTCGAAGACAAAGTGGTCCGTTTCGCCGAACGCCCGTCGCATCAGGTGTTCATCGAACCTGAAGGACTGGACACCCACGTGATCTATCCCAACGGAATTTCCACCAGCCTGCCGGCTGAGGTGCAGGAACAGTTTGTCCGGACTATTCCAGGTTTTGAGGAAGCGCAGTTGACGCGCTACGGCTACGCCATCGAATATGATTTCTTCGATCCGCGGCAATTGCGCCCGACACTGCAATGCCAGGCCTTGCCTGGCCTGTATTTGGCGGGACAGATCAATGGCACGACCGGTTACGAGGAGGCAGCAGCACAAGGACTGCTCGCAGGTTACAACGCCGCGGCTCAAAGCCAAGATCGAGAAGCCTGGTGGCCGCGCCGCGATCAAGCCTATATCGGCGTTCTGGTCGACGACCTGATCACCCGGGGTGTGGATGAACCCTACCGCATGTTCACCAGTCGCGCCGAATACCGGCTGACCTTGCGGGAAGACAACGCCGACTTGCGTTTGACTGAAGCCGGGCGTGAACTGGGCTTGGTCTGTGACGCACGTTGGGAACTCTTTTGCGAACGACGCGACGCGTTGGAGCAGGAACTGGAACGATTGCAAACCACTCGGCTGGGCGAAGACAGTCTGGCCGATATTCTGCGCCGTCCCGAAACAGATTACGCGAAGGCCGTCTCGATGTCTCCGGCGTACGAATCGGCCAGTCCCGATATTGGCCGTCAAGCGGAAATCGAACTTCGCTACGAAGGCTACATCCGTCGCCACCAGCACGAAATCGAACGTCTGAAACAAGATGAAACCCGCCGCTTGCCGGAGGGAATCAATTACCGGTCGATCACCGCCCTGTCTCATGAAGCGCGAGAAAAACTGAGCCATTGTCGGCCTGCAACACTGGGGCAGGCCGCCCGCATTCCCGGAGTGACGCCTGCCGCCGTCGCGATCCTGAAGGTTCATTTGAAGGCTGACGGCATCCGGCAACAGGGCGTCTGACATGAGGGGACGCCGGGCTCTTCCCTTCCACGCCCGGGAATCCCATCTCCCAGTGCGCCGTCCCCGCAGAGCTTCCGCTGCGCCCGGCTTGCCGGTGGAAAGCGTACTGGAGCGCCAGCTGAAAACGGGGATTCGGGAGATCCCCGACCCGGACATTTCTGCTGCCCAGATCAAGGTCTTGTCGGCCTACTGCAGACTTGTCGCGCAGTGGAACCAGGCCTACAATCTGGTGGGGCCCCGAACCCTGCCGGAAATCGTACCGCGGCATATCCTGGATTCTCTCTTACTGTCGAGCTTTCTCCCCCCCGGGGCGCGCCGGATTCTGGACCTCGGTACCGGTGCCGGGTTGCCGGGTCTGCCGTTGGCCGTGGCTCACCCGGACCGCCGATTCACGCTGCTTGATCGCAACCGCAAGAAGACTCGCTTTGTCCGGCAGGCGAAAATGGAACTGAACCTATCCAATATCGAAGTTGTCACGGACGAAGCGAAACACTACCGGGGAGGTCCGTTCGAATGCATCATGGCCCGAGCCGTGAGTTCGCTGGCGGAACTTGTCCGATCCAGCGCGCATCTGGTTGCTGCAGGGGGAGTTTATTTGCTGCCAAAAGGTTCGGAGGTCGAGCAGGAATTGCGCGAACTTCCGCGTGGGTGGGATGCCGCGGTCAAGAGCCTGAAAAGGCCGGCCAACCGTTCTCCGGTCCGGACGGTAATAGTGCTTCGTGCCCCTGACGCGGACAGGGGAGTGCCATGACCCAAGTACTCGCCATCTGCAACCAGAAAGGTGGAGTCGGCAAAACCACGACCGCCATTAATCTGGCCGCTTCACTGACTGCTGCCGGAAAGAAAGTTTTGCTGGTCGACGTGGATCCGCAGGGCAATGCCACCACCGGTTGCGGCCTGAACAAGAACGATTTGGCGCAAAGTTGCACGGATGTGCTGCTGGGCGGCACTCCCGTCTCCGAGGTGCGTGTGCCTGCCCCCGATAGTGGATTTGACGTGTTGCCGGCAGACCCCGACCTGACCGAAGCCGAAGTGCGCCTCGTCATGGAAGACAATCGTGAATACCGATTGAGGGAGGCGCTGGCGGGCAGCACGGATGATTACATCCTCATCGACTGTCCTCCGTCGCTTAACATCCTCACGATCAATGCGTTGGTGGCCGCCGACCGGGTAATCGTGCCGACGCAGTGCGAGTTCTACGCACTGGAAGGATTGAGTGCCCTGCTCGACACTCTTGCCCGGATTTCCCAGCAGGCCAATCGAAAACTTGCCATTGCGGGAATCCTGCGTACCATGTACGACTCGCGCAACAAACTATCGCACGAAGTTTCTGAGGCGCTTTTGGAGCATTTTGGCGAACAGGTCTATCGCACCATGATCCCGCGCAACGTCACGCTAGCAGAAGCACCCAGCCACGGTCGCCCGGTCTCGTCCTACGACCCATCAAGCCGGGGGGCTGTCGCGTACCTGATGCTGGCGGGCGAAATCCTGCGTCGCGAGAGTTCCGAACTTGGTGCTGCCACATGAGTCCCACCCAAAAACGCCGGCTGGGTGCAGGAGTCGACGCCCTTTTGAGCGCCCGGCCCAAGCCGGTTGCCGAGTCCGACGATTCCGGACTTCAGGATATTCCGCTGGATAAACTGCGCTCGAGCCCGTATCAACCGCGAACTCAGTTTGACGATCAGGCGATCGAAACCCTGGCCGCCTCGTTGAAGGAGCGGGGTGCAATCCAGCCGATCTTGGTGCGTCGAATCGGGGGGCAGTATGAACTGGTGGCGGGGGAGCGGCGAGTACGCGCGGCTCGCGCCGCCGGATTCGAATCCCTGCCTGCGATTGTCCGCGACTTGTCCGATGATGAAGCCGCGACGGTAACCCTGATCGAGAACATCCAGCGGGAAGACCTCAATCCTATCGACGAAGCCCGGGCATTGCGCGGGTTGGCCGACCGCCTGCATCAGACCCACGCGCAGATCGCCGAACGGGTTGGTCGGGCGCGTGCCACGGTCACCAATCTGATTCGCTTGCTGGAACTTTGCCCGGAAGTTCAACAATTGGTTCGAGATGACAAGATCAGCATGGGGCACGCGCGGGTCCTGGTGCCCTTGCCGGTCAACCGCCAGAAGAAATTGGCACAGGCCATTCTGGACGAGGATCTGTCAGTCCGGGCAACGGAACGCCGGGCGACGAAGGCCAAGCCTTCCAGCACTCCGGAGCCGGACCCGGACCTGACGCGCCTACAGCAGCGGCTGTCCGATCATCTGGGCTGTCCGGTTAGCCTTCGCTCTGGTAGAAAGGGAGGGAGCCTGGTGCTGCATTACAGCAGCGAAGACTCTTTGCAAGGTTTGTTAGAGCGGCTCGGCTACTCGGAAGACTGAGCGCCGCGAGAATCCAGGGTGCCGGTCAGTTCTGCGACCGAATCGAGGTCGTGGCGGAGCAGGTAGTCGCGGATACCCTGGTTGATTGCGCGGCACGCCAGCGGGTCGTGGAACAGCCCGGTGCCGACCCCGACCGTGGAAGCGCCCGCGATCAAAAACTCCAACGCGTCCGTCGCCGAAAGCACCCCGCCCTGGCCAATAATCGGAGTGCCATGCGCAGCGGTTTCCTGGTAGACCTCATGGACTTTCAGGAGGGCAATGGGCTTAATGGCGGGGCCGGACAGGCCGCCTTGTTTTGCGCCTAGTACCGTAGAGCGGGAGTCGGCGTCGATGGCCATGCCGGAGACCGTATTGATGACTGCGAACGCATCCGCGCCTGCTTCCAGACAGGCGCGCGCGTTGGTTCGGATGTCGGTCTGGTTGGGCGACATCTTGATGATGAGCGGCTTGGACGTGACTTTTCGGCAGGCGGAGACCACAGCCGCCGACATTTTTGGATCGTTGCCGAACTCCATTCCACCCGCTTTGACGTTGGGACAGGAAATATTGACTTCGATGCCGTCGATCGGCGAATCGTCGAAGCGTCGTGTCACCTCGGTGTATTCCTCGACGGTTGCCCCGGACACATTGGCGAAGAAACGGGTGGCTGAAAAATCCAGGCTTGGCAGTACGTCACGGATAACCGCATCCACTCCGGGGTTTTGCAGGCCGATTGAATTCAGCAGGCCGTCCGGAGTCTCGGCCAGCCGGTGCGGTGGATTGCCGAGGCGGGGTTCGAGAGTGGTCCCCTTGAGGCAAACCGCGCCCACTTCGTCGTGCGAGAATCCCTCGACTCGAGTGTATTCGTCTCCGAAACCGACGCAGCCTGAAAGCAGGATCAACGGGGTTTGCAGGGACAGGCCGCAAAAATCGATCGAGAGGGGATTTGTCTCAGGCATGCAACACCTCGGACGTGGACGGACGCGTCAGCAACGCTTCGACTGCCTGGATCGGGCGGATAGCCCCCGTCAGCACTTGTTGCACTTGCTCGCAGATGGGCAGTTCCAGTCCATGGTCTTGGCTTAGACGGGACAATGCAAGTGCAGTGTGGCGTCCTTCGGTGACCTGTCCGATCGCAGTACCGGCCTGCTTGGCGGATTGGCCCTCGCCGATCAATTGCCCCAGGCGGAAATTGCGCGAATGGGCGCTGGAACAGGTCAGCACAAGATCTCCCAAACCGGATAGGCCGAACAGGGTTGCCGGGTTTGCTCCCAGCGCTTTCCCCAGCCTCATTAGTTCGTTGACGCCGCGCGTGATCAATGCGGCGCGGGCACTGTCGCCGAGCCGAAGCCCATGTGCAATGCCGACGGCGATTGCCAGAACGTTTTTCACCGCGCCGCCGAGTTGAACGCCGACCGGATCTGTCCCTACATAGATGCGAAATGCGCCATGATGAAAGACCGTTGCCGCCGCCTCGGCGACCCCGGCGTCATCGGCTGCCACCACCACGGCCGCAGGCAAGCCCTCCGCAAGGTCGTCCGCGAAAGAGGGTCCCGAAAGTACGGCGCGCTGTGCGCTCGGACCCAACACATCGTCCAGAATTTCACTGGGTAGGCGGCCGCTGTCCGGGTCCATTCCCTTGCACGTCCAGATTAACCCGCAGTGGGGTGTCGCTTTCAGCAGCGCAGCGACTTCGCCCATCGCCGCGACCGGCACGGCCATGACCACCCAGTCGCAACCGTCAACACAGGCCTGAATGTCCTCCGTAATCCGGATCGAATCCGGGATGGAGAAACCCGGCAAGCCGGCGTCGTTTCGGCGAGAGTGCGCCAGCGTCTGGCACCGGTCCGGGTTGCGGCCCCACCAGCGTACCGCATGCGCCCGGGAAACATGAAGGGCAAGCGCTGTACCCCATGCGCCCTGTCCCAGAATCGAGATTTCCATACTGTCGATGTCAGTGGCGAACCACCTTATCTTGTATGTTTTCCCACTGCTGCTTTTCGCGCTGTTCGCTTCGATACAGTGCCCCGAAACTTATGGGCACGAGTTGCAGGCCTTGGAAGCCTGCTTGGCTTGCCAGTTGCGCGACGGTCGAACTGATATAAGGATAAAGCATGTCCAGGCACCGCGTCATCAACAATTCGTGGCTCTTCTCTTCGGACAGGCCTTGGATAAGAAACACGCCGGTATAGCAGACCTCGCAACTGAATACCTCCGCTTCGTCCTCCAGTCGGGTGACGCTGACGATCAGCGAAACTGAATGACGGTCATTTTCCAGCGATACCGTCTCGTTACTGATCCGGGCCTTGGTTTCGAACTGCCCTTCGACAGGGTTGTCCGGTTCCTGTTCCGTCTTGAATTCCGCATGACGCAGAGAGATATGCTCGACCGCGAAAGTCGCATTCCCGTTGTGTTCTACGAACTGCATGCGGCGTGCCCGGGCCGTGCTTTTGGCGGAAGGGTCGGCGGTTTTTTTCGTCACAAGGGCTTTCCCGCCAGCAGGGGATCCAGTTTACCCTCCAGGTCAAGTGCGGACATGTCGTCGAAGCCGCCGACATGGTGGTCCCCGATGAAGATTTGCGGCACCGACTTGCGCCCACCGCCGCGCTCCAGCATGGTGGCGAACTCCTCGGGATCCCGATCCACGCGGATTTCCTTATAGGACACCCGCTTGCGCTCCAGTAACATTTTTGCGCGTTCGCAGTACGGGCAGGCGGCGCCGGTATAGACCACCACTTCGGGTTTATTCATTGGTTGGTCTCTAGGGGCATTCCGGCTTCCTGCCAGGCGCTGATCCCGCCTTTGAGGTTGTATACAGGGGCCACCCCCTCGCGCGCCAGGATCCGGCAGGCGCGGTGTGCCTGAATTCCAGTCCGGCAATAGGTGATCACCGGTCCCTTCTGTCCCTGCAGTTCTTCCATGCGCCCAGGCAATTCGCTGAGCGCAATCCGCCGGGCATTCGGAATCATGCCGTCTTGAACTTCCTTATCCTCCCGCACATCCAGCACCCAGGCCGATTCCCGGTTCATCAACTGCACCGCCTGTGCGGCCGAGACTTCCTTGTATTGACGTGTCAGTCGGCGCACTTCGGTGAACAGGATCATGGCCACCAGTGCCGATACCGCCCCCATCAGGAACGGATGACGCATCGCGAAGTCCAGATATTCTTGCATCGGGGGGGTGTTCAGTGTGGTTGTGAGCAGAACATGTCACGCATCAGGTTCATCAACTGAATCATGCGCGGGTCGTTGATTCGGTAGTGCACGAAGTTGGCTTCCTTGCGGGTGGCCAGGATGCCGCATTGCCGGAGGATGCTCAGATGTTGCGAAATATTGCTTTGCGAGGTCTCGCAGGCGGCCGCTAGGTCGTTGACCGGCATTTCGCGACCACCCAGCACGCATAGGACCTTGAGGCGAATCGGGTGCGAAAGCCCCTTGACCGCATGGCAGGCGCGCTCGATATCGTCGTCAAGCGCATGCGGGGGTTCGGGGGCAGGCATCTGAGCGGCCATGGCCGACTCATTCTAGCATTAGAAACTGCGCAAATACTGCAATTCGCCCTGCTTCCGGAGGTGTGGGACAGGGCGATTGTTTGACGCTTGCCAGTATTACTCTAAAATAGTTTTTCTGCCGCTTTTTCAGGTATTGTGCGCAAAACTCCCGTTCTTCAACTGCTGATTCCGGTCCTGTTGCTGGCTGCGGGCGCACTGGGCCATGCGGTTATCGCGAAGACGGACGGCCAGGCATCCGTCTCGCTGCAGGAACTGCGCAACTTTTCCGAGGCTTTCGCCCTGATCAAACGCCAGTACGTCGACGAAGTTGACGACAGCACCCTGATGCGCAACGCCATGCGCGGAATGGCTTCCAAGCTGGACCCCTACACGACTTACCTGGATCGGGAAGAACTGGACGACTGGGAAGTCACGACGTCGGGAGAGTTCGGCGGGCTTGGCATCGTGGTTAGCAAGGATGGGGACGACAGCGCGATCAAGGTTGTTTCGCCGATCGACGACACTCCGGCCAAGCGGGCGGGGGTCCTCAGCGGAGACCTGATTCTGGAGTTGGATGGAGAGCCGGTGCACGACCTCTCGCTGCATGATGCCGTGCAGATCATGCGCGGCAAGCCCGGAACCTCCATTGCCCTGACCGTTTCCCGCAAGGATGTCGCGGAGCCTTTCGAGATCTCCATCACGCGGGCCATCATCAAGGTGCAAAGCGTGCGGGGACAGCTCCTGGAGCCCGGCTACGCCTACCTGCGCATCAGCAACTTCCAGACGCGCACCAGCACCGATTTTATGGACCACCTTGAGAAGTTGCAGGATGAGTCGGACGAAGAACTTCAGGGAATCGTTCTGGATCTCCGCAACAATCCGGGGGGGTTGTTCACTGCTTCGGTCGAGATTTCAGACACCTTTTTGCCTTACAATCGAATGATCGTCTCCACTCGGGGGCGTACCCAGAAATCGAATGTCGAAGAACATGCCAGCGGCGGCGACCAGACTGGCGGCGTGCCGGTGGTCGTACTGATCAACGGGGGTTCCGCCTCCGCCTCCGAGATTGTGGCGGGTGCCCTGCGGGATAACGGGCGGGCAAAATTGCTGGGCACACGCTCTTTCGGCAAAGGTTCGGTGCAGACTTTAGTGCCGCTGAACAACCAGAATGCCGCGCTCAAGCTGACTACCGCACGCTATTACACGCCCTCCGGACATTCGATTCACGAGAAAGGGATTGAGCCGGATTACGAGGTGGAATTCGTTGCGCCGGAGAAAGAGGATTCGGAGGCTGCCGACAAATCGGTCCAGGATGCGATTTTTGAGGACAATCAGGTGCAGGCTGCGCTCGAACTGCTCAAGTATGGCAAGTTGAGCCAAAACAACCAGGAGGCCCGGTCCGAATGAGCCGGGTTCTGATTCCTCTCGCGGACGGTTGCGAGGAACTCGAAGCCGTCACCCTGATTGACCTTCTCCGCCGTGCGGACATCGAAGTTGTCACCGCTGGCTTGAGTGACGGCCCAGTGACCGCTTCGCGCGGGACGAAACTCGTCCCGGATACTACGTTGGACGAGGCTATGGGCGGATCTTTCGACATGGTGGTGCTCCCCGGCGGCCTGCCTGGGGCCGATTACCTGGATGCGGATCCCCGCATCCACGAACTGCTTCGAAGCCAAGTGAATCAGGACCGCGCCGTGGCGGCAATCTGTGCGGCCCCGAAAGTCTTGGCGAACAGCCGCCTGCTGGATGGACGCCGGGCAACTTGCTACCCGGGCTGTATTGATGCGGCAGATTACGGGGAGGTGGCGTTCACCGGTGCACCGGTGGAGGTTGATGGCCCGGTTATCACTTCGCGCGGGCCGGGTACGGCACTGGATTTCGCATTGACCCTGATCGAGACACTCAAGGGGTCCGAAGTACGCACGGAAGTGGAAGCCGCGTTGCTGCGGCCCCAGGGAACGGAGGCGGTGGCCTGAGAGGCCTCTCCGCCAGAAGGCATTTTGCGCGGATCGCGGCAAGAAAGTAGAATAGGCGCCCGCTGTAAAACTATTGAGTTCCAAAAGCACAGGAAGAGCCGTGAAAATGCTGACCGAAAAGCAACTGCTCCGCGCACCGCGCAAGGACTACATGAACAGCGAGCAGCTGGAATTCTTCCGGCAGCGCCTGTTGGACCTGCACAAGGAACTGGGCGTCCGGCTGGGGCGCGCCAAGGCGGAACTGTCCGAGGAACACCGGGAGTGCGATGAACTGGACCGCGCCTCGGTCGAGGAAGACATCAACCTGAAGGTGCGTGCGCTCAACCGGGATTCGAAACTATTGCCGAAGATCGAAGAGGCACTTCGCCGGATCGAAGACGGTTCCTATGGCTATTGCGAGGCGACTGGCGCGCCAATCGGGATCGAACGCCTGTTGCTCCGACCCACCGCCGCGTTCAGTGCGGAAGAAAAGAATCGGCAAGAAGCCATCGAACAGGCTTACCGAAGCTAATCCTCCGTTTGACCCCGGGCATTTCCTGCCCGCAAATTCATGCCCGTTTCTCTAGGATCTCGCACAATCCTCTTGGCGCTTTGGGCGTCATTGGCAGCGGGCTGCACCGCCGGAGTCATGGAAACACCCGCACGGGCGCTGGAGGCCAATCCCGGCGAAGCGGAGGTCGACATCCTGTGGCGCGAGGGCGAGATGGAGTTGGCACTGGCGATTGCCCGGGAGGCCGCGGAAAAGGGATTCCCGTGGGCGCAGTTGCGGATGGGAATGTTCCACGAACTAGGCGAAGGCGTGGTGCAGGATGATGCGGCGGCGGTCGACTGGTACCGGAAGGCGGCGGCCCAGTTTGCCGAACGGGATGGCATGGGCCTTGAAATCCTGGTCGGATTGTCCGATCGGCGCGGATTTTTCCGGCAGTGGGATGATGCTTTGGCGGCCCGCTTTTTTCTTGCTCGCCACTACTGGCAAGGTACCGGTGTCCGGCATCACATTGCCCATGCCTGGCTGCTTGCCGACAACGTGCGGAAGCTTTCGGAATTCAGGACCATCGAAGCGTGCGACACGGACTCCCGAACGCTTTACCGCGAAACCAGTCATGCGCAGTGTGTGATCACACGGAAGGAGATCGGCGATTTGATCCGGGGCATAGAAGAAGACATGACCGATGAGGAAAGATCTGCCGCGGCAGAACAGTCCGAAAGCTGGGAATACGTGCCGCCGCCCTAAAGGGCCAATGATGTATTTCAATCCTATACGATGATTCTTCAATCAGAACTGACTTGTCCGGCGTGTGGTGCCAAAAAGGTAGAAACTATGCCTAGCAATGTTTGCCTATGGTTCTGTTCCTTGCCCTTCGGTTCAGCAGAATCATGCGAGTTGCGACACCTAGAAGCTTTACATTGAAATACTATCACTGAGTCTGGTATAACCGTATGCAAAAGGGGTAATCGCGTTACGCTATATCCACCGTCTGACTTTTTTCATGTATTCCCGGTATCCATCCCCAAAAACCTCCAACATGGCACGCTCCTCAGGGAGGATTTGAAACACGTTTATGTAGAGGACGAAAAGAAGTAGCAGCGGTATTCCTCCGACGACATTGACTTGCAGCGCAAAACCGAAAAGAAATAACAGCAGCCCTAAATACATGGGATTCCGGGAAAATGCAAACACCCCGGTCGTCACCAGCGAGGTCGCGGTGTGAGGTTTTACCGGATTGATCGTGGTTTTGTTCTTGATGAAGGAAAAAATAGCCGTGAGGTTGATCACGACAGCCAAAAGTTCACAGCCTAGTCCCGCATAGAAGAGATAGTCGGAGGTAAATGACGGCAGCCAGTCTCGTGAAAAATAGATACAGGCACCAATAAATACGGCGACGATCGGTGGAGGGATTTTGGTGTCCAGCATTGCCTTACCGATTATTCAACTGTGACCGATTTCGCGAGATTGCGGGGTTGATCGATATCCGTCCCTTTGATTTTGGCACAGTGGTACGCCAGCAGTTGCAGTGGGATCGTGAACAGTACCGGCGCCACCGCATTTTCCGGGGCGTCCAGTTCGAACACGGTCATCAGATCGTCGCTTTGGAACGCTGAGTGCCGGTCCGCGAAGACGTACAAGCGCCCGCCCCGCGCGCGCACTTCCTCCAGGTTGCTCTTGAGCTTCTCAAGCAGGCGGTTGTTCGGTGCGACCGCTACGACGGGCATATCCGCGTCTACCAGCGCCAGCGGGCCGTGCTTGAGTTCACCGGCGGCATAGGCTTCGGCATGGATATACGAAATCTCCTTCAGTTTCAGCGCGCCTTCCATCGCAATCGGGTAATGCGAGCCCCGCCCCAGGAACAGTGCATGGTGGCGATTCGCGAACTGTTTTGACAATGTCGCAATCTCCGCGTCCAGTTCCAGCACCCGGCCGATCCGGGTCGGCAGGTTGGCCAGTTGCGCGACCAGGTCCGATTCCATTTCAGGCCCCAGCGCACGCCGCCGACCCAACAGGATGACGACTAGCATCAATGCCGTCAGTTGCGTGACGAACGCCTTGGTGGAGGCAACCCCGATCTCAGGTCCGGCATGGGTCAGCAGGGTCAGATCGGATTCCTGGACCATGGAGCTGTGTGCGACATTGCAGATCGCCAAAGTCGCATGGTAGTTTGGATCCTGGTTCGCCATTTCCAGGGCCGCCAGGGTGTCCGCCGTCTCCCCGGACTGGGAGATGGCAATGAACAGGGTGCCGCGGTCTTGGGCATGTTGGCGGTAGCGAAACTCGCTGGCAACCTCGACCCGACAATGAATTCCCGCATGCCGTTCAAGCCAGTGGCGCGCCACCAGCCCGGCGTGGTAGCTGGTTCCGCAGGCGGCGATTTGCACGGCGCGCGTCGCATCGAGAATGGCGTCGGCGCCTGGGCCGAGAATCCCGTCGTCGACCCGCCCGGTCTCGATCCTTCCCTCCAGCGTTTGCGCCACGGCGTCCGGCTGCTCGAAGATTTCCTTCTGCATGTGATGCTCGTAATCGCCGAGCCCGCTCTGCACCTCCGCATCCTGGAATTCCCTCCATTCCCGGATTACCGTCTCGCCTCCGTTCCAGACCACTGCCTCCTCTTCGCTGATCACCACGATGTCGCCGTTCTGCAGTAGGCAGTACCGGGATGAAACCTCCGCCAACGCCAGCGGATCGGAGGCCAGGTAGTGCCCGTTGTCGCCGTGCCCCACCACCAGGGGACTGCCTCGCCGTGCCCCGATGATCCGTTCCGGGTCTTCGCGATCGATTGCGCCGAATGCGAAGCTTCCTTCGACTTCATCCACGGCCGTCCGAACCGCATCGAGCAGATTGCGTTGCGCATCCAGATGCCCTGCGATCTGGCAGGCCAGGATTTCGGAATCGGTGTCCGAGTCGTGTGTGACTCCCCGCTCCTGCTGCTGCTTTCTCAGTGCCGCATGATTTTCGATGATCCCGTTGTGTACCACGGCAATGCGTCCGTCCGTGCCTGCCACATGAGGATGCGCATTGCGGTCGGAAGGGGCGCCATGGGTGGCCCAGCGGGTATGCGCGATTCCGATCCGTCCGCTCAGGCTGGTTGATTCGGTTTCCTGTACCAGTTCGGCGACTTTCCCGTTACAGCGCAGACGTTGCAGTCCATCGGAGTTGATGACCGCAATTCCGGCGGAGTCATAGCCCCGGTACTCCAGCCTTTTCAGGCCTTCCAGCAACGCGGGGGTCACGTCCTGGCGGGCTGCCGCGCCAACGATTCCGCACATCAGTCTTGGGGGTCCAACAACCCTACTTTAAAGGTCCAGTCACTGGGCAGGGTTGGGCATGGCCGTTTCCTCGGCTGACCCTGTGCCAATGTGAACGGTGACTCTGACTTGGCGATCCAAGGCTGCGAGCATCTTCATCAACCTGTCCAAAGTGAAACGCCCTAGATCTGCATTGCGGACACGGGAAAAGTCTGCAGCAGCAAAACTAGTCATGTTTGCGGCCTTGCGAACTGAAAGGCTACGTTCGTCCAACACTGAAATGATTTGGGCTGCAAGAATAGCCTTGGCCTGTTTCAGATCCGCGTAAGGGTCACCAAAGTCGCGGAAAATATTTCCGCTCCCATGGGTTACCTCTAGTTTGCCTTCGCCCATACTCGCCTCCATAATCTCATTCCCTCATTATTGCGGAAATTCCCTTTTCAATTGCTTCAGTCGTTCTCGGATGAGGTCGATTTCCACCTTCAGGGTTCGCGACCCTATTTTAGATTTCTTTTGAAATGCGTGGATCACCCACAGCCTTTCAACAATATTAGTGACATAGACAACACGATATGCATCTGTTCGGAATCTACTTATCGTCTTCGTCTTTTCGTGGTCGTTTCCAACCCTGAAGCGTCTTCTGCTCGCTGCGCGACAGGGTCAGCTCCCCGGGTGGGGTATCCCGGGTAATGGTCGAGCCGGCGCCGATGGTCGCGCCCGCGCCGATGGTAACCGGCGCAATCAGCTGGGTGCCGGATCCCACGAAGACGTCGTCTCCGATCATGGTTCTGTGTTTTTGCGCTCCGTCGTAGTTGCAGGTGATGGTGCCTGCGCCCAGATTGACACTGCGTCCGACTTCGCTGTCGCCGACATACGACAAATGGTTGACTTTGGTGTGCTCTCCGATCCGGGACTTCTTGACTTCGACGAAGTTTCCGATGTGGACGCCTTCACCCAGTTCGGTTTCCGGGCGGATTCGCGCATAGGGTCCGATCCGGCAGCGCGCCCCGATTTGGGCCGCCTCCACGACGGTGAAGGGCTCGATCTCGGTACCCGTCCCGATTTTGCAGTTGCGCAGCAGCGTGTATGGGCCGATCCCGACGCCATCAGCCAGTTGAACCGACCCCCGGAATACGACATGTGGCCCGATGCGAACCGCCGCACCCTCTTCCAACTGGGTCCCTGCTGACAGCCACACTGTATCAGGGGCTTCCATCAGGGCGCCTTGCGCCATCAGCCGCTCGCGCGCCCGCTGCTGCCAGTGTTCCGCCGCCACGGCGAATTCCTGCATCGTGTTGATGCCGAGGCCTTCGGCCGGGCTGCATTCCCGGGTCTCAATGGCGGCTCCATCGCGCACCGCCTCGGCGATGCAGTCGGTTAGGTAGAACTCCCCTTGGGCGTTGGAGTCGGTGATTCGCACGCACCATTCGCGGAACTGTCCCGCGCTTGCCGCCATCACGCCGGTGTTGCACTCGTTGGTGCGGCGTTCCTCTTCCGTGGCATCGGTGTGTTCCCTGATTGCGACGACCTGGCCGCGATCATCGCGCATGATCCGGCCGAGCTGGTTGCCGCTTTGGCGCATGGTCAGGAGCGCAAGCCCGGTTTCCGGGCGGGCCGAGATCAACTGCGCGAGGGTATCAGGCTGTAGCAGGGGGACATCCGCACACAGCACCAGCACGGTGGCGGAATCCTCTATCGCCGGAAGAGCGCAACCGAGTGCATCCGCCGTGCCGCGGGGCTCGAGCTGCAGGTGCGGGGTGAAAGGGATTCCGAACCGTTTTCCAAACTCGGCGAGCGGATCCTCCAGCGCGGGACCATGCACCACATGGACCGTGTCCGCCACTGCCGCGGCCGTCTCCACGACATGCCCGAGCAGGGGCTTGCCGCACAGATCAAGTAGCGGTTTTGGCGTGGCCTGCGCCAGGCGTTTGCCAATTCCCCCGGCAAGAATGACAACTTCGGTTCCCATGAAGCACCGAGATTTAGAGTAACGGGGGCATTTTACGCCCCCGGAAATCAGCCGCGACCGGTTTTGCGCAGTTTCTGAATCATCCGCAGCTGTGCCGCCGCCTCGGCCAGTTCCGCCAGGGCGCGGGCCTCGTCGAAATCGGCCTTGCGGTCGGACAGTGCCTGCTCGGCTCGCCGCTTGGCTTCCTCGGCCTTCGCCTCGTCCAGGTCCGCGCCCCGCATGGCCGTGTCGGACAGCACGGTGACCTGGTGCGGCTGCACCTCCAGCATGCCACCGGAGACGAAAAACAGGAGTTCTTCGCCTTCTTCCACCGCACTGACCCGCACTTCGCCGGGCTTGAGGTGGGTGATGAGCGGGGTGTGCCGGGGATAGATGCCGACTTCGCCCATGACCGCGGGCGCGATCACCCAATTCGCCTCGCCCGAATAGATTTCGTGCTCGGCGCTGACGATTTCGACCTGTAAGGTGCTCATGTCCGACTCACAGGGTCTTTGCCTTCTCCGCGGCCTCGTCGATGGAGCCCACCATGTAGAACGCCTGCTCCGGGAGCTGGTCGTACTCGCCTTCGACGATGCCGCGGAAGCCGGCAATGGTGTCCTTCAGTGCAACGTACTTGCCGGATGTCCCGGTGAACACCTCCGCCACGAAGAACGGCTGGGACAGGAAGCGCTGGATCTTGCGCGCTCGGGACACCACCAGTCTGTCTTCCTCGGACAATTCGTCCATGCCCAGGATGGCGATGATGTCCTTCAGCTCCTTGTAACGCTGCAGAGTGTTCTGCACCGCGCGGGCGGTTTCGTAGTGGTCGGTGCCGATGACCAACGGATCCAGCTGGCGGGAGGTGGAATCCAGCGGGTCCACCGCCGGGTAGATGCCGAGTTCTGCGACCTGGCGCGACAGTACAACTGTAGCGTCGAGATGCGCGAAGGTCGTGGCGGGCGACGGGTCGGTCAGGTCGTCGGCCGGCACGTACACGGCCTGGATGGATGTGATCGACCCGGTCGAAGTGGACGTGATGCGTTCCTGCAGGATGCCCATCTCTTCGGCGAGGGTGGGCTGGTAGCCAACCGCCGAAGGCATCCGACCGAGCAGGGCCGACACCTCGGTGCCAGCCAGTGTGTAACGGTAGATGTTGTCGATGAACATCAGCACATCGCGGCCTTCGTCGCGGAAGTATTCGGCCATGGTCAGGCCGGTCAGCCCGACCCGCAGGCGGTTGCCCGGGGGCTCGTTCATCTGGCCGTACACCAGCGCCACCTTGTCCAGCACGTCGGATTCGCGCATTTCATGGTAGAAGTCATTGCCCTCGCGGGTACGTTCGCCCACTCCGGCGAAGACCGAGTAACCGCTGTGCTCAATCGCGATGTTTCGGATCAGTTCCATCATGTTGACGGTCTTGCCGACGCCGGCGCCGCCGAACAGGCCGACCTTGCCGCCCTTGGCGAATGGGCAGAGCAGGTCGATGACCTTGATGCCGGTCTCCAGCAGTTCGCCGCCGCCCGTCTGTTCCTGGAAGGTGGGCGCCGGGCGGTGGATCGGCATGCGCTGTTCGACCTCGACCGGACCGGCATGATCGACCGGATTGCCGAGCACGTCCATGATGCGGCCCAGCGTTTTCTGTCCGACCGGCACCGAGATCGGTGCTCCGGTATTCATGACGTCCAATCCGCGGCGCAGTCCGTCGGACGGCCCCATGGCGATGGTCCGCACCACGCCGTCGCCGAGCTGCTGCTGGACCTCCAGCGTCAGGTCGGCCTCCGCCACCGTCAGTGCGTCATAGACCTGCGGCACGGCGGACGGTTCGAATTCCACGTCCACGACGGCGCCGATGATTTCTACGATTTGTCCCGAGCTCATGAGTCGTTCGGTCTCCTGTTGAATGATCGGTTCGGTCACACGGCAGCTGCGCCGCCGACGATTTCCGAGATTTCCTGGGTGATCGATGCCTGCCGCGCCTTGTTGTAGATCAACTGCAGCTCGTCGATCAGGTCCCCGGCGTTGTCCGAGGCGCTTTTCATTGCCACCATGCGCGCGGCCATCTCGCAGGCGATGTTCTCCATCACGCCGCGATACACCAGCGACTCGATGTAGCGCATCAGGAGCCCGTCCAGCACTTCGCGGGCGCCGGGTTCGTAGAGGTAGTCCCAATAGTGTTCGAGCGTCTCCAGTTCGGCCGGCGGGGTGGGCAGCAGCGTCGCGATGTTCGGCCTTTGCGTCATGGTGTTGACGAATTCGTTCTCGGCCAGGTAGACCCGGTCGATGCGGCCTTCGACATAGTCGTCCAGCATGATCTTGACTTGCCCGATGACCTCCTCGAGCCTCGGTGCGTCGCCCAGGTGTGAAGTCTGCGCAACGACCTCGATGCCGCCGATACGCTTGAAGAACGCGGTTCCCTTGGCGCCGAACAGGCAAAGCCGCACCGGAACCTGCTGCTGCCGCCATTCGTGCATCGCGCGCAGGACGTTCTTGAACAGGTTGACGTTGAGGCCCCCGCACAGGCCGCGGTCGGTAGAGACCACGATGAATCCTACGCCGCGGACTTCTTCGCGGCTCTCGAGGAACGGATGGCGGTATTCGACGTTGGCGTGCGCCAGATGGCCGATTACTTCGCGGATCTTCGTTGCATACGGGCGGGTGGCCGCCATGCGGTCCTGGGCGCGGCGCATCTTGCTGGCCGCAACCATTTCCATCGCCTTGGTGATCTTCTGAGTATTGCGAATACTCGCGATCTTGGTGCGAATTTCTTTCTCGCCCGACATTTCCGCGTTACCAGCTCTGGGTTTTGATGAAAGTCTCGAGAATATCCTTGAACCGACCCTGGATCTCCTCGTCGTAAGACCCGTCCTGGTTCAACTGCTCCAGGAAGTCGGCATGCTCGGACCGGGCATAAGCGTGCAGGGCCGCCTCGAAAGCCCGAACCTGTTCGACCTCCACCTCGTCAAGCCAGCCTTCGTTGACCGCATACAACGACAATGCCATATCGGCGATGGTCAGCGGTTTGTACTGGGACTGCTTCATGAGTTCCATCACGCGTTCGCCGCGCTCCAGCTGCTTGCGGGTCTGCTCGTCGAGGTCCGAGGCGAACTGCGAGAACGCGGCCAGCTCGCGATACTGGGCGAGCGCCAAACGCACGCCGCCGCCGAGCTTCTTGATCAGCGGGGTCTGGGCGGCGCCGCCGACCCGGGACACCGACAGACCGGCGTTGATCGCCGGGCGGAAACCGGCGTTGAACAGGTCCGTCTCCAGGAAGATCTGGCCATCGGTGATGGAAATCACGTTGGTCGGCACGAAGGCCGAGACGTCTCCCGCCTGGGTTTCGATCACCGGCAGGGCGGTCAGGCTGCCGGTGCGCCCTTTCACTTCGCCGTTGGTCATCTTCTCCACGTAGTCGACATTGACGCGGGAGGCCCGCTCCAGCAGCCGCGAATGCAGGTAGAACACATCGCCGGGATACGCCTCGCGGCCCGGCGGGCGGCGAAGCAGCAGCGAGACCTGGCGGTAGGCCCAGGCCTGCTTGGTCAGGTCGTCGTAGATGATCAGCGCGTCCTCGCCGCGGTCGCGGAAGAACTCGCCCATCGCGCAGCCGGCGTAAGGCGCGATGTACTGCATCGCGGCCGATTCCGAGGCCGAGGCCGCCACCACGATGGTGTGTTCCATGGCACCGTGTTCCTCCAGCTTGCGCACGACGCCCGCGATGGAGGAGGCCTTCTGGCCGATCGCGACATAGATGCAGATCAGGTCGGCGCCCTTCTGGTTGATGATCGTGTCGATGGCCAGCGCGGTCTTCCCGGTCTGGCGGTCGCCGATGATCAGTTCGCGCTGCCCGCGGCCGATCGGCACCATCGCGTCGATGGATTTCAAACCGGTCTGCACAGGCTGGCTGACCGACTGCCGCTCGATCACGCCGGGCGCAATTTTTTCGATGGGGGAGCGGGTTTCCAGGCCTAGGTCCCCTTTGCCGTCGATGGGTTCGCCAAGCGAGTTGACAACCCGTCCGAGCAGCGCCTCGCCGACCGGGACCTCCAGGATGCGGCCGGTACAGCGGGCCGTGTCGCCCTCCCCGATGTGGCGGTAGTCGCCGAGGACCACCGCGCCGACCGAGTCGCGCTCCAGGTTGAGCGCGATGGCGTAACTGTCGCCTGGCAGTGCGATCATTTCGCCGGACATCACGTCGCTGAGGCCGTGGATGCGCACGATGCCATCGGTCACCATGACCACCGTGCCTTCGCTGGCCGCTTGCGGCGCCACGTCGAATTCGGCGATCCGTTGTTTGATCAGGTCTGAAATTTCAGTCGGATTCAAGGCAGACATTCGGTTCTACTCCAGGTATTGGTATCAGGCCAGGCTTTGCGCAAGTTGCTGCAGACGCCTCTGGAGCGAGGCATCCAGCACCCGGTCGCCAGCGCGGACAACCGCGCCGCCCAGCAATTGTTCATCGGTTTTCGAAACCAGTTCCACGGTTTGCCCGGTACGCTCCGCCAAAGCCGCACGGATGCGTTCCTGCTGAGCCGAGTCGAGTTTCCGTGCACTGACCACCTCGGCGGTCAGACGCTGTTCGTGGTCGGCGCGCAACTGTTCGAACTGCTCCCGAACCTCGGGCAAGATCGGCAGCCGGTCGCGCTCCCCGAGCACATGGAGCAACTGTCGCATCGGCTCATCGAAGCGGTCGCCGCCGAGAGCCGCCAGCATTTCGGTACGGCGAGCACGGGTCAGGCGGGGGTCCGTCAACAAGGTGCGCAGACGCGGATTCTCTGCCAGTGCCGCCGCAATTCCCAGCATGCCCGAAAACGCATCCAGCACGTCATTTTCACGCGCATAGCCGAAGACGGCGCGGGCGTAGGGGCGGGCAGCAGTGATGGCGCTCACAAACGCTCCGCCAGTTGTTCCAGGGCGTCGGCGTGGTCGATGGCGTCGACTTCGCGCTGCAGCACCGCTTCAGCACCCGCAACCGCCAAGGTTGCGACTTCGCCGCGCAACTGTTCACGCACCTGCTGGGTGTTCTTCTCGATCTCTTCCTGGGCCTGAGTCAGGATGCGCTCGCCTTCGGTCTTGGCCGTGGTTCGCGCTTCCGCCACGATCTCGCTGGCGCGGCGTTCTGCCTGAGCCAGGATCCGGGATGCTTCCTCTCGAGCCTGCCCCGCGGTCTGCTGCGCTTCCTGCTCGGCCCGCTCGCGCTCGGTTTTGGCTGCATCCGCATCTGCCAATCCATCGGCAATGCGCTTTTTGCGGGCCTCCAGCGCGTTGATCACGGGCGGCCAGATGAAGCGCATGCAGAACCAGACGAAGATCGTGAACGAAATCGCCTGTCCGATCAGCGTGAGATTGATGTTCATCGGGAGGTCTCCTCGCGGATCAGGCGACCGCGAATAACAGGTAGAAAGCGATACCGACGGCAATCATCGGCACGGCGTCGACCAGGCCCAGCACGATGAACATCTGGGTTCGCAGCATCGGGATCAGTTCCGGTTGCCGCGCGATGCCTTCCATGTATTTGCCCCCCAGGTTGCCGATGCCGATGGCAGCGCCCAAGGCGCCGAGGCCCATCATCAGGCCGCCTGCGATATAAATCAGGCCAGATACGAGTTCCATGAAATTACTCCAGTTTTGAAAGGTGGGTGAAAGGGAATCAGGTCAGTGCTCGCCGGTGTCGTGCGCCATGTTCAGGTAGACCACGGTCAGCACCATGAAGATGAAAGCCTGCAGCAGGATCACCAGGACGTGGAAAATCGCCCAGGGCACGGACAGGGTCCACTGTGCCCACAGCGGCAGAAGCGCGATCAGGATGAAGATCATTTCTCCCGCGTACAGGTTGCCGAACAGGCGCAGGCCGTGGGAGACGGGCTTGGCGAGCAGGGCCACGCCCTCCAGGAAAAGGTTGATCGGGATCAACAGGGCCTTGAGGAACGGGTTTTTCGCAGAAAAAGGATGCAGGGTCAGTTCGCCGAGGAAACCGCCGATGCCCTTGCGGCGCAGGCTGTAGTAGAGCACCAGGGCGAACACCGACAACGACATGCCCATGGTGACGTTCGGATCGGTGGTCGGCACGATCTTCATGTAGTGCACGCCCGCTAGGGAGAATGCCCACGGCACCCAGTCCACCGGCACCAGGTCCATGAGGTTCATCAGGAAGACCCAGATGAACGAACATAACGCAAGCGGGGCGACCATCCGGTTGCGATGACTGAAGGAGTCGCGCACCGTGCCGTCGATGAATTCGATGATCTGTTCCACCGCGTTCTGGAATCCTCCCGGCACGTCTTCAGTCGCGCGTCGTGCCGCATGGCCAAACAAGGCCAGGAACAAGATGCCAAGGCCGACGGCCCAGGCCATCGAATCCACGTGGATGGCCCAGAAACCCATGGCCTCGACCTGCTCGCGGCTGTGCGCGAAGCCCCAGCTGCCGTCCGGGTACTGTCCGAACGTCAGGTTGGTCAGATGGTGCTTGATGTAGTCCGCACCCGTTGCGTATTCGGTGGCCATTGTCCGGGTCTGTAACGGTTTTTTTGTGCGTTAGTTGCCGTTAATTGACAAATGCCCGATCAAGTGCGTCGCCTGGGCCGCCACATAAGTCGCGAAAAGGGCCAGAGGCTGAACTTCGCGGTAAAACCCGAAGATCAGGCCGAGGCCGATCAGCGTACCGAGCCAGCGGATCATCCAGGCGTAACGCATTCGCCGTTGTTCTTCTCGAACTCCACTTGCCCGTTTTCGCCGGAACAGGCACATGACGGCCAATGCATTGGGAAACAGGCACAACGCCCCCCCTGTTGCTGCTGAAAGACCGATCTCCCGGTCATAAAAAACCCCTGCCAAACAGAGCAGGGTAATCAGCAGTTGTGCAGTAAGAATCCGACCGACCGGCAATGCCGCCATCACGATCAGCAACCTTGTCTGCAACGCCTAATGTCAAGCCTTTAAATTCTAGCATAGGCATGTACCGCAACATGCAGTCGAACTTCGTCGGCAATCCGCGCCAGCCTTGACGGCCCGGGCTCGGATCTGGTCGGGTTCTATGCTCTGGCCGAGACGATTTTCCCTTCATTTATCAGTCTGTGCAATCTTCGCGGGCTAGCGGCTCTCAACACCCTGCAAAATGCTGCAACAGACAACCAGATTCATGCCGTGCCTCGTGTTCGCAGGGAGCCTGCTTGCCTTGCCGGCGGTAGCCGATGAAGGTGCGAAAATATTCGTCGTCCCCAAAGGACACCCTTCCGCAAACGTGCGGGAACTGGCCGGCTCCCACGGATGGTCCCTCGCGTGGGATTCCGGAGAGGATCGCATCATCAAGCGTTTTTTCGGTACCGTTGCCGATAGCCCCACCCCAAACTTCCCTCCGCGAGCCGGCCATGGCCTTTTGCGGCCTGATTCCAACCCGGTTGTGCGATCCATGCTCCCTATAATAGGCAGATTCTCCACCCGCGCCGTTCGGTCGCTTTTCTCATGATCCGGCTATTCCGTTCTTTGGCCACCACGGCGTTTATGACTTCGCTCTCCCGTTTGTTGGGCTACGCCCGCGATGCGGTGGTGTTCATCTTCATCAGCAATGCGCATGGCGCGCTGGATGCGTTCTTCGTCGCTTTTCGCATCCCGAATTTCCTCCGCCGCCTGTCCGCCGAGGGTGCGTTCTCGCAAGCGTTCGTGCCGGTATTCGTGGAATACCGCGAGCAGAAGCCGCAGGAACTCAAGTCGCTCATCGATGCTACGGCCGGCGCGTTGGCGGTGGTTCTTGTATTCATTACCACGTTGGGCATTCTCGCGGCGCCTCTGCTGATCATGATTTTTGCGCCGGGGTTCACGATGGACGGCGATCCACGCGCCGATATCGCCGGCGATTTGCTTCAGATCACATTCCCTTACGTCCTGTTCATCTCGTTGACCGCCATGGCCGGGAGCATGTTCAACGCGCTCGGGCGCTTCGCCCTACCCGCGATCACCCCGGCACTGCTCAACCTGTCTCTGATCGCGGCCGTGCTGTGGCTGGCGCCGAGGATGGAGCAGCCGGTGTACGCGCTTGCCTGGGGAGTCTTTGTGGCGGGGATCCTGCAATTGGTGATCCAGTTGCCGTGGCTGCACCGTCAGGGGTTGCTGCCGCGGCCACGATTGGATTGGCATCACTCCGGATTTCGGCGCATCGCCAAGCTCATGCTGCCGGCCCTGTTCGGCTCATCGGTCGTCCAGATCAATTTGCTGTTCGATACCTTGGTGGCCTCCTTCTTGGCGGTCGGCAGCATCAGCTGGCTGTACCTGTCGGATCGGTTCGTGGAGTTGCCGTTGGCGCTGTTCGGGATTTCCACTGCCACGGTTTTGCTGCCGCGGTTGTCCGAATGCAGTGCCCGAAAAGACGGCGAGGGGTTTCGGGCGGGGCTCGAATGGGGAGTTCGGGTCGGCCTGGCGGTCGCGTTGCCGTCTGCCGTTGGACTAGCACTTCTGGCTGAACCGATTCTGGCGACGCTGCTGCAGTACCGGGAATTCTCGCTGTTCGACACCCGGATGGCTGGGATGGCACTGGCTGCGTTTGCGCTCGGCCTGCCCGCGTTCATTTTGGTCAAGGTATTCGCGCCTGGATTTTTCGCCCATCAGGATACCCGCACTCCTGTACGAGTCGGCGTGATCGCAATGCTGGCCAACATGGCATTGACCGGCATTGGCTTACTTGTCTGGTTTACCGTGGAGTTGGAGGGACCGCACGTTGCTTTGGCGCTTGCGACCGCCATCGCGGCCTACTTGAACGCAGGGCTCCTGTATCGGAAACTGCGTGCCCAAAGCTTTTACTCCGGCACCCGGTCGACGATGGTCTTGCTGGTCCGGGTTGGTCTGTCCTGTGCGGCCATGGCGGCGGTGCTGTGGCCACTCATCCCGGAGACCCTCGAATGGACCCGCCTTGAGTTCGCTGGACGCCTGCTTCAACTGGTCGAGTTGATTGTCCTGGGCGCAGTCGTCTACGCTGCCGTGTTGTGGATTTCAGGCGCACGCATCCGCGACTTCCATATTCAGTCTCTGCCTGAGAAGACCGCCGCGTGAACGCTTCCCTCGAATCTTCTTCCGATGCCCGGAAACAGGGGCCGATGTTTGATGAAGTATTGCCAGCGTGCCAGCCCTGCGCGGTCACCGTCGGCAACTACGACGGGCTGCATCTCGGCCATCAGTCGGTGCTGAAGCGGCTCTTGGGTGCGGCTGCCGACCGCGGACTGGAATCCGTGCTGCTGACCCTGGAGCCCTCGCCCCGGGAATTCTTTCAAGGCACGGACAAAGCACCACGGATCGGATCGCTTGTTGACAAAAGGCGGTTCGCCGAACAGATGTTTCCTGCACTCGACCACTTTGTGGCGCTCCCGTTCAATGCGCAGACCGCCGCCATCGATGCGCGGGAGTTCGTGCGGGACCTGCTGGTCGACCGCCTCGGCATACGCTACCTCACGGTCGGCGAGGATTTTCGTTTCGGCCACGACCGCGCCGGAGACTTTACGCTGCTTGAGGCCGAATCTTCGACCTGTGGCTTCGAGCTTGAAGCCGCGCCCACTTTCGAGTTGGATGGAAGCCGGGTGAGCAGCACCCGCATTCGTGCGGCGCTCGCCAGCGGCGATGTCCCGGAAGCGGAATATCTGCTCGGGCATCCGTTCGAGATTTGTGCCGAAGTGATCGAGGGAGACCGGCGCGGACGCGAATTCGGTTTCCCGACCGCCAATCTCAATTTCCCGCATAATCCGCCCATGCGCGGGGTGTTCGCGGTCACTTCGCGCCTGGACGGCACGCTTTTCCGGGGGGTCGCCAATGTGGGTACCCGGCCGACCGTGGACGGAACGCGCTTGGTCATAGAAGTCCACCTGTTAGACTTTGCCGCCGATTTGTACGGGCAGAGGATGGCCGTACGTTTTCACCAGCGCCTGCGTGCCGAGCAGCGTTTCGACTCGGTCGAAGGCCTGCGCGAACAAATCGGCCGCGACATTGACGCCGCCCGGGAATTTTTCTGATGTCTAACCCGTACCGAGAAACGCTGAATCTGCCGCGTACCGACTTCCCGATGCGTGGGAATCTGGCCAAGCGTGAACCCGAGCGGTTGCGCCGATGGCAGGAATTGGACCTCTACGGCCGCCTGCGCGATGCCCGCCGGGGTCGGGATCGCTTCGTCCTGCACGACGGGCCGCCGTACGCCAACGGCAAACTCCACATGGGCCACGCGGTCAACAAGACGCTGAAAGACATCGTGGTGCGTTCGCGGAGCCTGGACGGCCTCGATGCCCCGTACCGCCCGGGTTGGGACTGCCACGGCCTGCCGATCGAGCTGCAGATCGAGAAGACCTTGTCGGAGGAAGTCTGCGCGGATGGCCGGGCGTTCCGTGCCGCCTGCCGCGACTATGCGGCCCGGCAGGTGGACGAACAGCGTAGGGATTTCGTGCGTCTGGGGGTGCTTGGCCAATGGGACGAACCCTATCTGACTATGGCGCCCGAAACCGAGGCCGGCATTGTGCGGGCGCTGGGTGCGCTGCTGGACTCCGGCTACCTGTCGCGCGGCTACAAGCCGGTGTACTGGTGCGCCGACTGCCGCTCGGCATTGGCCGAAGCCGAAGTCGAGTACGAAGATCATGTTTCCCCGTCGATTGATGTCCGCTTTGATGCCGCAGATTCGGCACTAGCTCAGGCTTTTGATATTTCGGAAGATTCCAGGGTTTCCGTGGTGATCTGGACGACCACTCCTTGGACTCTCCTGGCCAACGAGGCAGTGTGCCTGCATCCCGAACTTGAGTATTTTCTGGTGGAGCGGGAAGGGAATCTGTTGCTTGTGGCGGAAGCCCTGCGCGAGGTTTTCTGCGAGCGCGTCGGGGCGCAGATTGCGCAGTCTCCCACGGTGCGGGGCGATCGATTGGAGGGTTGTCTGCTGCGCCACCCGTTTCTGGACAAGACCGTGCCGCTCATCACCGGCGAGCACGTGACCGCCGAGGAGGGTACTGGCTGCGTGCATACGGCACCAGCACATGGACCGGAAGACCATGCCGTCGGACTCAGGTTCGACTTGCCGGTCGATTGCCCGGTGGAAGAGGATGGACGCTTCCGCGCCAGCACGCCGGAAGTCGGAGGCCTCAGCGTGGCAGAGGCCAATCCGCGTATCCTTGAGGCGTTGAGACAGGCCGGGACCCTGTTGGCGGAAGCTTCACATCCGCATAGTTATCCGCACTGCTGGCGGCACCATACTCCTTTGCTGTTCCGTGCTGCTGCGCAATGGTTTATCGACATGTCCACGCATGATTTGCGTGACCAGGCGCTTGCCGCCACGGACCAGGTGGACTGGTACCCGGCTTGGGGCCGGGAGCGTATCCGCGGGATGCTGACCGGGCGCCCGGACTGGTGCATCAGCCGTCAGCGCAACTGGGGCTCGCCCATCCCGCTGTTCTGGCGCCGCGACAATGGAGAACTGCATCCGGACACACCAATGCTGCTTGAGGAAGTTGCCAAGCGCATCGAGAAAGGTGGGATTGACGCGTGGTTCGACCTGAACCCCGAAGAGTTGCTGGGCGCCCAGGCAGCGGAGTACGTGAAATCTCAAGACACGCTGGATGTGTGGTTTGACTCCGGGGTCACCCATCGCACCGTGCTGGCGAAAGAATACGGTGAAGGCATGCAGGCCGATCTTTACCTGGAAGGTTCGGACCAGCACCGCGGCTGGTTCCAGTCCTCGCTGCTGACCGGCGTGGCGCTGAACGATGCGCCGCCGTACCGGCAGGTTTTGACGCATGGTTTCGTAGTCGACGCGCACGGCCACAAGATGTCCAAGTCGCGGGGAAACATCGTTGAGCCGCAAAAGGTCGTGGACCGTCTGGGTGCGGATATTCTGCGCCTGTGGGTGGCATCTACCGACACCAGCGGTGAACTGGCGGTGTCGGAGGAGATCCTGGGCCATACCGCCGAGACCTACCGCCGGATCCGAAACACCGCGCGCTACTTGTTGGCGAGTCTGCACGACTTCGACCCGTCGACCGACCTGTGCGCACCCTCCGACATACTGGCTCTGGATCAGTGGATTCTGAAACAGGCCGCCGTCCAAGATGCGGCGGTCCGCGAGGATTTTCGGAGCTACCGGTTCCACACCATCTGCCAGCGTCTGCACACGTTCTGCGTCAATGAACTTGGCAGCCTGTACCTCGATGTGACCAAGGACCGCACGTATACCCTGCCGGCCGCGCATCCGGCCCGGCGCAGCGCACAGAGCGCGATGTACCTTCTGGCCGAGGCGATGTGCCGCTGGCTTGCGCCGATTTGCCCGTTCACCGCCGACGAAATCTACGAGAACATTCCAGGTTCGCGTGAAGGTTCCGTGCACTTGACCGAATGGTTCGATCTGGAAGCTTATCGAGATGCGCCGTCCGTGTTCTCCGATGACGATTGGGAGGTTCTTCTGGAAGTTCGCCAGGCGGTCAGCCAGACCTTGGAGCCCCTGCGCCAGGCGGAAGTGATCGGGGCCGCGCTGGATGCCGAGGTGACGCTGACCGCGGAACCTGCTACTGCCGAATTGCTGAAACGGTTTGGGGCGGAGTTGCATTTCCTGTTCATCACGTCAGACGCACGCCTCAGTGATACGCCCGCTTCCGATGCGCAGGTCTATTCGCTGCCCCGGGCCGGCCAACTACATGTCGAGGCCGCTTCCAGTGCACACGCCAAATGCGTCCGGTGCTGGCATCACAATCCAACCGTCGGCAGCATCGACGCCCACCCGGAATTGTGCGCGCGATGCCACACCAATGTAGAAGGAGAAGGCGAGGAACGACAGCATGTCTGATTCATGGCGCCTGGCGCTTCCGATTGCAGGCACGGTGCTGGTGCTGGATCAGTTGAGCAAGTTCTTGATCGAACGCGCTCTTTTACTGCATCAGGAGGTGATGCTGCTTCCCTTTCTGTCCCTGCAACTCACCTACAACAAGGGAGCCGCATTCAGTTTTCTGCACGATGCTGGAGGCTGGCAGCGTGGGTTCCTGTCGGTGGTGAGTATCGCGGTCATGCTTTGGTTGGGCATCTGGATCCACCGTCTGGCTCCGGCGGAGCGGCGGCTGGTCTGGCCACTTGCGTTGATTTTGGGGGGCGCGGCCGGCAACCTGATTGACCGCCTGTCAGTGGGTGCCGTGACGGATTTTATCGTGTTGCATTACCGGGGCTGGCACTGGCCGACTTTCAACCTGGCGGATGCCGCGATTTCCCTAGGGGTCGTTGCCCTGATCTATCTGAGCCTTCGCCGTACTCGGTCTTAGAAAGCACGGCATCAGCCTTGAAAGGATATTGCCTTTGCTCCCAATCGCGAGGGAGTGGTTCTCGTGAATTGGAAGCCCGTCTATCCTGTAGAATTTTCTCTGGGCGTTTATTTCATACAGTTTCCAAAGTTCCTAACTGAACAAGAGAAGTATTGATGCAGAACCGGACTCGATTCTATGTAGATGGTGAATGGGTCGAATCCTCGACAGGCAATACCCTGGGGGTCATTAATCCTGCTACGGAAAAAGTCATCGGTTCCGTGGCCCTAGGGAGAGAGCAAGACGTAGACAAAGCCGTCGCCGCGGCAAAAGCAGCCTTTGATTCCTATTCGCAAACTTCGCAAGAAGAGCGGGTTGAGCTGCTGGAAAAAATCATTGATTGCTACAAGGCCCGGATGGATGACATTGCGGCAACGATCAGTGAAGAAATGGGTGCGCCGATCAGTCTCGCGCATTCGGCGCAGGCCCCCATGGGACTGGATCACTTGGTCACAACGCTCGACGTTTTGCGTGAGTTCAAATTCGAAGAAGACTTTGGTTCCTCGCGCGTCATCCGCGAGCCTGTAGGGGTCTGTGGGTTTATCACGCCGTGGAATTGGCCAATCAACCAGATTACGTGCAAGGTCGCATCGGCACTGGCGGCAGGCTGCACCATGATTTTGAAGCCCTCCGAGATTGCTCCGTTCAATGCCATCCTGTTTGCTGAAATTCTGGATGCTGCCGGTGTGCCGGCGGGGGTGTTCAATCTCGTCAACGGTGACGGTCCTACGGTCGGTACGGCGCTTTCTTCACATCCCGATATCGACATGGTTTCATTCACCGGTTCGACGCGGGCCGGCATCGAAGTCGCTCGCAATGCGGCCCCGACGGTCAAGCGGGTCGCACAAGAGTTGGGCGGCCAGTCTGCGAACATCCTGCTCGACGATGCGGATTTCCGGGAAGCCATTGCGCGCGATGTCTCCTGGTTGTGCACGAACTCGGGGCAATCCTGCATCGCTCCGTCCCGGATGCTCGTTCCTGAGTCGCGCATGGGTGAAGCCGCGGCTATCGCCAAGGAGGCTGCGGAGAGGGTGAAGGTGGGCGACCCCAATGCCCCGGACACGGCGATGGGCCCGGTGGTTTCCGAATTGCAGTTCAATCGGGTTCAAGACCTCATCCAGGCAGGCATAGATGGGGGGGCTAAATTGGTGACGGGGGGCACAGGGCGCCCCGATGGCTTGGATGTCGGCTACTACGTGAAACCGACGGTGTTCTCCCATGTAGACAACAATATGCAGATTGCCCAACAGGAAATCTTCGGGCCGGTGCTTTCCTTGATCGGTTATGCGGACGAAGAGGATGCCGTGCGGATTGCAAACGACACGATGTACGGGCTGTCCAGTTATATCTCCTCGGGTGATCTCGAACATGCGCGGGCCGTAGCGCGCCGGGTCCGAGCAGGAAACGTTTATCTCAATGGAGCGCCACCGGACAGCAAAACACCGTTCGGCGGATATAAGCGATCGGGCAATGGCCGCGAGTGGGGGCGATACGGTCTTGAGGAGTTTCTCGAGGCAAAGGCGGTCACGGGCTACAGTGGCTCGTGAAACGGGCAAACCAATTCCGAATTCCCGCGGCTACTCTTGCTTTTCTAGCTCTTCTTTTCCAAACAGTTCAATAGCCCCCAAGGTTTCACGTACGTCATTCCAAGCCGTCGTGTGGTTCATGATGCAAAGCCTAAGTGAAAACGTGTTTCTGAGTAATGTCGATGACATGAGTGCGCGGTTATCCCAAAAGGTTCGAGCCAGCACTGCCCTGTTGATTTTCTCCAGAATCTCCTCGTCGAGGCGGGCTTCGGTGGGATTAATGCGAAAGCATACGACGCTCAAAGTGACGGGGCTCAAAAGTTCCAAGACCGTGCTCTCTTGGACATATTTCTCTGCCTGACCCGCTAATTCCATGCCTTTTGATACGGCTCTTCGGAACGCTGCCATCCCGAAGGTCTGGATGGACATCCAGACCTTCAAGGCTCGAAATGAGCGACTCAGTTGTAAGCCGTGATCGGAGAAGTTGGGGTGACCCGCGCCCCAAAGCGTGTCCTGAAGGACATCATGGTGGATTGCGAACACACGCTCAAGCGTGCGTGCATCCTTGACCAGAAGACCGCCTGCTTCGTATGGTTGGAAAAACCACTTGTGGGCATCAATCCCGACCGAGTCAGCGCGCTCGATCCCACGCAACAACTTCCTGCCTTCTTCAGTCACGACCACGGAACCGCCGTAAGCGGCATCAACGTGCAACCAGATGCTCTGCTCCTCGCAGAAATCCGACAAGGCCTCGAGCGGGTCAATCGCTCCAGTACTGGTCGTTCCCGCATTGGCACATACGGCAACGGGATCGATTCCTGCCGCGCGATCTTCAGTCACGGAACGAGCCAGGGCCTCCACATCTATGCGGAAACCTTCATCGCTTGGAATCATGCGTATATATTCCGGTCGAATGCCAACAATCTTTGCCGCGCGGATAAGCGCGCTATGACTCTGATCACTCATATATACGGCTCCCCGCTCAGGGTGGCCTGCAGCTTCCCTTGCCCCGACGAGAGCCTCTAAGCTGGCTGCCGAACCCCCGCTCGCGAGAAGCCCGCCCGCACTGTCCGGGTAGCCAAGCCAGCGCCGAAACCATTCGATGACGACCAATTCGATCTGACTTGGTCCGCTTGCAGTCAACCAGGTCGCTGAATTGATGTTGTACCCGGCTGCCATAAAGTCGGCCAACACACCGGGCCAAGTGGGAGACGATGGGATAAATGCGAAAGCGCGAGGGTGCGCTAGCCGCGCCGCGAGCGGGAGAATCTCGTGTGCAGCCTGCTCAAGGACCTCCATCGCGGGCCTCCCGTCCTCGGGCGCATCCTTCATAAACCGATCCTCGAGCTCTTTCTTGAATTCTCCGTCCCAAGCATTTTCTTCAGGTAGACCCTCGTTCCACTCGACGACAAGTTCTGCCGCCTTGCGTGCAAGGTCCAGCATCAGTTCAGGTGTCATTTGAAGGCCGTCGGGCGTTCCGGCCTCTTCTGGGGATGCATGCGGTGCGTCTGCTTTCCGCATTTTCTGCTCAGTCAAGCCTTTTCCTCACATTCAAAGGTGATTGGACATGACGGGAACTATACAGGTAGCTTCTTGTAACGAGTTATTAATTTTGGCGCATTTGCTCCAAGCCATGAATTCAGGGAGCGAAAGCCACCTTGAGCAGACAATAGCCAGCCTGCCCCGCATATCCCGCTACTGCAGTCTTTAGGTGGTCAGCGCAAAGTAGACGGCCGAACCGAGGATGGCGAGGCCGATCAGGATCGCGATCAGTCGAAACATGGCTTCAAAAGATTCCTTTTAGGTTGATAATAAGACTGATTTTACTCCAACTCCATTCCGAAGATAGATGAGTTCGCTTGCCCTGTTCGCCAACGTCGCGAATCGCCGTTGCCTGGTGGTTGGCGCGGGCCCGGTCGCCGCACGGAAGATCGATGCGCTGGTGCGGGCCGATGCACCGGTGCGGGTGGTCGCCCCCGAAGCCGTTGATTCGGTGCTAGATCATGCCGAGGAGGGCCGCATCGAATATCAGGCCCGGGACTTCCGCGAGGAGGATTTGGAGGGAGCCTTCCTTGTGGTGATTGCCAGCAACGATGCGGCACTGAACGACCGGATTGCCAGCGAAGCGCGGGAGCGGGGCCTCCTGGTCAATGCTGCCCACAAAGCCGATGCAGGGGATGTGTTGCTGCCTTCGGTGATTCACCGGGACCCGATTCAGGTCGCGATCTGCACCGACGGCGCTTCGCCGGTACTCGGGCGGCTGTTGCGAAACCATTTGGAAAGCCGGATTCCCGGCGCGTTCGGGAGATTGGCGGCGTTGGTCGAGAGATTCCGGGGCGGGGCGCGGGAAAAATTTCCCGAACGCCGATTGCGCCGCCGTTTCTGGGAGGCGGTCCTAAGCGGTCCGATTGCCGAACAGGTGCTGGACGGTCGCGAGGCGGAAGCGGACGAAACCCTGCGGCAGGAACTGGAGCTCGGACAAGTGCCTGGCACCGGAGAGGTCTATCTGGTTGGTGCGGGGCCTGGAGACCCGGACCTCTTGACATTTCGCGCGTTGCGTCTGATCCAGCAGGCCGACGTGGTGGTCTACGACCGGCTGGTGTCGGATCCGATCATGGCGCTACTGCGTAAAGACATCGAGAAAATCTATGCAGGCAAGGAACGCGCCCAGCACACGATTCAACAGGAGTCGATCAATGCCCTGCTGGTTCGTCTCGCCCGGGAAGGCAAGCGGGTCCTGCGACTGAAGGGGGGCGATCCACTGGTGTTCGGCCGCGGAGGCGAGGAAATCTCCACTCTGATGGAGGAAGGCATCGCTTTCCAGATTGTTCCCGGGATCACGGCCGCCAATGGTTGCGCCAGTTACGCGGGCATTCCCCTGACCCACCGCGATTACGCGCAGGCCTGCATTTTCGTGACCGGCCACCTCAAGGACGGAAGCGTCAACCTGAACTGGGACATGCTGGCGCATTCGCGCCAGACGCTGGTGTTCTACATGGGCCTGGCCGGCTGCCCTGAGATTTGCAGGCAGTTGGTGCGTCACGGTCTGGACGCCAGCACCCCGGCTGCGCTGATTACCCGCGGCACCACTCCGGAACAGCGGGTGCTGACCGGCACCGTGGAGGATCTCCCGCAACTGGTGCAATCACAAGATGTGGCACCGCCCACTCTTATCGTGGTCGGCGAGGTCGTCCGCCTGCGCGAACAGCTTCGCTGGTATCAGACTAGTGGGGATGTTTCTGCACCATGATTTCCTGCCCCCGACTTGGAACTTCACGGCATCCGCATTGCCTTGAGGGAGCGCGGTCGGCAGGCTGGGTATCGGAGGTGCCCCGGTGAGCGACTTCCTGTCAGGGCTCCGCCGGAGCCTGACGATGCTAGGGTTGAGCACACCGCCGACCCCCGAATCCTTGAACGTGGGCATGCCAGCCCCCGGCTTCACGTTGACCGATGAGGACAAGGTGCCCCATCACCTTTCGGACTATTCCGGGCAATGGTTGGTACTGTACTTCTATCCAAAGGATAATACGCCAGGCTGCGTCAGGGAAGCCTGCGCATTTCGGGACGATATCGGGCTGTTCCATGAACGGGGTGCCCGGGTGGTCGGGATCAGCATCGACGATGCGGACAATCATCGGAAATTCATCGACAAACATAACCTGCCGTTCACGTTGCTGTCGGACCCGGAGGGGAGAGTCGCTGAGCGCTATGGTGCGCACAGCGGGATGTTCGGCATTGCGTACGCCAAGCGTCAGACTTTCTTGATTGATCCGGAGGGCGTTATTCGCCATATTTGGAGGACGGTGCCCTTGCACGGGCATGCACAGGATGTCATTGCCGTCCTGGAAAGTCTCCGATAGGATTTGGCGATGGCCTACCGCATCTCGCGCGTGACGACCCGAAGCGGAGACGATGGGACGACGGGCATTGCGGGGGGCACCCGCTTGCCTAAAGACGATCCGCGAATCGAGGCGTTGGGCGCGGTCGACGAACTCAACTGCCAGTTGGGGCTGCTGCTCTCCTTGACGGCGGATGCGGAGGCCTGCCGACGAGTCGAGGAGGTGCAGCAGGATTTGTTCGACTTGGGCGCGGTCATTGCACAGGGGAAGTTGGAATGGAGAGGCGAAGAGAAATCGGCTCGATTGGAATACTGGACTGAAGAACTGAATGCCGTGTTGCCGCCGCTTGAAGAATTTATTCTGCCGGGCGGGGGCGAAGAAGCAGCGCAATGCCATGTGGCGCGGGCGGTCTGTCGCCGTGCTGAGCGCCGGGCGGTGGCATTGAATGATCTGCCGGAAACAGCGCGAGTCTACTTGAATCGATTGTCGGACTTGTTGTTTGTTCTGGCGCGAACGCTGGCAGAAGAAAAGGGAGAATCGGAGCAGTCCTGGCGGGGTGTTCCCCCACCTGGGAAGTGACGGTGGGTCCTTCGCCGCTTGGCCTGGGGATGGGGCGGCGCCAAATTCGCATGAGCTAGGTAGTCAGGGAATTCGCGTCTAGTAGAATAAAATACACTGGTTTTCTCGGACTGCGGGTTGCCGCGAGATTGAAGCAGGGGAGTGTTCTCTCCGGCACCCGCGGGACGAATCTGAGAAGGAGTTGCCCGGGATCGGGAGTGGCCGACAATGACGGATACCGCGTTCGTGGAGTTCGACCAGGTTCAGAAGAGTTATGACGGTGAAACTCTGGCGGTTGAAAACCTCAACCTGAACATCCCCAGAGGCGAATTCATGACCCTGCTTGGGCCGTCCGGTTCGGGCAAGACGTCCAGCCTAATGATGCTGGCCGGATTCGAGACGGTCACGCATGGGGAGATCCGCCTTGACGGTCGCCCGGTGAATTCCGTTCCACCACATCAACTGGGCATTGGCGTGGTGTTCCAGAATTACGCTTTGTTCCCGCATATGACGGTGAATGAGAATCTTGCGTTCCCGCTGCAGGTGCGTCGGACGGGTCGATCCGAAATCGAGGAACGAGTGCGTGAAGCGTTGCAGATGGTGGAAATGGAGCGGTTCGGCAATCGCCGACCGTCCGAGCTGTCGGGAGGACAACAGCAGCGCGCCGCATTGGCCCGCGCCTTGGTATTCCGACCGGAACTGGTGCTGATGGACGAACCTTTGGGGGCGTTGGATCGTCAACTGCGTGAGCACATGCAGTACGAAATCAAGCACCTGCACGACCAGTTGGGCGTGACGGTCGTCTACGTGACGCACGACCAGTCCGAAGCATTGACCATGTCAACCCGGATCGCGGTGTTCAAGGACGGAACCATCCAGCAGGACTCCGATCCGGAAACCCTCTACGAGTGTCCGCAAACTGCTTTTGTCGCGCGCTTCATCGGAGAAAACAACCGGCTGTATGGCCAGGTCGAAAGCATCAGCGACGGCGTGGCCGAAGTTTCGATCGAAGACTCCGGCCATGGCAGGGCCTTGGCGATCAACTGCAGTGGCATGGGAACCCCGACCACGCTGTCGATCCGCCCGGAACGGGTGTTCATTGGCGATGCGGGAGAAAATCAGTTCGAAGCAGTGGTGGAGGAATTGATTTATCTTGGCGACCATATCCGTTGTCGCATGAATGTGCTGGGACATGATGATTTCATCGTCAAGATGCCCAACGCGGCAGGACATGAGCACCTGAGGGTGGGCCAGAAGACGCCGGTCAGCTGGAATACCGAGGACTGCCGCGCATTGGATGCATTACCATGACGGGACTTTTGGAATGAGGGACCTATGAAATCTTCCGCATTTCTTTATGCCGCAGGTTTCTGTCTTGCGGCAACGACCGCGTCGGCCGGCGACCTGACCATCGTCTCCTGGGGCGGCGCCTACACCAAAAGTCAGACCGAAGCCTACTACAAGCCGTGGATGGCCAGCACCGGTCACCGGATCCTGTCCGAGGACTACAGCGGCGGGCTGGCTGAGGTCAAGGCGCAGGTCCAGGCCGGAAACGTGACTTGGGATATTGTTGACGTTGAGGATGCCGAAGCGATTCTGGGTTGCGACGAAGGGCTGCTGGAGGAATTCGACCCCGCGATCCTGCCACCGGCCCCCGACGGGACGTCGGCTGAAGAGGATTTTCTCAAAGACGCCATCGGCGATTGCGCGATCGGTACAGTAGTGTGGTCGACAGCGTATGCTTACAATCAGACCCGGTTGTCACCGCCTCCGGCCACCATCCGGGATTTTTTCGATCTGGAAAAATTTCCCGGCCGGCGCGGCATGCGCAAAACGCCCAAGGTCAACCTGGAGATTGCGCTGGTCGCGGACGGTGTCCCGCCGGATCAGGTCTACGAGGTCATGGCGACCGAGGAAGGGATCGATCGCGCCTTCGTCAAGCTGGACAGCATTAGGGAGCATGTCCTGTGGTGGGAGGTTGGCGCCCAGCCGCCACAACTGCTGGTCGATGGCGAGGTCATCATGAGTACGGCCTATAACGGCCGAATTTTCAATGCGTTTGCGGCGGAGGGGCAGCCTCTTGCCATGGTCTGGGATGCACAGGTGCTTGCGGTCGACAACTGGGCGGTCGTAAAGGGTGCTCCGAATATAGAACTGGCACTGGACTTTATAAGATTTGCTTCCATGCCCGAGAATATGGCGGTCCAGGCTTCGTGGATCTCCTATGCGCCGGTGCGCAAGTCCGCCTCCGAACTGGTGGGGAGTTACCACGCTGATCCTGACCTGAAGATGGGGCCGCACCTTCCCACTTGGCCAGACAACATGAAGACAGCGATTTGGCACGACGAGGAATTTTGGGCGGACCACATCGACGAGTTGAACGAACGCTTCAATGCTTGGCTGATCGAGTGAATAAAGTGGTGCGGGCATGGTGGCCGCCGACGCCAAGCCTTGCCTCAGATTCTGGGAGGGGCGAATGAGATCGTTTGCTTTTTTTCTTGCCGCGGGAACTTGGTTTGCAGCGACGGATGCATTGGCGGGTGATCTAACCGTAGTCTCTTGGGGCGGCCCCTATACCAAGAGCCAGGTGGAGGCTTACCACAAGCCATGGATGGCCCGCACCGGCCACCGGATCCTGTCCGAAGACTACAGCGGAGGCTTGTCTGAAATCAAATCACAGGTTCTGGCCGGAAACGTCACTTGGGATGTAGTGGATATCGAGGCTGCCGAGGGACTTTTAGGGTGCGATGAGGGGTTTCTGGAGGAGATTGATCCCTCCATCCTTCCCCCAGCGCCGGATGGGACTCCCGCCGAGCAGGATTTTCTTGAGGGTGCCATCAGCCCCTGCATGATCGGGCAGGTAGTGGCGTCGATGGTGTTCGCCTACGATCGGGAGCGGTTGTCGCCAGGGCCAACCACCATCCATGATTTTTTCGATCTGGAAAAGTTTCCCGGTCGACGTGGCATGCGCAGGAGCCCCAAGGCCGCTCTGGAGATGGCGCTGGTTGCTGACGGGGTCCTTCCGGATCAGGTCTATGCGGTGTTGGCAACTCCGGAGGGGGTCGATCGTGCCTTCGCTCGGCTGGACAGCATTAAGGAGCAAGTCGTGTGGTGGGAGGCAAGTTCTCATGCGCCGCAGTTGCTGGCGGATGGCGAAGTGGTTATGAGTACGGCCTACAACGGGCGGATCTTCGATGCATCCGCGCTGGAAGGCCGTTCCTTGGCCATCGTTTGGGATGCACAGGTACTGGAGATCGGGCATTGGGCGATCGTGAAGGGTGCCCAGAACCTGGATCTGGCACTCGACTTCATCGCGTTCGCCTCCAAGCCTGAAAATATGGCGGTGCAGTCGTCGTGGATCTCCTATGCGCCGGTACGGCACACTGCTGCTGGAATGATCGGATTCCACCACTCCAATCCTGAACTGGACATGCGGCCGCATATGCCGACTTGGCCAGACAACCTGAAGACGGTGATTTGGCAGGACGTGGAGTTCTGGGCGGATTATCTGGATGAGTTGAACGAGCGATTCAATGCTTGGCTGGCCGAGGGATAAACGGCTTGCCACTCGGACTCTCTTCATTCTCTGATCCGTGACTTCACCAACGACCTCTGAACTGGTACTTGCCGCCGACGGTACGCCGCTTAAGACAAAACTGGCGCGGGCGCTCATGGTCCGCCGGATTAGGGCCTTGGGGCTGACCTTGCCGCTGCTGGCCTTCCTGCTTGCGGCTTTCATTATCCCGGTACTGCTGTTTCTGTGGCAGGGAGTTCACGACGACACGTACGCGCGTTACATGCCGCACAGTACCCCAGTGTTGGAAGCGTGGGACGGTGTGTCGGAGCCCACCGAGGCGATGTACGAAGCTCTGCAGAAGGACTTGGTGCAGGCAAGGAAAGACAAAACCATCGGCAAAGTGGCCACCCGGGTAAACCGGGAGTCGCCCGGGGGCCGGTCGCTGTTCACTTCCACAGCACGCAAGGCGGCCCGTCTCGAGGCTCCTTACAAACAGGCAATGATCGACCTCAAGCCGGCATGGGGCCGACTTGAAACTTGGCAGGCGCTTCGCGTCGCCGCGGCTCGTTATACGCCGGCTTATCTGGCGACTTCGGTGGATCTCAAGTACCGCGGTGACGGTTCCATCCGCCGTCAAGAAGAGAAACGCCGCATCCATCTCACCCTGTTCTGGCGCACGATCGAGATTTCCGCACTGGTCACGATCTTTTGCCTGTTGCTCGGCTATCCGGTGGCGTACCTATTGTCTAACCTGCCCGCGCGCCGTTCGAACCTCCTTCTAATACTGGTGTTACTGCCGTTCTGGACTTCGATCCTGGTGCGCACCACGGCATGGATCGCGATCCTGCAGGGCAACGGGGTGCTGAACGATCTATTTGTCGCATTTGGCGTCATCGGCGACGACAATCGGTTCAGCATGGTCTACAACCGGACCGGGACCTTGGTCGCTATGACGCACATTCTCTTGCCGTTCATGATTCTGCCGCTGTACGCAGTCATGCGGACCATCCCGAAGGCGTATGTCCAGGCGGCGCATAGCTTGGGCGCGAACGGTTGGGTGGCTTTCTGGAGGGTGTATTTTCCGCAGACCCTAGCGGGCGTCGGCGCAGGCGTGGTGTTGGTTTTCATTCTCGCCACCGGCTACTACATCACTCCGGCATTGGTGGGAGGGCAGGACGGACAGATGATTTCCAACCTGATTGATTTCCACATGCGGAGATCGCTCAACTGGCCGCTGGCCGCTGCGATGGGTTTCGTGTTGCTGGTCCTGGTGATGTTCCTGTACTGGCTTTATGACCGCGTGTCTGGTATCGATCGAATGAGGCTTGGCTGAGACATGCTCGAGGCGATACGTCCTCCGGTCCGGTTTGCTGCGGCCTGGTGCAGCGTGGCGGGAGCCTTGATCGGGCTGCTCACGGCATACGGCGATACCTCACTGATGCTTCCGTATATGCTGACAGGTGCTTTGCTGTTCGCCTTGCTGTCGCTCCCGGCCGCGATCCATCCCGAGTCGCCTAATGTCGCGCGTGCCTTCTGCATGCTCGCGCTCGCACTGGTGGGACTTGCAACGCACGGCATAGCTTTTGCCCTGCTGATGCTGGCGTTTGGCTGGGTCTTGGCGTCGACATCCGCGTGGCTCGCCACCGGCCGTTACCGGGAGGGCCTGCCGGAATATGCCGGACCACGCGAAGTGTTCCTGTTCTATATGTTCCGGGGAGTGTGCGCGCTGATTTTCCTGTTTCTGGTGGTGCCGATCTTCGTGGTGGTGCCGCTGTCTTTCAATCAGGAGCCGTACTTCAGTTTTACTGCCGGCATGCTCAATCTCGAGCCGGACGCTTTCAGCCTGCGCTGGTACGCCGACATCGTACGTAACGGTATGGTAGCACCGGATGCCGAGACCGGTTGGTGGGCCGACATGTGGTCCAACGCGCAGTGGATACGCTCCATCAAGAACAGCTTCATCATTGGGATACCTGCGACCCTTCTGGCCACCGCACTCGGGACGATGGCCGCAGTGGGCCTAAGCCGCTCGGAAATGCCGTTCAAGCGGACGGTTATGGCATTGTTGATTTCGCCGATGGTGGTGCCGCTCGTGATCACGGCATCCGGGCTGTTTTTCGCGTTTAGCCAAGTTGGTCTGGCCAAGACTTATCCCGGGTTGATCTTCGCGCATGCGGTGCTCGGCGTCCCGTTCGTGGTGATTACGGTGACGGCATCCTTGGCAGGGTTCGACCACAATCTGGCGCGAGCGGCGACCAGCCTTGGCGCCTCGCCGCTACAAACTTTTTTCAAGATCCAGACGCCGATCATTCTCCCCGGCGTGGTTTCTGGCGCACTGTTCGCTTTCATCACATCGTTCGACGAGGTGGTGGTAATCCTGCAACTCGGCGATGTGACTCAACGGACAGTCCCTCGGCAGATGTTTTCCGGCATTCGGGAGCAGATCTCGCCAACCATTCTGGCAGTGGCGACGATCTTTGTCCTGATTTCAATCCTTTTGCTGACGACCGTGGCCTTGTTGCGCCGTCGCGCAGAACGCGTGCATGGTGTGGCAGCGCACTAGGAAAGAACAGATAAAGGCTCTCGATTACTAGAGAAAATCCGAAGAGTATGACAGATCTTGACAACGAATTCGTTGCCAACTATAATGATGGCAACGAATTCGTTGGGAAAAGGCTATGTCATTGAGAAAAGCAGGGGCAAATTGGGTGGATGGAGACCGTTTCTATAATCGGGGCGAAGAACTTGAAGTGCTTTCCGAACGTGCAAGGGATGGAATTCATACGCTGATCACCGCGCCGCGGCGCATGGGAAAAACGAGCCTAGTCAGGGAGTTATTGCGGCGCTTGGCAGAGGAAGGGACATTTGAAACGATCTTTGTTGATCTTGAGGATGCTTCTGATCCTGCGGATGCCATCGCCGAAATCGGTGCCCAATCCAGATCGCTCAAAGGGGCATGGCGCCGGATCCGGCTTGGTTTTTCTAACGCCCTGAAGGAGATCGGGGGGCGAGTGGATAACGTATCTATCTCAGAATTGCAGGTACAGTTGCGCGCAGGAATTGCCGCAGGAAACCAGTGGCGTAAAGGCGACGATATTATTGCGGCTCTTGCGGAAAATAATCAGCGGGTTGTGCTGGCCATTGATGAGTTGCCAATTTTTGTTAGCCGGTTGCTACGAGAGAATGGCGACGATATAACGACCGAAGGCAAGCGGGCAACGGACAAATTTCTAAGCTGGTTGAGAAAGAACGCCCAGAGGCATCGTGGGCGCATCGTTCTGATTGTTTCCGGCAGCGTGGGTTTGGAGCCTATCCTGCGACAGGCGGGACTCAGTGCACAGGTAAACATTTTTGCACCCTGCGATTTGAAACCGTGGAGCGAAGACACTGCGTCTTCCTGCCTTGCCGAATTGGCAGAAGCGTATGGGCTCGGGCTTCCCCCTGACATTCGTATGGCCATGTGCCGCCGTCTGCGGTGTCATGTACCGCATCACATACAACAGTTTTTCGGGTACCTGCATGAACACCTACGACGTGAAAATCGGACTCGGGCTTCGTTGAACGATGTGGATCAGGTATACGAAAATGAAATGCTATCTGTGCGGGGGCAGGTGGATTTAGAGCATTATCAAGGACGGTTGCGGGTGGTGCTGAGGACAGAAGAATACCGAGTTGCTCTGGAATTGCTGACGGAGGCTGCCGTGGGTGGTGGTTTACTTAGTGATGACGTGATTGACCAGTACAGTCGCCACCTCAGAGCAGAGGTCAAAGCCGGAGCCCATCCGGTTATTATCGAAGATGTGCTTTATTTGCTTGAACATGATGGGTATCTGGAAAGGCAAAGCGGCGGTTACCGTTTCATTTCAGGTCTGCTTGAAGACTGGTGGAGCGTTCGGTATGGACAAAACTTTATCCCAATTATGTCTCGTTAGAAGTAAACGCATAAGAGGATCTCATGAAAACAGTGAAATATAACCCTGGTTTTCTTACTGATGATGAGTTGATTGCATCATTTTGCGTGCGGACGCATGAATTCGCGTCGATTGTTGAAATGTTGCGCGAATGCGATAGAAATTCAAACCCACACCGATTGGTGATCGGCCCCCGTGGTTGTGGTAAGACCAGCCTTCTCCTTCGAGTAGCGGCTGAGATTCGCCGGGACCCCGCACTATCATCTTCTTTTTTCCCGATCGTTTTTGCAGAAGAAAGTTACGAAGTTGCTACCGCAGGTGAATTCTGGCTGGAAGCTTTGTCTCGATTGGCAGATCAAGCACAGTACCCGGAAGGGGAAGATAACCTAAGCCTCACCGTTGAAGAACTGCGGAATACTCCCGATGATCGGATGCTCGGTAAACGTTGTCTTAGTTCTCTTCTGGACTTCTCAAGCCAGCAAAAGAAACGACTCATTTTGATCGTTGAGAACTTGAACATGATGTTCAGGGACATGTCAGACCCAGATGCTGGGTGGCAATTGCGCCAAGTCCTTCAAACAGAGCCCCGGATCATTCTGTTGGCTAGTGCGACCGCTCGCTTTGATGAGATTGATAAATCCAACCACGCTTTCTATGATCTTCTTGTAAGTCAAACTTTACGTCCTCTTTGCATAGAGGAATGCGCAGTTCTGTGGAAGCATGTCTCCGGCCAACATCGCCCCCCAGAGACAATGCGCGGATTGCAGATTCTTACCGGAGGTAGTCCTAGGCTCCTTTCTATCGTTGCCCGATTCGGGGCTGAGTTGTCGTTTCGCGACTTCATGGCAGACTTGATGGAGCTAATCGATGATCTGACCGAGTACTTTAAGAGCCACATAGAAGTACTTGCTCCTCAGGAAAGGCGCGTGTATTTGGCGCTCGCTGATTTGTGGGAGCCAGCGAGTGCGCGTCAAGTTGCGACTCGAACTCGACTTGATGCTAGTCAAAGTAGTGCTCAGCTTCGCCGTTTGGTAGAACGGGGAGCGGTAGAGGTCGTCGGCGGTGGGGCTCGGCGGAAACTGTACTATCTGACAGAGCGACTCTATAACATCTACTACCTGCTACGACGTTCCCGAACACCAACACCAATGATTGAAGCCCTTATTCGCTTCATGGATGCATATTATTCGGCGATTCAGCTCAAGGATTTGGTTTCCCGCATGATCCGGGAGACAGATGGCTTGGAGCCGGAGATAATGCCATTTCATCAGGCTGCGTTTATTAAATTGATTGACCTTCCTGTACTCGCCGAATATCGTGAGGAGTTATTGTCGATTGTTCCCGAGGAGTTTGCGGAAAGTTTTGATCCAAAGGTTGCGTCTGAGGATGCCGCAGACTCTGTTTCTCTCAAATTAAAACTAGACAATCTAGGACCGATCACACATTCTCCACAGTATGTGACAAAACTTGCTGGGCAAGTACCTGCGAAGGTTTCTATTAAGCAAGCCTCCGTAGTGGCCGAAGAGGGTCAAGCGAAAAACATAGACGCAATCATTCGTTCCACATTAAAACGTTTGGAAATAGACGATTCGCTGTCGGCTCGTGTGGAGGCGGCAAAAGAAATTATTACTGCAGGTATTTCGTTTCTAAAAATGGAACGACCCGGGGAAACGATTGTCGCTTGTGAAACAATTGCACGGCAGTTCGATGACAGTGACGCTCCTCAACTCGCTAAGCAGGTTGCTAATGCTCTCTTGTTGAAAGGTGTTACGCTCGGCATATCGAAGCAATATGACGAGGAACTTGTATCCCATGACGAGGTAGTGCTCCGGTTTGGTGACAGTAAAGTGCCAGCCGTTCTAGAGATAGTGGCGCAGGCCCTTACAACTAAAGCACGTACTCTTGCAAGTTCGAATCGGCTCGATGAGGCAATTATCGTTTGTGATGAGGTCGTACGTCGATTTGGCGAAAGTGAAGTATCTGAGATTCATGAACAAGTCGCACTAGCTTTGATTAGCAAAGGGGTTTCACTTCACGCATTAGGTCAACCGGATAAAGAAATCGCGGCTTATGATGAGGTTGTCAACCGATTCAGTGACAGTAATCTACCGAAGATCGTCGAGCAGGTCGCGAGGGCTATCTTTTTCAAAGGGCTTACGCTGATCAAATTAAATCAGCCCAAAGAAACAATCGACGCCTATGATGAGATTGAGCAACGCTTTGGTGACACTGATGTGCCAGCAGTTCTTAGAGTGGTTGCCCAGGCATTGACCGAAAAGGGGAACGCCCTCGAAAAATTAAACCAGCCGGAAAAAGCCCTTGTAGTCTATGGTGAAGTTGTCCAGCGATTTAGTGGCAATGACATGCCCGAACTGCTTGAGATTACAGCACAGGCACTGTTTAAAAAGGGTGATGTGCTTAGCGAGTTAGGTAACTTCGAAGAAACAATTTCTGTGTGTGACGAGATTGAGCAACGCTTTGGTGACACTGGTGTGCCGGCAGTTCTTAGAGTGGTTGCCCAGGCATTGACCGAAAAGGGGAACGCCCTCGAAAAATTAAACCAGCCGAGGAAAGCCCTCGTAGTCTATGATGAAGTTGTCCAGCGATTTAGTGGCAATGACATGCCCGAACTGCTTGAGATTACAGCACAGGCACTATATAAAAAGGGTGGTGTGCTTAGCGAGTTAGGTAACTTCGAAGAAACAATTTCTGTATGTGACGAGATTGTGGACTTGTTCGGCTATAACGATAAACCAGAAATGCTTGTACTGGTGGCGCATGCTCTTGCTAATAAAGGAAGCATGCTCGGCGAGTTGAATCGCCTTGAAGAGATAGCTACTGTAAGTGACGAAGTGATACGCCAGTTTGGTAGCAGTGATGTGCCGGAAGTTTTTAGTGCAGTCGCGCATGCTTATGGAAACAAGGTGCAATCGCTTGTCGAGTTGAATCGTTCCGAACAGGCAATCGCTGTTTGCCGTGAAGTGGCTCGCCAGTTCGGCGGAGGTATTGACGCGCCTGAGATTTGTAGTCAAGCTGCGCGTTTACTACTCGATATAGGGCAAAGATTTAATGAGTCAAATCGGTTTGAAGAAGCGGCTATTATCTGTGATGAGATTGCACAGCAGTTTGGCGACAATGATGAGCCTGATATTCTGAGAGTTGTTGTGCAAGCTTTAACTAATAAAGCAAGCGTACTCCTTAAATTAAACCGTTTTGAAGAAGCGATTCCCGCCTGTGATGAAGTTGTACGGCGGTTTGGCAGTAGCAATAAGCCTGTGATGCTGAAAGCAATTGCGAAGGCCCTTGTATACAAGGGAGCCGCACTTCTTGAGTTGGGTTACCCCGAAGACACGATCACCGTTTGTGACCAACTGATGCAACGCTTCGACGACAGAAATGCACCTCAGTTTCATACCCAAGTCGCGCGCATGTTAATCTACAAAGGCCTAGCTCTTAGCGATCTTAGGCAAGAGGAGCAAGCAAAGGCAGTTTGGCAAGAGTTGATTCAACGCTTTGGAACAAACAGTAATCCCATACTTCGTCACCCTGTTGCTATTGCTTTTCTTCGGTTAGCAAATAGTGCAAGAGTACAAGGCCATTTGGATGAGGTAATTAATACGGTGAATTTGCTGTTTGATCGGTATGGGGAGCAAATCTATAGTTGCTACCAGTGTGAGGGTTATCTGATTCGATCGCGAGCACACCTAGCATGTGATGACTTACCCCAAGCTGGGCAGGATATTAAAACGGCACTCACGCTCTTACCCAATTGCGAATTTCTCCTTAGTGAGGCCATATATGCCTTGATCGATTTTACAGTTTCTCAAGGGGCCGCTCATACCAACGATTTCGTTCAATCTTCGCCATCAGCCAAACTACTTATACCGTTTACAGTTGCGCTTGAAAAGGAAATGGGCAAAGAACCTAAAGTGGCTCGGGAAATTGAAGAAGTTGCGGAGGACATACGCAAAGATATAGAGAAAGTAAGAAGGACAGGGAATCAGCAATGAGTAAAACGCAGAATATTCGAATGAAGAATCCGGTCCACCCGGGAGAATTCGTGAGGTATGAGATTGTCGAGCCGCTGGGCTTGTCGGTGACCGACGCAGCGCGGGTGCTCGGGGTTTCGCGCCCCGCACTGTCTGCATTGCTCCACGAGCATGTGCGCCTTTCGTCGGAAATGGCGATCCGGATCGAAAAAGCCTTTGGGGTATCGATGGCTACACTGCTGAGGATGCAGAACAGTTACGACATTGCCCAAGCTCGCGAGCAGGCAGCTGATATCGAGGTTGCTCCGTACAGAGAGAAACTTGCTTGAGCTAAGGCATAGATTGTTATCGGGGCCGGGCGTTTGGGAAAAACACCTGTTTTCCGTTGATTTTGAAAGTTGCGATCGCTTTCTGTCCTTCTTCCGACAGTAGCCATTCCGAAAATTCTTTTGCCTGTTTTTCCTTGACGTGCGGGTGGCGGTTGGGATTGACTACGATGATGCCGTATTGGTTGTGCAGCAGGGGGCCATCCCGGTATAGCGCCACGAGATCCTGCCGATTGCCGAATGCAGCCCAGGTGGCGCCATCACTCAACACATAGGCATTGCGTGCAGCGGCAGTGTTCAAGGTGGGACCCATGCCGGCCCCGGCTTCCCAGTACCAGTCGCCGCTGGCGGGGCGTACCTGAACGCTTGCTCTTTCCCATAACTCCAACTCTCGCTTGTGGGTTCCGCTGTCATCGCCACGAGAAACGAAAGTAAAACCCGACAGAGAAATCCGGCGTAAGGCTTCCTCAATGTTGCCTGCTTTCGCAACCTTTGCAGGATCCTCGCGCGGCCCGATCAGCATGAACTCGTTGTACATCAGGTCGTCCCGTCGCAGCCCGTAGCCTTCGACGACGAAACGCTCTTCCGATTCGCGGTGGTGAACAATCAGCAAATCGGCATCCCCCCGCATCGCATTGCGGATGGCTTGCCCGGTCCCGACGGCCACGACTCGGAAACTCACGCCAGCTTTATTTTCGTAGATCGGGAGCAGGTGATCGTACAGGCCCGAGTGGTCCGTAGAGGTGGTGGACGCAATCGTCAGGAATTCCGTCTCAGCCACCGCACAGGGCAGTACCAAGCAACTCAAGGCAAAAACGGACACGAGGCGCATGGCGTTCACGGGATGGTTCTGGAACGGGTGGGATGAGTGACAAAATCGCGCATGGTGTCATCGCCTTGGTAATTCAGAAAATCCCCGATCGGCAGGTGGGCCCGTAGGCGGCCATATTCCAAAAAAAGGACGTCATCCGCCAGGTGACGGACTTGGTTCATGTCGTGCGTGGCCAGAATGACGCGAACACCTTGGGCGACGACTCTCTGGATCATGGCTTCGATCTCCCGAGTGGCGAGCGGGTCCAGTTCCGAGGTGGGTTCGTCCATCAGCAGGGCGCGGGGCCGAGTGATCCAGGCTCGCGCGATGGCCAGCTTCTGCCGTTCACCGCCGGACAGGACCCGGGCATTGCGCCCAACGACCTCAGTCAGGCCGCAGAGCTCGACAGCTTCTTGGACAAGCCGCTGCCGCTCGGTGCGTGAAACACGGCGCAGCCTCAGCGCATAGTCGATATTTGCCCACACGCTGCGGTTGAGCATGGCGGGCAATTGGAAGACCATGGCCTGCGATGGCAGGGCTTGGGCCGGTGTGGCATCCCCCCAGTGGATGGAGCCGCCTGTGGGTGTGAGCATTCCATGGCACAGACGCAGCAGCAGGGTCTTGCCGGAACCGTTCGGACCAAGAATTGCCGTGCAACCTTTCCCTAGCAACTCAAACGACAAGCCGGACAGCAGTTGCTCTCCTCCGACAGAAAAATCAAGGCCGGAGACGGTGAGCGGGAACAGGGAATCCGGAGGTTGGCGCATCATCCGGGTTCCACGTTGAGTCTGCGCAACTGATGCAGCAGCAGGGTCAGCAGCATGGCGATCAGGATCAATACGATGCCCAGCGCCAACGCCTGGGTGAGGTTTCCGCGGCTGGTCTCGTAGGCTACCGTGGTGGTCATCACGCGGGTGACGTGGTTGATGTTTCCGCCCACGATCATGACGGCGCCGACTTCTGCATTAGCCCGCCCGAAGCCGGCCAGAATCGTCACAAGAAGGCTGGTTCGGGTCTCCCAAAGCAAGGTCGCGATTCGCTGCCAGCGCGCCGCGCCCAGAGAACGAAGCTGTTCGTCGTACTGGCCATGGGCATCGGCAATGACTTGACGCGACAGCGCGGCGATGATGGGCGTCACCAGCAGGCACTGGGCGATGATCATCGCGGTCGGAGTGTATAACAGGCCCAGCACGCCGAGAGGGCCGGAGCGCGACAGCCACAGGTAGACGATTAATCCGACCACAACAGGCGGCAACCCCATGAACGTATCAATCACGAGCACGATAAACGCACGTCCCGGAAATCGTTTGACTGCAAGCAACCCACCCAGTGGAATACCAATTACGGTGGCAATGGAGACCGCAGTCAGGGTGACGAACAGCGACAACCGGATGATTTCCAGGAGATTCGGATTCAGTCCGGTTAAGAGACCGGCTGCGGTCACCAGGGCGTCACCGAAATCGCTCATAGTTCCGACTTGGAGGAAGATGGAGGAGAGGCCCGAATTTCCACATTGACGAAAATTGCCTTACCGTCGTCAAAGTGAAGTGCAAGCAAGGTCTCGTCACCGGCGTGAAGGGAACGTTCGGGCCCCTCCAGAAGGAAAATCATGCCGTCCGGCGGCAGTTCGGTGGTTCGGTCGGCCTCAACGATGATGGAAGGCCGGAGACCGGAGGTCGAACCGGCGCCCTCCTTTGTGCGAATTTCTGCCTGCCTGAAGTCGGCCGCCAAGATGTGCTGCAGGACCCGCGCCTCATTAGTGCGGTTGTGGACGGTCAGTCCGCCGGTGGAAATGCCTTCGGAGGAAGGTTCAAGGATCCAGGCTTGAGTAGCAGTCAGGTCGGTCCTCTCCCCGCTGCACGCGGGGAGCAGCAGGCAGGCTGCCGCCATCAGTGTGAACGGCAACAGGAGCCTTTCCTGGATCCGGCGGAGGTTCAGACGCATGCGGACATTCTCTTTTTCAAATTCGCTGTCGGCACTGGCACGTGATTCCATCTCTGCACTCCCACGGTGCGGAGTATGTGAAGCTGATGCCGAACCTTATTATTATGGCCGCCCAAGAGTAGAATGGGAATAACTCAACACGAGGAAAACTCATGAGCCTGAAAAAAGAAGACAACGACGCGGTCTACACGGACGAAGAAATCGAGGCCCGGCTCAAGGAAGAACTGCCCGAATGGTATCTGGAATCCGGTTGGATTCGTCGCAAGTACCGTACGGCGAGCTGGAAAGGCACGCTCATGGCGGTGACCACGATCGGGCATCTGGCGGAGCAGGCCTGGCATCATCCTGATCTGACGGTCTCATATGCATTCGTGATCGTGAAACTGACCACCCATGCGAAGAAAGGGGTGACCAACCGCGATTTCGAACTGGCCGCCCGGATCGAGGAAGTCATGTCATGGCAGCCGCCCGAAGGTTCGGCACTGGAAGGCACTCCGGACGATCCCCGGTTTGCCTATCTTCGCCATAGTTGATCCTTCCGAGCGGGAACTCCGGCGGACAACTCTCGATCAGGCAAGCGGATATGCCGCCTTGCAGGTGCGGCGGATCTTAGTGTTGTTTGGTTGCCCTTGCAGGATGATGGTGCCGAGAAGAGGACTCGAACCTCCACGGGGTTGCCCCCACTGGCACCTGAAGCCAGCGCGTCTACCAAATTCCGCCATCTCGGCACGGCTAGAAGCCAGCCCTGAACGAACAATTTTACCGTATCCTGGATGTCTATGCTAAATTTTGCGGTTGAATCATGGATATAGTTTTCATAAGAGGTCTCAAGGCGAAAGCCGTAATCGGCGTTTTCGATTGGGAGAAGCAGATTCGCCAAAACCTGGTTCTGGACTTGGATCTTCGGGCAGATGTGGTGCATGCGGCAGCCAGCGACACGCTGGAGGATGCCGTCGACTACAAGGCGATCAGCCAGCGCGTGGTGGAGTTTGTGGAAGGCAGCAAGTTTCAGTTGGTTGAGTCGTTGGCCGAGGCGGTGGCCCGCATTGTCCGCGAAGAATTCGCGGTGAGTTGGGTACGGGTACGCATCGCCAAACCATTTGCGGTTCGTACCGCGCAGGAAGTCGGCGTAGTGATCGAGCGGGGGGATTGATGGCGCGGGTGTTCGTCAGCATTGGCAGCAACATCGACAGGGAACGTAAGATTGCGGAGGCCCTGGAGCGGCTGAAGGAACATTACGGGCCGCTGACCCGATCCACCTTGTATGAATCCCCGGCGCTGGGGTTCGAGGGTGACGATTTTCACAACATGGTCGTGGCGTTCGACACGCGGGACCATCCCCATGTCGTCAGCAAGGTCCTGTTCCGAATCGAGACTGAACTGGAACGAGTGCGCGGCAAGGACCGTTTCGTTTCCCGTACGATCGATCTAGATGTATTGCTCTATGGCGACTGGGTGCTGGGAGACGGTGTTCTATCTCTGCCACGCGAGGAAATCCTGCACCACGAGTTCGTGCTCGGTCCTCTGGCGGAAATCTGCGGTGGCCTGGAGCACCCGGTTTTGGGAACGCCCATCGCGCAACTGTGGCGGGAGTGGCAGGACGACAACCCCGTCACCCTGCGTGCCGTATCAGATCCAGGGCGTGAGGCTGCGCCCGCCGTCGACAGTCACGACTTCGCCTGTCAGGTAGCCCGCATCCCGAATCAGGAATAGTGCGGCGCGGGCAATGTCGTCCGGGTGGCCGAGCCGCTTCAGCGCCGTGCTGTCGATAATGGCCTGGCGGTCTCGGCCGTCGTCCTCGTCCGGCCACAGGATCGCGCCTGGCGCGATGCCGTTGACGCGCACTTCGGGGGCAAGCTCCAGTGCCAAGGCGCGAGTCAGCCCGGTCAGGGCGGTCTGGCTGGTGCTGTACGACAAGTATCCGCGCAACGGTCGGGCAGCGTAAATGTCCAGAACATTGATAATGCAACCTTGCGCTTCGCGCAGGTGCGAAGCCGCCGCTTCAGCCAGCAGCCAAGGAGCCCGGACATTCACCGCCTGAACTTCCTCCCATCGTTCCGGGTCTGCCGGCGCCATTCCACCGGGCTCGAACAAACAGGCATTGTTGACCAGAGCATCCAGCCGTCCGAATGACTGCACGGCGGCCGCGACGATCGAAAACTCGCTCTGCTCCTCGCGCAGGTCGGAGGTCACCATGGCGACCGAATCGGGGCGTTGTTCCTGCAGTTCCTCTGCCAGCGACTGGGCCTCGACCACGGAACGTTGGCAGTGGAGCACGATATTGGCACCAGCCTGGTGCAGGCTGCGCGCCATGTGCGCGCCCAGCCGGCGCGCGGAGCCGGTGATGAGGATGGTCTGGCCGTCCAAGGTGGAAGAAGTCATGCTGCTGCCTGTACGTTCATGCCCATGATAGCGTGATAATAGTGCCATGACTGCCATTTCCCCGCCTGTGTCCGAGCCCGGGATTCCTGTGGACGCCCTGCGCATGCGCTTGGCGGAGCGGATCCGGCAGGAAGGCCCGCTGCGCTTTGATCAGTACATGGAACAGGCGCTGTATGCGCCGGAGCACGGCTACTATGAACGGGCGTATCCGGTATTCGGTGCTTCCGGAGATTTTGTCACCGCGCCGGGATTGGGGGATTTCCTCGCCCGTTGCGTGGCACGTTTCTGCGATCTGGCTCGGGAGGAGCTGGGTGGCGGTGCGATAGCGGAGTACGGGCCGGGAAACGGCAGATTGGCGTGCGATGTGCTGGGTGCACTGCAGGGCTCCCCCGATGATTATTGGTTGTTGGAACGTTCGTCTTGGTTGCGAAAGGAACAGGCCGAAACCCTGAGTGCTCAAGGCTCGTTCCCGCGCTGGACCGACGCGCTGCCCAAGGTGTTTGAGGGGGTGGTGCTGGCCAATGAATTTCTGGATGCCCTGCCGGCCCGCTGTTTTGAAGTGACCGATCAAGGCATTCGCGAACGCATGGTCGCTGTCCGGGAGGGAGATGAGTTTTACTGGAAACTTGAGGCATCATCCGGATCCGACCCAGATTTGAACCGGCTTTTTACCGAGCTTGGAGAGGTTTCTGCTCCCGGTTATTGCTCGGAGTGGCGCCACGATGCCCTCCGCACATGGCTGGATGAGCTGGACGGTTCTCTCAAGCGTGGCGTCGTGCTAATCATCGACTACGGCTATCCGTGCCGGGAGTACTACCATCCGCAACGCGCTACTGGAACATTGCGCTGTCATGCGGATCACCAAGCGCATTCGGATCCGTTCCGCCAGCCTGGGCATGAGGACATCAGCGTGGATGTGGATTTCACCGCCGTAGCGGAACTGGCGGTAGAGCGCGGATTCGAGGTCCTGATGTTTACCTCGCAGGCCGGGTTTCTTTTGGAGTATGGTTTGCTGGAAGTTGCCGACCCGTCGGCAGACGAATCTACGCGACTTGCGCAACGTGGGCAGATTGAAACCCTGACCCATCCCGACCACATGGGAGAGCGTTTCAGGGTGCTGGCGCTGGGCCGCGATTTCCCGGCAGAATTGCCACACACTGTGTGTCCGGACCACCGGAATCGTTTGTAATGAATTGGCTTGAGGTTCTGGTTCTGGCACTGTTGCAGGGTGCAACGGAATTCCTGCCGATTTCCAGTTCTGCGCACTTGATCCTGGCGCCGATATTGCTCGGTTGGGAAGATCAGGGCCATGCGTTCGATGTTGCGGTGCATGTGGGGACTCTGCTTGCGATGCTGGGTTATTTCCGACGGGACCTTGGAGCCATGTTGCATGCCGTAATGACCGGGAGTGCCCCGGAATCCGAATCCGCACGTTATCTGGCCGCTTGGCTGGTTGTGGCGACGATTCCAATCGTGATTGTGGGTGCGGTAGTGTTTAGCGTGGTGTCGACCGACCTGCGCGAGGTACAGCTTATTGCCTGGACGACATTGGGGTTTGGTCTCTTGCTGTGGGTCTCAGATGTTCAAGGCTCCCGGGTACGGACCGAAGAGCAATTGCGCTGGAGTGATGCGGTATGGATCGGATCCGCGCAGTGCTTGGCACTGGTGCCGGGGGTGTCGCGCGCGGGCATTGTGATGACGGCGGCGTTGGCGCTGGGCCTGCAACGAACTGCTGCAGCACGGGTGGCTTTCCTTTTGGCAATTCCGACGATTGCTGCTGCCGGAGCCTTGTCTTTGCAGAAATCCCTGCATGCGACTCAGGCGGTAGATTGGGGGGCGTTGGTTCTGGGTGCCTTGATTGCGGGGATTTCCGCTTGGCTGTGCATCCACTTCTTCCTGCGCTTGATCGAGCGCATCGGAATGATGCCGTTCGCGTTGTATCGAGTGGTGCTCGGCGGGTTTTTACTGGTTTTCCATTAAGGCCGCACGCACGGCTTCAAGCCGCGCCTCGTGAACCCGCTCACTGACCGTCCTGTGGTCGGTCTGCTGGGCAGCAGATTTTTCGTCGCAACCCAGCAATGCCGTGCGGGCGATTTCCACCCGACGGCTGGTCTGTTCACGATCTAGTCCGAGTACGGTACTGAGTACCGTGGCAGCCGCACTGAAATCTTCGAACTGCTGAGGCCTCCTCACGGCATCAAGAGATTCGAGCAGGACCAACACGGCTGAAGGATCTTCAAGATCTAGCTCCGACCACACGGGAAATTGCCGATGCAGCAGCCGGGCGGCTTGGGCGAGTCTGCGCGGTGCACGGATGGTGTTGCACCAAGCGGTGACATCGCGGCTGTGCCAGGAGAGACAGGCGAAACGTACGGCCAACGGCGACTTCGCCTTGGCCGATGCCTGCAAGACTTGCTCAATGCTTGCCGTGTCGGGCAGCAACGGAAAGATCGCTGTCCAGGCATCGCACGCAGCAAGCACGGATACGAATACTTCAGGGTTCGGCTCCATCAGGGCCCGGCTAAATTCCAGGAACACCCGCTCCGGGGTCAACGCATCCAGTTCGCCGCTTTCCGCGATAGCACGCATCCGCACAAGGGTTTCGTCGGCGACCTGAAATCCAAGCTCACGGAAACGGGCTGCAAAACGTGCGACCCGCAGCACGCGCACAGGATCCTCGTCGAAGGCGGGAGATACGTGACGCAAGATCTTGGCTTCCAGGTCGCGCTGTCCGCCGTACGGATCAATTAGTTCTCCTGATTCGCTCTGGGCCACCGCGTTAATGGTCAAATCCCGACGGCGCAGGTCCTCCTCCAATGAGACCTCCGGGCTGGAATGAAATGAAAACCCGTGATAACCGCGGCCGGTTTTACGCTCCGTACGCGCTAGGGCATATTCCTCCCTGGTTTCAGGATGGAGGAACACAGGAAAATCGCGGCCGATAGGTCGGTAGCCGAGTTCGATGAGTTGCTCAGGGTGCGCGCCGACCACCACCCAGTCGCGTTCGGAGACCGGGAGCCCGAGCAACTGATCGCGGACTGCGCCGCCCACCAGATAAATTTGCATGGGGCTCAGTGTACCGCCCTCCAGGCCGAGCCCGCCAGTACAATGCGCTTGTATAGGATTTCTATCGCACAATGATTATTGAAGGTCCGCTTCGGATTAGTACCGAAACGTTCGATAGGGAGGCAGGATTCAGCCTGCAATCGTCCTTCGTCGAAGAGTTTCAGGCGTTGAATTGTGTTCGACAGACGGCAGAGTTCTCCGATTACCTGGAGCAACTGCTGCCACTCATTCAGGAAGACCCGCTACTCCTGAGCGAAATGCTGGAGATCGAAATCCGACAAGAACTTCCGTTGGCTGGACTTCCGTCCAGGCCTGCGAACCAAATCAACTAGGCTGGCTCGAGCCCTTACCCATCGTGCCGGGCCATTGCATCCTTGGCAATCTGGTTGCCATAGAACTCTCGAATGGAATCCACCGATTCGGAGCGGTTGGCACCGGAGCCGACCAGGCAGACGTTGTTCGAGTCGCAACCCCACAGGATGTAGGCAGTAAAGTTCTTCAAATCATCCGGAAACTGGTCCTGATGCGGAACTCCGGATGATTCTACCTTGTCACCCGAAACTTCGCGCTTGATGCGCGCCAGTTCCTGCTGTAGATCCTTGACGTCTTTTCCATCCCATTGGCCGACGACGGCACCGGAACGGGACACGATATCATCCGACATGAAAATCTCCTATATTGTTTTGGGACCGGAGACCTAGTGTGCCCCAAATGACCGAGCCGCACAAGACCGCGCCGACATCGCTCAGCCTGTGGCAGGCCATGCGCTACTGGTTGCGCTTGGGGTTTGTCAGTTTTGGCGGCCCGGGCGGTGCGATCGGAATCATGCACCTGGAACTGGTGGAACGGTTGCGCTGGATTTCGGAGCGGCGGTTTCTTCACGCTCTCAACTACACCATGGTGCTGCCGGGCCCGGAGGCGCAGCAGCTGGCGACCTATATCGGTTGGTTATTGCATGGAAAGTTGGGGGGGCTGATCGCAGGCGTTCTGTTCGTCGCCCCTTCGCTCCTCATGATCGTGGCGCTTGCCTGGCTATATCTGGAATTCGGAGATATCCGCTGGGTGGCCGCGCTGCTGTATGGGGTCAAGCCGGCGGTGACGGCAGTGATTTTGTATGCGATCTGGAGAATTGGCCGGCGTGTCATGCGCAATGTCCTGCTATGGGCAGTGATGCTCGCGGCGTTCGCCGGACTGTACGTGTTCCACCTTCCCTTTCCGTTGATCATCATCTCTGCAGGCGTTCTGGGCTGGCTGGTGCATCACGCCAAGCCCGCCTGGGTGGCACCGGCCGATCCCGAGGCCACGGAGGAGCACGAAGACGGTCTCGTGTCTGCACTTTCGATCACCCGGCGCGGGGTTTTTTGGTTGTGCGTGGCTGGGGCCGGGTTATGGGCGGCAGTGTATGGAGCCGCTCATTTGATCGACGACAGCGGCACACTGACGGACATGTCGGTATTCTTCAGCAAGGCCGCCGTTCTGTCCTTCGGGGGTGCCTATGCGGTTCTTCCCTACGTGTATCAGAGCGCGGTGGAGCACTTCCAATGGATTACCGCGGCCCAGATGATCGACGGGCTTGCGTTGCGTGAACTGATTCCAGGCCCATTGGTCATGATTACCTCCTTTGTCGGCTTTGTAGGGGGATGGGAAGGCCAGTTGCTGGGGCCGGGCCGAATCGAGCAAGCAGGAATTCTGGCCGCCGCGGTGGCGGCCTGGTATACGTTTCTGCCCTCATTCCTGTTCATCTTCATTGGCGCGCCATACATCGAGCGGACCCGCAACCGCCCCGCGTTTACCGCTCCACTGACTGCAATCACGGCGGCGGTCGTCGGCGTAATGCTGAATTTGGCGGTAACTTTCGCGGGTTATGTCATCTGGACGCACGGCTGGGAAGCCTCGCCGGATTGGAACATGGTGCTGATGACCGGTCTGGCCTTGCTGGCCATCTCCGCCGGGCGGGTGCCGGTGGTGCCGGTGCTGCTCACTTGCGCGCTGACTGGGGTCTTGCTGACCGAACTTGCCGCCGTGTCCAACTGAAATCAGCTGTCAGGTTTCTTTTTTTTGTAGGTCGGGGTCAGCGAGACCTCGTCTCCATTGTGCAGGCGGGTGGTTGGCTCGGCAGATTGCCGGTTGACCGTGATGGTCAGCCGTCTGGGGTCGATAGCCTCGTGCCAGTCGTCCCCACGCTGGCGCAGCCAGTATAAAAGTTCGGCGACAGTTGACGTTTCGCTGGGCAGGGACACGTCCACGCGTTCCATCTCCACTTCTTCGGCTAAGGCGCCGAACAGTAGAATGGTGATGACCCGCTCTTCGCCTTCCGTGGTGGATCTTCGTCGTTCGAGATCAACCAAATACTGTTGCCAGTTTTTCTGACGGTCTTGGCCTAACTGGTACAGGGATTCCCAGGAATAGATTCCGGTGTCATGGCCGTCGCTGAAGTAGAGACGAACGGCGTACGTCCCGCAGGGCTCGATGCGCTCAATGTTGACGTACTGCTTGTCGGTGATCAAGTCGCCGCGAGCCCTCGCCGTTTTCACCTCGGCGGAGGGAGAAAAGACGCGCAGGTACTCGCAGGGGAGCACGAATTGGGCACCATCGTCGAAGCGGACGTGGAGTTCGCGCGCCTGGCGATCCAGTCTCAGTTCTTCCGGGGTCGGAGACATGGTTGTGCGCAGTACGGATGATGGGGCGGGGGAGAATGGGATTGTATCCGGTGGCTGCCAACGGGTGTGCTCATCGGATGACTTTGATCTCGATGCCGAGATCCAGTTTCGCCCAGACGCGGTCCGCCGTGACCGCCGGGAATCCCCGCGAAACCGCTAAGGCGAGGCAAGCGCGATCACCCAGGGACAGGCCGTGCTCGCGAGTTTGACGGCGAAGCAGTCCCGCAGATTGCGCTTGCGTGGCATCGACGGGAACAACGGTCAGCATGAGTGCATCAAATGCGCTGATGGCAGCATCGTCGTCAAGACCCACATCCACCAACTTCGAAAGTACTTCCGAGAAGTTTGTGGTGCTGATTAGACCGCCCACTGGAACCTCCTCGATTCTTTCTGTGCCAAGTTCGCCATTGAGTACCGCGAGTACTGCCGAAGCGTCAATAACCACGCTCATCCATCAGCCTCGTGTTGCGCTTCGGCACGTCTTTCGGCAATCAACTCATCGGCCAGCGATGTGATTCCGGAAGTTTTCTCCCGAACCATCTTCTGCGCTTTCAGGAGCGCGGACTTGGGGCTGAGAATTCTCAATTCACCTTCAACGACACGTGCCGTGACATAACCTGTTGCATCGATCAACATGGCCGAGCGCATTTCGGCAGGAATCACGACGCGGCCGTTCTGGGCGACCTGCAGGGTTTTAGGTTCAATATCTCCGGGTGTGGCGGGTGCGTTGGAGTCCATCTGGCTGGATTTGGATTTCAGGGGTTGCTGTACCAGAACGTTGCGCACGTGCTGGTATCGCCGGTTCAGGAATCTGGCAATATCTGCACAAGCGTATCCTGCGGCGTCCAGAGCTCGTATTTTGGCCGATATCGTGGGTAATCCTTCCGCTACGCGTCTCATCGCGACAGGATTAGCCTGCGTGGGTTTATCCATAATAAACAGATTCCGAACTGATTTTATGATATTATCAAAAAGAATGACATAAATCAATAATTATTGACAATACAATTAATTCAATTACATTTTCCGAAAATGGTTTGGCCCTACAAGACCATGCTCGGTGCCTGGCCGCACTCAGACTTTGTCGCTTATCGTTTTTTTCGTTGACGCGGCTCATATTCTGTCACCGCCGTCACGATGTCCGGCATGGGAATGTCGGACACATTGCCATAGCGATCGATAGCGCGACCCAACAGGTTGGCGATGTCGTCGACACCGGCACCGCCGTTGATCAATTCGGCAAGGCCCAGCAGGCCGCCTGCTTGGACCTTTGCCTCCAAGCGGTGTGGGAGGATATCTACGGGCTTAGGTTGCGACAGCGCAAAACACGATGCCTGACGCACGGCGTGGAGCCAGTCGGCGCAGTTCCGGTGTGCCTCGGGGTTCGTGCAGCCGACGCCTTCCCGATCCGCCAGGTTGAATCGCTGCATGTGGCGGCAGGTGCAGACACGGGCGTTGATGGTTTTCTCGAAATGGCACCGTCGCTCGTTGACCGAGTGGTAGGTGTCCCGGTACTGGACTTCATCCATGTGTTTTCGTCAGGCAGGCCATGGACGAATCTCCCCAGCAGGACAAAACATCAATTCCCTGAAGTTCCCATAACCGGCCGAAGCCTCTTATTTCTCCCATTCCTGAAGAATCGGGGCCTCGCGCCTTTGCCGCAGTAGCCCCTCGGCCAGTTCTTGGGATTCCGCGAAGACGACACGGACGGCTTCCGGGCCCGCATCGGGCTGTTTTGCCCGCTCTTCCCGGGCAAGTGTGCGCGCCTCCCGGTAGTTCTCGAAGGCCTGCAGGAAATTAATTACACGGCTTTCCGGATTGCCGCCTTCAACCTGAAAAACAAAATATGGCATGGAACCGCGAATGTTAAACTTGCAAAACGATTATAAGGATTCCCGGGATGAACGACGATAAGAAGAAAAAAGCGGCAGAAGCCGCTTTGGATCATATTCAGCCGGGCGAGGTGCTGGGAGTCGGAACGGGTTCGACGGTCAATTTCTTCATCGACGCTCTGGCTTCCGTCAAAAGCAAGATCGATGCCGCCGTCTCTTCATCGCAGGCGAGCACCGAACGGTTGCGCCAAATCGGCATCCCGGTGGTGGATTTGAACACGGCCGGGCCTTTGCGTCTGTACGTGGACGGAGCCGATGAAGCGACACGGCACCGCAGCCTCATCAAGGGCGGCGGCGGCGCGCTGACGGGCGAGAAAATCATTGCCGAGTGCAGCGAGACTTTCGTCTGTATCATCGACGACGGCAAGCAGGTGGACCGTTTGGGCGCCTTTCCCTTGCCAGTCGAAGTCATTCCGATGGCGCGTTCCATGGTGGCGCGCGAACTGGTTCGGCATGGCGGCATGCCGGAGTGGCGCGAAGGCTTCGTGACCGATCACGGCAACTGCATTCTGGATGTCCACAACCTCGAAATTCTGGATCCTCCGAAAATGGAAGATAGCCTGAATGATATTCCCGGGGTGGTCACGGTCGGACTGTTCGCGCGGCGCGGTGCAGATGTACTGCTGATCGGGACCGATCACGGCGTGGAGATGTTGCCGTGAGCGGCCCACTGGTCTGCGGGAACAATTTCCGTCGGCGGGTTTGCTCCGGTGAGGTGCTGGTGGGCACGATTGTCAGTCTCAACAGCCCTCAAGTCGCGGAAATTCTGAGTGATGCCGGATTCGACTGGTTGTTCATCGATGCCGAGCACGGCGCATATGATCCGCTGGCTGTCGAGGCCCTCATCCAGGCGACAGGGGACAGGACACCTTGTCTGGTTAGGATTCCGGTGCATGAAGAGGCTTGGATCGAGAAAATGCTGGACGTCGGGGCGAGCGGGATCATCGCCCCTCAGGTCAACACGGTCGCACAGGCGAGGCAGGTGGTGAATTACTCCAAGTATCCTCCCCAAGGAGAACGGGGGGTCGGCATCGCGCGCGCACAGCGTTATGGGGTGCAATTCGAGAACTACTTGGCGCAAGCGAACGATGCGTTGCTGACAGTCATCCAGATCGAACACAAAGACGCAGTGGACAACATCCGGGAGCTGGTGACGGTGGCGGGCGTAGACGTGCTGTTTATCGGACCCTATGACTTGTCCACCAGCCTGGGCATCCCGGGGCAAGTAGATGATCCGGCTGTGCAGGAGTCCATTGCTGAAGTATTGGGAGTCTGCCGCGAGGCGGGCAGGGTCCCGGGCATTTTTGGGATTGCTCCGGACACGGTGTCCCGGTACGTCGAAATGGGATTCACCCTGGTGGGTGTTGGGGTGGATGCAATGTTTCTGTCACAGGCGGCGTCGCAGGCGCTCCGAGATGTACGGGCATGAGTCTTAAGCACACTCCGGTCTGCGATTTCGGACAGCCGGCGATTGATTTCATTCTGCCTGGAGTCGACGGGCGCGAGTGGTCGCTGGAGGAATGTCGTGGTGAAGCCGGGACCTTGGTGATGTTCATTTGCAATCACTGCCCGTACGTCAAGGCGGTACGGGAACGGATCGTGCGCGACGCGGGCGAACTGCGTACGCATGGCATCCATTCGGTGGCCATCATGGCGAACGATCCGACCGATTATCCGGAGGATTCGTTCGACAACATGATCGCGGTTGCGCGCGAATACGATTTTCCGTTTCCTTATCTGCTGGATGAATCACAACAGGTGGCACAGGCGTACGGTGCAGTATGTACGCCTGATTTCTTCGGATACAACACCGGGTTGAAGCTGCAATACCGCGGGCGCCTGGACGAGAGCGGCATGCATCCGGTTCCAGACGCGAGACGGGATTTGTTCGAAGCGATGATTCAGGTTGCAAAAACCGGTGAAGGTCCTCAAGAGCAGACCCCCAGCATGGGCTGTTCGATCAAGTGGAGCAGAACCTAAGGCTGAGTCCTGACTGAAAGTTACGGTTGAAACGCCTGCCCACTTTCATCCTGCTCGCGCTGTTATGGTTGCCGTTCGGCATCCTCCTTGTGGCAGCATCCAAGGGGCTTCCCCTGTTTATCGAACCGCAAGCGTGGCTTTCGTTGATTGTTTTGGCACCTTTCGGTCTTCCGTTGGCACTGGCCTGCCGAGCGTTGCGGTGTGACGGACACTCCGTTACAGCTTGGACCACGTTCATCGTATTGGCGCCCGCGACGGTTTTGGCAGTTTTGCTTGGCGGACTGCTCGGGCCTTTGGGCATCGTGGTCTACGCGATCGTCCTCAGCCTTCCGGCTTGGGCGGTTTACGTCTTTTTCCGTTATCGGTCGAAGAACCAACAAATCTGACGTTGTGCGGAGTGCCCTCTCAGGCGAAGTGGGGCGGGGGGGCGAGTTCTTCCAAGGGCCAGCGTGCCCGGCTCCGGATTTCCAGATCGCTGCGTGCAGCGGGGTCTTGCAGGCGCAACGAACCGGCAAAGGCAATCATAGCTCCGTTATCCGTGCAGTATTCGAAAGGAGGCCAAAGAGCCTGTTGCCCATTTTTTTCCAAGGTTTCTGCCAACCGGGTTCGCAACCGCCGGTTCGCACCGACTCCGCCTGCCACTACCAGATGATTCAATCCGCTTTGCTCAAGCGCCCGCTGAGACTTGGCGACTAAAACATCGACTACCGCTTCCTGAAATCCGGCTGCGATGTTTGCGGCCGCCTGGGTATCTTCCGGATGGGCTTCGGCCAGTCGGCGAGCGTGGGTCTTGAGCCCACTGAAACTCATGTCGCAGCCTTCGCGGTCCAGCATCGGACGCGGGAAGTGAAAACATTCGGAGTCTCCGTGCTCCGCAAGTTCCGCCAAGGCAGGGCCACCCGGATAGGGAAGGTCCAGAATGCGTGCGGTCTTGTCGAAGGCTTCGCCTACGGCATCGTCGATACTTTGGCCAAGGCATGTGTATTGACCGATCCGGTCAACCTGCATCAGCAGGGTGTGGCCGCCAGAGACTAGCAATGCTGCGAAAGGAGGAGCAAAATCCGGTTCGTCCATCAGGGGGGCGAGAAGATGGGCTTCCATATGGTGGATGGCAAGAGCAGGCCGATTAAGCGCGTAAGCCATGGCGCAAGCAAATGAGGCGCCGGACATTAAGGCGCCGATCAATCCGGGTCCGGCCGTGTAGGCAATCGCATCTAGGCTCGCAGGCAGACAGTTGGCTTCTTCCAGGGCATCCAGGGTCAATTGCGGCAGACGACGCACGTGATCACGCGAGGCCAGTTCCGGCACGACCCCGCCGTACTGCCGGTGGGTCTTGACTTGGCTGTAGAGTTGATGGGCGAGCAGTCCGCGCGCACTGTCCCACACCGCGACTCCCGTTTCATCGCAGGAAGTCTCGATACCAAGCACCCGGGTGGTTTGAGTCGTGGGCATTCAACGAAGTCAATACAGCAGTAACACTATTATCATGGGTTTTGGAAATCCCGCGTTTGGGCAAGGATCTCTGGACGCAGACCTCAAGTGAGGGGTACGTTCCAATATGTCCTTACCCTGCACAGCTTCAGTATGCTTCTCTCTTACCATGTACAATACACACTTCATTTTCGGCCATTTGATAAATTTATATGCCTGGGATTCGAGTCAAGGAAGACGAGCCTTTTGACGTCGCGATCCGTCGTTTCCGGCGTGCCTGCGAGCGGTCAGGAGTGCTTTCGGAAGCTCGCCGCCGCGAGTACTACGAGAAACCGACCGAAGTGCGCAAGCGTAAGGCAGCGGCAGCAGTCAAGCGCAACGCCAAACGTCTGTCCAAGCAATCACGACCGCGTTACCGTTGATTTGACGTCTCCGGCGCTCTGCCGGAAACTTGGCCGAGGCTTACAATAACGCCATGGCCGACCCTCTTCAATTCCTGCAAGTTCCACGCCAGGACCCGGCGGTGGATGCCGTGGAGGTGCGCCTCCACCACTACCGGGAAATCTATGGGAAGTATGTCCCGGAGCAGGCGGCCGAGCAGTCGGCGCGCTGCTTGGGATGCGGCAACCCCTATTGCGAGTGGAAGTGTCCGGTTCACAACTACATTCCCGATTGGCTCAAGCTGATTGAGGAAGGAAACCTCTTCGAAGCGGCGGAACTATCACACCGCACCAACTCATTGCCGGAGATTTGCGGAAGGATTTGCCCGCAAGATCGTTTGTGCGAAGGGGCATGCACGCTGAATGACGGGTTTGGCGCGGTCACCATCGGGGCAGTCGAAAAATACATCACCGATACAGCGTTGGAGCAAGGTTGGCGCCCCGATCTTTCGGGCGTCAAACCCACCGACTGGCGAGTGGCGGTGATCGGTGCGGGTCCGGCCGGGCTCGCTTGCGCCGACGTCCTGGTGCGCAACGGCGTTCAGGCCGTCATATTTGACCGCTATCCGCGTATTGGGGGGTTGCTGACGTTCGGCATTCCTTCGTTCAAGTTGGAAAAAAACATCGTCGAGACTCGCTACCAGATTCTGCAGGAGATGGGCGTCCAGTTCCGACTGAACACGGAAGTGGGCCGCGATGTTTCATTCGATTCTCTTCTGGAAGACTACGACGCGGTGTTTCTTGGCATGGGGACCTACACTGGGATGCGCGGAGGCTTTCCGGGCGAAGACCGGCCTGACGTATACAAGGCGCTGCCTTACCTGATCGGCACGGTCAACCAGGAGCTTCGGCTGGACATGGGCGAGATGCCCTATGTCAGCATGGAAGGCGAAGACGTTCTGGTGCTGGGCGGCGGGGACACGGCCATGGATTGCGTCCGTACCGCGGTGCGTCAGCAGGCTAAATCGGTTACGTGCGTGTATCGGCGTGATCTTGGGAATATGCCGGGTTCGCGCCGCGAGGTCAAGAACGCGATGGAAGAAGGAGTGAAATTCCTGTTCAATCGGCAGCCCCTTGGTATTGAGAGTGAAAACGGTGCGAGTGGCGTACGCGTGGTCGAAACCCGGCTGGGTGCGGCGGATGAGCGTGGACGGCTGATGCCTGAACCAGTGCCGGGTTCGGAGACGGTGCTGCCGGCTGACCGGGTGGTGATCGCTTTTGGCTTTCGGGCCAGCCCCGCAGACTGGTTTGCCGAAAACCGTATTGAGGTGGATGGGCAGGGACTGGTGACGACCCGCTCTGAGCCATTTTCCTACCAGACGGCCAATCCCAAGGTGTTTGCCGGAGGCGATATGGTACGCGGTGCAGACCTGGTGGTGACGGCAGTGTTCGAAGGGCGCGGGGCGGCTGAAGGGATCCTCGATTACCTGCAACAGTCCTGAGGCCCCGATGGCGGTCCCGGAAAACGACCGGTTTCTCCGCGCTCTGCGGCGGCAACCGACTGACCGCACACCCATATGGATTATGCGTCAGGCCGGGCGCTACCTTCCGGAATATCGCGAATTGCGTGAGAAGGCCGGGAGCTTTCTTAATTTGTGCCGCACGCCCGAGTATGCCTGCGAGGCGGCGTTGCAGCCGATGCGCCGCTACCCGTTGGACGCGGCGATCGTATTCTCCGACATTCTGACCATTCCGGACGCGATGGGGCTGGGGCTCGGGTTTTCGGAGGGTGCCGGGCCGCATTTTGAACGCCCGGTCCGCAGCGCGGCCGACATCAAGGCGTTGGGGGTCCCGGATCCGCATCAGGAGCTTCGCTATGTCAATGAAGCCGTGTCCTTACTGTCTCGGGAGATCGGAGGCCGAGTCCCGGTCATCGGCTTTGCCGGTAGTCCATGGACGCTGGCCACCTACATGGTCGAGGGCCGGAGCCGCAGCGACTTCGGGCATATAATCGAACTTCTTCGGTCCGAGCCGGGGCAACTTGATGATTTGCTTTCAATCCTGGCAGATTCCGTCGCGCTCTATCTGGAGGCGCAGATTAATGCCGGTGCCACGGTAGTGATGATTTTCGACAGTTGGGGAGGCATTCTGGATGGCGAAGACTATGTTCGCTTCTCGCTCCAGCCGGTCAAGCGCATCATGGAAAAACTGGGGCCGGTTGTGCCACGGATCATATTTGCCCGTGGCGGCGGCGGGCAATTGACCGAAGTTAGCGAGACCGGTTGCGAAGCAATCGGCTTGGATGAAACCGTCAATCTTCGCGCTGCGCGCGAAGAGGTCGGGCAAACCTGTGCGTTACAGGGTAACCTGGATCCCGCCCTCCTGTGTGAGGACGAGGAGGATTTGCGCGCTGCCGCGCGCGCGCTAATGGAAAATTACGGGCCTTACCCAGGCCACATCTTCAACCTTGGACACGGTATCACGCCGGATATCGACCCGGACCAACTCGCCTGCCTGATCGACGAGGTGCATCGCTTCAGCGCCGTTTCAGCCTAAACCTCCGGCCGACCGGGGCATTTGCGCGATTTCCCTACTTTTCCTCCAGATAGATGCCGACCCCAACGACATGGCCGTCGCGCATCACGATCCAACTGGATTTGGTGGAGACTTCCCCCGTGACCGGGTTCGGCCAGCGGTATTCAAACCAGCTGCCGCCAGGGTTGCCGGCTGCCGCCGCAGCCATTCTCGCGAGGAATGCATTGCCGTCGGCATCCGTACCGGTCTGGTCATCCACTCCGACCCAACTGGGATCGATCGGGTGAGCCACGATGGTCCCGGTGTTGTCCAAGACGAACGCGTAGAATTCACCCTGGTGAAATTCAGGAGCACCTGCGTTGACTTTTTCGATCAGGGCAGGGGCGTCGTGTTCATCCATGTATTCCAGGGCTCGGGCGACCATTGCCTTGGCTCGTTCTGCATCGGGATTTTCCGCATGGCTTTCGGCGTCAGCCGGTACGGGTGGAGTCATTCCAAGGAAAGAGCCCTGATTCATGTCAAAGGACAAAAGGATGATGCCGAGCGCGCCGGCGGCGATCAGAAGAATTAAATTGCGGTTCATTTTTGATGGCCTCGCAGAAAGAAGAAGAACTCGCCAGAAAATCAAGCGATAGCGTGTGGACAGACGAGATGATCAAACCCTGGCATGAATCGTTCACCGGGAACTAGAACAGTTGTTCCGGCATATCAGCTCCGCCATCCCCAGGCATCAGATTGGTTTCTTCCGACAAACGATCTGGTATGCGTTCTTCTCGGAAGGTTTCCACAATACTGTTCGTGCTGTCAGGCCGAGCGAGCAGGCCGTTTTTGGGGTCAATGCGCACCTGAACGATGCCCGGGGGAATGGAAAGAGGCTTTTCCGGCAAGTCGGCCAGAGCCACTTTCATGAAGTCGACCCACATGGGCAGTGCCGCCGTACCGCCGACTTCACGGCGACCGAGTTTCCCATAATCATCCCGCCCGACCCAAGTGGTGGCCACGAGGCCGGAATTGAATCCGCTGAACCAGGCGTCGCGTTGATCGTTCGTGGTACCGGTTTTCCCGGCCAGATCCCCGCGCTCCAGTGCCAGCGCGGCCCGCGCAGTTCCGAACCGGACCACATCCTGCAGCATGCTGACGATCTGATAGTGGATCCGCTTGTCAAGCACGCGTGGGGCAGCATTCTCCGGCATTAAGGCGGGCATTTCTTGATCGGGGGCCGACAGTGACGATAAAGCTCGCCTTTGGCACGCATCGTTGCAGACCTTACGAGGGCTGGCCGCATAAACCAGTTCTCCCGTTCGACTCTCAATGCGTTCGATCAGGTAAGGCTTTACCTGGTAGCCGCCATTGGCGAAGATCGCGAATGCCGTCACCATTTGCAGCAACACTACTTCGCCTGAGCCCAGCGCCAGGGTCAGGTTGTCGGGGAGGGTTTCGGCATCAAAACCGAACCGTTCCACGTAGTGACGTGCATAATCACTTCCGATGTCGTCAAGCATTCGAATCGAAACCACGTTCCGGGAATAAGTCAGCGCCTCGCGAAGACGAGTCGGTCCGTAGAATCGTCCACTGTAGTTGGCAGGACGCCAAGCTCCCTCGATGCCTTGGTCGTGGTAGACGACGGGCGCGTCGTTGATCAGCGTGCCCGGGGTATACCCCTTGGCTAGGGCAGCGGTATAAAGGAATGGCTTGAAGCTGGAGCCCGGCTGGCGGCGCGCTTGGGTCGCGCGATTGAATTTGCTCAAGGCGAAGTCGAAGCCGCCGGTCAATGCCCGGATTGCACCATCAACCGGGTCCAGTGCAACCAGTGCGCCGGAAGCCTCCGGAATCTGGCGCAATCGCCAGACATTGTCTTCGAACACCAAGTGAACGATATCGCCCGGGTGCAGCACATCCGAAGTTGTCCCAGGCGCAGGCCCGCGTCGGTCGACATGTTCCATCGGCCGCGCCCAGAGGATTTCGTCGAGAGTGAGTTCCGCCCAACGATTGTTGCCGAGATACACATGGGCGGCCTCGGGGCCGGCGTGTATCACGATGCCGTTTTTGAAACCTCCCCGAGCCGGGGTATTGCTCAGGACTTGGTCGAGCTCCTGCTTACTTTCCGGAAGCGGTGTGAGGCGATTTTCCGCGCCACGCCAGCCGTGGCGCAGGTCGTAGCGGATCAATGCTTTTCGCACGGCTTGGCGGGCCGCGGTTTGCAAATCGTCGCGTATGGTCAAGTAAACCGTATAGCCTCCGGTGTAGGCCTCCGTTCCGAACCGCTCCACCATTTCGGCCCGAACCATTTCTCCCACATAGGGTGCCGAAGACTGCCCGCGGGAATGGCCCAGCCGTGCGGTAACCGGGGCCTCAACGGCTTCTCGGTACTGCGCGCTCGTGATATGCCCGTCCTGCAACATGCGATCCAGCACGTAGCGCCGACGTGCGCGGGACGCGTCAGGGTTGGTGACCGGGTTGAGGGTTGAGGGTGCCTTGGGCAGACCGGCGATAGTTGCCATCTGAGCCAATGTCAGATGTCGGGGGGAGGCGTCGTAGTACACCTCGGCCGCCGCCCCCACGCCGTAAGCCCGATGTCCAAGAAAGATCTTGTTCAGGTAAAGCGCCAGAATCTCATTCTTGCTGAGTTCCTGTTCGATGCGCAGGGCGAGAAAAATTTCTCGTAGTTTTCGAATGAAGTGGCGTTGCCGGGTCAGGTAGAAATTACGGGCCAATTGCATGGTGATGGTGCTGCCGCCTTGGCGGATCCGTCCGCTGCGCGCAAGATCCACGGCGGCCCGCACTAAGGCCCGCAGGTCCACTCCGAAATGTTGTTCAAAACGAGCATCTTCAGATGCGATGAAAGCCTGCCGCATTGGTAGCGGAATCTCATCCAGACTGACGGGAATGCGGCGCTTGGTGCCGTACACCGCGAGCAGTGCACCATCTTGGGAGTACACGCGAAGCGGGGTTTGCAGGTGAACATCGCGAAGTTCCTGGACCGTTGGCATGCTGGGCTGGATGTAGAGATAGGCTCCGAGCACGGCGAGCGAGATCGGCATTACCCCCAAGGCGATGAGTCTCAGAAGGCGACGGGTGATGTTCATGCCAGGGCCGTTGTTCGGGCAGGACTACAGTATAGTGTGGCTTTGATTATCAGGGTGTTTCATGGTTGTACCTGTTCATCCTTCCAATGTGTTTTTGATCGGCCCGATGGGTGCGGGAAAAACAACGGTCGGTTCCCTGCTGGCGAAAGCGATGGGGCGGGAATTTTTCGATAGCGACGCGGTATTGCAAGAGCGGACCGGCGTGACGGTTTCAGAGATATTCGAGCGCGAGGGAGAGCAAGGATTCCGCCGCCGGGAACGTGAAGTCATTGCGGAGTTGGCACAACAAAAAAATATTGTTCTGGCAACCGGCGGGGGTGCCGTTCTGGATGCGGACAATCGCCGTCTCTTGGCTTCGCGCGGCACAGTGATCTACCTCCGTGTACCGCTGGATGCTCAATTGCGGCACTTGCGTGCGGATCGCACCCGCCCGCTATTGCAGGATGGAGACCCGGAGGAGATATTGAAGCGGTTGTCCAGCGAGCGCGAGCCTTTATATCGAGAGTTGTGTGATTACCAGGTCAATATGGATGGCCTGACGGTGCGCACAGCCTGCGAAAACATTGTCGAGTGGCTTGATCAGACGCCCGGACTGTCGTAGCCATACAGCCAGACCGTACGGGTCGGGGCGAGATTGACGACAGAGTGCAGGCAACGTCGTGGGATGAAGGCTTCGTCGCCGGGCTCCAGGATCATGTCGACGCCTTTCAGGGTCAATTGCAGCCGGCCTTCCACGACCATAATCAGTTCGTTGCAGTCGTGTGTATAGTCTCGCCAAGCCCGTCCCGGAGGGTCTTCGAATGTTCCGCAGGAGAAACCGCGCTGACGCCAGTCTGAGGCGATCTTTTCGGGTTCGAAGGGGGCGGGAAATTTCCCGCGAACCGGATTCATGCGCGGCGCACCATGACCGGGTCGCCGGGAAGGCAGGCGGCGAAACCGTGGACATCGTCCGCATACCCCCAGATGTTGACCGCCGCGGCCAGCCGGATCTCGTCGCCGCGTGAAGCCGGGGTGGGCCCGAAACCGATCGCGATGCACCGGCCCTCCACCCAGAACGCAATCTCGCCGGGCTCCACCACATCGCGGGCATCGGCTTCAAGAGCGGCTTCGACGGGTGCCTCGAAGTAGATTTCCTGTCCCCAGGTGCGAACCTCGGACTGGATGGGTAGGGCGGCACAGATCGCCTGCGCAGTGGGTGTGTCGTAACAGGTGATGGTAACGGTGTGACGGCCGGCGGTCAGTAGCAATGTTTCTGTCATGGCGCGTTGACCTGGTTGGGAGCCAAGCAGTATACAATTTCGTTTGAAACGTAGGTTCGAGTCCGCAGAGTTTTTTGTGCATGAGTTGACCGTTGCCCTGAAGGGTGCTTCGTACCCGATTCTGATCGGCGAAGGATTGCTTGGAGATGCCGCACGCTGGGCTCCTCTGGTGGGGTCCGACGTCGTGCTGGTGACGCATCCGGGAGTGGAAAACCTGTATGCCCGGCCTCTCGCGGAGGCCTTGGGGCCGGCTTGCCGTGGATGCTACGTGCTGCCGGACGGGGAGCAGCACAAGACGCTGGAAGATCTGAACGGGCTTTACACCTGGCTTCTGGAGCAGGAACTGGGGCGCGGTGCGACCTTCGTCGCGGTGGGGGGAGGCGTGGTCGGTGATATGACCGGGTTCGCTGCCGCCACTTATATGCGGGGCGTCGATTTTGTGCAGGTTCCGACAACATTGTTGGCACAGGTGGATGCTTCGGTTGGCGGCAAGACCGGCGTCAACCACCCGCTCGGCAAGAACATGATTGGTGCGTTCTGGCAACCGAAGGCGGTGCTGATCGACTTAGCGACGCTACGCAGCCTGCCGGCACGTGAAATGCGTGCGGGCGTGGCCGAGGTCATTAAATACGGCTTGATTGACGATGCGGAATTCTTCGAGTGGCTTGAAGAGCACCTTGAGGAAGTCTTGGCGCTGGAGACGGAAGCCTTGACGTACGCAATCAAGACGTCCTGCGCCAGCAAGGCGCGAATTGTGGCTGCCGACGAGCGGGAACGCACCGGTACCCGCGCGTTGCTGAACCTGGGTCATACTTTTGCGCATGCGATCGAAACCGAGCAGGGCTATGCACAGTGGAATCATGGTGAAGCAGTGGCCTGCGGTCTGGTGCTTGCCGCCGACCTGTCGGTCCGGATGGGCTGGCTCGAGGCTCAGGCAGCCGAGCGGATACAGGCGCTGGTCGGCCGCGCGGAGTTGCCGACCCGGCTGCCGGAAGAACTGGGGGTTGAGCAATTGCGTGTCCATATGCGGCATGACAAGAAGAATGTCGGGGGACGGCAACGTTTCATCTTGATGCGGGCAATTGGGCAGGCGGAAGTGACCGACCAAGTGGACGAGCGGCTGTTGTCGGCCACGTTGGCAGGAGTGCGTTGAGCCTGTGGCAGTCGATTTGCTGGAAGCGCGGGACGGCGGGCCGGATCAGGCCGGGTTTGCTCCTTACGCGGCCAGCGAGTTCAATTCTCTCGGGCGGCAGTATTCGGAGCCTCCGGACAAATTCAGAACGCTGTACCAGCGTGATTGCGACCGGATCATTCACGCCGCCGCGTTCCGAAGCTTGGAGTACAAGACCCAGGTCATGGTGAATCATGCGGATGGATCTTTTCGCACTCGACTGACGCACAGCATCGAAGTGGCCAAGCTGTCGCGCACGCTGTCGCGCGCCTTGCGTCTCAACGAAGACCTGTCCGAATCGATCGCGCTGGCTCACGATCTGGGTCACACGCCATTCGGGCATGCGGGACAGGATGCGCTGGACGACTGCATGAAAGAGTACGGCGGATTCGAGCACAATCTTCAGTCATTGCGCGTGATTGACAAACTGGAGCATAAATACGCCGAGTTTCGTGGTCTTAACTTGAGTTTTGAGACACGTGAGGGGGTGCTGAAGCGCTGCCCGAAGGAAATTGCTAAAACTCTGGGGCCGCTGGGGGAACGTTTCCTCAAAGGCGGCTCGCCGACCCTGGAGGCGCAGTTGGTGGACTTTGCCGACCAGATTGCTTATACCAACCATGATCTGGACGATGGTTTGCGGTTGGGGTTTCTGGATCTCGAAGAGGTACGGGACTTGAGGCTGTTTTCCCGTGCCTACGACGCAGCGTGCAAAGCTTCGCCGAAGCTATCGCGGCATGCATTGCTGCATGAGGCCAACCGGCGCATGATTACGGCCATGATGGTGGATCTGATCCTTGCTACCGGAAAGCGGATTGAACAGGCGCGACCGGATTCGCCACAGGCCGTCCGTGCCTGTACTGAGCGACTGGCTGGATTCAGTGCTGAATTGCGTGCCGAACTTGCGTCAGTAACCCGATTGCTGCACGAGAAGTACTACCATCACCACCAGTTGGCACAGGCAACCGGTCAGGCTGTCCGTGTGATTCGGGAGTTGTTCCGCGTGTTCATGGACCGTCCGCAGTTGTTGCCGACGGAATTGTGCTGCCGGGCATCTGAAAAGAAAGCAATTCGTGGCGGGGCGGGGCAAGCCAGGGTTATTGCCGATTACATCGCGAGTTTGAGCGACCGGCACATTCTTGCGGAGCATCGCAAGATTTTTGATGTGACGAAGTAAAACCAGATTCGACTAAACTAACCGACACGAATCGGTCCGAACTGGCTTGGATTATTCGGTAGGGCTCCGTTTTCCGCTGACAAAATGACGCTTCAGAATCTCATCCGTCGACTGGAAGAATACTGGGCGGCACAGGGTTGCGCGATTTTGCCTGCGCACGACCTGCCGATCGGAGCGGCAACCTTCCATCCGGAAACTTTCCTGCGGGCAATCGGCCCGGAGCCATGGCGGTGTGCGTTCGCACAGCCGTGCCGGCGACCGACGGATGGACGCTATGGAGAGAATCCGAACCGTCTTCAGCGCTATTATCAATTCCAGGTGGCCCTCAAGCCTTCGCCGGATGATATCCAGGATTTGTACTTAAAGTCCCTAGAGGAGCTGGGTATTGCACTTGGCGAAAATGATGTTCGCTTTGTGGAGGATGACTGGGAATCCCCGACGTTGGGAGCTTGGGGTCTGGGCTGGGAGGTGCAGCTGAACGGCATGGAAATCAGCCAATTCACGTATTTCCAGCAGGCGGGAGGACTGGAATGTCGTCCGACGCTCGGCGAGTTGACCTACGGTGTCGAACGGATCGCAATGTTCCTGCAGGGGAAAGACAGTGTTTTTGACTTGATTTGGCATGATGGGGGGGCGGCCCCGATCACCTATGGGCAGTTGTTCCACCAGAACGAAGTCGAACAGTCGGCCTACAACTTCGAACAGGCCGACACGGAAAAATTGTCCCGCCAGTTCGACGAAATGGAACAGGAATGCGATCGGCTGGTCGATCAGAATCTCCCGTTGCCGGCGTACGAGCAGTTGGTAGGATGTTCGCATCTCTTCAATCTCCTGGATGCGCGGCATGCGATTTCCGCCACCGAACGCCAGAAGTACATTCTGCGGATCCGTAGCCGGGCACAGAAAATCGCGGAAGCCTATTGCGCCTCGCGCGAGGCCCTGAATTTCCCCTTGGGCACGGAATGACTGAAACCCGGACCGTGCTGTTTGAACTCGGCACGGAAGAACTCCCGCCCCGCTCTTTGGAAACCCTCAAGGAATCCTTGGTGGCCGGGGTTGTCGCAGAACTGGAAAATGCGGCTCTTCCGTTCGACCGGGCCGTGACGGCGTATGCGTCATCAAGACGCTTGGCGTTGCAGATTCAAAAAGTGGCGGCACAGACGGACGGATCCACCGAAACACGCAAAGGACCTTCGGTAGAAGCGGCCTTTGATTCGGAAGGCGAGCCGACTCGCGCATTGCTCGGCTTTGCCAAGGGATGTCAGGCCGATGCAAAGCAGATGCAGCGTTGGAAAGACGGAAAGGATCGCCTGAAGTCGGAAAAAGGGGAATGGCTCGCGTTCGAACAAGTGATCGAACCCCGCGATTGCCGAGAACTGTTGCCGGAAATTTTCAATCGCGTCCTGGCGGGATTGCCGTTGGCGAAACGCATGCGTTGGGGCACGCGGGAGACAAGTTTCCTGCGTCCTATCCGGTGGGTGGTGTTGCTGTACGGTCGCGAGCCGGTCGCAGGAGAAGTCATGGATCTGGCATGCGGCGCAGTTACGCAGGGGCACCGTTTTCTCGGAGAAAAACAGATCGAGCTGACGGATGCCGACGCTTATGAGGCCGCCTTGAAGGAACGAGGCCACGTCTGGGTGGAGGCGACAACACGCAGGCAGGAAGTACTGCAGCAGATCGAGAAATTCGAGGCCGAATTCAAAGTGTCAACCATTCGGTCAGAAGTACTGCTCGAGGAGGTTTGCGCCAGTGCGGAGTTCCCGGTGACGGTGGCGGGATGCTTTGATGAGGAATTTTTGAGTCTACCGGAAGAAGTGGTCCGCGCGGTGCTAGAGGATCAGCAGAAGTATTTCGCCACCCGCTCGACAGACGGCGTTCTCTCTCGGCATTTCCTTGCAGTTGCTAACCTTCCGGACGTCAATGGGGAAATCAGGGTGGGATGCGAGCGAGTGGTCAATTCACGGCTCCAGGACGCCGCCTTTTATCTCGAACGGGATCAATTGAGGCCGTTCGAATCTCGCGTCGAAGACCTAGGCCGGGTGGTTTTTCACCGCAAACTGGGCACCTTGCTTGAACGCGTCCAGAGGATTGAGAAATTGGCCGGACACGTGGCCCGGAGCGTAGATGCGGATGTAGAAGCCGTGTGTCGTGCAGCGCGCCTGTGCAAAGCGGATTTGGGTACGGACATCGTACAGTCGTTTCCAAAGCTTCAGGGAGTCATGGGTGCGCATTACGCCCGCATTGAGAAGGAACAGGACGCAATCTGCCAAGCGATTTCGGATCATTACCGGCCGCGGTATGCGGATGATGTTCTTCCGGAGACTTTGCCGGGCCAAGTGTTGGCGCTCGCCGACCGGCTGGACATGCTGGCTGGCGTGTTCTCTATCGGCGAGGTGCCCACTGGGACCCGGGATCCGCTGGGAGTCCGGCGTGCCGCCTATGGTGTCTTGCGTTTGACGGTGGAGTGCGAGTTGGACTTGGACTTAGAAGATTGCCTGGTGCAGGCGATCGAAGGATATCCGAAGTCTTTTCACGCCGGCGGCATTCCTCAGGCGGTGCTGGACTACCTGGCTGACCGGATGCGCGGATATGGGGTTGAACGAGGTCAATCCAAGGATGCCATTGAAGCGGTTCTGGCGGTTGGGCCGACGCGTCCGCTGGATGCCTTCAGGCGGGTGCAGGCGGTGGAATATTTCCGGAACCGGCCGCAGGCACAAGTTCTGGTCGCAACGCACAAGCGGATTCGGAACATCCTGCGCGAAGCGGACGAAAGCGATGGAGATGTCGACCCTGAGCTGTTGGTGGAGCCAGCGGAACGCATGCTGGCGGATCAACTCGACGTAGTGCGCGATGAAGTGTTGAAAAACTGCGCGGCTCGCCGCCATGAAGGAGCGCTGGATACGCTTGCCGGGCTGGCCGAACCGGTTTCAGCTTTCTTCGATACGGTGCTGGTAATGGCGGAAGATCAAAAAATACGTCATAATCGTTTGCGCCTTCTGCGGGGTCTGCAGGATTTATTTTTGGGAATCGCGGATTTTTCGCGCTTGCAAGACTGAACGACATTTTGGCCATGAAATTGATTATTTTGGATCGAGACGGAGTCCTGAACCAGGAACGGGAAGACTTCATCAAAACGCCGGAAGAATGGGTGCCGATCGACAGCAGCATGCAGGCGGTGTCCCGCCTGAACGAAGCAGGCTACCGGGTGGTACTTGCGACCAACCAGTCGGGAATCGGTCGTGGCCTCATCGATATGGACACCCTGAACACGATTCATCAGAAAATGCACAACTCGCTGGGCCGCTTCGGCGGTTGGGTGGATGCCATCTTCTTCTGCCCGGATGCCCCGGACGCGGGCAGTCATTGTCGTAAACCCAACCCCGGCATGTTCGAAGATATCGCGAATCGCTGCGGGACTGATTTGGCCCATGTGCCAGCAGTGGGGGACAAACTATCAGATATCCAGGCAGCAATTGCGGCGGGCGCACGTCCGATTCTGGTACGTACCGGATACGGTAAGAAGACAGAAAAAGACAAGGATCTTCCGGCCGACGTTCCGGTATACGACGACCTGTACTCATACGTGGACAAACTGCTGGCTTCATCATCCTGAGCGCAGCCGGATGTCCGCCATCCGCTCTACTTTTTTTTATTTCGGTGTGTTTGTCGCCACCTTAATCGCGGTGGGTGTTGTGCCGATCGCAGCGTGCCTGCCCCGGCGCCCGTGCTATCGGTTGTTGAGTTTCTGGAACGTATGTGTCCTTTGGAGCGCGAAGGTATTTTGCGGGATAACTTACGAGGTTCGCGGACGTGAGAATATCCCGGAGTCCGGGCCTTATATGCTTATGGCCAACCATCAGTCGGCATTCGAAACGGTTTTACTGGTGGTTTTGCTGCCGCAACCGGCATTCGTACTCAAACAGTCTTTGCTGTGGATTCCGGTCATCGGTTGGGGCTTGGCATTAACCCGCCCGATCGTCATTGACCGAAGTTCGCCGGTTCGCAGCCTGAAGCGTCTGCTGCAACAGGCGCGTGAACGATTCGCACGTGGTGACGTGGTGGTTATTTTTCCGGAGGGAACCCGCGTTCCGGTGGGACAACACCGTCCCTACCAGGCCGGAGGGGCACATATCGCAACGCAGAGCCAGGTTTCGGTCCTCCCGATGGCGCACAATGCCGGACATTTTTGGCCACGTGGCTTTCTCAAGAAACCCGGAAAGGTCACGGTTCGGATTGGGCCGCCGATCTCGACGGAAGGATTGCAGCCGGCACAGTTGAACGAGCGGGTTAGGAAATGGATCGAGACGGCGGGGGCAAAATTGTCGCCGCCGATGTGACTTTAGGGCGCGGGGTTGGGCTGAGACTCGTGAATGGAATCGATTTCGCGCAGCAACTGGCGGGGCAGTTCCAAGTGGGCGCTTTCCAGATTTTCCTTGAGCTGTTCGATTGTGGTGGCACCAATAATGACACTGGTGACGAAAGGTTGCTGCTGGATAAAACTCAAGGCCATCTGCGCGGGCGTCAGGTCGTATTGGCGGGATAGGGCAAGGTATTTGGCAGTGGCGGCTTGTGCCTGCGGATTGGTGTAACGGGTGAAGTAGTTCCAGCGTTGCAGCCGGGAACCCCGCGGGCGACCCCGCTGATACTTTCCAGTCAAGACGCCAAATCCGAGTGGAGAATAGGCTAAAAGTCCGCAGCGCTCCCGCATGGCGATTTCCGCGAGACCCACCTCGAAAGTCCGGTTCAGCAGGTTGTAGGGGTTCTGGATGGAGGCAATGCGGGGTCCGGTGCTCTCCCGCGAAAGCCTCAGATATTCCGATACGCCCCACGGGGTCTCGTTGGACACTCCAATGACCCGCACCTTGCCGGATTCGACCAGCCGGTATAGCGTCTCGTAGGTCTCCTCGATGGGGATGGCATCCTGGTCGTCCTCGCCCGTATATCCCAACTGCCCGAAGTAGTTGGTGTTGCGTTCGGGCCAATGGACCTGATAGAGATCAATGTAATCCGTCTGCAGGCGACGGAGACTGTCGTCGATCGCTTGATTGATCTGTTTTGCGCTCAGGCGCGGTCCGCCACGCAGGTAACCCATGGATTCGCTGGGGCCCGTTACCTTGGTTGCCACCACCACCCGGTCTCTCTGGACGCGGGAGGAAGCCAGCCAAGTGCCAATATATTGCTCGGTGAGCCCTTGAGTGCGCGCACAGGTCGGACTGGCATACATCTCGGCGGTGTCAATGAAATTGACCCCGAAGTCGAACGCACAGTCCAATTGCTGATGAGCTTCGGCCTCGGTGTTCTGTTCGCCGAATGTCATGGTGCCCAAACAAATGGCACTGACGTCCAGGCCCGTGTCGCCAAGCGGGCGGAGTTCCATCATCAGATCTCCAGTTCCTTGACGGGTTGTCCGCGAATCAGGTGTTGGTCAATAATCCGGTCAATGTCGGCGCGGCTTTGGTAGCGGTACCAGATGCCGTCCGGGTAGACAACAATAATCGGGCCTTCGGCACATCGGTCAAGGCACCCCGACTGATTGACCCGGACCTGTCCAGCCCCGTGAATCCCGAGTTCCTGGCAACGTTTTTTGGCGTAGTCCCGCATTGCGCGAGCGTCATGATCCTGACAGCAGGCTTCGTCTTCCCGCTGGTTGACGCAGAAGAAAACATGGCGCTTGTAGTACGGCATCGGAGAGGCTCAGGAGAGTGCCAGATTCCGCCTATGATACCGTCATGGCCGTTGGTACCGAGAGTGGGACTCGAACCCACACGGGGGACTACCCCACCGGATTTTGAGTCCGGCGCGTCTACCAATTCCGCCATCTCGGCTTTCAGGTTCCAACAACCCGCCCCGCCTTTCAGGAGCCGGGCAATCAATTATTTTAGCAACGCAGACTACCCGTCCAGAAGAGACAGTGTGGCCTCGCACACTCGTTCCGGTGTGATTCGGGTCATGCAGGCATGATGTCCGTACGGACAGGTGCGTTGGTGGCAGGGGCTGCATAAGGTCCGTGCTGAGAAAATTTTTCGGGTATCAGTCAGGGGCGGGTGCGTGTCGGGGCTGGTCGGGCCGTATATGCCGATTACGGGAGTGTCCACGGCCGCGGCGATATGCATAAGCCCGGAGTCGTTGCAAACTGCGGCCGCGAGCCCGGAAATCAGATGAATGGCTTGATCCAAGCTGGTTTCCCCGCACAGGTTTACAACTCGTTCCGGCGCGGCGCGTGCGATGGTCTCGCCTAAAGGACGGTCTTTCGAGGTGCCCACCACACAGATGCGGCTGCCGTGTTTCGAGAGCATGGCGGCTAGCTGGGAAAAAGATTCCACGCCCCATTCCTTGGCCCGGCCATAGGCGGCACCCGGCATTAACCCGATCACTGGCTCGCTGGGGTCTATCTCCCATTGCCGGAGGATATCGGCGGTTTTCCCCGGGTCTACTTCCAGTCTCGGCCGGGGGATGGAATTTGGGTCTACGGGATCCGGCGAAGCCAACCGTGCCATGCGGGTCATGATGTCCGGCGGCCGAGGACGCGAATCATTGATGAGTGTATTGCGAATCCTGGAATCGAACCCGATTCTCTTCCTGATGCCAGCGGCCCATGGCAACAACGCGGCCTTCATGGACCGGGGAATGACGATCGCCTGCTGGTAGACCGCATTCAAGCGACGGGCCGTGGCCCACCGTCGCCATAAACCCAGTTGGCCGTGCCGGACGTCAAGAGGGATGTGGCGGGAGACCTGAGGCATCCGCTCAAGCAAGGCTCCCGCCCAGTTGGGCGCAACGACATCAATAGAGGCATCAGGCTGCTGTCGCTTGAGCAAGGCGTACAGGATCTGGCTGAGCACGACATCGCCGATCCAGGCTTGTGCAACAACCAGGATCCGCGAGTCCTGGCCCGTCATGGGTTATTTCTCGCTCTCGCGAATGCGCTGGATCAGGTTCGTGGTCGAGTAGCCTTCCACCAGCGGCAGGACGACGATTTTTCCACCTGCCTTTTCGACATCTTCTTTACCGACGATTTGGGAAGGCTTGTAGTCGGCGCCCTTGACCAGCACGTCCGGTTTGATCTCGCGAATCAACTGCTCCGGGGTGTTCTGGGAAAACGACACGACCCAATCCACGCATTCCAGCCCAGCCAGCACTTTCTGCCGGTACTTCAGTGGCTGAATCGGGCGGCCCGAGCCCTTGTTGCGCCGGACCGATGCATCGCTGTTGACGGCCACGATTAGTCGGTCGCCCAGCTCTGCGGCTTGTTCCAGCAACGCGACATGGCCAGCATGAAGGAGGTCGAAGCAACCGTTCGTGAGCACCACCGTCTCGCCCAGTTCCCGGGTTTCCCGAACCAGCCGACGAAGGGTGTTGTAAGGAACGATGCCGGTCTCCATTTTCCGCTCAAAGCGAATGGCCCGTTTCAGTTCATCCGGCGTGACGGAAGCAGTTCCAAACTTGCCGACCACCTGGCCCGCGGCCAGGTTCGCCAATCGCATCGCTTCTTCCAGCGACAGTCCTGCGGCGTGAGCGCATGCGAACATGGCAATGACGGTATCCCCGGCGCCGGTGACGTCGAACACGTCACGCGCGGTCACCGCAAGATGAATGCTCTCGCGTCTTTTTTGCAGCAACATGCCCTGTTCGCCCAGAGTGACCAGCATCGCCTTCAGGCGGTGTCGGCGGCAGAGTTTTTCGGCGTGCTCGGAGATTGCTTTGAGGGTACGAGTCGAACCGACCACAGCCTCCAGCTCTTGCCGGTTCGGGGTGATGGCGGTAGCGCCGGCGTAGGCGGAGAAATTGGCTTGCTTGGGATCTACGAAAACCGGTTTGCCCATGCGGCGGCATAGGTTGATCAGCGGTTGGGGATCCTCCAGCGTGCCCTTTCCGTAATCCGACAGGATCACCACATCGCAATGGTTTAGGGCGGAGCGGAACCGTTTCCGAAACAATGTCTTGTTGAAACTGGCGTGCTTTTCGAAGTCCAGACGAATCAGTTGCTGGTGTTGACTGACGACCCGCAATTTCAGTGGCGTGGTCATGCCGCTTTGAACCATCAGGCGGTTTTCGATCCCGTGCTGGCGGATCAGACGAGTGAAGGTACGGCCAGGCTGGTCCGGTCCGATCGGGGCTAGGAGGGTGGCGTGAGCCCCTAGGGCGGCGATGTTGACGGCCACATTGCCGGCACCGCCAATGCGCAGCTGTTCATCCTCGACCGCCACAACGGGTACCGGGGCCTCTGGAGAGACGCGTTCGGCTTTCCCACTCCAGTAGCGGTCCAGCATCACATCGCCGACCACCAGGGCATGGATCTTGGAGAAATCGGGCAGGCTCAGGTGCACCGGAACATCAACTGTTCGTGTTCACCAGCGTGTACAGGGTGCCGCAATAGGGGCATCGGATCTTGTGATCCGGCGCATCTTCGATCGGCAGAAACACCCGGGGGTGGGAGTTCCACAGGCTGGCGCCCGGCAGAGGGCAGTGGAGGGGGAGTTGTTTAGGACGGATATTTTGCCGAGGCGCCTGGTTAGGCGTCTCAAAAGCGTTCGGGCGCTTTGCGGTGCGAGGGTTGGGCATGGTCAGTGCACGAATGTCAGCCAGTGAAGATGACGCTCGGAATGGCCACTGACAATGTCTTGGTATTGCTGCTGTAACCGGGCGGTGATCGGTCCACGCCTACCGTTGCCGATGGCCGCGCCGTCCAACTCTCGGATCGGGGTCACTTCGGCGGCGGTCCCAGTAAAAAATGCTTCCTCGCATTGGAGCAGGTCATCCCGGACCAACCGGTTTTCCCGGACTTCGAGGTCGGTTTCGCGCGCAAGCTCAATGATGGTGCGGCGGGTAATCCCATCGAGAGCCGAACCGAGCGCCGGGGTTTCCAGGACACCGTCGCGGACGATGAACAGGTTTTCGCCGCTGCCTTCCGAGATCCGCCCGTCTGCTTCCAGCAGCAGCGCCTCGTCATATCCGGCCTGTTTTGCTTGTGCTGTTGCCACAGCGGAATAGACGTAGTTGCCACAGATCTTGGAGCTGGTCAACGGGGCATTGACACGATCACGGATGATGGAGGAAGTGTATACCCGAATCCCTTGCTCCAGGCCTTCCGCACCCAAATAGACACCCCATTCCCAGGCGGCCACCGCCGTGTGCACTTGCAGGCCCTTCGCATGCAGGCCCAGCCCCTCTGCGCCGTAGAAGCAGATTGGGCGGATGTATGCTGTTTGCAACTGGTTTTTTCGAACAGCGTCGATACAAGCCTGATTGATTTCCTCTCGGGAGTATGGGATGGTCATGTCGACGCAGTCGGCCGAAGCAAATAAACGGTCAGTATGTTCCTGCAAGCGGAAAATGGCCGGGCCTTGCTCGGTGGCGAATGCCCGCAGCCCCTCGAAGACGCCGCTGCCGTAATGCAGGCTGTGAGTCAGCACGTGCGTAGTCGCCTCGGCCCAAGGGACCATGCGGTTGTCCAGCCAGATTACGGCATCCGGATGCGGGGCCAGTGTGCTCATGTCGCCAGATTGAAGGTCTTGTCCCAAAGTTCCCGAATTTTCTTGCGCTCGTCTGCGAACTCGTCCGATGGAGAGTGCGGCGGCAACTCCTGCAGGCTGAGTACGTGTATCCGGTCGCGGTAGGTGAAGTAGCAGGCGCGCAGGAATTCAGTGGTTTCGGTGTCCAGCAGGCCGCATTGCGCCAGACGGTCCAGAATCATCACTGTGGCAGTCGGCTCAATGATTTCCGGATGGCTTTCAGCGTGAAGCAACACATTATAGTGCACCATGAACTCCAGATCGGTGATTCCGCCGGGGTCATTCTTGAGGTGGAAGTATTCGGTTTGGGGCACATGAGCCTCCAGCATTCGCTGGCGCATGTCCACAAACTCTTTTTGCAGTTCAACAGGTTCGCGGGGTACGCACAGAGTCCGTGCGCGGACTTTCTCGAAAGCTTCTCGCACCGCCTCATCGCCCGCCACTGCCCGTGCTCGCGCCAGGGCCTGACGCTCCCAGGTCCAGGCTTTTTCTTCCAGGTATTTTTCGTAGTAATGCAGGCTGCAGACCGTCTGCCCGGACTGCCCACCGGGCCGCAACCGGGGGTCGATCTCGTACAGGGTGCCGTCGGGGGTCAGGGTTTCCATGATATGAATGAATCGCTGCACCACGCGGGTGAAGAAGTATTCGTTGTATACCGGGTTCTCCCCGTCGGTCATCTGTTCTTCGCCATCACTGTCATGGACGAATACCAGATCCAGGTCGGAATTGAACCCCATCTCGAGTCCTCCGAACTTGCCGTAGGCCAGAATGGCGCAATGAGCCGGACGGCGCTGCCCGTCCACGACGCAGCAGGGTTGGCCGTGACGCTGGAGTTGCTGGCGCATCGACAAGTCCCAGGCGCAGGCCGTGACGGTTTCAGCAATCCAGGTCAATTCGTCGCTCACGTCCGAGAGGGATTTAGAGTGAACCAGGTTGCAAGCGGCGACTTGCAGTGTTTGGGACTGACGGAATTGGCGAAGGACTTTCATCTGCTGTTCCAGGTCGTCCTCGTCGTCGGGCAGGGCGAGTTGCAAGACTCTTTGCAGGATTTCCGGGGTTCGTTCTCCAAACAGTGTGTCTGGTGCCAGCAGTTCGTCGATGAGGTGGGGCGATCGCAAAATTTGGGTCTGTACCCACGGGCTGAGGCGGACCAGCTCGGCCAGCAGATTCAGCGCTTGGGGGTTCTCGGCCAGCAGGGCCATGCAATTGGGCCGATACAGAAGGGCTTCCAGCACATCGAACAGGAGATTCAGCACGTGGGCTGAATCAGCCTGCCGACAGGCGATTTCGATCATTTTCGGAATCAGTGCCAACGCGTAGTGGCGCCCACTGGCGTTTTGGACGCGCCATGCTGAAGAAGAGATGGTGGAGTGCAGTCGTCGCGCTGGCTCTTCCGCACCGTCTTCCAGTCCCATTTTCCCCAAGACTTCCTCTAGCCCGACCAAGTCGCCATCCTGCTGCCCGATGGTCTCGATCATGTGCAATAGGGTCTTTAGTTCTTCAGGGTGTTCCTGTTCTGGTTCCAGTTCCACCCGCATCAGGCAGGTGAACTCCAATTGCAGGCTGACCCGTTGCATGGTGAGTGCATCCATAAATTCCGACCAGTCCGGGTAACCCATCGCGAACTGGATTCGCGCTCTCGCCAGTTCATCTTGCGGCAGGGTGTGCGTCTGCTGGTCCTCGATCATCTGCAGGCGGTTCTCGATGGTGCGCAGAGTGGAATAGGCGTCGAGTAGTAGTTGCACGTCGCCGTCGGTGAGCTTGCCGCACTGGTTCATCGCTTCCAGTGCGCGCATCCACGAAGTTTGCTGAAGGACCGACTCCCTCCCGCCGAAAATCAACTGTGCACTTTGCACAATGAATTCAGCCTCGCGAATTCCCCCGGGACCGTGCTTGAGATCGTCCTCCAGAGTTTCCTTGCGTGCATGGCGTTCCATCTTTGCCTTCATGGTCCGCAACTCTTCCAATACCCGGAAATCGAGGGAACGCCGAAAGATGAAAGGTCGGAGCAGGTCAGTCAGTTCCGCACCAGCGGCGGTGGGCTCGCCCAGCGGCCGCGCCTTGATCAGCGCGTAGCGCTCCCACTCGCGCCCGTGGTTCTGGTAATAGGCCTCCATGGAAGAGAATGGCAGCGCCAGACTGCCGGTGGAGCCGAACGGGCGCAGCCTCATGTCCACGCGGAACACGAATCCATCGGCGGTGACTTCGTCCAATGCCTTGATCGTTTTCTGTCCCAGCCGGATGAAATAGGATTGCGCCTGCTCACGGTCCGAAGCCGGGTCCGGGTAAGCGAAGATCAGATCAATGTCGGAAGAGAAGTTGAGTTCCGCCCCGCCGAGCTTGCCCATGCCGAGGACTACGAACGGTACCGGCTCACCGTTCTCGTCGGTTGGGCTGGACTCCTTCATCCGGGAGCGGTGCCAATCAGCGGCGCCCATCACGGCGCGGTCCGCGAAAGCGCTCAGATCGTGCAGGGTTTCCGGCAGTTCCGCGAGCCCGTTGATGTCCCGAAACATGATGCGGAGCATCTCCCGCGTCCGAGCTCGGCGTAAAGAACGCGCAAAGTCTGCGTCTTCCGCGGTTTCGGGGTCTGGGGGTTCCAGATCCTTGGCGACTGGGTCGCGCAGGGCGGACTCCAGCAAGTCCGGTTGAGTGCGCGCAAGACGGGCCGCAAAAGGGCTGGCGGCAAACAGGTTGAGAAGGGCCGATCGATTCGTGTTCAGGAGTTCGCCATCAAGAGCAGACTGGATATCCTCCAAGGCCGATTCTGCCTCCTCTATCAAGATGCTGGGAATGGGAGCGGGCTTCATGTCGGAAAATTTCGGGGCTTGGCCCAATAGTGTACTGGTTTGCAGGGCTCCCGATGAAATGGCCTGACCTGAATTTCCGAGGCTACGAAGGCAAAAAAAGAGGGCCGCATGCGCGGCCCTCTCGAAGACTCTGGAAGTCTTTGCTCAAAGCGGGGTGAACGAGGTGACCTGGGGCACCAGATCTCCGCGCTCTTCGGCGGACATCGGGATCATGCCCTTTTCGTTCAGGTAGCCATCGGCACCGCTTGCCTTGTCGCTCATGAACTCGGCAACGAATTCCCGAATACCCGGGATGGCATCCAGATGGGCGTTCTTGATGTAGAAATACAGCGGCCGAGAGACCGGATAACTGCCGTCGGAAATGGCCTCAAACGTCGGCTCGACGCCGTCGATGATGGAGCCCTGAACCTTGTCGGAGTTCTGGTCCAGGAAGCTGAATCCGAACACGCCCAAGGCGTTTGGGTTGGTAGTCAGCTTCTGAACGATCAAGTTGTCGTTCTCACCCGCCTCGATGTAATGGCCGTCCTCGCGCACGGAGTGGCAGTAGGATTTGTACATCTTCTTGTCCTTCTTCTTCATCGCCTTGATCCAGGGGAAGGTCTTGCATCCGCCTTCCAGGGCGAGTTCAGCGAAGGCATCCCGGGTGCCGGAGGTCGGGGGAGGGCCGAGCACCTCGATCTTGGTGTCGGGCAGGGCCGGGTTGACATCCTTCCAGGTGGTGTAGGGATTGGCGACAAAAGACTCTGCGCCGCCCGGGTCCGGCACTTCGCGTGCCAGAGCCAGGAAAATCTCGCGCCGAGTCAGTTCCATCGGGGCGACCGCCTTGGAGTTGGCGAGGACGATGCCGTCGTAGCCGATCTTGGCCTCGGTGACGTCGCCGACACCGTTCTTGCCGCAGTTCTCGACCTCTCTACTCTTGATCTTGCGCGAAGAGTTCGTGATGTCCGGAGTGCTGACGCCGACGCCGGCACAGAACAGTTTCAGGCCGCCGCCGGAACCCGTGGATTCAATCTTCGGAGTCTTGAAAGCCGTGGATTTGCCGAATTTTTCGGCTACCACGGTGGCGAAAGGATAGACGGTAGAAGAACCGACTATGTTGATCTGGTCTCGGGCTTGGGCTGCCGAAGCGGCGAGCGCGAGCAGGACGACTGCGGAAATACGCAATTTCATTCGATAAATCCTCTATGCGTTCAAGTTGATTGATGGGGAACACCCCTTGGTCTGGCGCATTAAATCCAAGTTTTGTAACACGCATATGACAAAGCACATGCGAAAAACAGAAAAGCTTTTTCGGCCAAGTAGCGGCGGTGCGGTGTAAAATCCAATCATCATGGCGGGTAACACCTTCGGCACTTTGTTTGCCGTCACTTCATTTGGTGAAAGCCATGGTCCTTCCATCGGTTGCATCATCGACGGTTGTCCGCCGCATCTGGCGCTGGAAGAATCGGATCTGCAGCACGACCTGGACCGTCGTCGTCCAGGCAAGACTCGACACACCAGCCAGCGCCGAGAGCCGGATCAGGTGAAGATCCTGTCCGGAGTCTTCGAGGGGAAGACGACCGGCACCCCCATCGCGCTGCTGATCGAGAATCAGGATGCCCGATCCAAGGACTATTCGGAGTTGCGTGAACTGTTCCGGCCGGGGCACGCGGACTATACCTATCAGCACAAATACGGGATCCGCGATTACTGCGGCGGCGGGCGGGCTTCTGCCCGGGAGACGGCGACACGGGTGGCGGCCGGAGCGGTGGCCCGGAAATGGCTGCGCGAGCGCTACGGCGTGACGATCCGCGGGTGCGTCCGGCAGGTTGGCCCGGTTCGCGCCGAGACTACGGATTGGGAGGCGGTTGAAGCGAATCCGTTCTTCTTTCCGGAGCCCGGGAAGCTTGCCGAATTGGAGCAGTTCATGGACGACCTGCGCAAGGAGGGAGACTCGATTGGTGCACGGGTGGAAGTGGAGGCGACTGGTTTGCCGGTCGGCTGGGGCGAGCCTGTTTTTGAGCGATTGGATGCCATGGTTGCCCAGGCGATGATGAGCATCAACGCGGTCAAGGCAGTGGGAATCGGCGACGGTTTCGCCGTAGTCGGGCAGCGCGGCAGCGAGCATCGGGATGAAATCACGCCTGAGGGGTTTTTGTCCAACCATGCAGGCGGGACCTTGGGGGGACTGAGTTCCGGACAGGATTTACGTGTCGCCGTGGCCTTCAAGCCGACCTCGAGCATCCGGATTCCCGGCCGGACGGTCAACCGGCAGGGGGAAGCGACTGAAGTCGTAACCAAGGGGCGTCACGATCCTTGCGTGGGTCTGCGCGCCGTGCCGATTGCCGAGGCCATGTTGGCCCTGACGCTGATGGACCAGGCCATGCGGCATCGTGCCCAGTGCGGAGACGTGGAGGCTGAGACAGACTAGGCCTGCGGCGTGTGACTCCTTCCCTATTCGCCCGGTTCTCCGGCTTTTATTTTTTCTATTTCGCCTCGCTTGGCGTTTTCCTGCCATTCTGGCCGCTGTACTTGAAGTCTCTCGGCTTCAATGCGATCGAGATCGGGCAGTTGGTGGCGGTTGTGATGGCGGCGGGGATCGTGGCCCCGAATGTGTGGGCCTGGCTCGCGGATCACACCGAACGACGCATTCTGCTGGTGCAATTGGCCGCACTGGGGGGCGCGGCAGGCACTCTGGGCCTGCAGTGGGTCACCAGCTTTTACGGGATGATCCCGTTGTTGCTGATGTTCAGTTTCTTCTGGTATGCCTCTCTGCCACTGGTTGAAGGCATTACGCTGACTCATCTGGAGCATCACACCGAAAAACGTTATTCCTATACGCGGGTTCGATTATGGGGCTCCATGGGTTTTGTGGCAGCCTGCCTGACCCTGTCGACCGTGTTGTTCAGTGTAGATGGCGATATCTGGTGGTTGGTGCCACTGAGCTTGCTCTTCTGTCACTCCGGGCTGTGGGTGACCACCTTGATGCTGACGAGCCGGCCGCAGATGCGGGAGCATCCGGCACACATCACCCTGATCAACCTACTGCGCCATCCGGCCGTGCTGGGGCTCTTGGCGGCATTCGTCCTGATGCAAATCAGCCACGGGCCGTTCTATACGTTTTTCTCGATCTATTTGGAAGGCCACGGTTATCCGATCCAGGGCCTGGCCGTGCTGTGGTCGGTAGGCGTGTTCGGGGAGATTCTGGTGTTCCTGTTCTTTTCCCGCTATCTTGCGCACCATCGGGCGTATTATCTATTTGCACTGGCTTTTCTGCTCGCAGCCATTCGCTGGACAATGCTGGGTAGTTTCCCGCAGTTTTGGGGGGTGATTCTAGCGACCCAGCTCTTGCACGCAGCGACCTACGGCCTTTACCACGCTGTGTCGGTACGGCTTATCCACCAACTGTTTCCCGGCCGGCTACAGAGCCGGGGTCAGGCATTGTATTCATCGCTCAACTTTGGCGTGGGCGCGGCCCTCGGATGTCTGTTGAGCGGGATGGTTTGGGACGGTCTCGGTTCGACGGTCACGTTCCATGCCGCCGCCGCCATTGCTATGGCTGGCATGTTAATCGGTTGGCTCGCGGTACGCCGCGCCACGCCGCTCGACCGATAATGCCCAATACATGGCATTCACGGGAATGAATTCCAGCTTCCGGGCGGCAAGCCCTAAGGTATAATCATTTTTCCCACAAAACCACGGCAGGATGCGCCAGTGGCCGAACAAATGATCCTGATTCCCGGACGGTCGAGCAAACAGGGAACCTCCCTGAATGCCGGAAAGCTCAAGGAAGAGTACCAGACCATCACCTCGACCATCGAGATGAACGAGAGCACCATGAACAAACTGGGTCTTTCCACCGGAGACCGGGTGCGTTTGTCCTGTTCCACCGGCAAGGTGGAAGTAGCCTGCGGGAAGCCACGCAAGGATGAAGATCTTCCGGACGGAATGATTTTCATCCCGTATGGCCCATCTTCCAGCGAGCTAATGGAAAGCGACACTGCGGGAACCGGCATGCCAATGTCGAAGCAGATGATGGTGGAAGTGGAACGTCTGGGAGCCAACTGACCCCCCTGTCCTGCCTGTTAGAACCATGAGCGAAACCAAAACCACCGAAGCCGCTGCGGACGAGCCCAACATCCGCATTGTCGAGGATGCCACCTGCACATTCTGCGGGTGCGTCTGCGACGACATGGAATTGACTGTCGACCTTGATGCGAATCGCATCACGAAAGCCAAGAACGCCTGTGTCCTCGGTCGCGCCTGGTTCCTGCAGCACGGCATTGAGGATCACCCGCAGGCAATGATTGAAGGGCGCGAGGTCCCGCTTGAAGAGGCGATGGACGAGGCCGCGCGTATCCTGCACGAGGCGAAGTTCCCGATCACCTATGGCCTGAGCGACTCTCCGTGCGAGGCGCAGCGCGTGGCGGTGGCCATCAACGACTTGGTTCGCGGCAACATCGACACCACCACTTCCGTCTGCCACGGCCCGTCCGGCATCGCATTCCAGGGTGTGGGCGAGAGCACCGCGACATTGGGAGAAGTCAAGAATCGTGCCGATCTGGTCATTTACTGGGGCGGCAATCCGGCCGAGTCCCATCCACGGCATTTCACCCGCTATACCGTGACGCCGAAGGGACGCTATATTCCGAACGGCAAGAAGGATCGCTATGTCGTGCTGATCGATATCCGTAAGACGCCGAGTTCGCCGGTGGCGGATCAGTCCATCCGAGTCAAGCCCGGCCGTGACTTCGAGTTGCTGTGGGCGTTACGCGCCTTGGTGCGCGGTCGCGACATCAGTCCCGACATCGAGGAAATTACAGGCGTGTCGCGTGAAACCCTGGACGAGCTGGTGGAACGCATGAAGAACTGCAATTTCGGCGTCCTGTTCTTCGGCATGGGCCTGACCATGACCCGTGGCCGTCACTTCAATTCGGGCGCGTTGCTGGCACTTGCCACCGACCTGAACAAGCACACGCATTTCGTCGCCAAGCCGGTGCGCGGGCATGGCAATGTCACGGGTGCCGACAATGTGGTCTCGTGGCAGACCGGTTATCCGTTCGGTGTCAATTTCCACCGCGGCTACCCGCGTTTCAACCCCGGCGAGTACACCACCGTGGACCTGCTGGCACGCGGCGACGCTGACGCGGCCATGATGATCGCCACCGATCCGGCCTCGAACTTCCCGAAACGCGCCATCGAAAACTTGAAGAAGATTCCGGTAATTTCACTGGATGCCAAGCCGACCTATACCAGCCGGGCGGCACGGGTCGCCTTCATGGTCGCCACCTATGGAATCAACACGGGCGGTACCGTCTATCGCATGGACGACGTGCCGATTACCCTGCGCCCGGCTTTCGATTCCCCGTTTCCGACGGACGAGGAGGTCTTGACCGGGATCTACACCCGCCTGAAGGCGCTTCGGGTGAACGGCCGCAAGAAGGCGGCTTAACTCCCACCATCAGGTTAGGGCAGGAGGCGGCCAGCATGGCTGAGAACAGCGCGGAACTGCGCATCAAGGGCGGAAAAGTCTACGATCCAGCCAACGGCATTGATGGCGAAGTCCGCGATATTCTGGTGCGCGACGGGCGCGTCGTGGACAAGGTTTCCGAGAAGGCACGAACCATCAACGCCCATGGCATGGTGGTGATGCCGGGCGGGGTCGACATCCACTGCCACATTGCCGGACCGAAGGTCAACCTCTCGCGCAAGCTGCAGCCCGAGGACCACCGCCTGGATGTTCATCCCGGCACTGACGTCACCCGTTCCGGGGTCGGTGGAGTCACGCCCTCAACGTTCGCCACGGGCTACCGTTATGCCACGCTCGGCTACACCACGGCATTTGATGCGGCAGTCCCGCCCTTGGCGGCGCGCCACGTGATCGAGGAGTTCCACGACACGCCGGTGATCGACAAGGGCTTCTATGTGCTGCTTGGCAACAACATGTTTTTGTATGACCTGCTCAAGCAGGGCCGCAAGCAGGACTTCAAGGAGGCCATTGCCTGGTGGGTTACGGCGGCGCGGGCGGCTGGCGTCAAGTTGGTCAATGCCGGCAGCGATGAATTCTGGAAGGGCCGGCGCAATGAAAATGTCACCGACGTCAACGAGGACATCGACCCGTTTGATCTGTCACCGCTGCAGGCGACCGCCGCCTTCATCGAGGCGGTGGACGAACTCAACCTGCCGCACCCGGCGCACATTCACTGCAACAACCTGGGGCACAGCGGCAATGTCCAGACCACACTGGACACGATGAAAGCGGCCGAGGGGCATCGGGCACACATCGCGCATGTCCAGTTCCACAGCTATGCGGGCGAGCTTGGAAAACGCGTCCAAACCGGGTCGGAAGCCATCATCGACTACATCAACACCCACGAGAACATCACCACCGATGTCGGCATGGTGATGTTCGGCAAGGCCACTGCCATGACTGCGGATGCACCATTGACCTGGATGCTGCGCTTCAAGGACACCAAGTGGGTCAATGCGGATACCGAGTGCGAAAGCGGTTGCGGGGTCATGCCGTTTACCTATCAGGACACGAACTATACGCACACCATGCAGTGGGCGATCGGGCTGGAGCTGTTCCTGCTTTCGAAAGATCCTTGGCGCGTGATGTTTTCGACCGATCACCCGAACGGCGCTTCCTTCCAGACCTACCCCCGATTGATTCGCCTGCTGATGGACCGGGGCTTTCGGGCTGAAATGATGAAGCACGTCAACCAGAAGGCGATCAGCACTTGTCTGCTGCCGCAACTGGACCGAGAGTACAGCCTGTCGGAAATCGCCATCATCACCCGTGCGGCTCCCGCTCGGGCACTGGGTTTGGTGAACAAGGGGCACTTGGGTGTAGGGGCGGATGCGGACATCACGGTCTATACCGATGACGAAAACCGAGAACATATGTTCAACGCGCCGCGCTATGTCATCAAGGCGGGCAAGCCGATCATCGAGGATCACGAATTCGTCGACGACCATATCGGGCGGTTCCTGCACACGGAGCCCGAACACGACCCGGCGATTGAAGATCAAATCCGCCCGTTCTTCGAAGACTACTACTCAATCCGGTTCAACAACTACCGGGTGGATGCCTCCTATCTGCACGATCATGAGGTGATACCGCTGCGCAATTCCGGCGGCAAACGGAAGAAAGGAAGCAAATGAGAATCGGCAAGACTGAAGTGATTGACACGTTTGCCGAAGCTTTCGGCATGTGGGGTGCGCGCGTCATCATTACCGCGGATACCAAGAACTGGGCGCGTGCCGCCGCTCAATCCATTACCGGTTTTGCCACCTCCGTGATCCGGTGCAAATGCGAGGCGGCAGTGGAATGCGAAATCCCCGAGACCGATACGCCTGATTTGCGTCCGGGAATCAGCGTGCTGTTGTTCGCGATGAGCGAGAAAGACATGAGTGCCCGTTTGGTCGAGCGCATCGGTCAATGTGTGATGACTTGCCCGACTACCGCTTGCTATAACGGGTTGGAAGGAGAGACCACCGTGCCGGTCGGGCAGCGGTTGCGATTCTTTGGCGATGGCCACCAAATTGCCAAAGTGGTGGGAGGCCGGAAGTTCTGGAGAATCCCGATCATGGGCGGAGAGTTTCTGGTGGATGACGTATTCGGGGTTCAGCCTGCTATCGGAGGGGGCAACCTGCTGATGCTGGGCAAAAGCGGACAAACCGCATTACGTGCTGCATCCGGCGCGGCGGAGGCGATGCGCGATGTAGCCGGTGTGTTCCTGCCGTTCCCGCAGGGCGTGGTCGGCTCCGGCAGTAAGGTCGGTTCCCGCTACAAGGGCATGATTGCTTCTACCAACGAGGCCTACTGTCCGACTCTGCGGGGTCGCGTGGAGAACTCGCAGTTGCCGGAAGGCATTACGGCGGTGTACGAAGTCGTCGTCAACGGTCTCACCGAAAATGCATTGCGTGAAGCCATGCGCCGGGGTATCCAGGCTGCAGCGGACCGCGGCGTGGACTATGTGAGTGCGGGCAACTACGGGGGGACGCTTGGCCAGTACAAGTTCCATCTCTACGAATTGCTGGAGAGCGGCTGATCATGCATACCGAACTGGAACTGGTCACCGCACCGGAGGTGCCGATCGAGGCAGAGTGCCTGAGTCCCGCAAAAATCAAGGGCTTGTCGCAATCGGGGATTGAGCATCTCGAGATGATGCACGGCAACCGCAAAGTGCGGGTTGGAGACTTCTTCCGGGTGACCGGAAACGGCCAGTGTTCGCTCCGCTTGGAAGGGGACTTGTCGCGAGTCAAGTACATCGGGGCTGGAATGACGGAAGGCGAAGTCCGCGTAAACGGGTCCGCCGGCATGCACCTCGGCGCCGGGATGTCTGGTGGAATGATCCGTGTCTCCGGAGATGCTTCGGACTGGGTGGGGCCGGAGATGAGTGGCGGACGAATCGAAGTGATGGGCAATGCCGGACACATGGTGGGCAGTGCCTATCGGGGACAGCGCGTGGGAATCATGGGCGGAGAGATCCTGATTCACGGCAATGTCAAGAACGAATTGGGTTCGGCCATGCGCCACGGTCTGATCGCGGTCGGCGGTCAGGCGGGTGATTTCGTCGGAGTCAACATGCGCGCTGGCACCATCATTGTGATGGATGAAATGGGTGTCCGCCCAGGTGCCGGGATGGTGCGCGGAACGATCGTCTCGTTTCAGCCGGTGGAGTTGCTCCCGACCTTCTCTTATTCCTGCTGGTTGCGACCTACATTTCTCAGGTTTTACCTATGTCACCTTGGGCAGAGTGGCTTCGAAGTCGATGATGTCTACATGGGAGGACGCTATCGACGTTACTGCGGGGATAGCGTGGAGGAGAATCGCGGTGAAATTCTTGTGTTCGATTCGCGGTAGCCTCGTCTATAATTTAACCCCGCGTTCGCCAATGGCGAGCGCGCATACTTTACTCATTTAGGAGTCTTGAATGACCACGATCGTAACCGATAACTGTAAGGGTTGCCGTTATACGGATTGTGTAACTGTTTGTCCTGTCGCCTGTTTCCACTATGACGACGAGATGCTGTACATCGATCCGGATGTTTGTATTGATTGCAGTGCCTGTATCCCGGAATGTCCGGTTCAGGCTATTTACGAAGAAGACGACCTGCCAGAAGACAAGCAGGAGTGGATCGAAATCAACGCTGAGCGAGCTCCCGACCTTCCGGTACTTGAGGACAAAATGGATCCGTTGCCGGGAGCGGATGACCGGAAAACCGCACTAGGATTCTGATTCCGTGAGCCAACTGGGGACAGAAGCCGCGCCCTTGCGGGTCGCGGTAGTCGGTGCCGGACCGAGTGGGTTCTATGCTACCGAAGCACTGCTGAAATCCGAGATCGATGTCCGGGTCGATCTAATCGAGCGCCTGCCTTCACCTTACGGCTTGGTGCGCAGTGGTGTCGCGCCGGACCATCCCAAACTCAAGCAGTCGATCGAGGTCTACAAGAAAGTTGCCGCGCTTGAAGGTTTTCGCTTCTTCGGCAATGTGACAGTCGGGAGGGATGTTACCCCGCGGGAACTGCGCGAGGCCTATCACGCCGTAATCTACACGTGTGGTGCTGAGACTGATCGCCGCCTGGGCATTGACGGTGAGGATCTTGCCGGTAGCCACACCGCGACAGAGTTTGTCGGCTGGTACAACGGGCATCCGGACTATCGCGACCGCGAGTTCGATTTCTCACATGAAACCGCCGCGATTATTGGGCAAGGGAACGTGGCGGCTGACGTTGCCCGGATTCTGTCCAAATCGGTAGACGAACTCAAGCACACTGATATTAGCCAGCATGCCTTGGATGCGCTGGCAGAAAGCCGGATCAAAACGATTGCGGTAATCGGACGCCGAGGACCGGCGCAGGCAAAGTTCACCACCAAGGAATTACGCGAGTTTCTGGAGTTGGAAAACTGCCAGGCAGTGATCGCTCCCGAGGAACTTGCGCTCAATGAAGCCAGCCAGGCCGAGCTTGCCGATAAGAAAGAAGGTGTGGTGGTCGCCAAGAATATGGCGGTTTTCGAGAAGATGGCGGAGGATACGGAGCATGGCAAATCTCGAATTTGCCGCATGATGTTCTGTCGAAGCCCGGTTCGCATTGAGGGAGACGACCGGATCGAGCGGGTGGTGTTGGAGCGCAATGAATTGTCTGGCGAGCCGTTTTCGCAGCGAGCCTCTGGTACCGGCGAGACCGAAGTCATGGAATGCGGCTTGCTGTTTCGCTCTATTGGCTATCGGGGCGTGCCGATCGAAGGTGTGCCGTTCCATGATTCTTGGGGCGTATTCCCGAATCAGGATGGCCGGATTACCGATGGTCCGGACGGAGCGGTGGTGCCGGGCATCTATACGGCAGGCTGGATCAAACGCGGACCCTCCGGAATCATTGGAACCAACCGTGCCTGTGCGGTACAGACGGTCGAGTCGCTGAAGGGCGACCTGTCCAATCTTCCTTCAGACCACTCGGGGACGGATGCGCTGGTTAAAGTATTGCAGGAGCGCGGTGTGCGCAGTATCGACTTTACGGAGTGGCAGCGGATTGACGCGGAGGAGGTCAGCCGAGGCGAACCCAAGGGCAAGCCGAGGGAAAAATTCACTCGTCGTGAAGAAATGCTGCAGGTTTTGAGCTGAAAATAGATCTGGGGCAGATGCCCAACGACTCCAGGCTCCTGCATCCAATGCCTCGGGTCCAATCAATTCTCATGAATCCCTCAAATCGCCGAGAGGCTGCTACAGCCGTTCCCGCGATGAGTCTGGGAGTGCTTTTATGTTTAGGTTGCGGCATCGGGTGGGCCGATGAATCCGATGTGTCCGGTTCCGTGAAGTTGGCTGATGCGGATTCCACGCCTGCACAGGCGGAAAAGCAGAGTGAATCGGAAGAACGGTATCGAGAACTCGTCATGGAAGCTGGCCGGCAACTTCAGCAGGGTAGGCCAGACCAAACCCTGAAGCTGCTGGAACAGGCGACCAAAATGCTGGGTGGGCGGACTACGGCCGATATATTGTTTTTGGCCGCGCAAGCCTATATGGGGCTTGGGAATCGAGAGATGGCAACGCGGATATTGGGGCGACTCGCGAAGGAATATCCACAGGTGGACCGACTCCAGCTGGATTATGCGGCCATGCTGTACTCGATGGGGCGGGACGAGGAGGCCGATGAGATATTTCGGGAAATCCGCGAAAAGAAAAATCTGCCGGAACCGGTAAAACTCAACGTCGAGAAATTCCTGGAACGCATCCACCGGCGGAAAAGCCTGTTGATCGATTATGACTTCAGCGTTTGGAAGGATGACAATGTCAACAACGCGACTGAAGTGGACGAAGTGGAGATTCCCCTGTTCGGCGGGCTGAGATTCACGGTGAATGAAAAACCGGTCGAGGCTTGGGTGGTTCGTACGGGAGTCCACCTGCTCCACCGCACGCCTCTGCGGGAAGACGGAAGTCTGCGTTTGCATACCAGAGCCGGGCTCGCGCGCAACACGGCCCGCAGTGCCCAGGCTCATAATCGCACTTGGCTCAATCTCTCAACTGGGCCGCAGTTGCATTACCTGATGGATTTCGCGGGCCACAAGTTGCCGGGTCTGGTCAGTGCGGATGTCGGCTATGAGAAACGCTGGCAGGGGGGAGATCCTTATTCCGGCAGCGCCTGGGTCCGGCTTTCGGTCCGGCAGTACCTGCCTGGACAGTGGTCTGTCGGCGGTTATGTCCGTTACTGGGACACCCGTTACAGTGAAGCTGCGAGCCAACTGGAACCGAAAGGACAGGCACTCAATCTGTATGCGGAGCGTGTCTTCCAGAATGCACGGGTCACCGCAGGGTGGACGGTTTCTACGGAACACCCCGATCAGCCCACGCAACGCTGGAAGTCGCACCAAGGAATGCTTGGTTATGAGACTGTGTTCGGCCTGAACTGGCATGTGTCGGCAGTGGCCACCCTGTCGGAGAACCGGTACAAGGGGTCTGATCCGATTTTCCAGAGGCGGCGCAAGGATCAGCATCGGAACCTTCATGTCACCGTTTCCAACCGCGCTATTTCCTGGAATGGTTATTTGCCGGAAGTCACACTCGGCATGACCGAGACGAAATCCAACATCGATCTTTACGACCGGGACAATTTCACCCTTCGCCTAGGTTTTCAGAAGTTGTTCTGATACAAAAAATCGCAGTCTTTAGGCACTAGCCTGATCGCCTCGGGCCGAGCCAAGCCAGCAGTCCTCCAGAGGCGAACATGCTGATGGCAACCCCGTAAAATCCGGCCTCCAAGTATCCGGCCAGGCTCGCCAGGATTCCCAGCCCGAGCGCCCCGATGCCGTAGCCCAAGTCACGCCAGAAACGATAGACTCCAATCGCAGAGCCCCGCCATGCGGGAGCGGCAAGGTCACTGATCGCGGCACTGAGATTTGGATACAGCAAAGCCATGCCGAATCCCGTGACGGCAGCGCTGACTGCCCAAGTCTCGAATTGCATGCTCCACAACGAACCCAAGACTCCGATTCCACACAACCACATGCCGGCCACGCAGGGCAGCAGGCGCCCGATCCGGTCGGACAGGCGCCCGGTCAGAAACTGGCTGGCCCCCCAAACAGTCCCGTAAATTCCGACAATCCAGCCGATGTCCGGAAGGCTGAATCCATGGGCGTACAAATAGACGGGATAAAAGATCCAGACCAAGGTGTCGACGAATTTTTCGACTAGTCCCGCTTGGCTGAGCGCAAACATGCGCCGGTCCTTCCAAGAGACTTCAGCGAATGCTTCCCAAGTCGTGGTTGGCATCGAATCAGGCGGGATTTCCGCCGCTTTTTGCTCGCTATGAGCCCAAGGAAGGGTCTCTCGCACGAATCCGAGTAGCAACCCGATGGCCAGAAGGATGCAGGCCAAGCCGAATCCCCACAATGCTTCGCGGGCATCCAGGCCGGTTGCCAGATAGCCGGTCGCAACCCCGGCGACCGCCACGCCCATGTAGCCGGAAAACTCGTCCAATCCGACCGCGAAACCACGTTCTTTGGAATGCGCTAGATCCAACTTGCTGGCTTGGGTTGCCGACCAGCACAGGCCTTGGTTGATGCCCAGCAGCAATGTCGCCAGCACGACTTCGTTCCAGCTCGTGGCATACAGAATCAACCAAGGGGCGGGCAGGGCAAACAGCCACCCGACCAAGAGCACAGGTTTCCGGCCAAAGCGGTCCGCTGTTCTCCCGGCGACGAAATTCATGGTCCCTTTGACGAACCCGAATGCGACGACGAAGACGGTAAGTAGGAGATAGGAACCGCGTTCAACAGAAAATTCGCTTTCCGCCAATGCCGGAATCACTGTGCGCACCATGCCGAGGGTCATGCCGACCAGAAAAACCTGCGCCAGTTGTTGCCCGAACTGGGAAAGATTGCGTGAAATACCGTGCATCGGGGACGATTGTACGCGCTGGGGCTGGCTGGGCGTGGATTCGACGGGAACACTATAATGAGTGGTAGACGGATCGGAACCGGTTTTATCCTCCTCATCGACCCTCATGGCGTATGAAGTCCTGGCCCGAAGGTGGCGGCCCCGCACATTTGACGAAGTAGTCGGCCAGCAGCATGTGCTTCAGGTCCTGACCAAGGCCTTCGAAAACAACCGACTACATCACGCGTACCTGTTCACGGGGACTCGGGGCGTCGGCAAGACGACCTTGGCACGCATCGTCGCCAAATGCCTGAACTGCGAACAGGGGGTCAGCGCGAAGCCTTGCGGTGAATGTGGAGTTTGCCTCAGCATCGATGAAGGGAAGTTTCCTGATCTTCTGGAAATTGACGCAGCGTCCCGCACTCGCGTGGAGGAGATGCGTGAATTGCTGTCGGATTCGTCCTACGTTCCCACGCAGGGCCGTTTCAAGGTGTACTTGATCGACGAAGTGCACATGCTGTCGACGCACAGTTTCAATGCTCTGCTCAAGACCCTGGAAGAGCCGCCCGAACATCTCAAGTTTCTCTTTGCCACGACCGATCCACAAAAGCTCCCGGCCACAGTACTGTCCCGGTGTCTTCAGTTCCATCTGAAATGTTTGACCGAATCCCAAGTTTGCGATCAATTGGCGAAGATTCTCGAACATGAAAAACTGGAATCCGAGCCGGAAGCGGTAGTCCAGTTGGCGCGTGCAGCTGATGGCAGCATGCGGGATGGATTGAGTTTGCTGGATCAGGCTATCAATTATTGTTCCGCCGGCCTGACTCAGGACGAAGTGGGACGGATGCTGGGCCTGTTGCCGCGCGAAAACTTCGGCGCGTTGGTGATGGCTCTTTCGGGCCGGGATCCTGAAGCGGTGATGCAGGCGGTTGCCAGCTTGCGGGAGCTGTCGCCTTCATTTCAAGACATTTTGGACGATTTGGCCAGGGTATTCCATGTCTGCGCGATGGCATCGGAAGGAGTGGAGGCCGATGCGCCGGAAGAAATGCAGGATTGGGTGCGTGCGATCAATGCGGCTTACAGCCCGGCCGACCTCCAGTTGGGCTACCAGATCCTGCTGCAAGGCAAGCGAGACCTGCAGTATGCACCGGATGAACAGACGGGGCTGGAGATGACCCTGCTGCGTTTATTGTGTTTCATACCAGCGGGTTGGCAGACAGAAGCGTCACCCGCACCAAAGCCTGCAGCTTCGGACACAAACGTTTCCACACAAAGCCAGGATGTGCTTCCGACAGAATCCAAACCTGCCGTGTCAACAAAGCCGATCAAATGGGATGAAGGGATAGACTGGGGCACGTTGATAGAGCAACTTGGGGTTCGTGGGACTGCCAAGGTTTTTGCAGATCACTGTACCGTGGAGTGCGTAGAAGGGGATGCCATGCATTTGATGTGTGATAAGGATTACCCAACCTCACCTGAGGTAGAAAAAACTCTGGGCAAGGCTCTAAGCCAATATTTCAAGCGAGAAATCTCCCTGCATGTCCGTTTAGGTGTCCCACAGCAGGAGACCAAAGCGCAAAAAGATGCCAATGCCCGAAAAGAACGCGCCGCACAAGTGCAACGTGAAATAGAAGAATCGCCAACACTGCGTGCCCTGCGGGAGGAATTGGGTGCCCAACAGGTCATCGGCCCGATGAACGGCATGACATCCCCCACCACGGAATCCTGAATGTCCGCCTCGGACAGTCTTCTGGATCAATTGGTCGAAGCCTTGCAATGCCTGCCTGGCGTCGGTGTGAAGACGGCACAGCGAATGGCGTTCAACCTGTTGGAGCGGAACCGCCCACGTGGCCGGGTGTTGGCTTCCGTGCTGAAGGAAGCGTTAGACAATATCCGGCATTGCGCGCGTTGCCGGAATTTCACGGAAAACGAACTATGCTCGATTTGTGCGGATGCGTCGAGATCTTCGAATCAGTTGTGCATCGTGGAGGGGCCGGCCGATGTGCGGTTGTTGGAAGCCAACACCGATTACCAAGGGCGCTATTTCGTATTGATGGGCCGGCTGTCGCCGTTGGATGGTATCGGGCCCGAGGAGATTGGCCTTTCGCAATTGGAAACCCGGCTTCAGTCCGAACCTATAGAGGAATTGATTCTGGCCATCGGCACGACCGTGGAGAGCGATGTCACGGCGCACGTACTGAGCGAACTGGCGCAACGGAATCATGCCAAGGTTACCCGGCTGGCACGTGGGGTGCCGGTGGGGGGAGAACTGGAATACCTGGATCCCGGCACTCTGATGACAGCGTTCGAGGGACGGACCCAGTACTAATTTGCCGGGCCTGTGTTGGGCTCAGCTACGAGTCGAGTTGCAATCTAGGGCTGGACTTCGTTGTTTTGCAATGCGCGAATCCGTTCTTCCAAGGGCGGGTGCGACAGAAACAATTGGCGCATTCGTGAGGTTGGACGGGTTCCGGAGATGCCGAAGGCCGCCATCGTGTCCGGGAGGTCTCGGGGCTGGCTGACTTCGCGCAGGCGCTGTAGCGCAGAGATCATCTTGTCGCGGCCAGCCAGGTAGGCCCCGCCGGCGTCCGCACGGAACTCCCGGCGCCGAGAAAACCACATCACCACGATGGTGGCGAGGACCGACAGCAGGATCTGGGCGACGATCGAGACGATGTAGTATCCCGGCCCGAACCCGCGCTGTACCCGGAACACGAGCCGGTCGACCAAGAACCCGATCACCCGAGACAGGAAAATAACAAAGGTATTGAGCACGCCCTGCAGCAAGGCCATGGTCACCATGTCGCCGTTGGCGATATGCGCCATTTCATGGCCGATTACGGCTTCCACCTCATCTTGGCTCATCTGCTTCAGTAACCCGGTGCTGACCGCGACCAAGGCGTTGTTTTTGTTCATCCCGGTGGCGAAGGCGTTCGGTTGCGGGGAATCAAAAATTCCGAACTCAGGGGGTTGAATATGGCAGACTTCCGAATGGCGGCGAATCGTGTCCACAAGCCATTCCTCCGTACGGTTGGCCGGTTGTTCGATCACTCGTACTCGCATGGTCCGCTTGGCGATCCACTTCGATATGGCGAGTGAGATAAAGGAGCCGGCAAAGCCAATGACCAGTGAATAAACCAGCAACGCCATCAGGTCCAGGTGAACACCTTGGGCATCCAGCAGGCCGTCGATGCCGAGCACCGAGAACACGATACCGAGCACCAGAAGGATGGCGAAGTTGACGCCGAGGAAAAGAAGAATTCTCATAATCCGAAATTATAAATCTCTCACCTCAAAACGCTGAAAATTCCTCCAGCTCTTGGACAATTTGGTGCCACGCCCGCCCCGTGCCCCCTGATGCTCGCACAAGTCTGAGAAGCGCATGACGCGATGGGCCGCCTGGGTGAACAGCACCAATGCCTGCTTCTCCGTCAAGGCAGCCAGCAGCGTGACCCGCTCACCTTTGGAGTCTTTCAGTTGCGGACCGGCAATGTTGATGACCTTGTTGCCGCGCCCGCGGCCGAGAATCGGCAGTTCCGACGCCTTGACCATCAGCAGGTTTCCAGAACTGGTCGCGGCGACGACATAAGTCTGTTCCAGATCCGGCACCGGGTACGGTTGCAGCACTGCGGCGCCGTCTTGCACGGTCAGGGTAGCCCGACCGGCCTTGCTGCGGGTCTCCAGGCGGTCGTAGGGGGCGAGGAAACCGTAGCCGAAACTGGTACCCATCAACCAGTGAGGGTTCTCTTCGTTGGCCATCACCCCGATGAACTGCGCGCCTGCAGGGGGGTTGAAATGTCGTGCCAAGGGTTCTCCAAGGTTGCGGGCGGAGGGCATCTGGGCGGCGGCCATGGTATACACCCGGCCATGGTTGTCGAGGAACCGCACGGTCCGGTTGCTCCGGGTACGTACGCTGGCCTGCAGGGCATCGTCGGTCTTATAGGTCAGCGAGGTAGGATCGATCTCATGGCCCTTGGCGGAACGCACGAGACCGCTGCGGGACAGCACTACGGTGACAGGCTCTGCGGGCATGAACTGTGACGGATCCATGGCCTGTGCCTGCGGAGCAGCTTCCACGAGTTGACTGCGGCGGTCGTCGCCATAACGCTTGGCATCTTCCAGGAGTTCTTTTTTGACCAAGGTTTTCAAGCGGGCGGCCGAGCCGAGGATTTTCTCGATGTCTTTCTTTTCGGCACTCAGGTCCTGCTGCTCCTGCTCCAGTTTTTCCCGTTCCAGTTTCGCCAGTTGTCGCAGGCGGATCTCCAGGATCGCCTCGGCTTGCTCCTGGGTTAATTCGAATCTTTTCATCAGGACAGGCTTAGGTTGGTCCTCGTTCCGGATAATGCGGATGACCTCGTCAAGATTGGCGTGTGCGATGAGCAGGCCATCCAGCAGATGCAGCCGCTTGTTGACCGCTTCCAGCCGGTGGTTCAGTCGACGGGTGACGGTTTGTTTGCGGAACTCCAGCCAGGCGCGCAGCAGAGAGCGCAAATCCATGACTTTCGGGCGGCGGTCCAGATCAATGACATTGAGGTTGACGCGTGCCGACCGCTCCAGGTCGGTTGTGGCGAACAGGTGTAACAGAAGCGCTTCCCTGTCTACCCGGTTGCTGCGGGGGACGATCACCAGCCGGGTCGGGGTCTCGTGGTCGGATTCGTCGCGCAGATCCTCGACCATGGGAAGTTTCTTCTCCCGCATCTGCTGCGCGATTTGCGTCATGACGCGCGCGCCGGAAACCTGATAAGGCAGTGCCGTGACAATCAGCCCCTCTTTTTCGTCGGCGATGCTGGCTCGGATGCGAACGGTTCCGGTCCCGGTCTCGTACAGTTTGCGCAGTTCTTCGGGCGAGGAGAGGATCTCCCCTCCGGTCGGGTAATCCGGGCCTTTCACGTGCTCGCAAAGTTCGGCCACGGAGGATCCGGGGCGCTCCAGGAGCCGGATGCACGCACTGACGATTTCACGCAGATTGTGTGGCGGGATGTCAGTAGACAGGCCGACGGCGATCCCGGTTGTGCCGTTGAGCAGCACGTTGGGCAGGCGGGCAGGCAGCAGTTGCGGTTCTTCCAGGGTGCCGTCGAAATTAGGCTGCCAGTCGACGGTGGCCTGGTCCAACTCCGCGAGCAGGGCTTGCGCGTAGGGAGTCAGGCGCGCTTCCGTGTAGCGCATGGCAGCGAAAGACTTGGGATCGTCCGCCGAACCCCAGTTGCCTTGGCCGGAGACCAAGGGATAACGATACGCGAAATCCTGGGCCATCAAGACCATGGCCTCGTAACAGGCCTGATCGCCGTGCGGATGGTATTTCCCGATGACGTCGCCGATGGTTCGGGCAGACTTCTTGGGTTTGCTGGTGGCTTTCAGGCCCAGTTCCGACATGGCGTACACGATGCGCCGTTGTACCGGCTTCAGGCCGTCGGCGAGATGCGGGAGGGCCCGATCCAGAATGACATACATGGAGTAGTTGAGGTAGGCCTCCTCCACAAATGTGGCGAGAGGCCGAGTGTCGGCGTCGGCTTCCAAGGGTTCGAACAGCGAAGACTGAGACATGTTCAGATCTCAGCGAGGTGGCCCCGCTTTTCGAGCCAGCTTCTGCGGTCGGCGGCCCGCTTGCGGTTGAGCAGGCGGTCCATCAGGGCACCGTCTTTCGTACTCCATTCCAGCTGGACCAGTCGACGGGTTTCCGGGTCCATAGTGGTTTCGCGCAACTGGGCCGGGTCCATTTCTCCCAGCCCCTTGAAACGAAGCACTACCGGGGCTGCGGCACTCTTGCGTTTACCCGTGCGTTCCAGAATCCGGTTGCGCTCGGCATCGTCCAAAGCATAGTGCACTTCCTTACCGATATCGATACGGTACAGCGGCGGCATAGCCACGTAGACATGGCCCTCCTTGACCAGATGCGGGAAGTGTTTCAGGAACAAAGCGCACAACAGAGTCGCGATGTGTAGCCCGTCGGAGTCCGCATCGGCAAGGATGCAGACTTTCCTGTAGCGCAGCCCGGACAGGTCGGGGTCGCCCGGGGCCGCCCCGAGGGCTTGGGCGATGTCATGCACTTCCTGTGAACCGAGGGCAGTCTCGGCATCCAGTTCCCAGGTATTGAGAATCTTGCCGCGCAACGGCAGAATTGCCTGAAAGTTCTTGTCCCGCGCCTGCTTGGCAGAGCCGCCCGCCGAATCGCCTTCGACCAGGAACAACTCCGAATCCGCGTCCTCTGCACTGAGGCAATCAGCCAGCTTGCCGGGCAGGGCCGGACCGGAAGCCGCTTTCTTGCGGGCAATCTTGCGGGTCTGGTTCCGGCGCCGCTGGGCGTTCTCGATCATGAATGTCGCCAGCGTTTCGCCTTGCTGGACATGCCGGGTCAGCCAAGTCTGGAATACGTCCTTGATGATGGTCGCGAGGGTGCCCTGGGTTTCCCGGCGAACAAATTTCTCCTTGGTCTGCCCAGCAAATTGCGGGTTCTCGGTTTTGTACGAAAGAACGTAGTTGATTCGCTCCCAGACATCTTCCGGAGCGAGCTTGATCCCACGGGGCAGCAGATTGCGCGTCTCGCAGAATTCGCGTACCGCTTGCGTCAATCCGTTGCGCAGGGCGTTGACGTGTGTGCCGCCTGCCAAGGTCGGGATCAGGTTGACGTAACTCTCGCTCAGCGTGGCATCCTGCTGTGGGGTCCAGCAGACGACCCAATCGACCGCTTCCTGCCCGTTTTCGTGGGATCCGGAGAACGGGGGTTCCGGCAGCGGGTCATCGCCGATTGCTTCATTGAGGTATTGCAGAAGCCCGTCTTCGAACTGCCAGGTCTCCGGGTCATTCTTTGGCGTGACCAGCACTACCTCCAAGCCTGGGCACAGTACGGCCTTTGCGCACAATAGGCGGGCCAGCCGGGGGGCGGTGAAGTGGGCATTATCAAAATACTGGGGGTCCGGCCAAAAACGCAGTCGGGTGCCGGTGTTGCGCTGGCCGACCTTGCCGACCGCTTCCAGTTCGCTGCGGACCTCGCCGTCAGAGAATCCCATGTTGTATTCCTGACCGCCGCGCCGAATCCAGACTTCAAGGCTCTTGGACAGCGCGTTGACGATGGAGACGCCTACGCCGTGGAGGCCGCCGGCGTACCGATAGTTCCGGTTGGAGAACTTGGCGCCGGAATGCAGCGTGGTCAGGATCACTTCGGCGCCAGGCCTTTTCAGTTCGGGGTGCGGATCTACCGGCATTCCTCGGCCGTCGTCGTCGACTTCCAACGAGCCGTCTTCATGCAGGGTGACAGTCAACCGGTTGGCATGGCCGGCCAAAACCTCATCAATGCTGTTGTCGATGACTTCTTGCGCGAGATGGTCCGGCGTGGCGGTGTCGGTGTACATGCCGGGGCGCTTGCGCACCGGTTCCAGACCCGAAAGAACTTCAATGTCCGATGACTGGTACTGTGCCATTAGCGATCAACAAATCCGCAACCTTCCGCCGACCGGAGACGGAAGCCGCAACGGGTTTCGAGTGCCGGATGCGAAAGGGTATGCATCACGGTCTACCATTATCGCACCGATTGGGTCTGCATGGCTCACTGACACGCGTGCGGTCCCGACGCATGCCCCGCGTGTCCTACATCAGGTATTTCGCGATGACGAAGATCGCGCTCACCATGGCGATATTGATCGTGATGGTACCTAGCGCGGCCTTAATGAAAAAGCGCTGCATCTCCAAGAAGCCGGTCTGCATCTTCAGGAAGCCAGCCTGCATCTCATGGCGCAACTCGCCGACAGCCTTTTGCAGGCTGGCTTCTGTCGCATAGTATTTCAGGTTGTCCTTCAGATAGTCCTTGGTTACCATCTTCTCTTCGATGGCCCTCAGGTCGTCCTTGGTCGCAAAGTTCCTCAGGTCGTCCTTGGTCGCAAAGTTCCTGAGATCGTCCTTGGTCGCGAAGTTCCCGAGGTCGTCCTTGGTCGCAAAGTTCCCGAGGTCGTCCTTGGTCGCCACATTTCCGGCGATGGTGCCAAAAGCCGCAACAATCGCTTCAGCCTGAGGGCTGGCCAAACCGGATTCCTGCAACTCTTTCGTGACTGCAAGCGTGTCGAACATGGGACGTTTTCCTTTGTCTCGCCAGCCCGTGTGTTCGGCTGAGGCCTGGGAGACGCGTGATTCGGAGGGTTTCCTCTCCGGGCTCGGGTTGAACGTTCCCATAATATAGCACTCCTGTGAGGTTGGCTTTGAAAACCCTGTTGTACCGAAAAACCCCCTGAAATGGAAGAATAAATGGTCAGATTTTTTTGACCATTTATCTTCCTAATAGGATATTGATTTATAAGTTATTTTTAAATAAAGTTAAGAAAAATGTAAAGTTTTTTTCTTATGTAAAGTTCTAGCCTAGTGTGGTTTTGTACAGCCTTGAAATCATGAGGTTTCTTGATTGTTGTTTTCCCTTCAACTCGCACTTGAGATAGTTTTAGCGGGCCAGCCGGACATGCCGCGGGACCGCCGAAACGAAGCCGGATGCATAATAAACAGACCATGACAACCCGGCTCGGCTTGCCGGGGGACCCGAAGGTTTCGAATTTGTTCCGCTCTCATGCCTAAACGTCCCAGCGGCCGCGCACCGGATGAATTGCGCCCGATCCGTTACCAGCGCGGCTATGTGCAACACGCCGAAGGCTCCGTCCTGTGCGAGCAGGGCGCGACCCGGGTGCTGTGCACCGCGACTTTCGAGCCGGGGGTGCCACGCTGGCTCAAGGGCAGGGGAAGCGGTTGGGTGACTGCCGAGTACGGCATGCTGCCACGAGCGACCGGCGAGCGCACCCGGCGCGAGGCCCGCAGCGGTGGACAGGGCGGCCGCACCATGGAGATTCAGCGCTTGATCGGTCGCGCTTTGCGCGCCGGGCTGGACTTGGCAGCATTGGGGGAGAACACCCTGACTTTGGATTGCGATGTACTCCAGGCAGACGGGGGGACGCGCACGGCTGCCATCAATGGCGCCTTCATGGCGCTGCAGGATGCGGTGGATGTCTTGCGCGAGAAAGGGGTGTTGCAGGCCGACCCGGTGCACGGCCAGATCGCAGCGATTTCCGTGGGGATCGTCGAGGGAGAAGCTCGGTTGGACCTGGATTATGCGGAGGATTCCACGGCAGAAACCGACATGAACGTGGTGATGAATGATGCGGGCTCGATTATTGAAATCCAGGGCACAGCGGAAGGGCATGCGTTCCAGCGCAAGGAGCTGGATGCCATGCTCGATCTCGCGGAGGCCGGCATCCGGCAGATCGTGCAGCAGCAGAGGCAGGTTCGCGCGCAGTGAAAGTCGTGCTGGCCAGCAACAATCCGGGAAAGTTGCGCGAACTGGATGCCGTACTTCGCCCGATGGGCTGGGAACTGGTCGCACAGGGTTCCCTTGGGGTTCCGGAGGCGGAGGAGACGGGCACGACCTTCGAAGCGAACGCGCTGCTCAAGGCGCGCCATGCGGCCGCCTGTACCGGCCTGGCCGCGCTGGCGGATGACTCCGGCATCGAAGTGGATGCCTTAGAGGGCCGCCCGGGCGTTTATTCCGCCCGCTACGCTGGCCCGCAGTGCGACGACGAAGCCAACAACCGGCTTCTGTTGCAGGAACTTCAGGGAGTGCCGGAAGACCGGCGCGGCGCCCGTTACCAGTGCGTCATCGCCTTGGTGCGTGATGCGGAAGATCCCGACCCGCTGATCGCTCGCGGTGCTTGGGAGGGTCGGATTCTCGAGGTGCCGCAAGGCCACAACGGTTTCGGCTACGACCCCTTGTTCTACGTGCCGACGCATGGCTGTGCCTCGGCCGAACTGGCGCCGGATGTCAAAAACACCATCAGCCACCGTGGCACCGCACTGCGTGCCTTGGTTGGGCAATTGCAAACTGGCGCATGATCCCGCTGTCTCTATACGTACACCTTCCCTGGTGTGTTTCTCGTTGCCCGTACTGCGACTTCAACGCCCATGCGGCTCCGACTTTCGACGAATCGCGCTATGTCGAGTGCCTGGTACGGGAGTTCGGGCAGGCGGCAGGCGAAGCCCGGGACCGAACCATCGAAAGCGTCTTTTTCGGAGGGGGCACGCCCAGCCGCTTTTCTCCGACCGCCATCCGGCGTGTGCTGGATGCAATCCGGACCGAGTTCGATTGCAGTTCTTCTCTGGAAGTAACCTTGGAGGCCAACCCGCAATCGGCGGATCGCGAACATTTCGCAGGTTACCGGGAAGCGGGTGTTGATCGCCTGTCGATCGGAGTGCAGAGTTTCGATGATCACTGCTTGCGCAGGATTGGTCGTGCACACGGCCGGGAGGACGCCTGCGTGGCCATTGATTTTGCTCGGCAGGCGGGATTTTCGCGCTTCAATTTGGATTTGATGTACGGTCTGCCGAACCAGCAGGTCAATCAAGCGCGTGCCGACCTTGAGAGAGCGTTGGAATTCGAGCCGGAACATCTGTCGTGGTACCAGTTAACGCTGGAGCCGGGCACGCCGTTCGCAGTTAAGCCGCCCCCGCTTCCGGACGGGGACCACCTGTGGGAAATGTATCAGGAAGGTGCTGGAATACTGGAACGCGCAGGCTACGCTCAATACGAGGTTTCCGCCTGGTGCCGGGATGGCGCGGTCTGTCGGCACAACGTGAACTACTGGGAATACGGGGACTACTTGGGCGTGGGGGCCGGTGCTCACGGCAAGTTGACGGATGACTCGGGAGAGGTGTTTCGCACCGTGCAGGTGCCCGGCCCGGATGACTGGATGGCCGCGGCAGAGGCGGAGGGCGCCGAGATCGAACGGCAGCATCGGGACGCCGGGAGCCGGATATTCGAATTCATGCTGGGAGCGCTGCGACTGAAAGCGGGAGTCGCTTGGAGTCTGTTCGAGGCTCGAACTGGCCAACCCCGGAAAGTGTTATCGAATGTGCTGGCGAAGGCACGTGCCTATAGTTTGGTCGATGAGTCGCCGCAGGGTCTATGTGCCAGCGAGCGAGGCTGGCGCTACCTGAATGATCTCTGTGAATTGTTCCTGCCGGACAGTGTTTGATCCGGTCTCCTGATATACTACGCGCCCCGGATAACACCGGCTTTTCCGATTATGGCCGCGAAAGACTACAACTACCACGAAGTAACGGTGATTTGCGCCTGCGGCAACCGTTTCCAGACGCGTTCGACCTATGCTGAGGACGAAATGCATGTGGAAATCTGTTCGCACTGCCACCCGTTTTACACGGGGAAGCAGAAGATTCTTGAAACCGCGAGACAAGTCGACAAGTTCCGCAAGCGCTATGGCAGCTGAGCCCGGCCGGCTTCCGACTCTTTCCTTTTTTCGAACTTTCTGGTTGACGCTGGCACTCGGCGCGTCGGTGAGCGCCTGCGTGGGCGCTGTTAATCCAGTGTCCGGGGAACGGGACTGGACGACGGTCGACGAGCAGCAGGAACTGGAGATCGGCCATGAGACCCATCAGAAAATCCTCGATCTTTACGGCTACTACGACAATCCCAGACTGCAGGAATATGTCTCGCAAGTTGGCCAGGCGCTGGTGCCTCACACGCACCGCCCAGAGTTGGATTATCGATTCACGGTACTGGATTCGCCCGTTATCAATGCCTTCGCCACGCCTGGCTATGTCTACATAACGCGCGGCATGCTGGCGATGCTCAATTCCGAAGCGGAACTGGCCGGAGTCCTGGGTCACGAGTTGGCGCACATTACGGCACGCCACACGGCACGGAGAATCGGACAGCAGCAAACGGTGGGGATTATCAAACTGGTGTTGGACGTGGCTGTCGACAATTCACTGCTGAATGATGCGACGGATCTCCTGGGGGAGGCGTATGTGCGTGGTTATGGACGCGAGAACGAGCTGGAAGCGGACCGGCTGGGTGCCCGCTACGCGGCGCTTGCCGGATACGACCCCGAAGCACTGCTCGAAGTCATCCGCATCCTGAAAGATCAGGAGACGTATGAAGTGAAAGCGGCGGCGCGGGAAGGACGCGAGCCACAGGTTTATCATGGGCTTTTCGCGACACATCCGGACAATGACGACCGGCTGCAGGAAGTGATTCGGGAGGCAAACCGGCATCGCACCGACGCGGAGGCGTGGGTACGGCGTCCGGAATACCTGCGCCATATCGATGGCATGACGGTCGGATCGGCCGAGTTTGAGGGGATGCTGCGAGGGCGCCACTTCTACCATCGGATTTACGATTTCACCGTGACGTTTCCAGAAGGGTGGAAAACGTACAATCTTCCGGATCGCCTGGTTGCCGAGGCGCCCAGCCGGGACATGCAGATCCGGTTGACATTGCTTGAGCGAAACTCTCCGCAACCCCCCTGCGAGTTTCTCCAAAGAAGGTTCAAGAAGTTGGCGCAGCTGCGGGTTCGTGCCACGGAGGGGTTTGCGGGATGCCAGGTATGGGTCTGGGGTGAGCAATCCGTAGCGAACGTCTTGGTATTGGAACACTCGTCCAGGATTTTTCTGGTGGCGGGCGCGCAGGCAGGTCGGCTGGAAACGTTACGGCATCATGCCCAGGCCGTGGAGGGCGCTTTCCAGAGCGTGAGGCCCATGACAAGGGCCGAATACGATGCGGCTCGCCCGTCTAAGTTGCAGGTCGTCGAGGCCAAAGTGGGCGACACTTATGCCGATTATGCTGAGGGAGCCGATTGGGACCCCTATCCGGAAGATCAATTGCGGCTTTTCAATGCGGCGTATCCGTCAGGCGAACCTATCCCCGGAGAACCGGTCAAAACTGTGCACTGACGCTCTACCCCGGATATGCCGATAATATGGGGGGGGGGCATGAGTTTTAAATTAGAATGCGCGCATGGGTTCCACCGAATACATTCTCGCCATGACTACGGTTTCCAGCGAACCGCAAGCACAGGATCTCGCGCGGAAATTGATAGAGAATCGCTTGGCCGCCTGCGTCAACCAGATCCGTGTCGCTTCCACCTACCGATGGAAGGGAACACTGGAAGAAGAACCGGAAATCCTTCTATTGATCAAGACCACCCGCGCCCGGCAGGCGGACCTGCAGGATGCCTTGTTGGAAGCCCATCCTTACGAATTGCCGGAATTCATCACTCTTCCGCTCACGGGCGGCTCGGAGCCGTATCTGAAATGGCTGCAAGGCTCCGTCTGATCTTTCTGTTGCCGTGGCTGGTGGTGCTGCCGGCCGGGGCGGTAGACCTGTTCGGTTCGGGGGAGCAGGAGTTTCTGCACCCGGACGAAGCATTCATCCTGACCGTGATGCCCGAGGATTCGGAGAGGTTGCAGGCGTCTTTCAGGGTGGCCGAGGGATATTACCTGTATCGGGACAAGACCAGTTTTTCCATCGCCGGGCATGATGCCGGGCTTATGCCGTATCAGCTGCCATCGGGCATCGTCAAGGACGATCCGCTGTTCGGCGAGGTTCAGACGTGGTCGGGCGATGTTGCGGTGGACTTGCGCTTGGCCGAGGTATTGGCAGGTTCGGACGAAGTTGCGCTGATTGCGAACTATCAGGGTTGCGCCGAGCGGGGGGTTTGCTACCCGCCTCAGACCAAGACCCTTAAAGTCGGGCTGGTTGCCGACACGCCGGTACCACCCCCCCCTCCCAAATCGGGTACTTCCGGCGGCCTACTGTCGCGAGCTGACCAGATTGCCCAGGATCTGGCGGGCGAAACCTTGGCTTGGAGTTTCCTCGTGTTCGGAGGGTTTGGCCTCTTGCTGGCATTCACCCCGTGTGTGTTGCCCATGATCCCGATCCTGGCCGGAGTGATCGCGGGTGCCAATGCGGGGACTGCCCGTGCTCTTCGCCTGTCGTTGGTCTACGTACTGGCGATGGCGGCCACCTACGCGGTACTCGGTGTGATTATTGGCTTGACCGGAGCCAACCTCCAGGCGTACATGCAGAACGTCTGGGTGATTGGTGGTTTCGTGCTGATCCTCATCCTGCTGGCCTTTTCGATGTTCGGAGTTTATGAGTTCCGTATGCCGGCGGCCCTTCACAATTTCCTGCATCAGGTCGGGGAGAGATTTGTGGGTAGTGGCAGTTACCTGAGCGCCGCGGTCATGGGCCTTCTCGGGGCGCTGGTGGCCAGCCCCTGTGTTTCGCCGCCTTTGGTGGGAGCCTTGATTCACATCGCCGATACTGGAAACGCAGTGCATGGCGCAGTCAGCCTGTTTGGGATGGGGTTGGGACTGGGGCTGCCGCTGTTGGTGTTCGGCGGTTTCGAAGGACGTTTAATGCCGCATTCGGGCCCTTGGATGGTGCGGATCAAGGCGGTATTCGGCGTACTGCTGCTGGCGCTTTCGATCTGGATGCTGGACCGGGTGGTGCCCGGGCAAGTGACGCTGGGATTGAGCGGGCTACTGTTGCTGTTGCTTGGCATGATCCTGCACGCCGTCGAATCCCTGCCCCCGGATGCCAACACGATGAGTCGTCTTGGCAGAGGCGTGGGGCTGGCGTTTCTCATTTACGGTGGGGTCCTGCTGGTGGGAGCAGCCACCGGTGGCGACAGCCTGCTGCGGCCTTGGGCGCATTTCACGAATCCTGCGGGGCCAGCCGTGCAGTCGACGCAGTTCCAGCCCATCAAAACCGTGGCAGGCATGGACCGGGCATTGGCGGCCGCGAAAGGGCAGCCGGTGCTGGTCGATTTTCATGCCGACTGGTGCGTGACCTGCCACGAACTTGACGCATTCACGTTTTCTGACCCCGACGTTCAGGCGCGGATGCGTCGCTTTACGCTTTTGCGGGCCGATGTCACGGCCAACGACGAAGACGACAAAGAATTGCTCGACTCATTGGGCTTGTTCGGACCACCTGCGATTATTTTCTATACAGCCGAAGGAGAAGAATTGCGGGCATTCAGAACCGTAAGCTATGTCCCTGCCCCAAAATTTGCCGCGATGCTGGATGAAGTTCTTGAATTCTCTGAATAGTGCCTATTTCGCCATATTTTCCTTTATTTAACGTCAAAACAACAGCAAAATTCAGCTTTTTTATTTTGTGGTAAACTTGATGCCGTTCAGGCAAGCAAGTTCGGGCTTCATATGTCACGCATTCTGGTTCTAAACGGGCCCAACCTCAATCTTCTTGGAACCCGCGAGCCGGAGATCTATGGCTCAGCGTGCCTGGAAGAGATCATGGAGGAAGTTAGGGCGCATGCGGTGCAGCACGACTGCACCATTGAAACCCTTCAGTCCAACTCTGAGGGTGAACTGGTGGGTCGGATTCACCAGGCGCGGGAGGACAAGGTGGAATTCATCCTGTTCAACCCGGGGGCTTATACGCACACCAGCATCGCGCTTCGGGACGCGTTACTCGGAACTTCGATCCCGTTCATCGAGATCCATCTATCGAACATTTTCGCGCGCGAGGAGTTTCGGCAGGTATCCTACCTGTCCGACATTGCGATTGGTGTGATTTCCGGCCTCGGGGCGCAAGGCTATGTGCTGGCGCTGCACGCGGCCGTGGCTTTGCTGGAGAAGAACGCCTGATGGATCTGCGGAAGATCAAGAGCCTGATTCAGTTGCTGGAAGAGTCCGACATTGCGGAGATCGAGATCTCCGAAGGCGAGGAATCAGTTCGCATTAGCCGAATCGGTTCGACCGTAGTTCCCGCGCCCCAGGTCCATGTCCCCGTTCCTGCCGCTACTCCGGCTGCGTCTGCCGAGTCTTCCCCCGATTCCGCGGAGGAACCGCCCGCAGACGATCTTCCGGCAGGGCACCGGGTCGTGTCTCCGATGGTCGGAACGTTCTATTCCGCCCCTTCTCCAGGCGCAAAACCCTTTGTCAACGTGGGGGATCAGGTCGCGGAAGGTGACACCTTGTGCATCGTGGAGGCCATGAAGATGCTGAACCGGATCGAAGCCGACAAGGCGGGAGTGATTCGGGCCATTCTGGTCGAAAATGCGACGCCCGTCGAATACGGACAGGCACTGGTCATCATCGGCTGAAAGGCGGTGCTGGAAAAAGTCTTGATTGCCAATCGCGGGGAAATCGCCCTGCGCATCCTGCGGGCCTGCCGGGACCTCGGAGTCCGAACCGTGGCGGCGCACTCCGAAGTGGATCGAGATCTTTTGCATGTGCGGTTGGCAGATGAGTCCGTCTGCATTGGCCCTTCGGATTCCCAGCAGAGTTACCTGAACATTCCCGCCATCATTTCGGCGGCCGAAGTCACGAATGCTGATGCCATTCATCCAGGTTACGGCTTTCTTTCGGAAAATGCGGATTTCGCCGAACGCGTGGAGTCCAGCGGCTTCATTTTCGTGGGGCCGCATGCGCAGAACATTCGCGAGATGGGCGACAAAGCGGCGGCCCGTAAAGCAGCTTTGGCATCCGGTCTCCCGTGCGTGCCGGGTAGTGACGGGGAACTGACTGATTCCCTCGACGACAGCAAGGCGCAGGCCCGCGAGGTGGGCTACCCGGTCCTGATCAAGGCAACGGCAGGTGGGGGTGGGCGCGGGATGCGAGTGGTTCGAGAGGAAGCGGAACTGGAAGAGGCTTTGGAGTTGACCCGGGCCGAAGCGCAAGCGGCCTTCGGCAACGGGGCGGTCTATCTGGAGAAGTTCCTGGACCACCCCCGGCACATCGAATTTCAGGTGCTGGCCGATGCCCATGGCGAGGCTATCCATCTTGCCGAACGCGATTGCTCGGTGCAGCGCCGCCACCAGAAGGTCATCGAAGAATCTCCGGCACCCGGTATCACGAAGCAGCAGCGCGAAGAGTTGGGCGGGCGAGTGGTCGCAGCCTGCAAGAAGATGAATTACCGGAGCGTGGGCACATTCGAATTTCTGTACCAGGACGGAGAGTTCTACTTCATTGAGATGAACACCCGGATCCAGGTCGAGCACCCGGTGACCGAGATGGTCACCGGCATTGATATGGTACGCCACCAGTTGCTGGTGGCGCAAGGCGAACCGCTATCCATCCGGCAGTCTGAAGTACGTTTACGGGGGCATGCGGTGGAATGCCGAATCAATGCGGAAGATCCGAAAACCTTTCTGCCGCAGCCCGGCAGGGTTACGCATTTCCACAGCCCCGGAGGACCTGGCGTACGCATGGACACGCATCTGTATACCGGCTATACCGTGCCACCCAACTACGATTCCATGATCGGCAAGGTCATCGCACATGCACGAGATCGCACCGTAGCCTTGCGCCGAATGCATCGCGCTCTGGCGGAACTGGTCGTCGAAGGAATCCGCACGAATGTGCCGGTTCACCAGGAACTCTTGGAAGACTCACAGTTCCAGGAAGGAGGAGTCAACATCCATTTTCTCGAGAATCGTGCCGCTGCGGCCGAAGAGTGATGCGGGGCTATGTGCCACCAGACCCGGAGACTTCCGTATCAGGTACTCATTACGCGATCATTCAGGCACCGCACCGGAACCGCCAGCGTTTTCCGGCTGGAATCGTGGAGATCGTAGAAGATCCCGAAACGGCAATCCGGCAGGCGAAAGATCAAGCCAATTGCCATGCGGCTCAAGTTCTGGGGCCGTCAAAGTCTTCTGAAGGACAATACCTGTACTACCTGATTGAGTGGCTCGACAGCCCTGGCCCGACTTGATCGCCTGGGTATCAAGTGGCGGCGTCAGTTTCCGGCACCCCGTTCAACAGAGAAGCCCAATTATGGTCTGGGTCGCCGATCACTAAAAAGGACGGATTGATCAAGTTTTCTTTCCCGTTGTAGCGGAGCGGTTGCAGTTTCCAGTCGAGAAATCGTCCCCCGGCTTCCTCCACAATGCATTGGGCGGCTGCCGTGTCCCATTCATTGGTCGAGCCGCAGCGCGGATACAGGTCCAGGCTTCCTTCAGCGACTTGGCAGCTTTTGAGCGAACTCCCGACCCGTTTTTCCCGATGTGGCCCGAGCCGCCTGAGGAATTGTTGCACTTCGGGTCGTGCGTGACTGAAACTGACTGCCACGACCGAGGACCCATCAGTGGGATAGGGACGACTGCGGATGACTGCAGGGGCTTCTTCTCCGTGAATTCGCCAAGTCCCACCGCCGCGGTGCGCGTAGTAGAGGAGATTTAGGGCGGGAGCCCCGATCACGCCCAGAACGGCCTGCTGTTGGTGAATCAGAGCGATGTTGACGGTGAATTCCTTGCTCTGCCTGAGCAACTCCCGTGTGCCGTCCAAGGGGTCGACCAGCCAGTAGGTTTCCCACTCTCGACGGGTTTCCCAAGAGGGCAGCGCAGGGTTTTCCTCCGACAGCACCGGCCAGCGCTCATCCAGTGCCTCCAGGCGTTCGAAAATGCATTGGTGTGCCGCCAGATCGGCTGTAGTGACCGGTGAGCGGTCGCTCTTCTCGTGAACCTCGTAGCCCGTGCGGCAGACTTCCAGAATGCGTACGCCGGCGTCTATGACGACCTGCCTTACTTCGGGCAGGAGTCGGGCAAGTTGTTCGGAATCCATCGGGGTGCGGCGGGATGGGCCATTTTAACAAATCGCCGCGCGGAGGAAGTGTAGAATCTGATGTTTACGGGTTTGGGCTGTTCACATGATCGACTGGGATGCCATCGATACCGTCTTTCTGGACATGGACGGGACATTGCTGGATTTACGGTTCGACTCTCACTTCTGGTATCACCATCTGCCGCAGCGTTTCGCGGAGGCCTACGGGCTCGAATTCTCGGAAGCTCAGGAGAACCTGGTGGCCCGCTACCGCGAGATGCGAGGCACCTTGCAGTGGTATTGCGCAGATTACTGGAGCGAGGAACTGGGCTTGGACGTGACTGCCCTCAAGCATGAAATCCGGCATCGCGTGACGCGTATGCCGCATGTCGAGGAATTCTTAGACCGGGTCAATGACAGTGGCAGGCCTTGCTACCTGGTAACCAACGCGCATCCCAAGTTCGTCGATATCAAACTGGAGGAGTCCCAGATTCGCCCTTATTTCCGGCAAGTCATCAGTTCCCATGAGTTTCAAGCACCCAAGGAAAGTCCGGAATTCTGGAAGATCTTGAGGGGCGTGGTGGAGCATGAACCTGCCCGGACCCTTATGGTGGACGACGACCTGAATGTTCTGGAGCACGCGGAGGCCGCTGGGATCGGTTGCCTGCTCACGGTTCGGCAGCCGGATAGCGGTCAGCCGGAACGGGAACGGTTGGCGTACCCGGCGATCCGGGACTTTTCCGACATCATGCCGCCGAGGCCGGCTGCTTGAAAATTTGCTTGCTGCCGGTTTCAATAATTCTCACTAAAAACTAATACTTCAATTTCAAATTGAGGTATAATAAATTATTGAGTATTTAGTTGAGGGTGGCGATATGGCCGAGAGAAAAGCTGGTCGACGTGCCGAGGCTGCGGTTGTGGCCGTGCTCCCTCATGCTGTCCGGGTCCAGTGCGACCACGAGGGTGGTCGTTCGGCTGACCTCACGGTCAATGGGATCGGGATCAATGTGAAGTGGCTTGGCGAAGGAGGGTTACGCCAGGCTCGCGAATTGGTTGCCAACAAGGAAAACCTCCCGGATGTCGCGGTGGCGCGGCGCATGTCGCCCGGCGCCCGTGAAGCGCTCTCGGCCGCGGGCATCGGATGGGTGGACGAGACTGGTGCCGCGGAGATCGCTCTGGATTCACTGATCATCTCCAGGAATGGCCGCCCGCCTGAGATTGTGGACAAACCTCCGCACTGGACGCCTTCCGTTCTCGCGGCTGCTGAGGCATTGTTTTGCGGGAAGCAGGCTACTGTGGAGGCCATTCGGGAAGCGACGGGGCTTTCTACTGGCAGTTCGACCAATGCGTTGCACACTCTTGCTGATCTTGGAATGTTGAGTTCGGAGGCCCGACGCGGCCGCGATTCCGCACGCCAGATGACGGACCCAGGGCGCCTGTTGGACGAGTATGCCGCTGCCGCGGCATCGATGACGACGGCAGTCCGGCTTGACGCCGGGGGAGTCTGGCGTGACTTGGATGAGGGGCTGAGAAAGATCGACCGGCTCTGGAAAAGCGCGAAAGTCGCGTGGGCCGCGACGGGTGCCGCTGCCGCATCGGTGCTTGCGCCCTATCTCACCCGGATTTCGGTAGCCGAAGTCTATGTGGACGCGGCGACAATTGCCGAACTTGAATCAGTGGCGGCAAAGGCCGATTTGAAACCGATCGAAGGGGGACGGGTGATCCTGCGTCCATTTCCGACGGTTGCGACCCGTAAACTCATGAGTAAGAAAAATGGTTTGCTCTATGCTCCGTGGCCCCGTGTGTATGCTGATTTGCGTGTTTCTGGAGTCAGGGGAGAGGATGCGGCCGAGCATCTTCGGGATGTGGTCTGGAATCCAGTCGAAGTCACAGACTATGTTTACGATGACCTTTCTGCCGAGGTCACATTCACTATTTACGCGAAAAAATACAAAAAGGAAGTAAGGGTGACTCGGGGCAGAACCCTGCCCACCCGCTCATACTGGGCTGAACACAAGCATGAAGTGATAGACCAGGCACTGGGGCTATTGCTGAATCGGCACGAAGAGTTGGCGGCCGATCCTCAGATAGATAAGGCGATCGCAAAGATGCGGAAGGATTGGTGATGTCTCGTCCTGACAAAGCTAATCCCCTTGGGACGGAAACAGGGTTTATCCGTTCTCGGCCAGCGCGCGCGGCAGCGGAGAAGGCGCTGGTCCGCATCGTCCATCACTACGGCAAACGGCCGGAGTTCGTTGTCCTCGGAGGGCTGGTTCCAGAGTGGCTATGCAGCGATAGCGAATTCCAGCATGCGGGAACGATTGATGTAGATGTGCAGGTCGATCTCGAAATCGCATGTGGGGAAGTCAATGCCTTGCGCTTGGAGCGGGCGCTCCGCAATGCCGAGTTTTTCCCTGAAGGAAATCAGGTTTGGCGCTGGATTTCGAACCAACCCGGATCTTCGAGTATCGTAAAGCTTGAATTGCTGGCCGATCTTCAGGATAGGCCGGCAAGCACGGAATTTCTTCTCAAAGGATGTTCGGATTTGGGAGCGGTCAACCTTCGCGGGACGGGGTTTGCGTCGCGCGATACTGAAGTGCGTGAACTGAAGGCCAGGGTCAGCGGGGCGATGCATCATGTCGAAGTGAACGTGACCGGCTTGGCCGGCTTTTTGCTTGCTAAGGTTGAGGCGGCTTTTTCGAGGCGCGGGGCCAAAGATTGGTACGACATAGCATTTGTGCTTCTGCACAGTAATGCTGGAGGGCCATCGGAGGTGGCGAGGTTGGTGTACAAGCGTTTCGGGGATGAGATTGACGCCGTGCATTCGGCGCTCAATGATTTGGAAGAAAATTTTTCAGACCCAGGCGCACAGGGCCCGAAAGCTTACGCGGAGCAAATGCAAATTGACCATCCAGCTCTTGACGCCAAGGTACTCAAAGCAGATGCCGTCATTGCTGTTGGGGAGTTTTGCCGGATTTTGAGAGACGACCCTAATTGAACTCTTTTCCTTTTCAGAGGTTGCCTAACCCCGCTCCCATCGTTTGAAGCGTTTTCTGCAGTATTTAAGAAGGCTTTCGTAGTCCGGGAAGTATAGGTCGAAGCCTTCTTCGGGTGGTTGATCGTATTCGCAGAAATCATTGCTGTGGTCGCGGCAGATTTGCGGTCGGATCTCATAAATCCCGCAACGTCCGTTTTCCTGCAGATGCTTGCAGGTGGTCTCGAATATCAAGGTCCAGCCGTCGGAGTCCTTGTAGACACTGACTTGGTCGTGCGAAACCTGCCAGAGCAGGTGCTCGTAGTCGTATTTGGATCGGGGCGTGTCGATTTCCTGGGTGACGTAGTGGCAGCACAGGGAATTGGTGCAGAAGTCACACTTGTTCTCCGGGGTCATCTTGATGCCTTCGGCGGCCACCGGAATGGAAATGGGCTCCGGCATCACTGGTCCTCCTGTGATCGCCTCCAAGAGAACGAACAATCCAGTTCAGCCCGCACCCGGCACAGGCCGTTGATGCCGTCCTCCAGCATCAGCGACAGGGGTGTCCGTTTCCGGAACCGCCGGTGCGGCGTGACCAGCCAGCGCGCCCCGATGCGACTGTTACGCGGAAAAGAGGTGCGCAGGGCGTCGGCGATGCCGACGATGTGTTCCGCCCGTACCATCAAGGGTGCATCGTCCGGCAAGGCCTCGCCGCGGCGAAAGCGTTCGAGTTGCGTACTGCGAGTCCTCTTCGGCAGCGCCAGAAGGGTTACGATTTCGTTCGCGTTGAGTTGCCACTGATCAAGAACTGCCATAGTCTGGCGCGCCATCCTTACTCGTGATTCTTCCGATGTGACGGTCATGAATCCAGTTTGCGTTTGCTTGTGGGCACCTGGACAGTCTGGGTGGCTTTTGGCTCGTCCGCGTATCGGGGTCGCTCACGGACGGGCTTTCCCGAAGCTTCCATCAGTTCCCTTTCTCGTGTGGAGATCAATTCAAATGCATCTCGTATGTCTTGAAGAGTTTGTGGCGACAAAGGGTTTTTCATTCCTGGCGGCGGCGTGACTTCGCGCACAATCTGTGCCAGAATCTTACGCATCGCGACGAGGATTCGTTGTTCGACAGTACGTTCCATATGCAGTGCACCCAGAGACTTCTGCCAGTATACCAAGCAGTAAAGCCAGGAATTGAAGCATGAGCGGTAGCCAAGCGAGATTCGCACCCGGGCAGTTGGTTACGCATCGCTTGTTCGGATATCGGGGCGTGGTCTTCGATGTGGACCCGGTCTTTCAGGGGAGTGACGAGTGGTACGAACGCAATGCACGGTCCAGGCCGCCTCGGGATCGGCCTTGGTACCGGGTGTTGGTCGATGGCCAGCCGCTGGAGACTTACGTTGCAGAGCGTAACTTGGAGCCGGATGAGGAATCATGCCCAATCCGACATCCGCTGGCCGATCAGATCTTCAGCGGGTTTTATGACGGGCAGTATGTTCTGCGCGAGCGGCACAACTAGTATGGTTGTGGCAGTTTGGGGGGTGAAGCTCGCATAACGAATTTGTACTGGTGATTGACTTGCGCAAGTGGTTTGATAAATTGAAAGAATCCTGTGTGTTGTATAGAAATCCTATAGCGTCGATGTCATGAAGAAATTTGTTGCTTTTTGGGTGTGTATGACTTGTACATTGGTTGTGTCAGACGCAATAGCAACGAATGGTTATTTTGCTCATGGATATGGGACAAAGAATAAAGGCATGTCGGGTGCGGGGGTCGCTCTACCACAAGATACGATTGCGGCGGCAACGAATCCCGCGGGGATGGTTCACCTTGGAGAGAGACTGGATGTCGGGTTAGCCATCTTCAGCCCGCGACGGGACTATGAAAGCAGTGCAAGCCAGACAAATGGCACAGGAGGCGCGTTTACACTTGGCCCCGATGACATTCAAAGCGATCGCAATTATTTCCCGGTTCCTCATGTGGGATACAACTATCCGCTCGATTCACAAAGTTCATTGGGAATCACGCTGTACGCGAATGGAGGAATGAATACGGTATGGAACGAAGGATCCTCTACCTTCGATCCGGATGGACCCGATCCGAATCCGACTGAAACCTTTCCGGGAACCTATGGAGGGGGTGTTTCCGGTGTTGATTTGGCTCAGCTTTTCTTAGCGCTCACTTATTCGCGAAAGATCAATCAACAGTTTTCGTACGGAATCAGTCCGGTATTGGCGATCCAGGCTTTTCGGATAAAAGGCCTGTCTTCATTTGCTGCATATACCGAGGATTTTGTGCGAAGCGATGGAGAAGTGCCGCCCAACGATCTGACCGACAATGGCAGGGATTTTTCGTTTGGTTATGGGGCAAGGGTTGGAATTCTTTGGAGTCCGACTTCTTCTCTGTCCATTGGCGCAGCCTATCAATCGCGAATTTTCATGACCGAGTTCGATGACTACGATAATTTGCTTGCAGAGGAGGGCGATTTCGATATTCCGCCTTCCATGACAGTCGGCTTCGCTTTGAAACGTACGAGTGGCTTAACGTTCGTATTTGACTTTCAAAAAATCTGGTACAGCAAAGTCGACTCGGTAGCAAATTCAATCGCGAATATATTTGATTGTCCTGCGGCCGGTGGAACCGATCCGGAGAGTTGCTTGGGTGGTAGTAATGGAGCAGGTTTCGGCTGGGAGGATATGGAAGTGTATAGATTTGGCGTGCAGTTCCCGATTGCTCCAAGCCTGGAACTTCGTGCGGGTGCCAGTTTTGCCGAGCATCCCATTGATCGGAGCGAGGTGCTGTTCAACATACTGGCTCCGGCCGTCGTGGAAAACCACTACACACTGGGATTGACCAAGAAACTGTCCGGTGACCGGGAAGTCAATATGGCGGTGATGTACTCCCCGACAGAAAAACAGGAGGGCCCGAACCCGTTTGACCCGACGCAAACGATTGAAATTGAGATCTATCAATTTGACTTGGAAATAAGTTTTTCAAAAAGGTTCTAGTCTGACTGAAAGGTTGATTTTGGCTGAAAGCAGCCATCCAGAATTGATATATACAAGCGGGTCCGAGGGGTTTCAGATGTTCTTAGGAATCTAGAGGAATTAGAATATTAAGAAGACCCCCCCGTTATACCGACTGGAAACCAACCCCATTTAAAGTAATGAAAAATTAAAACCTCAAAACATTTTCCCTCCAACACACCCCCAACGTTTCAGATAGGCTATGCACATGAATCAATCGAATGACTTGGTTTCCTTTTTACGTCACTACGGTCCCATCCCGGCTGGGGACAACATGTACGACGAGTTAATCCAGGCTGAAATCGATCGGCATAAGATTGAACCTGCCATTCATATCAACCCGGCCAGACTGCGAGAGGTCCAGAAGAACTTTGAATCATCTGAGCCTAGTAACGTGATTTTGACGGGCACGGCTGGGGACGGAAAGACTTACCACTGCCGACGTGTTTGGATGGATTTTGGAGGAGACCTCGAACGATGGAAAACGGGGGAAAAGATTGTTCAATTAATACTCCCTACCTCTGGGAAATTACTCACGATCGTGAAAGATCTGAGCGAGTTGACATTAAGCGAGAAAAACAACTTGCTTGCTGAACTAGCTAATGCTGTGTCTGGTGCGAGCGAAAGCGGTGTTTATCTTGTGGCTGCCAATGATGGACAACTTCTCGCGAGTTGGCGTGATTGGTCTGATGCTCAAGATGAAGAAGCGCATAGAGTGTTTAAAACCATAGAGGATATGCTTGTCGGGGGACGGGTGACGGACGACACACTTACTCTAAATCTATACAACCTCAGCTGTCTGGATGCATCCGAGCATTTTCAGGAGCTTGTCGAACAAATTGTTGAACACCCTCAGTGGTCACAATGTCAAGGCTGTGAATTGCTAAATGAAGACGGATCAACAACCTGTCCTATTCGTATAAACCGGGAACGACTTCGCGGTGGGGAGAAAGAATCCACATTTCGCAGACGCCTCGGAGATTTGATGAAGCTCTCTCGCGCTAACCGTATGCATCTTCCTATCCGAGACCTTCTCCTCCTCGGCACAAACATTTTGTTAGGTGATCGGCAGGGACGGCAAATCTTATTAACTTGTCGAACAGCGAAAAACCGGGCGCAAATGAAAGATTATCGACTGACAAACCCTTATGCAAACGTGTTCGGGGTAAATCTTCCCGAACGCCAGCGACGACAATATCAAGTATTCAATACACTTGAATCTTTTGGGATCGGGCGCGAAACCGATAATAAATTCGACAATTTGCTTATTTACGGCAGATATGGCGACTCAGAACTCTATAACAAATTGGTTGCGATGGATGTTTATTACGGAGCACCGGCCTATGAACCATATTTGCGCGATTATCTAGAGGGCGCACGGGAGGAATTAGACGAGTTTATGAGAGCGCTGTCCCGACAGAGGCAACGTCTATTCTTTTCGTTGTCGGACAAAAATTTATTAGATCCGTGGAGACTAACTGTTTATCAGGCATCGGGCCGGTTCTTGGCATTTGTAGATGGTCTTGTGAATGGAGGCGATATATCCATAACAACAGAATTACTAGTGCGAGGACTGAACAGGGCGTTTTGCGGCATGATGATTGATGATGGAACAGAGTTATATCTTGCCTCTTCCGGTGGTGATGGACGCGGCCGAATCGCATCTCTTCTAAATTATGGTCTACCAACAACAAGACATCGAAGAGATCCTTACCTCCACTTTGCGCTCAGCGCAGACGAAGCAACACCATGCTTGCAGATCATTGATCCTGCAGATAATGGAGATGGTGTGGTTGATAGCCTTACGCTTCAACTTCCCCATTTTGAATATCTTATTCGTGTGGCAAGTGGGAGCTTGCCTGCAAGTTTTTCGCGCCAATGCAACGAGGATTTCCTCGATTTCAAATTGCGGTTAATCAAAAGACTTGATGATCTGATTGGAGAGGCGCCTTCCGGTGATGAAGTCAATCTACAGGCACTAACCGTCGACGAGCGTGGCCGGGCCCATCCCGACAATATTCGTATCAGGGTGGGCACATGAATATGCGTCTTGAAGCTCCTGCGAAATATCGAAGCGATGTTAATGTTTGGGTTGATGAAGCAATTTGGGGTCACCGCTTGTATAACGACCAAACACCGTGGTTGGTATTTCTCGAATTTCTCGCGGTCTTTCAATCAAGAAACGCTGAGGGTAAAGCGCTGAATGAAATTCGACGTGACGGCGTGCATGAATCATTTACCTACCACATACCACGTCTGATTCCATTACGACAGTTGATTTTTAACAACCCCCACATTCGGCATGTGGAGGAGATTCAACAATTTGATTCCGAACGTTGGCGAGCTTGGCTAAAGGCATTTTTTACAGACGATGACTTCAGTTATTTACAAGAACGTTTCGGGTCATTCGCGCGCCTCGCCCGTGTGGTGGAATTCTTCCAGACGACTGCCATCGAACCACATCGTCAGCGCCGATGGAGTTCCCGTTTTTTATTTCCTTATGGTCCTAATTGTCTCTACGCAGACTTGCCTGCAAACATTAATGGAAGCCCGGATCGCCGCTTTTTCGCACGGAGCGGTGAATTGCTCTACCTCATGCTTAACCGGAGCGACAAAGGAGTAGAGATAGCCGAAAAAATTTCAGAAAAACTACTGCGGCAAGATGAAACGTGGAATCGTGTCATTCGAGCATTATTGCCAAATGGATATCGAGTTGATTCGAACACTGTCTCAAGCAACATAGGTTACCTACCTTTTGCTGAGCGACCAGAATACGGAGAACTCGCAGAAACGTGGGTACGACTCCTAAAACTAGATTTGGCAGGGGAAGTCCTACTCGATCCGTTAATGCGTCTTTCAGCTTTACACATGTTGCTTTATATGCTGCGGCGCGCCAATGAGGAAGTTGGTGACTCAAGGGAGCCTAGATTCGTACTAGATATTGCTTCACCGCGAAGGACCGCCTTGCTTGAGCTTTCAAAGGAAAATTTTAGAGCAAACCGAATGCTTTCAGCGCGGGCGGTTCGTGCGCATGTTGAATCTGCCAAAGAAGATGAACGATGGCACTCTGCGCTGAAAGCAAGAGTGCCGGCTGATGCTGTAAGAGAATATCTCATGGAGCGTTATGAGTGGCAACCAGATGAAAATTTACCTTCCGGCGATCCCGAGGTTATTTTTGAGGCACTCAGAGAATATGCGGAGAAGCGTCATCAGCAACATGTCGCAAAAGTTCATATGGAATGGACGCGGCAAATTGGTTTGGCAGTATCGCGCCGAAGTGTAGGAACCTGGTACTCACCGGATGATTCACTACTCAAAGCACTTGTGATGTGTACAGTCGACGAAGGCCGTGAGGAATACCGCCGATTCCTAGCAAAACTGTATGATCGATTTCGGCTAGTGATTGGGGCGAGCGAAGCCGAACGTGCGTTTGGATCCCTCCCAACCGATCAGAATGCCTTCATGCAGAATACGCAACGCTTGGAACAGCGCTTGAGGACGTTGGGGTTGCTGCGCCGTCTTTCTGATGACTGCGCCTATGTCGAAAACCCGTTTAGGAGCAATTTATGACAAGAAGTGAACTAATTGCGGCGGTGGCACTCGACTTTATCAAGGCACATCTCGACCAAGAACCCGAAGGATCTTTACGCTTTTGCATGCTTGGGCTAGAGCCATCTTTCGTGTGTTCAATCGCACAGGCGGTACTTGCGGATCCAGGAGTAGAAGCGATTGTCTTGGTCAAGATCTCGCCATTATTTGACCCGGAAAGTGTTCTACCCTCGGATGCGAGGAGTGAGGAATCTATTACCCACTGGCGCCACTGCCGATTAGTAGATGGAACGCGTGCGGTACTTTTTGCTGCTTCGCAGGAAGAACTCCAACGTAATGACAAGAGCGTTGAAAAGATCACAAAGATTGAAACTGATACGCTGAGAACGTGCTACGAATCTTGGATTGATAAAGTTGGCCTGACATCTACTTATTTGGACAAGAGTAAGCGCGGCCATCTACTCACAGCTCTTCGATCTGCGAATCTTTCCCATGCCGCACGAACCATTGAGAGTTTTGCTGATTTCGTACTCGCAATATCGGATGGGATCATAACAAGAGGGCTTCCCTTACAAAGAGCCATAGATAATGCTCTTCCAAGCCTCAAACTACCGCGTTACGCAGGATATTTTGATCGTATACCGGAGAAGAAACGCACAGCAACTGCTGAATGGAACAAAATTTTTCAACACTTGCACAACCGGACACGGCCACTGCTTGTGCGCGAGACAGAGCGAGGAGAACCAATCCCCCGCGAACAACTTCGGGAAAATTTAAACAATATCATCGACTGTCTGACCGACACGGAGATCGGGGCTATACAAAATTTTCTTGATGCTGATCTGCGACCCGATGATTGGTCTGGTGAGCAGAAAGGTTTGGTTGATCTAGACTGGCGATCCATATCAGAATTATTTGAAGGCATTTCTCAAAGTGCATCTGTACCTTTGGGAGAGCAGACGATCAAGTTCTTTGACGATGAATTTGACGATCAACTCGAAGATGAAGAGCGTGAACTACTCTCAAATGATTTCCCTAAAGAGCCGTCAGACGATCTTCAGAGATTTTTCGAAACATACTGTGAGCACTTAGCAAGAGATAAGAGGTTATCTAGCATGTGGGAGCGATACATTTATCGTAATCCACAAACTTATCAGGATTTTCTTGTTGGCTTGTTAGCAACACTGGATAGTTTACGCCGCCGTGTAAATGACGAAGATCTGCGTGAAAGAAAATTGATTGTGCGCATTCCTAATGCACGTAAAAAGAGTTTTTGGCGCACGAAAAATGCGAAAGTCGTACGCTATTTCGCTTTCCGCTACAAAGGACTTGAAGCGCTCCTAGGCAGTAATGTCAAATTTGAATTTGGCAAACTGTTGAAATTTTACTTCCCGCAAGCCGATAATGATCTAGCAAAGATAACTTCTGCTTCGAAAGACGCTCGATCTATCAAATTTGAAGTGACACTTGATCCAGAAGGGGCAAAGGCCAAGCTTATATTTCATTGGGAAATTCCGGTTGATGCAATCGCTATGGCTTTGCCCGATGATTTGTTGAGTATTGCCAATCAAAATGAAGAATACGCTTTACTGCCAACAGCAGATATTGCAAGACAATCTGTGAGCGCTAAGGGTGGTATTCAGCGAATTGCGCTCAATGATGTCAATACGATTCGGGATGTTGCTAACACAAACGATGGAAGACTTGTTGCACCTAATACAGAGAGCGGTAACAGAAGTGGAGCATTCCTATTCGCACTCGAGGAGATTGCGAACGTATTAGGGACACAAAGCACAAAGGTTATACAAGAAGTTTTTGGGTATTTTCTAACCACGTATACGAAGGCGATACGTGAGTGGGTTGCGCCTGACGGTTCCGGAGTTGCATCGGATGCTTTTATTGAGCAGGTCAATGCTTACGGCAAGCTCCTAAGTTGCCTTCTGAATCATGCTAGCAACGATCTCGCGCGGGAAAAGCTTTGGCAAGAAGTTTTGCGTCTTGGTGTCGCAAATGTTGGGGCTGGTGCTTTGGCAGCTATTGTCGCACCATGGCACCCGATGCGGCTTGCCGAGATTGGTGCCAAAGCACACCAGACGGCTAAACTGATTAACGATGTGCTTGGAGCTGATGAGCAAGATATTTTTCGAGCCGATCTACTGTTTGGTCAGGTACAGGCTGAACTTATCTCGAACTATTACCCAGAAGTCTGTGTTGGTTTTGACCAAGACCGGCCTGTACTCCTCGCAGCAGCCAATACAGCATATGATTACACTCTTGCGGAACCACCACTGCGTAGAGCGCATCTAGATGGAGATGATGCTCTTGACATTGAACCAGGCGTAGCTGCTAAGGCTTTTGGCAATGTGGGCGAACAATATCTTAAACTCTTGCCTCATGAGCGCAGCAATTTCTCCATGGTTCTCTACAACGCTGAATCCAAAGCGTTGCCAAGCGCTCTTGCTTCCGAACTATCAAGCAAAGTGGAGCAGGAGGATGAACTGCAATGTGATTTGCTGTTGACGCATTCAGAACCCAAGCGTATCAGGCGTATCTACGAGCAACAGAATGTCGCCGTGAGCGAGGAATCTGGATCAATCATGGCAAGCGAAGCTGCAAGAAATTTTCTTTCAAGGCTTCGTATTGGCTTTCTCGACACAGCCGACTTGCCCGATGGTGATGCTGACCGGGCTGTGGATATTGTGGCTCTCCAAGATGTCGTTGCGCGTAATGCAAAACTTGTGTGGAAGAGAGCGCCGAGTGATAGGTATCCCGAATTACTAGATCATGTTCCGGCGCGTTGGTCTCGGCGTCGCCCAATAGGATTGGCGGATACAGCGGCCTCCGTCTATCTTGTTTGTCCTGCACAGCCTCACCCGGGCCAAAATTATCTCAACTTAGTTCACGGTTTCCTTGAAGGAGACAATGCTCTTCCGGACAATGTTCTTCCTGCACGCGAAGTTAATTTTCGCGATAGCGATATTGGGGAGATTTTTCGACAGACACACAAGATTGGTGAGTGGGTTGTAAATTTCGACGAATTGGTCGATAGGCGGCTCTTGAGCAACAATGGAGTACAAGTTATTCGCCATGTCCATGATCGGCAAATTGATCACAATATTGTTGTCTCGACGACCTCCAAGTCTAGACTTCTTCGTGTGCTCCTTAAAGAACGTCTTGAGGAACTTAGTCCAGCGATTCTCGAAAGAGATGAAAAATTAGTAGATCGCTTGATTGAGCAGGCTAATGCGCTATCTGGACAAGTTGTTATGCGTGCGGCCCGTTACAGCCACTATGCTAACGAACTACTTGGCATAGTTTTGTCAATGGAGCAACTTCGTACGGGACTTGGAGGAATGGACTTGCCGCTCGGCTGGTATTTTTTGGATGATTTTGCGGTCTGGTTCGGCCAGCACGAAGAACAGATAGCAGACATTATGGCCATTGCGCCGCGCATTGCGGATGGTGTGCCGGTTTTAAAGGTCGCTATATCAGAAGCAAAATTTGTCGGCTCGCGTGGATATAGAACACAAGTAAAGAAATCTTCAAAACAGCTTGAAGAAACTGTAGCTCGTTTTGAAAGGGCACTCGACCCTAAGCACAAGCGGATTGACCGTGAAGTCTGGTTACATCGCCTAGGTGATTTCATGATCGAAGGCATGGAACCATTTGATCCGAATTTAATAAACAACTGGGATCTTCATAAATGGTCCGATGAAGTCCGGCAGGACAAAGTGTCCATTCAGATAGCAGGTTTCTCACATGTGTTTATTCACGACAATGAAGAAAACGTAGATGTGGGAGGGCCCATTCCCATGAAAGGCATGCCACACTGTTCGCAGCAAGTCTTTGACAAGACTAGCGTGGTTAGATTGCTTCAGTCTTTCGCTGAGCAAAGTTCGGCATTAGTCGAGCAAACACCCCTCGAAAGGGAGAAATGGGCTGATGCACATGTGTCCTCTGGATCTACACTTGATAGTCCGCGCGACGATAACCAGTCTATTAGAGATCATTGCCCACAAGCAACTGAATTGGTGCCTACACCAGGCAACAACACTGAAAAGTCAAAGCTAGCCGAACAATCGCAGCAAACTGGTTCCACCCTAGAAGACAAAAAAATACTACCTAGACCAGAACCTCGGACGGGAAATGCCGAAAATACAGTCGCGGATGAATTGTGGGAACAGTGGCCATCACGTCAACTTGTGGAGTGGATCAACTCTGGAGCCAATACGGATGCAGATGACCGGGATGTCAAAACTTGGCTTGATACAACTGTCAAAGCATTACAAAAAGCATTGCGCGGCTATGAGATGACCGCGGAACTCATAGGCGCGCGCCTAACACCTAATGCGGCACTTGTGCGCTTTCGTGGCTCAGACGAACTTACTGTGCCAAAGGTTGAGAAGAAACGGCAAGAATTGCTTACTTCACATGCCATTGATGTTATTAGCGTGCTAGCAGCCCCAATGGAAATTATCATCATGGTAAAACGGCCGCGCCGGGCCATATTACATTTGCGCGACCTCTGGCGGCAACGTGAACTTCCCGCGACTGCACCTGAATCAAATGCAAGTCTGTTGCTTGGCGCAAAGGAATCAGATGGCGAGTTGTTATACCTGAATGTGGGCAATGAGTTTGGAGGTCATCAACCACATGGGCCGCACACATTGATTGCTGGTGAAACAGGAAGTGGTAAGGGCGTCTTAGTACAGTCCCTTCTTCTGGACATTTGCGCAACTAATTCTCCCTCCAAAGCCCGTATTCGCATGATTGATCCTAAGGCTGGGATTGATTTTCCTTGGCTACACAATATGCCCCATTTAGAAGGCGATCTTATTACCGAACAGGATAAAGCAATTCATGCCCTGGAGGAGTTGGTCGCTGAAATGGAACGAAGAAACAGACTCCTAGCCAAAGCTGGTGTTACTAAGCTTGATAACTACAACCAAAAAGTAACACCATCAGAATATATTCCACGTATTTGGCTATTCCATGATGAGCTAGCGGACTGGATGATGATCAATGAGTATCGGGATGCTGTGGATCTGAATGCTAGTCGTCTTGGTGGAAAAGCGCGAGCTGCAGGAATTAGTCTCGTTCTGATTACGCAACGACCAGATAAAGATGTACTGCCAATGCAGCTTCGCGCAAACTTAACGAATCGGCTAGTTCTAAAAGTTGCCGACAAAAAAAACTCCATGATTGTCCTTGATGAGCCTGGTGCGGAACGGTTACTTGGCCGGGGTCATCTAGCAGCGAAATTGCCAGGAGAAGGCAGAGTTATATTAGTTCAAGTTCCTTTTGCTAGTGAGGATGAAATAAGTGAATTAGCAGATGTCATAAAACGATCTTGGCACAAACTGTAACACTTGGTCTGCCAAAGGATGATCGAGTGGATAAATGATTGATCTTACCCAATGTGGCGCCAACTCTTACTAGAGTGAGAGGAGCACAGACATCTTGACTCAGCCTTGGTTTCTGATCAATTTCGGGGTACAAGATTTAATTGATTCACTGAATCTCTAATCAAGATTCGTCTATCCGTGCAGCTGCGAGCGATATCTCTGATTTACTTGTGGCAGGCAAGACATACTTTGGCGGTACCATACAGGTCGTCAATATCTATAGGTTCGCTGTCTGGTCTTAGTGGATTAGCCTGGTACTTGGCTCGTATTCTTTTCAGTCGGCGCTGGTGATCCGCCTTGATTTGTTCTACACGCTCAGGACGCGCAAGGTCAGGAAGTGATTCGCCTTGGCTCCATGTGAATGGAGAGCCATTATTGAGGGCATCTTTCTCGTAGCTTATGGCCTGCTCGAAATATTCCGGATGCCTTTCCATCAATCGCACCCACTCTATCTTTTGCTGGAAGAAACAGAAAGTGCAACCACTGCGGGTGCGCCACTCGTAATACTTGGGTAATCCTAAACCGGCACCTTGCAATATCTCGATTACGCCTGCCTTGTCAATTCCTGCTTCCTTGAGAGGAAGATGCACGATCAGGTTGTCTTGTTTCGAGGCATAGCCCTCGCGATATTCCTCATCCGCACGAATAGCCACATAACTGCATACCTTCTCGCCGTTTTTAAGCCACGGTCTGACCCACTGTTCGAATGGACGAAGCTTTAGCTGCCGAGTGCACCAGCGGCTTTGCGGCGATGGCAAATAATTGTTGAATCTCTTGAGCCAGAAGTCAAAGTCCCGATCTGGATTCAGCCGCAGTATCGGCTTACCCAAAAACCCCTCTAGCTCGATTAAAAATTCGTAAACCTCCGGCAATTCTTTTCCTGTATCGGTAAAGAAATACTGAAGGTCAAGATTGGGGTGGCTCTGCCGCATGTAAATGGCAAGTGCGGCGCTGTCACGCCCCCCCGAGAGGCCGAGAACGTGGTGCTCATTTATGGTCATTATTAAACCTGTTTCTCCTGTTTTTGTAGGTGTGGCTCGCTTGGTAACATTTTGAGATAGCGGGCGCTCAACTCGGTCAGTGTTGCGAGAATGATATGCCGTTGATCCTCCCCGCTATCGCGCAAAACTGATTCCAGGCGCTCAAACAGCAACTCCACCTTGTCACGATCAGTGTTCGCGATTTCAAATTCCTGGTGCCTTGTGCCAGATTCCCCTGGAAGGCCAGTCACAATCGCCAAAGCATGGCGTTTATCTTCTCTTCCCTTGACCCTGGCAAATGCCTCTATGCGAACGAATTGTTGTGCCATCTCTGCAAGGCACACTGAAGCCCGGTCAATATCGACATCCACCCAATCCTGGGCAGGTTTGTTGATCGCCATGCCGGCAAAACTTTCCATGTCCATATCACTGCCTGTGAAGCCCGCCACTCTAATTACAAAAGCCTCAAGACGGTGATCGCCTGCTAGCCCCTTCACGTTTTCAGCACGGGCGCGCAATTCCTCCAGCATGGCAGAAGAAGAATTTGCTACCTGTAATTCCGTCAGTAGCAACTCCCTCAAGCGGCCAAGCATAGCCGGATATGCTTGTCTTAATTCCGTCAAACCCTCACGAATTTGTTTCTCAATGGTGATAAGAGTTTTCTTGTTTCCAATTTGCCTGTTAGCACCGAATATGCGTGGAATGTCATCAAAGATCAATTTATTCGGATCTTTTGCGCTTTTGAATAGCTGGCGAACTTTTTGTGCATTTTTTGAAAGGTTCTGGGTTCGATCAACCCATTCCGGCAATTGATCATAGATTGCCACTAGCCCTCGTGCCACATCAATAGGCTCAAGGTTAGGGAGCTCGTTATCGTTGTCTAAATCACGCACAATATCCGCCATGCTTGACAACAGCTGGCGAGATATTCCTGACAAATCCATCCATCGCAACCGAATATCCTCCGGATTCGTAGTCAGGCTGTCCATGTCTAGATCAGTAACTTGGGCCTGAAAAACCCCTTCTCGATAAAAAGCTAGCTTGTCGCGGTGGGACAGGAAAAATGCAACAAGAAAAACCGGGAGAAGCCCTTCTTTGATGCCAAACGGAGGTTCGCGCCAAATCCTGTATATCTCGGATGCAGGCACTGTTTCTGTCTTGTAGTCTTCAAGATATTTCTCGGCCGTCTTCCAAGCGGGCGCCAAATGATGCGGATCTGCCTTGACACCAGATCCGGGAGGCATGAATCGCCAACCACGCCCTCTAGTATTACGATACAAGCGGGTACGCTCTAAAAGCGATGCAAACAGTCCTGATTCTGCCGGAAATCCTGTGATGCCGAGTCGTGCCTTGCCTTCATGGAGCGCCATGCGTCGTAATAGCGCGTTGAGCCCCGCAACAGCACTGGACGAAGGCTTTACACGCCCGAGTAGTTCATTGTGAATCTTAGGTGCTTTCTTGAAGCGTTCTGATGCCAGTTTAGATGCGAAGCCATTCAAGTCTGTGTACGAAAGTGACTTGGGCAACTTGAATGTAGGTCGGCCACAGTGCCATTGGGCGCTAGCAAACACTTTAGTCAGTTCTACTTCAAATTGCCCATGAAGGGCTTCAATGCGTGCATATATCTCTGCTCGGGCCACTCGGTCACCCAACAGTTCTGGCATTTCGTCGCGCACTTTTTCAAGTGCTAAGAGTTCACGTGCTAGCACGAACAGATTGGGAGCCCGCTCTGAGGTGCCCACGACGATTTCCCATTTCTTGTTCTGGCTAACAGCACGTTGGCATATTTGGTTTCTGATAGCTAATGACTCGCTTTTTGCGGGGATAGCCAAAAAGAACGCACCAATTGCACCATGAGGCGGCTCATAACTCTTCACCATCTCATCCAAATTGGATAGTGTGGTAGCTATGACATCAAACCAGCGTAGTGCCCCTGTTTCGTGATAGTGTCGCTTAGCCACTACAGGTTGCAGTTTGGCAAAAGCTTCAATGGAAGAAAAATCTATCTCTCCCACATCCTCCGACACTTCTTCAATAGCTTGGTCGATATCAAAGTCACTGCCTTCGAAAATCGCATAGGAATTAGAAAACTTCCGAAAAATGATCAGTGACCATCCCTGCAAATCCTTCAAGGCACGCTTGATTTTGGCGATGCTGTGGGGTTGCAATGCTAGCGCCAACAGTTGGCTGCTTGCGACCAATCCTGATCCTCCCTTAAGCATGTCAACAAGCGCGATCGTTTTGAGCAACTGGAGGTGCAATTCTTTGTGCTCTTTAGCCTCGCACCGGTCCAGTGCATCAATCGCCAAAGCCCACCGGTGACCATCCGGGGACGCTAGGATAGATGGGCCGAGATTGAGACGCAGGTAATCCCAAAGAGCATCGGGACCATATAAATCTCCAGCTTCGGCCTCCCGGAGAAAATCTTGGAACCCTCTAGGTTCTGCAGAATTCAAGAACCCGAAAATGCTGCGTTGACTTTGCCCGAACCGACGTTGAGAAACTGGCCCAAGCAAGCAAGCTGTCACCGGGTGCAATGGCCAGCACTCCTCCAACATCTCGGCTAGCCTTAAAGGTGTGTGTTTCTGTATCTGCTCCGCCACATTTTTGGTCAATGCATCAAAGGTTTTCGGGCGATATCCTCCGTCACTTTCTATCGTGCTTCCGATCAGAACAATTTGTTCACTGCCGCTGACACTGACAGACAGGTCCACAAACCTACCTTGGATTTTTGTCCATTCATCGCGCATCTCGCGCGAAAGCCGATGTGCGTATTCTCCGAACGACTGGTGAAGAACACCAACAAAGATTAGTTGACCCTGACTGCGGGAAGCTAGTTCCGCGACCTGTTGGAACAGGTAGATGTCAGATCCTTTACCCGCTGCGGCTTCAAGGAATTTGCCCATTTCGTCTACAAACAAAATCAATCCTCCACTGGAACGAGGGCTCAAGGCTGAGATCTTTTTTAAAGCATCTAAAACCTTCTTCTCTTTCCATGTCCGAGGCTTTCTCCCACTCAAAAACCCGCTATCATTAATAGCCTCTCCTATCACCTGTTCCGGCCGTTCTTGCCTTCCGACCACTGGCAGGATGCGCCACCCTTTCTTACCGGGAGGAAGTGCTTTGTAAATGTGATTAGCTGTACGTTTCCCTACAATGGCCCTTGCACGATCCCTAGATTTTCCGTCACCTCCAAGTAGCGCGCTCAAAGTGACTACTAGACTTGACTTGCCACTGCCATAAGCACCCGTCCATGTGAACGCACCCTGCTTGTTCTCCAGTATGTGTTGCGCCATGGTTTTGAGCACCTCGGCAACAGACTGCGAGCAAATGAAGCCTTCCAGAGATTCCGGGTTTCCAATGTCAACATCGACCCGGATAGCGCGTTGAAAGCGACGGGCGACGCGAACGTGGTCAGACAGCACTGCTTCGCCCCTTGCGACGGTAATCAATCTTGATGAAACGCTGTGCTTTCTCGATATCCAAGTCGCAGGTACGCGTCAACTGTTTCAAGCCGGCAGATTCAGACCATCGGTACAGTCCCTTGCTTGTTTCTTCAATCTTTGCGAGTCTGCCAACCATATCGTTCTCATCAAGCAAAAATACTCTGCCAGGGGACCCCGGAGCATACATAAGAGACTCCAAAGATAGTGTTTGCGCTTCAAGGGAAAATTTCGACCAAAACTCGGTTACTGCCCAGCAGAACACTCCTGCGCCAAGCGTCCGTTTGCGGCCCCGCACGAACTGAAAATTATCACGCTTTCCATTGGATTTAATGAGGCCAAGTTCCGCCAGCGGCGATTCTAGAGAGTCTTCGTAACTGCCATGCTTACGAATCGACTGTCGCACGTAAGTACGAACAAAGCACGCAACATCATTGCGGATAGTTGTTATAGAGGCGCGAGACCAGCTTCGATCCTTAGCAAGTCTGCAGAGCCCATTGACCAGCTGATCCCGGCCAAAGTATGTGGCCGGATAGTAATTGAACGCCCAGAACCATGTGGTTTTCTGTGGTCGGCTGCTTAGTTTCCAGTGAAGTACCCATAATGTGGTTGGATCCTCCATATATGGGTCAAATCCACTCTCGTCATCGAACAGCAAGCATCCAAAATTTGTAGCCTCTGTGACGATACGGCCCTCTCTCGATGTGTCTCTGATTACATCGGTCACTGAAGCCCAATGACGCATTGAGGACACCATGTTTTTCCCGATCCCGAACCTAGCTCCAGCATCTTCTGACAGGAATATGGATTTAGTCTCAAGACAACTCTCTGACTCCTGCACAGCGTCAAACGCTTTCTTCAACCACCCGTAGCGGAGCGGAAAAGTCTCGTGGCCCGACAATTGCGGCCTATAATCATCAGCATAGAGTGGTCCCCGATGCATTGCGAAGCTTGTTAGTCAGGGGGAATCTGCCCCCACATTACCCTCCCTTGAGGAGAATGTCAAAGTCTAAACTGGAAGATTCGTCCAGTTTCAGGAAAATCAGACAGTTGGGAGTAGAATGTATGCACAACTTTCAGCATCGGGATGAAAGCGGTGGATAGCCGAACAATAATTTATTCGGATTATCAAGCGACTACGCCACTTGATCCACTTGTCGTAGAAAAAATGAATCCCTTGTGGAGTGATTCATTCGGTAACCCGCACTCAAGCGACCACATTGTTGGATGGCAAGCAGCAAAAGTCGTAACCGCCGCAACCGAGTCAATCGCTACTCTGATCGGGGCTGATCCTGATGAAGTGATTTTCACATCTGGAGCAACGGAAGCAAATAATCTTGCGCTCCTAGGTCTCGCCCGCCGCACCATAAAGAAGCGACACCGAATACTCGTCAGTGCTATTGAGCACAAATGTATATTGGAAACTGCGCAGACATTGGAGAAGCAGATGGGGTTTACCGTTGACATGATTCCAGTGGACAAGCAGGGAAGAATAGATTTAGGTGCACTTGAAAGACTGCTTGACGAGACGGTTCTCGTTGTGTCGGCTATGGCTGTCAACAATGAAATTGGGACCATCCAGGACATCCCGAAGATTGCATCGCTTTTGGAATCACACGGTATCCTGTTCCACTGCGATGCGGCACAAGCACCATCTGCCATGGACTTGCGTGACCTCGCAACACATACTGATCTCGCGAGCTTGTCGGCTCATAAAATCTACGGTCCTCAGGGTATCGGTGCGTTATATATCCGTCGGGACATACAGAATCAAGTTGAGCCATTGATTTACGGTGGAAACCAGCAGGAGGGATTACGCTCCGGCACCGTTCCAGTTGCGCTGTGTGCGGGAATGGGAGCGGCCTGCGATATTCTGACTTCCCCGGACATTACTGAGGAACGAATGAGGGTCGCTAAATACCGTGATACATTTGTGGAATTGTTACAGGACAGTTCTTTCCCCGTCATCGTCAACGGTCCTGATGTGGAAAATCGTCACCCCGGCAATACGAACCTTCAATTTCCTAACTTTGACGCTCATGAAATTCTCGCAGCCCTACAACCGTGGTTAGCAGCATCTACAGGCTCGGCTTGTACGTCAGGGACCCCCCAACCCTCGCATGTGCTTAACGCGATTGGCCTTACAAAAGATCAAAGCAAATCCTCCATACGCTTCAGTTTCGGACGTTTTACTTCCAATGACGAGATTGAAAAAGCAGCATTACTCGTTCATGGAACTCTTGACCATTTAGAAAGTGAGAGTTACAAGAAATCTGCTTGACTCAAAGTTGAATCTCAAGAGGCCATGGTTCATCAAAAGCTATACTTATACTCCATAAATTATTCTGCTAGGGGATTGATAGGGGTGGTGGCCAGGAACGGAATCGAACCGCCGACACGGGGATTTTCAGTATAGGATATTTCCCACGAGGGAGACCTAAAAACCTCTTTTTTAACCCCTGCATTTCATCCTCTTCGTTGCAAAAGGAATCGTAGATTTGTCTTGGTTAAGACTCTCTATACTGCTGCTATTGGTGCCGCTCTTAAGTGCTGCCGATTTGGCCGATGAACTAGCCGACTTAACCGGTTACGTCATTCTCTCGTCCGAAAGAATTGACGATTTCGAAGGATGCGAGTATGGAAAAATCGTCCAGTTTGATTCACGAGCATTCGTTACGTGCGAAGAGTATGGTTACCAGTATGCATATAGCGCTGACGCTGTAATCTTGGTCCGGCATCTTGGAGCCGGAGGGCGCTTTAGTTGCAAAATGGCAGTTGAGGACGAGATATACGATATTGACTGTAATGACTATGTGAGCCGGCACATAGCTATTTTGCGGTCCTTTCGGGATAAGGGGGATGAAAGAATGCGTGCTTACGCTGACAGAATATTGCAAACACTAGGGGTACAAAAATAGTCCTCACATCACAAGGGAGGTAAGTAAAAAGTCGTTGCAACTCAATATCCGAGGCATCGCAAATCTGGAATTTGGTGCAAGCACTATATTTGAAACTTTATGTTTGGCAAGGGTTTCATGCCAGTATCTTCGCACCAGTTGATACAGCCTTTCTTTATCCAGAAATGTGCGTAAGAACCATCAAGTTGCCGTACTGATGGGGTGATAGTTGGGCGCTGCAAAAAGTCGATCAAAACATTCCATCGAGGCCTGTGGTTTGGCATGAGAGACAGTTGAATAATTTCATTGCTGTCAGCTGGGCAGCGAAAGTAAGCCCATTTCGGGAACCCTGAGCTTTCGACGACATAAATCAAACCAACTTCAAGATTGCTTGGAGACGGATGGTCGGCGACGATTCGGACGAGAAGGTCCGGCACGGGAATAATCTGTAACCGGATTAACAATGTCCGGCAGAATGCCCGGAAAGCTTTCTTCATCAATCGATCCTCCCAAGAAATGGCTCAGTGTCACCCCGACCCCAGACTGTTTCATTGGCACAAATGGGACAAGCCGTGTGAGGCTTGTGGCCAGGTCTGCGGTCTTCGTCAAGGTGAAATTTTCGGACACGGTTTGCGATTGCCCCATCAAAGCCACGAAAACCCTGCAGGCGATGGATAAGTTCGTTAACAGCCATACAGGCAAGCTCCGTGGTGAAGGTAATGACGGCGGGGTTAGGGTTAGCTTCGCCTATTACGTAAGCTTCGGCTTTACGCTGTTCATATTCATCTGGGTCGCTGTGGCGCATCGCCTCGGTTCGTGCAATCTCGGAGTCGATAACGCTGCGGCATAGCAAACAGGTGTGTCGTGGGCCGAGAACAGTTACACGGCCGTCCAAGGCCATAAAAGACGGGGGAGATCCGTTGTTCAATTCGATTGCAAGGCCGATGTCGATTACTGGCGTAATGTAGTAATAGGCAAACCGGTTAAGGAACAAGCGGCCTTCGTGATCATCGGTACAGCCAAATATGACATCACAGGACCGAAGTGGGTCACGACATTCCGGATCGGCGACCCATGCTTCAATCGGAATGGCCCTGATGCCGAGACCCATTTCCGAAATGGTGCGAGCAACAACCTTAGCTTTGGGTCGCATCGCATCGGCATCGGCCTGACGTGCACCATGGAGGCGATTCAAATTGGTTCGGTCAACGATATCATTATCGATAAGCAAGAGTTGACCGACGCCAAGTCGTGCGAGTAGCATTGCGAGTGCACTACCGGTGCCGCCGCAGCCGACAATACCAATCCGCATTTTCTGGAAATCACTGTTTAAGGCATCTCCAAAAGCAAGCGCTTGTCTATGCAGGGCGGGAATTGATACCCCCTGGTCACGGTTGGGATAGTGGAACTGGTAGTCGATCCCAATGGTACGTATCATGTCCAGCCGTTCATAGGAATTCTTTTTGGGTTTCAGCCAAACACGCCCGATGAGTTGCCCGTCAGTTGTTAGGATCAGGCTGATAAGGTTTGTACCTTCACCATTTCGATTGACTGCCATCTGGATGAGGTCAGGTTCGTTTTGATTGTCTTGTTCCGAGAACCAAGGCATAGCACTTGGGTGGTTATGGACAATGCCAATGACCTGGTTGTTGGCGGCAGCTTCTTTGAGAGTGTGGACATAAGACACAGTACTCCAAGTAACGAGATGTGGTGTTGATTCAATGACCTGATCATCGGGTACAGGGATAACACGGACAACCAAAAACTTTTGGTGAGCGTGTCTGCCCCATGGTTCGTGTCTGACCACTGTGCGATTGCAGAGAATATAGGCGGCGTGCTCGCGACCGTCTACTCGCAAAAGATGATCTTTCAATTGAGCGAGATGTTCGTCGCGGAGTGTCAGGCTGTAGGTGGTTATCGTGTAATCTCCCAGGCATATTCAATCCGCTTAATCATGGTCCAGATGCCATCAATCCCAGACCGCCAATCATTATTGTGGCGAGACCACCGTTGCCATTTTTGGCCACCAAAGTTGAATGGCTGATCAGCCTGAGGTGGATATAGCTTTGTTGCCACCGACTTGACCCAAGGCAATAAATAAAACATATCAGGGGCTACATCTGCATAGCCTCGCGGAAGTTGAATTAATACGTCAACTTCTTCTTGGTCAAAGCGGCCAACGGGTAACGACTGCTCTTTGAGAATCACCGCTTTTTTGCCATTGTCCTCAACCTCTTCGAAGGGTATGCCCTTCGAGATCAAGTATTCACGGTCACGGTCTGGTAAAAAGTTCAAGCGGCTACCCTTCCGTGGTGGTTTTCTTTCCTGTGAAGAAACGTTTCTCACCCGGCTTGTCAAGATCGACACTGTCGTCATTCTTGATAGGAACGTCTTCGGGTCCCGGCACATCTTGCCAAGCATCGTAGGTGTTGGGGTCGACGCCAGCGAGTTCTTTGATTTCGAGGCCCGTGATAGACGGTTTAGGCCATTCGTGTTGCTTTTGGTCAACAATGATCTCGAATGGCTTGTCGTGGTAATCGTTCTTGCTAGTCATGAGATTAGTCTCCTTGGGTTAACCCTTCGGGGGGAAGGGGTCGTTGCCGTGCGAGTCACGTTCGCGGATGCGACCGTTACGGCCGTGTATAAAAAGTTCTGAGTGCTGGTTCTGTGCGATTTCCCGCGCGCGACTGATGGCCTCGCGTTGGGTATCGTGTACAGAGGAAGCTTGGCCGCTTCCAGCGGGTTTCACCGCCCAGCCGTCCTTGTGGGGGACCACATGTTGATCTTTTCCTTTTTTCATTTCAATTTCCTCCTCATTGGGAATGGGATAGCATATCCGCTTATCCGCTAAATAGCGTAACACAGATTCAAAAAGAGTACAAGTGGAACTTCAGACATACTAGATTGTGGACTCTTAGACGCTAGAAAGCGCTTGGCCAGTGGTAGCTTCGGTAAGAGAACCGAGTTTTAGAAGGCGAATGCGGGCAGCATCTTCGGATACTTGAAATGTAGTTTGCACGGAGTGGATAAGGGCACGCCCTTGTGGATCGTCGACATTAATCGCTCCACAGAGTTCCTCCGTTTTTTGGTGGTCTTTGACAATTTTCTGAATCTGGGAAATGGGCATGAGCAGTGCGCCACACGCATAACCTGCCTGCCACTCCATCCAGTCGGCCTGAGTAGAGTCAAGTATGCTTTCACGCTTGCAGATTTGGGTGTCTGCATTTGAGGCACACCCTAAAAGATCAGGAGGGGCCTGCCCGAGCTCCCAAAGATAAGCATGGAAGTGAACATGACCGTATTCGTGGGTGAGGGTGGTTCGTAGCCGGTTTTCGCGCCTGCCGTCTCCAGCCAGCGCTGCCGAAATTTTTACTAATGGCTTATGACCAGTGCGAAAAATAGTGAGGCCTTCAACTCCCGGACCATAAGGTGAAAGATCTGCATAAAGATCAAGACTTTCAGTATCGCGTTCAATCAAACGGGTTAAGTCGCCTGTTGAAATAGGAAAACGTAATTCACCGTTGCGGTCTTTGAGGAAAGAGTTAATTATGCTTTCACATTCTTGATCCAATTCTTCAGGTTTGTAGTGTGGGCGTTGCAAAAATCTGCCTGTGCGGTCGGAGACATATTTAACCATCAGCGAGACCTCTCTCTGCTTGACGTGCGTCGAAAAGCAACCATCCCCGCTGTGAATTCTTTTTCAGAAAGTTTTTTTCCCCTAGAGTTTTGGAGAAACCGACCGGCAAGATAAGCAAGCCATTCTGCATCAAGGTCTAGGGCTTGGGCAAATTGTTTAACCATGCGATCAGATGAAGGATGTCGGCGATCATGTTCAATGTCGTTTAAGTATTGCGGAGAGATCGGGCATCCATCTTCTTTTTGTATGTGCGCGACGAGATCTTTTAGTGTCCAATTTTTTTCTTTCCTAGCGTTGCTGACGGCACGACCGAAAGTTTTGGGGTCTGAATGCATGTAACCTCTATCATTAATTACGCAACTGCTGTACGCAGATTAGCGTATAACATTTGCTTAGTCTAGTCAATCGGAAGAAACGTACGTCTAATTGAAAAATGGTGGCCAGGGACGGAATCGAACCGCCGACACGGGGATTTTCAGTCCCCTGCTCTACCGACTGAGCTACCTGGCCTTGATCTGGAAACCCGCAAGCAGGCGCGCGGCATTATACAGGGCAGCACGTGTGTTTTGCCTATTCTTTTGTCAAACGCAGGTGCATCTCTTTGGTTGCCGCGACCAAAGCGGTGGTGATGCCTTGCTCCAGTGCCGAGTGGCCCGCTTCGGCCACCAGATCCAGACGTGAATCCGGCCAGGCGTGATGCAACGCGAAGGCCTGGTCGATGGGACAGACAACGTCGTATCGACCATGCACCAGAATGCCAGGAGTTCCGGCCAGTTTCCCGACTTGTTCCAACAGGTAATTCTCCGGCAGGAAAATCCGATTGACGAAATAATGGCATTCGATGCGTGCCAGGCTAAGCGCCATGTGTGGGTCACTGAACGCTTCCAGGACCTTGGCGTTGTGCTGCAGGTTTGAGCACCGCGCCTCCCAGATGGACCAGGCCTTGGCTGCCTTCATGCACATCAGTTCGTCGGGACCGGTTAGGCGGCTGTGGTAGGCCTGCATCAGATCACCGCGTTCCGCCTTCGGGATGGGATCCAAGAAATCTCGCCAGTAGTCGGGGAAAATCTTGTCCGCGCCTTCCTGATAGAACCACAGGAGGTCGGGGCGCCGGCACAGGAAGATGCCACGCAAGATCAGGCCCAACACCCGCTTGGGATGGGCCTCGGCATAAGCCAACCCCAAAGTTGATCCCCAGGAGCCGCCGAACACCACCCACTGATCAATGCCCAGTTCCTCGCGGATTTTTTCAATATCATCGACCAAGTGGGCGGTGGTGTTGTCGGTCAAGTCTGCATGGGGTGTCGATCGTCCGGCACCGCGCTGGTCGAACAGCACGACCCGGTAATGTTCCGGGTCGAAAAACTGGCGGTGATAATCCTCGCAGCCGGCACCGGGGCCGCCGTGCAAAAATACTATGGGCAACCCTTCCGGGCTGCCGTATTCCTCCACGTGCAGTTCATGTCGTCCATCGACCTGCAGGCGGCGGGTCGTGTAGGGCCGGATGGCGGGATACAGCATCAGGATGATGAAAAGTTTGCTTCATTCTATACTTCGCCGTGAGGTTGATGAGATGTCCACACCCGGTTCACTTCTTTCCCTGTGGTTGCTGCAACTCCTGGCGTGGGTGCCGCTGCCCCTGTTGCGCTTTCTGGGCGGCTGCGTGGGATTGTGGGCCGGCTACGTACCGGGCCGCCGATTCGAGACTTGCCTGACCAATCTAAGGCTGTGCTATCCGGAACAGGGGGAATACTGGTGCCAGAACATGACCCGCAAGAGCCTGATCCATGAGGCTCGCACCTTGCTGGAGATGCCTCGCCTGTGGCGCTTGTCGCCCGCCAGGATCGAATCTCTGGCGGTTCAAGTGTCGGGATATGATCTGCTGGAGCAGGCGAAGGCGCAGGGCAAGGGAGTCATCTTGGTTACGCCGCACTTCGGGAGTTGGGAGTTCAGCGGGCTGTATTTGACCGGGCACGTCTCCATTCACAGCATGTACCGGCCGCTGAAGCATCCGGTCGTCGACCGTTTCGTGCGGCAAGGCCGGCAGCACACCGGCGCGACTTTGGTTCCTGCAGACATGAGCGGCGTGCGTTTGCTGCTGCGGGCGCTCCAGGAACGTCACGCAGTCGGTATTCTTCCGGACCACGTCCCACGGCGGAAAGAGGACGGCGTCATGGCGCCATTCTTCGGAGTTTCGGCGAACACGGGGGTGCTGGTTTCCCGTCTGGCTCGAAGGCAGAATGTCGTGGTGCTCCTGATTCAGTCGCGTCGCTGCCGAGGGGGATTCCATATTTCGTTCCACGCGGCTGACCTGCGCGTCTACTCCCATGATCGAGAGGAGGCCGCGGCGGGCATCAATGCCATGGTGGAGACGGCCATCGCCGAGGACGTCGCCCAGTACTGGTGGAGTTATCCGCGCTTTCGCAAGCGGCTGATCCAGCCTGAATCGCTTTATCCGTAAACGTCTACCGGCGTGCGACCAGTTGCGCCTGTCCGTCCTGTTCGAGAGAGTGGAGAATTTCCCAGTTTACGCAATACCCGGATAACTCCCCGGGGCGCAGCAGGAAGTCGGGATTGCGGGGTCCCGGTCCCGAGTGGCCGACCAGGAAGGTCTGGTAATACAGCAGCCCGCCCGGGCGTACCGCGGCAAGCAGGACCGGCATCAGGCTTCGGTCCAGAAAGTGACTGACCACCAGCAGGTCGAACTGTTCCGCTTCCGGTGGTTCGAGCACAACATCCCGGACTTCGGCCTGAATGGTGAGGTGATGTTTTTCCGCTTCCGCGCACAGGTATTGGATCCCGGTCTCGGAGTAGTCCCAGGCATGGACGGTCAGTCCTCGGCGAGCCAGCCATAGCGCGTTACCGCCCCGTCCGCAGGCAAGATCCAGCGCCTGTCCCCGCTGCGGCAGGTGATCGGAGTGCTGCCGCAAGACCGCGCAGGCTTGGGGTTTGTTCAGGACCTCGCGATGGCGAGTATCCCAGAGTTCCGGTGAACTCATTACCGGCGCCAGAACGCCGGGGTCAGGATTACCAGCAGGGTGAAGACTTCCAGGCGACCGAATATCATGCTGGCGCACAACAGCCACTTGCCGAAGTCGCTGACCGAGGCGTAGTTTTGGCTGACTTCTCCAAGCCCGGGGCCCAGGTTGTTGAGAGTGGCGCCCACCGCCGAGAATGCACTGACTTGGTCCAGGCCGGTCATCATCAACAGCAGGAAAAGGACAGTGAACGTGGTGATGTAGGCGGCGAAAAATCCCCAAACCGACTGCAGGGCACTCTGCGTGATCACGCGGTCTCCGACCCGAACCGTAACTTGCACGGTGGGGTGGATGATTCGATACAGTTCCTTTCCGCTATGCTTGACCATCAGCAAAAAGCGGATTACTTTCATCCCGCCGCCAGTGGAGCCGACGCAGCCGCCGATGAAACTGGCAAGCAAAAGCAACGTGGAAACGAACGCGGGCCAGTGGTCGTAGCCGGTGGTGGTGAAGCCGGTGGTGGTGGCAATCGACACGGTTTGGAACAGTCCGTGGCGCACGGTCTCGAGGGGGTCGCTGTAGAAAGAAGTGGCCCACAGGTAGCTGATGCAGATGGCACCCACCGAAGCCAGCACCACGGCATAGGTCCGGAATTCCCCGTTCCGGCTGTACGGTTGCAGGCTGCGCCGGCTCAGGGCGAGGTAATGCAGTCCGAAATTCGCTCCCGCCATGATCATGAAAATGATCGCGATCATCTCGATCAGGGCACTGTCAAAATAACCGAGGTTTGCATCATGAGTGGAAAAGCCGCCGATAGCCACGGTGGAAAACGCATGGCAGATGGCATCCAGCGGACTCATGCCGGCACCCCAGTACGCGAGCCCACAGGCCGCCGTCAGGGTGAAGTATAGGTACCATAGAACCTTGGCCGTTTCAGCGATGCGCGGAGTCAGGCGCCGTTCGGTCAGGGAGTGTGGCGCTTCGGCCTGATACAACTGCACGCCGCCCATACCGACCAGGGGCAGGACTGCCACCGCCAGTACGATGATGCCGAGGCCGCCGGCCCACTGCAGGAACTGGCGGTAAAACAGGAGGGAGGAGGGCATGTCGTCCAGGCCCGACAACACGGTTGCGCCGGTCGTGGTCAACCCCGAGACCGCTTCGAACACGGCGTCGGTTCCGCTGAGTTGAAGGTAAGGTGAGACGTACAAGGGGATGGAGCCAGCCAGCCCCAGGCCGATCCAGAACAATGAAACGACCACAAACCCGTCTCGCAGTCGCAGCGGTTGCCTGCGGGGCGCGCGGTGTGCGGCTTGAACCCACAAGGCGGTGCCGAGGAGGAACAGCAAGAAGAATGCATACAGGAACGAGAACGCCTCGCCGTCGTCCAATACTAGGCTCAGGGCTAGGGGCGGCAACATGCCGAAGCTGAAAAATGTCAGCAGGTAGCCGAGCAGGCGCTGGACGACCCGGTACTGGATAGGCATGGGTCAGAAGAATGTGGCGCTGACCTGAAACAGTCGCTCGACATCCTTCAGGTATCGTTTGTCGCTGATGAACAGGATCACGTGGTCGTCGGGCTTGATCGTGGTGAGCGCATTTGGCAGAATCATTTCGTCGTCGCGGACCAGCGCGGCGATGTCGACGCTGGCTGGCAGATTGAGTTGTCCGATCGGCTGGCCGATCGCGGCCGCCGTGTGATGGGCTTTGGCTTCCAGTGCTTCGGCGCGTCCGCGCCGTAGTGAGTGTACCGCCAGAACATCGCCTCGGCGAATGTGCGTCAACAGCTCGCTCAGCGTGGCCTGCTGCGGGGAGACCGCGATGTCGATCGAGCGTTCGATCAGGTCGATGTAGGAGGGACGGTTGATCAGGGCGATCGTGGTGGGCACTCCCATGCGCTTGGCCTGCATGGCCGACAGGATGTTGGCCTCCTCGTTATTGGTCAACGCACAGAAGACGTCCATATCCCGGATGTTCTCGTCCAGCAGCAGTTTGTCGTCGGTCGCATCTCCCTGGAGCACCGTCGCCCGGGTCAACTGCTCCGACAGGTAGCGTGCGCGATATTCACTGTGCTCGATGACCTTGACGTGGCAATCCGATTCCAACTGTGCTGCGACACCGTGACCGACATTGCCGCCTCCCGCGATCAGGACATGACGACCCCGGCCGAGCTGGGCTCGCAATTTTTCCACGACGGTATTGAGCTGGTCCGTTCGTGTGAGCACGAAGATTTCATCATGCGCCTTGAGACGCAGTTCAGGCTCCGGCTTAAGGGCCTGCTGGTCGCGGTAGACGGCGGCCACGTGCAACGGGACGTCGGGGAGGCTGTGGTGAAGGTCAAGCAGGTTGCGGCCGGCAGCCGGGGCACCGGGGGAGATGCGAACCACGGCGAGTTGCATTAAACCATCCGCAAACTCAAGCACTTGTAATGCGCCTGGGCGACGAATCAATCGCTCAATGCTGCGCGCAGCGATCTGCTCCGGGCTGATCAGGACGTCGATGGGCAGGGCTTCCGTCATGAACAGGTTGCCCTGCGTCAGGTATTCCGAGGCCCGTACCCGGGCGATTCGTTGGGGCGTGTTGAACAGGCTGTAAGCGACCTGGCAGGCGATCATGTTGACTTCGTCGCTCCGGGTCAGCGCCACCAGCATGTCGGCGTCTTCGGCACCGGCCTGCTGCAGGATGTTGGGGTGCGCCCCATTGCCGCATAGGGTGCGCAAATCGACGCGGTTACCGATGTTGCTCAGATTTCGCTCTTCCAGGTCGACCAGCGTGATCTCGTTGTTTTCCTGCGCCAGCCCGATGGCCAGCGAACTGCCAATCCGGCCCGCTCCGAGAATGATGATCTTCATGTGTCAGAAAAGTGCCTGGGTCCTGCTCAAGTGGAGGATTCCCGCGGGCGTCCGATGCCGAGGTCGCGCAATTTCCTGTAAAGGTAGGTCCGCTCCATGTGGGTGCTGTCGGACAATCGCTTCATGCTGCCCCCGCTTTGCTCGATTTGAAATTGATAGTACATCTGCTCGAACTGGGCTCGGGCCTCCCGATAGGGTAGCGCCATCAGGTTTTCCAGCCCGCTGGGGAGGGCATCGCTCTGCGGCGCCGGGTGCAGTAGGCGGTCGACTTCCGCCAGGCCGACTTCAGTTCCATTACCGCTGATCAGGAGTTGGTAGACAAGGCGACGCAGTTCGTACATGTTGTCTGGCCAGTCGTGCTTGCACAGTGCCTCCATCACATTAGGCGGAAAACTGCGCATGGGCAAATTGTCCCGTGCACAATAACGGGTGACATAGTGCTCGACCAGTTCCGGGATGTCCCGGGTTCGTTCGCGCAATGGCGGGAGCACCAGCGTGCGAGGTGCCAGCCGGGCATACAGCGCAGGGTTCAAGATGTTTGAGGCTAATGCCGTTTCGGGTCTCTGGTACAGGGTGGCGATGAGCTGCACGTCGATGGGCGTGGCAGTGCCGTTCCCTTGCAAAAGGTGGCGATTTTCAAGCACGGAGAGCAGGCGTTTCTGGGTTTTGACCGTCAGTTGGTCCAACGGATTCATGAGCAGGGTGCCGCCGTGTGCCTCAAGCAGCAGACAGGTGCCGTTGCCCGGGGTTTCCTCCAACAGGCGCTGGTTCAGGTTTTGGCCGTTGCCGATGACAAGTTGCCAGTGATGGCGGGTACCGTTGTAGTGAATGTGGTTGGCGAGTGCCAGGAACTCGCAGCCTGGTTCGCCGAGGATCAAGACCGGGTTCCCGTCGTCGCCGAACGCTTGCGCCTGCTCCCGCAAGCGGCGGATTTCCGGACTGTCGCCGATCAGCTGCTCGGTGGCGGCCGAATCTTTGGACAGGATGCGGTTTTGCCGGCGCAGGCGATAGGTTTCCAATGCCCGCGATACGCTCAGCAGCAACTTGTCCATGGCGAAAGGCTTTTCCAGGTAATGCCAGGCTCCAAGCCGGGTGGCTTCCAGCGCGGTTTCGATATTGCCGTGTCCGGACATCATGAGAATAGGAAATTCCGAAGTGTCTTCGTGGCGCCATGACCTGAGCAGGCTCATCCCGTCCTCGCCCGGCATCCAGATGTCCAGTAGCGCCAAGTCTACCGGTTGCTGGCGAACAAGTTTGCGGGCAGCAGAGGCGGAATCAGCTTGTAGGATCCGATAGCCGTGATCGGACAGGATGTCCCGGATCTGAGCCCGGATATCGGACTCGTCATCGATAATCAGGATGGTTTCGCGACTCATGCCACAGCTACTTGGCTCTGAACCTCTTGCGAAGGCTGTGGGGATGCGTCGAATTCGATTTCCACGCATCCACCTCCCGTTGGGTCATTGTATACGCGAATCCGCCCTTGGTGATCCTCCGTGATCCGGTACACCACGGCAAGCCCCAGGCCGTTTCCGTTGGGTTTGGTGGTGACATAAGGCTCGAAGGCCCGGGCGATGATCTCCGGCGCAAAGCCGGGCCCGGCATCCCGTACTTTCAAAGTGACCGTGCCTTCCTGCATCTCGGTGCTTAGGATGATGGTGCCCTTCGTTTGCTCTTCCTGGGCTTCCATTGCGTTCTTGATGAGGTTGTGCAGCAACTGGCGTATGCGTCCGGGATCTCCTTGGATCCAGGCGGGAGCCGCGCTCAGCTCAGCACGAATAGAGATTTTGGAACGATTCTCCACGTACAAATCAAGTACTTCCGTACTCAAGGCGTTCAGATCCAGCAATTCCGGCGTGAAGCGGGCAGCAGAGTATTCGCTGAATTCATCGATCATGGTTTTCATCGATTCCACCTGTCGCACGATGGTCTGCGTGGCACGTTTCAGGATCTCGGAATCTTCCGTGGCGAGGCGAGGTTGAATGCGGTGTTGCATCCGTTCGGCCGAGAGGCGAATGGGGGTCAGCGGGTTCTTGATCTCGTGGGCCAACCGCCGGGCCACCTCGCCCCAAGCAGCTTGGCGCTGCGCCTGTTGCAGGTCCGTGATGTCCTCGAATACCACCACGTAACCGGCACCCTTCGGCAACTGTGCGCCATGACAATGCAGCACCTTGAGCTCGTCGTTGATCTGCAATTGCCGCCTGAGGTCGGTGACGCTGTACTGTTGGCGATCCATCAGGTTCCACAGCGGCTCAAGTTGGGGGTGTTCCCGGCGCAGGACGGAAATAGGCTGTTTGATGTAACGCTCGATGTCCAGGTTCAGAATAGAGCCGGCGGCGCGGTTGGCGGTAATCACCTCATTGCGGTCGTCGACGCTGATGACGCCGGAGGACAAGTGCTCGAGGACCGTGTGCAGATAGGTATGCTGCTGCTCGATCATCAGGCGGCGGGTTTCCGCCACGTACCGGGCGTTGGCCAGGCGTTCGATCATGTCGTTGTAGGAATACACCATTTGGCCCAATTCGTCGCGCCGCCCGGCCGGAAGGCGCTGGCTGTATTCGCCTGCCGCTACAGCCTCGATGCCACGTGCAAGTTCCGAAATCGGCGACAGGATTCGTTGCGCCGAATACAAGGCTGCCCACATCGCGAACAGGAGCCCCAGCAGGAGTGCCAGAGACATCACAAAGGTGAGGTTGTACTTCAAGGGGTCGCGCAACTCCAGGAGTAACTGGTAAGTGACGGAGGCTTTTTCGACGCTGTCGGTCAGGCCGAGCATGTACTCGGATACTGGATACAGGATCTGCAGGGTCAGGGGCAGTTCCTGATTCGTCAGGGGCAGTTCCTGATTCGTCAGGGGCAGCTCCCGATCCAACGATGGGACCTGCATCAGGATGCGGAGGATGGTGCCATGCTCCGGGTGTTCTTCCTGAGCCATGTAGATGCCGCTTTCCCGCAGTAGCTGGAGCTGGGTCTCGCCTGGTAGGTCCGGCAGAATGTCCGGCACTTCTCCCTGGGAAGCAATGATCTTGTTACTTGAATCCAGCAATGACGCTTCCAGCGCGCCCGTTTGAACCACCAAGTTATGCATGCGTACGACCATCGCTTCGGGATCACCGGCATCGGTGGGCTCCTGCAGCAGGCGTTCCACCTGTGCACGCCGATCCCGCATTTGCATGTCGACTGAAGTTCGGCTCAATTCCATCGCCTTGTTCAGGGTGTCGTCGACTCCGACGTCAAACCAACTGTCGATGCCGCTGAAAATCAGCCACACTGAGAAGCCGAACACCATCGCAGTCGGAATCAATGTGAAGCTGGCGAACATGATGGTCATGCGTAGCGACAAGCGCGACCCTGCCTCGCGACGGCGTAGCCTCTGGATCAAGCGGGAAAGGCTGAGACCGATCAATGCCAGAAGCGCCAGGGCCAGCACGCCGTTGAAACTGGCTACCCACCATTGCCAACGGTGGAAATGACCGGAACTTTGGGTCGCGTCGGCCATGATGGCCAGCGAACCGACCAGCAGCAGGAACATGCCGATGACCAGCCAAGGGCTGGTCAGGAACCATCTCAGGGCAGGTGCCATCGGACTGCTCCGCTTTGCCAGTCCAGAGGCTGGCTTCGGGCCGACCCGATCGAGGGAGCCATAGGAATCGGGTTGGCGTAGAGGCGTGCCTGTATTTCACCCTGGTACTGCTCAAGTTCCGGCAGTAGCCAGTCGAGGCGTGTGACCGGTATGGCGTTCAGCACCCGAAACCGGGACAAGGCATCGGCCAGATTCGGGAAAGTCTGCTGTTCCCGCTGATTGACGCGGGCGACCTGGTAGACGTTGTGCAGGGGATCATACGAGAGGCGCTGGAGGATATGAAGGCGGCCGACCGGTTGATGGCCGAACAGGGGGCGCTTTTGAGCCAGGGTGATTTCGACTTCCAGCCAGACTTCCCCGCGCAAAAGCGCGCGTGGAATCTCGGATCTGGAATCATCGATTTCCAGTTCCAGGTCCAGCAGCACGGTCTGCGCGGCCTGATGGCTCGTGACGGAGGCCAGAACCAACTCCGCCCAGGCTGGACTGATGCACAGCAGTGTGCCGAAAAGCAGCAGCGGAAGCCAGAATGTGCGCATAGAGGGTTTCGGTGTCCCAAAATATTCCGTAGTGTAGCAACCTCGGCATCCTGTCACGCAAGTTTCAGACCCGTCAGGGGACGGGCATTGCAGAAGTCCTGCGCGGGCATCCGCCGCCCACCGGCCCGCTGCAACTCGGCGATCTGAACCTGTCCCTCACCGCACGCGACCCACAAGCCGGTGCGATCGCAACGCAACACCTTACCTGCCGGCTCGGCGGTTCGCGTCGAGTGCGCTTGCGCCTGCCACAGTCGCAGGGTTTCGTCGCCACAGCGGGTGGTAGCGACCGGATGAGGATTGAAAGCGCGGATCTTGGCGGCGATTCGACTGGCCGGATTGCTCCAATCGATAGGAGCCTGATCCTTGCGGAGGGCAGGCGCGTGACAGGCCAGCGCCTCGTCCTGTGCTTGTCGTGCCGGGTGCTTCGGATCGAAGTCGGACAGGTACCGCAACAGTAGATTGACGCCCAACGGGGCCAGCCGGACTCGGGCCGAGGCCGCAGTCTGGTCAGAAGTGAAAGGAATGGATTCCTGAGCCAGGATGTCGCCGGTATCCAATCCCGCATCCATGAGCATGATGGTGCAGCCGCCTGTTGAATCACCGGCTTCGATAGCACGCGCTATCGGTGCCGCTCCGCGCCATCGCGGCAGCAACGACGCATGGATATTCAGGCTGCCGCCTGGGCACAGCCGAAGCCAGGATTCGGGAATCAGTCGTCCGAAATCCGCCACTACCAGGGCATCCGCCTGGTGCGACGCAAGTTCGTCGCGTACCGAGGCGTCCAGTGTGTCCGGCCGCAGCAGCGGCAAGCCGGTACCCAAGGCGATTTCCGAGACGGGAGTGGGGCGCAACTTCAGGTGCCGGCCGGCTGGCCGGTCCGGCCGCGACAGCACCGCGCAGAGGGTATGGCTGCTAGTTTGCAGGCCCTCAAGCGCCACAGCGCCGAAGGATCCGCTACCGGCGAAAATCAGCCGCAGGGGGGCCACGGCATGGGGATCAGGCGTGAATGTAGGACTCCGGACGTTGGGTCCGCTTCGGAAGCTGCCCGGTGCGCGACAGTTTCCGTAGTTTTTCGGCCACGCGTTCGCGCTTGAAAGGCGAGAGGTAGTCGACGAACAATTTTCCGTTGAGATGGTCGATTTCGTGCTGGATGCAGACGGCAAGCAGGCCGTCGGCCTCGATCTCGAATTCCTCACCGTTCTCGTTCAGGGCGCGGCAACGGATTTTCTCGGCGCGTTGCACCAGTGCCCGGAATTCCGGGACCGACAGGCAGCCCTCTTCCATTTCCTCGGTGCCTTCGGTCTCGAGGATTTCCGGATTGATCAGGCACATCGGCTCGCTGCCGTCCTCGCTGAGGTCGATCACCACGATGCGTTGCGGGATGTTGACCTGGACGGCCGCCAGGCCGATCCCGAATTCGTCGTACATGGTCTCCAGCATGTCGGAGGCAATGCGCCGGGTCTCGTCCGTTACTTCGGCAACGGGCTTGGCTACCGTGCGCAGGCGCGGGTCCGGAAAGCAGAGGACTTCAAGTTTTGCCATGTTTCTCCGAGGAATGACCTCTCTTAACAATTATAGGGCTTTTGGTTTATTTGACTCCAACAACAGGAGCAAATTCTGGTGACAGGTGACTCGAGAATAATTTTCAGATCACTTGGAACAGTCCTAGGTACCGATCCAGGAGTAACAGCGTGAACAGCCCCATCAGGTAGATGATCGAATAGGTGAAGGTCGGCATGGCGAGCCGGTTGCTGGCTTCTTTCTGCATCCGGATCGCATAAGCCAGAAAAATTCCGTTCAGGACGAGGGCGCCGATCAGGTACACCCAGCTAGACAACTGGATGACGAATGGCAGCATGCTCGTCGCGGTGAGCAGCAGGGTATATAGCGTGATCTGCAGCCGGGTATAACTGTCGCCGTGAGTCACCGGAAGCATCGGAACATCGGCTTTCGCGTAGTCCTCCTTGCGGTGCAGGGCGAGTGCCCAGAAATGCGGCGGCGTCCACACGAAGATGATCAGAAACAGGACCAGAGCACCGGCTTCGATGCTGCCGGTCACCGCGGTCCAGCCGAGCAGGGGAGGCGTAGCGCCGGCGGCTCCTCCGATCACGATGTTCTGGGGAGTGGCGCGCTTCAGGTAGAGAGTGTAGATCAGCGCATACCCGATCAGGGAGCCCAGCGTCAGCCAGGCCGTCAGCATGTTGACCAGCCCGAACAGCAGCCCGAATCCGCCCATGCCAAGCAGGGCCGCAAACCCAAGCACTTGGGAAGTGCGCAGCGAGCCACGCGGCAGGGGCCGGGCCCGCGTGCGGTCCATCTGGGCATCGACGTGCTGGTCGGCGATCTGGTTGATGGCCGCCGCCGCCGCCGCCATGAGAGTGATGCCGACCGCACCGTATAGCATTTTCAGCGGCACCTGCATCAGGGGGTCGGCCAGGACCATGCCGATCAGCGCGGTGAACGTCATCAACGCGACCACACGCGGCTTGGTAACCTCCCAGTAGTCGCGCCAGGAGGGAGCTTGGGTCATGGATCGGCCCCGCAATCAAGCAGGAGCCGTCCCTGAGTGAGCATCGCCAGCAGCAGGATTGCTGCAAAGGCATTGTGTGCGACGGCGACGGCGAGCGGAAGTTGCAGGACGACGTTGCCGATGCCTAGGGAGATCTGGACGGTCAGCAGCATAATGAGGATGAAACCGCTGATGCGCCATGCGCTGAGCCGGCTTCGGATGGACGCGACCGCCAGAGCCAGAATCAGCATGGCGGCAACAACAGCCCCGATTCGATGTGTGACATGGATCGCCGTCCGTGCCGGGCTGTCCAGCACCCCGTATTCGTAGTCAATGCCCAGCCCGCGCCACAGCACGAAGGCCTCGGAGAAATCCATGCCGGCAGGCCACCATTGCTCCCGGCAGGTGGGGAAATCGGGACAGGCAAGGGCGGCGTAGTTGGAACTGGTCCAGCCTCCCAGGGCGATCTGCACGACGAGTCCGGCCAGCGCGGCGGCATACAGATATCGGAGAGAACGCGGCGGAGCCGAGGATGTCGGGCGAGGCCAATCGTGGGAGCGCAAAAGAAGCCACCACACCAGGCCCAGGGTGGCGAATCCTCCCAGCAGGTGCAGGGTCACGACCAGGGGCTTCAACTGCAGGGTGACGGTCCACATGCCGAGCAATGCCTGCAGCACGACCAATGCAAGCAGTGCCGTCGTGCCGCGCGCAAGATGGGCGCTGCCCAGCCGGGTTCGGCACAGGACGGTTAGTGCCAGGATCAGCAGGCCGAGCGCGCCGGCCAGGTACCGGTGCAGCATCTCGCGGGAAGCTTTGCCTGCATCGTACATTCCGCGCGGATCCTGCGCCTGCGCCGCTGCAATTTCCTGCCCGGTTTCCGGCAGCGATGCGAGATGCCCGTAGCATCCCGGCCAGTCCGGGCATCCGAGCCCGGCATCGGTCAATCTCACGAAGGCGCCGACCACCACCACAATGAATGTCAGTGCCACGGTCAGCGACAGAAGGCGGCAGAGTAACATCGAAGTCAGCCGATCCGGGAAGCGGACAGCAGGCGTTTGAGGTCAGCCAGTATTCCCTTGGAAGTGGCCTGGTTGTCGTAGTACATCAGCAGGTTGCCCAGAGGATCGACAATGAACAGGGTGTCGCCGGGTTGGTCGTCCAGCGCGCTCAGATCGAGGGTTTCGGGGGAAACCCGCACCTGGTCCGGGCTGAAGTGTCTCAGCATCGGTGCATAGTTTCCATGCAGTCCCGAGTGTTCGAGCAGGATCAGGACTTGTGCCCGATTGCGTTTGGACCCCAGGGATTTATGAACTTGCCGCATCATGAAGAGGGTGGCTTCACAGTCGAGACTGCAGGCCTCGGCTCGGGCGTGATAGAGCAGGGTCCAGCGTGGAGGCTGATCGGGGAGCCGGAACAGATTGCGGCCAAGCGGCTGAGGCGGCAGGATCAGGGAGCCGTGGTTGTTGCCGCCGATGTCTCCGCGCAATTGCGGGTTGTGGTACAGCACGACCGAGGCAATCAGGGGGCCGGCGAACGCCAGCACCAGCCCGAGCAGATAGAGACGTGAGCGCAACAAGCGCCGGGCCTCGGGGTGCGCGCCTAGATGAAACATTAGTCCCGAAGCATCGGTCGCACGAGATACAACAGAAACAGAATCACTACCGCACCGGCCATGGCGAACCATTGAACGGCGTATGCGGTATGTTTCTCTGCGCTCATCGGAGGGGTTGGCCAGGCACGCGCATAACCGTGCGGCTGGTCCTCGCCGAGCCGAACCGTGGCGGGGACGAGCGAAAGCTCGGACAGGCGCTCGGCGAGGCGGGAATAATCAATGCCCTGAATCACTTGCGGCCAGCCGTGGCCCTCCAGCAGGTATTCTAAGTCGGTGAACGGGTTGGGTTGGGGAAGATAGATCATCCCTTCGAGCTGGATCTCGGTCTCAGAATCAACCGGGACGGAGGGTAATCGGGTGCGGTCCGCTCTGGCGGGAACCCAGCCTCGGTTGACCAGCACGATCTGCTGGTAAGTGGAGAGTTCGAAAGGACTGAGCACGTGGTAGCCGGGCTGTTTGTTGTGGATCTGGTTGTCGAGCAGGAACTGCCACGGCAGGTAGTGCCCGCGCAGGCGAATCCGGCGGCCAGCCAGTTCCTCAAGGGATTCCTCGGGAAAGGATGTGATATAAACGGGGCTCAATTGCGCCCTTTCCTGTTTCAATTCGTCTTGAGCCCGACGGAGTTCGGCCCGTTCCAGTTGCCAGAACCCTAGCGAGAGGAAGATGGCCGTCAGCGCGACGGTCGCGAAACTGAGTAGGAGTGTAGGGCGGAGTCGACGCATGGAGATCAGGCGGAGCCCACAATGAAATTCCTGGTGATCATTCTATTGCTGGTAATTCTGGCAAGCCTGTTCTCGGCCTTGGTGTTTCTGGTGCGGGATCGAGGCTCGACCCACCGCACCGTACGGGCGCTGACTTGGCGGATCGGCCTATCGATCGGCCTGTTTTTGCTGCTGCTGCTGGCAGGCTGGATGGGCTGGATCGAGCCGCATGGGCTGCATCCCAGGCCTTGATGCGGTACCGTTACAGCCAGTAGACGAAGACGAACAGGCCAAGCCACACGACATCAACGAAGTGCCAGTACCAGGCGGCCGCTTCGAAGGCGAAGTGGCGATTCGGGGTGAAATGTCCGGAAATGCAGCGAAGCAGCACGACGGTCAGGATCAGGGCCCCAATCGTGACATGCAGGCCGTGAAAACCGGTCAGCATGAAGAAAGTTGAACCGTAGATTCCAGACCCCAGGGTCAGGTTGAGTTCCGTGAAGGCATGCACGTACTCGATCGCCTGCAGCCCGATGAAGAGGAAGCCCAGCGCCACGGTCAGAAACAGCCCGGCGATCAGTTGTCCCCGGTGCCCGGCCTTGAGGGCGTGGTGCGCCCAGGTGACCGTGCCGCCGCTGGTCAGCAGGACCAGCGTGTTGATCGCGGGCAGGCCCCAGGCAGCCATATGGGTGAAGCCGCCGCCGATCTCGCCCGGACCGTCCGCGGTGTAGGGCCATAGCGCCTCGTAGCCATCCCACAGGTAGGTATTGGTCAGGATGCCCGGGCCCTCGCCCCCGAGCCACGGCAGCGAGTACTGGCGGGCGTAGTAGAGGGCACCGAAGAAGGCGGCGAAGAACATCACCTCCGAGAAGATGAACCAGAACATCCCCCAACGAAACGACATGTCGACCTGTGCGTTGTAGGTTTCGCTTTCGCTCTCGCTGATTACGGTGCCGAACCAGCCGAACATCATGAGCACCACGATCAGGACGCCAGCCGCCAAAAGCCAGGAGCCAGCCGCCGAGCCCAGCATCATCAGCGCGGCACCGACCAGGGCGGTGCACAGGCCGACGGAACCGATGATTGGCCAGTGACTGGGTTCGGGGATGTAGTAGAGCGTAGGGTTCGACATGAGAGATCAACTTGATTGGGTCCCAGAGGTCTGGGAGACGTCAAAGAAGGTGTACGACAGGGTCAGAGTCTCGATGGTCTCGGGCAGGCGTTCGCTAACCCGGAAAATCAAAGGCATTTCAACACGCTCACCGGCCTCGAGCGGCTGGCTGGTGAAGCAGAAACATTCCTGCTTGATCAGGTGTGGCGCAGCCATTTGCGGAGCGACGCTGGGGACGGCCTGACCGGTCATGGGCCGTGCAGTTCGGTTGTACGCATGAAACACGGTCTGATAAGTCTGTCCGGGCTGGACCTTCATCTCGAACTGGTCGGGGCGGATGTCCCAAGGCATGGAGCGATCGACGTTTGCGACGAACTGCAGGGTGACCTGCCGCTCGATGGCGGTTCCGGTTTTGGGTGCGGCAGGAGCCGCTTGGGTCAGGTTACCGGTTGATCCGGACAGGCCGGTGAGGTCGCACAAGGCGTCGTACAATGGGACTAGCGCGTAAGAAAAGCCCAGCATCAGCACGCAGACTGCTGCCAGCCGGATCGCCGTGCGACGATGCGGATGGTTCATCCGGCAGTTCCCACCAGGAAGTAGAAGCCGACGTAGATCACCATGGCGACGATCCCTACGATCCAGGCGGTTCGCAACGCGGCACGGCGCTCGGGCGTCTGGGGCTGTGTCATCGGATCACCGGCGGTGTGGTGAAGCTGTGATAGGGCGGCGGCGAGGGTAGGGTCCATTCCAGCCCTTCAGCACCTTCCCAGACCCGGTCCGTGGCTTTCTCGCCGCCCCGGATGGTCACCAGCACGATGTACAGGAACAGCAACTGCGCGAAGCCGAAGCCGAATGCGCCGACCGAGGCCAGCATGTTGTAGTCGGCGAACTGCAGCGCATAGTCGGGGATGCGCCGCGGCATGCCGGCGAGGCCGACGAAGTGCATCGGGAAGAAAGTCAGGTTGACGAAGATGGTGGATAGCCAGAAGTGCCACTTGCCCAAGCGTTCCGGATAGTGATTGCCGGTCCATTTCGGCAGCCAGTAGTAGACGGCGGCCATGATCGCGAAAATCGATCCCGGGACCAAGACGTAGTGGAAGTGGGCAACCACGAAATAGGAATCGTGGTACTGGAAGTCCGCCGGCACGATTGCCAGCATCAATCCTGAAAAGCCGCCGATGGTGAACATGATGATGAAGCCGATGGCGAACAGCATCGGGGTCTCGAACGTCATCGAACCCCGCCACATGGTGGCAACCCAGTTGAAGACCTTGACGCCCGTTGGCACCGCAATCAGCATGGTGGCAAACATGAAGAACAATTCGCCGGCCAGCGGCATGCCGACGGTGAACATGTGATGGGCCCACACGACGAACGACAGGAAGGCGATCGAGGCGGTGGCGTAGACCATCGAGCTGTAGCCGAACAACGGCTTGCGGGAGAAGGTCGGCAGGATGCTGGAGACCACCCCGAACGAGGGCAGGATCAGGATGTAGACCTCCGGATGGCCGAAGAACCAGAAAATGTGCTGGAACATGACCGGGTCGCCGCCGCCGGCCGCATTGAAGAAGCTGGTGCCGAAGAACTTGTCGGTCAGCAGCATGGTGACGCCGCCCGCCAGCACCGGCATCACGGCAATCAGCAGAAAAGCGGTGATGAGCCAAGTCCAGACGAACAGGGGCATCTTCATCATGTGCATGCCCGGCGCGCGCATGTTGATGATGGTGGCGATGACGTTGATCGCGCCCATGATGGAAGACATGCCCATGAAGTGGATAGAGAAAATGACGAACGGCAGGGCGTCGCCGGTCTGCAGGGTGAGCGGGGGATACAGGGTCCAGCCGCCGGCCGGTCCGCCGCCGTCCATGAACAGGGTCGACAGCAGCATGGTGAACGCGAACGGCAGGATCCAGAAACTCCAGTTGTTCAAGCGTGGCAGCGCCATGTCAGTGGCGCCGACCATCAGGGGGATCTGCCAGTTGGCCAGGCCGGTAAAGGCGGGCATCACCACGCCGAAGATCATCACCAGCGCATGCAGCGTGGTCATCGAGTTGAAGAACTGCGGATCGACGAACTGCAGGCCTGGAGAGAACAGTTCGGTGCGAATCACCAGTGCCATCGCGCCACCGATGAAGAACATGATCATGGCCAGCCACAGGTACAGCGTGCCGATGTCCTTGTGGTTGGTGGTGGTGACCCACCGCCACAGGCCGCTGGGGTGATAGTCGTGGTGGTCGTCGTGCGCGTCGGCAGCGATTTCGCTCATGTCGGCTCCGTAGGTTATTCGGTGGCGCTGGCGGTTTGCTCTTCCACCCAGGCGCGGTATGCGTCAGGGGGCACGGCGTGGACCTCGATCGGCATGAAGCCATGATCGCGGCCGCAGAGTTCGGCGCACTGACCCCGGTAGATTCCGGGGGTCTCGACTAGAGTCCACAATTCGTTGATGAAGCCCGGCACGGCATCCCGCTTGAGGGCCAGATCCGGCAGCCACCAGGCGTGAATCACGTCGTTGGCCGTGACCAGCATGCGGATTTTCGTACCGGTAGGGATGACCAGGGGGCGATCGACTTCCAACAAGTAGTTCTCATCCTTCTCGGCCTGGTCGCGGATTGCTTCACGGGAGGTTGCCAAGAAAGAGTAGAAGCCGAAGTCGTGATCCAGGTAGTCGTAGCGCCACAGCCACTGATAGCCGGTGATCTTGATCGTCATTTCGGATTCGCCGGAGTCTTCCATCTTGATCAAGGTGGCCGTGGCCGGGACCGCCATGGCGACCAGAATGATGAAGGGGATGACCGTCCAGATCACTTCCACGGTCGTGCTCTCGTGGAAGGTCGAGGCCGTGACGCCGCGGGACTTCCGGTGCATGAGGATGGAATAGAACATGGCGCCGAACACGATGATGCCGATAGCCACGCAAATCCAGAAGATCAGCATGTGCAGGTCATAAACGATGCGGCTGACTTCGGTGACGCCGACCGGCATGTTGAGGGTGTCCCAGCCGGCCTGCGCGGCGCCCGCGAACGATAGCAGGAACACCACCGCAGCGAAGCGGCGGAGATTCAGGAGGGATCTTAAATTCGGTAACATCCGACGGATTTCTTCCGACATGTGTCTATCTTCGAGCGTGTTTCGACTGGATTGGCGAAAGCAAACGCATATTATATATAAGGCGAGATGTCCGCTGCTTGCGTGGGAATCGGTGGCATCGGAAACCGGCGCCCCGGAGGTTGGCGCGCGACGGCATATTCGCCGACATTTTCGTTTCGCTCCGGCAGCCCAGTTAAACGGCCTCGTATCGGCCTACTTCCGGCGGTGGGGGTCGCTATACTGAGGCCATGCAGGTTATTTTTTCACCTCCCGGGAAAACCCTCCAGCGGCGTGTCGCCGAAGCGTTTCTTGTCCGGCGACCTCAGTTTTTTGCGCCGGTCTGGCGGTGTCATTCGATTGACGACCAAAGGAGATCCGCTGATGTTCGGTAATCGCGACGTGCACGGTTCCGAACGCGCTCGGAGCGGACATGACAATGACGCCCGCCGCATCTTCTGGGCTTTTCTGCTGATCGGGGGGTTCATGATCGCCGAGATCGTCGGCGGCGTGATTTCGGGTTCTCTGGCGTTGCTGGCAGATGCCGCTCATATGCTGGTCGACACGGTGTCCCTGCTGTTCGCCTGGATCGCCTTCAGGTTGAGCCGCCGTCCAGAAGACAAGATGCAAACTTATGGCTATCATCGTTTTCCGGTTCTCGCCGCCTTCACCAACGGCATTAGCCTGGTGTTTATCGTCGGCTGGATCTTTTCCGAAGCGATTGGCCGGTTCATGAACCCGACCGAAGTGCTCGCCGGCCCCATGCTCGTGGTGGCGGGACTCGGCCTAATCGTCAATATCGGTGCGTTCGCGCTGTTTCACGGGGCGAACCGCGACAACCTGAATGTGCGCGGCGCTCTACTCCACGTAATCAGCGACATGCTCGGTTCAATTGCGGCAGTCAGTGCGGCGCTGATCATCATGACGACCGGCTGGATGCTGGCCGATCCGATTCTTTCTGCCCTGGTCTGCTTGCTGGTGTTGCGAAGCGCCTGGTTCCTGCTGAGAGAATCGGCACACGTGCTACTTGAAGGTGTCCCCAAGCAATTGAATGTAGAAGAGATTGGTCCGGACCTGATCGCGCGCGTCCCGACTATCGAAGATGTTCATCATGTGCATGCCTGGTCCTTGTCGCAGGAGCATTCACTGTTGACCCTGCACGCACGTATTGCCGAGGGAGCCAACCCGGATTCGACTATTGCCGCCATTCGAACCCGCTTGGACGAGCGCTTCAACATCGATCACGTCACGGTGCAAATCGAGTTGGAAGACTGCACCGACAATCCTGTCACTGTATCCGGTTGATGATCGAGCGTGGACGGCGTAGGCGAGTCACCGCAAACAGTGCCAGTGCAGTCACGACGATAGAGGGACCTGACGGCGTGTCGAACTCGGCCGAGGCGAACAACCCTCCGGCCACTGCGGCAATGCCCGCCAAAATGGCACCGACCGCCATTTTCTCCGGACTTGACGCAAAGCGGCGCACCGTCGCCGCCGGGATTACCAGCAACGCGACGATCAGCAGAACCCCGACGATCTTGATCGAAACGGCAATGGCTGCCGCCACGAGAAGCCCGAACGCCAGACGTGCACGCTCTGGGCGCAACCCTGCCACCGTAGCCAGATCGGCGCTGACGGTCATTGCCAGCAACGGGCGCCAGATCCACCACAACACCCCCAGTGCGGCTACGCCACCCAGCCAGATCACCGCCAAATCGACCCGCGATACGGCAAGAATGTCCCCGAATAGCAGTGCCTGCAGGTCGATCCTCATATCCGAGAAGAAAGACAGAATGACGAGGCCTAGGGCGAGCCCGCCATGTGCGAGCAGGCCGAGCAGGGTGTCGGTCGGCAACGTGTCGCGCCGTTCAAGGTAAAGCATGGTCAACACGACCACGGAGGCGGTAGCGAATATGCCTACCGCCAAATTGAGGTCGATCAGGATGGCAAGTGCGACTCCGAGCAGGGCCGAATGCGCTATCGTTTCGCCAAAGTAGGCCAACCGCCGCCAGACCACGAAACATCCCGCCGGTCCGGTGACGAGCGTCAGCCCGATGCCGGCAAGCAAGGCGCGCACGAAGAAGTCGTCCAACATGTCTTTGACTACGCGTCGCTGCCGTGATGCCCGGCGGACTGTGCAGCACCGCCTGGGCTTTGCTGGTCATGTTCGTGGGGCACCAGGACCACCACATCGCTGTCGGCATCCATGACCATTTTGATGTCATGGGAAATCAACAGGACACCACAATCAAGGTCTTGGCGAATCTCTTCGATCAACTCATGGAACACTTCAGCACCGGCGATATCGACGCCTTGGTCCGGTTCATCCAGGACCAGGAGATCAGGCTGATGGATCAATGCCCGTGCGAGCAGCAGCCGTTGGAATTCGCCACCCGACAGGGTCGTGACCGGAGGGTCGCCAAGTTTCTCCAGGCCGACGGCGGCGAGCACAGCATCAATGTCGCGAGCGGAGAAACGCCCGGTCAGTGTGACCAGGCGGCGAAGGCTGAGAGGCAGTGTCGGACTAACCGATAGCCGCTGCGGGACATAGCCCACCTCCAGTCCCGGCGCCTGCTCGATCTCTCCTTCATCGATGCGGATTAATCCGAGCAGGGCCTTGACGCAGGTCGATTTGCCGGCGCCATTGGCCCCAATCAAGTAGACTAGTTCGCCGCGCGTCACCTGGATATCGACTTGCCGGATGATCCAACGTTTGTTGCGTCGCACTCCGATATTGCGCGCATCAACGAGCCGTGTTGGGCAGGTATGCGGGTCGTCTCCCATAATGTCTATTCTACGGGCGTGACAGGGAACCCCCTGCGGCATGAACGACAACCTGATTCTGTCTGTTCCGACGTTCGCCGAATCACGGAAACAGCCAAAATGCCGGGAGATAATGCCGCCTAGTTGTGCATAATGTTATAATATAACAATTATGGTGGTTGCCACGGCTCAGTTGCATTAGACTGTGCAGCAAGTTCGCTGAACGGGAGGAAAGTATGGTGCAATCGGAATCTTTGGTCGCGGCAGTTCGCATGACATTCATCAATCGCTTCCCGCCGACGTTCCACCGCGTGTTCTCCGCCCTTTCCGCAGCAGCATTTTTGGGCTGCGTGATCCCGGGGTCGGCGGCAGCCGATGTCACCGCCGGAGTGGTTGTTTCCATCAAGCCGGTGCACTCGCTGGTGAGTGCCGTCATGGAAGGAACAGACGAACCCCACCTGATGATGCGGGGCACCGCATCGCCACATACTTTCAGCCTGCGCCCCTCTGATGCCGGGGTTCTCCAGAACGCCCGCATTGTTTTTCTGATTGACGAATTGATGGAGACTTCCCTCGCCAACGCGATCGGTACGCTTGCGCACGACGCCCGCGTCGTCACGCTGTCCGAAGCAGACGGCCTCGTCCATCGGCCGCTTCGCGAGGGGGGGGCCTTTGAAGCCCACGACCACGACGCCGAGGAAGGTCACGCGGATCACGAAGGAAAAGGACACTCGGAAAGGGAGGAGGCCCACGGTCATGAGGCCGATGACGAGCATGGACACCACGAAGACGAAAGTGCGGTTGCCCACGAAGACGAGGAGCATACTGCTTTCAACCTGCATTTCTGGCTCGATCCGGTGAATGCCGGGGCGATGGTTCGCATGATTGCCACCACTCTGTCCGAGGCCGACCCTACCAACGCCAAGACCTACACGGCCAATGCCGAGACACTTCTCAATCGTCTGGATGACCTCACCATGGAAATCGCCCAGGATGTGGCCCCGGTGCGCGGCAGGCCTTTTATAGTGTTCCACGATGCCTATCGGCATTTCGAGGATCGTTTCGGCTTGACTGCGGTTGGCTCGGTTGTGGTCAGCGCAGAGCAGTCGCCGGGTGTCCGCCGCATCGTCGAACTGCGCGACAAGGTTCGTCAACTCGGCGCAACCTGCGTATTTGCCGAGGTTCAGTTCGAGCCGCGCCTCGTCGACACGATCATCGAAAATACGCAGGCGAAAGCGGGTATTCTCGACCCTCTAGGGGCTGCTGCCGAAAGCGGGCCCGGAGCATACTTCGAACTTATTCGCAATATGGCAGCATCGTTTAAAGATTGTCTGGCACCGGCGGGTTAGCCCAAACAAATTGAAAAAAGATCGATTGGGCAAATCCACGAAACTGGAATCGTTCTATATACCTGTGACCTGTTAGCGGAACGGTCGGGCTTCAAGTTCACTCTATCCGTACTGTTACGGGATGGGCTTGCGCAGGGGCGGCCCTGGCGGATCACGTCGTACGCTTACCGACCAAAATAGCTTCGACCGTCTTCGACTCAGTTCAAACCAGCAGGGTCTGCGGCCTTTTTCATTTTTTTCTGCCGCCAGAATTCCAGCAGGGGAGCCTGGATCAGCATCGAGAACAGCACCACCCCGAAGCCGATGGATTCAATCGTCCACCAGTAGTCAAGCTCGATCGGCACGCTCAGCGCCAACCCGATGGTGACGGCACCGCGGGCGCTGCTGAAGTACAGGATGTTGTGATCCGGCAGCTCCTTCAATGTCTTGTTTGTCCGGGTCAGCAACGGCATGACGAGGGCAAGTCCAGCGATGCGGGCCAGGATGACTGCGCCGATGCCGATCAGGATCGCCAAATAGCGGTCGGAGAAGATGTCGATCGAGATGCTCAATCCGAGCATGAGGAATAGCATGGATTCGGCTAGGGTGGCCATGAGGCGCCAGAACTCGTCCACGAAATGGTCCCGCGGAGCATCCAGATCCTGGTGCATGGTGCGGCCCATGATCAGTGCCGTCGCCAGCACGGACAGGACGCCGGAGACGTTGAGCACGTAGTCCGCGACCAGATAGGCCATGTAGGCGGTCACCAGGGTGAACAGCGCCACCTCATGCGGAGACGGGTTCCGCACCCGCAGGAAGATCAGGGCGAAGAAGCCGATACCGACCCCGACGATTGCACCGCCGAGCACCTCCCAGACGATGTACAACGCAATTTCCTGGGCTCCCAAATTCAAGTCGGGCTCCAGAGCGAACGCCAGCAGCAGGGTGAACAGCACGATGCCTAATGCGTTGTTCAGTAGGCCCTCGCCCCTGATCAGCGTACGCAGGTCCGGAGGTAGATTCAGATGCTTGAACACCTGCTGGAGCGCTTGGCTGTGGGTGGCGATCAGCATGGTGCCGGTCAGCAGGGCCGCGATCCACGGAAACCCGGCCGGATGACCCATGCCGTAATAGACCAGTACAGTGGTGAACACCAGGGAAATCAGTGCCAGCGGCAGCGCCAGCAGGAGGATGCCGAACAGGTTCCGTCCGAATCTCGGTGAATCCATGCTGTAGGCGGCTGAGAAGATCAGGATCGGCAGGAACACGTAGAACACCAGATCGCGCAGCACGCCGCTGTGGAGGCCCAGTTGGTCGGCATCGATGATCAAACTGCTGAAGACGAAGCCCAGAAGCAGCAACAGCGCCTCGAATGGGAACTTCAGGCGGCTGGAGAGGGGCTTCAGCACCAGGCCCAGGAGTAGCAGGCCCGCGAGACTCGAAATCAGGACAACCAGATCCACGGCGGATTCAGACGGTTCGGGCGGGCATGGGGTAGAGCGCGTGTAGCGAGGCGCTCAGGCCGTTGGGCTGCACGATGCGCGCATGGGTTCGGTTCAGAGCACGTGGGTGAGCCACGCCGCACGAGTGGGCGATCATGGCAACTTCCGCCTCCATATTGCAGGCCAGGTGAGCGACTCGGACGGCCTTGTCCGTCGGGTTCAGGCCCTGTTGCAGCCGAGGGTTGTGCGTGGTGACGCCGGTGGGACAGGTGTTGCGATTGCACTGCATGGCCTGGATGCAGCCGAGCGCGAACATAAACGCGCGCGCCGAACAGATGAAATCCGCCCCCAGGCACAACGCCCAAGCGACATCGGACGGGTTGACCTGTTTGCCGGACGCGATGATGCGGACGCGATCGCGGAGGCCTCCTTGCTCCAGGCGGTCGACCACCATCGGCAGGCTTTCGCGCAGCGGTAGCCCGACCGCGTCGAGCAGCGGCATGGGGGCGGCGCCGCTGCCGCCGTCGCAGCCATCGACGGTGATGAAATCCGGGGCGGACGCAGGGCCCCGTCGCAGGATTTCATCGACCCAGTCATCCAGCATCTGCTCGGAGCCGATTACGGCCTTGAAGCCGACCGGTTTACCCGTAAGGTCGCGGATCCGGGCGACCATGTCCAGCAGTTCCGCAGGGTTGCCGATCTCAGGATGCCGGCGTGGGCTGCGCGATGCCTTGCCTGCCGGGATACCGCGGATGCAGGCGATTTCCTCCGTCACCTTGACGCGCGGCAGGAGTCCTCCCATGCCGGGCTTGGCGCCTTGGGAAAGCTTGATCTCAAACATGCGCACATGCGGGTTTTCGGCCAGTTCGCGCAGGCGCGCCTTCGACAGGTTACCGTGTTCGTCGCGCACGCCGTACTTGGCGGTGCCGATCTGGAAGACCAGGTCGCAACCGCCCTCCAGATGGTAGGGCGACAGCCCTCCCTCGCCGGTATTAAGCCAGCATCCGGCCTTGGCCGCGCCACGCGACAGCGCCTGGACGGCGACGTTCGAAATGGAACCGTAGCTCATGGCCGAGATGTGGAAAAAGTGTTCGCTGGAGTAGGGTTCGGATGCGTCCGGGCCGATGGTCAGAGGGGGAGGCCGGGCATCCTTCTGACTGAGGCCAGGGTAGGGATCATTGACGAACAGGACGGTGCCGGGGCGCGTCAGGTCGCGGGTCGAGCCGAAAGGCAGCGTGTTGGTGACGTTCTTGCTGGCGCGGTAGATCCAGGAGCGTTGCGCCCGGTTGAACGGCATCTCTTCGCGGTCCATGGCGAAGAAGTACTGGCGGAAGAATTCGCCCAGATGCTCGAACCAGTACCGGAAGCGCCCGATGACGGGGTAATTGCGGCGCACCGCATGGCGGGTCTGCGTGGCGTCGACGATGTAGAGCATCATCGCGACCAGGATCAGGACCCCGATGCCAAACAGCAAAACCGAGGCCAGCACGTCCACTGCGCTTAGCAGCAGATCCACGGAAAGCGGTGTGACTTCTCGCATGGCGTCTCCCAGTGAACGTTCCCAAGGAGTCGGTATTCGTTGTGGTGCCTTGAAAACTAGTGTAGCACCGAGCACGCCAGTTCCTGCGCCTTCCGCAAGTCCGGTTTGCCGCTGCCGAGAAGCGGCAGGGCCTCGACCGGCAGGATCAGCCGGGGACGCGCCAATTCCGCCACTCCCTGTTCGCCCAGGGCCTGCCTCAGCCCGCCCCGGTCCGGTTCCGGATGTTCGGTAATGAGGACCAGTTGTTCGCCGCGGGTCGGGTGATCGATCGCGCAGACGATATGGCGGTACTCCGGCCAGACCTCGCTGACCTTCTGCTCCACGTACGCGAGCGACACCATCTCGCCGCCGATCTTGGCGAAGCGCTTGGCCCGCCCGTGCAGGCTCAGGAATCCGTCATCGTCGAATTCGGCGACATCGCCGGTATCGTGCCAGCCGTCCTCGGGCGGCGTCAGAAGCCGGCTCTCCCCCGGCAGCCAGTAGCCGGACATCACGTTCGGGCCACGCAGGAACAGCCGGCCGCGGACAATGCCGGTGCTGTCCCGGGAATCGTCCAGCGGTTCCAGGCGCGCCTCGATCTCCGGCATCAGGCGTCCAACCGACCCGGGTCGGTTGCATGCAGACGTGTTGGCGCTGACCGCGGGGGAGGTCTCGGTCACCCCGTAGCCCTCGTGGACCGTCAGCCCGAAGCGTTCCTGCCAGAATTTACAGGTGCTCGGCTTGAGCGGTTCGGCACCCGCCACGATCAGGCGCAGGCTTTCCAAATCCTCCCGGTCTGCCGCCTGTCCGTAGCCGTTCAGGAACGTGTCGGTGGAGAAGAACACGGTAATGCCGAGCTTGCGGATCAGTTCGGGGATTTGCTTGTAGTGCAGCGGGCTGGGATACAGGGTGCAGCGCAGCCCCGACATCAGTGGCAACAGCAGGCCAACGCCCAGGGCGAACGAATGGAAGGTCGGAAGGCACAGCAGCAGGTGGTCCTCGGGGGTCAGGTCGAGCACCGCGCGTACCTGGCAGCGGTTGCGCTGCAGGTTTCGGTGGCTCAGCACCACGCCCTTGGGTTCACCCTCCGATCCGGAAGTGAATAGCACCACGGCAGGGTCCGAGGCATCACCGCCCCGCGGCATGCGCAGGGCGCGCCAAGCGGCGACAAGCTTCATGCCGAGGCTCAGTTTCGATCTCAGGTCTTCCAGCCACACCACGGCGCAGTCTTTGGCGAGAGCGTCGGCCAGATCTCCGAGATCGGCCTTTTCGACGAATCGGCGCGAAGTCACGATGTGGGTGAGCCCCGCGGTGCGGCAGGCGCTGGCGAGATTGGTCGGCCCGGCGGTGTAGTTGAGCATGACCGGGATGCGCTGCAGCGCATGCGTGGCGAAGAAGGTGATCGGCATGGCGGCGGCGTTCGGCAGCAGGATGCCGATCGTGTCCTGCGTTTTCGGTAACGCGCGCTCAAGCAGTTGGGCGACGGCGTGGATCGCCCGTAGCAGTTGGCGATAGGTCAAAGTCCGCTCCAGATCGGCCAGAATGGAGCGATTGCCTCCGAATCTTTGGACGGCACCGTACAGGGATTGCAGCGTCGTACACTCCTTGCAGTGCATCCGGTATTCCAGTTCGCACAGCAGGTCGTAGATCCTCAAGGCGTCGCGGCGGATGGTTTCGGGCTCGTCGGCCGCACGGGGCGGCAACGGACAACTCTCGAACCCTACCCGAATGCGTGGGTGGAAGCGGGGCATGTAGAGTTCCGGGTCACTGACGTGCGCGACTTCAACGGGGCGACCCGAGCGTTGCCGGGCGATCTGCATCAGTTCCAGCAGCGAAGCCTCGCCCTTCGGGCCGGCTGCCGGGAAGATCAGCGTGATATGCGAAGGCTCATCCTCGCCCCCCGGCCATTGGTCGTCCAAGGCAGAGGGGTCCAGCGGCCTCAGGCGAACCCAGCAGGCCAGCAGGCGCAGGCTGGGGCGGCGCAGCAGCGAGGGATCAACATGGATTTCGAGTTTGCCGGGAATGGTTGCGGCTAGCGCCCAGGCGACCCACGCGCTTCCACGCCGGACGAACACCAGAGAGCCGGGTGGCGGCGGTTCCGAAGTCAGCATGATCGAGGCGATCGGCCAAAGCAGGATGTGGCGGAAACTGCCCTGCGTGATGTGTAGCAGGATCAACGCCGCCGCGGCTGCGGTGGCGGCCATGGCCAGCCACATGGTGACGATGGTGCCGCCGGACTGGAAGATGAGGATGGACAGCACCGAGGCCAGCGCCATGAATATGGAGTTGAGAATGTTGTTGCAGGCGATGATCCGTGCACGCCGTTCTTCCGGTGCGCGCTGCTGGACCATGGTGTACAGGGGCGTGACGTAGAAGCCTCCTGCCACGGCAACCGCCAGCAGGATTCCAAGGGTGCTCACAGCCTGCGGGTCATTCAGGAGCGCATCGAATCCGCGGAGCGGAACTTCGGCCGGCGGGACGAGGCCGAGCAGCACGAATCCGGCCCCGAGGGCCGCTGCGGCCAACGGCGCCCAGGTCGCCCGAGCCGCACCGCCAAGCCAGCGATTGCAAAGTAAGGCGCCAAGACCGACCCCGATGGTGAAAATCGCGAGCGCCCCGGCCAGCGCCTGCTCGTTTCCGGCCAGTACATCACGGACGAACAGCGGCAGCTGTATAAGCAGGCCCACCCCGATCATCCAGAACCAACTGATGGAGAGCATCAGCCAGGCCAGCCGCGGCTGGCTCAGGCCTTCGCGCAGGATCCGCGAGGTTTCACTGAATGGCTCAAAAGAGAGTTGTAGCGCGGCGTTGCCGGGAGACTGCGCCGGGATCCGATAACTTGCCAGGTAGCCTGCAGCGGCACTGACCACCAGGATGCCGGGCACCCAGAGAGAGGCGTCGGGGACGCCCATCAGAAGAGTCCCGGTCAGGCTCCCGGCAAGAATGGAGATGAACGTGCCGACTGCTACCCAGGCATTGCCGGCCAGCAGTTCGGTTCGAGACAACAGGTTTGGCAGGATGGCATATTTCACCGGGCCGAACAGGGCGGACTGCAGCCCGGTCAGGAAAAGGATCACGAACAGAAAACCGACCGACCCGGTGGCGAAACCGATCCAGGTCAGCGCCATCAGGGCGCATTCCGCCAGTTTGATGTGTTGGATCAGCCGGTGGCGGGGAAAGTGATCGGCCAGTTTCCCCCCTAGGGCGGAAAACAGCAGGAAAGGGAGCAGGAATACGCCCGCGGAAGCGGCGACCAGTTCTTCGCTGCCGAACCCGGCCAGCTCGGTGATGCGGTAGGTGATCAGGACGACCAGCGCGTTACGGAAGACGTTGTCGTTGTAGGCCCCGGTCAGTTGGGTGAAGAAAAAAGGTCCGAGCCGTCGTGTCAGCAGCAGACGGAAAGTCGAAGGCATTGGCGGACGTCTGGATTACAGGCGAGTCGGGTTCTCAGTGTCGCCGTAGACTTCCTCAGGGTCGAAAGTTTTCTCGCGTTCCAGGTTCTCCAGCGCCTGCCCGGCCGAATCCCCCGTCGGCACCTTGCGGTAGAAGCAGGATCGGTAGCCAACGTGACAACTGGCGCCGGAGCCCTCCACCGTCACGCGCATCCAGACCGTGTCCTGGTCGTCGTCGATGCGCAGTTCACGCACCTTTTGTACCAATCCGCTGGTGGCACCCTTGTGCCACAAACATTGGCGGCTGCGGCTGTAATACCAGGCCTCGCCGCTTCGGATAGTTCGCTCCAGCGCCTCGGCATTCTGGTACGCGACCATCAACACCTCGCCGGACTCGTAATCCGTGGTGACCACAGGAATCAGGCCGTTCTCGTCGAACTTCGGGGCCAATTGATCGCCTTCTTCGACCTGCTCGACACTCTCCCGGGGAGAAAATAATGAAGCCATTTCGTAAAGGAAAACTTTTGACCTATACAGTCTACATGAGGCGCCCTATTTAACGCGTCGCCAATGACTGCCGTCCGGCAGGTCTTCCACCGCGATCCCGGCCTCCAGCAACTGGTCGCGGATGCGGTCGGCCGCCGCATAGTCTCCATTCTGCCGGGCGGATCGCCGCTCGGCCAGCAGGGTCTCGATCTCGTCATCAGCCAGACCGTCGGAAGCGGTGCCGGCGTGGAACCATTCCTCGGCGGAAGATTCGAGCAGCCCGAGCATCCGGGCGCCGGCGTACAGCCGCCGGGCGGCTTCCGTCCGTTGCGCTCCCTGAAGATGGGCCAGGGCCGCGGCTTCGTGCCGCAGGCACCGCAGGGCCAGCGGGGTGTTGAGGTCGTCGTGCAGGGCCTGCAGGAATTCCGCATCCGGCTCGGCCCCGTCGGCTTCCGGACTCCCTGCGTCCTGCCAGGCGCGGTAGAGCCGGTCCAGGGTCTGGCGGGCCTCGACGAGCAGGTCGTCGGTCCAGTCCAGCGGCTTGCGGTAATGCGCATGCAGCAGGGCAAGGCGCAGCAGTTCGCCCGGATGCCGCTCGAGCAGTTCCCGGACCTGGCGGACGTTGCCGATGGATTTGGCCATCTTCTCGCCGTCGACCGTGACGTAGCCGTTGTGCATCCACAGCCGCACGAACGATTCGCCGGGGTGGGCGCAGCGGCTCTGCGCGCGTTCGTTCTCATGGTGGGGAAACACCAGGTCCTGGCCGCCGCCATGGATGTCGATGGTCGGGCCCAGATGATGTGCGATCATGCACGAGCATTCCAAGTGCCAGCCCGGCCGGCCCCGCCCGAAGGGGCTGTCCCAACCCGGCTGTTCCGGTGTCGAGGGCTTCCACAGGACGAAATCCGCCGGATTGCGCTTGTAGTCGGCCACTTCCACCCGGGCCCCGGGGTTCATTTCCTCCACCCGCCGCCCCGACAACTCGCCGTAACCGTCAAAGCTGTCCACTGCAAACAGGATGTGTCCGTCCGCCTGGTAGGCATGGCCCGAATCCAGCAGGGTACGGATCATCGCAAGCATGGCCGGGATGGTTTCGGTCGCACGCGGCTCCAGATCCACCGGGAGCCCTCCGAGAGAGGCGCAGACTTCATGGAAAGCGCCGATGTAGCGGGCGGTCAGTTCGTCGTACCTGCAGTTCTCCTGCTCGGCCCGGTCCAGGATCTTGTCGTCGATGTCGGTCAGGTTGCGCGCATAGACGACTTGGGGGTAGAGGCGGCGCAGCACGCGGGCCAGCACATCGAACACCACCAGCGGGCGGGCATTGCCGATATGGATGTGGTCGTAGACGGTAGGGCCGCAGACGTACAGGGTGGCGCGCTCGGGGTCGAGCGGAGCGAAGGCAACCTTCTTGCGGGTTGCGGTGTCGTACAGGCGGAGCATGGTCAGTCGCTAAGTTTGCGTTCCTGCAGATCGATGTCGCGCTGCTGCTCGCCGACATGTCCGGCCAGGTAGAGGGCGATGGTGAGTGCCGCGGCCGTCCCGATCGCCATGGACTGCTGCCAGACCGAGGCCCCGCCGCTCAGAAGCCGCAGAAGCCATAGCAGGCTGAGGTACGCCAGATAGAAAAACCAGAATGCGACGGGCACCAGCGCGGGATAGGGCGGATCGCTGAACTGGATCAGGTACAAGGCCGCCAGCGCCGTCCCCACGCTCAGCAGAGTCACTTGGGCCAGATAGTGTGAGATGCGGATGCGAATGCGGGACATCAGGTCGGAGGGGGCACCTGTCGAGGAGACAATTTTAGAACAGAGTGCACCGGTGTTTGCCGGTTTTCCGATTCAGGGTCGAATCGCCGCACGAACCGGGAGCGGACATGAGTTAAAATGACGCTCCTTACAAGGAGCAGGTAGCACTCAATGGATCAAACCTATCGAGACACGGTCGCCCGCATGGAGGAATTGGGGGTTGACCCCGAGTACATTCTCGGCTGGCAGGGCGGTTATCTGGGCCACCCGACGCGAGAGGAGCAACGCCTCACCGAAGCCTATCAGGCTGGATTTGAGGACGGCCAGGAAAAGGAAACCGGTAATTTCGAGAACTGGACATAATCGGGTCCATCAAGTTTCATCCGGCCCATCGGCCTTCTGCAACAGGAAACGGGGCACTTCAAAGTGCCGAGTCACGCTCCGCCTGAAACCAGGCTTCGGAGGACCCGCCGCAATGCGGTTGCGAACTTCGGCGCCTCGCGGTCGATGACGTAGGTGGCGATCCATTCCTGATCCTTCTCTCCCATGCTGTCGGCTACCGCATCGCCGAGTTCCCGGCACAGCGCAAATCCCGGCCCCTCCTCTTCGGACCACTGGCAGTCGGCATAGATTCCGGATCGCACATTAAGCAGTTCAATAAAGCGTGCTGCGTGCTCTCCCGGGCCGTCGCACTCCAGTCGGTTGTCCTGCATCAGCGCGGCCAGGTGACTGGCCAGCGAGGGAATCAGCTGGCCTCGTTCCTCGTCGGACAGCCGCGCTTGGGTTTCGCGGTCGGTCAGGTGCACGCCGAAGATCGCGAAATGCCCGATCACATCCAGCCGCTGCGACCAGTCGGCGGTTTCGAACCCTTCGTTCTCAAGCGCCAGCAGGGCGTCGCTGGCGAGCCGCCAGATATTGACGGACAGGGCGCTGGCCGTCTGGCCCGCGCTGCGCGGCGTTTCACGCTGGTTCCAGTGTCGGGAAAGGCGGGGCATGGCGGGACTCTGGCAGGAATTCTAATATGTGCGCCTTAAATAATGCGCAAATTTGTTGACTTAGCAATTGGGAAGGCTCTTGGGAAAATCGAAATCGTGCTAATCTACACCAATAGTATGATTTTCTCGTCACTCCTTGGAGGCCGTTCTTATGGGTACAACACGCAAAACAATCACCATTACCGATCAACAAGACAATTGGATCAAGGCGCAGATAGCCGCCGGACAGTTTACCAATGACAGCGAATATGTTCGCGATCTGATTCGTCGCGACCAAGCAAGCCAAGCTGACATTGAGGTGATCCGTGCCGCACTGATCGAGGGCGAGGAAAGCGGCGACACGAAGCCGTTTGATAGTAGTCGGTTCAAGCAAGAAATGGCGGCCAAACATGCCGGCAAAAGCCGCTGAATACAGGCTTGCTCCGAGGGCAAGGGAAGACATGGAGGCTGTTTGGCTCTACTCACTCGCCGAGTGGGGCGCAGAGCAGACCGACCGCTATATTGACGATTTAACCGCCGCGTTTGAGTTTTTGGCCGACAGTCCGAAAGCAGGAACACAATGCGACAATATACGCGCCGGATACCGCAAATATCCGGTTATTCGCCATGTCGTCTATTATCGAGAGACAAGTTGCAGTATCGAGATTATGCGGGTTTTGCACGATCGTAGGTTGGCAACACGACATTTTTAGACGACGGTAGGAAGGACAACACCATGCAGGCCATCGAACCTTTATGCGAGCGGGTCCAGATCAACTGCGACATCGCCGATGCCCGTCATGCGGGCGCCCTGACCCTATGCGTGTATCTGCTGAAGATGCGCGAATACTTCCGTTGGGAGATGGGCCTGGATTTCACGGCAAGCCTACCGAACGACGCGGTGGGGCGCTGGATCCAGGAACGAGAGGAGCGCTGGGAGGAATTGGGCGAAGAGTCTTACCGCCCGGTGTCGATCCAGGGGCGGGAATACGACCCGTTCGATACCGAGGGCATCAATGAGGCGCTGTTGCCGGAGGGCTACGTGTACAGCGCGGGGCTGGGCCTGCACAAGGTGCCGCACTTTTTCCTGGGCCGGTTGCTGGGCGAGCAGGGTCAGGGAGACTATCGGATCTATGAGGCCCGGGAAGAGTGCGCGCGGGACCTGGCCGCGCCGCCCGCGATGACTCTGGGCCAGACCATCTTCGTGCGTCGGGAGTCCTTGCGCCGCATGCTGTGGGAGCGCTTGCAGGAATGGCGTTGGAACCAGAAGGAAAACGCATTGGGCGAGGCTCTGCGCTGCTATCCGTTCGACGAAGACCTGGAGTCGGCGCTTGATGCGATGACGGAATGCGAAGCGCGGACCCTGATCCTGCATGAGATCGGCGAGATCGAGGTCGGCCGGGAGTTGGGAGAGGACTGGCACGAACTGTTGCATGCTCTGCCCCGCGGGATGGCGGAATTAGGTCTGCGCGCGGTGCGCGACCACTGGGCAGACTGCCAGGTGACATTGCCGGCTTTGCTGGAAGACGGCAACCGCGCCGCGCTGCTGTTCTATCGAGCCAGCCTGACGGCCATGCGCCGGCAGTTGTTCCCGGATCTGGTGGAGGCGTTCGACCGCTGGCAGGACGAGCGCGATGAAAGCATCCTGCCGAAAACGGTCGATCGGGGCCGTGCCCACTGGGAAAAAACCGCGAAACAGCTGCTGCATGTCGGCAGCCGGAGCCGGACTCCCGCGCAGAAGTTGACGAGCCTGCTGGAAGCGGCGGCGCTGTGAGCGCGTCTCCGTCCGAGCTGCGCGAAGTTCTTTCCGGCAGTTTCATCTGGCAGCAGGACGGCGTGCTGACGCTGGCGCAGTGTCAGGCCATCATCGAGCGCTTCGAGGCGCATCCGGGCAAGGCGCCTGGACGCACTGGCGCCGACGCGAGCGAGCGGCCCGAACTCAAACGGTCGACCGACTTGGCCCTGGTCGGGCCGGAGTGGCAGGACGTCGATCGCTGGCTGTTTTCCTCCCTGTCCGCCGCGTTGCGGGAGTTGCAGCACCACTACCCGTATTTTCGCGGGCGGTTCAAGGACCAGGGATATGTGGTGCAGCGCACCGACGAGGGCGAGTACTACCACTGGCACGTCGACGCGGACAGTGCGACCTTGGCGGACCGGCAGCTGGTGGCGATCTGGTACCTCAACGACGTGGCGGGGCCAGGCGGGGAGACCGAATTCCTGCATCAAGAAGCGAAGATACCGCCGGCGGCCGGCCGGCTGATCCTGTTCCCGCCGTTCTGGACCCATCAGCACCGGGGCGTCACTCTGCGCCAGGGCGTCAAGTACCTGGCGACCACCTGGATTGTTTTTGCTTAAGCGAATACGGAGTGCCGACTAGAATATCGAGGCCATGCCCACGAATTCTTCTCTGCGTCTCCCAGATCTGGCGGTTTGGCGTTGCGCCGCAGACCGCTGGACACACCGAGGCCGGGTTTATGCAGTGCGTGCGCTGCAATTCTGGAGGTGGGCGGTGGATTGGCTGGAGCGTCGGGCCATCACTTGGCTGTTGGTCGAGAAGAAGAAAGGGGAAGTGCTGTCGCCGATCAATTTCGAACACCTTCTGGACGAGGTGCGCATGGGCGACGTGCTGTTGGTCGAAGGGCGTACCCGGGTGGCGCATGCGGTGCGAGGCATCACGAACAGCGTGTGGACGCATTCGGCGCTGGTCATCGGCACCCTGGGCAAGATCCGGGATCCGGCCCTGCGCTCGGTTGCGCGCAGCTACCTCCGGGAGGATGAGTTGGAGGCCCCTCTGATCGTAGAGTCCGAGCTCGGCTGCGGCACGATCGTCTCCTCGATCCTGCGCTACCGCGACTACCACCTTCGCCTGTGCCGGCCGCAGGGACTAAGCTATACGGATGCACGCCGAGTCTCGACCTACGCCCTGCTGCATCTGGGGGCGGGCTACAACGTCCGGCAGATCCTGGACCTCGCACGCTTCCTTGTGCCCTGGTGGGCGGTGGTCCCGCGCCGCTGGCATTCGTCCCTGTTCGAGCACAACTACCAGGATCCTACCCGGCTGATCTGTTCGACGATGATCGCCAATGCGTTCAACCGGGTCCGCTTCCCCGTGGTCCCGCTGGTGGTCCAGGACGAAGGGCAATTCCGCATGCTGCAACGCAACCCGCGCCTGATCACGCCGCGCGATTTCGACCACTCTCCGTATTTCTCGATCATCAAGTACCCGTTGCTCGGCGAGGACGATATCGGGTTCTACAAGAAGCTGCCGTGGTCGGAGCAGGGTCTGGCCGAAGAGGCCCGGGACAGCCTGGAAGACTGTAATATCATGCATGTCAAGCTGGATCAGCCGGAACTCGAAGATAGCGAGGAGAAGAACTGATGGGCGGTTTTCTGGGCGCACTCTTCTGCCAGTTGGCCGGGCTCGTCCTGCTGCTTGCGGGCTGGGCGTTGATCACGGTTCATGCCGCGAACTTCTGGGTCTGGTTGGCTGCGGCGGGGCTGGCGCTGCTGCTGTGGATGCTGACTTTCGCGCCGCCGTTCTGGTGGGCCTTCCTGGTGGTTGCGGCGTGGGTGGTGCCGGTGCTGATGTGGGTGCATTCGGGCTGGCGGCAATCCGTGATCGTCCAGCCCGCCTGGCATCGGTTGCGCAAGGCATTGCCGCCCCTGTCCGAGACCGAGCGCGAGGCGCTGCAGGCGGGTGCCGCGGGTTGGGAAGAGGCGTTGTTCACCGGAGCGCCCGATTGGGACGAAATCCTGCGCGGTCAGCCTGCGGAACTCACCGAGACGGAGCAGGAGTTTCTTCAAGGCCCGGCCGAGCGCCTGTGCGCACTGCTGGACGACTGGCGCATCACGACGGCCGACTACGACCTTCCGCCGGAGGCCTGGCAATTGATCCGGGAGGAAAAGTTTTTCGGCATGGCCTTGCCGGAACAGTATGGTGGCCTGGGATTTTCGGCGCTCGCCCACTCCGAGGTGGTCATGAAGATTGCCAGCCGCAGCGTTGCCGCCGCAGTCACGGTCATGGTGCCCAACTCACTCGGCCCGGGTAAATTGTTGCTGCGCTATGGGACGCAGGAGCAGAAGGACCATTACCTGCCCAGGCTTGCGCGAGGGGAAGAGACGCCCTGCTTCGGCTTGACCGGGCCGCATGCCGGATCGGATGCGGCCTCCCTGCAGGATACCGGCGTGGTCTGCCAATGGGAGGAGGACGGCGAGAGCATTCTGGGCATTCGCCTCAACTGGGAGAAGCGTTACATCACTCTGGCACCGGTGGCGACATTGATCGGTCTGGCCTTCCGCCTGTACGATCCGGACGGCCTTCTGGGCGGCGCGCGGGATTTGGGAATCACGCTGGCACTGGTCCCGGCGGACGCGCCGGGGGTCGAAGTCGGGCGACGGCACATGCCCCTGCAGGTCCCGTTCATGAACGGGCCGACGCTGGGGCGCGACGTGCTCATCCCCATGGACCAGGTCATCGGCGGGCGCGAGGGGGTCGGGCGTGGCTGGCAGATGCTGATGGAATGCCTGGGCGAGGGGCGAGGCATTTCGCTTCCCGCCTTGGCGGTGGCCGCGGGCAAACTGGCGACCCGCCGCACGGGGGCCTATGCCGCCGTCCGGCGCCAGTTTTCGCTGCCGATCGCCCGGTTCGAGGGGGTCGAGGAAGTGCTGGGCGGGATCGGTGGCAACACGTACCTGATGAATGCGGTGCGAACCGAGATTGCGCGCCAGGAAGATTGCGGCGAGTGTTCTTCCGTGGCGTCGGCGATCGCCAAGCAGCAGTTGACCGAGCGCATGCGACAGGTCGTCAATGGGGCCATGGATATCAATGCCGGCGCGGGAATCTGCGTGGGCCCGCGCAACCAAGTGGCCCGCCTGTACCAGGCGGTGCCGATCGCGATCACGGTGGAAGGCGCCAACCTGCTGACCCGCAACATGATTATTTTTGGGCAGGGTCTGGTGCGTTGCCACCCCTACCTGCTGCAGGAGATGGAGTGCCTGCAGATGGAGGAAGAGGGTGAGGTGCTGGAACGGTTCGATTTAATCTTGGGTCGGCATGCAGGCACCACTTTCCGCAGCGCCAGCCGCGCGTTCGTGCTGGGCCTCAGTGGCGGGCGTTACCCCCTGTCGGACCTGCCCCCGGCGCCGTACCGGGTCTTGGCCTGGCAGAGCGCCTGCTTTGCCTGGGTCGTTGACATGCTGCTACTGCGCTACGGGGGGATGCTCAAACGCCGCGAACGCTTGTCGGCACGCTTGGCGGACATGTTTTCGGCCCAGTACATGGCGGTATGCGTGATTCGCCGGTTTCAGGCGCGGGGTAGCCGCCCGGAAGAGATTCCTCTGCGCGATTGGGCCCTGATGGAATGTCGACAGCACTTCACCACGGCGCTGGACGGACTGATTCGCAACCTGGACAACATCTGGCTGCGCGCTTTGCTGCGCGTCTCCACCCTCCCGCTGGGGCGTATGGGTCAGTTTCGGGCCGACAAGGGGGACAGCGCCGTGGCTCGTTTGATCACGATGCCAGGCGCGGAACGCGACCGTTTGTGCGAAGGGATTTATCTGGGCGAAGACCCGGACGATCCCGTCGTCCGGCTGGAGCAGGGCCTGATCGAGGCGGAAGAGTTGGAGCCGGTCCGGCGTGCATTGCGCCGTGCGGTGCAGGAGGGAAAAGTCATAGTGGGCGAAGACGGGGTCGACCTGGATCAGGCGGTGGAGGCTGGAGTCGTGACTTCGGAACGGGCGGAGCAGTTGCGCGAAGCCGACCGCCGGGTGGACGAAATCATCGCGGTCGACGCATTTGCGCCGGGGGATTGGGCGCGCGCCGCACCCGTATTGCCGAGTGGCCCACCGGATCGTGCAGCGCAGTGAACTACCGGGCACCGCATCGGGATTTCCCGCATTGCGGCATATCGAGCGGCGCGAGCCATGCAACTGAGTTACGGGCGCACGGTCTACGTCGTTGATGGTCGGCGTACGCCGATCCTCAAGGCCTCCGGTTCTCCGGGGCCGTTTTCCGCAAGCGATCTGGCGGTGGCCTGCAGCCGGGATCTTCTTCTGCGGCACCCGCAGGCCCGGGAAAACATACAGGAGGTGGTCTGGGGCTGCGTGATGCCCAGCGAGTCCGAAGCCAACATTTCCCGGATAATCGGCCTCCGCCTGGGGCTCGGTCTCGACGTGCCCGCCCACACGGTCCAGCGCAACTGCGCATCCGGAATGCAGGCACTGGATGCGGCGGCGTATCGCATCGCACAGGGCACCGCGGACCTGGTTCTCGCCGGAGGGGTCGAGGCGATGAGCCGTGCGCCCGTCCTCTTTGGGCTGGACGCCGTGGCCTGGCTTGGGGGTTTCAGACGAGCGAGAGGAAGATGGGCCCGGTTGCGCAGGCTGGCGAAGTTCAGGCCCCGGATGCTGCATCCGGTCAGTGCCCTCAAGTGCGGTCTGACCGATCCGGTGGTAAACCTCAACATGGGCCAGACTGCGGAGGAACTGGCTTATCGTTTCCAGATCTCCCGTCGGGCCATGGATGCCTTTGCACTGGAAAGCCACGAACTGGCCGCACGGGCGCAGGACGCGGGTGTTTTCGACGGCGAGATAACGCCCCTATACGATGGGTTGACCGGTGAAGTCTATACTCAGGACAATGGCGTGCGCCACGATTCCTCCTTGGAGCAGCTGGGACGGTTGCGCCCGGCGTTCGACCACCCAAGCGGCAATGTGACGGCCGGCAACAGCGCGCAGATCAGCGATGGCGCGGCCGCGTTGCTGCTGGCTTCGGGAGAGGCGGTCGAGCGCCACCATTTGCCGGTCCTCGGCATTCTGCACCACATCAGTTGGGCGGCGCTGGACCCGGCGTTGATGGGGTTGGGCCCGGTGCACGCGATGCGGGATCTGTTCGATCGGACCGAGGTCACGGTTCCCGAAATCGACTGCTTCGAGATCAACGAGGCATTCGCGGCGCAGGTTCTGGCGTGCCTGAAAGCCTGGCAGGACGAAACCTACATGCGCGAGGTACTGGATCGGGACGGTTGCCTGGTGCCGATCGACAAGGAGCGGCTCAATCCGCATGGGGGCGCGGTGGCCATCGGCCATCCGGTGGGCATGACCGGGGCGCGGATCGTGCTGCATGTCCTCAAGCAGCTGCAGCGCATGAAAGGACGGTTCGGAGTCGCGAGTCTGTGTATCGGCGGAGGACAGGGCGGTGCGGCACTGCTGGAGCACGTGTCATGAATGACTGGCGGCACTGGCGGCTTGCGGCGGGTGAAGGAGGAAACCTGGAGTTGTTCCTGGCGGTGGATGACCGCTCGGTCAACGTGTTGCACAGCGGGGTGTTGGACGAACTGGAGGACGTGCTCGAGCACTTGTACACCGAGGCCCCTCCGGGCGTCATTCTCGGCTCGGACCCGGAACGTGCGTTCGCGATGGGCGCGGACGTGACCGAATTCGCGGAACTGGAAAACCGCGAGCAGGCCTTGGCGATGCTGCGCCGAGGGCAGAAGCTGTTCGAAGATTGGGCAAATCTGGAATGCCCGACCGTCGCCGCGATCCGGGGACACTGTCTGGGCGGGGGGCTGGAGTTGGCACTGGCTTGCGACTATCGGATTGCGGAGAGTGGGCCGCAGGTCCAGATCGGGCTGCCCGAAGTACGGCTTGGCATCCACCCGGGATATGGGGGCTCCGTGAGATTGCCGGCTCTGGTCGGCGACCTGAAGGCATTGCGGATGATGGTGACCGGCAAAACCGTATCCGGCGCGGAGGCCATGAAGCTGCGATTGGTGGATGCGGTGGTGCCGCGGCGGCAACTGTATGCGGCAGCGCGGGAGATGATCCGGCGCCGTCCCGCACCGCAGCGCCCGTCGTGGCGCGACCGGCTGCCTCATGTGCCGGCATTGCGCGGCGCGGTGACTTGGGCCTATGTTCGCGGCATGAGATCGGCCGCGCCGAAAGAACACTTTCCGGCACCGTACCGCCTGCTCGAGCACTGGCAGGCTTTGAGCGAGGATTCCGCTACGGCGCTCGAGTCCGAGGCACAGTCGGTGGCAAACCTTTTCGAATCACCGCAGGCGCGCCAGATGACCCGCATATTCCTGCTCCGACAGGAACTCAAAAGCCATGCCCCTAACGACAAGGCGACATCCAGCGTGCATGTCGTCGGGGCCGGCGTGATGGGGGGTGACATTGCCGTCTGGTGTGCCCTGAACGGGCTGCGGGTGACGTTGCAGGATACGGATCCGAAACGGATCGCTCCGGTGATCGGGCGTGCCCGCCGGATGCTCGACCGTCGTCCGGAGGACACGCAGGCCACGCTGGATCGCCTGATTCCGGATCTGGAGGGGCGCGGCGCCGGATCCGCCGACCTCGTGATCGAAGCGATTCCCGAGAACCTTGCGGCCAAGCAGGATCTGTACCGTCAACTGCAATCCCGGATGCGTTCGGATGCCTTGCTCGCGACCAACACGTCGAGCCTGCCTCTCGAAAGGCTCGCGGAGGTCCTGGACGAGCCCGCCCGGCTGGTTGGCATTCATTTCTTCAATCCGGTATCCAAGATGCCGCTGGTGGAAGTCATCTACCACGACTCCGAGCAGCAGCCCTTGATCAACCAGGCCGCGGGGTTTGTCCGGCACATCCGGCGGGTGCCGCTGGTGGTGAAATCCTCTCCAGGCTTTCTGGTCAACCGGGTGCTCATGCCTTACCTTCTGGAGGCGGTCCGCCTCCGGGATGAGGGGTTGTCGGTGGCCACCATCGACCGCACGGCGACGGCATTCGGCATGCCTATGGGCCCGCTGAAACTGGCGGATATGGTGGGCTTGGATGTCTGCCTTGCGGCCGGTTCGGTCCTCGCCGAAGCCCATGGGGCGGAGATTCCCGGCACTTTGGCCGAGATGGTCGAGGCTGGCAATCTGGGGCGCAAGACCGGTCGGGGCTTTTACCACTGGAAGAACGGCGAGGCGAAACGCCGACACGTCGGAAAACCCTCGCGGGACTGCGGGGACCGGCTAGTTCTCAGCATGGTGCGTGAAGCGGTGCATTGTCTACATGAGAGCCTGGTGGAGCGTGCGGACTGGATTGATGCCGGGCTGATCCTGGGAACCGGTTTTGCCCCCTTCACCGGCGGACCGCTGGAATTGGTGCGCCGAAAAGGCACGGACACGGTCCGTCGCCGTCTGGAGACGCTTGAGAAGCGTTATGGGCCGAGATTCGCCCCTGGGCCGGGCTGGGACTCGGAACAGTTGCGCAAGACGGCGCCATGAGTATCCTGGAGCGGATTTCGTACGACCACACTCTGGGGCAATTGTTCGAAGAGCGAGTCGCGGCCACACCGGGTGCGGTGGCGTACATCGAATACAGCCACGTGCTGGGCAAATGGTTCAAGCACAGTTGGGAGTCGGTTCACCAACAGGCCGGCCGTGCCCAGTCGCTGCTCAAGGGCCTGGGCCTTGGGCCCGGCGACCGGATCGGCATCATGGCGCATGGTGGGACTTACTGGGTCACCCTGGATCTGGCCGCGGCCGGTCTCGGGATCGTGACCGTGCCGCTGTACCACCGGGATCGTGGGGGCAATGTCGCCTACGTGGCCGAACGCAGCCGCGTGCGCGCCCTGTTCATCGGAGGGCCCGGACAGTGGCAGGAACTCGAAGGCGAACGTACCCGCATGACCGGCGTCGAACATATCTTCAGCGCCATCACAATACCGGGCACGGAAGTCCGGCCGTTTCTTTTGGAGCTTTCCTCCATGGCCTCGTCGCCGTATCGGGTGACGCAGAACGATCCCGATTCCACTGCGACCATCGTGTTCACCTCGGGGACCACGGGTCGGCCCAAGGGGGTACAACTGACTCATGCCAACATCTTGAGCAATGCCATCGCGGCGACCGCTGCAGTTCCGATCGTGCCGGAGGATCGGCTACTGTCTTTCCTGCCGCTGTCGCACATGTTCGAACGAACGGTCGGCTACTACTCGCCCATGCTGCATGGGTCCACGGTGGCGTTCGCCCGTTCCGTTGCCACCTTGCGCGAGGATCTCCGCCTGCAGCCGCCTACCGTCCTGGTATCGGTACCGCGCGTTTACGAAAAGATCTATCGCGCCCTGACCTCAAGGCGGCCGTTGAACAGTCCGATCGGACGGTTGCTGGTGTCCTTGAGCCGAAAGGCAGGTCGTGCGGGCCCTTTCTCTTTGTGGCGAGTCCTAGGCTTGCTGCCGCGCCGCCTGATTGGACAGAAGGTTCTTAGGGGGCTGGGCGGGCACCTGCGAATCGCGATTACCGGTGGTGCGGCGACGAATTCCAGGGTGGCGGACTTTTTTTCCGGCATCGGGCTGAAGGTGCTGCAGGGCTATGGTTTGACGGAAACCTCTCCGGTAGTCAGTGTCAACCGGGAAAAGGACATCCGGCGCCGTTCGGTCGGCCCTCCGATCGAAGGGGTGGAGGTGCGGCTGGCCGAAGATCAGGAACTGCTGGTGAGGGGACGAGGGGTCATGCAGGGCTATCTGGATGACCCGGAAGCGACCCAGGCGGCCATTGATTCTGAAGGGTGGTTCCATACGGGCGATCTGGCCCGCATCAAGGAAAACCATATCTACATCGTCGGGCGAGCAAAGGAGATCATTGTGCTGTCCAACGGGGAAAAAGTCCCGCCGGAGGATCTGGAAGGCGCCCTGTGCAACGATCCCCGAGTCAGTCAAGCCTGGGTTGCTGGAGAAGGACGGCCATTCCTGTCGGCGGTGGTCGTGGTCGAGGAGCCGGTGGACGAAGATCAACTGCTGGATTCCGTCGGTGGCCTGTTGCACGATTTTCCCGGATACGCGCATATCAAGCGCCTGCATGTCGAAACCGAGCCATGGACCGAACACAACGGTTTCCTCACAGCGACGCTGAAGTTGCGTCGCCGTGCGCTTCACGAGAAATACGACAAGGTCATTTCTGCGTTCTACAAGTGAGACAAGCTTTTTTCAATTAAGACAAGCCGACTTGTCTTAATGGAGAAAATAAAATAAATCAATGATATTACAGATAAATATATTGGTCTGAAAACTCTTGAAAGGTAGAAATTTGCGACTTTAAGGCTGATCGCCGCGCTCGATCCGGGTCTGCGTCATGTCTCCGCCGGTGTCAATCACGACCTCCCGGACGTCGGGTATCCGTGCCACGATGTAGGCGGCCATCATCGTGGCCAGTTCCTGATTATGATTTTCCATGGCCGTCAGCAACCGGTTGGCGACGATCTGACAGCGTTGGAAAGTATCCGGACGATCCACCCAGACCCGGGACATTTGCCAGCCCCGGTCCATGTCGGCATCCATGCGGGCGAACATGTCGACGGCTTCCTCGGGCATGCCGTCCGGAATCCGGATCGGATGAGAGTTCTCGTTGATGGTGACGTTCAGAATCATGGGGCCGCTGGCAAGGCTGTGCCATCCTAACACCCCTCGTGCGTTCCTCCGATGCAATCGGGGTTAAAATAAGAACTGACACGAGTGATACCCTTACAGGCTTCCAGCTTCTCAAAATCCCCTTTATGCCGCGCCGCAGTTCTTCCCGGCGGACCGCCCGTCGGTCCGCTTCTTCCCAACCAGTCCACGGGCGCGTTACCGCCCATCGTGACGGCTACGGTTTCGTGACGCCGGACAGCGGGGGAGAGGACATCTTTCTACCCCAGGCACAGATGCACACCGCCATGCACGGCGATTACATTTCGGTCTGGCCGGGTGTGCCCGGCCGGCAGGGGAAGGCCAGTGGGATGTTTCATGAAATCTTGGAACGCAGCCACCAGACCGTAGTCGGACGGTTTCAGGCGGCCAGCGAACGCGAGAAGGCGATTATCATTCCAGAGGACCCGCGGATTCAGCATGCCTTCGAAGCTGCAAAACATCTGCGTGTGAAGGTCGGGGACCTGGTGGTGGCCGACATCACGGACTTTCCGCAGCAGGGGTATCCCGGCAAGGCCGAGGTCAGCCGCGTGCTCGGCAATGTCGATCAGAACACGGATATCGATTTCGCCATCGTTTCGTTCAGCCTGCCGAACACTTGGCCGCGTCGGGTCCGGAAGGAATTGCCCGGCCTGTCTGAACTTGAGGATGAATTGCCGCGGCGAGACCTGACGAACCTGCCATTCGTAACCATCGACGGCGCGGACGCGAAGGATTTCGACGATGCCGTTTGCGCGCGAGCGCGCGAGTCCGGCTGGACGTTGTGGGTGGCGATTGCGGATGTCGCGCACTACGTCCGCCCAGGCAGCACGCTGGATGCCGAGGCGCGCAAGCGTGGCACTTCGGTCTATTTCCCGAACCGGGTCATCCCGATGCTGCCGCCGGATCTGTCGGAGGACCTGTGTTCCCTACGTCCGGATGTGGAACGCAAGACGTTGGTCTGCGAGATGCAACTCAGCCCTCGCGGAGTGCTGCAGTCGTCCCAGTTCTATCCGGCACAGATCCGCTCAAGGGCTCGGCTGACCTATTCGGCGGTGGAGCAGGCCGTATTTCAAAGCCAACCTGGTGCACGCCGGCGCCTTGAGCAACATCTACCCGCGCTGGAGAAACTGGTTACCCTGTACCGACTCCTTCACGCCCGGCGCCTGCATCGTGGGGCACTGGATTTCAACAGTACCGAATGTCGCTTCAAATTCGACGGTCAGGGGCAGGTCAAGAGCATTCATCCCGTCACCCGGCTTGAATCCCACCGGCTGATCGAGGAGTGCATGATCCTGGCCAATGTCGCAGCGGCCGAGCAATTGCATCGGCACAAACAGCACGGACTGTATCGCATCCACGACCAGCCCCAGCAGGAGAAAATCGATACCCTGCGCGCCTTGGTGGCAGGTCTCGGCCTCACGTTCCCGCTTCACGATCCCATCACTCCGAGCGATTGCGCCGACCTGATCGAGCAAGTCCAAGGCACCGAGCACCAGGCGCTGGTCGAGCGCGCCTTGCTGCGCTGCCAGAGCCTGTCCGTCTACTCGCCCGACAACATCGGGCACTTCGGCTTGGCCTTGGAGCGCTACGCACATTTCACTTCGCCCATCCGTCGTTATCCGGACCTCGCGGTGCACCGGGCCATCCGCCGTACGTTGAGAGGGGGCAAGCGGTCGGGTCCTGCACCGTCCCATGACGAGATGACCGCTCTTGGAGAGCACTGCTCCATGGCGGAGAGGCGGGCTGACGAAGCCGTGTGGGACGTTGAGGCGGCCTACAAGTGCCGGCTCGCAGAGAAGCACCTCGGGGAACATTTCAGCGGGACCGTTACCACGGTGACGCAGTTCGGGCTGTTCGTGGAACTGGACGGCTTATATACGGACGGCCTGCTCCACGTCAAGCAGATGGGAAGAGACTACTATTACTACGACCCTGATTCGCAGCAGCTGAGAGGGGAACGCAGCGGCGAGACCTGGCAGGCCGGCGACCGCATCGAGGTGACTCTCCGGGAGGTCAGTTTGCGGGAGCGCAGGATTGTGCTGGTGCCGTATGCTGGCCATCGTCGGGGTCGGGCGTGAGTTCGCCGGAACTTATTTACGGTCGCCATGCCGTGCTGGCCGCCCTGCAGGCGCGTCCCGGAGACATTCGTGAACTCTGGTTGCAGAACGAGGAGAGTGCCTCGCTGGCCGACCCGCTGGTGGCCCGCGCTAGGGAATTGCGCATCCCGGTCCAACGCGTCAATGCCGCCACATTACGTCGCCACACCCGGGATGCGGTGCATCAGGGCGTGGTAGCCCGGATTCGGTCTCAAGGGCCTGGCCCGGAACAGGATTTATCCGTATTTTTGAAAGATGATCTCGAAACTTCGCGCTTTCTCGTGTTGGACGGAGTGACCGATCCACACAACCTGGGGGCCTGCCTGCGCGTCGCCGAGGCGGCGGGAGTCTGCGCCGTCATCGTGCCGGCCCACCATCAAGCCCGCTTGACGGGCAGTGCCCTCAAATCGGCATCCGGCTCGGCCGAACGGGTTCCCTTGGTCCGGGTTTCCAATCTGGCACGCAGCCTGCAGCAGATCAAACAGGCCGGAGTCTGGCTCTACGCGGCGGCGGCAGATTCTGGCGAGAATCTTTGGCAGACGACGTTCCGCCTGCCTTGGGCCATTGTCGTGGGAGGCGAGGGAGCCGGCATTCGCGCCCGCACTCGCGCTTTATGCGATTTTTCTGTAGGCATTCCGATGCAGGGTGAAGTTGAAAGCCTCAATGTGGCTACTGCCTCCAGCGTACTGCTGTTCGAGGCTGATCGGCAAACCCGGGAGCGGCCAGAACGATGAGGGTGCTGGTAATCGGGGGAGGCGGCCGCGAGCACGCCCTGGCGTGGAAACTGGCGCAATCGAAGGATGCGGAGCAGGTTTTCGTTGCACCCGGCAATGCGGGAACAGCCCGGGAAGCTGGGATGCGAAATGTGCCGATTGCCGCCACGGATATCGAGGCCCTGCTGGAGTTCGCAAAGTCGGAGGGCATCGACCTGACCGTGGTCGGGCCGGAAGACCCGCTGGCGGCCGGATTGGTCGACCGGTTTGAGGCGGAAGGTTGCCGGGTGCTCGGACCCCGTAGGGAAGCGGCTCGGCTGGAGAGTTCCAAGGGTTTCAGCAAGGATTTCATGGCACGTCACGGCATTCCCACCGCGTGTTATGAGCGCTTTACCGATTTCGACCAGGCCTGTCGCTACCTGTCCGGGCAGACGGCCCCGATCGTCGTCAAGGCTGACGGCCTTGCGGCTGGCAAGGGAGTCGTGGTGGCTGCCTCCATCGCCGAAGCTGAGCAAGCGGCCTCGGCAATGCTGCAGGAAGCGCAGTTCAAGGAAGCTGGACGGGCCATCGTGATCGAGGAGTACCTGGAAGGGCAGGAGGCCAGCTTCATCTGCCTGGTGGACGGGACCGACGTAGTGTCGCTGGCCACGTCACAGGATCATAAGGCGCGCGACGACGGCAATCGCGGCCCCAACACAGGCGGCATGGGTGCCTATTCTCCAACGCCGCTGATTACGCCGGATCTGCACCGCCGCGTTCTTGAGGAAGTCATTCAGCCCACGGTTCAGGGGTTAGCCTCGGAGGGAACAGGTTACCGAGGTTTTCTGTATGCCGGGCTTATGCTGGACTCGGGGAGAAACCCGAAAGTGCTCGAATACAACTGTCGTTTTGGCGATCCTGAGACTCAGCCGATCATGCTGCGACTGGATTCCGACCTGCTTGACCTCTGCTTTGCTGCTACCGAGGGACGTCTCAACGAGACCGCTCCGAAGTGGGACCCCTGCCCCACGCTGGGCGTAGTGCTGGCCATCCGGGACTATCCGGGGGGCTACCCCAAGGGCATTCCCATCACTGGCCTCGATAAAGCGGAAGAGGAGGCCGACGTGAAAGTCTTCCACGCGGGAACCACGATGGACAATGGGCAAGCGGTGACGAACGGCGGCAGGGTACTTTGCGTCTGTGCGAAAGGGGATACGCTGGCCCTCTCCAAGGAAAAAGCCTATCGGACGGTGGAGAAGATTCAGTTCGAGGGAAAATTCTGCCGAAGCGACATCGGCGCGGCCGCGCTGGCGGCGTGAGAAGGCGGTTGGCTCTCTGCCTTAGCGCTTCATAGCCTCGAAAAACTCATCGTTGGTCTTGGTGGCCTGCAGCTTGCCGAGCAGGAATTCCATGGCCGCGATCTCGTCCATGGAATGGACGAACTTGCGCAGCACCCAGATCTTCTGCAGCTCGCCCGATTCCATCAAAAGTTCTTCGCGGCGGGTTCCGGAACGGTTGATGTTGATGGCCGGATAGACCCGCTTCTCGGCAATCCGTCGATCCAGATGGATTTCCAAGTTGCCGGTTCCCTTGAATTCTTCATAGATCACTTCGTCCATCTTCGAGCCCGTGTCGATCAGGGCGGTGGCAATGATGGTCAGGCTGCCGCCTTCCTCGATGTTGCGGGCAGCGCCGAAGAACCGCTTGGGCCGCTGCAGGGCATTGGCGTCCACGCCACCGGTCAGCACCTTGCCGGACGAGGGTGCTACCGTGTTGTAAGCGCGTGCCAGGCGCGTGATCGAATCCAGCAGGATGACCACGTCACGCCGGTGCTCCACCAGGCGGCGCGCCTTCTCGATCACCATATCCGACACTTGGACATGTCGACTCGCCGACTCGTCGAAGGTGCTTGAGATCACGTCGCCCTGGACCATTCGTTCCATCTCGGTGACCTCTTCCGGTCGCTCGTCGATCAGCAGCACGATCAGATAACATTCCGGCGAATTGGCGGTGATGCTCTGCGCGATGTTCTGCAGCAGGATGGTCTTTCCCGCCTTGGGCGGCGAGACAATCAGGCCGCGCTGACCCTTGCCGATCGGTGCGGTCAGGTCGATGATCCGGGCCGTGATGTCCTCGGTGCTGCCGTTGCCGCGTTCGAGCTTCAGGCAACTGTCCGGGTGCAGCGGGGTCAGGTTCTCGAACAGCGTCTTGTTGCGGGATTTTTCCGGGGGCTCGTAGTTGATTTCCGAGACTTTAAGAAGGGCGAAGTAACGCTCGCTTTCCTTGGGGGGCCGAATTTTTCCCGACACCGTGTCGCCGGAACGCAGGCCGAAACGCCGAATCTGGTTGGGGGAGACGTAGATGTCGTCCACGCCTGCCTGATACGACACGTCGGGAGAGCGCAGGAAGCCGAATCCTTCCTGCAGGATTTCCAGCACGCCCTCTCCGAAGATGTCTTCCCCGTTTCGGGCATGCGATTTCAGCAGTTGAAATATGAGGTCTTGCTTGCGTGCGCGTGAGGCGTTTTCAATGCCGGCCTGTTCGGCCATTTCTAGCAGTTTCGTAATGGGGGTGCGTTTGAGTTCCGTAAGGTTCATGTCGGTATAGAAAGATCAGTGAAGTGGAAAGTGTTTGGGGGAAAGTGCAGCGCTTCGCTGCATCGGGTATAGAGGGAATGCCCCGCTTGCGGCAAAGTTCCCTGGAATTGTTATGGATCGCAGGGCGAATGCCCTGCATGGAAAAGTCTCCTAGTCTAGCACATTCGGCGCATCGTTTTTCGCCGAATCCGCCCGACCGTCAAAACCTCCAGAATCCGGTCGATAGCAAGCTCTCCCTTCCGCGGCGAGCTGGAGGCCTACAAATGTTCCTCGATGAACGCGGTCAACTGAGATTTTGACGGGGCGCCGACCCGCTGGCCGGCCACCTCCCCGTTTTTGAAGAGGATCAAGGTCGGAATCCCCCGGATGCCGTATTTCGGCGGGGTCTGTGGGTTCTCGTCCACGTTCAGTTTCGCCACCTTGAGGCGATCCTTGTACAGGTCCGCGAGTTCGTCGAGAATTGGCGCGACCATCCGGCAGGGTCCGCACCATTCGGCCCAGAAATCCACCAGTACAGGTTCATCTCCAGAGAGAACCACGCTGCCGAAATCCTCATCGCCGACAGCCACAATGTTGCCGCTCAAAGAAGCCTCCTAGTTTGGCGGGTTGTTCCGAAGTCGGATAATTGACCAGATATTGGCCGCTTCTCATTGTATCATCGCCGTCAGGCCCGCCCTCTGTTCCCGAAAGATGCCTGACGAGGAAAGGAGCGCGGCCATGCTCCTTCTGAGAGATTCCCTCCTCAGGTATAATTATTACCCCATTTTTCAGGTTTGATCAGCAATGGCACGCATTACTGTAGAAGATTGTCTGGAGCGGATCGACAACCGCTTTGATCTGGTATTGGTGGCGGCCCGTCGAGCCCATATGCTCAAAAACGGGGCTTCCGAGTTGTTGCCTTGGGACAACGACAAACCCGCCGTGCTCGCCCTGCGGGAAATCGCTGCAGGGAAGGTGACGCCCGATATTCTGGACCAGCCGTTGCAGGTGCCGGATGACGAGATCGACCCTTCGGATCTGGAGGCCATGCATCAACAGGCGGCGGAAATGGTCGTCGAGGATGTGTCTGCAGCGCATGACGATGACGAGGATTTCGACGACGAATTCGACGGGAGCGAGGAGGATGCAGAGTTTTCCGCAAATGCCGCACCGGCGGATGGCGAGGCGGCCGAAGGTGCGAAGCCTCTTGGCGATCCGGATTCAAGCGAAGAGCCTGCGAAGGGAGCCTGACCTGCTGGTTCCTTGAGCCATGCCCGCGGCGATAGAATCGGCTCCTACGCCGGTTGACGAAACCTCGCCGAACCCTGTTCGCTTCCACACGCTCTGCGATCAGCTCGACCAATACCTGGAACTGGATCAGGTCCGGCGGGTTTACCGCGCGTATATATTCAGCGCCGAGCGGCATGCCGAGCAGTATCGGTTGTCTGGTGAGCCCTACATTACCCATCCGCTGTCGGTGGCCTGCACCTTGGCCGACCTGCACCTGGATGCGGACACCATCGTGGCGGCCCTGTTGCACGACGTAATCGAGGATACGCCGACCGCCCGCGACCAGATCCGGCAGGAATTCGGCGAGGATGTCGCCCATTTGGTTGACGGGGTCAGCAAACTGACGCACTTGGATGGCGTCTCGCGAAGCGAGGCGCAGGCGGCCAATTTCAGCAAGATGCTGCTGGCGATGGTGCGTGATATCCGGGTGATGCTGGTCAAGCTGGCCGACCGCCTGCACAACATGCGTACGCTGGATGTGTTGCCGAAAGAAAAACAGCAGCGCATCGCGCGCGAAACCCTTGAAGTCTATGTACCGATCACGCGGCGCTTGGGCATGAATGCACTCTGCCTGGAATTGGAAGGGCGTGCCTTCAAGGCGCTGTACCCGATGCGCAGCCGTGTTCTCAGGGATGCCATTCAGGCGCATCGCGGCCGACAACACGACCGGGTCGAGAAAATCCGCGAAAACCTGACTCAACGCATCGAGGAACGAGGCATCAAGGCGCAGATCGAGGGGCGGGAGAAAAGCGTCTACAGCATCTATTGCAAGATGCGGGACAAGCGCCTGTCGTTCAACGAGGTCTTCGATGTCTATGGGTTCCGGGTGATTGTGGATACGGCGGACCAGTGCTATCGAGTGCTGGGGATCGTCCATGGCCTGTACAAGCCGTTGCCCGGCAAGTTCAAGGATTACATCGCAATTCCGAAAGCCAATGGTTATCAGTCCCTGCATACCGCGTTGCAGGGCCCGGGCGCGGTGCCTCTGGAAATCCAGGTTCGTACGCAGGAGATGGAACAGGTGGCCGAGGGCGGGGTCGCGGCGCACTGGAACTACAAGTCCGGCACGAACCTGTACCTGCCGGCGCATGCCAAGACCTGGATGCAGAGTATTCTGGACATCCGGCGCCTCGCTCCGGATTCCGTAGAGTTTCTGGAACACGTCAAGGTGGACCTCTTTCCTCACGAGGTGTATGTGTTCACGCCGGCGGGGGACATCCTGCGCTTGCCGCAGGGGGCTACCGCGCTGGATTTCGCGTATGCGGTCCATTCCGGTATCGGCAACGCCTGCGTCGGGGTGAAAATTGATCGCATCGCCTCTCCCCTGAGTACGGAACTGAGCAGCGGCCAGACGGTCGAGGTTCTGACTGCCTCACACGGCAAGCCTTCTCCGGCTTGGCTGGATTTCGTCGTGACCGCCAAGGCCCGTTCGTCCATTCGTCAGTACCTGAAAGGCTTGAAGGAGGAGCAGGCGGAGGAGTTGGGCATGCGATTGCTGGACAAGGCGTTGTCTCGCTTCGAAAAGACCTTCAAGGAACTGCCCGGAGAGGAGGTGTCGGAAACGCTTGAGGCCATGGAGGTGGAGAATGCACAGCAACTCTTCCGGGACATCGGGCTGGGTCGCTTGATGGCGCCGATCGTGGCACATCAGTTGATGGGATCAGAGGATTCTCCTCGGCGTTCGGCCCGCTGGCTAGGCCGTATTCTGGGGCGGAAGCAGGATCAGCCGGTTGCGTTGCAGGGCACGGAGGGTATGGCGGTCACGTTCGCCAAATGCTGCCGGCCAATCCCGGGCGATACGGTCACCGGCATCGCCTCGGCCGGACAAGGACTGGTGATCCACCGCAGCAACTGTCCGAACCTTAAACGGTTCCGCAAGTCTCCGGAGCAGTGGATCCCCTGCGAATGGGCGGAAAAGGTGGATGGAGAATACCCAGTCTCGATCCGGGTCTCCACGAAGAACCGACGGGGGTTGCTGGCCCGCGTTGCAGCGGCCATTGCCGAGGAAGGGAGCAATATCGCGGGGGTCAACCTGGACGAGGCGCAGGGCACTGCCAATATCAACATGAGATTCATCTTGAACGTCCGCGACCGGATTCATCTAGCCGCGATCATCAAGGCGGTCCGGCGGCTGCCGGACGTACACAAGGTGGTGCGCCTGTCGGGTTAGAGTGAGTCGAGGGAGTTCTTTCGGCCCCAAACTTTACATAAGTTAAAAAACTTTACATTTTCTAGAACTATACAAATAAATATTTCATTAATCAATGTGATGGGTGGCAGTTGGGTCTGGTGATAATCATCCTCGCGAGTGTGGTTGTCGCTTTGATCATCAAACTGCGAGAACCTGAAGAAAGAAGCGTTGCGCTTCTTGCGTATAATCCCGGCAAATCTGCCGCCTTTTCAGCGAATGGCCACCGAACCCATCAGCACACCCGATGCGCCCGACGCCATCGGCACCTATTCCCAGGCAGCCCGAAGCGGAGACTGGGTCTTCCTGTCCGGCCAGATTCCCCTGGACCCTCAAACCATGCAAATGATTGAAGGCGATATGCGTGCACAGATCCGGAGGGTGTTCGAAAACCTGTCTGCGGTCGCTAGCGCTAGTGGCGGCAGTCTGGCGGACTGCGTCAAACTGACGGTATACCTGACCGACCTGAGTCACTTTCCGCTGGTCAACGAAGTCATGGCGGAATATTTCTCGGAACCTTATCCGGCGCGCGCGGCGGTAGGCGTGGCGGCGCTCCCGAAGGGTGCGGCGGTCGAGATGGATGCGATTCTGAATTTGGGTGCCTGACTCCGGCCCGGATGACCCGGACTGATTCATCTGCTCCAGACCCGGCAGTAGCGGCGCTTCGGGCATTGTCCGGCGTCGGCCCCCGGGTATGCGAGAAGCTTGCGCGCTTGGGCATTACCCGGATCGATCACCTGCTGCTGCATCTGCCCCGGGCCTACGAAGACCGAACCCGGCTGGTGTCTCTGGACGCCCTGCGCCCAAGCACCCGCTGCATGGTCGAGGGCATCGTTCAGGATGCCCGCGTGGAGTTCTACGGTGGGCGCAGATTGCGGGTGCAGCTGGCCGATGATTCTCCTGGCAAGCTGGAGTTGTGCTTCATGCGCTTCAGCACCTTCCAGCAGGAACAGTTGGTCCCCGGTGCACGGGTGCGCTGTTTCGGAGAGGTCAAGCTGTGGCGTCGCACCTTCCGGATGTTTCACCCGGAATACGAACTGGTCGCGCCCGGCTCATCTTCCGGCGCTGCAGCCAGCCTGACTCCGGTATATCCGGCGACGGAAGGGCTGGCGCAGATTTCCCTGCGCAAGTTGATTCGCCGCGCATTGCAGTGGGCCGAAGCCCGTCCGGCGCAGCTGGAGCACCCGGCTTGGGAGGATCTGTTCAGGAGCCAGGGTCTGCCTGGCTTCACCGAAGCGCTGCGCCACCTCCATGAACCGGATGTGGGACTGAGTGTGGAGAGTTTGCTTTCGGAAGACGACCCGGCCCGTCAGCGGCTGATCGTGGAGGAACTGGCCGCATACCACTTAAGCTTCATCCGCTTGCGCAGCCGATCGGAACAACGGCAGGCGGATCCGTTTTCAGGCGGCGACGAATTGATTCGCCGGTTTCTGGAACGCCTGCCTTTTCCGCTGACCCGGGCGCAGGAGAGGGTCATCGAGGAAATCCGGCAGGATCTGACCCGGAACCATCCCATGATGCGCCTGCTGCAGGGCGACGTCGGATCCGGCAAGACCATCGTGGCGTTGGTCGCCGCGTTGTGCGTCACCGCTTCGGATGCACAGGTGGCAGTGATGGCTCCCACCGAACTGTTGGCAGAGCAGCATTACCGCAGTTTCTGGGAATGGTTGTTTCCGTTGAATATCCCGGTGGCGTTCCTGTCGAGCGGTCAGACCCGTAAGCAGAGAGAAGAAGAAAAAGCGCGCATTCGAAGCCACGAGGCCCGCATCGTAATCGGCACACATGCCCTGATCCAGGAGGATGTGAGTTTCGATCGCTTGGGCCTGTTGATCATCGACGAGCAGCATCGGTTCGGGGTTCATCAGCGTTTGGCCCTGCGGCGCAAAGGCGAAGACGAAAAAACATATCCGCACCAATTGATTATGACGGCGACTCCGATCCCACGCAGTTTAGCCATGACGTTCTACGCTGATTTGGATGCCTCGATCTTGGACGAGATGCCTCCGGGTCGCAAGCCGGTTCAGACCGCCGTCATGTCGGAGGATCGACGGGACGAACTGATGCAACGAATCCGGGAGGCCTGTCGGGAGGGGCGGCAGGCGTACTGGGTATGTACGCTGGTGGAAGAGTCCGAGGTGTTGCAGTGTGAGGCGGCGGAAAGCACCTGGGACCGGCTTCGCCAGGCGCTGCCCGAACTTGAGGTGGGGCTGGTGCACGGCCGGATGAAAGCGCCGGACAAGGATCAGGTCATGCAGCGCTTCAAGAATGGGGAGGTCCAGCTTTTGGTGGCGACCACGGTCATCGAAGTGGGCGTCGATGTCCCGAATGCCTCGCTGATGGTGATCGAGAACGCGGAGCGTCTGGGGCTGGCGCAACTGCATCAGCTTCGCGGCCGGGTCGGGCGGAGTTCCGAACAAAGCAGTTGCGTGCTGCTGTACAAGTCGCCGTTGTCGGAAAATGCCCGCACCCGCATCCAGATCATGCGGGAGACGACCGATGGGTTCGAGATTGCACGGCGGGACCTGCATCTGCGCGGGCCAGGCCAGTTGCTCGGGGTTCGTCAGGCTGGAGAAATGGTGTTTCGGGTGGCAGATCTTTCGCGGGACGAGCAACAGCTGCAGCGGGTGCAGCGAATCGCCCGAGACTTCCTCCGGAAGGATCCGGAAGCAGTGGAATCGATCATGGAACGCTGGCTCGGGGATTCCCGCAACCTCGGGTCTGTTTGAGGCCGAAGGTGTGCGGCCCTAGAACAGGCAGCAGGCCAATTCGAACTTGACTTCTTGAGTGGTCTGGGTGGGTCGCTGATCCAGAGCGCTTCCCTCGCGGAACACGATGCTGAAGGAGCGCTTCCCGATGCTGATTTCCGGGTAGAATTTCGAGTCCGTCGGCATGCGAATCCGGATCATCTGATGAATTCGGCCGGGATCCAGCGCCTGCTCGAACCAGCCGTCTTTCGCGGTTTCGGGAGCGAACGAAGCGCTATTCCGGACCATCTCCAACACGGTTCGTGCAATCTGGATGATGGGTGCGAATGGCTCGTACCACTGGTGCAGTTGGGCCGCATGATCGGTCTGCCGACTGGCCAGCCAATTGTGGTACAGCGGAATATCGGTTTCACTGGTGCAGCCGGGCATGCGGATGCGCTGGCTGACGGTGTTGAGCATGTCGTGCCGGGTCAGGTGCTGGTGCACGGGATACTGCAGGCTATGCGCGTCATCGCGCAGGTTCTGATGCAGTTCGACGATTTCCTTGAGGAGATCCAGGTCCGCGTTGTCGGATGAACTCAGCATTTCGAGCCAAGCGAGCCGTTGATCCAGCTCGCGTATGAGTTCGACCTTGATGTTATGCCGGCTGATTAGGCTGACGAATTCCAGCAGAGTGGCGACGGTGGCGCGGGTTCCCCACAGCGAGGGCTGAGCATAGTGATAATCGAATTGTCGTGCCAGAAAGTCGATTCGCAGAAACGTGCGCATGCGCTCGTTGACGGCCTGCTCGTAGATCAAAGGGGGAGGAGAGGTGTCGTTCATGCCGCCATGTATTTCTGGTGCAACTTGTCCACGGCCCTGTCCAAGGCATCCATGCCCGCCACATTTTCAATCACGTCGTCAGCATATCGCAGACGTTCGTCCGCCGACAATTGAGCGGCCAGGACAGCATCGGCCTGCTTATTATCCATTTTATGGAAACGCTTCCGCAACCGTGCACGCTGCAGGGCCTCAGGGCAGTTCACGACCAGAATCCGGTCCACGTCATCCTGCCAGCCAGCCTCGATCAGCAGGGGGACCACCGCGACCGCATAGGGTTTTTCCTGCTGTGTGAACCAGGTTCGGATGGCGGTCTGCACAGGGGGATGCAACAGGGATTCCAGGTCATGGCGCAGCGCCGCATCGCGAAAAAGGCGCGTGCGTAGCAGTGCTCGATTCAGGCTGCCGTCGTTTTCCAGTATTGTGGGGCCGGCCCGTTCGACCACTTCTCCTAGAAGCGGGCCGTCTGGAGCCGTCAACTCCCGCACGATGTCGTCGGCGTCGATAATGGGGACTCCTCGTTCTTCGAAGCATCGGGCGGCCTGCGATTTTCCGCAGGCGATGCCCCCTGTCATGCCGATCTTGATCACGCGCCAGCCCTCAAAGTCCAGGCCAGCCGACCAGTGACCGGGCGGAATCTCGCCAGATCAGGAAGCCGAACAGCGACAGCGCCAAAGCCGGACCAAAGGGCAGCGTACGTTGGGCACGGCCCCATGCCCGCCGGCTCAGCCACAGCAGGAGGGTCAGGATCGAAGCGCCCAAGGCTACCCAAGGCAGTATCATCCAGCCCAGCCAGGCCCCGCACACGGCGAACATCTTGAAATCGCCGTAGCCCATGCCGGCCTCTTTCCTGAAAGAATAGAACAGGTGATTCAGCAACCACAGCGACAGGTAGCCCGCTACGGCCCCGATGACCGCTTCATGTAACGGCGCAAACAGTTCATACGTGTTCACCAGCAGCCCCAGCCACAGAAGCGGGTAGACGAGCAAATCCGGCAGCAATTGTGTCTGCCAGTCGATCAAGGCAAGCGCCAGAAGCCCCCAGCCCAGAATGGCATAGGCGCCCGCTTGTGGGAGGCTGTCCGCGCTTGCGGCTGCACCGACCGCAAGCAATCCTGCCGTCAGTTCCAGGAGAGGGTATTGCAACGAAATGGGGACGTTGCAAAAAGCGCAACGGCCTCGCAGGGTGAGGTATCCGAAGATCGGGATCAGATGGAGTAGGCGGATCGTCCGGTGGCAATGGGGACAGCGCGAGCGTGGAGACCACAGGGTCAATTCAGGATTTTCTCCACGTACCATGACAGGGAGCCGGAACACCACCACGTTCAGAAGACTGCCCACGGCAGTCCCGACCAAAAATGCGGTACAGAGCCAGAATATCTCGGAGTGTGGCATCGATGTGACCGAGGGCTTGTGGTGTTATTGTAGGGGGATTGTGAGAAGCATGATTGCTCCAAGAGGGGAGTAGGGCAGTGGATTTGCCGTACCGACGGCCACGCGAAGCCTTCGCGAGGGAAACCAGCCCTCGCGGATCAATGGCCCCAGGCTTGTTCTTACAGTTGTTTTGTGTCGTGATGATCCTGCTTGCGGCGGGGATATTCGCACCGAAGGTTTTGATGGCAGAGTCGGAGGGTCCGGCGTACCGGATTGAAACCTTGGAGGAAGGATTGGAATACCCTTGGAGCCTGGTGCAACTACCGGACGGTTCCCTGCTGATTACAGAAAAACCCGGGCGCCTACTCCGCCTGGATGCCGATTTCGCCGGCCGCGACCTCGTCGAAGGAGTGCCGGAGCTGGCTGGGGTCGGGCAGGGAGGTCTTTTGGATGTGGTTCTGCATCCGGAATACGGGCAGGCGGACAACCGCTGGGTCTACCTCAGCTATAGCAAGTCTTGTTCCGCAGGATTCACAACGGCGCTGAGCCGCTACCGTCTGCAGGGTAATCGACTTGAGAATGGGCAGTTGCTATTCGAGGCCCGTCCGTGCGGAGGATTGACCTGGCATTTCGGGGGACGGCTGGCATTCGATGTGAATGGGTACCTTTTTCTGACCGTAGGGGATCGGGGTGAGCGCGAGAATGCGCAGAAGCTGGACAGCCACTGGGGCAAACTGATTCGTCTGCATGCGGACGGACGAATTCCGGCGGACAATCCGTTTACCGGGGATCCTGGTGCCTTGCCGGAGGTGTATTCCTACGGTCACCGAAACCCGCAGGGACTCGCGTGGAATCCTTTCGATGAAAAGCTCTGGTTGCACGAGCACGGCCCGAAAGGTGGGGACGAACTGAACCGGATTCGCGCGGGAGCCAATTACGGCTGGCCGCGGGTGACGCATGGACGCGAATACACCGGCGGGATCATCAGCGAGCAGACGCATGCGCCGGGCATGGAGCCGCCCGTGCAACACTGGACGCCGTCAATCGCCCCGTCGGGATTTGCAGTCTACGACGGGGACTCTTTCTCTGAATGGCGCGGACACTTCCTGGTAGGTGCACTGAAGTTCCGAAGCGTGTACCGGGTGCAGTTGCAGGCCGAGGGAGGGGTGCATGAGCAAGTTTTGCCGGAACCCAAGGAACACCGCATCCGCGACGTGAGGGTATTGACGGACGGCTTGATTTACTTGCTGACGGACGATTCGGACGGACAGTTGCTGCGACTGGTTCCCAACAATTAAGCCGATTTCGGGAAGATTTTAAAAATGAACTTTCTGCATAATCCTCCATAATTAGTAGGCCATCTACATCATCCACGCCTGCTATTTAATTTTATGACTGATCTTCTACCTGCCCGACTCGTCCAGTTCAATCCACTGGTCGGCGACATCGACGGCAACCGTGCCCGCATCGAGGCGCGGCTGGAAGGTCAGGATCAACCTTCGATCTGGGTGTTTCCGGAACTTGCATTGTGTGGCTATCCTCCGGAAGACCTTCTGTTGCGTGATGATTTCATCGGTCGTGTCGACAGGGCCCTGGAGGAATTGGCGCACCGAAGCGCAGAGCACTGGGTGATCGTCGGAGCTCCGCTGCGCGAGAATGGTTCCCTGTTCAATGCCGCCTGCGTACTGCATCAGGGCCAACGGGTCGGTTTTGCCTGCAAGAGGCTTCTGCCGCACTATGACGTTTTCGATGAGCGGCGCTATTTCTCTCCCGGCTCGGAACCTTTCATCGTCGAAGCCGGGCGACGGCTGGGACTGCTGATTTGCGAGGACTTGTGGCAGCCGGAGCCGGCTGCGGACTTGGCGGCGGCCGGGGCTGAAGTCCTGGTCTGCCTGAACGCCTCTCCGTTCGATCTCCACAAGGCATCCAGGCGCCTGGAGATCGCGCGTGCACGCGCGGCGGAAACCGGCTGCCCGGTTTGGTATGTCAATCAGGTCGGCGGGCAGGACGAACTGGTTTTTGACGGGGCGAGTTTCGTGCTGGACGCTTCCGGGCAGCGAACGGCGCAACTGCCTTCTTTCATTGAAGCTGAAGCGGAATTGATTCCGGAAGGTTCGGGCTGGAGCGGTTCCCGGCAAGATATCGAGGACCTGGACGAGGACGCGACCTTATACCAAGCATTGGTGCTGGGAGTGCGCGACTACGTGAACAAACACCGTGCCTCCGGCGCGTTGGTGGGTTTGTCTGGCGGCATCGATTCGGCCCTGACGCTGGTCATCGCGGCGGATGCCCTGGGGCCCGAGCGGCTGGAGGCAGTGCTGATGCCTTCTAGATACACGTCGCAGGCCAGCGTGGAGGATGCCGCGCTGCTGTGTGAACGCTTGGGCGTTTCCTCTCTGGAATTGTCGATCGAGCCAGCCTTCCAGGCCTTGCTGGAGACCTTGGGCCCGGAGGGCGAACAGGATGATTTGGTTTGCCAGAACCTGCAGGCGCGCATCCGTGGCCTGCTGTTGATGGCACGTTCGAACCACAGTGGAAAACTGCTTCTGACGACCGGCAACAAGAGTGAGTTGGCAGTCGGTTACGCGACCCTGTACGGTGATATGGCGGGAGGGTTTGCGCCGCTCAAGGACATTTTCAAGACCCGCGTGTACCAGTTGGCCCGCTACCGCAACCGCGACAGGGAAATCATTCCGGAGAGGATCCTGGACCGCCCACCATCGGCGGAATTGAAAGCGGACCAGAAAGACTCCGATTCATTGCCGGATTACGCAGTACTGGACGCCATTCTGCGCCTGTTCATCGAGGAAGACTGTTCGCTTTCGGAAATCGTGGCACAAGGGTTTGATGCCGATCTGGTCCATGATGTGGTCGCCCGGGTGCTCGGAAGCGAGCATAAACGCAGACAGGCGCCGCCAGGAGTGAAAACGACGGAACGGGCATTTGGACGGGATCGGCGTTACCCGATCACGTCCGGATACAAGGCCTGAATAGGCTGGATTCAGTTCGACGGCGCCGGGTCCGGCGTACTGTCTTCTGCCGGTGTGTCGGGGGTTTCCGAGGTCACAGTGGGCTCGGGGATGTCCTCCGGGGCACTCGGGAGATCTTCATCGTCGGACAGGCTTAGCAGTTTTCTCAACTGGTACCAAAGATCCTGAGAGTCGATATCGGACGTCGGGATATGGCCGCTTGGGACCTCGCTGACCACAACCTTGTCCGGTTCGTGCGCAGCGACGAATTCCTCGGCTTCGCCGAGATTGAGCACCACTCTCTGATACTTGCCGCTGAACTCGGGCGGTGGGAATTCCTCGATGTCGAACCCGACCATGATGGCCGCGCTGTCGACCGTGTCGCTGATCCACTCGCCCGTGTTTGACAGCCAGGTCGGCTCTTCCTTTTCAGCTTCCTTCAGGGCCTCATAATTCGGGAAGTTGAGGTCCCGGACGCTCCGCGTGTCATCCGCGAGCTGGTGCATTTCCAGGTGGCGGTAACCTTGTTCAAGATACCACAGCATATCGTCCATATTCGGTGCGCCGTGGTAGCGGCTCAGCGCGTATTTGCTTCGGTTGACAACTGCGACGTAGGCTTTGCGGCGCAAATAGAAATCCGTGACATGCAGTTCATAACGTGCTAGCAGGTTGCGCAGGAAGATGGTGTGCTGGCGAGAGTCCGCCGCATACCTCGATTCCGGATATTTCGTCACGACCAGAGAGAAGTTCTGGAACGCATACAGCCACGGGGTCGGGTCTTTGTTGTGTCGGATGTAGGGCAGGACATAGTGCAGCAGGGTTCGGCCGTAATCCAAGTAGGCGACGCCGCGCATGTAGTTCGCATATGCGATATGCGTGTGTAGTGGATTTTGCTCGGTGAAGCGATTGAGCACGACAATCGCTTCGGTATATTCCTCTTGCCGGTAAAAGGAATACGCCATCTCCAGCAGGCCTTGCTGCGCATAGGGATCAAACGGATACCCGGACTCTAGGTATTCAAAGGTCTCGATCGCCTGGACGAAATCGCCCCCTCGACGATAGGCAAGGCCCATGGCATACAACTGTGCTGCAGATTTGCCTTCGTATTCGGTTTCCGGCGCGTCCGGCAACAGGCCGCAACCGGTCATTGTCAACAACGACATGAAAGAAAGAACGGCGGGGAAAAGGCGCATCACAGGGGATCGGGCCGAGCCACGAAATTATATACGCGGTGATACGATGAAGCCTTTCGCAGTTGGCTGGAGTGGGCAATTGGACGGTTTGCCTCTGGTACGGGAAGTGCCGGAAGATCTGGCGGGGAAGCGCCTCGACGTCGCGCTGGCACAGATGCTTAGCCAGTTTTCCCGGCGGCAGTTGCAGGACTGGATTCGGGCGGGGCGCGTGCTGGTGGAAGGAGAAATGGCCCGCCCCCGGGATCCGGTGGAGGGCTGCGAGCGGGTCGAGATCTGGCCGCAGGCTGCCGCATCCTCTCGGTGCGAGCCGCAGGATCTGCCCTTGGACGTCGTATTTGCCGACGATGACTTGATTGTTTTGAACAAGGCGGCCGGACAGGTCATGCATCCGGCCCCGGGACATCCGGGCGGGACGATCCAGAACGCCCTCTTGTTCCACTTCCCGGCGACCGCCAAAGTGCCACGGGCAGGAATCGTGCACCGGCTGGATCGCGACACAACCGGGCTCGTCGCGGTGGCGCATAATCTTGAATCCTGCACGGCGCTGACCAGGCAACTCCAGGTGCGCGAGATTCAAAGGCGGTATCAGGCTCTGGTCCAGGGTGAACTGGTTGCAGGAGGGACGATCGAGGCCCCGATAGGGCGGCACCCGAGGCAGCGGCAACGCATGTGCGTACGTGAGGGTGGTCGGGAGGCCATGACGCATTATCGGCTTCGGCAAAAATTCCACGGCCTGACCCTGCTCGATATCCGTCTTGAGACCGGACGCACGCATCAGATCCGGGTGCATCTGGCACATCTGGGCCATCCAGTAGTCGGAGATCCGGTGTACGGTGGACGCGCAAGAAGTCCAGCAGACGTATCCGCTGCCGTACGTGACGCAGTGCGAGGATTTGGGCGACAGGCACTGCATGCCTGCTCCCTACAACTCCGGCATCCGACGGGAGGGGCCCTGCTCGACTGGAATGCAGGCTTGCCGGAAGATTTTCGGAGTTTGCTGGCGCAACTGGAAGGCGACCATGGCTGAGCCGGAATTTATCTATCCCGATTGGTCCGTCCCTGGCCACGTGCGAGCGGCGACAAGCACTCGGATTGGAGGTGTCAGTCGGAACGCTTATGCAGGGTTCAACCTTGCCGCGCATGTGGGCGATCGGCCCGAGGATGTAGTGCAGAACCGGGAGATTTTGGCGCGAACCCTTCAACTGCCGGGCGAGCCGTATTGGCTGGACCAGCAGCATGGCGCCGTGGTTCGGGAAGCACGGATTACACCGGAATCGGCAAAGGCAGATGCGAGCCACACCGCCTGCGCAGGGCCAATATGTGCCGTGCAGACGGCAGACTGCCTACCGGTTTTGCTGTGCTCGCGCAGAGGCGATTGGGTGGCTGCAGCACATGCCGGTTGGAGGGGCATTGCCGCGAATGTCCTGCAAGCGACAATCCATGCCTATCCAGGGTCGTCGGAGGATCTTTTAGTTTGGCTTGGCCCGGCAATCAGTACGGAATTCTATGAAGTGGATGATCCGGTGCGGGCGGCCTTGGGCGAGGAACTCGCTTCGGTGGCATTGCATCCGTCTGGGCGAGTTGGGCACTGGTTATTGGATCTGACGTCTGCCGCCGCATGGCAGTTAGAGCGGGCCGGTGTCGAGCGCCGTTACGGTGGCAAAGAATGTACTTTTCAGGACGACCGCCGTTTTTATTCGCACCGCCGAGATCGGATAACTGGACGCATGACGACGTTGATCTGGATGGAAAAGCATTAATTCCAGCCAAAATCAAACTCGTGGGTTGGATAGGATGGCATGAAGATCTTCATAGCCTAATCCAGCCAAGATGTCTAGATATAAGTAATTGATTTAAAAAAGAAAAAAATGGTCAAAAAAATCTGACCATTTTTTGTTTACTTCTCGGAAACTTTGCGGTAGAACCAAGTTCTTTGCAAATTTCTCTGGGAGGCATGGATGAATCTCCAAAAATCATCTCGGACACGTTGGCGGGTGTGGTTGGCAGGCGGAGTCTTCTCTCTATTATTGCTGGCTGCGTTTGTCCACGAAATGCTGCGCGGCTCGAACGAGACGTTTTCGTTTTCCGACCCAGGTGTTCAGCCACTCCATCCAACAGGGCTTCCATCAGCGGCAAGTTCAATTCCCGAAATTGATATAAAGCTGTTGTCGGAGTCTTTGGCGCAGGCTTTGGGCAACCGTCTTGACGAATGGGATCGACGCAACCTCGAAGCATTCGAAAAAAACTTGTTGGCTCAGATGCGAACACTCAGAGAATGGAGGAAAGGGCTTGACGAGAAGATCGAAACACAATTCTCAAGGCTGCAAGGCGTGGAACAGAAACTGCACTCGCTCGAGCGTGGCATGAACCGATTACTAACTTCCCTTGAAGACGAGGCGGTTCAGGTGTCCATGCAGCCGGCGTTCATTTTTCGGGGAATCGAGGTCTGGCATGGGCAGGCGTATGCGTTGCTTGAGCACCAAGGACGGATTTTGCCAGCACGGCAGGGAGACTCTCGGCTCGGCTGGAGAATCAATGCCATTGACCGCAATGATCGGAAATTACATATCAGCGACGGCATGACGCAACTTATCTTGGAGGAACAATGAACAAGGCGTGGTACCGGGAAGCCGGGTGGCTGGTGGGGCTTACGGCGTTGGCTGGAGTCGCGGCATCCGTAATTCTTGATGTGCAGGCGGCGCGCGAAGAAGCGAGTCAGTGGCAGAAAATCGACCACCGTGTGCTTCGCTGGTTGGAATTGAGCGAGGAGGAGTGGCGCCAGTATCAATCACGGCGCGCCTTGATTGGCAAGCCACTGGCCGAGATGACTCCATACGAGGTCTTGGGTATTTATGCGGATAACCCAGAACAGCGGCGCCGGTTTGCTAGAGAGAATGCCCGCTTCATGCTTGATTTCTATCGGCGAACCATGGAATTTGAACGGCTTTACCGGGAAGAATTAACAAAACTTTCGAGCGAAAAAAGACCTTAAACTTTACATAAGTTAAAAAACTTTACATTTCTGAAAGCTTTACAAATAAACTTCTTATTTATCAGTATGTTGGTAAGCAAAAAAATGGTCAAAAAAAATTGACCATTTTTTCTTGCTTTTTGGCAATGAGTGTTAGAGACTGCACGGGCGGCAATTACTCCCATGGATGAGAGGCCGTAGGGCCGCCCAGCCTTAGGGCGGCCCTCGACTTAACCCGGGGGCCTAAAAATGAGACATGCTGAATGGCTGATTGGTACGACTGCGGCATTGTTAGTGGCAGGGTGCGAGATGCTGCACTATGCAGTTCCGGTTTCGCAGTCCCGGGAACTGGGTCACATCCCGCGGCCAGGGCTGATCGACCATTCGGCATCTTCTGCACTGACTCCCGACTATCTAGTACGCCCGGACATGGGCGAGCGACAGGTTCTCGGGCAACTGCTGCACGAATTGCAGTTGGCCCGGCACTTGATCGACGATGCCTACGCGCGCCGCGATGAACGTGCTCGGGTGCGGGTGGACTATGTGCGCCTAGCGGACGAATTCGACCGGATCGTGATTGGCTTGAGGCGCACTCTAACGGTGGCCGAAACAACCCCGCGCGACCGCGTGGACATCACCGGAGACTATCAATTGTATGAGTGATTCCATGCTTGGCCAGTTCGAGATCACTTCCGGCATTTCAGGTGAAGTTCTGGCGGAAATAACTGCTGCAGCTTGCTTGCTAGTCGTGACTCTTTGGGTGTCGTGGGTGGCCGTTTCCAGCTTGCGGCAGCTGCGTGATGAAACCTTAGCAGTCGACGAAGTCGCTGCTCGAATCCTGTGGGCCGGCTTGATGTTTTGCGTGGTTGTCGCCCTGATTGCCTTTGTGGAGTGAAATCATGAGGAAGCTTATTCTTGTTTTGGCGTGCGTCGTGGCGCTTCATCCGCGCTGGGGAATCGCCGTAAACACACTGGATTTGCCCGTCTTTGATGGTGTTGCCGCCGATGCGGCCGATCCTTTCTCATTTATTAAGTCCGTTGCGATTACAGGCATGGCTTTGGTGTTTGGCTTTCTCGTGGTGGGTGCCTTCCTTGGCTACGGCGGCGGCCTGATCGCAAAACTCAACCAAGCGCGTGTCAAGGGCGACTGGGGAAGCCTTGGAATTTACTTGGGTACCGGTTTACTGGTCGTGATCATCATTGCCTTGATGGGCTACATGGGGGGACAGATTCTGTCCGACTTCGAATGACGCGACCAGCTTCTTCGCTTGGTTTCGAGCCTCCGATGTTTCGGGGACTTAGTGGCACCGAATTGACCGCGGCGATTGTGTTGTCGGTGGCCCCGGGCACAGTGGGGGCAGGCATATTTTGTTTTTGGACTGGTTCCTTGTTGTGGGCTCTTCCGGTGCTGGTGCTGAACGCTTTCATCACTGTGCTGCTTGCAGGCACGGTGCTGAGGCACCTCAAGCGGAATCGTCCGCCCAACTGCTACCTGCAACGCGTTGCTCGTCACTTCGGACGAAGCGCCAATATTATCTGGCGGGAGGGATCCTGGAGGGTAGAGCGGTGACGCCTTGTGGCTTCCGTGACGAAGAACTGAACCGCCGTCGCTATGTCCGGGCACTGCAGGTCGGTTTGGTGTTTCTGGCAGTATCGCAGTTGCTCGCTTACGCTGGTTGGTGGCATGCGTCCGGGACGCAACGCCTGAGTTTGCCACCCCAATTGCGCTATGGTGCGACTCTCCACGGCGATGTGGTCCATCCATGGGAAGTGTATGTTTTTGCAGGATATATTCACCAGCAGATCAATAACTGGACCGACAACGGTGCTGTTGACAATTTGGAAAACATTCAACGTCTGGCAGCGTTTCTCAATCCGGACTACCGCTTTTGGCTGACACGTGAACATCAGCGCCATGAGGCTCAGTTCCGAAACCGCCAACGCAGTGTCAGCCCGGTTCCCGGAAGCTACAGCAATGCATCCGTACATCCGTTAGGGCAAGACACTTGGCAGGTCGTTTTGGATGTTCGTCTCCGGGACTACGTGGAGGACCAAATCTACAAAGATATTGATGTCCGCTATTTCTTGGAAGTGGTGTTGCTGGATGCCGACCCCGAAACCAATGAGTGGGGATTGGCACTGAATCGTCAGTACCAACCTCCTGAACGTTTACGTTCTCACCTGTCGGCACTCAAATGAAGCGGTCCTTGGCACTGTTGTTGTGCTTGGCGTCATCGCCGGTTCTGGAGGCGTCGTCGCTGATCTATACCGGTGACCCTCTCCCGGTACTGCTGCCGCTTGGCAAAGAGCGGCGAATCGAAATCAAGGGTGCACAGGAAGTTCGTGTCGGATTGTCTGCGGCGTTGAAGGAACGCCTGCATGCCGAGAGCGCTGGTCCCCATGTTTGGTTAACTGCCCGGGGTGCCTTGTCTTCGCAACGTGTGTACCTCAAAACCGAGACCGAGTTGCTGGTGCTGAAAGTCCGGACCGATCCCCAGGCACCGGCAGAGCCGTTGGATATCGCGGTGGATTTGAAAGGTTCCAGATCCTCTCCTTCGTTTTTACCGGACAAGCCGCCAAGCTATGTGGCGTTGATGCGTTATGCCATTCAAGCCCTGTATGCGCCCGACCACCGCGAATCTCCGGTTTCCGGGATCCGGCAGGTTCTTATCGATGAACAGCCGGTTGCCTTGTTTCGTTGCAGGCTAACGTATCCGTCCGCGTGTGGAGATGCGGTCGAGTCCGTTCCCCATGCTGCATGGGAGGCACTTCCCTATTACGTGACCGCAGTCACGGTGCGCAACCGCCTGCCCGAATCGCTCACGCTTGACCCTCGCGACATCCGCGGGCAATTTATAGCATCCGCCATCGTACATCCTCGTTTGGAAGCATCTGGAAGCGTCCGGGACACGACCACCGTGGTGTTGATTTCGAATGTCCCGTTCGAGCACACCCAATGAACGCGCGTGGCCCGCTGCTCAAGCTGCTTGTCGGGGTTGCCTTGTTACTGGCACTATCGGTGACATTCCTGTCCATTTCTCCGCCACCGGCCGAGCCGGAGGTTCTGGTTCCCTCCAGCCGGGAACTGGATGAAACCGCTGAGGAAGTCCGAGCTGCGGCAACCGGCATGCGCCGCTTGGAGCAAAAGATTTCAGATCAGGCGGAACAAATCCGGGAACTGGACAAATCGCTTGTTGAGTTGTATTCCCGCATTGAACAGTTAGTGCAGCACCGGCGGAAGCAAGAGGAAGTGCAGACATCCAGATTGTCTCCACCCTCATCGGGTGAGGCGCCCCGGAATGGGGAAGCATTCGATCTGGACACCTTGACCTATGAGCCTCCGTCTAATGCGGCCGCCGATCTTTCGGAGCCTCAATTTGACTTGTCGCTGACTTGGGTGGAGCCGATTGATAGTGACAGGGCATTTCAGAGCAACATGGCGGCAGTTTCGGGCAATCTGGCTGCGGAGGAAGAATCCGATGAGCAGCCAAGGTTCTACATCCCGCCGTCTATCCTGTCCGGATTGTCCCTGACTGCTTTGGTCGGACGCATCCCTCGTGGCGGGGCCGTGCAGGATCCATGGCCATTCGTCGTGGTGAGTCAGGCCGACAATTTGACGGCAAACGGTGTGCGCCTCCCTCAATTGCGCGGCATTCTGTGGCGTGGCGTCGTCCGTGGTGACGCGGTGCTGTCCTGCGCAAGTGCGTCCATCCGGAGTCTGGTCTATGTGTTTGACGATGGAACATTTCATGTTGCAAAGGCGTCAGGGCAGGAGGATTTCGGCTATCTGGCCGATAAGTTCGGTAATCCCTGCCTGATGGGAGAAATTCATACCACGGCCCCCGAGGACATGGGTACCCATCTGCTGGCCGGTGTTCTGGCCGGCATGGGTGGGGCTTTTGCCGAGTCGCAGGTGCGACGCAGTGCCTCCGGGGGAACCGAAACAGCTCATGTGGGGGGAGATGCATTCAGTTATCTGTTAGGCCAGACGGTTCAAGGTGCAGCCTCCACATACGGTGACTATCTGCTGCGGTTTGCCAATGACACTTGGGATGCAGTGGTAGTCCCGGCTGGCCGCGAGGTGGATATCCATATCACGGACACCATTCCTGTCATCCATTCACCAACCAAAACAATCTATGACGACCCGATCCCTTCCTTGGCCGTGTCTCTTGGCGGCTTGGATTAGTGCTTGTGCTGCTCCGGCCGAACTCCCGGAAACCGCGAGCACGGTGCGCGATCTGTACCGGCAGGCGGCACCGTCTGGAGCGCCTGTACCCCTGTCTCGCCCGCTGCCAGCCAAACCGGCCGTGGGAAATCCCTTCATGGCTGAGGTGGACCGACAGTTGCGTCGAGACTTCAGGATACTACCCAACCCGCGACTGGTTCTGTACGTCTATCCGCACCTTACAGTTGATGGAATTCCGATTCCTGGGTATGCCACCTGGTTCCACGTCTTCGAACGTGGCCCGGTCCTGAAGGCCGTGCGCTGAAAAACCCAGAAACGTGAAGAACCTAGAAAAATGAAAAACAAAGAATCACTGCACACGGGAAATATGGATTCCAGAAGAACCGGTCGTTGTCCTGTTCGTTTTCGATGTGGCTCTGCCACCGTGCTTCTGCCGAGGATGGAACCATGTTGAGCGTTCGCGTTTTTCAGCTTTTGGCTGTCGGGCTTTGTCTGTTTCTGATCGCAAAGTACATGCAGTTCATGCAGGCGACGGTTCGTGGACTAGATCGTCTGATGATGCGGCGCTTCTTCGACGTGGATGGATTGACCAACGAGATTCGGACCAAGGTGGAACGCAATGGCGGTGACCGACCAACTCAACATTCCTCGGGAGAATTCATGTGCCGCGCTGTTTATTTATGGCTTTGCCGTCGGCTGCGACAGGCGGCTGGCCTGGATTCCAGGATTGACTGATGCGCTTCGCGGTCCTAGCTAGTTTGTTCTTATGCGGCCTTTCTATGGCCATGGCCGAGACGTTCAGCACTGCGGACGTGGCGCGACGTTCACTCCAGTCCAACTGCTTGGACTGGAAGATAGTCGGGGTCTGCCTGTGGCTTCATTGCAAGTATGGTCGCTGCCGGATCAATACCACGCCACGAGTCCGGCACTATTTGCCGGACTTGGTATTCACCGCATACGACCAGACCGGTGCTCCACCTTGGACGGAACTTCGCACGCTGCTGAATTTGGATTCTCTTTTGGGAGACCTGTTACAGGGAGGATCGTTCCCGTCCACAGATGCTTCGGACAGTCACATCCTGCGATTCAAGGAAGTCGATGCAGTTGGGCATCCGTTCCCGCTACGGCAGAAAGTCTTCGATGTGGTCTACCTATGCCGCTCTCAGGCCAAACCGATGTTTCCGTACTTTGTATCTGCACTGGACCATATGGAGTGGCGAGGTGGGTTGGAATCCGCACGTCCAGAAAGCCTGACCCCGGGTTTACGTGAAATCGGCGATTGGCCACGAAATTCGTGGGGTCCAGTCTTTCCCCGCAGCGGTTTCGTATGGCAGGCTGAAGATGTGAAGGCAGCCGCCGTGGCCGTACAGCGCGCCGCCGACATCGTGACTCAACCGGATCAGGCTCGGGTGTACGTGCCATTCGGCTATGACGGTCACCGCACGGTCGCGCACGGTCATCCAAGTGCCCCGAACCGCGAAGCCTGCGAGCAGTCAGGAGGGTCGTGGAGTTCCGATTCACCAGTTCCGGAGCCTCCCCGCTGTGCGCCTACGGTCCCGCTGGAGGAGTGCATGACTGCTGCACCTCCGCCGTCACACACGCAACCCGGACATTGCCGCCAGCAGGCGCAACTAGCTTGGTTGCCCCCGATCAACGAGCGCAATGCGCGCTGGCAGATGATCAGTCCGCACACGCAGTCGCATTGTGAAACCTTCGGATCTCCCTCGGACTGGTCGTTCGACAAGACCAGCGAAGACGGGAGTTATGCCTGGAACCTGTGGCGTCCCTACGAATGTTGCGCCCCGGGCAAAGGGAAATTTATTGGCCACAAAACTTTCTGAGGAGGAACGATCGTGGGTAAAAAGAAAAAATCAAAAAAGAAAGTCACCCTGGAACGCATCATGGCTCAGCCGATCGCCAAGCGCCTGTACGTGTCGTTGATCCCGATTGACAACTTGCTGGGTGACATGAGGATGGAAATCGATGAAGGAGAACGCGCTGAGGATGATTCCTACTACGTTCGAATTCAGGAATTGCGCGAAGGTTTGGTCCAGACCCTGGACGAGGTGCTGCAGGACTGCAATGAGTGATCGCAAGCGGAATCCATTTGACCGCTGGCTCGCCGGACTTCGTCCGGCGTTGCCAGCGGACCCAAGGCACGCGCCTAATGCGGGAGCTAGCTGCTGGAGCGGGCAGGGCCGCCGGCCGGTAACCCGGGCACAGTTTGCGCGTCCGATAGTGGGGAGTAAAGCCGCGCTGCATGAGATTAGAACTTCGGCATCCTTTGCGGATTTACTGTTTCCCAAGGCTGCACTTGGGGCGGAGATGATCCTGATGAAGGATCTGTGCAGTGTCGGTCGTTTGTTCGATCTGGCTCCCGCACATACTGAAGGAAGGCCGGACAGCATCATCAAGGACCTACACCAGCGCTTGATGCCTATGCTACGCGATGTATTCCCGCAAAACCAACGCAGACCATGGGTGGCACAGTTTTTTGTGTATGACCGCCATCATTTGGCCGACGATCTTCAGGCTCTTGAGCAATATCTAAACCCGACGATTCGAAGTTCGATCTATTCCCGGCACTGGATGGAAGTACTGCGCGAACACTACAAAGATGCCTGTAAAAGGAATGGCTTTTTCTTTGATCCGGTCAGTCAAACGCCGTGGAAAGGGAAAGTACGATGCCTCCGGCTATGCGTCTGGCGCATTGAGGAGCCGGGTGGCGTCCCGGATGGGCAACACCTCGACGATCTGAGCGAACGCTTAACTCATTCATTGGCGCAGGTGGACATTCGCCTGACGCCTTTGAGTGGCGAGGATCTCTGCCACTGGCTGGACGACTGGTTCGGCCCTGCCCAAGAAGCCGCGGATGTTCCAAAAGTGCCACTGGTCGCCACACCGTTGACCTTGCTTAAAGGAACGGCCTTGGGAGATTTGGCGCATCGAGCCTTGCGCCGCGGCGCTCCATGGTCCTCGACCAGCAACAACTGCTGGTATTTCCATGGCCGGCCACATCGCTTTCTGACGGTCAACGCGATCCTAGGGGAACCACGAATCGGGCACTTGACTGCTGAACGGATGATCGGGGATCGTCGACAGACGCTCTGGGATCAAATGCCGGAAGAGGCAATCTGGATGATGGCTGTGGTGTTTGCGCCCCAGGACGAAATTCTGGAGCATGTCGCCCGTGTTAAACGCAATGCGGTCGGCAGTGATCCGCAGGCGATGGCCATCCGCGCCCTCGCGGAAGAAGCAGTACAGCAGGTGTCCGATGGCAATCCGATCATGCCGGTGTTTAGTGGCGTTTTCATTTCAGCACCGGATGAAGACATTCTGGAGCAGCGGGTCCGGGGATTGTCTGCCACTCTAATGGCCCACGGTATTGCATTGATTCCTCCAAGGGATGACCCCTTGGCTCAGGATTCCTACGTTCGTGCACTGCCATTCAATTTCAGCCCGGGACAAGACCAGCGTTTCTATATGCGCCGTTCCCGTCTGTGGTTCATGGATCATGTAGTGCGGTGTTTGCCGGTATACGGACGTTCCACCGGAACGCGGCATCCGGGTCTGATGGCATGGAACCGTGGCGCAGAGCCGCTGTCATTCGATCCGCTTAATCCGGTGGATAGGACCAAGAATGCGCACTTATTCGTATTCGGGCCAACTGGTTCCGGAAAAACCGCTTTTCTCGTTAATACATTGCTGCATACGGTCGCGGTACACCGCCCTCGACTGTACCTGATAACGGCGTTACCGACATTTGGCTTACTCGCTCAACACTTCAAGTCAAAAGGCTTGTCTGTGAATCACGTCAACGGAGATCGGACCTCGATTCCTCCGTTTGTCGACGCCCGGTTGCTCTTGGATACCGGTTCGGTCTCCGACGCCGATAGGGTAGGAGGCGAAGCCGGGCGTGATCTTCTGGGCGAAATGGAGATACAGGCAAGGCTGATGGTTACGGGCGGAGATCCAAAAGAAGAACAGCGCCTCGCGCGCGAGGACCTTAATCTGATTCGAAAGTCATTATTGGCGGTTGCTGGTGCTGCTGTGAATCATCCAAATGTACCGGTGTTGACTCAGGATTTGTCGAGCTTGATGCACCGGGCAGCTGAATCCGGACGGCTGCAGGATGACATGCTGGGCGAAGATCAACGGCGCAGCCTAAGTCGGATGGCTAACGCGATCGAATTGTTCTGCACTGGGCAGGCGGGAGAGATATTCAATCGCCCAGGAGAAACTTGGGTCGAGTCCGATGTGACCGTGGTGGAACTAGGAGCATTGGCGCATCGGCGCAACGAGGCGTGGCTGGCAGTAGCAATGAGTGGGCTACTATCCCGCATCAACGATCAAGTACAGACTCAGCAATATTCTGCACGGCAGACCATCGTGGTTCTGGATGAAGCGCATTTGCTCTTGAAGAACCCCCTAATTTCTCCCTACATCCTGTCGATTTCCGCGATGTGGCGCACGTATGGCGCTTGGTTGTGGATCGCAACTCAAAGCCTGCGCCAGATTCCGGAAACCGCGCGTGAACTTCTAAATCAGCCGGAATGGTGGATCTGCATGGCTATGGAGCAGGACGAGGTGGACATGATCGGGCGATTTCGAAGGCTTGACGAAGAACAGAAGGCGATGATCCTGTCCGCTCGCAAGGAGCCTGGTAAATACACCGAAGGTGTGGTGATGTCCGGCAAGTTGATGACTCCGTTTCGCAATGTCGTGCCAGCGTTGTCGCTAGCCTTGAGCCAGACGGAAAAAGATGAGAAAGCGCACCGGGCCAGTCTCATGCGGCAGCATGGATGCTCGGAGCTCGAGGCGGTTCACCGTATCAGCGAGTCGATTCGCCAACAACGCCAAGGGTGGGAACCGTGACTGTTTGGGTCCGCGCTTGCACGTGGGGTCTGGTCCTGTCAATAACCCCCGCAGTCTCCGATGCGCAAATCAAGCTTCCGAGCAGTGAGGAATTGGGTTTGTACTACACGCTCGGGGGCTCGCGTGCAGTTCCATCGACTCCTGGCGAGACGTTGCGTATCAAACTGCTCCCAGACATCCAAACGGGAGCCACCTACAGTTGCGGAAAATTCGACTTCCGCTTTCAGGTTCAGGAAATCCTAAAACGCTTGGAAGATCAACTAACGACCCTGAAATCGCTTCCGGAACAAATTCTTTTAGCTTTACCCGGCGGCCTGTTCTGCCGGGCGTTTCCAGGAGCCTGCCAATTAATGCAGTACTACACCATCCGTGCAGGTGAAGCATACAAGTTAGCACTCGGCTCCTGCCAGGAAATCGAGAAGGGAATTGCCGATCGGGGGCCAGCTGGAGCTTGGGCGAAGGTTGCCAAGTCACTGGAATGGGGGCAGCAGGCACATGAGGAGAGCAATATGCTGGAAGCACAGGAGGAGGCGGAGAAGGCTCCCGAAAAAGGATTGGTTTGGGTTGGCGGCCAACGTGCGGGGGGCGTAGGCCAAGACTTGATCCGACCGGTTTACGACAGCACCCGTGCCGGGTGGTGTCTGCTCAACGGTGAGCCGGTCACATGTCGGGAAACTGAGCGTACGACTGAAATTTCAACCCTGTTTAAGACTCCGGAAGCCGTAGCGAATTGGCTGATCGACATCACCGGAGAGCAGGCTATCAGTTTGATAGATGGCGCGTCGAGTCCGACTATTACCGGATATGGTTTGTTGCCTTTGATCGAGACCGAACGACAACGCATCGAGGAAGTTTTACAACGGTTGGTCAAAACCGATCCAGTGGATTTGGTGAGCGAAGATCTGACTGGCATCTCAAGTCGCAATCTAGCGATGCATCGAGAAATCATCGACAGCTTGCAGGCCCGCCCGGATGCGGAATGGCGTATTCAGCGCTTGGCGTCGGAGTTGGCGACTGCACGAATCGTGGAGAAGACCTTTGTCGCCCGAGCAGCCTTGATGGCAGGGCGCCAAGAACCGAATGTCGCGGCACTGGCTCCGGCCCAAGAGGCGCTGGGCGCAGCATTCAAACGCATCAATCATCAGGTAGATTTCGTACTGAATGAAGTACAAGCTTCGCACCGCTTAGCGTCCGAAACAATTCGGACCTTTATCGAATATGAAATGCTTGGTGATGTCCTCAAGCCGATCCGGCTGAGTCCTCCGGAGGATACCGATTCACGGCTGATCGATGGCGGATTTCCACTTTCGGAGGGAGAGCCCTGATGGATGGCTCCCGGGTGCGCCGCATACTTTGGGTGTTGCTGACCGTTTTGGCGGGAGGGACAGCGCTTTTCTATGCGACACAGCAGCTGGCAAATACGCCGCCAGATTTTTTGGGTCGTTCAGTTGCCACCATGTCGCAGTGGAAGGAATTCCTAGAACACTACGGTTTCTGGCTTCATTTAGGTGCACACGGAGCAACCTACCTGTACCTGATTTTGCGTTGGCCGCAACTGGTCTGCTGGGTCGACCGGCGGCGGGCTGCACGGGGATACACGCCGCTGTCGGTGGTCGAGCAGCGCCGGCTGGTGTGGGCCGTGATCACTGTCTGCGTGACTTACGAAGGCTTGTTGATGTTGCGCTATCTGGATTGACGGGAATGTACGCGACGATCCCCACGTTCAGCCACATAGAGGTCTACTTGACCATGTTTGGCTGGAGCATGTACGAGCTACTGTTCGAGCTAGCCGACGACCTCAACCTGCTCCTGATTCCATTTCTGGTGATTATCGTTCGAAACTTCATGGTTCCGCTTAGCACCGAAAACATTTTTCCTAACAGCGGGGGCTCTGTCAGTCAGATGAGAGTGGACCTCCCGGTGGCACTGGTGGTGTTCATTTTCATGGTCGTGCCTTACGTCAAGGTTGAGCCGAACTCCATCGAATACACCCCGGTCTGCCAACTTGGAAGTGTTACTCATACCTACGGGGACACTGGCACTACTTACGACACCACCCAGTTGGCCCGTTTTCATGAAAAACATCCTAGAGTTCCAATATTCTGGGCCGTGGTGCTGTCGGTCAGTGGCGGCATCACTCAGGCCGTGCTGCAGCATTTGCCATGCTTTCAGGATTACTCTGGGCTCGCATTCCGAACCCGCCACGCTTTCATCAAGGATCCAGGCATCCGCCAGGAATTTGATCATTTTGCTAGTCAGTGCTTCGTGCCAGCTTGGCGAAAATATGAGATCTTCCGGCCTTCAGAAGAAATTGTGCCGCGTAAGGATGCAGAGTATCCGGGGAACCGCTATTTTCTGGAAGAGCCTGGGTATTACGCTCTATGCAGCGCGGTCACGGAGCAGGGTGCCTGTTCGTTCGATCCCTACCCCCGGCCTCGAACGACGGTCAAGCGTTGGAAGGGGGATCATCAGTTGCCAGTTTGCCGGGACTGGTGGCTTGGCAATGCAGAGAATGAGGGCTTGTTGAAAATTCTGGCACGCTTTGTGCCAGATATGGACTGGATTGCAGACTTCACTAAGGGGACTTATAGCCAGGACTTCATTGAGGAACAAATGGTTCGCAACACTATCCTCAACGGTCCGCGTCGTTATGGCATCGGTGGGCCAGACAATGAGATATTGGCAGGTCTCGCGGCGTTTGCCGCAGGCTCTGGAATTGCCAGTGGCTTGGCTGCTTGGGCTGCGAGCGGTAGCCTTGCGGCATTCACGCTATCCACTGCGGTTGGCGCAACTGCTTTCGTCGGGTCCGAAGCATTGGGGTTGTATGCCCGGTTGCATATCATGCGGCGGATTGCACCGATGGCGCAGAGCTTGATGCTGATGGTGCTGTATATGCTTCTCGGAGCGTATTTGTTCCTGACTTTCTACAGTCTCACGGCAGCCCTGAGAATCATGATCATGATAGTGGCGGTCCGGTTGTTTTCAATGATGTTTGGCATATCGAATTTTCTTGACGATGCGCTGATTGATGCGATGTATCCCGGTATGAAACTTGGCGATGCCGGGCGCTGGGAAGTGGACCGGATTGCTCTTGGCTACGGCACGATAGCATTGCACATGCTGCTGCCCCTGGGAATGTTGTGGGTGATTTATGCGGCGGGCAATGCTGCCATGCGAGGGTTGGATGCGCTGGGGCCCTCTTCGGATCCGACCGGGATCGGAAATGCCAGCCGAGTTAGCACTCTAGGGATGGCGCGCAATATCAAACGGTGATACGGAATTCGGAGTAGGCATGAGGTTCGCACGGACTGTTTTCTTTGAACCAAAGGAGGGTCTATTCGGATTGTTGGGGGCCCGCGTCCACGTGTTTCTCTCCAAGTCGTCGCGTATGAGCCCAATGCACAAACCAGCCTATCTGAATCGATAGTTGCTAATACTTTCATTCTAGGAGGAACAATATGACATCACCAAATCCAAAAACCAGCCACACCAAAAGTGTAGCGAAGCCAATACCGCCACCAAATTTTGATACTATGAGTGCTATGAGAATGCTGACGAAAGCTGGCTTCACTCAGGATCAGGCAAGTGCCATAGTTGGGACTGTGCGCGATGCTCAACGTGAACTTGCCACAAAAGCCGACTTGGACCAGGCAGTTGGTGAACTGAAGGCTGACTTGGACCTAGCGTTTAGTGAACTGAAAGCAGATTCGGACTTGGCGTTTAGTGAACTGAAGGCTGACTTGGGCCTAGTGTTTAGTGAACTGAAAGCAGATTCGGACTTGGCGTTTAGTGAACTGAAGGCTGACTTGGGCCTAGCGTTTAATGGACTGAAAGCAGATTCGGACTTGGCGTTGAGTGGATTGAGGGCAGATTCGGGCTTGGCATTTAGTGGATTGAGGGCAGAGATGGAGGCCATGAAATTTTCGTTGCAAAAAAATCTGGAAGAGCAAGACAGTAAGGTAGAGCGACAATTCACTCAACTCTATCGGCACCTTTGGATTGGCACGGGCATGACTATCACTGCGATAACCAGCATCCTTGGCATGATGATAGTTTTTTCTGGCGGATAAGTAATTTGTGCAACTTCCCCTTTGGGTTTGGAGAACTCATTCACTTCCAGCTTTAAACTGCTCTTCTGAACTGACCTAATTTTTCGACGAATCTTGGCATACTGAGGTGTACAATCAGGATAGCATTCCCGACTAGGAATTTAATTTATGGCAGTTCAGGAAATCAAAGCAAGCGAAGCTCGACGCTGGCTGGATGAAGGCCGTGCCGAGATAATTGATATTCGTGATTCCGGGGAACGCAGTCAGTTAAGGATCCCTGACGCTCGGTGGATTCCTCTGACAGGATTGGAAGCAGGCCTGAAAGCTGAGCCACATCAAAAGATTGGCATTTTCCACTGTCGCAGCGGTCGCCGGACACAAATGTACGCGGATCAACTAGCAAGCGTAGGCTATCCTGAGACATATACCCTGGAAGGAGGAATTATGGCTTGGAAGAAAGCCGGTTATCCGGTTGCTTCAGACTCCAAGGCCCCCATCGAGATTCTGCGCCAAGTTCAAATTGCTGCCGGTAGCCTGGTGCTGCTCGGCGTAATTTTGGGGGTGTGGGTCGATAGCGGATTTTTCTGGTTGTCTGGTTTTATAGGAGCGGGCTTGGTTTTCTCTGGTGCCTCTGGCTCCTGCGCGATGGCTTCGATGATTGCCAAGTTACCGTTTAATCGCTAAAACGACCCCAACGCCGATTACTCTCGGCCTGTGAATGTCGAGTAATTCTTAAAAACTTATGCGTCATTAATGCCGGAAGTGGCGCATTCCAGTAAACATCATTGCCATGCCATGGTCATTGGCTGCCGCAATCACCTCATCGTCTCTCAGGCTACCACCCGGCTGAATAACTGCCGCGATGCCCACTTCGTGGGCGGCATCAATTCCATCACGGAACGGGAAAAACGCGTCTGAAGCCATTACGGCACCATCCAGTGGCAGGTTTTCATCCGCAGCTTTGATGGCGGCGATCCGTGCCGAATAGATTCGACTCATCTGTCCCGCCCCAATCCCGACAGTGCATTGGTCGCGCACGTAGACAATGGCGTTGGATTTTACGAACTTGGCGATTTTCCAGGCGAACAGAAGATCGCGATGTTCATTTTCGGTAGGAAATCGCTCGGTCACCACGCGCATTGCGCTGGGATCCAAGAGTTCGCGATCGGTGGTTTGCACGAGTAGTCCGCCACTGATACTGCGCACGGTTGCGCAATGGTCGCCAGTCTGGGTAGTGCTTGTAGCAAGTACTCGCACCTTGGGTTTTTCAGCCAGAACCTCTAACGCGTCTTCATGGAAATCCGGTGCAATTAGGACTTCCACGAATTGTCGCCCAATGATTGTTTGGACGATTGGACCGGTTACCGTCCGGTTGAATGCGATGATGCCGCCAAACGCCGAAGTGGGATCAGCCCGGTAGGCGCCTTCGTAGGCGGTTTCGATATTGTCTGTTTCTGCTGCACCACAGGGGTTGGCATGCTTGACGATGACGCACGCGGGTTTCTCGAATGCCTGAACGCACTCCCAGGCAGCATCCGTGTCAACAAGGTTGTTGTACGAGAGTTCCCGCCCCTGATGAAGGGCGGCTGAGGCCAAGGTGCCTGAGGGCGGGTTGTCGAAACGATAGAGTGCCGCCTGCTGGTGTGGGTTTTCGCCGTACCGCAGCATCGATTGACGGTTCAAAGCCAAGTGCATGCCTTGCCCGAAAAAATTGTCTGGTTCAAGCTGGTTTCCGAGGTAGTGCGCAATATCCGCATCGTAGGCTGCGACATGTGAAAAGGCCTTGACAGCCAATTCAAACCGCATTTCTCCGCTAATGCCTTCTTTAGTGCTGGCGATTTCAGATATCCTCGAATAGTCGGAGGGGTCGACCACTACACAACAATGTGCATGGTTTTTGGCAGCGCTACGCAGCATGGCTGGGCCGCCGATATCAATGTTCTCAATCGCTTCCTGGAAGCTACAATCTGGTCGGGCAATAGTTTGTGCGAAGGGATACAAGTTGACTACCAGAAGGTCGATGGCCTCTATTCCGTGCAGAGCACAAACCTCAAGATCTTGTTCTCCACGAGACAGCAGGGCACCATGGATTTTAGGATGGAGAGTCTTGACCCGTCCGTCCATGATTTCCGGGAAGCCGGTCAATTCGGAGACTTCGCAGACCGTCAAGCCAGATTCGCGGAGTGTCGCGGCCGTACCGCCGGTGGAGACCAATTCGACTCCGTTTTCAGCCAACGTCTGAGCCAGTTCGACGATGCCGGATTTGTCCGAGACGCTTAGAAGCGCCCGGCGTATCGGCAGGGAATCAGAGGAATTCATAGGTGTATGGAATAGCCAAAGCGCATTGTAACTGGCGCACCCCTTGTATATAATTGAGTATTCCCCATATATAGGGATAACGGAGGCGGGAAAGAGCAGGCCCTCATCACCGCCTTTTTGATATAACTTATTGATAAATTAGATTATTTAGGAGTTTTCTATGAAACTTCGACCCTTACATGACCGTGTCGTGATCAAGCGGCTTGAGGAAGAGCGCACCAGTCCCGGAGGCATTGTCATTCCGGATAGCGCTGCGGAAAAGCCCATTCGCGGTGAGGTACTCGCGGTGGGTCCCGGAAAGATTCTTGATAACGGAGAGACCCATGCAATGGACGTCAAAGTTGGCGATAACGTCCTGTTTGGCAAGTACTCTGGAACCGAATGCAAACTGGACGGCGATGAACTGGTGGTGATGCGCGAAGACGACATCATGGCCGTGATTGAGGACTGATTCGCTCGTCCGTCATTGAATTTCACTTCACATCAAATTTTTAATAGAGAAACCCTCAAGAGGAATTGAAAATGGCAGCAAAAGAGGTTAATTTTGGCGAAGATGCCCGGCAGAGGATGCTCAAGGGCGTCAACCTGTTGGCCAACGCCGTGAAATCGACCCTGGGACCGAAAGGACGTAATGTCGTGCTCGACAAGTCGTTCGGGGCGCCCACCGTCACCAAGGATGGGGTATCGGTCGCCAAGGAAATCGAACTCCAGGACAAGTTCGAGAATATGGGAGCCCAGATGGTCAAAGAAGTTGCGTCGCAGACTTCGGATGTCGCGGGTGACGGAACGACTACCGCGACCGTGCTTGCACAGGCGATCATACGCGAAGGCGCCAAGGCAGTGGCAGCCGGCATGAATCCGATGGATCTCAAGCGCGGCGTCGACAAGGCAGTGACGGTCGTGGTCGCTGCGTTAAACGGTCTGTCGCGCCCGTGCACCGACAGCAAGGAGATCGCCCAGGTTGGCAGTATCTCGGCCAATTCGGACCCGGATATCGGTCAAACCATCGCCGATGCGATGGACAAGGTCGGCAAGGAAGGCGTAATTACGGTCGAGGAAGGCACTTCGCTTGAGAACGACTTGGAAGTAGTCGAAGGAATGCAGTTCGATCGGGGCTACCTCTCGCCGTATTTCATCAACAACCAGGACAGCATGACGGCCGACCTCGAAAATCCGTTCATTCTGCTCCACGACAAGAAGATCTCCAACATTCGGGAACTTCTCCCGTTGCTGGAGTCGGTGGCCAAATCTAGCCGCTCTCTGGTCGTGATCGCCGAGGATGTTGAAGGCGAGGCTTTGGCGACCCTGGTGGTCAACACGATCCGCGGCATCGTCAAGGTGGCAGCGGTCAAGGCACCTGGTTTTGGCGATCGACGCAAGGCCATGTTGCAGGATATCGCTATCCTGACCGGCGGCACTGTGATTTCCGAGGAAGTGGGCCTGTCTCTGGAGAAAACTTCTCTGGAAGATCTGGGCACCGCTAAACGCGTGACCCTGTCCAAGGAGAACACGACCATCATCGATGGAGCCGGCCAAGCTGCCGACATCAAGGCACGTGTGGATCAGATCCGCCAGCAAATCGAGGATACAAGTTCCGACTACGACAAGGAGAAGTTGCAGGAGCGCATGGCAAAACTTGCGGGTGGCGTGGCCGTCATCAAAGTAGGTGCCGCAACGGAAGTCGAGATGAAGGAAAAGAAAGCACGCGTCGAGGATGCGCTGCATTCAACCCGCGCCGCAGTGGAAGAAGGCATCGTGCCGGGTGGTGGCGTGGCGTTGCTTCGGGCTCGTTCGGCGCTTGATAAGCTCAAGGGCGATAACAACGACCAGCAGCGTGGTGTAGAGATTCTGGGCCATGCACTGGCCGAGCCCTTGCGCCAGATTGTCGCCAATGCCGGCGACCGCGAGCCGTCGGTGGTCATTGCTGATGTGCTCAAGGCCGAAGGGAACTATGGCTACAACGCAGCAACAGCTGAATACGGGGACATGCTGGAGATGGGTATCCTGGATCCGGCCAAGGTTACTCGATCGGCATTGCAGAATGCTGCTTCGGTGGCTAGCCTGATGATTACGACCGAGGCCATGGTGGCGGAACTCCCCAAGGAAGAGGAGCCACATTCGCATGCTGCACCTGACATGGGCGGCATGGGCGGCATGATGTAGTCACGCGGTATACGAGGGCCCCATTTTTGGGGCCCTTCTTCTGGGTATTGTGTCTAAGAACGTACAATCATTTAATTACGATATATTTTTTCAATAAACGACTTTGTTGCTTGTAATTAGGCGGTTTGATAGCAGATATATAAATTTGGAGGATTAACGAGATGTCTGATCTAGACAAGACCTTTGCAAAGGCTGCAGAAATCGCACAAAAGTTGCCAGAGAACCTTCAAGAAGCAGCATTTAGCCGAGCATTAGATGAGTTGTTAGAAGAATCTGCTCAAAGGTCAGGCGCAAAAAATCGTAGAAGCTCGCAGCGTGGTACAAAGCCTAAACCGGAGTCGCAGAAAGCTGAGGCCGAGTCAGAGAACCTTCTTGGCACTATAAATAAAACGGAATATCCAGACATTGGAGCCACTGCCCGAGTGGCTGATCGAGCACTGAAAGTTCTCCAACTCGCTAATGAAGATCATGGCACAGATGGACTCACAGCAAGGCAAATCTCCGAGATACTAACCCAAAAATTTCGACTGCCTGTTACCCCCAATGCCGTCCTCATGGCGCTTCAGCGAGAGTCACAGACAGTCGATGTTCGGCCGGGTCCAAATCAGAAAAAGATTTTTCACATAATGGCGCCTGGCGATGAGTACCTAAAAAATCTGCGGTCCGGTGAAACAGAGACGCGAACTTGCCACAAAAGCAAAACAGCTAAGAAAAAGGCAAAAAAGAAACCCACTGTGCGTGAGAAAGCTGCTAGCAAAAAGCAGGCAAGTAAAAAGGCCACTCAGCGTAAATCAACAACACTAGGCCCAAAAGCAGCTGTTGGAAAATTGATAGAAACTGGTTTTTTTGACAATCCGAGACAAATCTCGGAAATACAGGAGGAGCTTAAACATAACAAAGGCCTTACATTTCGCGTGGAAAAATTGTCGACTCCCCTACTGCGCTACGTTCGTGACGAGACCTTGAGCCGGTCTCGCAACGATTCCGGACAGTATGAGTATTCCAAAGCCTGAAATAGAATTAGCCGACGCCTTGGCAGGAATTAACGGTAAATTCCGCAGTCGCTTGATCAAATCCTACAATGGATTGAAAACTGCGTTCGCCGAAGGAAATTTTGACGCTTGTGGTCTCCGGTCTGGTCGATTTTGCGAAGTATTGCTCCGTTGGGCTCAAGCTGAATTGAGAGGCACACACACGCTGTTCGGCGAAAAAATTCCAAACTTTAAGGCTGAGTGTGAAGCACTAGAACAGGAACCAAAAACAGCAGGACATGAGAGCATTAGAATTCTTATTCCGCGGGCAATCTCTTTTCTATACACGCTTCGGAATAAAAGAGGTATCGGGCACGAGGGTGGAGATGTAGACGCGAATAAAATTGATGCCGCAACTGCGGTGCGTATCGCTGATTGGTGCATATGTGAACTAATTCGGTTGCAGTACCCAATCTCCTTGGAGGAGGCTCAAGCAATCTGCGATGGGGTTGCGGAGCGACAACTTCCTCAAATTTGGGAGGTTTTGGGTAGAAAACGTGTATTGACCAAGGGGCTCACTTATCAAGATCAAACCCTATTGTTACTCTATTCAAGTCCTGATTCTGCCGTACCCTCTGAGGATCTTTTTGTATGGGCTGAGCATTCGAATCAAGCCAGTTACAGGAATAAAGTGTTGAAGAAGATGCATGGGAATCGACTAATAGAATACGACCAAGAAAATCAAATGGTCATTATTTCGCCACTTGGGATCAATAAGGTAGAAAATGAGCTATTAGATCGAAAAAAAATAAGCTGATTAATGAATATGGGGAGTATTTAAGATAACCTTCCCGATCTTTGTGCGAACGTACCTCAATTCTGTCAGTTTTTCTATATAATTCCCTTCTTTTTAGACATGAACGGGAATTCGCTACAATAAACCGTTCAGCCAACTACCCGCATAACCTTAGTTAACACGATTCCGGACACCCTAGGTCCAAGGAAAGACCATGGCCGTAGAACAGACCCTTTCTATCATCAAGCCAGACGCAGTTGGCGACAACCACATTGGCTCTATCTACCAGCGGTTCGAGGCGGCAGGCCTGCGCATTGTTGCCGCCCGCATGATGCACCTTTCACGGGAACAAGCGGAAGCATTCTATGCGGTGCATCGGGAACGCCCGTTTTATCCGGATCTGGTCGATTTCATGACCTCCGGTCCCGTCATCGTGCAGGTTCTTGAGGGCGAGAATGCAATTACGCGCAACCGCGAAGTGATGGGTGCGACCGATCCGGCCGAGGCTGCTCCCGGTACAATCCGGGCCGACTTTGCAACCCAGGTCGACGAGAACGCAGTACACGGCTCAGATGGCCTCGATACTGCGCGCACAGAAATCGACTTTTTCTTCAGCTCCGAGGAGATTTGTCCTCGTACACGATGAAACCTTCGCCCGGTCATATTCCCCTACTCGGGTGGAGTCGGAAGCAGTGGGAGGACTGGCTGACGGATCGAGATTGTTCGCCGGTCCATGCAGTATCTCTGGTCCGAGAAATTCACCGCCACGGAGAGTTAAGCCTGGAGCGGATGGATTCTATTCCCCAGCATGTGCGTGCCGCCTTGCGTGAGCAGACGGAGTGTGCGTTGCCAAGTGTCGTCGAGTCCAACTGTGCCCGAGACGGGACGCGCAAGTGGCTGTTGCGTCTGGGTTGTGGTGATGTCATTGAGACGGTATTAATTCCGGCCGCAGGGCGTGCCACTTTATGTCTGTCCTCGCAGGCTGGTTGCGTGCTCAATTGCACGTTTTGCCGAACTGCGCGCAGCGGATTCGGGCGCAACCTCACAGTACACGAGATCGTATCCCAGTTGTGGCTGGTTCGGCATCGCCTGCAGCCGGAGATGCCGGTGACCCATGTCGTATTCATGGGAATGGGAGAGCCGCTGGCGAACCTCGACGCGGTCGCCGATGCGGCACACCTATTTCGGGACCCGCATGCCTATTCCATGGGATGCCGCCAGGTTACGGTCAGCACAGCCGGACTGGTTCCGGGAATTGACCGCCTGAGGCAAGTCGCCGACGTTAGTCTGGCGGTGTCGCTACATGCCCCGGACGATGTGTTGCGCACGCAATTGATGCCGATTAATGCCCGCTATCCGATCGATGACCTGCTGGCTGCATGCCGGCGTTATGCTGACGGGGGCTCGCGCAAACGAAAAATCATCATTGAATACGTGTTGCTGGATGATGTCAACGATAGTCCCGAACGCGCACGGGCATTGGCGGGACGGCTTCGCGATCTGCCCTGCAAGGTCAACCTGATTCCATTCAACGCCTTTCCGGAGAGCGGTTATGCTGCTTCACCCGAACCCGTGCGCAACCGATTCCGCGAGATCCTGTGCGAGGAAGGTATTGTCGCCATCACCCGCCGGCCTCGGGGCGACGACATTGCGGCGGCCTGCGGTCAGTTGGCAGGCAAAATCCGAAAACCTCGTGCAGGCATGCCGTGGGCGGATCATTCCGTCCTGACGCATGGGCCACTGCCGACAGCATCAGGAGTTGCGGGATGAATCGGTTGCAATCGGTGCGCGGGATGCACGATGTCCTACCTGACGAGGCTCAACTCCGGCGCAGGATCGAGCAGGTATGGATGGAGGTGGCACATGGGTTCGGCTACGAGGAAATCCGCTTTCCGCTGGTGGAGTCCACCGAACTGTTCCGGCGTTCCATCGGAGAAGCGACCGATATCGTGGCAAAGGAGATGTACACCTTCGAGGATCGCAACGAAGACTCATTGAGCCTGCGGCCGGAAGGAACGGCAGGTTGCGTGCGTGCGGCGATCCAGCATGGACTCATTCCCAATCGGCAACAGCGCCTGTGGTACTTGGGCTCGTTTTTCCGGCATGAGCGTCCGCAGAAAGGCCGTCTGCGACAGTTTGACCAGTTCGGTGTGGAAACCTTCGGCATGTGCGGACCGGACATTGATGCTGAGATCCTCCTGCTGGGTTGGCAGGGCTGGCAGCGGCTCGGCTTGTCCCCTCGATTGGTTCTGAATACGCTGGGAAACCCGGATGAGCGCCTGATTTGGCGAAAGCAACTGGTGGAGTATTTCTCGCAATTTGAATCGCAATTGGAGGAAGATGACCGACGGAGGCTCAAAACCAATCCATTGCGATTGTTGGACAGCAAGTCGAAATCTATCCAGGACCTACTGGAAGAAGCCCCGCAGCTAGAGAATTTGCTAGGAGAGGAATCCCGGACGCATTTTGACGGCTTGAGGGAAACACTGGATGCTCATGGGATCGACTACGCCATCGACCCGAGGTTGGTCCGGGGGCTGGATTACTATGACTTCACCGTGTTTGAGTGGGTGGAGGAGAGTCTAGGGGCCCAATCTGCGCTGGGCGGCGGTGGGCGCTACGATCGCTTGGTCGAACAGTTGGGAGGGCGGGCTACCCCGGCAGCGGGATTCGCGCTTGGACTGGAACGAATTCGCGAATGCCTGGAGGCGACGGCAACTACAGCAGTGGATGTCTACCTTGTTGCTCTGGGGGAAGAGGCGACGGCGCGCATGTGCGCCCTAGGTATGCAATTAAGGGAGCAGATGCCAGATCTTCGAATCCGCACGAATATGGAAGCAGGCAGTATGAAGGCCCAGTTGCGCCGTGCCGACAAAAGCGGCGCGCGAGCCGTCCTGATCATGGGTGAGGAAGAGCTGAGCCAGAAAAGCGTAGTTCTCAAATTCCTGCGGGGCCCGGAAGAACAGCAGACAGTTTTGTTGGATAATATTAAGTCGGCGCTCGCCGAACATTTTGCCCCGACTGGATAACGATCATGGCTTTAAGCCCTGAAGAACAGCAACAACTTGAACAATTCCGGGATTGGTGGAAAGCCAACCTCGTATGGGTGCTGCTGGGCGCAGGACTGGCACTTGGCAGCGTCGGAGGTTACAAGGGCTGGAACTACTGGCAGGACCAGAGAATGATGGGTGCGGCCGCACTGTACCGGCAGTATCGAACCCATCTTGAAGACGAGCGGGTGCAACAGGCCCATGAGATGGGAGAACGCTTGCGGAATGAGTATGACGGCACCTCGTACGCCTTGATGGCCAGTCTGATTTCCGCTCGGCTGTACCAGGAGGATCAGCAGTTGGAAGAGGCGATCCGCTTGCTGGGATGGGCGCGCGAGAATTCGGACGACCCGCTTTTTGCGCCGTTGGCGGCGTTGCGCCTTGCCAGATTGCATGCGGCACAGCAGCAGTGGGATGAAGGCTTGGCGGTTTTGGCCGATGTGTCGCTGGAGGGCTATGAAGGTCTGGTGCATGAAATCCGCGGCGACTTGTACCGGCAATCCGGTCGGGCCCAGGAAGCTCGTCATGAGTATGTCCAGGCACTTGAGAAAGGAAATGGAGGGGAATTCCTCGAGTTGAAGCTTGCCGAACTCGGAGAGCAGAGTGAAGCAAATTGATTCGGCGATCCTGCTGGCCGCCTGTGCGGCAGGATTGTCAGCCTGTGCCGGTATGTCTAACCCGCTTGTTGGCCTTCAGGAACTTTGGGAGAAAGGCCCGTCGCGTATCGCTGAGTTGCAACCGGTGGTCAACCGAATTGCGCTGACGCCGCTATGGGACTATTCGGTTGGCTCGAAATACAGTGACCCTGACAGCCACGTCGTCCCATGGATCGATCGCGATCATGTATTGCTGGCTGCCAATGACGGCGAGGTGTTTGCGCTGAATGCTTCGACGGGTGCGAGGATCTGGGAAGCGAGTGTTCCAGGGACGATTCTGGCTGGAGTCGCGGCCGACGAGCGCCGAGCCTATGTCGGGACTTGGGAGCAGGAAGTATTTGCCCTGGATCGGGAAACCGGCGCCCAGGTTTGGAAGCAGACCATGCCCAGCGAGGTTCTTAATCTGAAGGCGCTGCCGGATGGCCGACTGGCTGTCCGCACCAATGACGGCCGTCTGAGTGTGTTGAATGCTGAGGATGGGGCGCAGTTGTGGAGCCATGTTCACGGTAGCCCTAGCCTGACTTTGCGTGGTGCGGGTGAACCGGAGGCTCAGGACGACCGGGTGCTCGCCGGATTTGACGATGGGCGGCTGATTGCGTTTGATGCCCAGAGTGGACTGCAGCATTGGGAAGTGCGATTGGCGATCCCGACCGGGCGGACCGAACTGGAACGAATCGTGGATGTCGACGGACCAGTTCGATTGGCGGGAGGGGTGGCCTATGCTTCTGCACTGAGCAATCAGATAGGCGCAGTGGAGACGGTGGAAGGCAACCTGCTGTGGTCGAAAGAGGTGCAGGCCCTGCATGCCCCGGCTGTTGATGAGGTGGCCGTCTACGTCACCGATCTTCACGGTACCCTGTGGTCGTTGGATCGGAAGAATGGCGGAGTGTACTGGGAGCAGGATGAACTCGCTTACCGGAACCTCGGTGCGCCCGCGCCGACCGGCTTGCATGTGATCGCAGTGGATTTCGAGGGCTATCTGCATTGGTTCCGGATTACCGATGGCGAGATCGTGGCGCGTCACAAGGTTGACGGTCCCTTGCAAGCACCACCACAGGTACGGCTGGACCGGATCTATCTGCTGCACCTCAACGGCCGGTTTGCGGCCTATCAGTTTGTCCCGCTGCTGGGGACGGCCGCGGGCGACTCATGATCCAGGCTTCCGGCCATGATTCCCGTTGTCGCCTTGCTCGGCCGGCCGAATGTCGGCAAGTCCACACTTTTTAACCGCCTGACCGGCAGCCAGGACGCTCTGGTTGCAGACATTCCCGGGGTCACCCGGGATCGACGCTATCGGTTGGCGAACCATAATGATCGCCCTTTCGTAGTAGTAGACACAGGCGGTATGACCGAAGCCCATACCGAGATGGAACAGGGACTGATGCGGCAGACCGAACAGGCGATTGCGGAGGCCGACATACTGGTGCTGGTGCTGGATGCGCAGGAGGGGTGCGTAGCCAGCGATCAAGAACTTCATGCGCGCTTGCGTACCTGCGGCAAGCCCCTCCTGGTTGCGGTCAACAAGGTGGACGGGCGCGATCCACACGCGGTGTTGGCGGAGTTTGCCGAACTTGGCACAGGGGAATTGTTTGGAATCAGCGCGAAACGGGGCTCGGGAGTTGCGGCATTACTGGAATCCGCGATTCCGGTTCAAGCTGAATCAGCGGAGCCAGAGCCGGATCCAACCCGAATCCGGATTGCCGTGATCGGACGGCCCAACGCAGGCAAGTCGACTCTAATCAACCACCTCCTGAAAAGCGATCGACTGGTCGTGTCCCCGGAACCGGGAACGACTCGGGACAGCATCGATGTGAAACTGGAGTTCCGGGGCCGGGAAATGACGTTGGTAGATACGGCCGGAATCCGCCGCAAGAGTCGAATCGAGTCTGATTCGCTCGAGGGTTTCAGTGTGGCGCAAGCGTTGCGTTCGGTGCAACGTGCACAGGTGGCGATGGTAGTGATCGATTCCGAGCAGGGAGTGGCGGAGCAGGATGCGGCGCTGGCTGCATTGGCTCTGGATGCGGGTCGTGCCGTTGTAGTGGCTTTTAACAAGTGCGATTTGCTGGATTCGGAACAACAGGCATGGGCCGAACAGCGTTTGGGACGCCGGTTTCAGTTTGCTTCCTACCTTCCGATCGTCCGTACATCCGGGGTTCGGGGTTCGGGGCTTGGCCGCCTGCTGCGAGAGGCGGTTTTACTGCATGATGCGGCAGAGCGAAGTTTCTCCACGCCTGAGGTCAACAATTTTCTACGGCGGGCCGTGCAGCAAAACCCACCCCCGCGAGTACGCGGAGGCCGAATCCAGATCCGGTACGGCCACCAGGGCGGGAACCATCCGCTGCGGCTTGTCTTGCACGGTTCTCGCCTCGAACTGATGCCGCAGGCCTATCGCCGCTATCTGGCCAATCGGTTTCGTAAAGCATATCGCCTGCCGGGGGTTCCGATCGCGTTGACTTGCCGCAAGACGCAGGAGCGGAACTGATGCTTGCTTTTTAATATCAGCGTGATGCCGGGGAATCAAAGGGTTTTTCTTGGCAGAGCCGGGTGGCGGCAACGACTCCGGCCGGTACAGACATCAGGTTCAGGACGGGGGTCAAAGAAAGCAATAACTGCCCGGCCCCAAACCCCAAGGCTAAAGTCCCTTGCCGTTTTATCCGTTCCCGCAACTGCCGTAGGGGGGTCCCGGCCTCACTGAGCGGATAGTCCAGGTACTCGACGGCGCACCAGTAAATCCCGAAATACACAAGCACCACTTGGGCCAGGAAGCCGACGAAGGGGAGAAAAGACAAGGCCAGCAAGGGGAGGAACCACGCAAGATAGACGGCAAGTTTCAGGACCTCGTGGCCAATTAACCGCAGGTCGTTACGCCAGGTCTGTTTCTCCGCGGCCTGCGTCAGTGGATCGTCCGGCCGCATCCGCATGAGTGCCCGGCAGAGCCGGGCATTGAATGGCACGGCGATCAAGTTGGCAAGGCGGGCGAAACTGAACAGGGTGGCGGCCAGTGCGATCAGCATGAACAGTGGCCACAACAGCCATTCCAGCCAGGCCAGCCACCCGGGCAAGAGATCGGAAATCCAGGTGTTGACTTGTACGACCAGAAAATAGAGAGCGACGGAGAACAGCACGGCATTGATGGCGATCGGCCACCATGCGAGCGCGCGCAGGCGAGGCTGGAACAAAACGCCCAGCCCGCGCCAGGGATATCCGAAACCGATCAGGAAGTCTTTCAACGCGCCGGGGGGAGGGCGACGGATTCAGGTCCCATCCAGCCTTCTTTCCGATGCTCGACGACGACCGTGGTGGTAATGCCGCCGCGAACCCGAAACGCCGCGGTCAGTCGCATGAAGCGAGGGGACAGAAGTGCCGCCAGGTCATTGAGGATCTGGTTGCTGACGGCCTCGTGAAACGCGCCCTCGTCCCGGAACGACCAGAAGTACAGTTTGAGGGATTTGAGTTCGACGCACAAAGCGTCCGGGACATATTCCAAGGTCAATGCCGCGAAATCGGGCTGTCCGGTCAGCGGACACAGGCATGTGAACTCCGGAATTTCCAGGCGAATGGTATAATCCCGGCCGGGTTCAGGATTATCAAAAGTCTCAAGTGCTTTGGATGGCTGGGCAGTCATGGGGTACCACTCTCAGGTCAGTTTTCTGCCCCGATTAATCACGCGGCCATTCTAATACAGAGCTAGTCTGAGATGCGCCTTTCCAGCATCCAGATGTCCGGGTTCAAGTCCTTTGTGGAGCCGACCCGGGTCATTTTCGATTTACCGTTGACGGGTGTGGTCGGCCCCAACGGTTGCGGCAAATCCAATATCATCGATGCCGTCCGCTGGGTGTTGGGCGAGAGCGCACGCAATATCCGCGGCGAGACTCTCGACGACATCATCTTCGATGGTTCGGATTCCCGAAAACGTTTGGATCAGGCTTCAATCGAAGCCGTCATCGACAACAGCCTCGGGCGGATTGGCGGCGAATACGCGAACTTCACCGAAATCAGGATTCGTCGCGAAGTCTCACGCGAAGCAGAGCACCAATCCCGTTACTACATCAATGGCACCCATGTTCGCCGCAAGGATGTCGCGGATCTGTTCCAGGGCACCGGACTTGGCCGGGGCAACTACGCCATCATTGCCCAAGGCATGGTGCAGGGACTGATTGAAGCCAAGCCCGAAGAGATGCGCAAATACATCGAGGAAGCTGCCGGGATTTCTCTGTATCGCGAACGTCGTCGGGAAACCGAGAACCGAATCCGCCGCACCGAGGAAAACCTCAGTCGGCTGCAGGACATACTGAAAGAGCATGAACAACGCCTTCGGCACCTGAAACAGCAAAAGGGGCAGGCGAGCAAACTCGAATCTTTGCAGCAGGAACACCGTGCACGTGAAAACGAATGGGTAAGTCTGCAGCTTCGAGAGCAACGCAAGATCTTGGACAATCGGGAAGAGGATTACGCACGAATTGAAAAGAAGCGAATCGAGGAAGAGGACAGGCTGAAGGCCTTGAACGAAGGCTTTGAGCGAAAACGTAAGGAGTGTGACCTGAACCGGCAATCCATGGATGAGGCGGTGGCCCTCCACCAGCAACTTTTAGCGGACGCGGGTTCTCTGGATCAGCAGATCCGCATGCAACGCGAGCGACGAGAGCAAGCAACCCAGGAAATTGAGCGGCTGGATGCGGAAATCGGGGAACTGGAGGAGAGCGGAGAGCGTATTCGGGAGGATTTGCAGCGACTTGAACAGGAGCATGGCCAGAATCGCCAGGAGTTGTCCAGAATCCAGGGCGACCGGGAGAAGGCGGAGACCTTGCGAGCAGAGCAGGCACAAGCCCTTCGTCTGTGTCAAGAGCAGTCCGACATTATCCGCGACCAACTCAGTTCAGTCCGTGAGGAACGAACCAAAGAACAGGCGCAACTGCAGCAATATGAGAATGAATTGCAGCACCTTCGGGAAGCCGGAGGAGCGACGGAGGGGAGCGGGGACCCGCGCATTGCATTGCAGGACCAGTGCGAGTCTGCACGCGTTGCTTGGCAGCAATGCAAGAATCAGTTGCAGCAGAATTGGAGCCAGATCCAGCAGGCCCGGCTGGAACTGAAGCAATACGAGGAAGTTCTGGCGGCGGCACAAGGGAGCAAAACCCAGGCGCAGGGGCGTCTGGCTTCGCTGGAGACACTACAGCGGACTGGCTTGACGAGTGATTCAGAGGCGCATGCGAAGGCTCTGCAGGATATGCGCCTGCAGGGGAAACGCCTTATGGATCAGATCGAGGTGGAGAGTGGTTGGGAGTTCGCAGTGGAGACCGTGCTGGCCGAGAATTTAGAAGCTTTTTGCGTGAACGGACTACCGGAAACAGTGTCTGAGACGCGGGTGCCCGGCACAAGCCCGTTGATGCTGCTTGATCGCTTGTCGTCAGGGTCGCGCGAACCTGACCGTATGTCGCTGGCGAGCCGGGTCAAGAGCCCGTTTTCGCTGGAGTCTCAGTTAGGCGGCGTGTTGGCCGCCGAGACTCTGGAGCAGGCTTATGCCGTGCGTGATTCACTGCTGCCGCATCAGTCGATCATCACTCAGAGCGGGGTTTGGCTGGGCCCGGATTGGGTGCGTCTTCCTGCTGCGGAAGGCCAGGCGGAAGGGGCGTTGGAGCGGCGACGTGAAATTGATGCGCTGGGCGAAAAGCTGGAGCAGCTGGAGTCCGAATCCCGCGAGCTGGGGCAGCGCAAACAGACCGCAGAGCAGGAATTGCGGCGACGGGAGGAACAGCGATCCACCCTACAGGCCGAGTACGACCAGGCATTCGAAGCATTCGCTTCGAGCAAGGCTCGCCTGCAGGGATTGGAAAACCAGACCCAGAGATTAGAGAAATTGCAGAAGGACATCCGGCAATCCCAAAGCAAGTTGCAGCAATGCGAGCAGCAACTCGAACCCCTGGAGCAGAGCCGTAGCCGTGCGGGTGCGGCGCATGTCGATGCGGAGGAGGCTCTGCGAAACAGCGACGAGAAGATCCGGCAACAATCCGAAGAATGCAATCGATTCCAACTTGAGGTCAATACGACGCAGATGAAACTCGAGACCCGCCAGCAACAGTTGTCTAGCGAACAGAACATGCTGCAGCGCCATCGCATGCGCCGAGCGCAGTTGTCGAAAGGTCTGGCCATGATTCAGGAAGATGAGAACTTGAAACAGCAACTGAAAGACAAGCGGGAGAAAGAGCAGGAGGCGAAGGAACACATGCACAAGGAGCGGACCACCTCCGACCAATTGAATTCGGAGCTGAGCGAACTGGATCGCAAGCGCTGGGAATCCAGCCAAAAATCCACGGAACTGGGCAAGGAGATGCATGACAAGGATTTGAAGCGGCAAGAGATCCAGAGCATCTGCGAACAGTTGCTGGGCCGACTGCGCGAGCAGGAATGCGAGCCCGAGCAGATTCTGGAGGCTTTGCCGGAAGGCGCTGGGGTCGAGCAGTGGGAAGAGAAAGTGTCCAAGGTTTTGCGTCGGCTAGAGAGGATGCCGCCGGTCAACATGGCGGCGGCACGGGAATACGACGAGTTGCTGCAGCAGAAAAACCAGGAAGAAGAACGTATGGACGATGTGCAGAAGGCATTGGAGAAACTGAATCATGCCATGGCGCAAATCGATCGCGAGACGCGCGAGCGTTTTCGCCGCACGTTCAGCCAAGTCAACGAAAACCTGAAGCAGATGTTTCCGCGCATCATCGGCGAGGGGGGCGAAGCCAATCTGGTGATGACCGAGCAGAACCTTCTGAGCACGGGCATCGAAGTGCGTGCGCGGCCCCCCGGAAAGCGCTACCGCAACATGCACATGCTGTCTGGGGGTGAGCAGGCAATGGTGGCCGTGTCGCTGGTGCTGTCCCTATTCATGCTGAATCCGGCACCGTTTTGCATTCTGGACGAGGTGGATGCCCCCCTGTCGGACGACAACTTGGCGCGTTTCTGTCAGATTCTCGGCGAGATGAGTGAACAGATCCAGTTCATCATCGTCACACACAACAAGATAACCATGGAGCATGTCGATCAGTTGGTCGGGGTGACCATGAACGAACCCGGTGTGTCCCGGCTGGTCAGCGTGAACGTGGCACAGGCCATGGAGATGGTCGAGCAGGTGGAGGCGGGTCATGCTTGAGTCGTACGGCGTGCTCATCCTGGCCGGCCTTGGCATCCTCTTGGTGATCTGGATTCACGGCCAACAGGCGCGTCGACCCTCAAAACCGATCTCGGGAGGACGAGAGAGCATGGCGCCGGTGAAGTCCCTGCATGCGAACCGCACCGGAGACGAGCCGGACTATGTGGAACTGGAGCAGATGAGTCGCGAGGCCGGGCTGCAGACCTACCGGATCGAAAACATCGACCTGCCATGCGAGCCGCTGACGTTCAGTCAGCTGCAGCAAATGGAGATCCTGCTGGAGACGCCGGGTGAGACCCTGCTGCTGGTCTTGCGTGCCGCATTTTCCGAACCTTGCCCGGGAGAAGCGCTGCATGGTCTTCTGAGCCGGGCGGGATTGCAGATTGCCGAGGACGGGCTGTACCGAAAGACACAGGAGCGCGGGGGTCGCCCCGTCCCGATTTATTTTGTGGCGAGTCACGGCCCGACAGGGAGCTTCACCCAGCAAGGGCGGTTGATCGAAGCCCTGCATCAGATCACGTTCTTCACGCAGTTGCCGCTGCCCGTGAACGGCTTGCACGTATTCAACGGCATGCTGGGGGTTGCCCGGGAGGTCTGCGACAAGTTTGGAGGCATTCTCCAGAATAAGGAGAAGGAACCCCTGACCCATGAAGCCATCGAGGCCATGGTGCAAAAGGTGCAGGCTTTCGTTGCGAGCCACTCGGACTTGGATCCGGTGCTTGCACATTGATGGGTATGGCACCGACGGAGGCGGCAGAGCGAGTCGAGGACCTGCGCCATCAGTTGCGCTATCACGCGCACCGCTACTATGTCCTGGATGCCCCTGAAATCGAAGACGAAGAATACGACCGCCTGTTCCGGGAGTTGCAGGAACTGGAGGCGGAATACGGCCTGACCTCTCCGGATTCTCCAACTCAACGGGTGGGGGCTCCCGTGGAAGGCGGTTTCCCGCCGTCCCGGCATGAACAGGCGATGCTGTCGCTGGCCAACATCATGCCGCCACAAGAAGACCTGGGGTCGCTGGAAGGAATTCCCCCGGAACTGAAAAAATTTTACGAGCGCCTGCTGAAGCGGGCAGGCTTGGAGGAAGATCCCCGGCTGGATTTCCTGGCCGAACCGAAGTTCGATGGGCTGGCTGTCAACCTGCGCTACGAAGAGGGTCTCTTGATACGAGCGGCAACACGCGGAGACGGAGAAGCTGGTGACGACGTGACAGAGAATGTCCGCACCATCCGTTCCGTTCCCTTGCGGCTACTTGGCAAGAATCCCCCCCACCTTCTGGAAGTGCGGGGCGAGGTGTACATATCCCGGGAGGGATTTCACCGGCTCAACGAACAGGCAGAGAAGGCTCTGGCATCGGAGGGGCCGTCTTCGGGCTACCGACGGTTCGTCAATCCGCGCAATGCGGCGGCGGGAAGCCTGCGGCAGAAGGATCCGCGGATCACCGCGGAGCGGGAGTTGGACATTTACTGCTATGCCCTGGGTGCCGTGGAAGCGGGGCCGGACATGGTATTGCAGAGCGACATCCTTGAACGCTTGCGGGACTGGGGGCTCAGAGTATGTGATCGAGCGCGGGTGGTGACCGGAATCGATGGTTGCTGGGATTACTACCGGGAAATCCATGCCGAGCGGACTGGCCTCGCCTATGAGGCCGATGGAGTCGTGTACAAGGTCAATGATGTGGAACTGCAAAAACAGTTGGGTCAAGACGCCCGGACGCCGCATTGGGCGGTCGCACACAAGTTTCCTGCCGAAACGGTGCCGGCTGTTTTGAAGGATGTCAGTTTCCAGGTCGGGCGTACTGGGGTCGTGACTCCGGTGGCCCATCTGTCTCCTGTACGGGTCGGAGGGGTGACGGTGCGGCGGGCCACCCTGCATAACCTCGGATTCATCAGGGATAAAGGCTTGAATATCGGGGATACCATCGCAGTGCGCCGTGCCGGGGATGTGATTCCGGAGATCGTCTCTGTTCGCGAACCTGCCGCCGCCAAGGAATCACGGGCTGTGACGCCGCCTCCCGCTTGCCCGGTTTGCGGCTCGGAAGTTATCCGGGAGGAAGACATCTTGTACTGCACCGGCGGGTTGGAATGCCCGGCGCAGGTCCGGTCCACGCTGATGCATTTCGTGTCCCGCGACGCCATGGACATCGAGGATCTGGGGGAAGAGCACATCACGATGTTCGTCGAGGAGGGGAAATTGCGGCATGTGGACGATTTCTACCAGTTGGAAGAGTCCGACATCGAAAGGCTGTTCCGGAAAAAGACGAGAAAACAGCGCAGGAATCTGAGTCGGAAGAAGATCGAGGCTTGGCTCGACGCATGGGAAACCCTGCAGTGCGACGAGATCCCGGATCTGCCCGTGTTGTTGACGGCTTTGGAAATTCCCCACGTTTCGGGCACGCAAGTCAATAGGCTGGCGGCTGCATTTTCTTCATCCGACGCCCTGCGAAACGCAACTCCCGAGGAATTGGACGCGGTGGGCCTGAACAAAGCAGCCCGGCAGTCGATCGGCACATTTCTGGGAGGCTCCCTCGGTGCGAAGCACTTCCGGCGAACCATCCTCGGGAATCTGGTCAAGCGCATCCCGGGAGTCGGGCCGAAAGCGGCAGCGGCATTGGCGAAAAATCTCCCGTCATTGGATGCGCTAAAGGATGCGGATCCAGCAAGCCTGTGTGCGCTTTCCTCCTGCAACCAAAGAACTGCCGATACGGTACATGGGTTTTTTGCCCGGGTGCCTGCGCCCCAAGCCCAGCTTCGGATTCTGTACGGAATTTTGGCTGAAGGGCAGGAAATGGAACTGGAACTGCCGAAAAAGATTATCGGCAACATCGACCGCAGCCGAAACGTGGAATTAGGCCGCCTGATCTACGCTTTGGGCATTCGGGGGGTAGGGCGCGTCACGGCGCTGGGCTTGGCACAGGTATTCGGCGGCATGGAACAACTGATGCGGGCGGATTCCGAGCAACTTCTCGAGATTCCGGACATCGGGCCGGTGATCGCGGACAATATCGTGGAGTTCTTTGCCCAGCCAGCCAACCGCCGGGTCATCGACCGCCTGCTGGAGGAATTGAAGGTGCGGGCGCCGGGTGCCGGTACGGCGACCTTGGAAGGGCGGGTCTACGTGCTGACCGGGACCTTCCCCGGGATCGAACGGGCCCAGGCCAGAAAGGAACTGGAAGCACGTGGCGCGAAAGTCGGCACTGCCGTCAGTGCCAATACAAGTGCCGTGATTGCGGGGGAGAAACCGGGAAGCGCAAAGATTGACCGGGCGAACGCCTTGGGCATCCCGATTCTCGGGGAGGCCGCCCTTGGGGAGTTGCTGGATGGGTGATATCGATCCTACGGCGATCGTGCACCCGGACGCCGAGCTGGGCACCGGTGTTCAGGTTGGCCCCTACGCGGTGATCCACGAGCGCACCCGTATCGGGGATCGTTGCCGGATCGGCGCGTTCAGTACGGTACATCCGGGGGTTTCGATGGGCGAGGGCAACCAGGTGTTCGAGCATGTAGTTCTGGGGGGAGTGCCGCAGGATCTGGTGTTTGATTCGGACTGTCCCAGTAGTGTCGAGATCGGATCAAACAACCAATTCCGCGAATTCTCCACGGTGCACCGATCTACCCGAGAAGACGAGCCCACCCGGATCGGTTCTGATTGCTTTTTCATGCTCAGCGCACATGTTGCACATGACTGCGTGGTGGAAGACCGGGTGATCATGGCTAACTACACGGCACTGGCCGGGCACGTGCAAATCGGGGCGCGGGCTTTTCTCAGTGGGCATGTTTTGATCCATCAATTTACCCGCATCGGGAGGCTTAGCATGATCGCGGGTTTGACGGCGGTGGTGAAGGATGTCCTGCCGTTTCATCTACTGGGGCGTGATCCGGCCGTACACTACGGCCTGAATCGGGTCGGCCTGAAACGAGCGGGGATCGAGGGAGAGCGCTACCGCGAACTGGAGGCGGCTTGGCGCGTGCTGCGCAGTGGCGGCAAGATGGAGGAGCTGCAAGGGACCGGCGAAGAAGTGGCCCACCTCAAAGCCTGGTTGTCGGAGCCGAGCAAGCGCGGGCACTGCACGTTTTTGCGGCCCGGCATGCGCCGCGGGCCGGTATAATCAGGATTCCAGGACTGTCATCATTCAGCCATGCTAGTTGTGCTTTCCCCTTCGAAAACGCTGGATCCCGAAGCTTGCGCGGATGCCGCGATCTGTACGCAGCCGGATTACCTGAAGGAATCCCGTCAATTGGTCCGTTGCCTGCGCGAACTGTCGCCTGACGACATCGCGGAACTGATGCGCGTAAGCATGAAGATCGCCAACCTGAACTTCGACCGCTTCCACCAGTGGAAGACTCCGTTTACTGCGGGCAATGCCCGACCGGCCGCGCTGACGTTCAAGGGAGACGTGTACACGGGGTTGGGGGCGGACGACTTCACTCGGCAGGACCTGAAGTTCGCACAGAAACATTTGCGCATTCTGTCCGGCCTGTATGGCCTGTTGCGCCCGCTCGACCTGATCCAGCCGTATCGGTTGGAAATGGGTACGCGGTTGGGTACGTCTCGCGGCGACAACCTGTACCAGTTCTGGGGCAACCGGATTACCGAGGGTATTCGTGAAGCGCTGTCTGACCAGAAGGGTTCGGTGCTGGTCAACCTTGCTTCCCAGGAATATTTCAAGGCCGTCCGCCCGGAAACCCTCGATGCACCGGTCATTACCCCGGTGTTCAAGGAACGCAAAGGCGGCCAGTATCGGGTCATTGGGTTGTTCGCCAAAAAGGCGCGGGGCATGATGACCCGCTACATCATTAAGAATCGTCTGAGCACGGTTGACGCGATGACCGGATTCACCGATGGTGGTTACCGGTATTCTCCGGAGATGTCGACAGAAACGGAGTGGGTGTTCGCCAGATAAGCGGCGAAATCGAGTCGGCGTGCACCTTCATCTCTTGGGCGTGGCCGGGAGCTTCATGGCCGGTATTGCCCGGATCGCCTCTGAGTGCGGACACCGGGTCACCGGGTCCGATGCGGCTCTGCATCCTCCCATGAGCACCCAGCTGGAGCAGGCTGGCGTGGAATGCCAGGTCGGTTACGAATGGTCGCATTTGCAGCCACCCCCGGATTGCGTAGTCGTTGGCAACATCATGAGCCGGGGCCATGCGATCATCGAACAACTGCTGAACAGCTCCATTCCGTACGTCTCGGGTCCCCAGTGGTTACGGGATCACCTGTTGCGTGAACGTTGGGTGTTGGCGGTGGCGGGCACGCATGGCAAGACCACCACCAGCGCGATGCTGGCGCATATCCTGATTGAAGCGGACCGGTCTCCAGGATATCTGATCGGGGGGGTGGCCGCACGGACGCAGAAAAGCGCCCAGGCCGGGCAGCCGCCATACTTTGTGATCGAGGCCGATGAATACGACACGGCGTTTTTTGACAAGCGGTCGAAGTTCGTCCACTACCGTCCGCGGACACTGGTCCTGACCAATCTGGAATATGACCACGCGGATATTTTCGAGGATCTCGATGCCATTCAGCGCCAGTTTCATCATCTGCTGCGCACGGTCCCGGGGGAGGGCCGCATCCTGTGCCGTGCGGGCGATCCGAATCTGCGGAAAGTGCTGGACATGGGGTGCTGGACTCCGGTGGAGACGTTTGGTCTTGAGAAAGACAGTGATTGGTGTTGCCAGTGGCAGCCCGGCCGGGAATTGACGATTCAATATGGCGGGACCTCCTACGTGGCGCAGGGTTACCAGCCCCTGGGAATGCACAATGCGCTGAATGCCACGGCGGCAGTAGCGGCGGCGGCGCACGCCGGAATCCCGGTTCAGATGGCGGCCGATGCATTGGCGTCTTTTGAAGGCGTTCTGCGTCGATTGACCCGGCGCTCCATCCGGAACGAAGAAATCTACCTGTATGATGATTTTGCCCATCATCCAACCGAAATACGTGCGAGCATCGAGGCCGTGAGAGGACGACACCCGGATCAGCCAATTCTGGCAGTGGTTGAGCCGGCCTCGAACAGCATGCGGTTGGGGGTACACCGCGACTCTCTTGCCGAAGCCTTGGAAGGGGCGGACCGGAATTGGCTGCACGTGTCGCAGGAGATGCAGTGGGATGCCGCAGAATGGGGACAGGCTCACGGGCGGGTCAGCATCACGACCGACTTGGCCGCCCTGGAAGCGCAGATTCGTGAGCAACTCGTATCCGGCGGCGTCATCCTGGTCATGAGCAATCGTGCGGGGTCGGACATTTGCCAACACCTGGAATCGTGCCTGTGAAGGCGCCTGGAGCATAGGAAAATCAAAAATGAGCGTAATTGAACTGACCAAGGACAACTTCAACGACGCCGTCGACAACAACGACATCGTAGTAGTGGACTTTTGGGCCGAGTGGTGCGGGCCATGCAAGAGTTTCGCGCCAGTTTTCGAAAAGGTGTCGGGGAACTATCCGGAAATCGTTTTCGGCAAGGTCGACACCGAGGAGCAGACGGAGCTGGCCCAGGCGTTTCAGATCCGTTCGATTCCCACTCTGATGCTGTTCCGCGAGCAGATTCAGTTGTTTGCGCAGCCGGGAGCACTGTCCATCGCCCAGCTGGAAGACTTGGTGCAGAAGGTGAGCGAACTGGATATGCAACCGATTCACGATCAAATCAGGCAACGCTCCGCTTCATGACCGCGGCGGCGCAGGTTGCCGAAAGCGGGCCGCCCGCAGAATACACCCTTGGCTATCTGATCTCCCTGATCCGGTGCCACCGCCGGCAACTGACCTATGCGCACTTGGTGGCCATTGGCGCAACGGCTGCAAGCATCCCGCTGCCGTTGCTTATGCCCCTGCTGGTGGACGAGGTCCTACTGGAGCAGCCGGAATTCCTGGTTCCCCTAATCCAGGCATGGTCGCCCGAATCATGGCACGGCCCGATCCTGTACGTGGGCGCGATTCTGCTCCTTGCAGTCTTGCTGCGGATCACGTCGATCTTGCTGCACGCGGTTCAGGTGCGGGAACTGGCGACCGTCTCCAAGGACATGGTGTACCGGTTGCGTTGCCAGTTGCTGCAGCGGCTTGAGCGGACCACCCTGTCCGAATACGAAACCCTCGGTAGCGGCACGGTCTCGGCTCACTTGGTCACGGACCTCCAGACCATTGACGACTTCGTGGCCATTACCGTGGGGAAATTCGTGGTTGCCGGTCTCACCATCGTGGGGACGGCGGCCGTACTGCTGTGGCTGCACTGGGGCTTGGCGCTGTTCATCCTGTGCATGAATCCGCTGGTGATTTATTTCACGATCGTGTTGGGGCGGCGAGTCAAGGAGTTGAAGAAGCGCGAGAACTCGGCGATCGAACATTTCCAGCAATCCCTGACCGAGACCTTGGACGGGATTCACCAGATTCGGGCGCACAACCGGGAACGCCACTACATTCTTCGCGTGATGGACGAGGCACGGGGTGTGCGCGACTGGTCCACGGCCTACTTCTGGAAAAGCGAGATGGCGAGCCGCGCCTCGGGCACCGTGTTCCTGCTGGGCTTCGATGTCTTCCGCGCGGTCAGCATGCTGATGGTGGTGTTCTCCGATCTCAGCATAGGGGAAATGATGGCGGTGTTCGGCTACCTGTGGTTCATGATTGCACCCGTGCAGGAACTGCTCGGTGTGCAATACGCCTACTACGCGGCTTCTGCTGCGCTGGGCCGGGTCAATCGAATTTTGAAGTTCCGGGAGGAGCCTCGGCATCCCCACATTCACGATCCGTTCGACGGTGTTCCCACCACTTCCTTGGAACTTGAAAACGTGCATTTTTCATTTATTCCCGAGCAGCCGGTGCTGAATGGCATCACCCTGCGGGTGGCGGCAGGAGAGAAGGTGGCATTCGTGGGGGCCAGTGGCGCCGGGAAATCGACTTTGATGCAGGTCCTGCTCGGCCTGTACCCGGCCGATTCGGGCGCGATCCGCTTCGGGAGGCGGTCCGTGCGGGACATCGGTTTCGATACGGTACGGGATAACGTGGCGATCGTGCTCCAACATCCGACCTTGTTCAACGATACGCTCCGATCGAATCTGACATTGGGACAATCTCTTCCGGACGATGCGCTGTGGGAAGCCCTGCAGGTGTCTCAGTTGCAGGAATGGGCGCAAGCACTTCCACACAAACTGGAAACCCAGCTCGGAGTGGATGGAATCCGACTCTCGGGAGGCCAGCGGCAACGGCTTTCGATCGCCCGGACGGTGCTGATGGATCCGGAGATCCTGATTCTGGACGAGGCTACCTCCATGCTGGACACGCAGATTGAAGACCGCCTGCATCGCGAACTGTTTGCCCGCTTCGAAGGGCGTACGACGCTGATCGTGGCGCACCGGCTAAGTGCCGTCAGGCACGCCGACCATGTGTATGTGATGGAAGACGGGAGGATTATCGAACAGGGTGGACCGCAGCAGTTGATGGATCAGGACGGTCTATACGCCAAGTTATACTCCGGGCAACATCACTGATTTTCATGGCGCACCGCGTCGAATGCGGTTCCAGCGGCTTCCACGGTTCGATCAATTTCCTCTTGAGTATGTGCACTCGACAGAAACCCTGCCTCGTAGCTAGAGGGCGCGAGGTAAATGCCCTGCTTCAGCAGATGGTGAAAAAAAAGCCGGTAGTCTTCCGCTCGGCAGGCTTGGACGTCGGCATAACACCGAACCGGGCCTCCTGACGTGAAGAAAATGCCGAACATGCCGGTTGCTTCGACCGCTTCGAACGAAACATCATGTGCATCTGCCTGTTCGCGCAGGCCTTGCACCAAGCGTGCCGCGCAGTCGCCAAGCGCCTCGTAAAAGCCGTCCTGTCCGATCAGGTCCAGCGTTGCCAGGCCGGCCGCCATGGTGACGGGATTCCCGGACAAGGTGCCGGCTTGGTACACCGGTCCGAGCGGGGCCAGTTGTTCCATCAACTCGGCGCGGCCCCCGAAAGCTCCGACCGGCAGACCGCCGCCGATGATTTTCCCCAACACGGTCAGATCGGGTGTAATGCCGAAGCGTTGTTGTGCACCGCCGGGCCCGACCCGGAACCCGGTCATGACCTCGTCGAAAATCAACAGGCTACCGTACCGGTCGCAACAATCGCGCAAGGCCTCAAGGAATCCGGGTTCCGGAAGCACGCAGCCCATGTTTCCGGCAATCGGCTCGACGATGATTGCGGCGATCTGATCGCCCCGGTCCGAGAAAATTGCCCGCACTTCCTCGGCGTTGTTGTACTGCGCGATTTCAGTGTGTTCGACCGTGCTCGCGGGCACGCCGGGCGAGGAAGGCACGCCATGTGTCAGGGCTCCGGAGCCGGCCTGCACCAGCAGGGCATCGGCATGGCCGTGGTAGCAGCCCGCGAACTTGATGATCCGGTCGCGCGCGGTGACGCCGCGTGCAAGACGGATGGCGCTCATGGCCGCTTCCGTACCGGAATTCACGAGGCGTACCTTTTCCAGCGAAGGAACCAGCTGGCACAACTTTTCTGCCATCTCGGTCTCCAATGGATGGGGGGTGCCGAAGCAGATGCCCTGAGCCACCGTGTTCTTGATCTTTTCGAGTACAGAAGGGTGGGCATGCCCGACAATCATCGGTCCCCAGGCACCGACATAATCGATGTAGGAGCGTCCTTCCACATCATAGAGATAAGCTCCCTCGCCGCGCTGCATGAACACCGGGGTGCCACCGACCGCGCCGAAGGCGCGGACTGGAGAGTTCACCCCGCCAGGAATTCTGCGGCAAGCCGCGTCAAACCAACTGGAATCAACCATTTGCTTCGAACTTGGAGGCGATGGAACGGGTAGCTGCGGCGATGTCCGGTTGCGCGAAAATCCCGCTGCAAACCGCCAGCAGGTCGGCTCCGGCCTGGATTAGGGGAGCGGCGTTATCCGTGCGAATGCCCCCAATGGCACAGACCGGGACGGGCAGTTCGCGACACGCGCGCATCAGAAGGTCGGGTTGGGCGGTTACAGCGTCGGGCCGCGTGGGGCTTGCGTAGAAACTTCCAAAGGCCACATAGGAAGCGCCCGAACGGATGGCAGTTTGAGCGCGCGTGAAATCATTGTAGCAAGAGGCGCCAATCAATCCGTCAGGAAACCGGCTCCGGGCCTCGTCGATGGAGACATCGTCCGCGCCCAAGTGCACGCCGTCCGCATCAAGGGCAAGTGCCAGAGCAAGGTCGTCGTTAATGATCAGGGGGGTGTGCCGTGACCGGCACAGGGCAAGCAGGGCTTCTGCGCGTTCTCTGCGTTCTGCTGCGGAAGCGGTTTTGTCCCGATACTGGATCATGCAGGCCCCACCCACGATGGCTCTTTCGACGGATTCCAGTAGGGAAGGGTGGCCGTCCGGGGTCAGCGCGTACAATCCCTTCGGGCAGAAAGTCATGAGTTCTAGGTTTCCTGAGACGTTGATCCAGCGGATCTCGCGAGGATGAGCCGGGAATGGAGCATCGATAAAGACATGAAGCCGTATTGTAGAAGCAGCCGGAGTAATCGAAGGTTATGAATTCACTGGCATCGCTTCGAGGCCTCCTGCCGACGCGGGACGACCACGTGCGCTTGTGGCGGATTGCCGGGCCGATGACGCTGACCGGTCTTGCCACGCCCTTGCTGGGGATGGTCGACACGTTCGTGATGGGGCATTTGGAAGCAGCTTACTACCTGGGTGCGGTGGCGGTCGGGTCGACATTGATCCAGTTGCTGTTCTGGGGCGTCGGGTTCCTGCGCATGAGTTCGACTGCGCTGGCCGCGCAAGCATCGCACGATCCTGACAAGACCCGACTGGTGTTGTTGCGGAGCCTGTTGTCTGCTGTGTTGATTTCTGCGGTGGTGTTGCTCCTGAGGGAACCGCTCCAGCATTTCAGTTACACCCTTCTGGCCTTGGAGGAGGAAATCAACCTGCACTCCCGGCTGTACTTTGAAATCTGCATCTGGAGCATGCCGGCGGTGCTGCTGAACATGGTGATCTGGGGCTGGTGCCTGGGCATGCAGAATGCCCGGGCACCGTTATATCTGGCGCTTTGGATCAACGCGGTCAACATAGTGCTGGACGTGGTGTTTGTGTTTTACTTCGGTTTGCAGACCCGGGGGGTGGCATACGCCTTCCTGGTGGCGAATTACAGCGGCATGCTTCTGGGGGCCTGGATTCTGTGGCGCATGCTCCGCCCGATGCCGCGGATGACGCTGCGCGGACTGTGGGATGTACAGGCATGGAAGAACCTGTTCACGGTCAACCACCACCTGTTCGTGCGCACGGTCCTGCTGTTGTTCTCATTCGCTTTTTTCATGGCACAGGGCGCGGATTTCGGAGCCGTTGTGTTGGCCGCCAATGCCGTGCTCATCAACTTCTTTTACATCACGGCCTATGGCATGGACGGTTTTGCCCACGGTTTGGAGGCATTGTGTGGTCGAGCGGTCGGAATGCGGGACCGGCAGTTGTTCGAACGCGTGGTCGTTTCCGCGTTGTTCTGGTGCCTGTTGATCGGGATCTTTCTAGTCAGCACTTTCGCGGGAGCCGGAATGACCGTAATCGGCTGGCTCACTTCGCTGCCCGAAGTTCAAAGTGCGGCGTCGTTCTATCTTCCCTGGCTTGTCGTGTTGCCTGCATTCTGTCTTCTGCCTTTTCTGCTGGATGGATTGTTTATCGGCACGACCCGAACTCGGGAAATGCGCAACAGCATGGTCCTGTCAATCTTGATTTACCTGTTACTCTGGTTCGTGACGGAGGATCTGGGAAACCATGGCCTGTGGCTGGCGTTGACGAGTTTCATGATCGCACGCGGCCTGACGCTCGGGTATTACAGCTGGCGGATTGAGCGTGACGGAGGGTTCGTTCCGAGAAATCTACCCAGCCGTTGAAGGCTGATGCCGTGTCCAATTTCGAGGATATTGCGAGTGCTATGCTCCAAGCGCTTCACCTTCTCCGAAAACGGAATTGACGAGGAACTTCAAAGAGACTGAAGATCGGAATATATAAGGCTGCCTGGCCGGGACACGGAGTCATTATGGACGGCGCGACGATTCAGATTGTTTCAGTTGTCGCGATTATCGGCTTTCTCTGGAGCTTGCGCCGGGAAATTGGCAATCTGCGTAAAGAGATAGGCGACCTGCGCGAGCGCGTAGGCCGAGTGGAGGGATTGCTGCAAGGCTTTTTGGGGCGTCCGCAGGAATCACAGACCTGATCGACCGACCTTGCGCATGGGGCGCGAAAAGCCGCCGGAACCCGGCAGGACGGCTGCGTGTCGTCCGCGGGGGTAGAGTATTATGAGGCCATCAAAATCCGTCTTACCCACCGAATGATGATTGCCCTGAGGCACGCGGCTACCGGCATTGTGGCCGTCTTCACCTTGGCCGCCTGCGCTCCGACTACGGATTTCCCGGATATCGGCGACAAGGCTGCCGCGGGCGAGGTACGAAAGCAGCAAATCGCGGTCATACAGAACTTCCTCGATACCGAGGCGCGTGTCGCCCGGGTCGCCTACCCTGTCCTGTTCCACAATGCCGCACTGTGCGGTACAGATACCACCTACAGCCTTGGCATCAGCGGCTGGACGACGGAGCATATGGACGAGGAGTACCGCGATATCGCGAAAGAGGAGTTCGAGATCGGGAGTGCCCTGACCGTGGTTAATGCAGCGCCGGGTTCCTCGGCCGAGCGCGCGGACATCCGAGTCGGGGACAAGATTGCTTCGGTAGACGGGGAGCCTTTGGACGACGGCGAGGATGCCATGGAAGATCTACTCGAAATACTGGATGAATCGAATGGGAAGGAGGTCCGGCTGGGTATCATCCGGGACGGGCGGGCACGTACGGTGGCCGTACGCCCTGACCGGGTTTGCGCCTTTCCGGTTCATTGGGGACTCAGTGACGAGGTCAATGCGTTCGCTGATGGTGATGGCATCTACGTGACCACGGGATTCCTGCGTTTCGTCCAGGACGATGATGAATTGGCGGCCGTAATCGGGCACGAGTTGGCGCACAACACCCGTGGCCACATCGAGGCCAAGCGGGGCAACGAGTTCATCGGCATTCTGCTGGGTGCTCTCGTGAGCGCGGCCATCGGCGTGGACATGACGGAAACCGGTCGCGCTATCGGTGCTTATGCATTCAGTCAGGAGTTTGAGGCTGAGGCGGACTATGTCGGGGTCTACCATGCTGCCCGCGCGGGTTACGATGTCCGGAATGCCATGAAATTCTGGAGGCGCATGGCCGCGGAGAACCCCCACGCGATCCATCTGGAAGGCACCACCCATCCCTCGACGGCCAAACGCTTTCTTGCCATGGAGAAAGCCATCGAGGAAGTCGAGGAAAAGCAGAAAAAGGGTTTGCCTCTGATTCCCAACGAAGGGCAACCTGCATCCGATGTAGACGGCAGCGAAGATAATAAGCTGTAACCGACCCATTCCGAATCCTCCAGAACTCGACCCTCTTCCATGTCTGTACTGATTTGCGGCTCTCTGGCCTACGACACCATCATGCGGTTCGATGGCCGCTTCAAGGAAAACATCCTTCCGGATGCGGCCGACCACTTGAACGTTTCGTTCCTGGCCGCGCACATGCGCCGGGAATTCGGGGGGTGCGCCGGGAATATTGCCTATAACCTGAGCCTATTGGGTGTGACCGGCTATCCGATGGCGACGGTGGGCCGGGACTTCCAGGACTATGCCACGTGGATGGATGGAAGGGGAGTTTCGCGGAGCCGGGTGAAGGAACTGGAAGGCATGTTCACGTCCCAGGCGTTCATTTCGACCGATCTGGACGACAATCAGATCACGCTGTTCCATCCAGGCGCGATGGATTTCTGCCACAAGCAGGAAGTGGACTCGACCGATGTCCGCCTGGGCTTGATTTCTCCCGAGGGCCGTATCGGCATGATCCAGCATGCGGAGCAGATGGCGGAAGCCGGCATTCCTTTCCTTTTCGATCCGGGACAGGGGATGCCGATGTTCCAGAAAGAGGATTTCCTGCGTTTCGTGGAGCAGGCAACCTGGGCGGCGTTCAACGGTTTTGAGGCGGAGATGATGCAGAAGAAGAGCGAACTGACAATTGAGCAATTGGCGGAGCGGCTTGAAGCCGTCATCGTGACGCATTCCGAACGGGGCTCCTGCATCTATCGGAAAGGCCAGCCGATGCTGGAGATCCCAGCGGTGTCGGTGGCGGAGGAAGTGGATCCGACAGGATGCGGCGACGCATACCGGGCCGGGCTGTTATACGGCATCCTGAATGACATGGACTGGGAGACCTGCGGGCACCTCGGTTCGCTGATGGGGGCCTGCAAAGTGCAGCATCAGGGGGCGCAGAACCATACCCTGACCCTAGAGAAAATAACGGAGCGTTTCAGGGAGGAGTTTGGCTATTCTCCGGAATAGTCTCCGTTCAGGCTGATGATCTCCCAATCCTGTTCCTGTGCGTGGGCGCGCAGGGACGAGTCGGGGTCCACTGCTACCGGGTGGTCAACGAACTCTAAAAGCGGGATGTCGTTGAACGAATCGGAATATCCCCAGGTTTCTCCAAGTCGGATGCCTTCTTGTTCTGCCCAGGCTCGAACCCGTTTCGGCTTGTCGGCAGCGAAGCAGGATGAATCAAGCAGTTCTCCGGTGTATTGTCCCGCCTGCATTTCGGGTCGGGGTGCGATCAGGGTCGGAATGCCCAATGCCTGTACGATCGGCTCCGCAATGAAGGCATTGGTCGAAGTCACGACCACCTGCCGCAGACCGCGTTTGCGGTGTTCCGCAATCAACTGCTGAGCCCGAGGTCGCAGGGAGGGGTGGATCCGGGTCTCCATGAACTGCGCGCGAAATTCTTCCAATCGCTGCTTGTCGATTTGTCCGAGAGGGGCCAGAACGAACTTCAGGTATGCGACCGGGTCCAAGGTTCCGTTATGGTAGTCGTTGTAGAAGGCCTGGTTGCGGGCGCGGTAGGCATCCCCATCGATTTCCCCGGAGTCCGCCAGGAATTGTCCCCATTCGTAGTCGCTGTCACAGTCGATCAGCGTATGATCCAGATCGTAAAGGGCGGTCGCGTTCATGCGGCAGACGGTGAGGTGCGGTAGGATAGGAGGAGAGGTTGCGGGGATGATGACAAAACGATTCCGCATTTGGGTAGCGAAGGCATTATGCCTGATTGCCACGGTGTTCTGGGTGGGCGGTCCGGCTGTGTCGCAGGATGGTGGTGGCGGTGGTGGAAAAGGTTACGAGGCGGGAGCCTTCTGGGGGACGGACCTGAATCGCAACGAGTTTATTTGCGAAGAGGAAGCGCGAGCGCCCACGGCGAAAGGGTTGCATCAGGTCTTTCACGTGATTGACCAGAATGGCGATGGATTGGTCGGGTATTACGAGTTCTCCCACTTCCTTCGGAATCGCCTGTACTACATGAAACTTGCTGAAAAAGGCAAGGGTTGACGGAGTCTAGAACACTTCCGGGCGCAGCACTGTCAAGATGATGACGGCAGCCAGGACGACCATGGGCGCCTCATTGAACCACCGATACCAGACATGCCCGTGTCGGTTGTCTCCCCGCGCGAACCGGCGCTGCAGGAGAATGCACCACGCATGATATCCGACCAAAGCGCCGATCAGGATCAATTTCAGTTGCATCCAACCTGCGGAGAGCAGATCGGGCCGGTAGCTCAACAGCCAGAACCCGAACAGAAGGGTTAGTACTCCGCCTGGGGTGGTGATGCCCCACAGTAATTTCCGCTCCATGACGCAGAAACGCTGGAGGCTGATCTCGTCGTCACTCATTGCGTGATAGACGAACAGGCGGGGCAGATAGAACAGGCCGGCAAACCAGGTCACCATGAAAATCAGGTGCAGCGCTTTGAGCCAGAGCATGTTTTCCAGTATAGAACAGGCGATCAATCAGATATGATGGGCGCCTGCATTGTATAGGGCCGACAGATGATTCAGGCAGGCATTGTAGGGGCAACCGGCTATACCGGTGTGGAATTGCTGCGGTTGCTCAGTGACCACCCCGAAGTCGAGGTGGTAGCGGTCAGCTCGGATTCCGAGTCGGGCAGACCTGTGGCCGATGTTCACCCGCACTTGCGTGCTTGGGTGGACCTTGCCTATGTCCCGCATCAGCAGTTGTATGAAACTGAATGTGCGGTGGTGTTTTTTGCAGCACCGAATGGCACCGCGATGCAACAGACCCCACAGCTCCTGGAGCAGGGCCGGCGGGTGATTGATCTTGCGGCTGACTTCCGGCTGCGAGACCCTCAGGTCTGGGAGTCGCATTACCAGATGCCGCATGTTTGCCCGGAATTGTTGGAGGAAGCAGTTTACGGATTGCCGGAACTGAATCGGGCGCAAGTGGGTGGGGCGAGGCTTGTGGCGAATCCGGGTTGCTATCCGACGGCGGTGATTCTGGGGCTCTTGCCACTTCTGGAATCGGCTGCAGTGGATTTGGAACATCTAATCGCAGATGCCAAATCCGGCATCAGCGGAGCAGGGCGCCAAGCCAGCACACCCCTGCTGATGAGCGAAGCAATGGAAAACTTCCGAGCCTATGGTGTTCACCGGCATCGGCACGGGCCGGAAATCGCCCAGGCTCTCGAGCAAGCCGCCGGCCAGTCAGTGCGGTTGACGTTTACGCCCCATGTGGCTCCGATGATTCGGGGAATTCTGGCGACTCTTTATGCATGGACCGAATTGTCTGGGGAATCGGTGCAGGAACTGTACGAGCAGCGTTACGGTGCCGAGCCATTTGTAGACGTAATGCCGCCGGAGAGCCTGCCGCAGACCAAAAACGTGCGTGGATCGAATGTCTGCCGGATCGCCCTGCACCCCGGCCAAGGCGAGCCGCTGGTGATCATTTCCGCCATCGACAACCTTGTCAAAGGAGCAGCGGGACAGGCGGTTCAGAACATGAACCTGATGTTCGGTCTTCCAGAGCGGACCGGTCTGTCGCAGATCGCGCTACCGGCATGAGATTTCGCTTCCCGTCAGCGGAGGCCTGGCCGCTGATCGTCCTGCTGATGGCGTTGTCTGGCGCTTTGGCTTATTTCATCGGCATCTATGCTCTGCGGGTATCCGTTCACGAACTGGAGATCATGGATGTACGGCAGGACGAACAGATCAAGGAATTGATGCGGCGCAACGAGGTTTTGATGGTGGACCGAACCATGGCGGAACGGCGTTTGGAAGTGAGCAATCAGACGCTCGAGTATCTTCGGGACATGTTGCAGACCAGTGAAGCCGAATTGAGGAAGATCCGCGAGGAACTCGAATTGTTCCGAAAGATCACGGGACCGAATCGGGAGGAAAAACTCTCCATCCACGCGCTTAAAGTTTTTGTGGTTGGCGAAAACGGACGCTGGGGGTACCGCCTGGTTCTCTACCAAGGAGACTTTTCCAATATCGCGGAAGGTCGCTACGATCTCGTATTGCATGGCCACACGGAGGGCAGCCCGGGGCGGCACCGTCTTTCAGGCCTCGTCGAAGACAGCCAGCAACAGTCTTTTTCATTTCGTCATTTCGTGGCGTTGAGCGGGGAATTCCAGCTGCCTGAGAGATTTGAAGTCGAACGGATCGAAGTCAAGGTGTCTCCGAGCGGCAAGAAGTTGAAAGCAATCAATAAAAGTTTCAGCTGGCGTCGGGCGATGTCGGATCCCGATTGAGCAGCGGGAAAAATTCCAAGGAAAGACAATCGGTTAACTTCACCTTGGTCATGGTGCATCCGGTTTTTATGCTATATTAGTAGGCTGAGAAACGAGCTTTGAGGATGGCGAATGAGCGAAGCGATGCCTGTCACTGAGATGGACTCGGCTACACCCTTGATCTTTACCGATTCGGCTGCACAGAAGGTGAAAAAGCTGATCGAGGAAGAAAAAAACGACGCGCTGAAGTTGCGTGTTTTCGTGAGCGGAGGCGGGTGTTCCGGGTTCCAGTACGGATTTACGTTTGATGAGGAAATCCAGGATGGCGATACTCAGGTTGAGAATTCTGGGGTCACCCTCCTGATTGACCCGATGAGTTTCCAGTACCTGGTAGGGGCTGAGATCGACTATACCGAAGGCCTGGAAGGCGCGCAGTTCGTAATCCGGAATCCCAACGCCACGACCACCTGTGGCTGCGGATCTTCGTTCTCCCCGTAAAACCGACCCTCAAGCCGGCCAAGCCGCGCCCAGCACGGTAGCCTTGCGGCTGCCCGTGATTTCCGTCAAGTCCACGGCTTCCTTGCGATCGTGTAGGTAGGCAAGCAGTGCAAACAGAAAGCATTCCACCCATTCGGCGTCCAGGCCGTATTCGTCGGTCGGCTCGACAGGCACGGGCAACTGGGCGGCGAGACGTTCCCTGAGGAAGGCATTCCGCGCACCGCCGCCACAGAGCAACACTCTCTGTATTGCCGGCGAGGAGGCTAGCAATGCGGCTCCGATACTGCGGGCGGTTAGTTCGGTCAGGGTTGCCTGTATGTCTTCAGGGCTGGCCGGATGGTCCACGACCATGCCTTCAACCCAGGAACGACTGAAGTATTCTCGGCTCGTGCTCTTGGGTGGGGATTGGGCGAAGTAAGGGTCGCGCAGCATCGTCTCCAAAAGTTTTTCCTGTACCGTTCCGGTTCTTCCCCATTGGCCACCACGATCGTAATTCTCACCGAGGTGCAGTTGGCTCCACTCATCCAGCAGGCCGCCACCTGGTCCGCTGTCGTAGCCCTGCACCGGTCCTTCGGCGGGCAGCCAAGAGACGTTCGCAATGCCGCCAATGTTCACTACGGCCCGGTTTTCGTCCGCTGAATGAAACAGGCGGTAGTGGGCGAGTGGCGCGAGCGGGGCGCCTTCTCCGCCTTCCGCCAGGTCGCGCCGCCGAAAATCGCTGATTACCGATATTCCGCATCGGGCGCTGATTCGGCTCGGGTTGAGGAGTTGCAGTGTCAGTGAAGGTTCGTCGCCAGTTTGGTGAAGAAGGGTTTGGCCGTGGATTCCTACCGCGGTGATCCGATCTGGGGTCACTGCGCAATTTTCGAGCAGAATCTGGATGCATTGAGCAAAGCTTTCGCTGAGCGCATGCTCAGCCAATGCGTATTCTCGCAGCGAGTGCGGGTTGAGGATCAGGTGCTGGAGCTTTTCCTGGAGGAGGTCGGGAAAAGGAGTGTCGTGACGGGTGAGAAGTTTGGGTTGTTCGGGAGCGAAGTCAAAGAGGGCGGCATCAATGGAATTCATGCTGGTGCCTGACAAGGCACCGAGATACAGCATGCTCATTGGACATCGGCGTAGGCCATACGGAGATTGTAGGGCATTCTCAAAGCGATCAACATAGGCCACGTTTGCTGGCGAAAGTCGGCGAGTTCGACATACCGAAGGGGATCGAGAGGAGGAAATCCGATCTTGACAGGATTCCGGTGAACGCCGTCGATACGAAATTCATAATGCAGGTGGGGACCGGTAGCCACACCGGATCTTCCCACTCGGCCGATGATTTGTCCTTGGGTGACTTTGCTGCCAACCCTGAGACCCCGAGCATACCGTGAGAGATGCGCATAGACGGTGGTGTAGCGGGTGCCGTGCCGGATGAAAATCACCCGGCCATAGCCGCCTTTCCAGCCGCGGTGTATAACGGTTCCGTTGCCGGCCGCATAGACGGGAGTGCCTGTCGGAGCGGCATAATCCACGCCCCGGTGCGGCCGGACCCGCTTGAGGACCGGATGCAGTCGGCGCGGATTGAAGTGGGAGCTGATCCGGGTGAAATCCACGGGAGTACGCAGGAATTGCTTGCGAAGATGTTTGCCATCCGGCGTGTAGTAGTCAGCGCGCCCGTCCTTCCGGATGTAGCGCAAAGCCTGGTGCGTCCGACCTTGGTTGATGAATTCGGCAGCAAGGATCGGGCCGTCTGCAGCATATCGTCCTTGAACCCAATGCTCGTCCCAGACCAGTTTGAATTGATCGCCCTTACGGATTTCCAGGGCAAAGTCGATGTCCCAGCCGAAGATGCGCGCGAGCTCCAGAATCATGGAAGGACTGAGACCCGCGTCATCCCCGGCCTCGAATAGCGTGCGGCCGATCGTTCCGCTGACCACCCGCCGTCTGTGCTCCACCGGCAGGTCGATATGGCCGACAGTATAGGTTCCACCGGGTATGCGCCAGTAGTGGGTTTCTTGAGTGAGCGTTGGCCGGTACATCAGATGACGCAATCCCTGGTCGTCCTGGAAGATGTGCAGGACCTGACCGGGGCGCAGTCGGTGTAGCGCCTCGGTGGCGGCACCGAGCCGCAGCAGGGGGGGAATCGAGCGGCTTAGGCCCAACCGTTTGAAGATCGTACTGAGCGAATCGCCGGAACGCACCGTGATTTCCTCATCCCACTTGCGCAGAGCAGGAGAGGCGTCAGGATTTTTTGTGTTTTGTTTTAGAGGGGCGGGAGGGGTTCCGGGTTGTCCGGCAGATGATACGGGTTGGGAAATCTGCGGTTCGGTCGAGCGTGGGGGCGGTTGCAGGGGTATGGGTGTGACAGACGTGAAGGTGTCGCTGGGTTTCGGGATGAGAGATAGGATGCCTCCCAGCAGGCAGAGAGAGACGAACATCACTAACGCATGCCGCCGGTTTGGCCTTGGCGAAAAATCGGCCCGAGAAAATAATCGCAAAAACATGCCGAAACGGGCAAGTACTAGGAAGATTGACAGGAACTCTATCGAATTAATTGTGACTAGTCAACTTTCTGAAATCCTGAATTTCAAAAAGTGGTTGGGCTGAGATAGGCGGAATTGGCAGGAGCTCGATTCGCGGGACAGGCGGGTGATTTTCCGAAGGGCATTTATAATAAACAAGACCCGCTTGCCGCACATGGGGCTTTCCTTAGATAGGTTCTTGGGCGCGGCGCAATTCCTATGCAAGCGTTCCGTTTTCAAAATTATTCACCTGTTTTCCTGTATTTGTGAACACTCAACTCACAGTTCTTCTGCGTGGAACTGAACAGGTTTTCCACAAGGAGGATCTGGCCGAACGTCTGGAAGGCGATAGGCCGCTGCGGGTCAAGGCCGGGTTCGATCCGACGGCGCCGGACCTGCATCTGGGTCACACGGTTCTGATTCATAAAATGCGCCAATTTCAAGATCTTGGGCATCAGGTGATTTTTTTGGTCGGAGATTTCACGGGACGGATCGGAGATCCGTCTGGACGTAATGCCACCCGCCCGATTCTGACCGCTCAGGAACTGCAAGACAACCAGAAGACCTACTTGGAACAGGCATTCAAGATTCTGGATCGAGAGAAGACCGAGGTGCGTTTCAACTCGGAGTGGATGGACCAGATGACGCCGGACGACTTGGTGCGCCTAGCTTCAGAACACACGGTGGCGCGTATGCTGGAGCGGGATGATTTCGCCAAGCGCTACGGAGAGAATCAGCCGATTTCGATACACGAGTTCCTATATCCCCTGATCCAGGGTTACGATTCGGTCATGCTGGAGGCGGATGTGGAATTAGGCGGTACGGATCAGACGTTCAACCTCTTGGTTGGGCGGGAATTACAAAAACGGCGTGGACAACCATCGCAGGTTGTAATGACCCTGCCGTTGCTGGAAGGGACGGATGGCGTACGGAAAATGTCCAAATCCTACGACAATGCCATCGGGATTCAGGAAGACCCCGGACAGATGTTCGGAAAGTTGATGTCGCTGTCGGATCCGATGATGTGGCGGTATTTCGACCTGCTGAGCCTGCGGCCGGAGCCGGAGCTGGAGGATTTGCGCCGACGGGTCGAGGACGGAGGCAATCCCCGCGACGCAAAACTGGAGTTGGCTCGGGAACTCGTCGCCCGGTTCCATGGCGAGCAGGCAGCCGAACAGGCGCAGGCAGATTTCACGGCGCGCTTTCGCGACCACCAGTTACCGGAGGACATGGAGGAGATCGCATTGACGGCGGGAGAAGCATTGCTGCTACCGAATGCTCTCCAGCAAGCGGGGCTATGTTCGTCAACCTCAGATGCACGGCGGATGATCGAAGCCGGTGCCGTCCGGATGGACGGGGAGAAAGTCGACAACCTGAAATGCAAACTGCCTTTCGACAATCCGGTCGTGCTGCAGGTTGGCCGTCGCCGTGTGGCGCGGGTGCACTTGACCAAGCATTAGTGGTCTAAGCGTATGACCGCGCAAACTTCTCGCGTTGAGTTTGTCACTCGGATCGATAGCGCATTACTGGCCGAATTACATACCTTGGCAAAAGAAGAAGATCGCGAAGTTCGGACTCTCGTTGAAGAAGCCCTCAGAAACCTTCTGAAGGATCGGTGTTGCAGTACGGTGCGACCTCGCGTGATGCGCGCCTACAGGGAAAACCGCACTCGGTTTGATTCGCTATACAAAAAATTGGCATCCTGAGCCACGCTACCATGCTTGGGCATGTCGAACACTAATCAGGCCATTGCCTCTCCCGAAATCCGTTGATCCATCCGCACTGAATCCAGTCGTGCAGGGTCCGAACGGTGGCTTGAGAATCTCCAGCAGGTAGAGCTTCCAAACATTGACCCTTGCTGAGCGCTTCCAGCAGTTTCCACTCATCTTCGGACAGTCGGGTAACAGTCACGTCGAACGACTCCTTCCGGTGCACGCAACAGGCGACCGGGGATCGAGGTGGGAGGTCCAGTCCGTCTACTTGGTGGGAATGCCAGATCGCGTCGACGGGCTGGGAAAATCGCATCTTGTGCAGCGCGTGACTCAAAGTGAAACGAACCCGCATTTGGCGGTCCGGTTCTAGGGCTTGAAAGGCCGCCCAATCAAAATCCGGGTCCGGTGCCTTGAATCGCGCCAGGTGGATCTGCCATTCGAGTTGCGCGAGTTCGCCGAGATAACCGAAATCGGTCAGTTCCTCATAGCTTTCCTGAGCCCGACTGAGGAGTTCGGGCAGGAAATCGCCGTATTCATGGAGATCGGGGGACTGGGACCCGAATGCCGGAATTTCCTGTGCCAGGAGTTGCCGCCAGTAGCGGGGACCCAAGACTTCCTGGGTGACCGGATAAGCGGCGCCAAGTGCTTCCAGATGCGCTCCTCTGATGTTGGTTCGATAGGCATCCAGACGTATTTCCGGCTGGATGCCGCGAGCCGGAGAAATCAAGGAATTGAGCCCGGGATCCGCATCTCCCGCCCGGGTCACCGCCTCCAGCATCCTGGCTTGGAGTTCCGCAAGATTCATGCGAGGACTGCCTGGTAGGCCTCGTCAAGCCGCTGGGCTTCCTCCCAGACGACAGGCCACGGAGGCAGGGAAGTATCCCATTCGAACAGCACCGGAGTTTCCGGGATATGTGGTACCACGCCCAGGAAGAGATTCAAAACCTCATCGCAGACGCACCCCCCGTGCGTATCAATCAAAAGCCCGTCACGTTCCTCGTGGCCCGCCAGATGGACCTCGCGCACGTGTGTCCAGGGTATGGTGCCCAGCAGGTCCTGCGGGTCGTGACCGTGATTGACAGCGTTGACGTAGACGTTGTTGATGTCCAGGAGCAGTTTGCAGTCGGTCCGCGTGCAGAGTTCCAGCAGGAAATCGCCTTCCTTCAGAGTGGAATGTTCGTATTCCAGATAGGTGGAAATGTTCTCGACTAAGATGGTTTGGCCAAGAAAATCTTGGACTTGAGAGATTCGGTCTGCCACGTGTTGCAGGGCTTCCTCGGTCCATGGCAGTGGAAGCAGGTCGTGACTGTGTATGCCGTTGCAGGCGGTGAATGCGAGGTGTTCCGAGATATGGCGGGCCTCAGTGCTCTGGGCGAGGGCCCGAACCTGACCAAGATATTCACGATCCAGCGGGTCGGTGCCGCCAAGGGAAAGGTTGACGCCGTGCAGGGCGACCGGATATCGTTCGGCAATGGCCTCGGCCTGAAACCTGAGCGCGCCTCCGGCGCACAGGTGGTTGTCGGTCAGAAGCTCAAACCAGGGAACTGCAGGGTTTTGCTGCAGGATCTCCGGGACGTGGGGGCCACGTAAGCCGGCCCCCATTCCCGTGAGCGGGGCTGCCGTATCTTCGGCAAGCATCAATGGAGTTTATTTGGCAGGCTTGACCGCATGTACCGTTCCGCCCACGATCTTCTCACAAGTGCCTTCCGGGACGTAGATCCATTCGGTTTCCATGCCGTCTTCCGGGGCTGCGCCAGCACACCTGTGTGCGCCGTCCGTCGCTCCGCAATCGTTCATTCCGGCCTTGGAGATGCCGGTACATTTTTCCCAGTTCTTGGGGGCATCGGGAACCGCTAGTGCGGAGGTGGAAGCCAGGCCGGAGCCGAGTGCCAGCACGATCAGGCTGGATGCCAGAGAATGTGATTTTTTCATGTTTTCCTTAGGTTGAGATGGAGGGGGGGATTAACCCATTGATACTGTTGACCACATTGTCGTCCTTTTGTTCCCGCGTGTCCAGAATTCAGCAGCCTGATCACCTCATGTATATAATTCTTGAAACATATGCAACAGGTGTTTAGTCGGATGATCGGGCATGGAATTTCGCTGGAGGAGGTCGCGGACGGTGGTAAATAGGAGCCACGTGTGAAGCAGAGCGCAGCCATGCCGAGAAAAGTCGCTATTATCGGTGGGGGAGTTTCGGGGTTGGGAGTCGCCTGGGCGCTGCATCGGCATCCCGATCGATTCGATTTTCGACTGTTCGAAGCGCAGTCTCAGGTCGGCGGCAACGCCATTACGGTCGACATGCCGCAAGACGACGGAACCTCGATCCCGTTTGATATTTCCGTCACCGCGTGCATCCCCTCGGTATACCACCATATTATTCTGCTCATGCAGCAACACGGCATTGAGTTGGTCGACACCAAGTTCAGCTACAGCGTGAAGTATCGTGGCGGCATCTACGCTCACGATTTCGACTCTGACATCAGGAGGCAGCTGCAACCGGAAATCGAGAAATTCCAGAAGATCCTGAGACGCCTCAAATGGTTCGGCCAACTCGGCCGATCCAGGTCCAAACTGCTCAATGCTCTCAACCCGTTCAACTACGTCAGCATGGGTACGGTTCTTAATCTGGGCGGGTTCTCCGGGGATTTCCGGTACAAAATCCTGAAGCCGATGTTCGTCAACTTCCTGATGGCCACGAACGTGTTCGACATGCCCGCAGCCCTGTTTTCCCGGTACCTGGAGTTCTTCGATATTGAAACCGCAACGCCGATGCAAACCTGGGACCAGGGCACGCGACGCATTTATCAAGAATTGTCGGCTGATTTTCAGGACAAGATCTACCTTGACCGGCCGGTTCGAAAAGTGCATCGGAGCGCCTCCGATGTCGTCGTCGAGGACGAAAATGGGCAGACGGAAACGTTCGACGAAGTGGTTTTCGCGTGCAACGCGAATCAAACGCTGATGATGCTGGACAAGCCGACCTTTCTTGAGCGATGGATTCTCTCTTCGATCCGTTACGAGAGCGAGTTGCATAACCATACGGTCGTTCACTCGGACGCCTCGGTGCTTCCGGACAGCGCAGTCGAGGCGCTCGACACCCGGAGCAACCACATCGAGCAGTATGGGGTCAGGCCCGACAACTACGAAATCACCTACATCATGCACAACCAGCAACCTTGGGTGAAGCGATCGGACAAGCCTTGCCTGGTGACCTACAATCCGATCAGTCGCATTGACGAAGGCAAGATTATCAAGAAATGGTGGTTTCAGCACATCGTGCACGACGTGCGTCACGTGGCCCTTCTAGTTCATATTTTTCGTTTCATTCAGGGTAAGAGGCAAGCGTGGCACTGTGGCGCCCATACTCTGATCAACAGCCAGGAGACCTGTTTCGTGACCGGCCTTGTTACGGCAAGGCAGATCGGGGCGGACTATCCGTTCCAGGATCCTGAAGCGAGGAAGTGGTTCAACTTTTACGGGCGTGTGATGTACGGCTGGCGTTTCCGGAAAGCGTGAACCGGGATCAGTCAGAAGAGTGGCGGATAGCGGCCGCTGGGGCCTCAAGCCTGCCCGACACCGGTGGCCATCTGATAAACTTCGCATGGCGGGGCATGGCGCAGTCTGGTAGCGCACCTGCTTTGGGAGCAGGGGGTCGTGGGTTCAAATCCCGCTGCCCCGACCAGCGGACGATGCCCGGGATTTTTTCTCAGGGATGAATCGCGCCCGTAGCTCAGCGGATTAGAGCATCGGTCTTCTAAACCGAGGGTCGCAGGTTCGAGTCCTGCCGGGCGCGCCAGCCGGTCAGCGGTGAGCGTAGCTCAGTCGGTAGAGCACAGGATTGTGGCTCCTGAGGTCGCGGGTTCAAATCCCGTCGCTCACCCCATCCCAGGATGGGCCATTAGCTCAATTGGTAGAGCAACTGACTCTTAATCAGCAGGTTCGGGGTTCGAGTCCCTGATGGCCCACCACCGGCTTTCCGGTAGGTGGAATGGATGGATTTCAAAATCGAAAGTATGGCTGGAGTCACAAGCTTCAATGTATTTTTTAATCCGTTGCGGCATAGTTTTCGAACTTGGGAAATAGTGGGGGTTGGGTATTTCTCCTTGGGGGAGTTAGCGTTCCGATGTGTATCCCACTTTCCGGTCTTATGGTGTCTACTACACACTATTAATATAGAATTTGTGCACGCAATTGGTCATCGATCGGCCAGATGCCTTAACGGCTCTTGGTACCGGGATATTAGAATTGAGATAGGATCTGCGTCTTTGAAAAAAGTCTGAGAATCGACTCCTTTATCATGCGTAAGTTGGGTCGCTTTCCTTACAGTCCTGATAGTGCCTTTGCTCACTTGGGAGGTCCAACTGGGAAATCCTATTTTTGCAACTTTGACATCAACGCTTTCTTTTTCACCAAAGATACCGAATATCTTCCGACGCTCTTTAATTCTCACTAAGTCGATGAAGTTGCGCTGTGGATTCTGGATGTTATATCCAAACCTATTCAGAATTGACTTTAGTTCTCTATAAGTTACGGTGTAGAACCTTTTGTCTATGCTACGAGTGTGTTTCTTCAAAAAATGCGCTATATAAAATACTTCAGCATCACTTTTGTCCGCGCACTTGTTCGCCAGTTCTTTATAACGCTTAAATTTAACAAGGTTGCTGTCTGCCACATCAACAGCGAAATTTTCAAGGTCCTTCTGATTAATGGTGGGGCACAATCCCAAAGTTTCCAAATGATAAACCAAGGATAAAAAAGCTGTTCTCTTGTTAGCATCATGAAACGGATGATCTTTGATCAAACCATAGAAAAGCGTTGCACAAGTATCGTACTTAGTAGGCCATTTCTGTTTTCCACCATATGAAATGTGTTGTCGAAAAAGTGCTGAATGCAGAAGATCCATACTTTTTGGGCCGATGCCACCCAACCCACTTCCTTGGGCATAAAAATGATCAGCTATCAGATAGTGAGCCTTTAGGACATCTTTTATGCCGAGGAAACCAGGGCCAGAATATGGGTCATCGTCACCCACTAGGTCTAGAGATCTCTGATACGATTCGTTTATTGAAGCAGTCAACTCAAGCATCCGAATATTTTTCGCTATTTTTTCAGTATGTCAAACTTGTTGCCTATATGTGCCCTTCAATAGTGATATAAGTGGAGCATACAAGCGTCGAGGGCAGATAGCAATGTTGTCACAAGAAGCAAGAGCAGTTTACTTTGCCGTATACTCAGCCCGTGCACACATCAACGTAGACATTAATGCCGTGAATTTTATGCGGCAATCATCGTAGGTAGGGTTTGATTTTGTCATGAAATCACGAAGTCAGTCTTTAGCAGATAAGTCGATTGACGCGATGTTGGCCGCAATTGAAATATATAACAAGCCCAATTTTTCATATCGGGAAGAAAGTTTCGCTATCCTCGCGATAAACGGATGGGAATTGATTCTCAAAGCTCGTGTGTTACAACTTAGTGGCAATAAAATGGAATCTATCTTGCGATATGAAAAGAGACAAAAAAAAGATGGTTCTAACGGTTTCTATCGTGTGAAGAATCGATGTGGTAATGACCTATCTGTAAGCCTCTTTAAGGCTCTCGATCTCTTACGCGATGATTATGGAGATACAGTGGATCCTGCCGTGCGAAAGAATCTCGAAATGATGTGTGAAATTCGAGACAATGCGGTGCACCTTTTAAATAAAGGTTCCGGTTTATCTCAAATTGTTCAAGAGTTTGGCACAGCATGCCTCAAGAACTATTTGGTGGTAATGCGCCAGTGGTTTAATTTGGATATGTCACGTTACAATTTTTACTTGATGCCACTAGCATTTGTTCATGAGGGTATGCCTGCACAGGCCATCAACACAAATTCTCGCGAACGTAAGTTAACTAACTTTCTAAAATCACAAATGGAAAAACACGAAAATCAATCTCTCGGTGACTTTAATGTTTCAGTGCGGTTAGACTTAATCTTTTCTAAATCAAAGGATTCCAGTGCACAAACAGTTCGATTAACAGATGATTTAGACGCAATAAAAGTTAATTTGTCAGAAGAAGACATCCGGAAGAAATATCCGTGGGACTATGATAGTTTGACAACAAGATTACGAAAAAGGTTTACTGATTTCAAAGCTAATCAGAAATATCACACTATCCGTCGACAACTGGAGACGGACAAAAAGTTCTGCTGGAAAAGATATTTGAATCCTGCCAATAAAAGGAGTTCGGTGAAGAAACTCTACAATCCAAACATAGTACAGGAGTTTGATTGCTACTACACTAAAAATTAACACTTAATCAGATGGGAACAAAATCGGTGTTACGTTAGTTTCTATGCACGTCAAACTCGGCGGGCAATAGTTGAGGACTAAATTAACAGTATGGTTTGACGCAATGGATTTTGTATGGTCGATCTACTGCGGTTTGCGAATTTGCATTTATACTTCATCGGAATTTGTAATATAGAATTGCACTTTCCACCTACATGTTTGCCTAGGAGACGTTCATGCATGCCATCACCATGGGATTGACGGCAGCGTCGTGACTCCAGACAGTTTTTTCCAAATTCCCCGGATCATGGGGATTCTCAACGTTACGCCGGACAGTTTCTCCGACGGCGGAGCCTATCCTTCTTCTAGCCGAGCTTTAGCTCGGGCGCTGGAGATGGTGGAGGAGGGTGCGACGCTGATCGATATCGGAGGGGAGTCCACGCGGCCGGGAGCAGATCGGGTGGATGCGGGCGAGCAGAAACGGCGCATTCTGGATGTGGTGGAGCAGGTCAGCGGGGCGGTTCCAGAGGGAGTGGTCGTCAGCGTTGATACCACGTTGAGCGAAGTTGCCAGTTCGGCGTTGGACGCGGGTGCGGGCATGGTCAACGACATTTCCGCCGGGCGCGACGATCCCGGGATCTTCTCCTTGGTGGCCGAGCGAGAAGTGCCGTATTGCCTGATGCACATGCAGGGGACGCCCAAGACCATGCAGGATGACCCGCAGTATTCCGACGCGGTCAAAGAAGTGCGGGAGTTTCTAGAAGAACGTGCCGAGGCAGCGCAACGAGCGGGGGTGGAGTCTGGAAGGATCATCGTTGACCCGGGTATTGGCTTCGGCAAGCTAACAGAGCACAACTTGCAACTGATCGCACAGTTGGACAAGATTGTCGAGTTGGGGTATCCGGTGCTGCTCGGGACTTCGCGCAAGCGATTCATGGGCGAGATTTCCGGTGCTTCCGACCCGGGTCAAAGAGTGCCGGCGACTGTGGTGACGACGGGTTGGGGCCTCTGCGCGGGGGCACGAATCTTCAGGGTGCACGACGTGTGGCAGAACCGACAGGCTCTGGATTTGACGCAGGCTTTACTGGAAAAGGAGGGCCGTTGACCTGCCAAGCAGGTTTTCAGGTGGTGCTGGGCGTCAGTTGAGGGCCGCAGAGAAAAACTCTATCGCCTCTGGCGAATCCCATTCCCGTTCACCGACCGCCCAGTAACGGGCATGCCCTTCTGCATCAATCAGGAACGTTGCGGGCAGCATCGGGACGTTCCAATCCTCGAGAGCCAACTCCGCATCAATCAGGATGGGAAAACCGACGGGAGTCTCTACCAGGAAGCGCTTGATTTCCGCACTAGGGCCGACATGGATGCCGACAACTTGAAAATTTTCACCAGCTAGAGTTTCATGGAGTCGGGCCAGCGCGGGCATCTCGCGCCGGCATGGCGCGCACCAGGTGGCCCAGAAATTGATCAGCAACACCTGGCCACGGGCCTGACTCAACTGCCAAGGCTGGCCGTCCAGGTCCGGAAGCACGAAGTCGGGAGCCGGTTTTCCGGATGCCTCCTCCATCAATTCAGGGTCGTCGCTGCAGCCTGCCGCACCCAAGGCGAGCGCACTGCCGAGCAGCAGAGCGAAAAAGCGGTTCATGTCAATAACCCAGGGTTTCCTCGTGTGCCCAATTGGGATCTTCCAGGCTCAGGTCGCCGATCGGTGCGGCAAAGGCGTCGGCCACGATCTCCGGGATGGTGCTGCCGGTCAGGGAGAGCAGGAATGCTTCCAGATCCTGTTTCTCTTGTGCGCTGAGATTGAGCGGGAAAATCAGGGGGGACAGAAGCTCGTTTGGAACACCGCCGCGATCGTAGAAATCAATCACCTCCCGGAGGGTGTCGAACTTGCCGTTATGCATGTATGGCGCGGTCAGCGCAACGTTGCGCAGACTCTGAGTTCGGAATCGCCAGCGATCATTCGGGTTTTCGGTGACCCGGTACAGGCCGAGGTCGTTCGGCAGTTTCTGCTGGGAGACCGCTTCAATCTTCTCGTTTGAGACGTCTACGAATACACCGGGCGCGAGCTGTACGCGGGTGGTTTTGGAAGTTTTCTCGGAGTCCTTGCTGAACGAAACCAAGAACCCCAGGCCCGTGTTGTGGAATTTCTGGTCGGTGAACAGGGCGTGTTCCTTCTGCATGGTGTGGCACGCGATGCACCGGCCCTTGCCGGAAAAAACTCCGAAGCCTCGCTTGACGGATTCGTCGACTGCGTCGGTCTGGTTCCCGAAGTACCAGCGATCGAACGGAGAATTGGCTGCCAGCAGGGTGCGCTGATAGCTGGCCAGTGCCTGGCCGATGGTAAGGATGTTCGGTCCGGCACCATTGAATGCTTTCTCGAACAGGCCTTCGTAGTCGCGCATGCGGCGGATCTTGTTGATGATCCAGCCGATTGAGGGTGCAGCCATTTCGTTGTGTGAAGTGATGGGTTGCCAGATCTGATTTTCCAGGCTGATCTCGCGCCCGTCCAGAAACAGCCGCATTAGGTAGGCGACGTTGTAGAGCGTGGGGGAATTGCGCAGCACTGAGCGGCCTTCTACACCGACCGCAGTGCGCATTTCGTTGTTGGTGAAGCCTTGCTCCGGTATGTGACAGGTGGCGCAGGCAAAGGTGTCGTTGATCGACAAGCGACGGTCGAAGAACAGTTTGCGGCCAAGGTCGATCTTGTCTCGGGTCAGCGGATTCTCAGCCGGGATGGGCACAGGCGGCAGGCCCAGCGGCGGATTTTGTGCGAAGCGGATCAGGTCCTTTTTGACGCCACGTCGCTTCAGCAGGCTGCGCGACCGGGTCTGGTAGTCCTTGCTTTCATAACCTTCCTTGACATCTCCGGGTCCCTGCGTGTGGCTGGCGTCGAAATCCTTTTGGGTATCAAGTTCGCCACTGGTCTGCGCGAAGACCGCTGCGCAGAAACTTGTGGAAACAAGGACTGCGGCAAAGGTGCGGAAATGCATCCGTGCCGAACGGCGCATGGCAGGGGTCAGCTGGAGGGAGACTCCAGGAGGAGAGTTTCCAAATCGTTGATCAGGATGTCGGCATGCAGGAATGCGACACTGTAGATGTTGCGTATGCGCAATTCGCGATCAATCAGAAATACCCGCAACATATGGGCGAAATCCCCGGTGTATTCCCCGCTTTCATCGTATTCGCGTATGGTGTACTGCCCATAATCGCCAAGGATCGGTTGCAGGGTATCGTAGTCTTGCGCGGTGAGAAATTGCCAGTCCACACCGTTGCCGCCAAGTCCCTGGCCAAATTCCTTCATGACCTCGGGGGTGTCACGCTCCGGGTCGAAAGACATCGACAACAACCGCGTGGCTTGGGCTATTTCCGGGCGTTCCTGAAGTTTCGCCTGGAGTTTATGGAAGACCGCATTCGCAAGAGGACAGCCGTTGATGTCGTTGCACCGGGTGTAGATGAAACTGAACAGCACGACACGGTCGCCCATCAGGTCGAACAAGTTCGATTCCGTGCCATCCTCAAGCAGCACGGTCCCGTCCGAGGCTTCGGTGATGGGGGGCAACTGGTAACTGCCTACGGCGGGGGGCGTATAACTCAGGTTTTTCCACCCGGGTGCGAGGATGTCATCTTGCGCCACGGCTTCATGTCCGGCCGAGACCAGACTCAGGGCGACAAGCCAAGCCAGGGAGGGGATGCGGTTTAAGTGTTTCATCACCAGTATTTTATAGGAGCGACCCAAGTTTGCCGAGTTAGCTTCCTGCGGCCAAAAAAAGCCGCCCTGACAGGCAGGGCGGCTTTCAACGTGTGCTCGGCTTAGAGCCGCGACAGGTTATTCGGCCATGGAGACCTTGACTTCAGCATCCGGGCGTTTCCCGTATAGAGCGTAAGCGCCGAAACGCATCTGGTGCGAACGACCCAACTGCTCAGCGTAGAAATCAACCGTCCACTGGTGCGCGAGCTGTTCGCCGTCCCAGTGGTAAAGCTTGACGTACTGCTCGTCCGCCTCGCCAGTCTTGTCCCAGTTGTTCAGCAGGGAGCTGGAGAAGTAAACGCGATCGCCGTCCCAGCTTTGGGAGACCATGTTGACCTGGCTTCCGATCACTTCCTCAAAAACCTGCTTGGGCGCATGCGGGTCGGAAATGTCGAACAAGCGGGTCTTGCCGTCCATGAAGGTGTTGATCCAAAGTCCCGTGTCGTCAGCCGTGATGGAAATGTCGACCGGCAGGGGAATCTCGGAAGGAACTCCGACATCGGCAACGGCCTTGCCGTGCCATTCACCGTCTTCACCCTCGTACAGGAGCCAGAGCTGAGAGGTCAGCGCTGTGGTGGTGAAGCAATAACGGTGATCCGGGTCCCAAGCGCAGCGGATCTCCAGGGGGGCGCCCGGAACGTCCAGCACCTTGAGCGGCGTGCGGGCATGCATGTCCCACACCACCATGGTGTTGCCGAAGCGCTGCATGGCAGCACTGTCCTGCAGCATCTGGCCGAAGTCCATCATGTAATTGGACCAGCCGGTGAAGGACGAAGTCAGCATCACGTTGCTTTCAGCCTTCACGCGGACGTCGTAGCCGTAGCCGTCAGCATGCTGGCCGGTCTTGACCGCGCCGCGCAGATCTTCGTCCGTCGGCATCCAGTGGGACGCGACGAACTCGCCGTCGTTGTTGTATTCAGCGAGGCCGGTGCGTCCGCCGTGATCGGCATTGTTGGACAGCGCCGAAATCATCACCCGCCCAGGCAGGGCATAGAACGTATGCGGGCCAACCAGTCCGCCGGTCTTCTCGACGAAGTCGGTGATGACCTTGTGCAGCTTCGGTTGCCGCGGGTTGGAATGGATGTCGAACACAAAGATCTTGTTCGTGTCCAGTCCGCCGGCCCACAGGTAATGGCGGTCGTCGCTCAGTCCGGAATGGTGTGCCTCATTGCGTCCGCCGACTGACAGCACGCTGACCACTTGGCCAAAGGTTTGAGATTCGGGGTTGGTGTCGATGGTGACCAGCTTGTCTTGCTCGTCCCCCATGCCTTCCACGCCCAAGGTCCAGACATAGACATAATCCTCTTGACCTTGGATTTTGGCAATGTACGGCGACATGCAGGTTTCATCCGCCAGTGTCGGAACGGTCCATGCCATCGCGGCTGCCACTGCCAGGCTCGTGCAAAAAGTTGTTTTTCTCATAAGTTTCCTCATGGGTTTTTTAATTATTAGCTGGCCATCAGGACCATGCCGCCGCACTAAACCGGCGGCCGCCTAAATTGCCTGCTCCAATTATGGACGAATCCTGCTGTGCGTCAAGTTTTGAGGGTAGCCTGACCTCAAATTCTCGAGTTTCCGGCACGTGAATAAAAGGCAAGGTAGGCGCAAAGGCAAGTCTCACGGTATCATGGAAATCCTACATGCGGCTTCTATGGGCATTTCATGCCAGATTTCTTGACGCTAACGGAACAGGCAGCAACCCAAATCCAGGAGCAGTTGCCGGAAGACGAGGAGGGTATTGCCCTGCGCTTAGCCGTGCGCAAGCTCGAAGACGGCAATCTCCAGTACGCGATGGGGTTCGATGTGGAAAGTCGCGAAGGGGACCAAAAATTCATGCAGCACAAAGTCCCTGTGGTGGTCGGAGCTGACAGCCTGGCTTTGGCGAGGGGCATGACCGTAGATTTCGTGGAACTTGAACCAGGCAAGAAGCAGTTCATTTTTCTCAACCCCAACGATCCCTCATACGTGCCACCGAAAGAGTAATGCCTGGGTTGGACTCATTAGGATTTATCGCATTCGGGCTGCTTTTGGCGGCAACAGTCGCTTTCTTGGCTTGGGTGTACCGGCGCAGGCTGGTTCCCTATGAAGCCATTCGACAGTGGGTATTCCGGATGCGCGGGGGTGAACTGTCGGCGCGGGTGCCGGTGCCGCCGAAGGGAGATTTCGTGGAACTTGCAACTGATCTGAACGTCCTTGCCGAAATGGTTCAGACTCTGTCGCGGGATACCGAGGAGCAACTGCAGGAATTCAGCGACTATACCGCCATGAAGGAGCGCACCCGGTTGTCCGGGGAATTGCATGATTCCTTAGCGCAGACCTTGGCCGGGATCAAGATGCAGGTGCGAGTGCTGGACGAGACCCTGCATCGAGGCGACGAGGAGCGGATCTGGCAGGAACTTGAGAAAATCGAGGAGAGTCTGGAAGAAGCCAACATCGAGTTGCGTGAACTGATCGCACATTTCCGCGTTCCGATCAGCGAGGCTGGCTTGCTGCCAGCGATTGAGCGAACGGTGGAGCGCTTTCGTCGGGACTGTCCGGATGTCCGTGTGCTACTGCAGACTCAGTGGGGGGACCTGAAACTGTCGGCCGAACATGAGTTGCAGATCGTGCGCATTGTGCAGGAAGCCTTGGCCAATGCGCGAAAGCACGCCCAGGCAAGTACCGTGCGGGTCCTGATTTCAGGTGATGCGGAGACCGGGCGTTGCCGGGTGCTGGTGGAAGATGACGGAGTCGGGATTGCCAACCCGCCGCGGGAAGGGGGAGGCGCCCACATCGGGATGAGCCTGCTGCAGGACCGGGCGATGCGCATCGGTGGCCGGCTTCGGGTGGAGAGCGAACCGGAGGAAGGCGTACGGGTAGCGTTGGAGTTCGACACGATGCCGCGGAAGGCGGAAGCAGCATGACGCTTACGGTCACGATCATCGATGATCACACCCTGTTCCGGGAAGGCCTGCAGGGCTTGCTGGAACGCCATGGATTGAAAGTGCTGGATTCGGTGGGGGATGCCGAGGCTGGATATGCGGTAATTTCCGAGCGCCGCCCGGAGATTGTTCTGCTGGATTTGCGCCTGCCGCAGACCGGCGGGCTGGAAATACTCCGGAAGCTGAAGGAAGACGAGGAATGTCCGCCGGTGGTGATGTTGACCACAAGTGACGAGGAACAGGATCTGATAGAGGCGCTGCGTTCCGGAGCAAGCGGATACCTTTTAAAGGACATGGAGCCGGACACCTTGGTGATGGCACTACGCTCTATCGTCGCGGGCGAGACTGTCGTGGCGCCGAGTCTTACCCCGGCACTAGCACGGGTGGTGCAGGGACGCGAACCGGAGCCGCCAGAGGGAGAGGAAGGCCCGTTCGACGTTCTGACTCCTCGCGAGAGCGAAATTCTGGCTTTGCTCGCCGAAGGCTTGAGCAATCGTGGAATCGGAAACAACCTGGGCATTTCCGAAGGGACGGTCAAGGTTCATGTGAAAGCAATCCTGCGCAAACTTGGCGTGACTTCCCGGGTGGCGGCGGCGGTGCTCGCGGTCGAGCATGGCTGGGGAAGCCGCAAATCGGCCGAAGATCGGGAGGATTAATAGTTGATGTGAATCAATAAATATTTGATTGACCTTTATTTGTAGTGTAGTTCTTGAGCTGGTCTATCGGCGAGTTTAATATTGCGATCAAGGATCAGGACGAAGATCTGAGCCAATAAGAAAAAAACAACAGACTGTCGATTTTCCGCCAATATTTCTGTCATATTTTTTACCTAGAGTACGCACCAGCGTAACCGCTAGGTTTTTCCCTTAACCTCTAAATATTTAAAGGAGGCACCCACGATCATGTGGAAATCACGATTTGCAGTTCCTGCTGCACTAACGCTGGCCATGGCATTGCCGGCATCTGCTTTGGCATCAGGTGAGGAAATCAATCACCTCAAACGCGAAAATGCCGAAATGAAGCAGATGCTGATGCAGATGCAGGAACAGTTGCAGGAAGTCATGATGAAGACCAACGCCATGCAGCAGCAGGCCAAGAAGGCAGCCAAAGAAGGCGACAAGAAAGGCGGCATGGTCAAGTCCAAGAAGGAAGACATCACTATTTCCACGACCGGTGGGGGTATCAAGGTCAAATCCAGCAAGGGCAACGAATTCAAGATTGGCGGACGGTTGATGTACGACTACGATTCCTATGACGACTTTTGGGATGGCGAAGACGCGGAAGAAAACGAGATCCGCCGGTCTCGCATTACCTTGAGCGGCAAGTCTGGCAAGAACTGGTCCTACAAGTTCACGACCAACATTGATCACGAGGATGAAGGGGCGAGCGTCGATACCGGCTATCTGAAGTATTCCAGCAAGCCGATGTACGCGATGCTGGGTAAATACAAGCGCCCGGGTATGCTCGAAGAGCGCACCAGTTCCAAGTGGATCTCGACGATTGAGCGATCCATCATCAATGAACTGTCGGGCGCCGTGATCGGCAAGCCTGATTTCGGCGGTATCTCGGTCGGTTTTGCGACCAAAGGTGACATGCCGATGAGTGGTGTGGTTGGTGTCTACGATGACGAGGTTGAGGAAGATGACGGCGGTGATGTCTACGGCGTCGGTGCCCGTTTCTCCATCATGCCGAAGTTAAGCGACGACTCTTTCATACACGCTGGTGCTTCGTTCTACACCGTGGACTACAAGGGCAACACTCACCGCATGCGTACCCGCATGGGTGTGCACACCACGGGACGGCCATTTGAAACCAACAGCCACGAGTCCGACGACATCGATCAGTTCGGTGTAGAGCTCGCGTACGTCAATGGCCCGTTCTCGCTGCAGGGCGAATTCATGAACGTGGAGTCTGACGGTACCAACAATAACGCTTGTGGTTCCGGCATCTATACTCCGGAAGAAACTGAGGAAAGGAAAAGGAAATATTTGGCGATCCAGACAGCTGAAGAAGTCCTGGATCCAAATGATAATAGTGTTGTCGAGCCAGCCAAATTTGCGGAAGTTCATTTGGGGATACCAGAGGAAGCTTTGGCTGAATTCGAGGAAGGTGACATATATGGCAACATAGGTGCTGCTGGACAGGGGAATGCTACACGTGACTTAGTAGTTAAAGAGGAAGACGTTGTCGAGGTAACGCGGGAAGAAGAGATGGATGGCTTCAGCAACACTTGCGACATCGAGATGGATGGTTTCTACCTGCAGGCCGCATATACTCTCACGGGTGAGACCCGCGGCTACAAGGGAGGCTCCGGTGCGTTTGCCGCTATTAAGCCAAAGAACGAAGGCGGCGCTTGGGAAGTGGTTGCCCGTTATGAAGATGCAGACATCGACATTCCTGGCAGAAGTCTGAGTGCTGATCTGGAACGCATGGTTCTGGGTGTGAACTGGTACGTCAACAAGAACGTCAAGTTCATGCTGAACTATGTGGATTCGGAAGTTGATGGCTGCACGACGTCCACGCGGAGCTATGCACTGGTCGATGGTATGGATAGCAGCGAAACCGAAGATCTTTCGATCAAGAAGTGCAACAACGACGATGGCCAGGCGTTCTCGCTGCGAGGCCAGTACGTATTCTGATCAGTCTATGATGTCAGGACTCTTTGAGTCCTGACGGGACTCCTTGAAATCCGCCGCTTCGGGAAACCGGGCGGCGGGTTTTTTGTGGGGTCTCCTAAATGTTGGCCACGGCATTTGGCCCGACAGTCTCACCGGCTGTGTGTGCTAAACTCAAACTCAATCACCGAGAAGCATCCGTTTTCGAGCGGATTCCAGATTAGGAGGTGGACTCTGGACAAGTTGCGCTTTCCAGCCTCATCGGGTCTCCTGTCCAAGTCGGGGCACCTGTCCGGTTCTCTCATGCCACGCTTCGCATTTCAGTTTGCCTGTGTAAGCCTTGGCCTGCTGTTGGCCGCCCCGGTGCAGGCACTGTCGGAAAATGAAATCGACAGCCTGGTGGACGAAGGATCGCGCATGAAGGAATTGATGATGCGCATGCAGAGTCAGTTGAACCAATCGGCATTGCTTCGAGGCAGCGGATCGGAAATTCCGGATCGAAACAGCAACATTGGCCTTGATCTAGCCGCCACTTCCCCATGGGCCTCGACATCCGCGATGCTGGACGGCTCGTTGCGGGACCGCTGGTTCCGAATGATAGAGCAGGGGGTGTTGGGCCGCTTTGCCAGTCTTTCCAGTGGACAGGATCAGGACGTTCAGGCGCCTGCGGTCGTCGGATTCGTGCATGGCGAAGAGATTCCCTGGTATGGCTCGCTACAGGTCCATGGGTACGATGAAAGTTCAGGTGTGGCGGATTCCACGGAAGTACAGGCACGGCTGATGGTAGCGCCGCGCTTCGAAGATGGAAGCTTTCTGCATGTTGGGCTGTCATTCCAGTCCTTTAGCAATTGGGGAGAGAATATGGCCTTCGACATGCTGGATGGCGGGGAGTTGGAATCGCAGGGGTCCGGTCGGCACCTAGCTTTTGATATCGGCTATTCACAGGAGTCCTACGCGATCCAGGCCCAGTACCTGGAATCCAAGGCGCGGGCAGAAGGATTGCCGTTCCGCAACCGGGCAAAAGTGAATGCGGACGGCTTCCATATTCGGGGTGCCTGGAGAATTACGGGCGAACATACGCAAAGCCGCTATGCGCCTGGCCTTCTGGCGCACATCGAGCCACGGGACGAGGAGGGCATCTGGGAGCTGGTGGTGCGCTATGCGAACCTTGCCGACAAGGCGAAGAACCTGGAGAGAGGTTCTGATTCCATGCTACTCGGAATACATTGGCGCGCAGACTCTACGCTGGCTCTGGAACTGGATTATGTCGAAGGCAATGGAGAGGACTTCCGGGCGCTCAATGACGGCGGTTTGACTCTTCGGGGTACTCTATCGTTTTAATAGTGCTAGTAGTGCATCTATTCGAGAGCACAAAAAAGAAGCAATCGGCAAAATTGGTCTGAGTGCTGTTGGTGCCGGTATAGGCGCATACATTGGTGGCACGATAGAAATCGCTGCTTTTCTGTGAAAGGCATTAAGCGCAATTCATAATTCCTACAAAAAAGAACAATAAAGTCAGTTTGTTCCAACTATTCCTTTTTGTATTTTCACTGTGACATCCCGAATTCTAATTCCAATTTTATGGCTTGCATTGTCGTCGGCTGCCCATGCGACGCAACCCCAACTGTCTTTGGTCGCGACGTGGGTCTCAAGCGAGCCGGAAGGTACCGAAATCCTTTCCTATCAACCCAAAACCCGCACACTCGCGGTGAGTAACAGCGAGGCTGGAAAGATCGATCTGGTGTCTCTGGCGAGACCGAACCTTCCCATGAACATCCGTGCGCTGGATTTGGAGTTGCCGGACAGCCACACCATTAATTCAGTTGCTTTTCACCCGGATCGGGATGTTTTGGCGGTGGCCGTCGCCGGGCCGGTCGGCTCGGTGGGCGAAATCCAGCTGCTGGACCTGCATGGCAAGGTGCTGGCGCGATATGCGGCAGGCCATGGGCCGGATGACGTCCACTTCAGTCCTTCCGGGGAGTGGCTGGCGGTTGCGAACGAAGCCGAAGAATACTGGGCCGAAGGCGGGAAGTGGCACTCACACCCGGGAAGCGTGACGTTGATCGACTTGACGGAAGGATTGCTGGAGGGGGTTGTGAGGGAAGTTCGGTTTAAACCGCTCCCCCAGAGGCATGGCCTGACGACTTTGGATGCGGGCCGGTTTCTGGAACGCGAGATAGATGGCGAAGAAGTGGAAATTCCATTCGATTCGGGTGATCCAGCCCACCTGGAGCCGGAATACACGGCTTTCGCTCCAGATGAAGCGACGGTTTACGTGAGCCTTCAGGAAAACAACGGGATAGCCGTGGTCGACACGGCAAGCGCGACCGTTCGCGGCATCATCGCTTTGGGAGTGACTGAACATATGGCGGATCTTGACGATGACGGGAGAGTTTCGTTCACGGAGACGCTGCGAGCCTTTCGGGAGCCGGACCAGATTGCGGTGACTCCAGACGGACGGTATTTGGTGACGGCGGACGAAGGGGACACTGACCCGAAAGCCTCCAAGACCCGACAAGGCCCGGCAGGTGGTGGGCGAACGCTCAGTGTCGTGGACTTGGTAGCCGCAGAAGTAATCGGTGACACCGGCAACCAGTTGGACGAGGCAGCGCATGCCGCGGGAATTTATCCAGACGGGCGAAGCGACAACAAAGGGTCGGAGCCGGAGGGCGTGATCACGTTTGAAGCAGAGAGTAGGGCTTGGGCGATTGTGGCACTGGAGCGCGCGGATGCGCTGGTGCTGGTCGACCTCGAGGAACCGAGTGCACCACAGGTGAGAGAGATATTGTCCCTGCGCGGCGAAGGAGACGGCAAGCTGGCTCCGGAAGGGATTGTTGCTTTCGAGCAGGACGGTGTGCGCTATGTGGCGACTGCCAACGAGAAAGCAGGCACCGTCAGCATTGTGGCGATTGAGTTTTAAAAAAAGACCCGACCATGAAGGGTTTCATGGCCGGGATAAAGTGAGAGCGGTCGACATTCGTGTCGACCTTTGAACCGGACATCCCTGTCCGGTTTCAGCCTCACTGGAGGAAGAAAGCTTAGTCCAGGTAACCCAGGCGCATTACGGTGAAGACCGTCGCCCAGATAGCCACAGCGGCAAAAATGTCGATGACGATGATATCCATGAGTGTCTCCGGTAATGTTCGCGATGACCACCCCGCGCAGTCATCCAGTAATTCATAATATAAGGATATTTTTATATATGTCAAGCCCTAGAATGGGGATTCATTTATATATTTGATAAATAAGGGAATATTTTTTAATATCTTATGAAATCAAGACACAGTGAGCGACAACGGGACGACAATATCCCGTTTTCTTGTCTCATATGCTTCAGTCTTTCAGCCGTGGAGTAAGGTAGATTCCCTGGGCCAGCAGGAACAAAATGGGCAGCCCCAAGGCCAGGCCGAACAGCTTGAACTGCACCCAGAACTCTTCAGAGAATCCATATGCCACGTATAGGTTGAGAGCGCCGCAGACTAGGAAAAAACCGATCCAGGCGATATTCAGTTGACGCCACACCTGCACATCGTCCAGGGACAAGGCCTTGCTGAACATCCGCTCCACCAGGGTCCGGGAGCCGATATAGCTGGATGCGAAGAACGCCAGCGCCAACGCCCAGTAGAATACGGTCGGCTTCCATTTAATGAACAGGGGGTCTTTAAGGAGGAGGGTCAGCCCGCCGGCGACCACGACCACGACCAGTGCAGCGAGGTGCGTGCCCCCCAATTCTCGCATCATCCACAGGATCCCGCATTGGACCAGCATGGTCGCGATCAGTACGGATGTGGCAAAGTAGATTCGGTCCCCAGACTCTCCGGCAGTCAATTCCAGATGGGTTGCGTCGGAGAACGCATCAATCCATGCAGCGGGCAAGTCGGGGTAGAAAAAATATGCCACCACGAAAATCGTGATGGGCAATAACTCAACGAACAACTTCATACTGCTACCATTATAGGAGCCATGACCCAGCGTTTCTCGATCCATCCGGAAAATCCCCAGCCGCGCTTGATCCGCCAGGCAGCGGAAATGCTGAGTGCTGGGGGCCTGCTCGTCTATCCGACCGATTCCTGCTATGCGTTCGGCTGCGCGGTCGGGAACAAGGTGTCGATGGAAACGATACGGCGTCTGCGCGACCTTGATTCCAAGCATCCGTTCACGCTGGTATGCCGGGATCTTTCAGAACTTTCCCTGTATGCCCGAATCGACAATGCGGCGTACCGGATCCTGAAAGCTCATACCCCGGGGCCGTACACGTTCCTCCTGGAAGCAACCCGCGAAGTGCCGCGGCGCCTGATGGAGCCGAAGCGCCGCACCATCGGTCTGCGAATTCCCGACCACCGGGTGGTTCAGGCCCTGTTGGAGATACACAACGCTCCCCTGATGAGTTGTACCCTGATGCTGCCGGACTTGGAGGACCCCCCGGTAGAGGCGGGCGCACTGTACGACCGGCTAAAAGGACAGGTGTCCTTGATTATTGACAGCGGGTTTTGTCCCAGCATACCGACCACCGTGGTCGACCTGATGGGCGACGTGCCGGAAGTGATTCGCCAAGGTGGCGGCAGCTTTCCCTTGCTATAATTTTGTCATCGTGTCCAACCTCCTGTTTTCTGCCGGTTGGCGCCTGTTTTGCCTGCCATGTCATTAGCGCAGACGCTGGCGATCTGGGCGGTGCCTGTTTTGCTGGGCATCACCGTGCACGAGGTTGCGCACGGCTGGGTGGCGTATCGTTTTGGTGACTCGACGGCAGCCGAAGCCGGTCGATTGACGCTCAATCCGCTTCCACATGTTGACTGGCTGGGGACGCTCGTGTTGCCCTTGGCCATGGTCGCGTCTCTCGGGGTGGCAATGGGTTGGGCCAAGCCCGTCCCGGTCGATGCTTCCCGGTTGCGTCGGCCTCGCGAGGACATGGCTTGGGTTGCGGTGGCAGGTCCCGCCTCTAATGCCCTCATGCTGATCGCTTGGGCCGGAATCGCCCGGTTGGGCTTGGCCCTTGATTCTGAATTTGGCATCATTCTGTTCGCCATGGGACAGGCTGGAATCGTGATCAATTCGGTTCTGATGTTGCTCAACCTTCTTCCCATTCCTCCCTTGGATGGCTCGGTCGTGCTCGCCAGGTGGCTGCCGCCGGAGCTGGGGAGGAAATGGCTGGAATTCGGGCGTTACGGCTTGATACTGGTCTTGGGCTTGTTCCTGGTGGGTTCCTTGTACGGGTTCATTGGCAAGCCGCTGATCGCGTTCATCGGCGCGGCCCACCAACTCTTCGGACTTCCTTGGATGGGTTCCTGATGGAAAGCGGCCTGCCCGCTGGCCAACGTGTGGTGTCCGGCATGCGTCCGACCGGGCGCTTGCATTTGGGACACTACCACGGCGTCATCAAGAACTGGGTGAACCTCCAGCACAGCCAGGAATGCTTCTTTTTCGTGGCGGACTGGCATGCGCTGACCACGCATTATGGCGAGACGACCGAGTTGGGAGATCATGTTTGGGAGATGGTGGTGGACTGGCTGGCTTGCGGCGTCAGCCCGGGAGCCTCGACTCTGTTTGTGCAGTCGCAGGTCCCGGAACATGCGGAACTGCACTTGCTGCTGTCCATGTTCACGCCGTTGAGCTGGCTTGAGCGGGTGCCGAGCTACAAGGAAATGCAGGAACAGACGGACCGCGATCTGGCGACGTACGGTTTTCTGGGGTACCCCCTGTTGCAGGCCGCCGACATCCTGATGTACAAGGCGCAGCTGGTGCCGGTGGGCGAGGATCAGGCGGCACACGTGGAGTTCACGCGCGAGGTTGCCCGCCGCTTCAATCATCTGTACGGGCGGGAGCAGGGCTTCGCCAAGCGGGCGGAAGGCTTGATCGATCGCCTGGGGAGAAACGAAGCGCGCCTGTACCGGGAATACCGTCGCCGTTTTCAGGAGCAGGGCGATTCGCAAGCCTTGGAGGTGGCACGCGAGATGCTGCGCGGGCAACAGAGCATGTCGCTTGGCGATTTGCAGTGTCTGGATGGTTACCTGGAAGGGGAATGGCGCATGATTCTGCCGGAACCGAAGGAATATCTAACGGCTGCTCCCAAAGTCCCTGGAGTGGACGGCCGCAAGATGTCCAAATCCTACAACAACACCCTGGGCTTGCGCGAGGAGCCGGAAGCCATCCAGAAAAAACTGATGGGCATGATGACGGACCCGGCGCGCAAGCGGCGCAGCGATCCGGGTGATCCGGAGAAATGTCCGGTCTGGGATCTGCACAAGATCTATTCCGACTCGCAGACCCTCCAATGGGTGGAGGAGGGCTGTCGGAGCGCCGGCATCGGCTGCACGGACTGCAAGCGCCGGCTTCTCGATGCCATGGTGGCGGAGCTGGATCCAATCCGCGCCAATGCCAGGGAATATTTGTCGGACCGGACGGGGGTAAACGCCCTGATTCACGAAGGCTGCGAAGCCGCGCGCGATGTCGCTCGCGACACGCTGGAAGATGTCAGCGAGGCCATAGGACTGGACTATGCCTGATCCGAGGCGCGACAGTCCTCCGGTGCAGCGGGAAATGCCGCTGGCTACGTTGCATGGCGAGCCGGTGGTCGATCTGCCGGAAGATTTGTACATTCCCCCCGAGGCGCTGGAAGTCTATCTGGATGCTTTTGAAGGTCCCTTGGATCTCCTGCTGTACCTGATCCGCCGGCAGAATCTCGATATCCTCGACCTGCCGCTGGTGGAAATCACCAGCCAGTATCTGCACCATATTTCCCTGATGGAGGAGCTGAAACTCGAGTTGGCCTCCGAATACCTGGTGATGGCAGCGATGCTGGCCGAGATCAAATCCCGTATGCTCCTGCCTGTCCCGGAAGAAGAGGGCGAAGAAGAAGATCCGCGCGCCGAACTGGTTCGGCGCCTGCAGGAATACGAACGCTTCAAGGTTGCCGCGGAAAGCCTCAACAACCTGCCGAGGCTGGAGCGAGACGTGTTCGAATTCGCGCTGGATACACGGGACCTGTCGGTACCCCGCCCGCTGCCCAAGGTCGGCATGCAGGATCTCCTGATGGCCCTGGAGGCCATGCTGCTGCGCGCTCAGTACAGCGTGGCACACCAGATCGAAACCGAATCGCTATCCGTTCAGGACCGAATGTCGGAGATCTTGGACCGGGTCGACTCCAGTGAGAGTTGCCTGTTCACGAGCTTGTTCACGGCACAGGAAGGGCGGCCGGGCATGGCAGTCACCCTGTTGGCGATTCTTGAGTTACTCAAGTTGGGCATGATTGACTACCGTCAGGAGGAATACGACGGTCCGATTATCATTTTCCGGCGTCTGCATGGGGCGGACGAGGAGGCGGCCCATGCCTGAATCCACAATCCGGGATACGGTCCAGGCCGCACTGATGGCGGCGGATGATCCGTTGTCCATGGACACATTGCTGAAACTGTTCGACAGCCGCGACCGCCCATCGCGCAGGGAAGTATCGGAAGTCTTGGAGGAACTTTCACGAGAGTGCGCGGGACGAAGTTTCTCGCTAGTCAGGGTGGCCAGCGGCTGGCGCTATCAGATCGACCAGGACTATGCCGCGGTAATCGGACGTCTCTGGGAACAGCGCCCCCCGCGTTACTCTCAGGCTTTGATGGAGACGTTGGCGCTGATCGTTTATCGGCAGCCGATCACGCGTGGTGAGATCGAGCAGGTGCGCGGCGTCGCACCCAGCACCAGCATCATGCAGACGCTGACCGAGCGCAATTGGGTGCGCGTGGTGGGCTACAAGCAGGTGCCGGGCCGTCCGGCGCTGTACGGGACGACGCGGGAATTCCTGGATTATTTCGGGCTGAAGAACGTGAAGGAGTTGCCGCCGCTACCTGAACCTCGCGCGCAAGAGGAAGTGGACCCGCAGTTGAAGATTCAAAGCATGCCTCAACCCGAATCGGACGCAGAGTCGGTTGCGGCGAATACCCTGGTCTCTGAATCCCCGGAAGAAGACTTGCCACCGGACCTGCCGGAAGAAGCAGCCTGAAGTGGCGGGCGATACGCCGCAGCGCCTCCAAAAACTGATTGCCCAGGCAGGGCTTGCCTCACGCCGCCAAGCCGAGGCATGGATTGAGGCAGGGCGGGTCCAGGTCAACGGCAAGCCTGCCAAGCTGGGAGACCGGGCGGCTTCGGATGATGCGGTGACGGTCGATGGCCGACCGCTTCCGGAAGGTGCGGAAGCCTGCCGGGTGCTGGCTTACCACAAGCCCGCAGGACAGATCACTAGTCGATCCGACGAGCAGGATCGCCCGACGGTTTTCGACAACTTGCCGGAACCCTCGCATGGGCGTTGGATTGCGGTCGGGCGGTTGGATTTCCAGACTTCAGGCTTGTTGCTGTTGACAACCGACGGGCAATTGGCAAATCGCCTGATGCATCCAAGCGGGCAGGTGCAGCGGCGTTACTTGGCCCGGGTTCGTGGGACGCCAAGCCAAGAGCAACTGGAACGCTTGACGATCGGAGTGGAACTGGAAGACGGAATTGCGAAGTTCGAATACGTGCGCGAGAAGCGAGGTCAAGGGAGCAATCGCTGGTATGAGGTTGCGTTGCGTGAAGGACGCAATCGCGCAGTGCGGAGGATGTGGCAGGCCGTGGGTCTGGAAGTCGGCCGCCTGATCCGGATTGGATATGGGTCGATCTCATTGGGTCGAGACCATCCCGCGGGAGAGGCTCGACAGTTATCTAGAAGAGAGATTCAAACTCTGAAGAAATCCTTCCAAGCTTAAATCATGAATATTTAAGTCTTTCTTGATTCTAATCGCTTGTTGTCATTAGTTTTTTGTTCTGGAATCTGGCCAGATAAAGTATACTATAACTGTAAAAAATATCATTTATAGTTATTATTTGATGATATGATATACTATTTCCATGGATAAGACCCCTATTCCACATAGTCGGCGTAGACTTGCAACGATCCTACGGGAAACTGGTGATCTCATTCATATCGACGACGTCGTTGCCATACTTTCTATCGAACGCCCAAAAGCGGTACAGCTCTTATCACGCTGGACTCGCCAAGCCTGGTTGAGACGCGTTGGACCTGGAACATACGCCCCGGCCCAACTGGATTCACTTGAAAGCGAACAGGTTCTGGATGATCCGTGGGTGCTGATTCCGGCTCTCTACGCGCCTGCTTACGTGGGAGGATGGACCGCTGCAGAACATTGGGGTCTTACTGAGCAGATATTCCGTCAAACCTTGGTCATGACTACACGAACTGTGCGAGAAAAACATCAAATACGTCATGGAGCCCAGTTTGTTTTGCGCCATATCCAAGAGAGGAAACTGTTCGGCACCGAGCCAGTTTGGCGTGGCCAGTCAAAAATCCTGATTTCTGATATCCACCGCACAATTGCCGACATGTTGGACGAGCCCTCAAATGGTGGAGGCATCCAACATACGGTTGATTGTTTGGATGCTTACTTGAAACGTTCTGACCGGAATGACGACGTGTTATTGGGCTACGCCAGAAAACTTGGTAATGGTGCGATTTTCAAGCGGCTTGGTTTCCTCGTCGAAAAACGCTCCGGCACAGCGAATTTGTCTGAGGCTTGTCAAGCGAGCTTAACCACAGGTCATGCCAAAATTGATCCCGCGCTAGAGTGTCCTCGTCTAGCCTCAAAATGGCATCTTCGAATTCCCGCTAGCTGGGCGCCGGGGCATGCACATGATCACTAAACGTGAACTTGTTGATGCTGCAGCGGTTCTACGCCTGAATCCACACGTCATCGAAAAAGATTATGTCCTCGGATGGCTACTTTGGGGCATACGTAAGCATGAGGCGATCGGAGAAAGTTGGATATTCAAAGGCGGTACCTGCCTGAAGAAATGCTTTTTCGAAACGTACCGATTTTCGGAAGATCTTGATTTTACGCTTACCGATCCTTCTCAGATCCATGAAGACTTTCTGAAGGCCGTCTTTGCAGAGATTGGGGACCTCGTTTATGACCAGACGGGTATCGAATTGCCATCGGATTACCAGCGATTCGAGATATATGACAACCCGCGCGGCAACAAATGCTGTGAAGGCCGGATAGGTTATCTAGGCCCGGTATCGCCGCCGGGCCGGAGTATGCCTCGGATCAAACTTGATCTCACAGCCGATGAGGTTGTGGTGCTGCCGCCAATATCAGCCCAAGTCTTCCATCCCTACAGTGATGCCCTCAATGGGGATACTATCATCCGATCTTATGCCTATGAAGAAGTGTTCGGTGAAAAGGTTAGGGCACTTGCTGAACGTGCGCGCCCTCGCGACTTGTACGATGTAATCAACTTGTTTCGTAAAGCCGAATCGCGCCCTGATGCTGCCGTGCTTCATGACGTACTCCTCCAGAAATGTGATTTCAGAGGCATTGGCTTTCCCACTTTCGACCAACTTGAGCCGCATCAACCTCTCTTAGAAAGTGGCTGGGCTCATATGCTGGAACATCAGTTGCCCGCCCTGCCACCAATTGCGACATTCTGGAATGAACTACCGGCCTTTTTTGGATGGCTGGAGGGGAGCATAGTCCCACGGATTCCTGCAGCCTATGTTAGTTCGCAAAAAGAGGAAGTCATTCGTGTACGCACTCAGTTGCTGCCAATCTCCGGATTTGCTCAATCCTGTTTGGAAATCATTCGTTTTGGTGCTTCAAATCGGCTTTGTGTTGAACTCGACTATCAAGACTCGACGAGGCTCATCGAACCTTATTCACTCCGGAAAATCCAAAACGGAGATATTGTCCTCCACGCCCACAATCTGGATAAAGACAAACACCGTAGTTATCGGATTGATCGGATTCAAGGGGCACACGTTACCAAGCAGACCTTTAACCCTCGTTTTGAAATTGAGCTGACACCTAGTGGCCCAATCTGTATCGCGCCCACAGCGAAATGCCAGCCCAACTTTGAGCGTGCAACATGAAAAGTGTGATTCCTTTCTCTCGAAAGTTTTGCCGAGGTTTTGTCTGATCGGAACCAAAAGCTTTTGAAGATAATCGCAGAGGGAGAACCGGAATCACTTACAGAACTAGCCGAAATTTCGGGATGGGCTAAATCAAACCTTTCAAGAATGCTTCATACCCCGGAGCAATACGGCCTCGTACGTCTGGACAAAAGTTTAGAAAGGCAAGGCTGCTCCTCGTCCTCTGTATTCAGAGATCACGTTGGATATGCGGATCTGATCCGTTACAGCGGGTTAATCTACATATTGCCTGATTCCGAATGCGCAATGTGAAAGTAGTCTTTTCATATTGCATATCCTCCGACCCCTAGCGGCTACATTTATTCTACTCAGGATGTTCCAAGAATCCGTTCGTGACAGGGCCGAGGATTGTCATCGGCCTGGTTAGGATTTTGGATCAAAGACCGTAATTGCTCCACTGCTTCTTCAAAGTCATTGTTGATTACACAGTGCTCAAAATCCCGGCAGTGCAGGATATCTGACCGAGCCTGGGCCAGGCGTTGCGAGATGACGCCATCGTCGTCCGTGCCCCGATTGCGCAAGCGTGTCTCCAAGACCGCAAGAGAGGGCGGGAGAATGAAAATGCTGACAGCTTCGGGCATTTTCTGCCGTACCCGTTGCGCGCCTTGCCAGTCGATCTCAAGGATTACGTCGAGACCTTCGCTTTGCAACCGCTCGACCTCCGTGCGCGAGGTCCCGTACAGATGGTCGAACACCTCTGCACGTTCCAGGAATCCATTCTGTCCATTGATCTGTTCGAATTCTTCAGGCGAGACAAAGTAATAATCCACGCCGTCTTCTTCCCCCTTGCGCATCGGCCGGGTCGTGTGCGAGATGCTGACCGCAAGGCGCTCCTCCCGGCTCAGGAGTTCCCGGATCAGGGAAGTCTTGCCGGCTCCAGAGGGTGCCGTCACGATGAACAACCGGCCCTCACTCATTGGTTTTCGTGTCGGAGGATGCCGGTTTCGGAGTTTCGGTGGATTCCACGGCGTCGAGTTCTGCGTCCATTTCCTCTTCACTCATGGGACGAAACCGGGTTTCTTCGGAAGTCTCGTCTTGTTTGGGCGTCACCATCTTCGAGAAGAGAATGCCAATCTCATACAGCAGCCATACCGGGATGGCAAGCAGGGTCTGGGAGATGACGTCCGGTGGTGTCAGCAGCATGCCGATGACGAATGCGCCCACAATCACATAAGGGCGGACCTCGCGCAGGCGCTTGGGCGTGGTGACTCCCATGGAGACCATGGCGACCGTGATGATCGGGACCTCGAACGCAACCCCGAAAGCCAAAAAGAGTTTGACCACGAAGTCCAGGAAGCGGTTGATGTCGGTCATGACCGCCACGCCTTCCGGTGCCGTGCTGACGAAGAAGCCGAACACCAGCGGGAACACCACAAAATAGGCGAACACCATGCCGAGATAGAACAGGACGACGCTGGACAGAAGCACCGGACCGGCCAGACGCTTTTCATGTCCGTACAGTCCCGGGGCGGCGAAGGCCCAGGCTTGATAGAGGGTGTACGGCACGGTAATTGTCAATGCCAACAACAGGGTCAACTTGAAGGGAGCGAGGAAAGGCGAAGCCACGTCAATGGCGACCATCGTATGGCCTTCCGGGAGGCTGTCGAGTAGAGGAGTGGCCAGCAAGGTATACAGTGTGTTGGCGAACGGCAGCAGTGCTACCAGCACGATGCCGACGACCAGGAGAACGCGCAATAGCCGGTCGCGCAGTTCGACCAAGTGGCTGAGAAAGGGCCGCTCCGGGTCAGTTTTCTTCACGTTTCGGGGTGGGCTCATGATCGGGGGCGTCCGACTCGGTGTCGGAGCGCTCCTCGAGCTGCTTTTCGATCGCTTCGACGAGGGGGGCATCGGGGTCGGCCTGGTTCTGGACGATACCGCGAAGTTCCTGAATCTCGTTTTGTTGCTGGCGCAGGACTTCCTTGAGCTCTTCGGCTTGCAGTTCCTGTTGGACGCTTTGGCGGAACTGGTGCACGAGGTGCCGCATGCGTCCCAGCCATTCGCCTACTTGGGCGGCGACTCGGGGCAGACGCTTCGGGCCGATCACGATCAGGCCGACGATCATGACCAGAATCAGTTCCCAGAATCCAAAATCGAACATGGCCGAGGGCCCGAAATTACGGAATCAGCGCCCTGGGAGGCTCGTAATACGCGATTTCTCCGGGGCGAAGGTCATTGCATTTTAGCGCAGGCCCGGTATGCAAACGGGTCGCGACAAGCCCTCAAATCGTCCAGATAGGCGAGCCCGGCGTTACTGCTCGGGCTATTCGGGGATCGCACGCAACAGCGCCCTGACGACCTCAGCAGCATTGTTCGCTGCGAGGCCGTAGAAGATATCCACCTCGTTCTTGCCCATGCCGCCACCCGCGAGGTCGGACAGGCTCCGTATGGCTATGAACGGGACATCGTTCGCGTAGGCGACATGAGCCGCGGCAGCGCTTCCCATATCCAAAACGCGCGCGCCGAATGTCCTGAACGTATAGTCGCGGAAATCCGCGTTGTCGATGAATGCCCCGCCCGACACGCCGGAGCCGCCGATGACGATTTCCGGGACCTTTTCAAGGCAATTGTTCTCCGCCGTGCAGTGCTTGAGGGCGACATCGGAGATCGCCTGGCGGGCGTAGGCCAGCAGGGCTTCATCGACCTGGAACCAGAACCGGGTTTCCGGCTCGTCCGCGCCGGCCCGCTGTACGGTGACGGATCTCGGGAACATCATTCCAAAGTTTGCGTACGGGTATTCGAAGAATTCCGGTTTGTCCCATCCACCCTCAACCTCTCGGGCAAAAAGCGACTCGAGGTATTGTCCCCAACGGTCTGCGATCACGACATCGCCGATGCGCAGCGCGGGATCGACTCCGCCGGCAATGCCGGAGAACACGATTTGCCTGATGTTGAAGTGATCCAGGGCAAATTGCACGGTCATTGCCGTATTGACGATGCTGACACCGCTCAAAAACAGTACGACGTCATGCCCTTCCAATTGACCAGCAGAAAAATCGACGCCATTCAACGAATGTACGACGGCATGATCCAGTTCACCTTTCAGGACTACTATCTCCGGGGCGTAGGCAGAGACTACGGCAATACGGGGGACGTCGTCCTGAATGGCGAAGGCGGCTGTCGGTGGGCTCACGCTGGCCGTCACCAGCATCACCCCAGCAAGACTGCTGACCAACCCCCGAGACTTGGACGCCGTCATGAGTTGCGTCGGGTTTTTTCTTCCAGTCCCGAAGTTCCGAAACGGCGCTGCAGTTCCTCCAGAACATCATGGGCATCAAGATCGCGTACAGCCAGCAAGACCAGGCTGTGGAACCACAGGTCTGCGACTTCGTGCACTAGATGTTCAGCGTCACCCTCGGCCGCCTCCACCGTCTCGGCGGCTTCTTCGGTGATCTTGGCAGTGATGGCGGGTATCCCGTCACGGCAAAGTGCGGCCACGTATGAACTGTCTGGATCGGCCTCGTCGCGGCGCTGCCGAAGCACTTCCATCAGCCGCTCCAGGATGCGTGTGGTCTCGTCCATGGGGATTTACAGGCGAACCTCAATACCGTTCTGCTGCATGTGCTGCTTGGCCTCGCCGATAGTATATTCCTGAAAGTGGAAGATGCTGGCCGCGAGTACGGCATCGGCACCGCCTTCGGTGACGCCATCCACCAGATGCTGCAGGGTGCCGACTCCGCCCGACGCAATCACGGGAATGCCGACCGCATCGCTCATGGCCCGGGTCAGTTCCAGGTCGAAGCCTTCGCGGGTCCCGTCCCGGTCCATGCTGGTCAGGAGGATCTCGCCGGCTCCGTACGCTTCCATCTTTTTCGCCCATTCCAAGGCGTCGATTCCGGTGTCTTTGCGCCCGCCATGAGTGAAGATATCCCATCGTGGCGGCGCGTCAGGCGCATTGACCCGTTTGGCGTCGATAGCGACGACGATGCACTGGTTGCCAACCGTACCGCTGGCTTCCCGCACGAATTCCGGGTTGGTGACGGCGGCCGTGTTGATGCCGACCTTGTCGGCACCGGCGCACAGCAGGGTCCGGATGTTCTCGACAGTCCGGATGCCTCCCCCGACGGTCAGGGGAATGAATACCTGCTCTGCCACGGCCTCCACCATGTGGACCGTAGTGTCGCGGTTGTGATGGCTCGCCGTGATGTCCAGGAACGTGATTTCGTCCGCGCCTTCCTGATCGTAGCGGCGGGCGATTTCGACCGGGTCACCGGCATCCCGGATGTCGACGAACTTCACGCCCTTGACAACCCGGCCATCGTCGACATCCAGGCATGGGATGATGCGTTTGGCAAGGCCCATCAGCCGGAAGTCAGTGCCAGTGCCTGCTTGAGGTCGATGCTGCCTTCATACAGGGCACGCCCGATGATGGCGCCGCTGATGCCTTCGTCGGCAACGGCTTGAAGGGCCTTTAGGTCCTCCAGCGTACTGACGCCGCCGGAAGCGATGACGGGGATGGGGAGGGCCTGGGCCAGCGCGACGGTAGATTCCACGTTGACGCCCTGCATCATGCCGTCCCGGCTGATGTCGGTGAAAATGATGGAGGCGACTCCCTCCTGGGCGAAGTGCTGGGCCAGATCAATGGCGTCGTGGTGGGACAGTTTGGACCATCCGTCAGTGGCCACCTTGCCATCCTTGGCATCCAAGCCGACAATGATGTGGCCGGGAAACTCCAGGCACAGTTCCTCTATGAAGTGTGGTTCGCGCACCGCACGGGTGCCGATGACGGTGTAGCGCACGCCGATGTCCAGGTAGGTCTGGATGGTCTCCTCGCTCCGGATGCCTCCGCCGACCTGGATCGGAACTTTCGGATGATTCTGCGCGATTTGTTCGATGATCGGAAGATTGGCTGGCCGGCCCGTGCGGGCACCGTCCAGGTCCACAATGTGCAGTCGCTGGGCGCCTTGATCGATCCAGCGCTGCGCTACGCTGACGGGGTCATCCGAAAAGACGGTTTCGTCGTCCATCCGGCCCTGGCGCAGGCGCACACACCGCCCTTCCTTGATATCGATGGCGGGAATGATCAGCATAATACGGTTGGTTTCCGGTTCAGCACTGGCCGTCCCAGTGCAGGAAATTCCGCAACAGCGTCAAGCCATATTCTCCGCTCTTCTCGGGATGGCTCTGCATGGCGAACACCCGATCTTTCGCGATTACCGAAGCAAAAGGCAATACATAATCGGTGCGCCCGGCGATGGTTTTCTCGTCGCGCGGGGTCGTGTAGTAACTGTGCACGAAATAAAAACGGCTTCGATCGGGGATATTCTCCCATAGCGGATGTGAGATTTGCTCGATGCGGCTCCAGCCCATGTGCGGAATTTTGAACCCGCTGCCGCGTTCGACATGCGGTGCGAAAGCTCGTACCTTTCCGGAAAACAGCCCCAGGCAATCGACGCCGTCGTTCTCCTCGCTGTATTCCATCAGGACCTGCATGCCCATGCAGATTCCTAGAAAGGGCCGGTCCCGGGCCGCTCTCAGGACCACATCGGCCAGACCTTTCTGGCGCAGTGCGAGCATGCAGTGCCGTGCTGCGCCCTGACCCGGGAAGACAACCCGGTCCGCTTGCTCTATAACTGAGGGCTCGGTTGCGATCCGAATGTCCACATCGGGACCCGCCAAATTGTGCAGCGCGTTATGCACGGAACGCAGATTGCCGAAACTGAAATCAACGATGGCGACGGTTTGCATCGCGAAACTGGACGGATGTCGGCTATAGCACGCCTTTAGTCGAAGGGGTCCCGGTCTCCCGTGGGTCCTGCTCCACGGCCATGCGCACCGCGCGGCCGAAGGCCTTGAACACTGTTTCGGCAACGTGGTGGGCGTTGTTCCCGCGCAAGCCGTCGATGTGCAGCGTGGCCATGGCGTGGTTGGTGAATCCCTGGAAGAATTCGTGCACCAGGTCCACGTCGAAGTCCTGTATCCGGGCACGCGGGTACTCGACCTGATAGTTCAAGCCGGGGCGGCCGGAGAAATCGATGACGACGCGTGACAACGCTTCGTCCAGCGGGACGTAGGCGTGACCGTAGCGGCGAATGGCCTCTTTGTCGCCCAACGCCTGTCGCACGGCTTGGCCGAGCACGATGCCGATGTCTTCGACGGTATGGTGCGCATCGACGGAAAGATCGCCTTGGGCTTTAACCCTAAGATCCAGCATGCCGTGGCGGGCGACTTGGTCCAGCATGTGCTCCAGAAAAGGTAATCCCGTCTCAAGTTCCGCGCAGCCGCTCCCGTCCAGATCGATGTCGACCTCGATCTGGGTCTCACGGGTATTGCGCTGAATGCGGGCGGTGCGGGCGCTCATGGGGAGGGAAAGGATGGAGCCACTGCTGGCTTGGCCATTCTACTATGTTCGATGGGAGTTTGTGTGCGGGCTAGAAACATATTGGAATCTCAGCGGGGCGCGACTGGCACCTGTCCTCCTGCCCGAATTAGGAAGGGCGAGTGCGTTGACCATCCGCTTGACTCCTGCAGCGTCATCATCAACCGCAGGCACCTGAGCCTTTGTGCCAGCTTCCATGTTAGTGGAATGAGGCTAACGGTCCGCATCATCTGGTTTCGATTTGACGAGGCTCACCTCTTGTACGTAAACACCATCTTCCCGCTGATTTTTCAAGAACAGGTCTGTAACAACGACCACATTCTGTTCAAAGACGCGATCTTCGGTGAATCGGACACTTTCTCCCGGCGCGATTGTCCATCTTTTGGTGAACCAGCTTTTGATGACCTGTTTGGCACTTCTCTCTACGATGCGGATCTCGGCCATACTGCTTCCCCGATTACTTGCGGGGGCGGCCAGCAGAATTTGCCACACCAGGCGTTCGCCAGGCTTCATGTCCACATGGCGATCGCCGATGACCCGGCGGCTAGGTTCTTTGTAAAGGGTCCCTCGCTCTTCAAATACGGTGTGGACTTCCCCCATGCGTTCGTAGCCAAAGTCGTTGGTCCGGGAAAACCGCTGCGCGGCGACCACCAAATTCTGGTCGACTTCGTGGTGTACGAGTTGACCTGTCGCATCGTTGCGGCGCAGGCCGCTGCATTCGTCAAACGTTCGACTGCACATCGTGAAGGCCTCGTCCGCGCGAATGAAGAAAAGGTCTGTGTACAGGCTCGCATAGAGAATCGGAACTGAATCCGTATACTCGCGGAAGAGGCTCCGCCCTCGTACGGCGGAATCCACCGGGCCAAGAAGATCAAGTACACTGATCATGATGTCCTTGAATCCATAGAATCCTGTAAGGCGCATGCTGGGGCGCCTGGGAGCAAGGACGATGACGTTCGCCCGGTGATAGTATTCGGACATGAATTCGGTATAGCCGACCGACGCGTTACGATCGTATTTCGTGGATGTCTCGTCGGCAAGAATGAAAACCCAGGTGTTTTCCAGCTGGCCACTGGCGCGCAGTGCCTCGACCAACTGACCTGTGACTTTGTCGGCGAATCGGAACGCTCGTTCCCGAGGTTCGGCACCAGAATGCTCTGTGTAGTCGTTGGGCATGAAGTACGGGGGGTGTGTCCCGCTGGTAAGCAGTGTCACCATCCATGGCGCGGAGCCGTCTGAGAGCCGGGAGATTCTCTTGAGGGCAGCCTGCATGAGAGTACCATCATCCACGCCCCAATGGGAGCGCGACGCACTCGTGGCGTAGTGTTCCGAGCCGTAAATCTCAGTGAATCCGGCGGCAGCGGCAAGTCTGTCCTTGCGCATAAAATCTAGGTCTGCGGATTGCATGAACACCGTCCGGTATCCCTGTTCCGCGAGAATTTCCGGCAGGCAGTGGCGGGCGGTTCCGAATTCCCCGATGATGTCGGCTTTCGCGTCTTTCAGGAGCAAATTAGGGTAGTCGCCACACAGGATGGAATAGAACCCCCGATGGGTCTGTACTTGATGTGCGATCACGTTCGGGAAGAACAGGCTATGGTCCACTAGAGATCCGAGGTTCGGTGTATACCCAGCTTCCAATATGTTCCGATCCCATCCTTCAAGCAGCACAAGGAGAATATTCGGTTGGTCGCTGGCATCGCGAGGGTTACCGGGGAAGGAAATGACAGGAGAGCCAGATAAATCATGTGCATGAAACTGCTCGGCGCCCTCCGCAGCCTCTCCAGGCACCGGTGGTTTGATTTTGGGAGGAAGCAGCGTCCCGATTAGGTGTCGGAGATTGGCCTCCCAGACGCCAGTTTGCGTGAAGTCGGGATGATCGAGAGCCCGGGGCAGAAGAATGGTAAAAGCGATCAGAATGCCAGGAAGTATCCATGCCCCCCGCCATCGCCTCTCGGTATGGAACCGGTCCCGGTCGTTTGTACCCTCTTTTTCGTCTTGACTACCCGTGCGCTCCGTGTGCCCCCTGCGTCCTTTACGTCCTTTGTGCCTCTTGCGGTGTGCCCCGCCTGTGCGAAGCTTGGATAGCTCGCGAGTCTTGGCGATGGACGTAACTCTCGCTGCCTCCCGCTTCCGAATGATGAGCGAGATGCCGAATATCACGGCAAAGGAGAAAGCGAATGCAATCGCCGCCTTCTCGAACACAGGAGTAATCAGAAAATTCCCGAACAATATCTCCTTCGTGAGCCCCAACTGAGCCAAGGCAAGGTTCGCGTGCGCGTAGTTGTAGAGAAGATGTTCATGGTTCCCCGCGTAGAGCAGACTCAGGAGCATCCCAACCACTAGCGGGCCAGTGGCCTTTCCCGAAAACGGCCGGTAAAGAACGAGCGCGAGAGTCAGGGAAAACGCAGTGTCGCTCGCGAGCCCACGGGTCGTAGCGAGCAGCCACGATGGTGAGACTGACTCCGGCGGGTATAGAAAAAACAGGAAACCACGCAGAATGAGAGCCGGACCGAGGGTGAAGACGACAAGCGCGAGCCACGAGTGGTGCCGAAGAAAGCCTGAAAACGTCGCGAGCGATGGTATGTTGCTTCTCATTTTGGCTCCTCTCCTTGGATCTTCTCCTGTCAATCGCACGCGCGACTACGTCGGGCGCGAAGCCCGCGCAGGTTCGTCAGGCTTGATCTTGTGTAGGTTGGCTCACGAGGCTCACTCGCAGTGCCGGTAATCCGCCATACTGGCACGCGAGATTCGCCAGCGTGCATACGCGGAGATGCGCAAGCGCTCCGCGAATGTCGCATCGCTTGCGCGACAGTGACAGGTTGTCGTTCTTCGAGACAATTCTACCTAATTTGCTCATCCGAATCGCGAGATTCGTAGCTAGTCGTCCCTGAAGTATTTGTCTTCCGTCAGGCGAAGGCGAATCCAATTCGTTTCCCAGAGCCGGCAACAAAATTCCCGGATTTTCCTCCAGGCACGGGAAAACCCGGCCAGCAACCTGGGGTAGTCGTTTCCGACCGTTGCTTCTCCGTGAGCCTGTCATTCATCAAAAAGCACTTCCACTCACGCTGCGCACTCCGGACAACTATCACGCTGAGGCCCTGGGGGTTTCGGCGACTAAGGCCTAGGGAAATTCCCCAGAAATTTTCCTGAAAATCTCAGTTAAAACAGTGCCGAAAAACTGGCAAATTTGCAAGCTATTCTTAATTATTTTTGTTCGCCAACAGTGGCGCGCCCGGCAGGATTCGAACCTGCGACCCCTGGCTCCGGAGGCCAGTGCTCTATCCACTGAGCCACGGGCGCGTGTAAATGGATTATAGTGCCTTTGCAACCTTCCGGCCAAGCAAGCCGATCATGATCGCCCTGCTCCAACGCACAACCGAGGCTCGAGTCGACATCGGCGAGCGTACCGTGGCGGCCATCAGTTCCGGGGTCCTGGTCCTGGTCGGTTTCCACAAGGATGATTCGCTAGCGCAAATCGGGCGTATGGCTGAACGGATTCTGGGTTATCGCCTGTTTGCCGACGAAGAAGGGAAAATGAATCGCTCTCTGGTTGATACGGGAGGCGCGTTGCTGCTGGTGCCACAATTTACCCTTGCAGCTGATACGGACAAAGGAATGCGCGCAAGTTTTAGTTCCGCCGCGCCGCCAGAGGCCGGACGCATGCTTTTTGAAAATCTATGCGAAGAATGCCGGGAGCGATACGGCCAGGTAGAAACCGGAGAGTTCGGGGCGGATATGCAAGTCTACCTGATCAACGACGGACCGGTCACTTTTGTTTTAAATATTTAAATTATATATATTTTTATCGTTCTCCTCAGGATACTCCGAGAGGGAATTCTGTCAGTTTTTCTCTAGCATCTCCCGCAAGACCGGCTCTAGATGGGTGGGGCAGGGGTCCGCATCGGGGCACACGCTGTCGACTTGCAGGCTGTAGTAATTGTCCATCGTGAGAGGTTTTCCGGGTACGCGGCCCAGAATGCGCGCCTGCATCCGTGACATGAAAGGAGACAGAGGGACAACCCGGCGCTTCAAGCTGGCCGTCGCGGCGATCAATTCGATCAGTTCCTGCAGCGTATAGACATCCGGGCCACACAGGCTGATAGATTGCGAATAGGTTTGCCGATCATTCAAAGAGTCACACATGCGTGTGACGACATCACCGACATAGACTGGGGCGAAGCGGGTGTTAGGACAACCCAGAGGGAAGAAATACGGTGCGAGACGGAGCAGCGCAGTGAAACGGCCGATGAGATGGTCGCCGGGGCCGAAGATCAGAGAAGGCCGAAAGCTCGTGACCTTGGTGACACCGCTGAACTGGAACAGTGCGGCTTCCGCCTCGGCTTTGCTGCGCAGATAGTTGCTGCGTGCATTGCGATCGGCGCCGAGCGCACTCATTTGTAGTAGCCTCGGGATGTCGTGCGTGTGACAGGCGGACATAAGCTTCTGCGCCAGTCTGATATGCGTCTCCTTGAAGGTCTTCTGGCGGACGCGGGACTCGTTGAGGATGCCGACCAGGTTGATGATGACATCCATGCCTTCGATATGACGCACAAGGGATCGTTCTTTATGAACGTTTGTCTGCACCAGGTCCAAAGTGGGGAATACCAGCAGGGAGCGGTGGCGAAACCGTTCCCGGGTCAAAACCCTCACTTGATGACCCTGTGTCACCAAACGGTTAACCAGCACCTGGCCGACGAAACCGGTGCCTCCCAAAACGCATATTCGAGCCATCGTCTCATTATAATGAGAGGGATTGGATTTTCTTGCCATGTTGCTTCGCCTTTCTGAAGTCCTGAGTTCCGAGGAACTGGAAAAAATCCGTGCAGGATTGCGCCAGGGCGCCTTCGCGGACGGTCGCGCCAGCACGGGCCGACTGGCGGGCGAGGTCAAGCAAAATGAAGAATTTCAAGCGCCCCGTTCCGAGCGAGAGCCTCTGGAACTCTGCGTTGCACAAGCATTGCAACGCCACCCCATGGTGCAGCGCCACGCGTTGCCATTGCGGATCAGCCATCCGGTTTTCTCTCGCTACCGGCCTGGAATGCACTACGGCTGGCATACGGATGATGCCGTGATGGGCGAGGGCGGCTACCGATCAGACCTCGCGGTCACTGTATTTTTGAGCGACCCTTCGGAGTATGAAGGTGGGGCGCTGGTGGTGGAAACCCCTTATGGTGAGCAAGCCGTTCGATACCCGGCCGGGGATGCGGTTCTGTATCCCGCGGGTCGCCTGCATCGGGTCGATGAGGTGACGGCGGGCGAACGGTGGATCGCCGTGCTATGGATTCAGAGCCAGGTTCGGGACGAACAGCAGCGCGAAATTCTTCAGACTCTGGATGCTTTGCGATCGCAGAGGATGGAGCAGAATTCGGCGGACAGTGACTTGATAAGACTTGATTGGGTTTATTCTCGGCTGTTGCGGATGTGGGCGGATGTCTGAACCCAAACTGATCAGCGAGAAGAATTACCAGCGAGAACTGCATCTCCTGCAAGTCGAGTTGATTAAGCTCCAGTATTGGATCCAGTCTCAGGGTCTGCGTGCCGTTGTGTTGTTCGAGGGTCGCGACGCGGCGGGGAAAGGCGGGGTGATCCGCCGCATTACGCAGTACACGAATCCCCGCATCGTACGCCTGGTGGCACTACCGAAGCCAACCGAGCGCGAACGGGGACAATGGTATTTCCAGCGCTATGTCGCGCATCTGCCCCGGATTGGCGAGATGGTGCTGTTCGACCGCAGCTGGTACAACCGAGCTGGAGTGGAAACAGTGATGGAGTTCTGCTCCGAGACCGAAGTGCAGGAATTTTTCATCAGTTGTCCCCGGTTCGAAGAGATGCTGATCAACTCCGGCATCAGACTGATCAAGTATTGGTTCACGATCAGCCATGAGGAGCAGGAACGCCGTTTTCAGGCACGCCAGGACGACCCGCTCAAGCGCTGGAAACTCAGCACGATAGATCTGGAGGCCAGGTTCCGCTGGGAGGACTATACGCGTGCGCGAGACCAGATGTTTGAGCACTGTCATACCGAGCGAGCACCTTGGACCGTGATCGACTCAAATAACAAGGAGTTGGCGCGCTTGAATTGCATCCATCACCTGCTGTCGGAGTTCGACTACAAAGACCTGACACCCCCTGCAGGAGAGTTGCCGCCCAAGCCTGGACCGGGCGATTACCAAGGCCCGCCCCTGCCGCCGGGTCCGCCGCCGGCGTATCGGTTCAGAGACCAGGAAAAGACAGAGAGGCCGTAATCGGCGTCAGAGGTTCAGTTTTTGGAACCTTTCTCCTCGTGCGCGAGCTTCACGACTTCCATGGCGCAGTCCATATAGTCCTGCCGGTAATTTTGCAGTTGCGAATCTTCGTTTGGCACGAAATACTCATTCATACCGACGCCCTTTTCGCGGTCAAGGGCGATGAAGCGACGTTGCATCTCCAGCAGTTGCTCGATCTTTTCCTGTTTCGTGCTCATGGCATATAGGTGTGGTTTCGAGGCGTGCTATTGTAGCAATGATCCGGGGCAGGCGTACAGGCGGCGATGCAGAAGAATCAATGGTTGATGGTGTTGGCGGTATTGGCATTGGCGTGGTGTGCCACGATCGGACTGTATCTGGCTGGAGTGTTTTCCTACCCGTGGGGATGGTTGGTGCTACTGGCGCTGGCTGGCTGGACCTGGTTCAAGGTACGTGAAAGCAACTGATGTTTTTTAGGCTGGCCTTCAGCCTTGGCTTGTGTCAAGAGATTTAAGCTCTAGAACACGTTCCCAGACTTCATGTCCCAATCGTCGGCCGCGTTGCTCGAAATGCGTTTCCGGTCGATCCGGAAGGTCGGATCCGATGCGCCAGCACGCGGTTTTTCCCACAGTCTGCTCGATCTGCCTCGCGTAGTCCGACCAGTCGGTCGCCAGATGGAGGAGGCCACCGGGCACGAGGCAACGGGCGCATTCGGCAAGAAACCGGTCCTGGAGCAGGCGGCGTTTCTGGTGGCGGCGCTTGGGCCAGGGGTCGGGAAACAGGATCCGGATCTGTTGCAGGCAATCATCCGGGAATCGAGGCAACAGCGCGGCCGCGTCCCCCGAAACCACTCGCAGATTATCGATTTCAAGTTGATTGGCTTTTCTCAACACGGAAAACAACACAGGTCGATACACTTCAATGCCCAGGATGTTGTGTTGCGTACAGACCTGAGCTTCATTCAGCAACACCTCGCCATGCCCGAAACCGATCTCAAGCGTAATCGGGCCAGACTGGTCAAATAAGGCCTCTGGCTGGAATTCCTGCTCCGGAATGGTTCGGCCGTAGCGTTCCCACAGGACTGCGAATTCTTTTTCCCGGGCCTTTGTGAGGCCACGGGCACGGTGGACGAATGAGCGGATCGGGCGCCGCGATTTGGCGGCGGCTCGGGTCACGTCAGGGTGCCTTCGGTTGGGCTGGAACTCGAGGCGAAGCGACGCTCAGGCATGCGTCCGGAACGCCAGGCGAGCCGTCCCGCCTCGACGGCCAAGCGCATGGCTCGGGCCATCTGCACGGGATCTCCCGCTTCGGCAATGGCCGTATTCATCAGCACACCGTCGCACCCGAGCTCCATTGCGATGGCAGCATCGGAAGCGATCCCGACGCCGGCATCCACCAGTATCGGCGTGCTGGCTTCTTCAAGAATGATCTTCAGGTTGTCCGGGTTTCGGATGCCCCGGCCCGACCCGATCGGCGCGGCCAGCGGCATCACGGCAATGCAGCCGATTTCCGCCAGACGCCGTGCGGTGACAGGGTCGTCGTTGGTGTACACCATTACCTCAAAACCTTCCGCGATCAGAGTCTTGGCGGCAGACAAGGTTTGTGCGACGTCCGGGTACAAGGTACGTTTGTCTCCCAGGACTTCCAGCTTGACCAAGCGATGCCCGCCCAACAGTTCGCGGGCCAGGCGGCAGACCCGGATGGCGTCTTCGGCACTGTAGCAGCCCGCGGTGTTCGGCAGAATGGTGTAGTCGTCCGGCGACAGCACATCCAGAAGGTTTGGCGCGTCTGGGTCTTGGCCGATGTTGGTACGGCGCAGAGCTACGGTCACGATCTCCGCCCCCGATGCCTCGACCGCATCGCGGGTTTGCTCCAGGTCCCGATATTTCCCGGTACCGACCAGCAGGCGGGAATTATAAGACCGCCCGGCAATCACCAGCGGGTCACCGGCCATTTCAGCCCCCTCCGATTGCCCGCACGATTTCAACGGCGTCGCCATCGCACAAGGCATGACTCGTCCAACGGGACCGCGGCACAACTTCGCAGTTGATTTCCAGCGCGATGCGGCCCTCTACGTGCAAATGCCGGGTCAGATCCTCGACCGTGGTCTCATCGGGGAGGGTGTGGGTTTCTCCGTTGACGGTGACACGCATAGACCTAGGACAATTGTTCCATCAGCTCCTGAAGGCTGAACGTGCCGTACACGGTTTTCAGTTTGCCGTCTTCTACCACGATGTAGTCGCAACCCCGTATCGCCACGGATTTTCCGGTCGCTTCCATCTCTCCTAGCGGTCCCTGGTGAGTACCGAACAGCAACCACGGCACGGCTATCTGGCCAATGCTGGTTTCCGCCTGGGAGATCAGTTCCAGTTTCAGGTCGGGAAAGGCGGCGAACAGTCCATCGGCATAGTCGCCGATCGCTTGCCCCGAAAGCGGGTCTCCAGTTGCAGGGTCTTGATATGTGCCGTCTTCCGTGTACAGATCAATCACGGCCTGAGAATCATGTGCGTCCCAAGCCGCGAAATAAGCTTCAATGACTTCTTGTGGGTTCATTTCTATTCTCCAGTTATGGCGTTCAAAGCCTGATCCAGGTCGGCGATGATGTCGTCGACATCCTCGATGCCGATGGATAAGCGGATGACTTCTGGACCTGCGCTGGCAGCGGCCTTCTGTTCGTCGCTGAGCTGGCGATGCGTGGTGGAGGCGGGGTGCACGATCAGCGAGCGAGTGTCGCCGATGTTGGCAAGATGCGAAAACAACTTCACGCTTTCGACCACCTTCACTCCGCTTTCGTAACCGCCATGCACCCCAAAGGTGAAGACCGAACCCGCACCCCCGGAACAATAGCGCTGAGCCAGTTCGTAATAGGGGCTGGACGGCAGGCCCGCGTAGGACACCCATTCGACCTTCGGGTGCTGTTCCAGCCACTGGGCGACGGCCAGGGCGTTATCGTTGTGCTGGCGCATTCGCAGCGGCAAGGTTTCAATCCCGGTCAGCGTAAGGTAGGCGTTCATCGGCGACATGGTGGGGCCGAGGTCGCGCAGGCTGACCGCGATGGAATAGATGGCATAGGCGAGTTCCCCGAATTTATCTACGAATGACATTCCATGATAGGCCGGATTGGGGTCCGTCAGGTGAGGGTAGTGGTCGTTTGTGGACCAGTCGAACTTGCCGGAGTCAATGACCACACCGCCGATCGCATTGCCATGGCCAGACAGGAATTTGGTGGTGGAGTGAACTACCAGATCGGCGCCGTGTTCAATCGGGTTGCACAGCACCGGCGTGGCCAACGTGTTGTCGATGATCAGCGGAACTCCATTTTCATGTGCAGCATCGGCAAGCCCCTGAACATCACACATCGTGCCGCCGGGGTTGGCCAGGCTTTCGCTGAAGACGGCACGGGTGCGCTCGTTGCAGGCCCGGCGAACATTGTCCGGATCGTCCGGGTCGACGAACACGACTTTCCAGCCGAAACGGGTGAATGCATGCCCGAATTGGGTGATGGAACCGCCATACAATTTGTTGGAGGCGACGAATTCATCGCCGGTTCTCATCAAGCCGAACAGGGCCAGCATCTGTGCGGCATGACCCGACGCTGTGCAGACTGCGCCGACCCCGCCTTCCAGGTCAGCCATTCGGTCCTGCAGGGCGTTGACCGTGGGATTGGTCAGGCGTGAATAGATAAACCCGGCCTCATCCAGGTTGAACAGGTTGGCGGCATGCTCGACATCCCGAAAGACGAAGGCGACGGACTGGTGGATGGGAGTGACTCGGGCACCGGTGGCCGGATCCGGCGCAGTGCCGGCATGGATGGCTCGGGTTTGCAGGCCCTGAGGTTTGGTTTCGCTCATGTTTCAGATCCTTTTAGGAACAATCAGCTTTGTGACGGTTTTTGTTGTCTACGTAGTGAGCCGCAGAATACCGCAGGAACTCAAGCTCCTCGGGGCTCAACTCGCGAAGTTTTCGGGCTGGGCTGCCGATCCAGAGGCATCCCCCTTCAAGACGTTTTCCGGGAGGGACCAGACAGCCGGCCCCAATCATGCTGTCAGGCCCAATGATCGCCCCATCCAGGATGACGGAACCCATTCCGATCAAACAACGATCACCAATTTCGCAGGCGTGAACGACGACCCTGTGGCCTACCGTCACTTCATCCCCGATTGCGACGGCATAACCTCCGGGGGAGTATTCGCAATCATGTGTGACGTGTACGATGCTGCCGTCCTGAATGTTGGTCCGCGCCCCGATGCGGATCGAATTGACATCGCCGCGAATGACCGTCATTGGCCAGACCGAACTGTCGTCGCCCAGATGCACGTCGCCGATTACCAGGGCCTGTTCGTCCACGTAGGCAGAATCGGCAATGCGGGGCGTATGGCCCTCGAAGGTTCGGATGCTCATGAAAAGAAGGCAACGCGCGTTCGGCTACCAGATTATACGGACGCAAACCTCTTTTCCACGTAGTCGCACAGCATTTCCTGAAATTCTTCGGCGATACGCTCTCCGCTCAGGGTGCGAACCCGTTCACCGTCGACATAGACGGGGGCACTCGGGTTCTCGTTGGAGCCGGGCAGGCTGATGCCGATATCGGCGTGGCGGCTTTCACCTGGGCCGTTGACGACGCAGCCCATCACCGCCACGTTGAGGTTTTCGACCCCCGGGTACTGCTTCTTCCATAGGGGCATCTGCTTGGCAATATAGTGTTCAATATCTTGAGCCAGTCGCTGGAAATAGTCGCTGCTGGTTCGGCCGCAGCCGGGGCAGGCCGTTACGACCGGCATGAAGTGGCGCAGGTTCAGGCTTTGCAGTAGGTCACAGGCGACCCGGACCTCCTCGGTCCTCTCTCCGCCCGGCTCCGGCGTCAGCGAAACCCGCAACGTATCTCCGATTCCGCGTTCTAGGAGCATGGCTAGCGCCGCACTGGTCGAAACAATGGCTCGAGTCCCCATGCCGGCTTCGGTCAGTCCCAGGTGCAGCGGGTAGTCGCAATGCTGGGCTAATTCGGTGTACACCTGAACGACCAGAGAAACCCGGCTCATCTTGCAGGACAGCACGATGGCGTCGTGCGGTAAGCCGATTTCCTCGGCTTGAGCGGCACTTCGCAGCGCCGACTGGACCATCGCCTCCTGCTGAACCGCATCGGCGTCCAGGGGAGAATCAAGTTTGGCATTTTCGTCCATCAATTCGGTCAGCAACGCTGCATCAAGGCTTCCCCAATTGACGCCGATCCGCACAGGCTTCTGGTATCGGCAGGCGAGCTCGATGAATTGTGTGAAATGAGGATCGCGAGAACTGCCACGCCCGACATTGCCCGGGTTGACGCGGTATTTATCCAGCGCTTCGGCACATTCCGGGAATTCCGCCAGGAGTTTATGCCCGTTGTAGTGGAAGTCCCCAATCAATGGTACGGTGAGGTTGCGTCCTTCCAGTTGTTCGCGAATCTGGGGGACGGCCGCCGCCGCATCGCGGTCATTGACGGTCAGCCGGACCAGTTCAGAGCCTGCACGCGCCAGGGCCTCGACCTGCGCAACCGTTGCCGCGACCTCAGCGGTTGGCGTGTCGGTCATGGACTGTACGGCAATGGGATGGCCGGCACCGAGCGTGACCGAACCGATGCGCACTGCGACAGATTTGCGGCGGGGAGAGAGGACAGGATTCGAGCCGTTCATGAGATACGCGTAAAATTTTGCGAGGTTTTGCGGGTCAACTTAAAATTATATGTGATGTTATTCAATTTACGTGGCATTTTCGTTACGGGAACCGATACCGGAGTCGGCAAGACCTGGACGGCGGCCCACTTGATCCGCAACCTGCGTGGGCAGGGGTCGGATGTGTACCCCTTGAAACCTGTCGAGTCAGGGTGCGTGGAAATCAGCGGGGCATTGCGGGCGCAGGATGCGGAGACTCTGCGCGAGGCGGCGCAACTGGCCGAGTCAGAACCGGTCGTGCGGCACAAACTGCGCACTCCGGTTGCACCGATGCTGGCGGCGAGACAGGAAGGAGTGGAGATCCGGCTGCAGGACTTGGTTGCTTTCTGCCGTCGAGAAGGGATGCTGGTTGTCGAAGGTGCGGGGGGATGGAGAACGCCTTTGGCCGAAGATGGGGATGTCCAGGCACTCGCCGCGGAATTGGGATTGCCAGTTCTAGTGGTGGCCGAGGATCGGTTGGGCGCAATCAACCAGGTCCTGCTGACCTGTGAAGCCGTACAAAAGTCGCATTGCCACTTGGCTGGCGTCGTCCTCAACCGATTGAAGCCGGGGACCGAAGATTTCGGGAATTTTCGTGTCCTTGAACACCGTCTCGGCGATGTGCCGGTCTGGCGGACCCGACACGAGGAATGGCTCGATGAAAAGCAGGCCCATCACCTGATGTCAACCTTCATGACAACTCCGGTTGGCTGCTGATGCCCGAACTGCCGGAGGTCGAGACGGTGCGTCGCGGGATTACGCCGCATTTGGTCGGGGAGAAGATTGAGCGGATGATCATTCGGCAGCGACAATTGCGTTGGCCGATCAGCCGGACACTTCCGGGTGCTGTGGCGAATCAGTGCGTCCATACGGTCGGTCGCCGAGCCAAGTACCTGCTGATCGAATTGGATGACGGACATTTGATCTGGCATTTGGGGATGTCGGGCTCACTGCGGGTGCTCCAGAATCTTCCAACGCCGGACACGCACGACCATGTCGATGTCTGCTTGAAGAGGGGTACTACGCTGCGATTTCGAGATCCACGGCGGTTTGGCAGCCTGCACTGGACCCGCGCTGATCCGCTGCGGCACCGGCTGCTGAAGAATCTTGGCCCCGAACCCTTGGGAGAAGAATTCAGCGGAGAATGGCTGTACGCTCGGTCACGGGGACGTTCCGGCGCCGTCAAGAATTTCCTGATGGACTCGAAAATAGTGGCGGGCTTGGGCAACATCTATGCCAGCGAAGCATTGTTTGAGGCTGGAATCTCCCCGGTTCGCGCCGCAGGACGGATTGGCTTGGGGCGTTATCGGAGATTGGCCGAGGCTGTAAAGACGGTTTTGGGTCAGGCGATAAAGGCAGGAGGGACGACGCTGAGAGATTTTACGAAGGTGGAAGGGGAGCCAGGTTATTTTGCACAGGAACTTCAGGTGTACGGGCGTGCAGAGGAGGCATGCTTCCGATGCGGTGAGCCGGTGCGTAGTCGAATGATCGGGCAACGTTCGAGCTTTTACTGCCCGCAGTGCCAAAACTGAAAAGACTTTCCTTTCTATCCTGCTTCGGAGTGTATTGTTTTCCGGGCCTCGTCCAATCTTTCCTTGGCCACCTTTTGCAGGGAAGAGGGAAGGGCGAAATGTACGTTTTCCTCGATTCCGTCCATTGTGGAAATTTCCAGCTCGGCATATTTCCGCAGCGTCTTGATCAGTTCCCGCACTAATTCCTCGGGAGTCGAGGCACCGGCGGTAATTCCGACAGTCTCTTTTCCGCGTAACCACTCGGGATCGATTTTCGCGGGGTCTTCAACCAAGTAGCTCGGTGCCCCACTATCGTTTCCGACCTCGCACAAGCGATTGGAATTAGAACTATTTTTCGCCCCCACCACAAGTATTAGATCCACTTGGGTCGCAAGAGCGCGCACTGCAGCCTGGCGGTTCTGGGTGGCGTAGCAGATGTCCCTGATGTCAGGTCCAGCGATATCCGGAAAACGCTCTCGCAGGGCTTCGATGATATCCCGGGTGTCGTCGACTGACAAAGTGGTCTGCGTGATATAGGCGATTTTTTCGGGATCCCGAACCTTCAGTGCTTTCACGTCTTCCACATCACTGATCAGATGAACCGGCCCCGAAATCTGGCCGAGAGTCCCCTCGACCTCGGGGTGATTCTCATGCCCGATCAGGATGACATCGTAGTCTTGGGCAGCATAGCGCTGCCCTTCTTTATGCACTTTTGAAACCAGGGGGCAGGTGGCGTCGATGGACTGCAGGCCACGCTGCGAAGCATCTTGTTCGACTTCCTGTGATACGCCATGAGCACTGAACACGGCGATCGCCCCGTCCGGTATCTGCTTAATTTCTTCCACGAACTTTACGCCTTTCGCTTCGAGATTCTCTACAACCCGCCGGTTATGGACGATTTCGTGCCGCACGTAGATTGGAGGGCTATAGAAGTCCAGCGCCTTCTCGACGATCGTGATGGCACGGTCGACCCCGGCGCAGAATCCGCGCGGTTGAGCCAAGACAACTTTCATCATTTCTTTTGTGAACCGCCTATTGCTCGGGCAAATCCACAACTCTATTTTACACCAAACACGACGCGCACAACAATCCTAAAATCAGCAACTGATCAGCTAAAACTATGAAAGGCCAAAAAATTTCTATCCCTATAAATGCCGATCGCATTCATTAAATCAATCACGACCGCGCTTGTGCGAGAAAGCCCATTTTGACACGAGGGAGGCTGAAGGTCAGCGTCCTGAAAAGCAGCCTCAGGGCCAGGTTCGAGCGAACCAGGACACCAGTGACGATAGCAACGGCCCAAACGCTGCGGCGAGAGATTTTCACTTCCTGCCCGTTCCGGAAAGCGGGCCTCGCGTGAATGCGGCGTAGGGTCAGGACGGCCATTCCCAGTGCCCACAGGCAGTGCAAGCGAATGCCGGTCTCGTGGCGCGGGATGAGGGTGATGAACCGCAACGCATTCGCCAAGTGATGCCGGGCAATCGCCACGAGTTCGAATAGTCCCTTGACGAAAGCGGGATTGGGTTCCCCGGTGGACAGGGCGCCCAAATCGTAGCCTGCTGCATGGAAAACATCGCGTGGCAGCCAACATGCTCCGCGGCGGCGGTCATCCCACATATCCTTCAGGATATTGGTCATCTGCAGCCCTTGTCCGAAGGAGACCGATAGTGTGAGCAAATCCTCGCGTCGTTTGTTAATTTCCGTGGAGTAGTCGCAAAAAAGTTCGGTCAACATCTCGCCGACTACGCCCGCGACGTAATAACAATAACGATTGAGGTCGGGGAGGTCGTTCAGGCCATCGGGCGTCGCATTCTGCTGGAATTCAGACATTCCTTGCGCCATGATTTTCACGCAGCGTTCAAGGGAATTTCGCTGGGCGGGGCGAAATCCGTGGGTAATCCGAATGACCCGGTCGGTATTGTCGATCAGATCATTCTCGTCTTCCGTGGTCGAGGATGATAGCAATGCACCGAGTTCGGATGCGAAAGGCTCCGCGCCTTCTTGACCAGCCACGACTTTAATAAAACGCTCGGAAAACATTTGCTTTTGTTCTGCGGACAGATTGGGTTCATCTTCAATAGTGTCCGTAATGCGGCATAGGAGATAAGCATTGCCCACCACGTCGCGCAATGGGTCAGGGAGCCGTGGAATGGTAAGAGCGAAGGTGCGGGAGACACCTTGCAAAATCTTTTCTTGGTATGCGATATCACTATCACTGCCTTTTGATTCCCTTGGGGTCGAAGTCGACATCTGATCCGGGACGCTGCTTTTTAAATGCGACCTTGATTAACTATTAATGTCTTTGGCATTTCAGGTTGCACGGAGTTCCGAGTTTGTGTCTCGAGCCCCACTCCCATTCCCAGAGCCTGCAGTGAGCCATTGACCAAGCGAACGCAACAGGTCGGCCTGGTCTCCGAACACATCGAGCACTTCCAGCGCTCCTGCCCCCAGGTCAGAGAGCCGCTTTCGGCTTTCTTCGACGCCGAGAAGAACAGGATAGGTCGGCCGTGTACCGTTACCTGGAAGCAAAGCGTCTTGTTCCATGTCTTCCAAGTCGTCTCGTATCTGGAAGGCCAAGCCAATCTTCCTCCCATACGCGTCCAACGCATTCCTTTGCTCCTGCCTGACTTGCACCAGTTCTGTCGGCAACATGACCGCAACGTGAAACAGACATCCGGTCTTGAGTCGATATACCTCATTGAGTAGGTCGATTTGGCACTCTGTCATGTTTTCCAATTCCATATCCATTTGTTGTCCTCCCACCATACCGAACGATCCTGCTGCTTCGCACAATCGTTCAACTCCCGCGCTGCGCTGAGCCTCCGACGATTTCTCATCGCCTGCGACTTCGATGATGGCGCAAAGCAGCAGGGCATTGCCGGCCAGCAGGGCGGTTGCTTCCCCGTAAGCCGCATGACAGGAAGGACGTCCCCTCCGGATATCGTCGTCGTCCATGCACGGCAGGTCATCGTGTACCAGGGAGTAGGCATGCACCAGTTCCAGCGCACAGGCCAAGCGGTCGAGGCGTTCTAAATCGATTCCCAAGGCCTGCCCGGAGGCATACACGAGGCATCCTCGAACACATTTGCCGGGAACCAGCGCTCCGTGTCGCATGGCTGCATGCAGATTTTCAGGTGGGGCCTCTGATTTCGGCAAGACTTTCTCCAACCGATCGACGATCCGTTGTCGCAATGGGGCGAGTTCCGCGGCTAGATTCATCTTGAAGATTATCTCCTAAAAAACTGACTAGAAATTGTAGTTCAGGCGCAACTCAAGGAAACTGTCGCGCCGTATCGGATATATCTGCACATCTTTCTCGTCCGCATTGATTAAATGGAACCCTTCTAGATTCATGGACCACTGGTCGGAAAGCCTTCGGTCAAATTCAAGGAAGAGAATATTTGTCGAATGTTCCCTGTCTTGCATCAGACTGAGGAAGAAAGTTGTATCTTGAATATCATTGAGAGCGTAGCGTATCGCAAAGAATAAATCATCGTCAAATATGTTGGTCGCATCTTCGCCGCGTTCGTCGTAATTCCATTCGCCAACCACGCTGAAATCCGCTGAAGAGTCAAATACGGAATAAAACGTATATTCCATGCCGACGACGAAAGCAGCATAGTCGTCTTCCTCAAGGCTAAGATTTTTTGCGCCGGAGCGACGGATGGCCTCCAACTTGAAGATCCAGGTATCCAGCGTCATTTGCGCATCTAGTCCGAATTGACGGATCTTTTCATAGTGTGGAACAAGAATTAAGTCGCCGCGCGGGATGTAGGCAGGCTCCCGGCTGGTACCGTCGAATACACTAATGCCGATGTCAAAGGGCCCGAAGTTATGGCTGTAACGAAGTGCGAAATCTACATGCCATTGTTCGGCTGAACTTTCGTAAGTCGGATGGTCCTCATCCACGATGAATTCGCTCCGCAGGCGGCCGTCACGGCTTGGAAATGTACGTTCCCGATGATGCGGTAGGACAAATAATTCCGCCACACCCCATTCTCCCGACCAAGTGGCATGGGCCATCAACTGGCCCAGCTCAACCTCCAGGTCTATGTGTTCGATGGCGTCGACTTGATTGATGATATCGACCAAATGATTTGATTCGATGACGCCCCAGAACACCCGGTCGACCCCGATGCGCAACTCCCATTCGTCGTCACCGAGTTCACCAAAAAGCAGGAAGTAAGCTTCCCGGATGTCGGCGTGGGTGCGGCGTGAATCCGCGCTGTCGTATCGCAGGAATGGAACGAGGTTGAAACTCCAGCCTTCGGCGTTTTCAAAATAGAATTCCGGCTCAAAAACAAACCCGCTTGCATGGTGTGATTGATGTTTGTAGAGGTTCGTTTGGGGGAACCATCTGTTTTCAATGCTGATCTTTCCGGAAAAATCAAAAAAAATATCGGATTCCGCACATACGTTGCTATCGAAGATTGCGCCCGAAATCAAAACGGCAATAGGCGCGATACGGGAAAGCGCATTGCGGTGCAGCATCAACGCACTCGTTTTAATCCTGTTTTAGTGAAATCGCGATCGCTCAAGTTGGTTTGGAATTGGAAATCTGTCCACGTCATGGTCGTACTTTTCCCGGTGACGTGATTGACCATCGTCATTAGGCTGGAGCGCCAAAACCGATCCAGATACTGAGTGTACTCTTGGAAAGTCAGCGTCTTCATGTGCGTGTCTTTTCGATCATAAAAATGTATTTGCTGGGCACGTAACTCGTCTTGGTCAAACCAAACCAGCTGCCGCCGATAGCCCGAGCCCTTTTCGGTGGGGATACGTTCTACTACAAAGCACGTCATCTCGCCACAAGGTTCGTCGCGAAGGTACCGATAAGTGAATTTTTCGACTTCTTGAGACGTCATGTCTTCGTAAGCAAATTCACTGCCCATGAAAGAGCCGGAGCGATTCGACGAACTAATGCGCTTGACGCGCTTCAGGGCCGGCAGATAGAGCCACTGATCATCCGGAGCCTCCTTGTGAGTATGAACCAGGAAAGCAGTTCCTTGGACATCCCGCGGATTGTCGAACACGAATAGGCTTTTGTTGCCGTCTTCGAGCACTTCAAGGATCTTTACTCGGAGTTTCCGGTGGCTTTCCTGCCCATGCTTGTTGCGTAGCACCATGGTTTGCTGGGCAGTGTAGTTGCCGAAGCCGTGTTCCTTCGCATCGGCATCGCGCGCAATCCTTAGTCCTTTTTCTTCGGCGGATTCCGCGTGAGCAGGCATTGAGAGATTTCCGCCGAGCAGGAGGCTGATACAAAACGCGAACAGTAGCGTAGCTGCATGTTGCCCGAGATAGTGGTCAATCGTTTTCATGAGAAGGTAGAGGTTGATGACATTCCACGCTTGAAAGGCAATAGCCGGGCGGCTGGCAGAGGGATTTTACAACCTCGGCGTGTTCCATGTGCCGAACTGAGACGTGGAGCCTGGACGAGGCACGGAGAACCTCCACCAGTCGTGCGGTTTTGACTGGAGGACATGGCCAGCATCCGGCAACTTGCTTCCCCTTTATCGTACACTGAAATTTGGGGAAGAGTGTGGGTGAAACAAAACATGAATTCCAATTTCAAGCTTGCTCTACAACTAAATTCGGATCTTCTCTTGCTTCCAGGATTTTCGGTCCATGGCCATGAGCAGGGCGGGAAGGAGGAAAAAATCGGCAAGCAGCGCAAGGACGATCGTGATGGTCATCAGGACGCCAAGGACCCAACTGCTTTGAAACCCAGAGAGAGTGAACATCAAAAAACCAGCCGACAATATTCCGGTCGTTGTCCATAACGCCCGACCGACCTTACGAAACGTAGATTGCACAGCCTCTGAGGCAGGGAGGCCCTCGCGACGGGCTTGCTGGTAACGGGTAAGGAAATGGATGGTATCGTCTACGATGACGCCAAAGGCGACCGCAGTGACGACTGAGGCGGCGAGGCTGACATTGCCAACGAGATAGCCCCACAGCCCGAAACTCATGGCGGCCGGTATGAAATTGGGCACTAGGCTGATAAGCCCGATACGGACGCTTTTGAAGACCCCGATTAAGATGAATGAAATCAGGGCCATGGCGATTAGCGTGCCGGACAGCATGCTGTTGATGTTCCGCTCAGAAAGGTGAGCGAACACCATGGTGAGTCCTGATGCCTCGGTCACCAGACTTGGCGCATTGGCGCGAAGCCACGCTTGAGCACGCGCATCCAGTTCGCGTTGCTCCAAAGAAGATAACCCCCGTAGTGCGACGGTCATTCGGGTCGCCGATTTTGAGACATCGATGCGGTCATTGAGATCGCGGCCGAACGGGAGAGACAGCTCATAAAGCAATAAATACTGCGCGGCAAGCTCGGGGTCATCGGGCAGGCGGTAGTACGCCGGGGCGTCGCCATGCATATTCTTGTTCAAGCGCTTCATGATGTCCGGAAACGCTTGTACATATGACACTTTGGGCTGTTCCCGGAACCACTCGGCAAAAGCATCGACTGAGCGCAGATATTCGGGATCAGTGATGCCGCCTTCATAGCCTGCCTTGAGTGAGTACTCCAAGTTGTCCAGGCCAGTTAAATTTTCGAGGACGAAATCGGTATTTCGCCGGAACTCATAGCTTTCATCAAAGTATTTCGTCCAGTTGTCGCCGGGTTCGTTGCGGGGAATGCCAGTGACCAGAGCAACGGTGACAAGAAGAAGAGACCAAAGCAAAACCTTGCGGTGCGACACAACAAAAATGCCGAGATGGTCGAAAAAACCAGCCCGCTCGGTGGGAATAGGGCGTGCACGCAGTGGCAGAACCGAGAGCATTGCGGGGAGAAAAGTCATGGCGTAGACAAAAGTGAAAAATGAACCCGCCGCGACGAGGTTCCCTACGACACGAAAGGGTGGTGATTCCGAGGCATTCAGGCTTAGAAAACCGATCATCGTCGTGATGGTGGTCAGAAACACCGGATAAGCATTTTTTCGAACCGCTTCCGTGATCGCCTTGCTTCTGCTTAAACCACGGCTCATGCCGCCCAAGGTGGCGGTCACGATGTGGATCGAATACGCGACCGCAAACGTCATGACGATGATTGGCACAATGCTGCTGGCCGGTGTGAATTGTGTTTCGAGCCAGCCTGCTATCCCTAAAGCCGTGTTGGTGACAAATATGATTAGGCAGGCGACCGCCAGGGTTCCGTATAGGGAACGCAGGAGCAGAGCCGTGACGGCCAAGAGCATGAGCAGGACTAACGGTCCGATGGTCTCGAAAACGACCTCGGTGGCCTTGGCGAAGGCCGGGTGCATGATGATGTCGCCGGTGAGGTAGTAATCGATATGAGGATGATTGGCTTGGGCTTGGGCGATGGCGGCTTCTAGGTAATCGGCTATTTCATGCCATGCGGGGCCGGGGTTGTCGTCGGGCAGCGCGAAGTTGATGGCCAGTCCACTTACACGTTCGTCATCAGAGATCAGGCGCCTGGCAATATCGGGCGCATCCAGTGCGACAGACCTGATTTGAATCAGGTCGGCATCAGTCAATGACTGTGCGCCGTCCACAAGCGGCTCAACGATGATGTCGTCCCCAGATGCCCTGCTATGAAAATAATTGGTGAGTGAATCCACCCGAACGGAATAGGGTGCGCGCCACGCGACCTCGGTGAATTCTTCAATGGCAGCCAGTGTTTGGCGACTGAAAACCGAACCTTCTCGAGACGCGATGGCGATAAGTGCCGCATTGGACTCAGAATAGGTGCTTTCAAGGTTCTCGAGCGCGAGGAGCTGCGGATTGTCCTCGCCGAACATCATCTTGTAATCGTTCGTGACGGTGACAAATCTGGCTCCCGCCGTTATTGCAAGCATTGCCAGTGTGGCCAACACGATGGTCTGCCATCGATGGCTCAGGGTGAAGGTGATATAGCGGTCTAGCAACACTGGAGCGTTATCTCCGGTAGAGCTAAGAGGGGAAATGGCAACGGATCAACTGTTTTGAAGGCATGCGGATGCGAGACTATTCTGGTGATCGCTTCCCTGCCAGGACGACTGCTGTATTCGATCAGGCATCGTATCATATTAGGCTGCTTCGGTTCGTCCGAGGAGCGGTGCCCTCCACCTCCTTTCCTTATCCGAAAACAGACCGAATCATCCCCGCGGACACTCTAAGGGCGACCCGGCCCGGTTCCTCTGCGAGTCAGTCGCACGGGGCAAAGCCGGGGAACCCTGGCGTCCTCTCTTTCTCTCGATTGGCTCGGAGGTCGGGGAATATAAGGCCATTACCAATAGGATGAGTCCTCTGCATGCACATGATCGGGCAGGTCGTAGCGCAGACCCGCATTGTCGTACAGTGACGCACCGAAAGCTGTAACCATATTGGTTCCGCCCCCACCCTTCAGCCGATCAAAGAGATGTACAAGCGTGTTGTTTAAACGGAACTTGAACAGGGCGTCCCGCATCTTGAGTGTCCCGTGCTTCGGAAAATGCAACTGGTCCGCGAGTTCATCCCCGACCAAGAGGCGCGAGACTGGATAGATGGTCTTCTTGACTAGTTTCGCTCGGGCGCGTGGGTTCGTGATTCCTGCGACCAAGGGTGCGGAATTGATGAGCGCATTCGCCATGATCACCGCGTTGTCGCTGGGTGCGGGCTCGCAAGCCATCCCGATGGCGTACCACTTTAGAGCATCCTCCTCATCGGTATAGAGAATCGTATGGGGAACCCCCATGAGATGCCCAGCATAGCGCCATACGGCGCAGAAGCTCTCTCGCTCCTGCTCAGAATAGTTGGCACCCAAGGTCGTCGAGTGTTTCAGCGTTCGTGCCGAGAAGCAGGCCAGCGCGAATCCCATGTGCGCGCTGCTGACCGGTATCCCGTGCGCCTCGGAATCCCATGTCGGGGATTGGCTCAGCAGACGCCGAACCTGCGCATGGACGAACCGGATTCGAACTGACAGCCTCCAGCCATCGTTGTGTTCTCGCAGTCCGTCTGGCCAGAATATCTCCACTTGGTGGCGGTTGTTCTGCCTAAGTCGCCTGACTCCGTCGTCGAAGACGCGCCCCGTTTCCAAAAAGGATTCGCTGATTAGCGTCGAGAAACCGTCGATCAGTGTGCCAGCAACGAACGCGGCGAAGATGCTCACGACATTGGCCTGGAAGGCGCATATGCCCGGTCTGAGGGCGTCGTGGTCAAGCCATGCCGGCTCGGGCTCGGCAAAGATTTCGCGGACCGATTGTGGCGCATCGCGAAGGATATCCTCGTTCTGATTCATTCCAGCCTCAATGAACCGTGATGCCTGCTCTCGCGGCAGCGGAGCGAGGTCGTTCACCGCCGCATCCATCGGGGGATCGCCGATCCGGGTGTGCCGGACGTAGATTTCGGCCCGCTGCTTGTCGATACTTGCTGCCTTGGCTCGGCCTTCAATGTAGGCGGATGGAATCTCGTTCACGTGAATGGCCGCGGTAGCGGACGACTATAGTGCGTGCAACAGGCGCAGCCGCAAATAGCACAATAGCCGCGCAGGAAGCCCCTGATCTGGCTTTGTGGGCTGTTGAGTCTGGACACGCAGTGCCCCAAGACCCGCCCAGCCCACCAGCCGAGGCGCTGAGGCTCTTGTGTGTGTGTGGTGATTGGGGGGATGGGGTTAAGGATTTTCGCCATTGACTGGGTGCGATATTCCTTGTCGCAACGGGTTTTCCGTGGGGTTTTGCACGCATCCACCCTCCGCCCTGAGGTGGGTCCGACTGCACCGCCGCGACTTCCTTGCGCAGCACCGCCGCCAACTCATCAATATTCGAGAACCCCTCCCGATCCCGCTCGTGACCCATCTATCTGTCCCCAAAGCGGTTTTCGAATAGATTCTATCACGGTGCCTGCGAACCCCACAGTCACACCAACCGGGGCCATCCTTTCTTTCAGCCTGGATATCGGGGCGTTTCCAAGTCATTTGGTAAACCGTATTCAATTGTTATAATAGCGCCCTGTCCGTTTTTGGAGAACGATCATTTCCGACCATCAGTTTGAGCTACAGACTGAAGAGCTTCAGGGGGCACTTGTGATCAGCGTGGTGGGCCGCATCGACGGCGTCAACGCGCAGGAGTTTCAAGAAAACCTAGATCAGAAGTCCGAAAGTTCTAATGACAGTCAAGCCATCGTTCTGGATCTTGAGAACCTCCACTACATCAGTAGTGCCGGGTTGCGCTCCATTTTGCTTATCGCAAAAACTCTCAAGAGCAAACAGATAAAGTTCGCTATGTGTTCGTTGCCTGACCCCATTATGGAGATTATTCAGATTACTGGTTTCGATAAGATTATCGACATACACGAGTCTCGCTCCGTGGCGGTCGTGGCGACAGCTGGCTAGATAGATTTTGGATATTTTTCTGCCCGACCGGCCGCTGGACCGTGCCGAGGCGTTTGGTGTACTATATTTTCAAATCTGATTCTTCCACTGGCGCATGGCGATTTCAGAGACTCAGTTCGAGTTGAGGACCGAAGAGCATGAACGCACACTTGTCATCAGTGTGGTGGGTCGTGTCGACGGCATCAACACGCGTGAATTTCGAGGCGGCCTGGAGCAAGAAACTCAGGGATACGGCGGTTCTGCCATCGTTCTGGATCTTGAGGACCTGTCCTACATCAGCAGTGCGGGGTTACGCTCAATTCTGCTTGTTGCCGAGGAATTGAGTCGCCGGGGCAGGAGATTTGCACTCTGCTCCTTGCCCAGTTCTGTCTTGGAAATCATCCAGACTACCGGCTTTGACAACATTATCGATGTCTACATGTCCCGTCCCTCGGCTATTGACGCGGTGACGCGGTAAGTGTTGCGCGGCGGGTTCTCGTTTCTCACTCGATCGGCGATCCTCCCTGTGTTTTCGGAAGCCGTATACTATGACTCAAAATAGTTCTCGCGAGGAGTGACACCATTTCTGATCATCATTTTGAGCTTCAGGTTCACCAGACCGAAAGCGCACTCATGATAAATGTGGCGGGTCACATCAATGGCCTGAATGCGGAAGAGTTCCAGGCCGGGCTTGACCAAAGCGTCAAGGCTTACGAGGGTGGCGCTGTAATCTTGGATCTAGAAACCCTGACCTATATCAGCAGTGCTGGATTGCGTGTAATTTTGATCATCGCAAGCATACTTCATGCCAAAGGTAGAAAATTCTCAATATGCTCTTTGTCGGAAACAGTGAGTTCTATGGTTAAGACCGCCGGTTTCGACAAAGTCATTGATGTCTACGAGTCTCCTTCTGAGGCAGTCTCCGCAGTGACAGGCTAGACGCTTTCCTGAGAAGCGTCCTCTTTCGTGGTGTCCGCCGAGGCTTCCGGCGCGCCATCTTCGGTTCCCTCCAGAGTTTCGTTCAGACTTTCCGGAGGCTTGAGTGGCAGACAGACAATCATGTCGGTATATTCACCCTCTTTCGTATCCACGCGGAACTCCCCGCCATGTTCTCGAACAATGTCGCCGGACAACGACAATCCGAGACCCGTACCCTTGTCCGGTGGCTTCGTGGTGAAGAACGGGTTGAAAATTTCCTTCAGCGCGGATTCGGGGATGCCATCGCCATTGTCGCGAACGTGAACTTCGAGAATGTCTCCAACTAACTGTGTGCTTAGGTGGAGTGTTGGCTGATAAGCCCCTGTACTACCGCCTTCTGCTACTAGGGCTTTCCGCTTTTCATCCGTTGCGTAGCACGCATTGGTCACCAGATTCAGGAACACCCGGCCAAGATCTTGGGGTTTGACCAGGATCTTGTCGACATCCGGCGCGTAGTCTTCCTGGATGTCCAACTGGAAGTCCGGATCGGTGGCGCGGGCGCTGTGGAACGCAAGCATGGCATGCTGGTTTAGCAATACGCCGATATCGGCCTCCTGCCAGTCTCCGGAATCGTGCCGACCCATCTTCAGCATGTCCATCACGATTCGATTGGCGCGCGTGCCGTGCTCGTGGATGCGTTCCAGATTCCCGGTCAGGTCTCCGGCAATTTCGTCGACCAGCTCCGCATCGTATTCCTCTTCGGCTTCCGCGCCCGGCTTGTTCTTGGCCACTTCTTCCAGCAATTCTTCCAGCAGGTCTTTCGAAACCTGGGCGAAGTTCATAATGAAATTCATGGGGTTCTTGATTTCGTGCGCGACTCCCGCTGTCAACTGACCGAGTGCAGCGAGCTTTTCCTGCATCACGATCTGGTCTTGCGCGCTCTTCAGTTTTTCATTCGCCTGCTCCAGGTCTTGGTACATCTCTTTCAGTTCGTCGGCAAGCTGCTCGACGAGGCTAAGACGCTGCACTTCCAGTGCGTTCTGCCGGAACACTTCAAGCGCCTTGGCCAATTCCCCAATCTCGTCACGGCCGGACACTTCAATGGGGATTTCCAGATTGCCGGCGGCGATGCGCTGTATCTGTCGAGAAACAATGGCCAGACGCCGGATCAGGCGCCGTTCCACGAAGAGCCATCCGATCAGGATCGCGCCGGTGATACTGACAATGTTGATGATGAGCAACAGCGTTGAACTCGTCTTGGTAACCTCGGTGGCTTTTTCGGCCATCTCCAGCGCAGTCAGACTGTATTCGCCCACAATGTCCTCCACCATTGCCACGATATCCACTCCCAAGGTCTGGCTGTTGTGGAGCAGGAAGGATAATTCGTCCTCGACGGCGAGTTCTCGATCATGGAGATCAAAGCCGTTGCCTTCCCGGCGGCCGATCGAGAGCAGATCCAAAAAAGACTCGGACAACTCGCGATGCACAGGATGTTTTGAGAGGGAGTCAAGAGAGCGACTGGCGAGACCGACCGTTGCATCGAATTCTTCTCGCAACGGTTGCAGCAGCGCAACGTCTCTGACCGTGAATGCTGTCGCAAGCAGTTGGGTGGTCACCGTCGCTGCTTCGCGAAGCTCGACCAAGTGGCGATAAGCCTGGAATTCCGATTCGGAGAAATGTTCCGAACGAGGCACCTGCTTGCCATCAAGGGACCAGTAACCCGTTATGGTGTAGAACATCTGATTGTCGATTTCGTTGGTCAGAATCACCATTAACTCATCGTGCACCGAGCGTAGTTCCTCTTTGAGTTCGACACTGCGCCGACGGAGATCGAACCGCTCCCGGACAAGTACCTTTATTTTTTCGACATCTCGAATAATGCCGGCACCATCGACTTGGATCCGCCGTGTAATTTCATCGTCCTCGTGCCTCTCCAACATGGCCGACAGCCCGGCTTCGAAAGCCCTTTCTTGTGCACCCACCGATACGACAACATCCTCAAACTGCTTTAACGTAGTCGCGGTCGCGAGCTGGGGGGCAGCAGCGACGAGCGTGGCCGTTTGCTGGGCGACGGCGAACGCCGACTGCATTTCGGGCATGCTCTTTTCACTGATGTTGTACTGAATGGCCCTAATATGGTTGAGAACGAATATGGTGAGGACGCTAATGGCAACGATCAACACCACGGCGCCCCCAAAACTGGTATGGAGCTGCGTCGAGATCTGGTTCCAGATTTTCGGGAATCCGCGAAACATTTTTGACTTTACGGGTTGTACCGAGCCTCGGTTTTATAGCCGAGGGGGCAAGGTAGTGAGTGGCATGTATTGACCATCGGGGCCGATAGCCGTCAGAAACACTCTGTCCGAACCTTGGTTGTCATGCCTGCTGAATCGCAGGGTGAACCCATCCAGATCAATGTCCTTGCCACTTCGCAGCGCCGAATGAATGCAATCACGCTCCACCTGCTTGCCACAATGTTGCAGGGCATAAATGGCGAGACGGCCCGCCAAATAGCCCTCAAACGAAATAAACCCAGGGATTATTGAGGGATCGTATGCCTTCAGTGCGGCGCGGTACGACGCAGAGACCGGCACCGTGTCGCCTGTCGGGAAAGGCACGACTTGTGTGACCAGGACTCCGGCCCCTCCGGCTCCCAACTCCTCCGCCAAGGCATTGCTGCCGACAAAGGACAGTGTCATAAAGACGGGATCCATGCCGAGGCGGTGCGCCCATTTGATGAATGTCGCAGTTGGTTCGTAGGGGCCGACGATAATTACAGCCTCCGGTTCGACCGCTCGAAGATCCAGAAGCGCCGTCTTGACCGCAGTGGTGTTGCGAGAGAACACTGCAGCGCCGATAGTGAAAAGTTTGCGCTTCTCAAGGGCGCGAAGAACGCCCTGCATGCCAGCGCGGCCAAATGAATCGTCCTGGTAAAGAATGGCGATGCGCTTGATTCCGAGGTCGACGGTCAGCCGCTGCACCATCTCTTCAGTTTCCTGAAAGTACGAAGCGCGAAGGTTGATGATAGTGTGATGCGCACTGTCCCGCAAGTATTCCGCCCCAGTCATGGGAGCCATGTAGGGGATGCGATATTCTTTCGTGAGCGGCACCACTGCCCGGGAAGTCGGGGTGCCGACTGCGCCGATCAGCGCAAAGACACCGTCCTTGACTAGTTGCCGGGTATTGGCGATCGCCGCATCCGGTTCGTAGGAATCATTCAGGGACCGTAGCTCAAGGCGGCGCCCATGGATGCCTCCTTGGTCGTTGATTTCCTTGAATGCGGCCAGGATGCCAGCCTGCATGCTTCTGCCGAGTTCCTTGGCCGGGCCTTCAAAGGCGGCGGATTGCCCGAACAGGATCCGGTCCTCGAAGACTCCGGGCGTGGCAGATGCACCGAGTGATCCCTGCTCGTTCTCGCCGAATGCCGTATTAGCCAGCATCGCAGTTCCGAGAACTACGGACATGTATTTGGGGAGAAGCCCTCGCAAGGTCGGCACGTCGCTAGACATCCTTGATCATGACCAGATGATTTCGGCCATCGTCCCGGTGGTAGCGCAAGTCCGTCATCATGGTCTTTGTCAATGCAATTCCCAAACCGCCGATCCTGCGTTCTCCAAGCGCGCTTTCCGCATCCACTTCCGGCGCGTCCTGCAACGGGTCAAAGGGGCGGCCGTCGTCTACCATCTCGACCGTCACGGTCCCCTCGTTTTTAGAAAGCACGATCTCGATCTCGTGCTCCGCGTCGTCATCGTACCCGTAACTGACGACATTGGTAAAGATCTCCTCCAGCGAGAGTTGGATTTGAAACAGCACTTCGGGGGGCAAATTTTGTTGTTCGGAGAATTCGGTCAAAAAATTCTCGATCGTCCGAATTTCCTCGATCCGGTTGGAAAGGATCAGAGTGCGGGAGGCCTCCATTTTCTCGACCTTGCCCATTATTCCGGGATCTTTAAGATGAGGCAAGTGATGTCGTCGGATTGCGGGCTGTCTCCGACGAAATCCTTGACACCATTGAATACTGCCTCCGTGGCCTGTTCGGCGCTTTCGAATGAATTCTCTTTGAAAATCTGGGAAAATCTATCCATCTCGAACATTTCGCCATCTTCCTTTTCCGCCTCTGACACTCCATCGGTATACAGCACGACCATAGAGCCTGGCTCAAGGGTAGTGGTTTCTTCCCGGAACGGGAAATCTCCTTCGATGCCGAGCGCAATCCCGCCGGTAGATTCCAGCAGTCCCACCGATGGCCCCGGGCGGACGACAATGGGGAAGTTGTGACCGGCGTTCGAATAGACGAAATCCCTTGTTCCAGGGTCGTAAATGCCGTACAGCAGGGTCACGAAGGTCATGGCGTCGTTGTTCTCGGACAGCATCTGGTTCACCTGTCCCAGAACCTGGGAGGGAGAGACGGAGCAAAACGCGCAGGCTTTCAACAGCGTACGGCTGGCCATCATGAACATGGCAGCAGGGACACCCTTGTCCGACACGTCGGCAATGACGATGCCCAGTCGACCATTGCCAAGATCGTAAATGTCGTAAAAATCGCCGCCCACGGAGCGGGCCGCGATCATATGGGCGTAGACGTCGCAATTCTCGGTGTGCGGAAAGGTGTGCGGAAGAATGTTCTGTTGCATCGATTGCGCCACGCTCAACTCGTGCTGGACTGCGACGAGCTTGTCGCGCGAACTCAATGCCTCGCGCCACAGCATCAGGTTTTCGATGGTACGTTCCACCGTCACCTTTAGATCCGCGAAGTCAATCGGCTTGGTTACGAAATCAAACGCACCGCGATTCATCGCGGTCCGGATGTTGTCCATGTCGCCATAGGCGGAAACCATCACGGCGCGGATGTTGGGGTTGATGTCCGGAATTTGCTCCAGCATCGTCAATCCGTCCATCACCGGCATGTTGATGTCGGACAGTACGATGTCGAAGTCATTATCCTCGCGCAGGCGTTCCAGAGCTTCCGCGCCGTTGTGCGCGAATTCGAAGGTATAGCGCCCGTGCCGGATCTCTCTGCGCATTTGTTGCAGCATGAGTTGCTCCAGATCCACTTCGTCATCGACAACCAGGATCTTGACTTTGGCGCTCTTGAGTTTGTCGTCGTCCATTCAACACCTCATCTCCAGCGACATTCCAGTTAAAAGAAGGAATCTTGGGAGTTTGCCCGCGTCAGGACCGGCCGGTTTTGGAAGAATGGCTAGTATAACCTGCCCCCGGGACCCTGGAGGACAGTTGCGATGGCATCTCAGTCGCTGGCATACAGCGCTTCTACTTTCGCAGATCCGATGCCCCGGGGGTCGGATGCGGCATCCAACCGGACTTCATGGGTGTTCCACACCACCACCTGCATGTTGCCCCATGGTTCCGTAACCTCAAAAATATGCCCCTTGGCCTCGAGTCGCTCCCGATCAACCACCATGTCGGGCTCGGTAAAGACCTTGTCCGGCAGAGCCTGGTGGTGTAGCCGTGGGCTGGTGACGAGGGATTCAGCGCCGGCGCCCTGCAGGAACTGTAGGATTCCCTGCATCACCATCGTGGTGATCCGGCTGCCGCCGGGAGTCCCAAGCAGGGCCAACGTGTTGGCGTGGTATACAGCAGTTGGCGCCATGGAGGACAGCATGCGTTTTCCGGGCGCGATGGCGTTGGCTTCGCTGCCGACGAGACCGTATAGATTCGGGGCGCCGGGCTTGGCGGAGAAATCGTCCATCTCGTTGTTCAGAAGGACCCCGGTGCCGGGCACGACGAATCCGGAGCCGAACAGGCCGTTGATGGACAGGGTGGCGCTGACCCAGTTGCCGTCCCGGTCCAGAATGCTGAAGTGCGTGGTATGTCCGACTTCGGGTTCGGCCGCGTAGAGGCTGTTTGAACGAGTGGCGCGTTCCGGGTCGAAGTCTTCCATCAATTTCCGGGCATATTCCATGCTGGTCAACCGCTGTAGCGGCACGTCCACGTAGTCGGGGTCGCCCAGGTGCCTGGCGCGTTCCAGGTAGGCCCGGCGCAAGGCTTCGATCAGGCGATGAGTGCGGTCGTCACGATCGCTTCCGTCGAGCCAGTCGTCGCCCAGCATATGGAAGATCTGTGCCAGCATGACGCCGGTGGCGGAGGGCGGCGCCACGGTGACAATTTCGGCATCTCGCCACTGGATCGTAATCGGCTCCCGTTCCACCACCCGGTATTGTTCGAGATCCTGACGCGACCATATGCCACCGTTGTCTCGGACTTCCGCCACCAGGGTTTCCGCCAGCGAGCCGCGGTAAAAAGCCTGCGCACCTTGTTCGGCCAGCAAGTTCAGGGTCGAGGCCAGATCGGTTTGGACGACCCGTTTGCCGGACGATAGGGCAGGAGAGTCCGGCGCGAAGATCGAGGAAGCCGGATAACGCAGAAAAGCCTCTGCACGGGCGGTCATGGCCCGTTCCAGTTTTGGATTGAGCGGCACTCCGTCCCGGGCATGGCGGATGGCGGGTTCGAGTGTGCGTGTCAACGGCAGTTGCCCGTAATGCTTCGCAAGGTGTCCCCACGCAGCGGCGATTCCGGGGATGCCTGCGGCCAGGGGGCCGTTGAGCGCCCGGTCGCGGTCCACGTTTCCATCTGCATCGAGGTACAGATCGCGGTGGGCGGCCAGCGGCGCCCGCTCGCGAGCGTCCAGCATCGTGGTGTAGTTGCGAGCGCTGTCGTGAAGCAGGAAGAATCCGCCTCCACCCAGCCCCGAGCCGTAGGGCTCCACCACCCCGAGGACCGCCGAGACCGCGATCGCCGCATCAAATGCATTGCCGCCGTCATTGAGAACCTCAAGACCGGCTTTGGTCGCGGCCGGATGTGCGGAGGCAAGGGCATGCCCTGGAGGACTGGTATCAGCCGTCGCGGGGCTGCCGAACAGGCAAAGCAGACAGAGCAACAGAGGTGGCCGCTTCATGGGGACAGGTTCGTGTCGAGCCGGAGTTTTTCGTGTGCGGGCTTATGCCTGCCGGAGTTTCAAGATCAGCATCTGCTCGATTTTTTTGGGTACGAAATGCGCGACGTCCCCGCCCAGCATGGCCACTTCCTTGACCAGTGACGACGAAATGAACGCGTATTCCTTGGCGGGCGTCAGGAAGATGGATTCCAGGTCCGGCGCCAATTGCCGGTTCATGGTGGCGAGCTGGAACTCGTATTCGAAATCCGACACGGCACGCAACCCTCGAATGATGGCCTGGGCTCCCATGGTTCGGGCGAAATCGACCAGCAGGCCGTCAAAAGGAGCGACTTCTATCTTGTCGTCCAAATCGGCAAAGGACAACTGTGCCATCCTGACGCGTTCTTCCACTGTGAACGTGGGTTGTTTGGCGGAATCGGTCCCGATGGCGACGATCAGCCGGTCGAACAGGCGCAACGCGCGTTGGGCCAGGTCGATGTGACCGAACGTGATGGGATCGAAGGTCCCGGGGTAGATAGCGCAATGAGCCATGGGTCTACGGGCTGTATACGGCTATTGTAGAACTACGCGGGGAGAATTGGAGGCTCAGGGGAGACGTAGGGGCGCGCCGCGAACAAGTGGTAGCCGATCTGCCCGGCCTGCTTGGACTTGAGCGGGGTCCAGCGGGCGGGGACTCGCGCCACCCAATTGGCAGGGGATTCGACATAGACGAGGCTGGATTCCTTCAGGGCCCGCGATGCGGCAAGGCGGGCGCAGGTTTTTTCGAGCAATTCGGTGCTCCGCGCGAATGGCGGGTCGAGGAACAGGATGTCGACGGGACCGCGCAGGCAATCGATGTAACTCAGTGCCCGGGCGTTTACGACTTCGATCTGCGCAGCGGAGAATTTTTCCGTTTCCTGGCGCAGGCATTTCACGACGCCGCGCTCGCGGTCGACCAGCGTAACCTGCCGGGCTCCGCGCGAGGCGGCCTCAAAGCCCAATGCGCCGCTGCCGGCGAAGAGGTCGATGCATTCAGCCCCTTCAATGCTTCCGGCCAGCCAGTTGAACACCGTCTCGCGCACCCGGGCCGGGGTCGGTCTCACCGAAGGGTAGGGAGGAACCTGGAGATAACGGCCGCGCCAGATGCCGGCGATGATGCGGACTCGTTGTGGCGGCTGGCCCTTAGGGCTGGCTTTGGCCACCGACAATCACCGTGATCATTTGGTCGGGATCCAGCCTGCCTTGGAATGCCGTGACAATCTGTTCGTGACTGATGGCACTGATCCGGTCCGTCCAGGTATCCAGGTAGTCCAGAGGCAGGCGGTAGTAGCCGATCATCGACAGATAGTCGATCATGCTGGCGTTGTTCGCAATCCGCAGGGGGAACCCCAGTACCATGCTGTTTTGGCTATGCTCAAGTTCTTTCTCGGTCGGTCCGTCGGCCAAGAAACGCCGGAGTTCCGCATAAGCGGCCTCCAAGGCCTGATCGACTTGGCTTTTCTGTGTCTGGAATCCCAGTCGAAAAGGCCCGCGGTGCCGCAACGGAAAGAAGTAACTGTAGACGGAATAGGCGAGACCCCGGTTATTGCGGATTTCCTGCATCAGGCGCGAAGAGAATCCGCCGCCGCCGAGGGTGTAGTTGCCGAGGTACAGGGGGAAATGAAATGCCTCACCGCGCGCGACGCCCTGCTGGCCGATCAATACATGAGCCTGTTCGGACGGGTGCGGGATAACTACGGTTTTGGCTTCGGTCACCGCGGAGGGTGGCGGCAGCGGGTTCGGTGCCGGGCCTTGGGGCAGTGCCTGGGTTATGCGGTTTGCGATCGCTTCGGCCTCTGTGCGGCCGATCGCACCCACCATCGCCACGATGGCGCCACCCGAGGCAAAGAAAGTTCGATAGAATCCTTCGATATCGTCCCGGGTGATGGCGGCGAGGGAATCTTCGGTTCCCACTATGGGCGAGGAATAGGAATGACCCGGGTAAACGGCTTGGTAGAAGGCCTGCTTCGCAATTGCGCCGGGATTTTCTTCGAGTTTCTTGAGCGCGACCTGCATCTGTTGCCGACGGCGCTCCAGTTGAGTTTCCGGAAACTTGGGTTTTCCGAGCACCATGGTGAACGTGGCCAGGGCCTGCTCGCGCCATTCGGGATCCACCAAGGTTCTCAAGGATACCTTGGATCGGTCCAGCAGGACTTCGGCATTGTAGGCGGCACCGACATCCTCGAACTGCTGGGCGATGGCATCTGCATCCAGGTCTCCCGCACCGGTGTTGAGCAGGGAATGGGTGATCTGAGACAGGCCCGGAAGCGCGCCATCGCGGCTGTTGCCGGCATCCAGCACGACCTGGATGTCCAGCATGGGAATCTGCGGGGCGGCGATGAAAAACACCGGGGTCCCGCTGTTGCTGCGCCAGTGCTCGATGCGAGGACCCGTCTGTGCCTGCGCGCTGATGGCGAAGGCCAGAAGGCTGGCAGCCAGAATTCGGATCATCGTCAAGGAGCCGGGACCTTGGCTACATTGAGGGGGTGTATGGTGACCGTGGTGCGGGTGTAATCGGTCAGGTAGCGCTGGGCGACCTCCTGCACTTGTGCGGCGGTGACCGCCTGATAGCCGTCGACCAACTGTTGCTCGACCTCCCAACCGAGGCCGTTTGTTTCGAGCATGCCAATCATGTAGGCGCGGTGGCGCAGGGAGTCCTGCGCGTAGATCATATGCGCGATGACCTGCGCGCGGGCGCGTTGCAGTTCGGTTTCGCTCACGGGTTGCGCCTGAAGCTCGGCGATTTCCGCAAGCAACGCCTGCTCCATCTCTTCGGCCGTATGCCCTGGGTTTGGCGTGGCATCGAGGACAAGCAGGCTGTTGAGGGCGCTGTACAGGGAGTAGGAAGCGCTGGCGCTGGCGGCGATTTTTCGATCTCGAACTAGCCGCTTGGGAAGTCGCGAGGCATTGCCACCGTCCAGGATCGAGGTCAGCATGGACAGCGCATAGGCTTCCCAGCGCTGCTTCTTGGGCAGTTGCGCCATGACGGGAGTCTTGTAGCCGATGAGCAGGTATTCGGTCTGGGCGGGAATGTGCAAGGAGACGTTGCGCGTGCCCTTCTGCACCGGCTCTTGGCGTCTTGGTGCCGGCGTGATCTCATGGCGGGGGATGGCACCGAAGTGCTCCTCGGCCATCTCGAAGATTTGCTCCGGGTCCACGTCGCCGACCACCACCAGGTTCGCATTGTTGGGCGCGTACCAGCGCCGGTGCCAATCGCGCAGCTGTTTCTGGTCTATTTGTGAGATATCGCTCATCCAGCCGATCACCGGCTGACCGTACGGATGGTTCTGGAATGCGGTTGCTTGCAACTGCTCGAAGGCAGAGGCCTCGGGTCGATCCTCGGTGCGCAGGCGGCGCTCCTCTTTTACGACTTCCAGTTCTTTTTGGAGATCGGCCTCGGCCAGGAGCAGGTTCTGCATTCGGTCCGCTTCCATTTCCATTGCGATGGCGAGTTGGTCGCGACCGAGAATCTGATAGTACGCCGTATAGTCGCGGCCGGTGAAGGCGTTGTCGCGCCCGCCGAGAGAGGAGATGGTGTGACTGAATGACTCCCCGGGGAAGCGCTCGGTTCCTCGGAACATCATGTGTTCCAGTACGTGGCTGATGCCGGTCTGGCCCGGGGGTTCGTGGGCCGCGCCCACGCCGTACCAGAGCTGCTGGACGGCCACCGGGGCCCGCGTGTCAGGCTGCACCAACACCTTCAGCCCATTGTCCAGGGTTCGGGTGAAGACCTTGGACGGTTCCGCCAGCGTCGCATTGGGCAGGGCGAAGGCCAACAGGAGGAGGGAAAAGAAAGACAGCCGGAAAATCATGCGAGGCATTATAAAGAGTCAAAAAATTCGGGATTCAGCCCCCAAATGATTGCCGAGGCCTTGAGCCAGACGGAATTTTCGTTAAATTAACTCGTCAAATCAGCGTGCTCCGGAAAGCGCGGGGACTTGAAATGGTGACAAAAACACCCCAATTTGCTAAAATAGCCGGTTGCGGACAGGGAAAATTTCCCCTTTCCGGGAGTAAATAGATGGCACAAGCGGCTTCGGAATACGCCCACAATCTGTCGATTGCGGCGGGCAGTCTGGATCAGTATATCCAGCTGGCCTACAGCCTGCCGGTACTGAGCGCCGAAGAGGAGCGCCAGTTGGCATTGCGCCTGCGCGAGCAGGGCGATGTGGAAGCGGCGCGCAAGCTGGTGTTGCACAACCTCCGCTTTGTGATCCACGTGGCCCGCGGCTATTCCGGCTATGGCCTGCCGCTGGCGGACCTGATCCAGGAAGGCAGCATCGGCCTGATGAAGGCGGTGAAGCGGTTCGACCCTGCGGTCGGGGTGCGGCTGGTGTCTTTCGCCGTGCACTGGATCCGCGCCGAAATCCATGAATACGTCCTGCGCAACTGGCGCATCGTCAAGATGGCCACGACCAAGGCGCAGCGCAAACTGTTCTTCAACCTGCGAAAGGCCAAGAAACGGCTGGGCTGGATGAACGAGGACGAGGTCAACGCGGTGGCGGAGGACCTCGGCGTGACCGCCCGTGAAGTCCGGGATATGGAATCCCGCCTCAGTCAGCCGGACATGCCGCTTGAGATTGATTCCGACGACGAGGAAGCGCCTCGTTCCCCGATGTCGTACCTGCCAGCTCCCGGCGCCGATCCGGCCCCGCAAGTGGAAGCGCAGGATTACGCACAGATTCGTGGCGAACGGTTGCAGGAAGCCTTGGCCGAGTTGGACGAACGTAGCCGGTCGATCGTGAAGCAGCGTTGGCTTGCCGAGCCGAAGCGGACCTTGCAGGAATTGGCGGAAGAGTTTGGTGTTTCAGGTGAGCGGATTCGGCAGATCGAAGCCGCCGCAATGAAGAAGCTGCGCGGCGCGCTGGCTTAACCTTCTCTCCTTAAAGCCCAAAAGGGCGACAACTTTTCTAGAATTTCGCCCACCACCCGGGGCGAGATCTTCTTACCACTCTTCAGCACCCCGAGAGGGGCCGATGTATTGTTCGGGGGGGCGGTTTTCAGGTGTTATTTGGGCCAGCATGTCATCAAGGCGATAGGTTTTCTTGCGCGCTACTACATGATCAGCCCACGATTCTGAAACAGGTTTGGAACTGCGGTTCGCTAAACTGCGGCCCCGTTTGACGGTGTATGATTTTGCTCCCATTGAATAACCTGGTTCTAGAAGACTATTGATTTTACAGTAGTTCTGACACGCCGGCTTGAATGGTGCCGGTCAGCTGCATCAGTTCCGGCTCCTGAATGATGAAAGGCGGCATCAGGTAAACGAAATTCTGGAACGGCCGCAGCCAGACCTTGTGCTGCAAGGCCAGCGCTTGCCAAGCCTGAACATCCACCGGTTCAGAAGTTTCGACAACGGCAAACGCACCGAATGCACGGACTCCTGCCACGCCTTTTGCTGGCTGAAGCGGCAGTAGTTCCTGTTGCAGGATTCCCTCGATTGCCGCCACTTCGCCTTTCCAATTCCGGGACTCCAAGAGATCCAGGCTGGCCAGCGCCGTCCGGCAGGCTGTCGGATTCGCCATGAACGTAGGGCCGTGCAGGAACGGTCCGGCTTTGCTGATGACACTGGCGATTTCCTCGCGGGTCAGCGTGGCGGCCAGGCTGAGCATGCCGCCCGTCAGTGCCTTGCCGAGACACATGATGTCTGGAACGACATCGGCATGTTCACAGGCGAACATGGCTCCGGTCCTCCCGAATCCAGTCGCGATTTCATCGGCGATGAGGAGCGTGTCGTGCCGGGTGCACAAGGCGGAGACCTGCGTCAGGAACGCGGGTGGGTAGTGGTGGAATCCCCCGGCCCCTTGGAGCACCGGCTCGAGCACGACTCCGGCAAGTTCAAACTGGTGGGCAACAAGGTCGGCCTCGAACCGCGCGCAGGCGTCTTCCAGTTCGGATGCGCTGCAACCTGCGTCCGGTGGGCGCGGTGTGAAATACTGCTGCGGCAGCAGGCTGCGGAAGCGATGGTGCAGGCTGTTGTCCGGATCGCTGACCGACATGGCGGTGAAAGTATCGCCGTGATAGCCTCCGCGCAGGGCAAGGAAGCGGCATTTCTCCGGGTTTCCGCGCGCCTGCCAGTACTGTACGGCCAGTTTCAAGGCAACCTCGACCGAGACAGAGCCGGAATCGCAGAAGAAGACTCGGCTGAGGTCGCCGGGAGAGATTTGAGCCAACCGTTCGGCCAGCCGTGCAGCGGGTTCGTGGGTCAATCCGCCGAACATGACATGCGGCAGGATATCGACCTGTTCATGCAGGGCCTGCAACATCTTCGGGTGCCGGTAGCCGTGTATGGCGCACCACCAGGAAGCCATTCCGTCGACCAGCCGACGTCCGTCAGCCAGTATCAGGTGGACGCCTTCGCTGCCGATGATCGGATGCGCCGGGAGAGAATCAGGGGCAGGCGCGTACGGATGCCACAGATGGCGTGGGTCTAGGGCAGTCCATGCGGGCGGGGTGCCCATCAGCTCTCTATCAACTCCAGATCATAGGTGATTTCGGCGGTCTCCCCGAGCATCAGGGAGGCGGAGCAGTATTTGGTGACCGAGAGATCGATCGCCCGGCGTACCTGCGCTTCCGACAGGCCATTGCCGAACGCCCGGTAGAGTATGTGGATGCGGGTGAATACCTGCGGGATATCCTCGGCACGATCAGCCTCGATTTCCAGTTCCAGCCGGTCCAGAGGCTGGCGGGCGCGTTCCAGCATGCCGACTATATCGAATGCACTGCATCCGCCCATGCCGAGCAGCAGCATTTCCATCGGGCGCGCGGCGAGGTTGCGTCCGCCATGTTCCGGCGCACCGTCCATTACGACCGTGTGCCCGCTGCCGGATTCACCGACGAACGTGCGGTGTTCCTGCCAGATGACGCGCGCTTTCATGCTTCCTGCAGCAGTTCGGCCAAGCGAGTACCGGGATCGTCTGCACGCATCAGGCTCTCGCCGATCAAAAAGGCATGCACGCCGCAGGCGCGAATCTTGGCGATGTCCTGCGATGAGTGAATGCCGCTTTCCGCAACCACGACGGCGCTTTCGGGTGCCTGCGGGGCCAACTGAATGGTTGTGTCCAGGCTCACGTCGAAAGTTTGCAGGTCACGGTTGTTGATGCCGATCAGATCTGCGCCGGCCGATGCCGCGCGGTCCAGTTCCTCACCATCGTGCACTTCCACCAGCACATCCAGCCCGAAGGTCCGTGCCAGTTGCTGGAGCTCTTTGAGCTCATCATCGGATAGAGCCGCAACAATCAACAAGATGGCTGCTGCCCCCATGGCGCAGCTTTCGTAGACCTGATAGGGGTCGAGTATGAAGTCCTTGCGCAGGATGGGCAGGGTGGAGCCCCGCCTAGCCAGCTCCAAAACCACTCCAGAGCCCTTGAAATAACGTGCATCGGTCAGCACCGACAGGGCGGTGGCCCCGCCGCGCTGGTAGCTGCCGGCGATGGCGGTCGGGTCGAAGTCCTCGCGGATTACGCCGCGACTCGGGGAAGCCTTTTTGAGTTCGGCAATGACCGCCGGGCGGCTCCGTTCGATGGAGGCTTGGAGGGCGTCGCGGAAACCGCCGGGTGATGGATTCTCATGCGCCATCTCCCGGAATCCTGCTTCTGTGACCTTGCGCTTTCGCCGTACGATCTCGTCGCGTTTGTGCGCCAGGATCTCATCCAGCATCTGCATCGGCTTCCTCCTGCTGCAAGCGCTGGGTGACCCGCGCAAGTTGATCCAGTTCCACGGTGGCGGAGCCGTCTTCGAGGATGATGCGGGACTGGTGGATGCCGTCGGCGATATCCGCGACGCTTCCGACGGTGTGCAGTGCCGCACCGGCGTTCAGGCAGATCAGGTCGGCCGCGGGCGAGGGTTTTCCGGAAAATGCCTCGCGAATCATGGCAAGGCTGTCTTCGGCAGAGCCGGCCTGCAGCGACGCAGGGTCTACAGGGCCAAGCCTGTATGTCTGGGGGTCTAGCGTGCCAGTGGAGATTTCTCCCTGATCCAGGAGGGCGTAATCGGTCGGCGCGTTCAGCGAGAGTTCGTCCATGCCATCCCGCGAGTGCACCACCATGGCGCGCGTGCTGCCTAGTTCCGCCAGGGTCTCGGCATAAGGGATCAGCCAGCGGGCATCGAACAGCCCAATCAGCTGATGGGTGGCACCGGCCGGGTTGGTCAGCGGACCCAGCAGGTTGAACAGCGTGCGGGTCCCGATTTCCTTGCGGACCGGCGCGGCATGCCGCATGGCCGGATGGTGGGAGGGGGCGAACAGGAAGCCGATACCGGTCTCCTCGATGCAGTGGCGAACCGAATCCGGCTGCAGGTCGATCGCGAGGCCGGCTGCGGCGAGCACATCGGCACTGCCGCTGCTGGAACTGACCGCACGATTGCCGTGCTTGGCCACCGTGATGCCTGCCGCTGCGGCGACAATCGCCACGGCGGTAGAAACATTGAAGGTTCCCAACCCATCGCCGCCGGTGCCGCAGGTGTCGAGAATCTGTGGGGCATGGACTTGGATGCGTACGGAACAGGCCCGCATGGCCCTTGCGGCGCCGACGATTTCCGAAACCGCTTCTCCCTTGTCGCGCCAAGCGATCAGCAGGGATTTGAGCATCGCGGGCTCCACGTCGCCTGCCATGATCGAGCGCATCAGCGCTTCCATCTGTTCGGCGCCGAGATCCGAGCCGGCCTGGGCGGTGGCAAGGGCACGTTCCGGGGTCATGTCTGGTCGAGGAAGTTCTGCAGCAGCTGATGACCGCTTTCGGTCAGGATCGATTCCGGATGGAACTGGACGCCGAATACTGGATCGGTTTCATGTTGCAGCCCCATGATCTCATTGTCCTCGTCGTCGGTCCAGGCGGTGACTTTGAGGCACGAAGGCAGGTCGTCCCGGCGAACCACCAGCGAATGATAGCGGGTTGCCGTCAGCGGCTGTGGCAGATCCCCGAACAACGCCTCTCCCTGATGTTGGATGTCCGAAGTCTTTCCGTGCATGATACGGGTCGCACGGACAATCGTGCCGCCGAATGCCTGCGCGATGCTCTGGTGTCCGAGACAGACGCCGAGCAGGGGAATCTGGCCCGCGAATTCGCGGACGGCCGCGACCGAGATGCCGGCTTCGTTCGGGGTGCAGGGGCCGGGTGAGATCACCAGTTGCCGTGGTGCCATGGCGCGAATGGTCTCCAAGCTGATCTGGTCGTTGCGCGCCACCTTGACCTCGACGCCGAGCTCGCCGAAATACTGCACCAGGTTGTAGGTGAACGAGTCGTAGTTGTCGATCAAAAGCAGCATGATGGTGGTGCGAAGTCAACAGTAGCGGTCGGCGACCTGAAGCAGGGCTTGCGCCTTGTGCATGGTTTCGTGCCATTCCCGTTCCGGGATTGAATCGTAAACGATTCCGGCTCCGGCCTGCACGTGAATCTGCCCATTGTGAACGATTGCGGTGCGAATGGCGATAGCGGTGTCGAGGTTCCCACCCCATCCGAAGTAGCCGACGGCCCCGGAATAGATGCCACGGCTAGTCGGTTCCAGTTCGTCGATGATCTCCATCGCACGTATTTTGGGGGCTCCGCTGACCGTACCGGCCGGGAAGGTCGCCCGCAGCACATCCTGGGTCGAGGTGCCCGGCGTCAATTTGCCTTCTACGTTCGAGACAATGTGCATCACATGAGAGTAACGTTCGACCACCATCTGCTCGGTCAACCGGACCGTGCCTGGCTGGCAGACCCGGCCGATATCGTTGCGTCCCAGGTCGATCAGCATCAGGTGTTCGGCACGTTCCTTCGGGTCGGCTAGGAGCTCTGCTTCCAGTTGCAGGTCTTCCTCCTCGGTCGTGCCGCGCCAGCGAGTGCCGGCGATCGGGCGAACCGTGACGGTATCGCCCTCGCGGCGCACCAGGATCTCCGGACTGGAGCCGATCACCTGGACTGGGCCGAGGTTCAGGAAGTACATATAGGGGGAAGGGTTAAGCGCGTGCAGACCTCGGTACATATGGAACGGATCGCTCTCGAAGGGCCGGCTGAGCCGCTGTGAGAGCACGACCTGCATCAGGTCCCCCGCAGTGATGTATTCGCGGGCCGTTCGTACCGCTTCGCAGAATCCGGCTTCGGTAAACCCTGATGTGAATGAAGATTCTCGGTCGGGTGTTTCCGTCAGCGGTTCCGGTTCTGAGGTCTCCTCGACCTGGGCGCGCAGTTCCTCCAATCGCCGGCAGCCCGCTGCATAGGCATCCGGCACATCGGCCGGTTGGTTGACGATCAGCAGAATCTTTCCGGTCTGGTTGTCCAGCATGATCAATTCGGTTGATTGCAACAACCACATGTCAGGCAGGCCGAGCAGGTCCTCCGGCTGTCCTCCGGCCAGAACCGGCTCGATGGTCCGGATCAGGTCGTAGCCGAAGTATCCGACCAGGCCGCCTCCAAAGCGCAGGTCCTCCGAGAGGGGGGCGACTTTGTGGCTGTGCAGGTAGTCTTCCACGCAAGGAAGCGGGTCGGAGGTCTCCAGGGAGCTTTTGGTTTCGCCTCCTTCCACGACGCGAAATTGGCCGTCCTGGTAAATCAGTTCTACCGCCGTGGGCAGGCCGATGATCGAGTATCGCCCGGCGTGGGTGTCGGTTTCCCCGGATTCCAGCAGGTAACTGCCCGGTTGATCCGCGACCGGCACATACAGGGCCGAAGCCGAGTGCTGACCTGCCGGTAGTGCGGTTACCAGCGGGATATGTGTGTAGCCTTCGGAGCGGTAGCGCTCAAACCGAGCCTGACTCAGGGTAGGGTGATCGTCCATGCCAGTTTCCAGAAACTGAAATCAACGCGGCGCGATGCCGCCGAGCCGGGAAATCAGCTGTCCGACGGGTTTTTCTTGGATTCGGCGGAATCGTCAGTCTCGGACTTGTCCGTCTGTGAGGCAGACTGCATGGATTGCTTGAAACCCTTGATGGCCTCACCGAGATCACCGCCGATATTGCGCAGGCGCTTGGTGCCGAACAGCAACAGCACAATGGCCAGAATGATAAGAATCTGCCAGATGCTGATGCCGCCCATAAGCCTATTTCGTCAGCCAACGTGAATGTCGGCATTGTACCTTATTTGAACTGAATATCTTGGCTTCATATCCATCATACGTCAATTGTCAATTGACGGGCGACATGATAATATTTGCATATGATTGGGTCGTTTAGGCATCGTGGGCTCAAAGCGTTATACGATCGTAAAACGACGCGACGCGTGAAACCGGAGCATGTACAAAAACTGGTGGACATTTTGGCTGCCCTTGACTCCAGCAGGACACCGAAAGGCATGGACTTGCCGGGATTCCGGTTGCACGAATTAAAAGGTCAGAAAAAAGGTTACTATGCAGTTTCGGTGCCTGGGAACTGGAGAGTAGCATTCCGATTCGAGGATGGATCGGCTGTCGAAGTTGATTACGCGGACTATCATTGAGGAGATCAAATATGGCGAGGCAGAATCCTCCACATCCAGGTGGGATCGTAAAAAGGCAATGTCTTGAGCCTCTGGGGCTTTCCGTTACCCGAGCCGCTCAGGGCTTGGGGGTTACACGCCAGGCACTTTCCGAACTCGTAAACGAGCGCACAGGTGTTTCCATTGATATGGCAATACGCCTGTCAAAGGCATTTGGCTCGACCCCTGAAACTTGGCTTGGGATGCAGATGGCGTACGACCTGTGGCAGGCTCAAGACCGTGCCGAAAAGATTTCAGTCGAACATTTCGCCCCGGCTTGAGGGCACAATAATAGTTTGGGAGTGGAGCCCCTAGTTTTCCTGTATAGATTCAGGACGTGTAGGAACGTCTTGTAAACGACGCGCCGTATGGTGTTGGATTGGCAGCCCTCAGACCCGGGCGAGTTCGGTGCGCAGCGAAGCCAAGGTGGCGGGGTAATCGCTGCTGTCGAAAACCGCGGAGCCGCAAACGAATGTATCCGCACCAGCCTCTTTCACGCTGGCAATATTGTCCACTTTGATGCCACCATCGACCTCTAGGCGTATCGGGTGATCGCAGGTATCGAGCCGAGCCCGGACCTGACGAATCTTTTCCAGCGTTTGGGGGATGAAGGATTGCCCCCCGAATCCGGGATTGACGGACATCAGCAGCACCATGTCGATCTTGTCCAGGACGTGATCCAAGGCGCTCAAAGGCGTAGCCGGGTTGAGTACCAGCCCGTTCTTGCAGCCGAGGTCGCGGGTCAGTTGCAGGCTGCGGTCCACGTGCTGGGTCGCTTCCGGATGGAACGTGATGGAACTGGCGCCCGCCTTGGCAAAGTCGTTAATCAGCCCGTCCACCGGGGTTACCATCAAGTGAACGTCGATGGGTACGGTGACGCCATGCTTGCGCAAGGCTTCGCAGACCAGCGGGCCGATGGTGAGGTTGGGAACATAGTGGTAATCCATCACGTCAAAATGGATCATGTCGGCCCCGGCTTCTACGACCGCGTCCACCTCTGCGCCGAGGCGCGCGAAGTCCGCAGACAGAATGGACGGAGCGATCTGGTCAGGAAGAGGCATGGCGAATCCTCAGGCGCGCATACTCTACCACTTATGCGACCCCACCGCTCGGGATGCCGAGAGTGGACGGGTACAATGAACCGTAATCTTGATGCCGAGAGCGAATCGAGTGTTCTTCTCATCAACCGGAGGTTTCCATGGCGTGGAATCGGCGGAATTTCCTAGGCTCGTTCGCATGCTTCGGGTTGTCCCTCGCAGCGGGCCGGGCCCTTGCTGTGACCTCCTGCAAGCCTGAAGAGCGGCCCTGCTGGGGCTATCACGGAGGCGAAGGTCCGGACCACTGGGGACGCCTTCATCCGGATTGGGCGGCGTGTGCCGAGGGCTCGGAGCAATCCCCGATCGCCTTACCGGGTGGGGAAACTGTATCGGCCGATGAACGTTTCACGCTTGATTATCGGGCCACGACCGGGCGACTGAGCGACAAGACGCACACCGTACAGGTGGACATGTCGCCGGGTTGCCAATTGGTCCTTGGTGATCGGGCTTTCTCCCTCAAGCAGTTCCATTTCCATACTCCGAGCGAACATCTTTGGTCGGACGCAGCGGATGTGGGGGAGCTTCATCTGGTCCATGCGGCGGATTCGGGTGAGATCGCCGTGCTGGGAGTCGCACTGCGCCCCGATGCGCCACAGGCTTTTCCAGAATCCTTTTGGAACTGGCTGCAGACAGCCGAGACAGGTGAGGCGTTGATGCTCGATCCGACGGATCTGGTTCCCGGACAGGATCAGTTTCTGGGTTATCGGGGTTCCCTGACGACTCCGCCGTGCACCGAAGGCGTGCATTGGTTGCTGGCGATGGAGCCGATGGCGGTGGGGTCGGTGGAACAGCGTTGGTTGGAGCAGCAAATGGGGCAGAATGCCCGCCCGGTTCAGCCGCTTGGCAGCCGAACTGTACACACGGTTCTGCGGGAGGGATCATAAGTACGCGGACCCTTGGTCTCGACGACGAGATCCATCAGTACCTGCTGGATGTTTCGGTGGATGAGGATCCAGTGGCTCGCGCCTTGCGTGCCCGTACGGCGACGCTGGAGGAGCACTACATGCAAATCAGCCCCGAACAGGGGCAATTCTTCAAGTTATTGCTGAGATTGATGAATGCACGACAGGTGATCGAGGTCGGCACTTATACCGGCTACAGTGCCTTGTGCTTGGCCCAGGCGGCCGGTGCTCGCGGGCGGGTGGTTTGCTGTGACATCAGTGAGGAATGGACAGCGATTGGAAGGGAATTCTGGCAGCAGGCCGGAGTCGCGGAGCGGATCGACCTGCGTCTGGCTCCGGCGCTCAAAACCTTGGAGCAGATGCGCCAGGCCGGGGAGGCCGGGCGTTTCGACTTTGCCTTCATCGATGCCGATAAAGAGAACTACCAGGCGTATTACGAGCACCTTCTGGACTTGATACGGCCCGGTGGGGTGATTGCGGTGGACAATACCTTGTGGTCCGGACGCGTGGCGGACCCTTCCGAGCAGGAACCCGACACGGTTTCCATTCGGGAGTTCAATCGAATGCTGGCGAACGATTCGCGGGTCATGGTCAGCTTGGTGCCGATCGGCGATGGCCTGACCTTGGCACGCAAACATTGAGTCTAAAATGAGCAGGCGAGACCTCCAGAATGAAAGCGTCTGACCTGTTCGTCCGTTGCCTCGAGGTCGAGGGCATCGAGTACGTATTCGGCGTTCCCGGAGAAGAGAACGCGGATTTCGTCATGTCCCTGTCGAAGTCGGACAAGATCCAATTCATCCTGACCCGGCACGAACAGGGGGCGGCCTTCATGGCCGAGGTGTACGGCCGGCTCACCGGGCAGCCTGCAGGTTGTTTGGGGACATTGGGCCCGGGCGCGACCAACCTGGTGACGGGCGTGGCGAACGCCAACATGGACCGATCGCCACTGCTGGTGCTGACCGGCCAGGGCTCCACCGCCCGGCAGCACAAGGAATCCCACCAGATCATGGATGCCGTGAGCATGTTCCGTGCAGTGACGAAATGGTCCACCAGCATCATTCAGGCGGACAGCCTCCCGGAAATCGTGCGCAAGGCAGTTCGCATCGCGCGCAGCGAAAAACCTGGTGCCGTTCATCTCGAACTGCCGGAGGATGTCGCGAAACACGAGACAGACGCGAAGCCGATTTCTCCGATCCGCTTCCGGCGGCCGATTCCGGCTGGGGAGCAAATCGACCGGGCCTTTGAAATGTTGTGTCGGGCACGACGCCCGGTGATTCTTGCCGGCAATGGTTGTATCCGGACTCGAGCCAGCCAGCAATTGCGCATGTTCTGCGAGCAGACCAACATTGGTGTCATCAGTACGTTCATGGCGAAAGGCTGTGTCGATATGGAGGAAGACTACTGCCTGTTCACCATTGGCCTTGGATCCAAGGATTTGGTGGCTTGTGCGATCGATGCGGCGGATGTGGTGCTGGCGCTGGGCTACGACATGGTCGAGTATCACCCGTATCTGTGGAATCCGGACGGGATCAAAACCATCATCCATGCCGATTTCCTGCCGGCGGAGATCGATCTGCACTACCATCCCGAGGTAGAACTGGTCGGTGATCTGGCCCAGACCCTGGCCATGCTCAACGAGCGGGCGCGGGCGCATGGAAAGATGGACTGGGACCTGAGCCGGGAAAAAAGGGTTCGGGAAGAAATGCTGGGCGAATTCGCGGCCTACAAGAACGACGACACGGAAGGCAAGCTGCGTCCGCAGAAGGTGCTTTGGGACGTGCGCGAGGTCATGGGTCCGTCGGACATCCTGCTGTCCGACGTGGGGGCGCACAAGATGTGGATTGCCCGCCATTATCACTGCCATGAGCCCAATACATGCTTGATTCCAAACGGATTTTGCTCAATGGGGTTCGCGCTGCCCGGCGCGATCTCGGCCGGTCTCGTGCATCCGACCCGCCGGATCCTGGCGATCTGCGGCGATGGCGGGTTCCTGATGAATGTGCAGGAGATGGAGACCGCCAGCCGCTTGGGGGTGTCGATCGTGGTAATGGTCTGGGAGGATGGCGGCTACGGGCTGATTTCATGGAAGCAGGAACAGCAATTCAACAGCCATACGGAGCTGGAGTTCACGAATCCGGACTGGCTGGGTCTGGCCCGGGCGTTCGGCTGGCACGGGCATGTGGTGACGGCCAGCCGGGACCTCGAGGCGACGCTGGAGGCTGCATTTGAGGAAGAGGGGCCGTCTCTGGTTGTCGTGCCGATCGACTATGAGGAGAACATGCGCCTCATCAAGCACCTCGGCGAGATCGTCTGCCCGATCTGAGGGGTGGCGCCCCCAGGTGGATTCGAACCACCAGTCCGGGATTAGGAATCCCGTGGTTTATCCGCTTAACCGATGGGGGCGGAACTCACACGAATTCTAACAGGCAAAGCGTGGCGCGATCGCCGGATTACAGGATGCCGCGGGGGTGGTGGGCGATGCTGGGATTGAACCAGCGACCTCTGCCGTGTGAAGGCAGCGCTCTCCCCCTGAGCTAATCGCCCATCCGGAAAACAGTCTATCAGCAGCCGCGATTTTCTCCAAAATCCAGCGGAAATTTCGGTCAATCCGTAACATTTTTTTCCTTTCGTTGTGTACAATACATCGACCAAACAGATTGTTGCAGGAACCCCCAAGTGAAAGGCTTTCGGCTGTTGTTCGTGACCGTATGCGTGGGCTTCGCACCGCTGGCGCAAGCGGATGATCAGATGGTCGAAGAAGGGCGAAAAATCGCCTTCGACGTCAAAAAAGGAAATTGTCTTTCCTGCCATAACATTCCGGGGGGCCAAGCGTCGGGCAACATTTCCGTGCCGCTGGTAGCCATGCAAATGCGTTTTCCCGACAAGGAAGTTTTACGGCAGAATGTCTGGAATCAGCCACAATTTCGCCCTCATGCCATGATGCCGCCGTTCGGCAAGCACCAAATTCTGACGGAAGAAGAAATCGACAAGATTGTCGAGTTTCTTTACACCCTATAACTGGGAGAGAATGAGACCATGGATCGAAGAACTTTTCTAACTGCGGGCCTGGGTCTCGGGACACTGTTCGTTGCAGGTTCCGTGCATGCCGCCTGGCCCAAGGACGCATTCGAGGCGCAAGAGTCTGGCGCGCTTATTGACATGCTGGCAGGCAGCAAGCCGGCACCCAGCGATGCCATCACCATTACCGCACCTGACATTGCGGAAAACGGCGCGGTGGTCCCGATTGCAGTTTCCACGACGCTTGAAGATGTAACCCGGATCAGCATCGTGGTCGAGCAGAACCCTCTACCGCTGACGTCGACATACGATCTGACCCCCGATTCGGTCCCGTATGTTTCGACCCGGGTGAAGATGCAAAAAACATCCAATGTCGTGGCATTGGTGGAAGCGGGTGGCAAATCATATTCCGGTGTACGGGAAGTCAAAGTAACCATTGGCGGCTGCGGCGGCTAAACAAGGAGACAAAATCATGGCGGGAAGCATGCGCGTACGGGCCAAGGAAAAAGACGGCGTCGTGACCGTGAAGGCCCTAATTACCCATCCGATGGAGACGGGACTGCGCAAAGATGGTGACGGCAACGTCATTCCGGCGCATTTCATACAGGAGGTGACGGCGACGGTTGGAGGCGAGGTCGTCTTCACCGCGAACTGGGGAACCGGTGTCGCCAAGAATCCGTACCTGTCGTTCAAGTACAAAGGCTCCAAGGGCGATCTCCTGACTCTGGCCTGGACCGATAATCAGGGTCACTCCGATGCACTGGAGGTGGAAGTCAAGTGATTTCCCGGAAGGCTTTGGCCTGCTCAGTTTGCCTGCTGTTTGCGGGGCTGGTGGTCAATGCCAACGTGGGTGCGGATGGCGAGGTGGACCCCGACAAGGACCTGGAGGGGATTCAGCAGTTCTTCAAGAACAAGTTTCCCGACCTTCCCTGGGAGGAATTCGCCAACGGTTCATACGCTTTGGATCCGGCCTGGCGGGCGAACTGGGAGCTGATCGAAGAATTCCCCCCGTATGAGGTGGCGATCGCCAACGGCGAAGAGATGTGGAACACTCCGTTCGCCAACGGGAAATCCTATGCGGACTGTTTCGGGGAGCCGGGAGTGCAGCATCACTACCCGAGGTGGGACAGGGATCAGGGGCAGGTGCTGACCCTGGCGCTTGCGATCAACCAGTGCCGCGAGGCCAATGGCGAGGAGCCTCTGAAGTACAAGAAAGGTGCGATCGTGGACATCCTGGCTTACATGGCATACGAGTCGCGAGGCCAGATCATCAACGTGGTGGTGCCCGAAGACGATCCTCGTGCACTGGAAGCGTACAAGAAAGGGCGCGAATTCTATTTCACGCGCCGCGGCCAGTTGAATTTTGCCTGCGCGCACTGTCATTTCAGCATGGCGGGGCGCAAGTTGCGCACCGAATCCTTGAGTCCGGCGCTGGGCCAGGCAACCGGCTGGCCGGTCTACCGGTCGAAGTGGGGCGCGATTGGAACCCTGCACCGCCGCTATACCGGTTGCAACAAGCAGGTACGGGCCAAGCCGTTCAAGGCTCAGGGCGAAGAGTACCGGAATCTGGAATACTTCCACACCCGCATGAGCAATGGCCTGCCCCTGAACGGGCCGGCGGCACGGAAGTGAGGCTGGCGTGAAATTCTGTACGCCAGCTCTCGCCGCTTTGGCCTTGTGCGGGGCTGCCGCAGTTGCGTCTGCGGCCGACCAGTCGGACTTCGATATGGCATACGAAGCGGCGGTTGCCGCGCAGCAGCAGGCGGCTTCGGTCAGCGGTGAATGGCGGGACACCGGAAAGTTCCTGAAGGAAGCCAAGAAGCTCGCTGAGGCGGGTGATTTCGAAGCGGCCGTAAAGCTGGCGAGGAAGGCCGAACAGCAAGGGCACCGGGGTTATGAGCAGATGACCTCGCAGGCCGGCAAAGTCGGGCTCGAACCCTTTTTGCAATAAGTTTTGCCATGCACCTGAGCCGGCGCGAATTCTTGTCGGTGATGGTGGCGGCCTCAGCGGCAGGGATGCTGCCGCATCGTGGCGCACAAGCCGCGAATGCTCTGTACGACCTTCCCCCATTCGGCAATGTCCGGATTCTGCATTTCACCGACTGCCACGCGCAGTTGTTGCCGGTCTACTTCCGCGAGCCGGATACCAACCTAGGGCTTGGAGCAGCGCTGGGGCGGCCGCCGCATCTGGTGGGACAAGCTTTCCTGGATCATTTTAGTTTGGCTGCAGGCAGCCCGGAGGCGCATGCGCTGACCTATCTGAATTTTCCGTCCTTGGCCGAGACCTACGGCAAGGTCGGGGGCTTTGCGCACCTGTCGACGCTGATCGCGCGCTTGCGGGATGCCGCAGGCGTGGAGCAGACTTTGTTGCTGGACGGCGGAGATACCTGGCAAGGATCAGGCACGGCCCTGTGGAGCCGAGGCACGGACATGGTGGAGGCATGCAACCGTCTTGGAGTCGACGTGATGACCGGACACTGGGAATTCACGTACGGGGAAGAAGCGCTGCGCGCCAATCTGGCGCAGTCAAACGCCGAATTCGTGGCTCAGAACATCTACCTGACGGAGGAAGCGATATTCGATGAATTGCCGGCCTTCGACGAGGACACCGGGCACGCGTTTCGGCCTTATACCCTGCGCGAAGTCGGAGGTGTTCAGGTGGCCGTGATCGGACAGGCGTTTCCGTACACGCCGGTCGCGAACCCCAAGCGGTTCGTTCCCAACTGGAGTTACGGCATTCAGGAGGCCCCCTTGCAGGCACTGGTGGAAGAGATTCGGTCACGTCACAATCCGGGCCTGGTTCTGCTGCTGTCGCACAACGGCATGGACGTGGACCTCAAACTCGCCTCTCGAGTGTCGGGGCTGGATGCCATCTTCGGAGGGCATACCCACGATGGAGTGCCGGCGGCCATCGAGGTGCAGAATCCCGGCGGGATGACGCTGGTGACCAATGCGGGGTCGAACGGGAAGTTTCTGGGGGTGATGGATTTCCAGGTGAAACAGGGTCGCTTGGCTGGATTTCGCTACCGTCTGCTTCCGGTGTTCTCTTCCATGTTGCCGCCGGACCCTGAAATGCAGGCCTGGATCGAGCGGATGCGAGAGCCGCATCTGGAAACCTTGAGTCAGCCGCTGGCCGTGGCTGGCCAGACCTTGTATCGCCGGGGTAATTTCAACGGGACTTTCGACCAGGTGATCTGCGAGGCGCTCCTGGAGCATTACGATGCCGAAATCGCCCTGTCGCCGGGTTTTCGGTGGGGGACGACCGTTCTGCCTGGAGAAACCCTGACTATGGAACACGTGCTGGATCAGACTGCGATCACGTATCCGGAAACGTACATGAACGAAATGAGCGGAGAGCAGATCAAGTTGATTCTGGAGGATGTGGCGGACAACCTCTTCAACCTGGATCCCTACCAGCAGCAGGGCGGGGATATGGTGCGCGTGGCCGGGATCGAATACAGCCTTGATCCTACGGCGCCGGTCGGAGACAGGATCCGTGATTTACGTACTCGCGATGGTGCTGCATTGGATCCGAAGCGTCGCTACAAGGTGACCGGCTGGGGAGTGGTCGGCACGGTGGCGCCGGGGCCGCCGGTCTGGGATATAGTACGGGAATGGCTGCTCTCGAAGAAGGAAGTCAACCTTCCGGTGTTGAACAAGCCTAATTTGTTGAATATCCAAGACAATCCTGGGCTTGGAATCTGAGCAAGGAGGGACTCATGAAGCGAGCAATTACAGGTCTGTTTCTGCTGTGCTTGACGGCACCGGCCGTTGCAGGCAATACGGTCACGGTCAAGTTGATCACTGCGGACATTGCCCAGCGGATCGTGAATGCCGCCTTGCAGCATTGTGCCGAGACAGGTTATCAGGTCACGGCCGTAGTCGTGGCGCGCGATGGCCGGATTCAGGCGTTGCTGCGTCATGCGCTGGCCTCGCCGGTCACGCTCAAGATCGCCAAGAAAAAGGCCAAGACTTCGGCGAACATGCGCCAGCCGAGCGCAGATCTTGCAAAACCCCTGGCGCGCGCCAGCAAGAAGTTGACTCGCTTGCGCGGCGGATTGCCGATCGAGGCGGGAGGCCAGTTCTACGGAGGAGTCGGGGTTTCCGGTGCGACCGGAGAAATTGACGAAGCCTGTGCGCAGGCTGGCCTCGATGCGGTAGCGGACGACTTGGAGTTCGAAGAATAACCGGGTTATGCGCAGGCTGTCTGCCGCTTTCCTGATCTGGACGCTGGCATGGCCTGCGGCCTGGGCCGAGTCGGAACCCGCACTGGGCGCGGATATGGCGAATCCGGGTTATGTGCCTCACCCGGAGTGGTTCAAACAGTCGTTCTTGGACTTGAATGAAGATATCGAGGAGGCTTCCGCAGAGAGCCGCCATCTGATGTTGTATTTCTATCAGGACGGTTGTCCGTACTGCAAGATGTTCATCGAGAACGATCTGGGCCAGTACGACATTGCCGAGTATGTCCAGCAGCACTTCGATGTCGTCGCAATCAATATGTTCGGCGCCCTGGAAGTGACCGATGTGGACGGGGAAGCTTTGCCCGAAGGGAAATACGCGATGAAAACCAAAGTGATGTTCACTCCGACACTGCTGGTCTTTGGTGAGGATGGTTCGGTCGTATTCCGCATGAACGGCTACTATCCACCGCCCCGGTTTCGAGCAGTGACGCGCTTTATCGCGGAGCGGCGCTATACGAATGAACGGTTTGTCGAATACTACGGGAGCCAGGATAAGCAGGCCGGAAACGGTGTCCTGCATGTCGAGTCTTCGACCCTGTCCGGACCCCCATTCGATCTGACGAAGCGCGACCGCGACAAGCCTCTATTGGTCATGTTCGAGCAGAAAGAATGCTTGGGTTGCGATGAATTGCACCAGGACATTTTTCGCCGATCGGAAACCCAGGACATCCTCGAACAGTTCGAGGTCGCGGTGGTGGACATCCGGGCGCGGGAGGCGCTGACGACCCCGTCAGGGAAAGAGACGGATTCCTTGAATTGGGCCATGCGCCTGGGAGTCAAGACGGTTCCCACGCAGGTGATGTTCAATTCGAAAGGTGAGGAAGTTTTTCGGAACGAGGGTTACGTCAAGGCATTCCATGTGCAGTCCATCTTGGACTACGTGGCTTCAGGCGCGTATACGGAGTATGAAGATTTCCAGCGGTATATTCAGGCGCGCGCAGATCGGTTGCGCGAAGAGGGCGTGGCGGTCAACTTGATGGAATAGGGATTTCATGGCCAAGACCGAAACAGTCCAAGCTCGCATGGAGCCTGAAATCAAGCGTGATGCTGAAGAGGTTTTTTCGAGTCTCGGTTTATCTGCGACTGAAGCAATCACATTGTTCTATAGACAAGTCGCTTTGTGCCAGGGTTTACCATTTTCAACGAAGATCCCCAACGCAGAGACTCGTGAAGCTATTCGCCAGGCCTAGACAGGAGAAGGGTTGATTCATTATCGTAGTGTCGATGATTTGATGAAGTAGACTTTCGCTTAGAGTCTCTTCAAGTTGGCTCTTCTAGCAGAGAGACCCCTTCAAGACGTGCTAACTTTTGATCGAAAGTATAAAGGGGATATGCTCCGCGCCGCTTTGACGCCGCAACAATCATCCGGTCAGCCAAGTTGGCTCCCCCTTGTCTGTAATGGATGATAGCGGGAATCAGATCGTCGACAGCCTCGAATTTAAGTTCCTTAGCGGCAATCAGTTTTTCTAGGGCTTCCGCAATCAAGTCTCGGGAGAACCCGTATATACGCTGAAGAACCCAAGTGAGTTCAATTGTCACTTCACGGCAAATAAAACCGGGTTGATCGGGAGTTAGTCTCGAAAGAAGATCCCGGGCGGCTTCTGCTTGCTGCTCATCGTCCTCAAGTAGATAACGGGCTAATACATTTGTATCAAGCGCGATCATTCCTCGCAAGCTCCTTCCGCTATGGCGCGGTCCATATCTTCTAGCGTTGCCGGTGGCCCACTATATTGAGATTTGAATGCACCAAACAAACTTTTGATGGATCGTATGGGCAGGATCCAAATACCGTCATCAAGGATGACATAGCGCACACGGTCTCCCGGGGAAGCCCCAAGAGCTTCCCGTACAGGCTTTGGCAAAGTGGTTTGTCCCTTTGACGTAATTGTTGATTCGATCATTACTTATTGGAAGAAATCCTTACCTTTATAAATATACATTACTTTTTCTATATGTCAAGGAAAGCTCCCATGCAGGAAGTGTTGGAGATAATTTTTGGGACTCCCTTATTTTTCTGAACTTTTCCGCACATGCCCGATAAAGTGCTGAACCCATTCAAAACGCTTTGTGTGACGCAAGTGGCAGTAGTTGGCAAACAGATTGCCTAAAATCAATCCGTCCATTTCCTCGGCCGTGCCAGTTCCGCGCCGAACCTGCCAGCCCCAGCGAAGATCGCCACTCAGGTTTTCCAGGCGCGAGTAATGAAATTCGTGTGCGGGCACTTGCAACCCTGAGGGCACTTCGGGCCATGGGAAGTCACTCGTGGCTTCCAGTTCCACCAACCCTCGCCCTTGCGGGCGCGAGTCCATCACGCAATCACCGGGGACGACGCCTACCATGCCATGAGTTTGGCCTTCCCAGGAGATTTGTCGGGATAGGTACATGAGACCACCACACTCGACGTAGGCCGGCAACCCAGAGGTGATACGGTCGCGCAGGGCTTCCTTCATCGGGGCGTTGGCCGACAGGGCTTCGGCTTGGGTTTCCGGAAACCCGCCGCCGATCCACAGGCCGTCGATTTCAGGAAGATCGGTGTCGTGTAGCGCATCGAACGGGATCAGTTCAACTCCTAGCCGGGCGAACCATTCCAGATCGTCCGCGTAGTAAAACCCGAATGCGGCATCTTGGGCATAGCCGATGCGCAGGTCAGGCGCAGGCACCGATGCTGGAATTCCTGCCTCCGATTCTGCAACCGGGTCACCCGCTAGATCAAGCAATCTTTCGACATCGACACTCTCGGCCACGACTCGACCCATCTTTTCGATGCGCTGGTCTGCGTCGGCCTGCTCGGCATGGGTGATGAGCCCAAGGTGGCGTTCCGCGAGTTGCATGTCCGGGGATCTCCCGACGGCACCAAGCACCGGCAAATCGGTGTGCTGTTCCACGGCATGGACGAGTTTGGATTCGTGTCGGCTGCCGGCGGTTCTATTGAGGATTACGCCAGCCCATTGCAGTTCAGGATCGAATTGCTGATAGCCGAGAACCAGCGGTGCGATGCCACGGGTCATTCCCTCGCAATCCAGTATGAGTACGATGGGCGCCTGCAGAAGCTTGGCCAAGGCGGCGTTGCTGTCGGAGCCGTCGGCTGCCATGCCGTCAAACAATCCGAGGTTGCCCTCGATCAGGGCGTAATCGGCCACGGAACCACGGGCGACAGTCTCAAGGATCTCCTGGCTGGTTTGCGTGTTGTAGTCCAGGTTGTAGCAGGGTCGTCCGGCGGCGCGGGACAGCCACATTGGATCAATGTAGTCGGGCCCTTTCTTGAACGGTTGGGTCTTTACGCCTTGCCGGGCAAGCGTATGCAGGAGGCCGATGGAGAGGCAGGTCTTGCCGCTGGACTTCCGGCTTGCCGACAGGTAGATCCGGCGGTGTTGGCCGGCCATGACTAAAACTTAGCTGGCCGGCTTGGGATCCGACAGGTCCTCGGGGAGGATATCCAGTGCACCCAGGCCCGCGACGGTCAGGATCAGGCCGATGCCGACTCCGGTGATGCCCAGCAAAAATTCCCAGAAGCTTGGCACGTAGGACGCAACTACACCGTCATAGAACGAACTGCTTTCTTCCATGCCGGGGAACAAGACCAGCGGGTATGCCTGTCCGCCGATGATGATGACGTACATCTGAATCAGGCCGCCGATGATGACCAGGCTCGCGCCAACAAGCGTGCTGACGCGGCAGTTCCGGGTCTTCGGCGAGTAGAACAGGGCGAGCGGCAGGAGAGAACCGAGGCCAACCTGCCCGAGCCAGAAGAGTTTCGAATACAGGCTCTCGAAATTCAGGATGAATGCCTCGAAGCCATGGTGCTCGGTGGCGTAGAGATTGGTGAGGTGGTAGGCCAGGACGAAATAAAGCACCGCGGAGACAAACACGGCGAGCAGGTTCTTCAGGCGGAACAGCAGGGCATCGCCAAGCACCCTCCCGGAGCCCCGGCAGGCCGCGGCCAGGACCAGCAGGAATACGGCCGTGCCGAACGAGAACGACATGATGATGAACAGGGGTGCCATGATGGCCGCGTCGTATCCTTGGCGGGCGACCAGAAAACCGAAGATGGCGCCGGTGCCGGTGGTCAGGATGAGGCGCCACAGCAGGGCCATGATGCCGGCGGCCCGGGTCCAGCGGGCCAGTGCAGGCTGGAACAGCACGAACAGGTAGACGGCGATCACCGCCAGCAGCCCGGTGTACAGGAAGATGTTCCAGGCGAAGATGGACTTGAAGTTGTAGTAGGTCATGGCCACGATCAGCCGATCCGGCCGACCGAGGTCCAGTACCAGGATGGCCAAACCGCCGGACAGTAGGGCGGCGGCCAGAAGCCCGGACAGGCGGGCCAGTGGCTTGTAGGCAACCTGGCCGAACACGGAAGCGATGGAGGCGACATTCAGCGCGCCGGAAGCCGCGACGATCAGGAACACGGCGAAGACATGCGGGATGCCCCACACGACCTGGTTGTTCATGCCGGTGATCCAATGGCCCTCGTGCTCCAGGTGGAGGAATCCAGCGAATCCAGCCAGCACCACACCCGCCAGGACGGCGAGCAGGCCCCAGTAGTTGCGGCCGGCGTCCAGCGTGGCGTAACGGGTCGAGGCGATGCTCATAGGTTCTGGTAGCGTACGCCGGTGTTGAGCCCGAGGTCGGCCCGGATCTGGGTGGCGCCGAATTCCCGGATTCGCTTGGAGATCTCGCTGTCCGGGTCGTTCAGGTCTCCGAACAAAATGGCCTGGTGTCCGTCCTTGTGACAGGCTTCCGCACAGGCGGTCGTGTTTTCCCCGGCATCGACCTTGTGCACGCATAGGGTGCAGCTCTCGACGCAGCCTTTGCCACGCGGCGCGTCGGGCAACTGCTCGGTCAGGTTCTCATGGATGAATGAACGCGCCTTGTAGGGGCAGGCCATCATGCAGTAGCGGCAGCCGATGCAGGTATGTTTGTCGACGAGCACGATGCCGTCTTCGCGGCGGAACGAGGCACCCGTCGGGCAGACGTCCACGCAAGGGGGATTCTCGCAGTGCTGGCACATCATCGGCAGCGAGATGGTCCTCCCGCCAAGCGGGTCGCGCACGGTCAGTTTCCGGATCCACTGTGCATCGGTTTCGGGGCGGCCAAGGTCCTGCAGGTTGTGCTCTTCATTGCAGGCGTCCACGCAGGCATTGCAGTCTTCCTGGCACAGTCGGGTGTCCACCAGCAGTCCCCAGCGTACGGCGTCGGTCACCGGGGCTTCCGGGTCCTTGGCGTACAGGAACACGCCGGGCGCAAGGGTCAAGGCCCCGGCCGCACCGGCACCTTGCAGGAATTCGCGCCGGGTGAGACCCAGGCTCATCGGACGGGCCTCTTGCGGAACATGTCGTTCAGGCTCAGCCGGGAGTGGCGGGAGATCGCGCCGTAGGCCTCATGCGGGCGATCGGCATGGCATTCGAAGCAGTCGATGCGGATGCCGGCGAAAACGTGGCAGTTGGTGCAGAAATGGGTCGGCTCGGAACTCCGCGGAAATCGCCCTTCCTCGTCCGGTTGCACGTGGCACTCCAAGCAGTTCTTCAGGGAGTGGCGGGTGGTGCGGATGCCCTTGTGTACGGTCTCGTCGCGCTGATGCAGGATGAATTCCCAGTGTCGTTCGCGCATCACCTGGGTGGGTTCCACGCATTGCTCGCCCTTGGCCTTGGGAATAAACGGCCCGAGACCTTCAGCCGAAGCGCCCGTGAACGCTATCAGTGCGACAACTGACAGCATGAACAGCATTGCCCGCATAGCGCGCAGATCACCCCGAAATCAATGCTCTCCCAGAGCCATGTCGATGTAGCCGGTCGGGCAGACGTCGGCGCAGATATGGCAGCCGATGCACCGGTCGTAGTCGGTGTCGACGTAACGTCCGGTCGTATGCTCGTCCTTCTTGACCCGGAACACGGCGTCCTGCGGACAGAACACGACGCAGTTGTCGCATTCGAAGCACATGCCGCAGCTCATGCAGCGCCCGGCCTCGGAGACCGCCTCCTCTTCATTCAAGCCCACCACGCGTTCCTCGAAGTGGCCCAGCACCGCCTCGCTGTCGGGTCCGGACTCGCCACGCAGGACACGGGCCTGGAAGGGGAAGTGGGCAAGGAACAGTTTTTCGTGGGTGATGATTTCCTGGCTGGAGCGATCTTCGTAGTTGTGCACCGAGAAATCGCTGCCGTCGGTGCCCCGGGTCTCGCCGATCTCGTAAGGCTTGGGATCCAGCCCGGCCTCGCTCAGCTTCGCCAGCAGGTCGAAGTGATGTACATCCACTTTCGGGCGCTTGCGGAGTTCGGCATCTTTCAGGTACTGGTCGATGCCCTCGGCGGCGATGGACGCCTGCCCGATGGCGGTGGTCAGCAGATGCGGGCGGATGATGTCGCCAGCCACGAAGTGCCCGGGCCGACCGTCGACCTCGAAGAACTTGCTGGCATCGATCAGGCCGCGGCCGTTGTCGAGTTCCGCCAGGCCGCCGCTGAGGTCGCCGCCCTGGCCGATGGCGGACACGATCAGGTCCGCCTCGATTTCGAACTCCGTGCCTTCCACGGGACTCGGACGGCCTTCTTCTATGGTGCATTCCGCCATTTTCAGGGCGCGGGCCCGGCCGGTATCGTCCAGCAGCACCTCGACCGGCATGACACCATCGCGAATATCGACACCTTCACGCATGGCATCGTGCACTTCGTGCTCGGCCGCGGTCATTTCCTCCTTGGGGAAAAGGGAGGTCAGCGTCACGTTAGCCCCTTCACGGGCTGCGGCCATTGCGGCATCGTGTGCCACGTAGCCGCCGACGACATGTTCGGGCCGCAGTTTCTCTTCCATGCTCGGGATATTGCCGAGACGTCTGGCGACAGAAACCACGTCGATAGAGGTGTCGCCGCCACCGACGCAGATGACGCGGTCGGCGGTCACCTGCAGGTGGCCCTTGTTGAACGCTTCCAGGAAGGCCACGCCGGAGATGCAGTTCGGGGCATCACTGTTGGGGACCGGAAGCTTTCGCCCGGTCTGGCAGCCGACCGCCCAGAGAATGGCGTCGAATTCCTTCTCAATTTCCTCGATGGTGACATCGGTTCCGACCTTGGTGTTGTTGCGCACCTCGATGTCGCCCATTTCCAGGATACGCTCGATTTCGCGGTCCAGGTAGGAGCGGGGCGTGCGGTAGCCGGGGATGCCGTAGCGCATCATGCCGCCGAGTTCCTCCTGGCCTTCGAAGATGGTGCAGGCATGGCCGCGACGGCGCAACTGGTAGGCGCCCGCCAGGCCCGCCGGCCCGCCCCCGATGATGGCGACCCGCTTGCCGCTGGTCTTCTCGGGGGATTCGAACTTGAAGCCCTCGTTGTAGGCTTCGTCGCCGATGTACTGTTCTACCGAATTGATGCCGACGAAGTCCTCGACATGATTACGGTTGCAGCCGTCCTGGCACGGGGCCGGACAGACCCGGCCCATCATGGACGGGAACGGGTTGGCGTCGGTCGAGCGGCGGAAGGCGTATTCCTGCATGCTCATGCCTTCCGGCGGGGTTTCGATGCCGCGCACGATGTCGAGCCAGCCGCGGATGTCTTCGCCGGACGGGCAGCTGCCCTGGCACGGCGGGGTGCGGTGTACGTAGGTCGGACACTTATGTGAATGATCCGCCTCGAAGATCGAATCTCCTGGCTTGGTCCACTGGTAGTCGTCGTCTTCGAAACGACGAAACGTGAGTTTCTGGTCTGATGGGGATTCGTTTGAGGTACTCATAGGGTTCTCCTGGGAGTGGTCTTCAGGCGGCCTCGCTCAGCTCGGCCTCTTTCTCTTGTTCGCTTCCGGTCAGGATGATCGCGTTGCTCACCAACTGGTGAACACTGACAATCTGATCCATCTGGAATCCATAGTAAGTCAGGACCTTGGCGAACTGGCTCTTGCAGATCGCGCAGATGGCGGCCATATGGGTGACGCCATGGTCATCGACAACCTGCTTGAGGGCCTCCATGCGGGGCAGGGCGCCCTTGACGCGCAACTCGATCAGGTCGTCGGTCAGAAGCCCGCCGCCGCCGCCGCAGCAGTATGTCGCTTCGCGCACGGTGTCGGCCGGCATGTCGTAGAAATGGTTACAACTGGCGCGGATGACGTCGCGCGGGATTGTGAACTGTCCGCCCGGGACGTCTCCCATGCGCGAGGCACGGGCCACGTTGCAGGAGTCGTGATAGGTCAGCACCATGTCGTCATTCTGCGACTTGTCCAGGCGTAGCTTCCCTTCTTGGATCAGTCCGTGGGTGACCTCGCAGATGTGCTGGGGGATCGGATAGTTCGGATCCAGGAAATCGAAGGGACCGGCCAGCGTATTGAGGAAGCTGTAGGCGACTCGCCAGGCATGCCCGCATTCGCCGAACACGATGCGCTTCACACCGAGGTCCAGTGCCGCCTCCCGGATGCGCAACGCGACCTTGCGCATGTTTTCGTAGCTGCCGATGAACATGCCGAAGTTCGCGGCCTCGGAGGCGTGCGAACTCAGGGTCCACGACAGCCCTGCCTCGTGCAGGACCTTGGCATACCCGATCAGGCCGTCGACATGGGGTTCGGCGAAGAAGTCGGCGGAAGGGGTGACCAGCAGGATGTCGGCTCCTTTCTGGTCCAGCGGGAACTGGACCGCGACGCCGGTGTCTTCCTCGATCTCTTCGGCCAGGCCTTCCAGCGTGTCCACGAGGGCCGGCTCCGGCAAACCCAGGTTATTGCCAATGGTGTGCACCTTGCCAATGATTTCGTTGCAGTACTTCTGGCCTTTCCCGATCGAATCCATGACCTCGCGCGCCGCCATTGAGATTTCCGCGGTGTCGATGCCGTAGGGGCAGTACACCGAACAGCGGCGGCACTGCGAGCACTGGTGGAAATACTTGTACCAGTCGTCGAGCACTTCTTCGGTCAGGTCTTCGGCTCCGACCAGCCATGGGAGGTACTTTCCGGCGAACGTGTAGTGACGCCGGTACACCTTGCGGAACAGGTCCTGGCGGGCCACCGGCATGTTCTTGGGGTCGGTGGTGCCGAGATAGTAATGGCACTTGTCGGTGCAGGCGCCGCATTTGACGCAGGAATCAAGGAACACCTGCAGCGAGCGGTAGCGGTCGGTCAACTCGCCCATCTTCTTCACCGCGACGTCCTGCCAGTCGTCCACCAGTTCGCCCGGGAAGCCGAGCGGACCCTGGAAGTTGGGCTTGGCGACGAACGGCTGGCTGTGCGCCATCGCATCCTCGACCAGTTTCGGGATGACCGGATAGGGCTTGAGTTCCGGGACGTCGAAAGCGGGTTGCTCAGCCATTGCCTTTCTCAAGTTTCAGTGCCCAGGCGGAGACATGGCGGTGTTCCCTGGGATTGTCGGCCTGGTTGCGGGTGGGGCTGAAGAACACGCCTGGGGCATGCAGCAGCTTGCTGAACGGAAATATCAGCATCAGCAGTGCAACGAGGACGAGATGTACATACAGCAGCGGGTCGGACGGCAGCGGTTGCCAGTCGAACCACATGAGTCCCAGGAAGAACGCCTTGACGGCCACCACGTCCGTGCCGACAGCGAAGCTCATGGCGATACCGGTCACGCCGATGGCGATCAGCAGGGCCAGCATCAGGTGGTCGGACAGCGCGGAGATATAGCGTACCCGGTCCACCATCACGCGCCGGAACCAGAGTCCGAGCAGTCCGAGCACCATCATCAGGGAGGCATATTTTCCGTACGGTTGCAGGAACGCCACCCAGCCCCAGACGGGATCGGTGAAATAACGCAGATGGCGCAGCAGCACCAGCAGCAGGCCGAAGTGGAACATCCAGCCGAACAGCCAGATCCACTTGTTCGACTTGAACAGGCTTTCGAACAGGGTCAGTTCCCGGATCATGCGCAGGACGACGCCGGTGCGATTGGTTGGTGCCGGCGTGGTCGGGATTTTCAGCGGGGCCGGGACCGCGGCATACCGGCGGATGCGCAGGGCAAGCCCGAGCGCCAGCACTAGGGCGGCGCCGTAGTAGAGGAAGGTCAAAGCCAGGCTTGCCGCATCCATATCAGTTTGCGCCGGAACCGCTGACAGGCGGCCGGGCGCAGGTCAGACGCAACCGGTCGGTTTCGGCAGACCGGCGTATTTGCAGGCCTGTTTGGCCGGACCGTAGGGGAAGAGCTCGTACAGGTACTTGCTGTTGCCCTTGTCCTTGCCCAGTTTCTTGCCGATCGCCTTGGTCAGGACGCGGACTGCCGGGGCGATCTGGTATTCCTCGTAGTACTCACGAAGGAAGTTGATGACCTCCCAGTGGTTCTCGCCCAGAGCAGCGCCGTCGGCTTCGGCCATGGCGTCTGCCAAATCGGGCTCCCATTCGGTAATATTGGCCAGGTAGCCTTCCTCGTCGGTTTCGTAACTTTTTCCGTTGACTTCAAGGGGCATGATGTGACTCCCGTCTCATTGAGACTGTTTAGTTATAACCAGGATTGAATGCTGTCGTGCTCGCATGCGAGCGCTACAAATCGGTCGTAATCGACGACTTCGATGCCGTCGATGATGCGATCCTTCGGAAGTCCGCGCGCGTCCAGGTCTGGACCCAGCACGTACACGGACAGGCGTTCCGCTGAATTCTTGATGGTTTCGGCATGCTCGGTCCCGTCCAGGGCCGCCACTACGGCGTCCTCGATCAGCAGGACCGCATGCCCGTCTTCCGCGAGCCGCAGGCAGGACTGCAAGCCGTTGCGCTCGAACGGAGACTTGTTGACGGTATGCAGCAGGCTCATGGTCAGAAACTCAGCACCACGTCTTGTTCGCTCATCAGCGCGGCCAGTTCCCTGCTGTCGACGACTCGGAGCGAGTCTTTCTCCGCCCAGTCGTCGTCCTCGTCCTCGTAGGTGAGCGGCATCAGATCCTCGACGGTCAGCCCGCGCGTTTCCAGTGATTCGCGTTCCACATAGATGTGGCGGACGTCGTAGTCGCCGAGTGCCGCGTAGGTGGGGGAGAAGTTCTTCATGCCGATGCCGTCGGTGCTTTGGTTGCGGGCCAACTGGTACACGCCGTCGTCGACGAAGGCCAGGCTGACCTGCTGGTCGAACGCCGCGCCGATCAGGACCACCTCCAGCGACTCCAGCGCATAGATGGTGCCGTATGGCGCCTTGCGGTTGACGTACATGAGTTTCTTGATGGTGCCTTCTTCGCTCATCCTCAATCTCCGAAAGTCACCAGCCGATCCGACTGGATGGCGGCTTCGATCAACTGCCCCAGTCCCGAGATGCGGAACCCCGGGGCGATGTTGTCGGCGTCCTTTTTATGGCGTTTGGCCTCGTCGGCGTCTAGGAGCCCGCGGCGCTGTGCCGCAGCCACGCAAAGGACCAGGTCCAGGCTGTGTTCTTGGGCCAACTCCGACCAGCGATCCACGACGTTGCGGTCGTCCTGCGGCGGCACGGTCAGACGGGTGCCGTTGTTGACCCCGTCGTGGTAGAAGAAGATCCGAAACACCTCGTGCCCGGCGGCCAGTGCCGCGCGAGTGAATAGATAGGCGCTGTCAGAGGCTTGGTGCTGGTAAGGACCCTCGTTGACCAGGATTCCGAATTTCACGGCGACACTTCCCAGGAATCAAGGCTCAGAAGCGGATATGCGCCGAGGCATTGAGGCTGGCCCGGGAGCCGCGCCAGTTGTTGATATGGAACTTGGTGAACGGCAGGCCGGCGCGCTCGAAGAACTGAGGCCAACCGATCCGCTCGATCCAGTCGTTCATGCGCTCCCAGTCCCGGGCGTCGTCGCGGTAGGCGCGCAGAATGCGCTTAACCACGGCGGTGGCTTCCGGCCATCGCGGCGGATTGTTCGGGATGCCGGCCGCAACCAGTTTCTGGAACGTGGGCTTGCCGCGGGCGTTGGAATGGTTGCCGCCGACCCAGATGGCCAGCTTGGTATGCTCCGGGTCGTTGATCTGCATGGGCGGGCAGGGCGGATAGCAGGCCCCGCAGCAGATGCATTTCTTCTCGTCGACCTCAAGCGAAGGCTTGTTGTTGACCAGGGCCGGGCGGATTGCCGCGACCGGGCAGCGGGCCACTACCGACGGGCGCTCGCAGACATTGGAGACCAGGTCGTGGTTGATCTTGGGCGGCTTGGTGTGCTGGACATTGATCGCGATGTCGCCCTGGCCGCCGCAGTTGATCTGGCAGCAGGACGTGGTCATGTGCACCCGGTTAGGCATGTTCCAGCCGCGGAACTCGTCGATCAACTCGTCCATCATCGCCTTGACCACGCCGGAGGCGTCGGTGCCGGGGATGTCGCAGTGCAGCCAGCCCTGGGTGTGCGAAATCATCGCCACCGAGTTCTTGGTGCCGCCGACGATGAAGCCGGAATCTTCCAGTGCATCGATCAGCGGCTCGACCTTATCCTGGTCCGCCACCATGTATTCGATGTTGCTGCGGATGGTGAAGCGCACGTAGCCATCGCCGAATTCGTCCCCGATGTCGCACAGCTTGCGCAGGGTGAACACGTCCAGGATGCGCTGGGTGCCGGCGCGAACGGTCCAGATGGCTTCCCCGTTGTGCGCGACATGGCGCAGCACGCCGGGGCGGGGGTCTTCGTGATAGGCCCAGTTCCCGTAATGCTTGCGCATCAACGGGTGCAGGTACTGGAAGCCGTCCGGGCAACCGGATTCGACCGGCGAGCGATGTTCAGTGGCCATGAATCAATCCCTCCGCGTTCAGGCCGCAGCCTGGGATTGTTCGGCCTTGCGCTGGAACCACTTCTCGGCCTCTTCCTCCCAGTCGTCCATGCGGACGTAGGAACTGGTGCGTGGCTCGTTGATCATGTTGGGATCTACTTCCACGCCAATGCCTTCCAGGAAGTTGACCAGGCCGATGCGCTCGATCATCTCACCGCAACGCTCGTGCTCCAGACCGTTCTCGGCCCAGAAGTCGATGGTTTCCTCGGCGAGCTCGACCAACTGCTCGTAGTCTTCCTCGGTTTCGAGCTTCATGAACGGCACGATCATGGTGCCCATCAGGTCACCGATCTTCAACGTGCGCTTGCCGCCGATCAGGATAGAGACGCCTTTGTCGTCTCCCGGCGACAGGGCCTTGGGTAGTACGTTCAGGCAGTGCATGCACCGGACGCAATTGCGGTTGTCGACCTCCAGCTGATCGTCGTCCGACAGGGACAGGGCATTCGTCGGACAGCGCGCGATCACGTTGTCGATCAGGTACTGGCGGCCCTTGGTCTCAAGGTAGCCCGCGATGGCGTCCTGATCCACCTTCATGTCGTCACGCCAGGTGCCGATGATGGAGAAGTCGGAACGCTCGATCGAATTCATGCAGTCGTTACCGCAGCCGGACACCTTGAACTTGAACTTGTACGGCAGCGCCGGGCGATGCACGTCGTCGGTGAAGTTGTTGAGCAGGGTGCGGTGGACCCGCATCTCGTCGGTGTTGGACTGTTCGCAGCGGGCCGCGCCGACGCAGGACATCCCGGTGCGCACGCAAGGACCGGCCCCGCCGAGGTCGAACCCGTAGTCGTTGATCTCGTCGAAGAAATGCTGGGTGTTTTCCGTGCTGGCGCCGATGAACATGATGTTGCCGGTCTGACCGTGGAAGGTCACCAGGCCGGAGCCCCAGCGTTCCCAGCTATCGCCGAGCTGGCGGAGGACGTCGGTGGTGTAGTAGTTACCTGCGGGCGGTTGCACGCGCAGGGTATGGAATTCCTTGGAGGCGGGGAACGTGGCGCCGACTTCGGAGAATCGCGGGATGATGCCGCTGCCGTAACCGTAGACGCTGACCGTGCCTCCTTTCCAGTAGCCCTTGCGGGTTTCGTAGGAATGTTCCAATTGACCCAGAAGGTCGTTTGCGACGCCGTTGACCCGTTTGTCAGGGTGTTGGTCGCGAAGCCGTTTAATACCGGAGATGAAGCTCGGCCAGGGGCCTTGCTCCAGCTCGTCCAGCATCGGCGTTTTATGCTGTTCGTCTGTCATGGTTCACGGTCCTCCTGTCAAACACGTGTCCAGTGCGTAGGATAAATGATTTTGAAGCAGATATAAATTTCACTATGGGGTAAGCCGGGAACTGACTATTATATCCCCTAAGGGGTAGGGGAGGTTGGCTTGGGGGACCGGATTTAAACGGCAAATGCAGGATCCGATAGATACGGGTGGAGCACTCGCTATAATTTGGACACCATTTTTCAATCTTTTCTTCGAAAATTCACGGAGGACTGCATGAGCATTGAACTTGACGGAAAGACGATAGAGACCACGCCGACCGGCTACTTGGTCAATGCGGATGATTGGAGCGAGGGCTTGGCCGAGCACATCGCACAATCTGAAGACTTGGAACTGACGTCGCGCCATTGGGATGTCATCAAGCACCTGCGCGAGGAATTCTTCCAGAATGCCGGGAACCAGCCGAACACCCGCAACCTGGTCAAGCACTTTGGAAAACTCTGGAACGAGAAAATCAACGCCAAGACCCTCTACGATCTGTTCCCTGGTGATCCGAGCAAGCAGGGAGGGCGTATAGCAGGATTGCCCGAGAGCCGCCGCAAGGGAGGCTACTGAGTTTCGGCGGAAGCATTAACGCTTCAATGGAGGGGGAGGACAGGGAGAGATTCAGTCTGGCATATCCGTCACGGCGCCTTCCGACGCGGAGCGCACGCTGCGCGAATATTTTGCAAGCACGCCGGTACGGTAACGCGGGCGGCGCGGCTTCAGGGCCTTGCGTCGTCGATTTAGTTCTCTCTTCGGAACCTTCAGGGTGATCTCCCGGCTGGTGGCGTCGATGGCGATACGGTCACCGTTTTTCACCAAGGCCAGCGGGCCGCCGACGGCAGCCTCCGGGGTGATGTGTCCGATCACGAATCCGTGCGAGCCGCCGGAGAAGCGTCCGTCGGTAATCAGGGCCACGTCGCTGCCGAGACCCCGGCCCATGATGGCGGAAGTCGGGGCGAGCATTTCGCGCATGCCGGGCCCGCCGCGGGGACCTTCGTAGCGGATCACCACCACGTCGCCGGCACGGATGGAGCCGCCCAGAATTGCGCGCAGAGCCCGCTCCTCGGAATCGAACACGCGGGCACGTCCGGCAAAAGTAGAACCTTCCTTGCCGGTGATCTTGGCCACGGCACCCTCGGGTGCCAGGTTGCCACGCAGGATGACCAGATGACTGTCCGGTTTGATCGGGTCGGAGAACGGGCGGATGATCTCCTGTTTTTCCGGGTAGTCGGGTGCCTCGCTGAGATCCTCGGCCATGGTGCGTCCGGTGACCGTCCGGCATTCCCCATGCAGGAGTCCGGCATCCAGCAGGCGTTTCATCAGAGGACGGATCCCTCCGATCCGTACCAGTTCCGACATCATGTAATGCCCGGATGGGCGCAGGTCCGCGACCACGGGCACTTTGCGGCCGACCCTCGTGAAGTCATCCAGCGAAAGGCGCACGCCCATGGAGCGAGCCATGGCCAGCAGGTGCAGGACGACATTGGTGGAACCGCCCAGGGCGGTCGCCACGGCGATGGCATTGAGGAAAGCCTTGCGCGTCATGATGTCGCGGGGGGTGATGCCGAGCTTCAGCAACTGGACCGCCATCTCGCCGGCCTGGCGGCAATCTTCGCGTTTGGCCTTGGAGGTTGCCATCTGTGCCGAACTGCCAGGCAGGCTCATGCCCAGCGCTTCAATTGCCGAGGCCATGGTGTTGGCGGTGTACATGCCGCCGCACGACCCGGCTCCGGGGATGGCGCAAGACTCGATTGCAGATAATTCCCGTGCAGAGATACGGCCCTTGGCCCGCTCTCCGACGGCCTCGAATACCGAGACCACGTCGATGTTCTTCCCGCGGTGTCGGCCGGGAGCGATGGTGCCGCCGTAGACGAAGACGGCCGGGCGATTGAGCCGCGCGATCGCCATCAGGCATCCCGGCATATTCTTGTCGCAGCCGCCGATCGCCACCAGCGCGTCGAAACCTTCTCCCGCCGTCACCGCCTCGATGCTGTCGGCGATCAGTTCTCGCGACACCAGGGAGTATTTCATGCCTTCCGTGCCCATGGAGATGCCGTCGGACACGGTGATGGTGTTGAAGGTGACGGATTTTCCACCAGCCTGGTTGGCCCCTGCGGCCGCCTGGCGGGCCAGCCGGTCGATGTGCATGTTGCAGGGCGTCACTTCGCTCCAGGTGGAGGCGATGCCGACCTGAGGCCGGCGAAAGTCGTCGTCGCCGAAACCGACGGCGCGCAGCATGGAGCGGGCGGGTGCTCGTTCCAGGCCGTCGACAATCACGCTGGAGTGCGGGCGCGGCAAGCGGGGCATGTTGGATCCGGAGTGGGCGGTTTTGTTGCGGTGCTAATTATAAAGACTAGAGTTTTTGCTGACTTTCTTTGGTTTTGGTCATATCAATTCGCATATATCAGATTTAGCCTAACGCTCATAGAGCTCTTCCCGGGTCCACTTGGCATTGCCGCGGCGTGCTTGGCTAGACCGAGACAAGGCCAGCAATCGATCGCAAGCTTTGGCGCGATGATGGCCAGTTCCGCCGTATTCTTCCAAATACTTTTGAAGCAGTATTTCTATGGACGTATTTTCTTGATTCGCTCGAGCGCGGGCTCGTCTCAAAACGTCATCATCGACAGAGATGGTTAAGTTCATACCTGAAATCGATATCTAAGAGGAATACAGTTTACCTTGCAATCTGCTCTCATCCGGAAGTTATCAGAAGCACCTGCATGCGTCTTGAAGTTTGTTTTTGAGCTACGATATAGCTCACTTAATTATCGAAGAGGATCAAATCATGTCTGCAAATGCTGTCGTCCGTGCTCGCATCAACGAGGAAATCAAGAAAGAGGCCGTCATCGTGCTGGCCAGCATGGGTCTGACGGTTTCCGATGCCTTTCGAATGATGTTGACTCGCGTGGCCGTCGAGAAAGCGTTGCCTTTCGAGCCTTTGGTGCCAAACGAAGAGACTCTTGCCGCCATGCGCGACGCTCGACTTGGCTGAGGCTCGGTCTATTCCCCGAGGCCTGGCGGACATCGTAGGCCGCGAGAGGGTTACGCGGCTTTCGCCGTAGTATGAGCCTGCTGGTGCAGCTCAAGCAGTACGCCTTCCCGGATCGCACCTCGGGCTGGCTTCAAGTCGTGGACATCCAGTAGCTCGAACAGGGCGTGAAGAATGGCGAGTCCGCCTAGGAAAACCTGTACCCGGTAGCGGTCCAGGTGTTTGAAGTGAGATCCGAGGCGGATGTTCAGCAGCCTCTGAACCAATTCTTCCACCGCTTCGGCATCAATGATTCCGGTGTCGTTGATGCCCAGTTTGATCATGGTGTTGCTGATGGCGCGGATAGCTCCGGAGGCACCGTACATGGTCTGGATGCCGGGCAAATGAATGCGGCCTTTGCCAGCCAGCGTGATGGTCTCGTCCGCATAATCGACCGCGGCCTGCCAGTTGGCGGACCGCAGTGTGCGGGTGTCGAAAAAGCGTTCGGTCAAGACGGCGCTGCCGAGTTGCCAACTCAAGATGCAGCTGGCGCGGGCACCGCTGCCGAGGATGAATTCGGTGCTGCTGCCGCCGATGTCGAGGATGCAGTGATCCCGACCAGACAGGGGAGTGGTCTGCACCACGCCACGGTAGATGTAGTCGCCTTCCTCCTCGCTGCTCAGGACGCGGATCGGATGACCCAGCGCGCGCTCGCACAGGTTCTTGAAATTGTCGTCCTTCTGGCAGCGGAAGGCATTGGTGGCGACTGCGGAGAAATAGGTCGGATTCTGTCGGCGGATCACCTTGGATGCCTCTCTGAGGCAGTTGACAGCGGCATGCTGGTAGCGTTCCCGGATCTCGCCGTTCTTCTTGAGGCCGGCCCCGAGCGAGACGTACTGCTTGAATTTGTCGAGCACGGAGATGTTCCCGTCCTCCTCCACGCGGGCGTAGATCATGTGAAAACTGTTGGATCCGAGATCCAGAATGCTATAGGTGGGATTCATCGATTTCTCCATGCATTGCCATCAGTGCCTCCTGTGCGGAGAAGCGCTTGTGCCCGCGGCCGATAGCGGTCTTGGTGTAGGTGCCGTCGGGTTCCATCTGCCAGCTCTGGCAGTTGTCTGCAGAGTAAGTCTCGAAAATCTCCCGCATGATCCGTTTCTTGATGCCCTCGTCCAGTACTGGGAACATCGTTTCCACGCGGCGGTGAATGTTCCGGGTCATCCAGTCGGCACTTGAGAGGTACATCTCTTCGTCCTCGCCGATGCGGAAATAGAATACCCGGGTGTGTTCCAGAAAGCGCCCGACGATGGAGCGGACGCGGATATTGTCCGAGAGGCCCTTGACGCCGGGGCGCAGGCGACATTCGCCGCGCACCAGCAGATCGATGGTGACACCGGCCCGAGAGGCCTCGTAGAGGGCGTCGACGATCCCGTATTCGGTCAAGGCGTTCATCTTGCCGTAGATGATCGCTTTTTCCCCTTTTTGGGCCCGTTCTGCAGCCGCCTGGATCTTCTTGATGATTCCCTGGCCCAGGGTCAGCGGCGACTGGTACATCAGGCTGAGCTTGGGAGCTCGGCCGAGGCTGGCCACCTGCAGGAAGATCTTGTGTACGTCCTCGCACAGGTCCTGGTTGGCCGTCAGCAGGGCGTAGTCGGTGTACAGGCGGGTTGTGACCGGATGGTAGTTGCCTGTACCGAGGTGCGCATAGCGGTGCAGGTCCTCCTCGCCGCGGCGGACGACCAACATCATCTTGGCGTGGGTTTTGTGTCCGACCACGCCGTACAATACTTGGGCACCGGCTTGCTCCAGTCGTTGGGCCAGCTGAATGTTGGCTTCTTCGTCGAAGCGTGCGCTCAGTTCGATGATTACGGTGACCTCCTTGCCCGACCGGGCCGCCGATTCCAGGATGTCGGTCAGGTCGGACTCGAGCCCGGTCCGGTAGATCGTCTGCTTGATGGCGACCACCTTGGGATCCGCGGCAGCCTCGCGCAGGAACCGGATGGTCCACTTGAACGAATTGAACGGGTGGTGCAGCAGGATGTCCTGCCGGTCCAGGAGGTCGAACAGCCGGCTCGAGGTCGGCAGGCTCCTGAAGACCTTGGGCGTCTTCGGGCGGTAGGGGGGATAACGCAGGTCCGGGCGGTCGATCAGTTCCGGGAAGTTCATCAGCCGGTACAGGTTGACCGGACCGTTGACTTCGTAGACGCTGTCGGCGTCGAGTTGGTACTGTTCGCGCAGGAAGCGAATGATGTCGCGCGGGCAGTCGTTGACCACCTCCAGGCGCACCGCTTCGCCGTACTGGCGTTCTGGCAGAACACCAGCCAGGACATCACGCAGGCTTTCCACTTCCTCCTCGTCGTAGAACAGGTTGCTGTCCATGGTGACCCGGAACTGGTGGCAGCCCTTGATCTTGAGCCCGGGGAACAGGTCCTCGAGGTTGTCGTGGATGATCGAGGACAGGAAGACGTAACTGTCGCGCTTGTTGCCGACCTCGTCCGGCAGACGTACGATGCGAGGCAGGGAGCGCGGCGCGGTGACGACGGCATACTCGGTGCTCCGGCCATAGGCATCCTTGCCGGCGAGCTTGACCATGAAGTTGAGGCTCTTGTTTTGCACGCGCGGGAACGGATGGCGGCTGTCGAGTCCGAGCGGAGAGAGAATGGGCAGGATATTGCGGCGGAAATACTGGCGGATCCACTGTCGCTGGGCCTTGTTCCACTCGTGGCGGCGCAGAAAGCAGATGTCGCGCGTCCGCAACGCGGTCAGCACGCTTCTCTGCAGCAGTCGATACTGGAGCTTGACGATGGTGTGCGCCTGCCTGGAGATTTCCGCGAGGATCTCCTGGGCGGTCAGGCCTTCGCCGCTCTGCGCTTCGGTGCCGTACTTGACCAGCTGGTGCAGGGCGGCGACCCGCACCTCGAAGAACTCGTCCAGGTTGCGGCTTGCGATGCACAGGAAGCGCAGGCGCTCCAGCACCGGGGTGCTCTTGTCCGCCCCCTGCATGACGACCCGCAGGTTGAACTGCAATTGCGAGATTTCGCGACAGTTATAGCGCTGGATTAATTCTTTTTTATCCGCCATACTGCATACTCTAGCAGTGAATCAGTATCCTGCCCGAATATAACGCAAATGTGAAATATGACAGTAATTAATGCCGAGGGACGGCTTCGGGGACAGGGCGAAAGGTGAAAAACCCTGGTCGGGTCTTGGGTGAATTAACTTAATACCTTCGGGAGACTGAAAACTCAGTCACGCCGTCTAGCGCATCCCGCCACGGTGAGGGATTCAGAATATCTAACCGTTCTCGAGCCCGCTGTGCGAATTCCCCAGCACGCTTCCAGGCATAATCGATGGCTCCGGACCGGTGCATGATCGCGCAGACCTCCTGGATGTGTTCGCGCTGACCGGACTGGATTGCATGGTGGAGGAATTCCCGGTCTTTTTCCGAGGCTTCGCGCAGGGCGTAGATGTAGGGTAAGGTCAGGCGACCGCCCGCGAGGTCATCCCCGACGCTTTTATCTGCTTCCGGGTTGTCTTCCAAATAGTCGATGGCATCGTCCGCGATCTGGAACGCCGCGCCAAGCAGTCGGCCGAAATCAGTCAACTCGCGGGCGCATTCGTCGCTTGCCCCCTCGATCCGGGCAGCTGCTATGCAGGAGGCTTCGAACAGTTTGGCTGTCTTGCCCTCGATGATGGTCAGATACTGGGTTTCATCCATTCCCACCCGCCTGGCATGCATTAACTCCAGCAATTCGCCTTCCGCGATCGCGTTGGAGGCATTGGCCAGAATTCGAGTAACCTCAGAGTGGTCTATTTCAGCGATCATGCCGAATGCGCGAGAGTAGAAGAAATCTCCGCCGAGCACGCTGGCCTCGTCACCCCAGACCTTGTTTGCAGTGGCCCGGCCTCGCCGAACTTCCGAATCGTCGACCACGTCGTCGTGCAAGAGAGAGGCAGTGTGAATGAACTCGATAACTGCAGCCAGCAGAAAAGAGGCATCCGGATGGCGCAGTCCGCCCAGTGCGCGTCCGCACAAAAGCACGAGAACAGCGCGTAGGCGCTTGCCTCCGGCTCCCATGATGTAGCGAGCGACTTGATCCGCCAGGCCGACCTCGGAGCGCGATCGTTCACGCAATAGACGGTCCACCGCGGCAAGGTCGTCAGTGACCAGCGCACGAATCTGTTCTAGGGTCATGTAGGGCAGGACCGGCCGGGTTGCGGCCGGGTTGGGTTGGGAAACTGGGATGCCATGGCAGGATTCAAATTATAAAACATAGAGGGGAAGGGACACGAGATTTCGGGCAAATTGTGACAAGCTTTACTGGGAGGTTGAGGCACAAAAAAACAGGCGCCCCGAAGGGCGCCTGCTTGTTTGGTGTGCCTTAGCTAGACTGAATCAGTCAAACCAGTGCACGATACCCACTGCGAACATCTCGATCTCCGCACCGGGTGAACCCAGTCCGGTACCGGAGATGCCCTGACCGTAGGTGCCGTTGTCGTCGTTGTCGACTTCGGAGTAGGTCAGACGCAGTTCCGTGCCGGCTGGCATGGTGTAGAACAGGCCTACGTTCCATGCGTCAGCAGCGGTTTCGTCCCAGTCGCCCGAGCAGGATCCGCAGGAGACCTCAAGGTCATCCGCATCCATGTAGGAGAAGCGGAAGTCCACGGGACCGCCGAACTTGATCTTGCCGGACACCATCCAGGCGTCACGCTCGATCTTGACGTTCTGGCCCATAGTCATCATAGCTCTGTTGTCAGCCATACTGACTGCTGGCGTATCCGGCACGGCATCCGTCATCCCAGCTGTTTCTTCAGCAGCCATTCTAGCCGCGTTAACCAGCGTGTTGTACTGGTAAACATCATTGGCGTCCGGGGTGTCGGCCTCGGCTAAAGCTTTCAGTGCCGCCACAGCGGTAGCTAGGTCGGTACCATCCTCATCAGCGATACTCGTGCCGCCGTTGCCTGGGGTAGAGGTTAGAGACTCATCCTCTTCAGTCAAAGGCAAGTCCTCGACTGTAGTAGGTGTTGTGTATCCAAGTACCGCATCAAAGGATCCCGGACACTGATCCGAACTTGCATCGGCTCCATCGAAGCAGTCAGGAAACAATCTCAGAATCAGGTCATAGGTCTTCTCAGCATCGATATCATCTTGGTCGACCGGTACCTGCATAGATGGAGTGCCTGGCATCTCCGGAGTCATTCCGATGACACTGCCGGCACTGTCTAGCAGGTCGTAGGTACCAAAGTTGGAATACCCGAATGCAGACATAGCCGCATCAACGTTGGTCACGCCGTTGAACTCGTACTCCAAGTCTTCCCACATGGCCGAGATCTGAACGCTCATGCCGTCACCCATATCCATGATGTAGCGACCTGCAACACGGAAACTCTCCGCGTCCGAACTGTTCATCTGGCCCACGGAAGCCGCAGTCCAGTCCTCATGATCCTGCCAAGTCACCGCCAGCCACAGCGGGCCGTTGGTGTAGGCCAGGCTGCTTGAACGGATTACCGGATCGATGTCGCCACCGCCAGTAGGCGCAGCTGTCTCGTCACGAAAACCAGCAGTCCATGCGAAGCGGAACACGAAACCGTTCCAGTTCGGGGACCAGTACTGGATGATATTCTCCTGACGACGGTTGAAGCCCGTGTCGTAGCCTCCACCCGCGTAGTTGAACTCAGCCCCACTAAAGCCGGTGCCCGGCCCCGAAGCAGATGCCTGAAAGTCGAAGTCACCAGTGTTGTAGAAGATGGTGTGTGCGCCGACCGACCCCATGATGCTGGTATGCGAATCCGCACCGGCATCGTAGAACGGGTCGACCCACTGCGCCACGCCCTCGTTGTAGGGCAGCAGCCAGGTGGCAAACATGATCTCACCCATCATCGGATGAGACAAACCAATCTTGGAGTTACGGTTGCACCAGCCGGTGCCGCCCGCGAAGTGGTTCAAGTACATGAACTGCTCGCATCGGACATTGACCATGATGCCGTCCATGCCGGTGTCGACGCTGGCCGCGAAGCCAATGTTGCCGGCGTTGGACTGGATTCGGTCGAAACTGCGTCCGCCGTCAATATCCACAAACTCCCAAGAATGATTCTGCCATCCATAGATATTCCATGTCTCGGCTTGCGCCGCAAATGGCGCGACGGCCAGAGCCATGGCAATTAGAAATGGTTTTCTCATTTTTTTAGGACTCCTAAAAATATTAGTAGTACCGCGAGGTGATCATGCCCCACGGGAATCTGGCAAAACTGCCATACTCAATTGCGAATTGTCTATAGCCTTAAAGGAATTGTCAAATTTTCTTGGTGTTGTTTTTTTGCAACTCAAGAAAATCAGCGAGAAATCAGTAATTCAAATCCTCTCGTTAATAAAAAACAACGTCACGCAATATCTACTTCAAAAATTTTCCTCGATTGATAAAACATTGATATGTAAGAAAATATTAATGCCTGCTTTTTCGGTCGTCGTGGTAAGGCCGTATACCTGCCCGTTGTAGGTTCGCCTGCGGGTTTTGGTGGCCCGGGTTTCTCGACAACCTTTCGGCCACTTCAGTCTTGTCGGTGAACCGTAGCAATTCCAATCACGTCTGCGGCCTTGCGTAGCTGGTGATCAAGCGTCGCCAGAGGCAGGCTGCGTCGGAAAGCTACTTCCAAATACGCGGCATCGTAGACGGTCAGATCAAACCGCGGCAGAAACCCAGAATCTGCAATTCGTCATGACTCTCGTCAATCTCGATTTTTAGAGCAGAGCTGGCTGCTAAGGTTTTCGCGACCTGCTGCGAAGAGATCCGTCCACGCCGCTCGTTCATCAGTAGGGCATTACGAAATTCATACCACCAGATGTGCGGCACAACCCCGCCTTCCCCGGAAACGTGCGGCATTGCCTCTAGCCCGAAAGATCTCCCTCATCCCCCATGCACCAAGCCAGAAATACGGAATGGTCTGCGACGATCAACAGCGGTGCCTTTCGTGAACTGTAGCCATCAGTTCCGCCAGCGGCACTAGTTTGACATGCCGGCGGAGTTCGGCGATCTGGCCAAGTGTTTCCTTCGCCTGCTCCCGATCTGTGGTCACAGGCACCAGTTTCGCAACAGGTTTGCCATGCCTTGTAATGGCCAGATTCTCTCCCCGTGCCACGCGATCAAGCAATTTAGGCAAATATGTTTTGGCCTCACAAACTCCAATCATTTCCATCATCATCTCCTGGACGAAAATTCAGACGAGATCACACGGCTAGTCGATTTGGATTGCAATCAGCGAGTGCAAGGATTGGACAAGCACCGATTCGTACCCCCATCCCCCCTGAACTGTCTCCCCTCAAATCAAGACCAACGATATGCGGGGCATGAACCGAGACAATAATAACGTTCCGTGAAAACTGGTTCTCATCATAGCCCGCACCGTTGCACTCGGATGCATCCGCGGTGTTTACCCCTTACAACTCTTGACTTCAAGGAGAGACAATCAAATGAAAGAACAAACTTCTGAAGCAACACGGAGCACGTCTGCCAACGACTCGGTTCTCTCCAGGCCGTATGCGGGTTATGTTGGACTGGATGTCCACAAGGACAGTATTGCTGTTGCGGTTGCCTATGCGGGCCGGGAAGCCCCGAAGTCCCTCGGTACGATTCCGCATACAAAGAAAGCAGTCACCAAGCTCGTGGACTGCCTGTATTTGGAGAAAAAGGCTTTTCTACTTTGCTACGAGGCCGGCCCTTGCGGGTACACTCTGTACCAGAACCTGACGGCCATGGGCATGGATTGCCAGGTTGTAGTCCCTCCACGCAATGAAAAGATCAAGACGGACCGCAGGGATGCGTTACGTCTGGCACGACTGTTGCGTGCCGGAGAGTTGATAGAGGTTTGGGTGCCGGACCGGGAACAAGAGGCGGTTCGAGATCTATGCCGCTGCCGCGCAGATTTCAAGGCGCAGCAGCAAAAACTGCGCCAGCAGCTCAATGCCTTTGTTCTGCGTCATGGACATCATTGGCCGACCAACCGGAAACGCTGGACGCAAAAACACCTCGAATGGTTGGAGAGTCTTGATTTTCCGTATGGATCTCAGACTGAAGTCCGAGACGAATACATCGCGGCCGTTCGCCTGTCATCCTCGCGGATGATCGACCTGGATCAAAAACTGAATCAAGCCCTGCAGAACTGGTCCTGGGCGCCTCTGGCCAACAGTCTGATAGCACTGCGCGGGTTCGATCAGCTGTCCGCTGTCACACTGCTGTCCGAGCTGGGCGACATCAGTCGGTTTAATTCCCCCAATCAGCTGATGGGTTACTTGGGATTAGTGCCTTGCGTCTACAGTTCCGGACCTCATCATCGCACCGGTGGTGTCACGCAAGCGGGAAACCGTCATGCTCGGCAGGTGCTGGTCGAGTCGGCCTGGTGCTACCGCTTCCCGGCACGTCAGACCGCCTACATGAATCGGAAGGCGGAAGGCGCCTCCGCCTATGCTCAGGCAATCGCTTGGAAGGCACAAAAACGGCTGTGCGGGCGGTATCGGAAACTAATCACGGCGGGGAAGAATCAAAAGGTGGTTTGCGTCGCGATCGCCCGTGAATTGACTGGGTTCGTCTGGGATATCGTCTGCCATGAGAAAACCCGAATCAATCGCATAGTGCAGGAGGTCTAGCCCTTGATCGAACGTCCGGCTGCAGAGATCAGGATGCTTCAGTCTGTCGGAGAACCCTTGGCATTTCTACATCGGCGCGAAGTCGCTCATGCCTAAGTTGGCATGTCTGGCGTCGTGATCCATGCAATTAGACAAAGGCTTGGCTCCGCGACATTTTTACAGGCCGTATCGGTAACCAGCCCGAGATTCTTTGATGGTCTGCTGTTGCAAAAGATTGAGGTATCCTGATCTCTGCAGCCGGTTGCCGCAAGAGGCCGGCTACACCATGCTCGCTAGCCAATGTTCCTCGGAGATAATCCGGATGGGTGATCCGCCAGCACGCAACTCCACGGTTTTCTCGATTTTGCGCCCGTATGCGGACTGTATCCAGGTTTTTTCCGCATAGGATCCGATAACCAAATAATCCGTTGCTTTGTTCGGAGACGATTGGCAGGCTCCCCCGCGGGCTCGAACCTTATCCTCGCATTGGATGCGCTTGCCGCAGGAGAATTTGCCAGTCAGGCAGAATTTCCGACCCTCGAACACAACCTCTGGTGGTGGGTCATCCAGCCACAGCATCGTTGCGCGGAGGCATTCCCCGACCTCCGTTTTTCCACCGATCAATCCGCTCAGTAACTGCAATAATTGCACATTATTGTCTGCATCTTCAGGGTTTTTGTCCATAAAAGTACTTAATTTGTTTCGAAATGCCAACATTACCGGGTTGTGAATCGTCTCTTTATGAGCCGTTAACCATATGTGAAGCATATCCGCTTCGTTCCGGTCGACTTTTCCATCCGCGATCAAACCCCGGCACAATCCAAGCAACGCGGAAATCTGGTAGTCGTCCAGATTGTGGATTGGCAGACCATTACGACTTAGAGGAACTTCTGTTTCCAGGCGGTTGTCGATAAGGCTCTGCACCAGCCACATCAATTCCTCACTTTCACCAGTGTCCAGCACTTCGTCTTCGAGCATTTGTCCAACTTGAGTTCGCAGGGTTTCTACGAGAGGGTGCCCCATTCCTTCTTGGTCTATTAGCCAGGCGTAAAGCGACTCTGCTTCGCTTTGGACGATCTTCCCGTCAGCGATCAGGCCCCTGCATAATCCCAGCAATTCGGAAATTTGGCGCCCGTTCAACCGGGCATGGCCGAACTTTAAAAGATGCGTGGAGTCAGACATGAAGCGACAGCAGACTATCCCGGCTGGAGCCTCAGTTTACGGGATCGGTAGGCCTTTGCCGAAGGGTTTTCAGAGTTGTCGAAAGTAAAAAATACCATTTCTAATCGCCATGGCTCTGGCCGTCGCGCCGTTTGCGGCGCAAGCCGAGACATGGAATATCTATGGATGGCAGAATCATTCCTGGGATTTTGTGGATATAGATGGTGGACGCAGCTTCGACCGGATAAGTTCTAATGCCGGCAACATTGGCTTCACAGCCAGCGTTGACACCGGCATGGACGGCATCATGGTCAACGTGCGATGCGAGCAGTTCACCTACTTTAACCACTTTGCGGGCGGCACCGGCTGGTGTAACCGTAATTCCAAGATTGGTTTGTCTCATCCCCAGATGGGTGAGATTATGCTTGCCACCTGGCTGCTGCCCTACAACGAGGGCGTAGCACAGTGGGTCGACCCGTTCTACGATGCCGGTGCGGATTCGCATACCAGCATCATGGGTTCGGTCGGCGCCCACACCATCTTTTACAACACCGGTGACTTCGACATCCAGGCCTCGGGCTCGGGGCCGGGCACCGATTTCAGTGGAGCTGAGTTCAACTACGCGGGCGGAGGCTATGACACGGGCTTCAACCGTCGTCAGGAGAACATCATCCAGTACTGGTCTCCGAACTGGAACGGTTTCGTGTTCCGCTTCGCATGGACCGCTGGCAATCGTGACGAAGGCAACAGCCCGCGTCGCATGACCGACGCTGATGGAAATTGTATTTCACATTGTGGAGATATCGATCCGGTAATCCGTTCAAGCAGCCTGGCGTACACCAACGGCCCGCTGTGGCTGGCGGTGACCTGGCAGGACCATGAGGACTGGACCGCAGTTTCTGTTGGCGAAATGGACAGTTCAGATGCGGAAAGTTTCCGTGTTGCAGGCCGCTACATCATGGATATGGGTGACGGCATGAGCGTTCAGATCTCGGCCATGTGGGAAGACCTGGAGTACGAGTTCAACGACGTGTCCAGCGTCGAGAAGGCGATGGCTGCGTTCGGATATTCGAACTTCGGTACATCCGGCAACCTGATGGCGGGCATGGAGGACGCTCCTCCGGGAGACTTTGAGGCACTTATGGCTGGCGATCTCTCAGAGATGCAGGTCCAAAACCAGAAAACCTATGGGCTTTTCAGAAGCATTCTAGGCACCGGTGCTAGCGCAGCAGAAACCGTTTTTAAGCGTGTCATAGCGGACGATACGTCTACTACAGATGTGGACGAATCAGCTACGCACTTCGGTATTGTTAATGCAAATGGAGTGCCCGGTACGGGTGGAACAGAGACTTCGCAAGCGGCTCCCACGCCTACTTTCCTCAACGCAGGTACGAATATGCTTGCGGATGAGGATCCCGATATGGATGAAGTCCAAAATGCTCTAGGCAGCTATCTCATGGAAATGGGCGCTGCCGCAGAGTACTTCAGGATGAAGATGGATGACCCGGAGACTACTGGTACTGACGAGGGTGCGAGTGCTGCAGAATTGGAGTTCGTAGCAAAATACGACGCACTAAGATCTGCGGCGGTTGATTTGGCTCTCCCGATAGCCAATACTGCTGCCATGAAAGCGCACCAGGACGCGGTAGACACGTATATGCCTCCCACCGCAGGCCAGAACGTCAAGATCGAGCGTGACGCCTGGATGGTATCCGGCAAGATCAAGTTCGGCGGTCCCGTGGACTTCCGCTTCTCCTACATGGATGCGGATGACCTCGAGGTCTCCTGCGGATCCTGCTCGGGCGACTGGGACGAAACCGCAGCTGACGCATGGAACGTAGGCCTGTTCTACACCATGCCGGCCGGTACGGAACTGCGTCTGACCTACTCCGAAGTCGACAACGACGACAACGGAACCTACGGTCAGGGCATCTCCGGTACCGGACTGGGTTCACCCGGTGCGGAGATCGAGATGTTCGCAGTGGGTATCGTGCACTGGTTCGACTGATTCAGTCTAGCTAAGGCACCCCAAACAAGCAGGCGCCCTTCGGGGCGCCTGTTTTTTTAACCGCGGGCAGAAGCCCTAAAACCCTTCTAAGGCCCAAGAATCATCTACGGTAAATAAATCTTGGCGTAATACTCTATCGGGTAAAATGACCTGACAGCGAACTTTTCCTACTTGGCAACAAATTCGGGCCTTATCGCCTATGACTCCCCACACTGCCGGCACATCCATCCGCCCAAACAAACTGGTCGAATTCACTTACCGCATCCTAGACGAAAGCGGCCAGGTCCTGGAGCAGATTGATTTGCCCGTCTCCTATGTGCACGGCAGCGAATTCGGCCTGTGGCAACGGATTGAGTCTGCTATGGAAAACCGACGGGCAGGCGATACCGTCGAAGTTCTGATTCGCCCCGAAGATGCCTTTGGAGATCTGGACCCGACCCTGCAGTTGACGCAGAGCCTGTCCGATGTCCCTGAGCAGTTCCATCATGTTGGCGCTGAAGCGGACTTCGAGAACGAAATGGGGGATGTCCATCGATTTCGCGTCATTTCCATCGACGGAGACAGACTCACCTTGGACGGCAACCATCCTCTTGCCGGCAAGACCCTGAAGTTTTTCCTCAATATCCTGAATGTGCGGGACGCGACCGAGGAAGAGATCCATAATCCGGAAGCATTGAATTCTCCCGCCTTGCACTGATGGGAATGCGAAAGCGGTTGCGCGTGGCACTGTGGGCTGCGCTGGTTGTCGTCATCGTCTTTGTTTCGGTTCTCACAACGGTTCTCTACTCAAGTCGCCCACAGATTTCGGGCACTGTGAGGCTCTCTGGCCTGCATTTTCCCGTTGCCGTCTCCCGCGATGCCATAGGCCATACCACGGTTCAGGCCCAGTCCCGGCCGGATCTCGCCCGGGCGACGGGATTCATCCATGCCCAGGAACGCTTTCTCTCCATGGATGCTCGCCGCCGGTTCGCGGCGGGCGAATTGGCCGCTTTGCTGGGGCCCTTTGTATTGGAGCGGGACCGCGAAAACCGATCGCATCGTTTTCGCGAGCAGGCGCGGAGAATCGTCGCCGGGCTCTCCGATACCGAACATGCCATCCTGCAGGCCTATACCGAAGGAGTCAACCAGGGACTGGAGGCACTTCCCGTCCGGCCATTCCCCTATGTCCTGTTTCTGACCCGGCCCGAGCCGTGGAAGCCGGAAGACAGCATCCTGTCGCTCTTTGCCATGCACCTGGTTCTTCAGGGCGGGCACTGGAAGTACGATTCCGTGGTGGGGTTTCTTCATGAGACCTTCGGGGTCGATGTCGCGAATTTCCTGGCACCGGTCGGCACTCACTACGACGCTCCGCTGGATGACACCCCGATCCCGCTTTATGCCCCGCGCGTACCTGAAGCGCATGAAATAGACCTGCGCGACACCCCCCTGAATCCGGAAAACCTCAAGGACGTACGGATGTCGTGGGAAAATCCCGGCAGCAACGCCTTCGCCGTCAGCGGCAAGCTGACCTCCCACGGCGGTGCCTTGCTGGCCAATGACATGCACTTGGTCTTATTGGTGCCGAACATCTGGTACCGGATGCATTGGCAATGGGTCGATGCTGGGAAAGAGCGCATAGCCAGCGGCCTCACCCTCCCGGGGCTGCCTTGGTTGATCGCAGGCAGCAGCGGGAAAATCGCCTGGGGGTTTACCAACAGCAATGTCGACACCCAGGATTTGATTGTGCTGGATTCCGCGGAGCCTTCGCTGACCGTGATCGAGGAAGTGCTGGAAGTCCGCTTGGGTTCGGACGAGAAGCTTGTCTATGAAAGCTCCTCTTGGGGACCTGTGGTCGGCAAAGACTCTCGAAACCGAAAGCGCGCCTTGCGTTGGGCTTCTCACTGGCTGACGGGAGCTCATATCAATTTCAGCCAACTGGAAACATCCGAAGAGATACACTCCGCAATGGTCTTGTTCCAGCAATCCGCGATCCCGTGGCAAAACGTGCTTCTCGCCGATCGCGAGGGCAATATCGGTTGGACCATTGCCGGGTCCTTACCCAGGAGAAAAGGCTACAGCGGCCGAATCCCGATCAAGAGCACCATGCTTGAAGATCCTGCCCCTCAATGGCTGCGTCCGGCCGAGTATCCTGTGGTCTTCAATCCTCCCGGCCAGCGTCTCTGGTCCGCCAACAGCCGCCATATCGGCGATGAAAGGTACGCTCTGCTGGGGGATGGCCGCTACACCGCCGGGATGCGCGCCCGGCAGATCCGAAACCGCCTGAGAGAAAAAACCACGTTCAGCGAATCCGATCTATTGGCTTTGCAGCTCGACAATCGGGCCGACTACCTGGACGAATGGAGACCTCGGCTGGAACGGGCACTGAATGAAGCCAGCATCTCCCCTCTGGCGGAACGTCACCGCATCCGCGAATGGCTCGCCGAATGGGATGGACACAGCAATGCCGACAGTGTCGGTTATCGAATCATTCGGACATTCCGGAAGCGTGCTCACGAGCTCTTTCTGCTGGCGCTCCAGACCCGGTTGGGGTTGTTTCCGGATCGGCACACCCGGCACCTCCGGTGGCAGCTGGACGGTCCCCTGACTCGCATCCTGGACAGCGGGGCTCAGCATTTCCTTCCCAAGGGCATGCAGCACTGGGATGAATTCCTGGCGCTCGCGTTGAAACTGACCATCGAGGACATGACAATGGGAGGGCGAGACATGGCGGAGGCGACTTGGGGTGCGCGCAACTATACCCAGATACGCCACCCGCTATCTCATGCCTTGCCGTTTCTTGGAGGATTGCTGGACGTGCCGCCGTCTCCCTTATCCGGCGACCTCAACCTTCCCCGGGTTGAACATCGGGCATTCGGTGCTTCGCATCGCACGGTCGTTTCCCCCGGCCGGGAAGAAGACGGCATCATGAACATGCCCACCGGGCAGTCGGGCCATCCTTTATCGCCGTTTTACAACGTTGGGCACAATGATTGGTTGGAGGGGAAACCGGCACCGTTCCTGCCGGGGCCTGCCTCGGTGACAATGACGCTTGCGCCGTCAGAACACTGACGACCCCAACTCGTTGACAGCCTGGAGCATCTCCGGGTCATCCGTCAATGCCTGCGACACCGCACTCGTGCAGGCCGCCGTCGGATCCACTCCCGATCGAATGAGTTTTCCCGCATGGACCAGAAGCCGTGTGCTGGCGCCTTCGTCCAGGCCGTTGCCTTTGAGGTTACGGGTCATTTCGGCGAATTTGACCAGGAGCCTGGCGGTCTCGGCATCCACCGAGGTTTCCTGAATCACGATCTTCTGTTCTATTTCCGCTTGAGGATAGTCGAACTCCAGTGCCACGAAACGCTGCCGGGTGCTTTGCTTGAGATCCTTGAGGACACTCTGGTAGCCCGGGTTGTAGGAAATCGCCATGCAGAACTCGTCCGGAGCCTCCAGCAGTTCGCCGTGCTTTTCCATCGGGAGAACCCGGCGGTCATCGCACAGGGGATGGATGACGACCGTGGTGTCCTTGCGCGCCTCCACGATTTCATCCAAGTAGCAGATGCTGCCGGAGCGCACAGCGCGGGCCAGCGGCCCGTCCACCCATACCGTCTCACCACTCGCGATCAGGTAGCGACCGACCAGATCCGAGGAGGTCAGGTCATCGTGGCATGAGACCGTAATCAAGGGGCGTTTGAGCCGCCATGCCATGTATTCCATGAAGCGGGTTTTCCCGCAACCTGTCGGCCCTTTGAGAAGGACCGGCAACTGGTTTTTCCAGGCTGCCTCGAACACCTCGATTTCCGAGCCGATTGGCTCGTAGTAAGGTTCTTGTTCGACCGTGTATTCTTCCGGCTTCAGGGTGCGTGCCTGAGTCATTCCGAATCAATGCTGAATGATGCGTCCATTGTGAGAGCGGCAGCCCACCCTGTCAACCAGAACCATGCTGAAATTCCATGAAATGAGACGGACATTTGCCGGAACGTGCAATTATGTACAATGGCGACACAATAACGGCATGAGGGCCGATTTCAATGAGCGTACCCACGGATTCCGTTCTCAAACGCCATCACGAACAAATGATGAGCCGGGGTGGCGACGACAGCGCGCCTGCGCCTGCTGCATCCAGTTCCAGTGCACCCAGTCCCAGTTCGAGTAGCGAAAGCGACCAAGGTGGCGGACTGTTCGGCTGGCTGAAAAAACTGTTCTGCGGCTGAGCCGCGGCAAAACTGCTGATGTAACGCCTGCCCGGGCAGGGCAGGTTTCTTATTCTTCGATTTCGTAGGCGTCGGTGACCGCGCCGTCGCTCACCTCGAACTGACGCTGGTCCAGATAGGCATTGCGCACCAGGATGTATTCGTCCTCGACAATCCCTTCCACGGCCTCCTCGGTGTCCAGCAGACCGGCCCGGTAATCGATGACTTGAACGCCCAAGGCGGTCGCCCTGACGGCACTGTCATCCGCCCAGGTGAAAGGATTGGCAGCAAGATCGAACGGTCGGGCAAGCGCGTCGCGTAACGTGCTCGGGCCTAAAAACGGCAACACGAAATAAGGGCCGGGCTCGGCTCCTCCAGCCCCCCAGGTTTGGCCGAAGTCCTCTTCCGATTTGCGGATTCCCATTTCCGTGGCCACGTCGATGAACCCGAGCAGCCCCACCGTGCTGTTGATCAGCAGGCGGGCGAGTGAATTGACCCCTTCGTCCGGTTTGCCCTGCAGGAAATTGTTGAGCGAATTCCGGATGTCGCCGATGTTGGCAAAAAAGTTGGTGACGCCTTGATCCACGACTTCCGGGACCAGCGTGTCGTAAGTTTCAGCGGCCGGTTTCAGGAACAGCGAATCGATGCCCTTGTTGAACCCGTACATTGCACGGTTGTAGCCTTCCCAGGGATCGCGCGGGTCGGCAGGCGCATGGTTGTCGGCCAGTGCGGAGCCGGAAAACGCCAACAGGCAAACCAGGGCGAGGGCGGAAGGACGGGATCGGTGGAGCATGAATTGCTGCGACATGGAAGATGTCATAAGGATGACCATTATACCTATTTGCCGAGGAGGGCTTTTCCTACCCGGGCGCCATCAGGCATCGGAAAAACCCGCGATCGGGAGCATAACTATTCCTTCTCCTTCGGCTTGAGCCGCAGGCCGGACAGCCGGATGAATCCGGTCGCGTCGGTCTGGTCGAACCGGCCTTGGTCGTCCTCGAAGGTCGCTTGGGCTGGATCGTACCGGCTGTTCGGGGACTGCCGGCCCTCCACGGTGACCGAGCCCTTGTACAGGCGCAGCCGGGCCTCTCCGCAGACCTCTTGCTGGGAGTGGTCGATCATCTGCTGCAGGGCCTCGCGCTCCGGGCTGAACCAGTAGCCGTTGTAGACCAGCGTCGCGTACTGCGGCATCAGCGACTCCTTGAGATGCGCGACCTCGCGATCCAGGGTCAGCGACTCGACGGCCCGATGCGCGGCCATCAGCACGGTGCCGCCCGGGGTCTCGTAGCATCCCCGCGACTTGAGGCCCAGATACCGGTTCTCGACCATATCGACCCGGCCGATGCCATGGCGGGCGGCAACCGCATTGACCGCTTCCATCAGCGCGGCCGGTTCCAGCACCTGGCCGTCGACGGCAACCGGATCGCCGTTCTCGAACGCGACGCGCAAAATCTGCGGCTCGTCCGGCGCCTCCTGCGGGTCCGTGGTCCAGCGCCACATGTCGGCGGGCGGGGCGGCATCCGGGTCTTCCAGCACGCCTCCCTCGTAGGAGATGTGCAGCAGGTTGGCGTCCATCGAATAGGGACTGCCGCCGTCCGGATTCTGCTCCACCTCGATGCCGTGCTGCCGGGCGTATGCGAGCAGGTCGGCCCGGGAGTTCAGGTCCCATTCCCGCCAGGGGGCGATGACCGCCAGATCCGGTTCCAGCGCCCGGGCGGCCAGTTCGAAGCGCACCTGGTCGTTTCCTTTCCCGGTCGCACCGTGGGCGATCGCATCCGCGCCCGACTCCCGTGCCGCCTGCACCATGCCCGCCGTGATCAGCGGCCGGGCGATGGCGGTGCCGAGCAGGTACTGTCCCTCGTACAGGGGATTGGCGCGCAACATCGGGAAGATGTAGTCGCGGGCGAACGTCTCGCGCAGGTCCGCAATGCGGATGTCCTGGACGCCCAGCGCCTGCGCCCTCCGCCGAGCCGGCTCAAGGTCTTCCTGCTGGCCGAGGTCGGCGGTATACGTCACGACCTCGCAACTGTAGCGGTCCTGGAGCCACTTCAGGATGATCGAGGTATCCAGGCCGCCCGAATAGGCGAGCACGACTTTGCGATATTGAGGCATGGTGTAGGGATTTGGCCAAGTGCCTGTAAAACCCCTGTATTATAAAGGGGCCAGCTTTGGCGCAGGGGAATCGACATGACCGAAATCAGCCTGGAGAACCGGTTCCGCGGATTCCTCCCGGTCGCGGTGGACGTGGAGACGGGAGGCCTGGTCCCGCAGACCGATGCGCTGCTGGAGATCTCGGTGGTGCTGTTGCGCATGGACGCCGAGGGCGACCTGTTTCCGGGAGACTCCCTAACCTTGGCGGTTCGCCCGTTCGAGGGGGCACGCGTCGACCCGGCATCGCTCAAGTTAATCGGCATCGACCCGCACGACCCGGAACGCGAGGCAGTGTCCGAGAAGGAGGCACTGGAAGCCGTGTTCAAGGTGATCCGCCAGGCGGTTCGCGAGCATCACTGCCAACGGGCCGTGCTGCTCGGCCACAATGCGGCGTTCGACCTGGCGGTCGTGAACGCGGCCTGCGAGCGTTGCCGGATCAAGCGGAATCCGTTTCATCCGTTCAGCACGCTGGATACGGTCAGCCTGGGGGCCGTGGCGTTCGGGCAGACGGTGCTGTCGCGGATTGCGGAGCAGGCCGGCTTGGGTTGGGATGAGGACCGGGCGCACAGCGCCTGCTACGATGCGACCATGACGGCACGCGTGTTCTGCGGCATCGTCAATCGCTGGCAGCACGAGTACCGGAAACTGGCCGGCGAGGCCCGCTTCCCGCAGTCGGAGAAAGAATCCGCAGGTTGACTAGGCGCTGCCGCCGCCGTGCGCTTGGCGCACCATCTGCTGAAGCTCGCCTTTCTGGTGCAGCTCCAGCGTGATGTCGCAGCCGCCGATCAACTCGCCGTTGATGTACAACTGAGGAAAAGTCGGCCAGTCGGCGAATTTCGGCAGGTCCTGGAAGATCTCCGGGTCCATCAGGATATTGACGTAAGCGAATTCCTCGCCGCATTCCATCAGTGCCTGCGCGGCTCGGCTGGAGAAGCCGCACTGCGGCATCTGCGGCGTGCCTTTCATGTACAGGATCACCGGGTTGCCGGCGACCTGCTCCCGGATTCGATCCAGTGTGCTCATTTTCGGTCCTGCGCTTATTCGCCGGTCGTGGGGTCGATCACCGCCCGCACCTCGGAGATGCGGTTGGCCGGGAATCCGCCCTGTTCGGCGTGTTCGCGGATGGCGGCCTCGTTGGGGGCGATGTAGGTGCAGTAGACCTTGTCGTCGGTCACGTAACTCTCGACCCACTGGATCTGCGGTCCCATGGAATTGAGGATGCTGCAGGATTTCTGGGAGATGCCGTGCAGGTCTTCGGCCGACAGGTCGCCGGCGCCGGGGATTTCGCGTTCGATGATGTATTTAGGCATGGTGTTTAACCTGATTGGTTTTGTCGGGAAGCCCGCCGGGCGGGCTAAAAGACGATTTTGCCATACTCGCATGCTCCGTCGCAAGCCCACCGCACTTCGATATCCCTGACTAATTTAATATTGACTTGACTTTACTCATGAGTATTTTATAACGTATGTGATTTTACTCATAGCCCTTGATGTGTCGGGTCAACCTTCTCATGGCAAGCAAATCAAAACCGCTTCCGCGCTATCTCGCCGCTCCGATCACGGACGATTTGCAACACAAGATGGTCTTCTTGGGGGGGCCGAGACAGGTTGGCAAGACGACTTTGGCGTTAGACCTCTTGGGCACCGAGAAAAGGCGGCATCCTGGACATTTGAATTGGGACGACCCGAGGGCCCGACCGGAACTCTTGCATGGCAATCTGCCTGGCGATGAAAGTCTTCTGGTCTTGGATGAAATCCACAAGTACCCTCGATGGCGAAACTTGGTCAAAGGGTTCTACGACACCCAGGGGGATCACGTTTCCTTTCTCGTGGCCGGATCCGCGCGCCTGGATCATTACCGCAAGGGTGGGGATTCTCTGCAGGGGCGCTATCACCATTACCGTCTGCATCCCTTTTCCTTGGGCGAGCTGAACGCCACCGCGTCGAAAGGCGACCTTGAAGCCCTGATGCAGTTCGGGGGATTCCCCGAACCGCTACTCTCCGGAGAGGTGCGGGCATGGCGGCGGTGGCAGCGGGAAAGATTGTCGCGCGTGGTGTACGAAGACCTTCGCGACCTCGAAAACGTTCGGCAGGTCGCGCTGATCGAGCTCCTGCTGGAAGCGTTGCCGGAGCGGGTCGGATCGCCTCTGTCGGTCAAAAGCCTGAGCGAGGATCTGCAAGTTGCACATGCGACAACTGATCGTTGGCTGGGGATACTTGAGAACATGTACGTGTGCTTCCGTATCCCGCCTTTTGGCGCACCCCGCATTCGCGCGGTCAAGAAGGAGACCAAACTCTACTTCTGGGACTGGTCTCAGGTGCGGAATCAGGGTGAGTGTTTCGAGAATCTGGTCGCCTGCCACCTGCTGAAATACTGCCACCACCTGGAAGACACGGAGGGCTATCGGATGGAACTTAGGTTTCTGCGTGATACTGATCGGCGCGAAATCGATTTTGTCGTGCTCCAGAACCAGAAACCGCGGTTCGCCGTCGAGTGCAAATCAGGCGAGAAATCTCCGAGCGCGGCCATCGACTACTTTCGTCAGAGAACCGAAATTCCCGCTTTCTATCAGGTTCACTTGGGAAAGCGGGATTATGTCGCGCATGATGGTACGCGCGTCCTGCCGTTCGGGATTTTCTGCCGGGAAATGGCTTTGCCTTGACCCGAACCACTGGAACCAGCAACACTCGGCGGCCCCCAATTTGGTAAACTGAGTATTCACTTTCCAGAGAGGATTTTCGAATGAGCCAGCCTCGCACGATCTCTGCCACGGCCCCGGCGATCGCCACCAACCGGGTTCTGCGCAATACCTATGCGCTGCTTTCCCTCACGCTGCTGTTCAGCGCGTTGACGGCAGGGCTTTCCATGGCGTATAACTGGCCGCATCCCGGCCTGATTCTGACTCTGGTCGGCTATTTCGGCTTGCTGTTCCTGACCACCCGGTTCCGCAACAGCGGTTGGGGCCTGCTGTGCGTGTTCGCCCTGACCGGCTTCATGGGGCTCACGCTGGGTCCGATCATCGACTACTACCTGACGGCCACGCAGAACGGCTCGCAACTGGTGGCCACGGCCCTCGGCATGACCGGCGGCATTTTCCTGGTGCTGTCCGGCTACGTGTTGACTACGCGCCGTGACTTCAGTTTCATGGGCGGGATGCTGATGGTCGGCATCCTGGTCGCTTTCCTGTCCGGGCTGGGCCTGGTCGTCGCCTCGATGTTCGGCATGGAGGTGTCCGGCGCCATGCTGGGGATCTCGGCCCTGTTCGTCCTGCTGATGTGCGGCCTGATCCTGTACCAGACCAGCGCCATCATCCACGGTGGCGAAACCAACTACATCATGGCAACCGTCACCCTGTACGTGTCGCTGTACAACCTGTTCACCAGTCTGCTGCATCTGCTCGGCGCATTCGGGGACGACTGACATCCGGGGATTCCCGCCGGATTTGTCGCACGCGCAAGTCGCCATGATCAGGGAGAGATCACGGTAGTTTCGATACGCCCGGCTTCGGCCGGGCGAATCCTTTCATCCTCATTCCAATGAATAGGTCTTCTTCCGAGATTTCACAGCACGGGCTTTGGTCGCGGCGCACCGCGTTCATGTTTGCCGCCATCGGCTCCGCGGTGGGATTGGGCAACATCTGGAAATTCCCTTACATGACCGGGGAGAACGGCGGGGCCGCATTCGTCCTGGTGTACCTGGCCTGTGTGGTTTTGATCGGCCTGCCGATCATGATGGCTGAAATCGTGCTGGGTCGGCGCGGCCGCCACAGCCCGGTGCACACCATGCGCCGCTTGGCCGAACAGGACGGTCACTCGACGAATTGGCAGGTGATTGGCTGGCTCGGCATGCTGGCCGGGGTGATGATCCTGTCGTTCTACGTGGTGATCTCGGGCTGGACCGCCGCCTACCTGATGGACAGTCTGTTCAACACGTTCCAGGGGTTCGATCAGGCGTCCGCAGAGGACCACTTCAAGCATCTGGTCGACAGTCCCTGGCGGTTGCTCGGCTGGCACACCCTGATGGTGATACTGGTCGCTTGGGTCATTCTGCGCGGCGTCAACCGGGGCATCGAGCAGGCCACGACCGTCCTCATTCCCTCTCTCTTCGCGCTGTTGCTGCTGCTGGTCGGCTACGCGGTGCTGTATGGAGATTTTGGCAGAGGAATCAACTACCTGTTTGCGTTCGACTATGCGCAAATCTCGTCGGAGGTTGTGCTCAAGGCGATGGGCCAGGCATTTTTCTCGCTGAGCATCGGCATGGGCGCGATCATGGTCTACGGCGCCTACCTGCCGCGCCAGTTCTCCATCCCGGAGGCGGCCGTCGTCGTCGTCACGGCGGATATGCTGGTCGCGATACTGATGGGCATCGCCCTGTTTCCGATCGTCTTCGCAAGCGGCATGGAGCCGGGCACCGGGCCGGGGTTGATCTTCCAGACCCTCGTGATCGCATTCGGGCAGATGCCCGGAGGCTGGCTGGTCGGCATCCTGTTTTTCGCGCTGACCTTGATCGCCGCCTGGACCTCGGCAATTTCACTGCTGGAACCGGCCGTCTCCTGGCTGGTGGATTCGCGCGGGATGCGCCGGCGTACCGCGACCCTGGGCAGTTCGGCGGTGATCTGGATTGCAGGACTGGGTACGGTGATTTCGTTCAATGTCGGCAGCGATTGGACGGTGTACGGTCGAAACTTCTTCGAGTGGATGGACTACCTGACCTCGAATGTCATGCTGCCGGTCGGCGGCATCCTGATCGCCATCTACGCCGGCTGGATGGTCAAGCGCTCCGTACTCGAGGACCAGGCGGACATGGGGAACGGCTGGTTGTTCAAAAGCTGGCTATGGCTGGTGCGGTTGCTCGTCCCGGCAGCAGTTTTCCTGATCCTGCTGCACGGCTTCGGGTGGGTCTGACCGGCTGGTACCGTGCGCATCCACCGCGAGGCTCGGGTACCGTATCCAGCATCCCGGATGTACGAGTTGGTCAACGACGTCGAATCCTATCCAAAATTCCTTCCGTGGTGCCCTCGGGCGGATGTGCTGGGCCGCGGTGACGCTGAGGTGACGGCCCAGTTGACGCTCGCCCGCGGAGGCCTGCACACGTCGTTTACCACGCGCAATGCACTGATTCCGAACGAGCGCATCGACATGCATTTGCAGGACGGCCCGTTCCAGCACCTGCACGGGGTCTGGTCCTTCACTGAGCAGCCACATGGCTGCCGGGTCGCGCTGGACATGGAATTCGAGGTCAAGGGGTCGTTTCGCTTTCTGCTGCTGCCGGTTGTGTTCGCCGAAGTATGCAGCCGGCTGGTGCAGTCGTTCGTCGCGGAAGCTCATCGGCGCGCGCGGAGCGAAGGTGAAAATTGAGGTGGTCGATGCCAGCGCGCCGCGTCCAGCGGCGCAGACTCTGACGCTGCCGGAAGGGACGCGCGTATCCGAGGCACTGGCCTGCTGCGGTTGGACGGTGTCGGCGCAAGGGGAGGGCGAATGGGGATTTGGCGTGTTCGGTCGCGAAGTCTCCGCCGAGTATGTATTGCAGGAGGGTGACCGGCTCGAGATTTGCCCGCCGCTGGAGATGTCTCCGCAGGAAGCGCGTCGCCGCCGTGCGGCGGCAGAGGAGAGGCGAAAGACTACACGGTGAAGTTAGCTACGCTTGGTCTGCTGTGCAGTGCTGTGCGGCCTGCGCTCACTGCCAGTCATTTTGCTCGAACGCCGAGGACACGCGCTCGACTTCAACCTGCTTCAGGCCTAGCCGGGATGCCTCTTCACGCCAGGCCGCTACGGCGCGCTTCACTTCGGATGTGATGCTAAGCGCCGCTTCTTGTGTCAAGTCGAAATACCCTGCCACGCTCATTGCCAGTTCCAGCGAGGCAGTACCGTCGTCAAAATCGATGTTGGTGGCCAGCACACGGGCTTTAACATCTGCGGGAACCGGGTTGAGGTCGTAGGCGGGAGCCAACCGCCAGCCATTCGGGCTTTCCAATAGGAAGCCGTGGTTGCGCAAATGGTCGTCAGTATTGGAGATGAGGATATTGAAGACGATACGACGCCACAGCGAATGCATGTCGTCTTTCAGGCTGGCACCGTATTGTCGCAGCACATCGACAAGCTCCAAGTAGCTGCGAGTTTCGTTGTCTCGGGCTCCGAGCATGCTCATGGCCGATAGAAAAGGAATCCGGACTCTGCCTTGTCGGTCAAACCGGCGCAGCAGGAGAACAGGTTCGCCCATCGCCTGTTCAAGTCGCCAGTCAGGCACGACAAGGCCAGCACGTTCGGCAAGACGCAGTGCGACGGCCTCCCATCGGACTGCATCTATGCCATCGTCTCGATGAGGGAACTTGGCGATCAGGAGATGGCCGTTACGATCGCGAATCGATGCCTTAGGTCGGGTGCCTCCCAGTGATGATCCTGGTGCCGCCAACAAGCGAAGGTCTTCGTCGGTGTCGACATCCGCGACCACGCATTCAGCTGCTGCCAGCAGATGGGGCAGGTCGATCAGTGGAGGGATGCGAGTCGCGCCAATGCCGGATGCAAGAAATGGACCGCCTTCGGTCGATGTGAAGCGCAGGGCACCTTGCCGAGTCTCGTCGTCGACTTGGAGCAAATAGTCGATTTCCATTAGGGAGTGGGGGGGCTGGCTTTCCTTTTCGGCACGCCGGCGTTCCGAGCGCCGCATCAGCTCTCGACCCCAGCGATCCGGTGCTGAATCATCGAATGCCCCGAATAAAGGTTTGTCTCCAGACGTGTGGAAGGGTCCGGGAGTTAGCATCAGCGAGGGATCCAGTGCAAAACGATCTCTAGCATGGAGCCAACTGGGGTCGTATTCGAAAGTGGCACTCTCCCGACCGTTACGGGCATGAGTCCACAGACGCCCTACGAAGTGTGTGGCTCCTTCGAAATCCACATGGACCAGAACCTGTCTGTCCATCAGGTGTGCTTCCCGGTTCGGTTGCGGAGACTTGGCTGCGCTCGCGGCCGGCGGATACGTTGCGGCAGGAATTCTTCCGCCAGATCCAATCCCAATTGATCATTCTTAACGTCGGCAATGTCGGCCAAACGCTCAACCATGCCGAGGGCAAACAGAACAGTGGCGTAGTGTCCGAGCGCAACACCAAGATTACCCTTCTCTATTTTGTTCAGGGTGGTTCGGCTGATAGATGCCCGCTCGGCCATGACGGCAGTCGAAATCCTCCGCCTGAGCCGAGCATTTCGAATGTCCTGGCCAAGCTTCCGCAGAGCCCGCCTGACCGGGATTGGCGAGATTGAATCTAAGCTAACTTTCATTATATAGTCTATTATAAAACATAAAACAGACTATATTGTAAATTATTATGGACTTTATATGTTATTTGGTGTACGCATTCCTCTTTTCTGGATACCGTGAAAGCCGAGTTTATGGCTCGACGGTTTACCTTAATTTCTGGCTTCTGGTGACAGAAGTTCCATCCGAGAAAGAGGGTGGTATGAGGCGCAGATGACGAAGTGGCCGTTTGCGATTAGTTCCGGGGTGTCTGTTCAGGTTCTGCAACCGCCTCATCCTCGATCATCTCGGGAGTTGGTAAATCAGGAGCCGGAACCTCGGTTCCGGAAGTCTCCTCCACGGCTAGGGCATCGCCAGGTTCGAACCATTCGGCTTCTGCATCAAGTTCGCCGCCAGGCTCGATTTTCGCCACCTCCGGATCAATCGGCACCAGCCTGCGGACCTCCTTGAGCCTGCCGTTCTTGAAATACAGGCTGACTACGTCCAGTCGGGATTTCTCGCCGGTCTCGGTCGCTTCCACGTAAAGCGGGTAGTCCCAGCGTTCGGGATGGAACGGATCCCTGACCATGGGCGTTCCCAGCAGGAACAACACCTGCTTGATGTCCATGTCGGTGCGCAGGTTGCGAATCGATTCCTCCGTCAGCGTATTGCCCTGTTGCACGGCGACCCGATGCTGGCCCAGATCAATGTCTCCCGGCAGCATGTATTCGCAACCCGCCGCCATCACGCAACCGCACAGCAACGTCAGGCGGGCGAGGCCCGACTTGGCCTGGAAAATTTTCATGGCTCCAATTCTAGCAGTCAGGGATTGCCGTGGCTGTGCCGCAGGAGCGCCTCGGCATGCTCGCGCGCCGTGCGGGTTTTCTCGACTCCCGAGAGCATGCGGGCGAGTTCTTCCACCCGACCATCTTCGCTGAGCAGCGCGACCTCGGTGCGCACGCCGTCGTTCTTGCGTACGCAATACTGATGGTGGGCCTGCACCGCTACCTGTGGCAGGTGGGTGACGCACAGCACCTGCAGGCGATCGGCGAGCTGAGCCAGCAGTTGTCCGACGATCTCCGCGGCACTGCCACCGATGCCTGCATCCACCTCATCGAAAATCATGACCGGCGGTTCATCGTCACCGGTCAGCGATTGCTGGATAGCGAGAGACAGGCGCGACAGTTCGCCACCCGAGGCAATCTCGCTGATCGGACCAGGGTTCTGCCCGGGCCCGGTGGCAAGGCGGTAGTCGATGTCGTCCAGCCCGTGCGGACCGAATGCGCGTTGCGGGTCGTGACCCACCACGATCTGGAACTCACTATACGGCATGCCGAGCCGGTGCAGGACTTCGGTGACCTGCCCTGAAATGCGTTCAGCTGCCTTGGCGCGGGCTTGATGTACCTTTTGGGCCAGGGCGAGATAATCCTGTTCCAACCGGGCCACCTCTTCGGCCAGCGCTTCGGCATCGTACTCCGGCGATTGCCACTGTTCCAGTTTTTCGTTCAGGTCTTGGGCGTGCCGCCACAGTTCTCTCGGGGCGACCTGATGCTTGCGGGCAAGGTCGTGAACTGTTCCCAGACGCTGCTCGATTTCGGCCAGGCTCTCGGGGTCGAGGTCCACCCGGTCCAGTGCGGCGCGCAGCAGGCCGACCGTCTCCTCCACGCAGTTCATCGCCTGCGGCAGCAATTCCCGGGCGGAATCCAGCTTCGGGTCGATTTGCGCCGCCTGCTCTAACCGGTCCGCGGCTGCGGCCAGCCGTGCGTACTCGGCGTACTCGTCGTGTTCGTAAAGGGTGTCGATCAGTTCTTGGCAAAGCGCCTTCAATTCGTCCGCTCCGGCAAGTGTGTGCTGTCGGGCATCCAGGTCCTCGTAGGTCCCGTCTGCAAGCTCGAGAGCACTGAGTTCTTCAACTTGGAACTTCAGCAGGGACAGGGCTTGGGCATGCCGCTCGGCATCCCCGCTGAGTGCGGCCAGCCGTGCCTGCGTCTCGTTCCAGCGCTGGTAGCAGTCGCTCAGCGCGGTCAGCGTCTCGCCATGCCCGCAGGCGGCATCCAGGATGGTTCGCTGCTGGTCTCGGCGCAACAGGCGCTGGTGTTCCTGCTGGCCATGGATCTCGATCAGTTGCTGGCCAATCGTGCGCAGGGTGCCGACCGAGGCGGGCGTATCGTTGATGTAGGCGCGGGATGAGCCGCCCCGGGAGATGACGCGCCGCAGCAGCAAGCCGTCACTGAAATCGAATTCATGCTGCTCGAGCCATGTACAGGCTTCGGGCCGCGCGGCGGGATCGCACTCCAGGATCACCTCTGCCCGTTCGGCATCACGGCGAATCAGGTTCTGGGTCGCGCGATTGCCGAGTACGAGACCGATAGCGCCGACCAGGATGGATTTTCCGGCTCCGGTCTCCCCGCTGAAGACGCTCAAGCCCGAGTGAAACTCCAGGTCCAGCTTTTCGATGACGGCCAGACCGCGAATCGTCAGGGCGCGCAGCATCGACGGCTACAGGTTCCAGGATAGCTTGCGCCGCAGAATTTCGTAGTAGTCGTGACCCGCGGGCTGGACCAGGGTCAGCGGGTAATCCTGCCGGCGGATGCGGATGCGGTCGCCGATCGTCAGCTCCTGGTTGGCGGAACCGTCGAAAGATACCACCCCGCGGCTTTCCGGACGGCCGATCACTTCCAGTTCGATTTCGCTGTCCAGATCGACCACGATGGGACGGCTACTCAGCATGTGGGGGCAGATGGGTACCATCACCAGCACTTGCAGCGACGGATGCAGGATCGGGCCGCCGCCGGACAGGGCGTAGGCGGTGGAGCCGGTCGGCGTGGAAATAATCAGCCCGTCCGCACGCAGCGCACTCAATGCCTGCCCGCTGATCAGGGTTTGCAGCTCAATCATGTGCAGGTCCCGGTAGCTGTGCACCACCACATCGTTGAGCGCATCCGAGACGCATAACTGCTCCTCGCCGCGCAGTACTTCGCCGACCAGGATCGAACGCTGATCAGTCTCGTATTCCCCGTCCAAAATGGCACCCAAGATGCTCGGGATTTGTTCCGGATAGATGTCCGCCAAGAAGCCCAGTCGACCCCGGTTGACGCCGCAGACCGGAACCCCCTGCGGAGCCATGTGGCGGACCGCGCGCAGCAACGTACCGTCTCCCCCGACGACCACGCCGAGGTCGGCTCGTTCGGCCAGTTCGGGCAGTTCCAGTCCCTTCGGCATTTCGAGCACGCGGGCGGTCTGCTCGTCCACCAGCAACTCGCATCCTTTCTTCTCGACCAGCCGGGCCACCCGGCGGATGGATTCCGCGGTGGTTTTGCGGCTGGGGCGGGAGACGATGCCGATGTGCCTGAATTCGGCCATCAGAAAATTTGTGTCCGGTGATCGGTGCAAGTATTGTAATCCCTGCAATAAAGATTGGCCGGTGGCAGGCCGGCCCCTTGAATCTGTACGATTCGCGCCCATAATTAACGGCAATTCGCCACTCCCGACCCATGGCACCCACCAAATCGAAGAAACCCTCGCCCGAAACGGCGGCTGAGCCCGAGGAGCCTAAATCCGAGGATATCCCGCCGGATCAGCCCGAGGAGGAGACGGAGGTCGAGCGCCTGCACGAGGAAGTGCAGCAGCTTCAGGACGGATTGGCACGAGCGCAGGCGGAACTGGTGAACCTGCATAAGCGTCACGAGCGCGAGCGCGAGACGGCGGCGCGCTACCGGGTCGAGCCGTTGGCGCGAGAACTCTTGGAAATCCTCGATGCGATGGAGGAGGCCCAGGATGCGATGACGCGAGAAGAGAGTGTCCCGGAAGCCGTGCGCGAGGGACAGGCGCTAACCCTGCGGCACATGATGCAGATACTCGACCGATTCTCAATAGAAGCCATTGATCCAAAAGGGAAAGTTTTCGACCCGCAACTGCATGAAGCGGTGGCGATGCAGCCGACCGAGGAAGTTGCCTCTGGGAGCGTGATGGAGGTGTTCCGGAAGGGCTACCGGATGCATGACCGGCTGCTGCGCCCGGCCCGGGTCGTGGTGGCGTCCGAGCCGGTGTCGGAGAAGCCGGACGGCGGGGACGATGAGGGCGGCTCCGGATCTTCGGGTGAATCCGCAGATCCGGCTTGATTTTTCAACTATTAATCCGCATTTATGAATAAACCGGCCGAGGGCGGCCGATCTTAGGAGAATCAGACCCCATGGGAAAAATAATCGGTATTGATCTAGGAACCACGAATTCCTGCGTCGCGGTGATGGAAGGTTCCGGCGCGCGCGTCATCGAGAACAGCGAAGGCGACCGGACCACGCCGTCGGTCGTGGCGTTCACCGAGGACGGCGGCGAGGTGCTGGTCGGGCAGACCGCCAAGCGCCAGGCGGTGACCAACCCGAGGCACACGGTGTTCGCCGTCAAGCGGCTGATCGGCCGGCGCTTCGACGAGGGCGAGGTGCAGAAGGATATCAAGCTGGTGCCGTTCGGCATCGTCAAGGCCGACAACGGCGATGCCTGGGTCGAGGCGCACGGCAAGAAGATGGCGCCGCCGGAGATCTCGGCGCGGGTGCTCGGCAAGATGAAGCAGACGGCCGAAGAATACCTCGGAGAAGAGGTGACCGAGGCGGTGATCACGGTGCCGGCGTATTTCAACGATTCGCAGCGCCAGGCGACCAAGGACGCCGGGCGCATCGCCGGGCTTGAGGTCAAGCGCATCATCAACGAGCCGACCGCGGCCGCGCTGGCCTACGGCATGGACAAGAAGCACGGTGACACCAAGATCGCGGTGTACGACCTCGGCGGCGGGACCTTCGACATCTCGATCATCGAGATCGCCGAAGTCGATGGCGAACACCAGTTCGAGGTATTGGCGACCAACGGCGATACCTTCCTGGGCGGCGAGGATTTCGACCTGCGCCTGATCGACCATCTGGCGGACGGCTTCCAGAAGGAGCACGGGGTGGACCTGCACAATGACCCGATCGCCCTACAGCGCCTGAAGGAGGCGGCCGAGAAGGCCAAGGTCGAGTTGTCCAGTGCACAGCAGACCGAGGTGAACCTGCCGTACATTACGGCCGACTCCAGTGGGCCGAAGCATCTGAACGCGAAGATCACGCGCGCCAAGCTCGAATCCCTGGTCGAGGACCTGATCGAGCGCACCATGGAGCCGTGCCGGATCGCGATGCGGGATGCTGGCGTGTCGGCCGGGGACATCTCAGGGGTCATCCTGGTCGGCGGCCAGATCCGGATGCCGAAGGTCCAGGAAGCGGTCGAAGGCCTGTTTGGCAAGGCGCCGCGCAAGGACGTCAATCCCGATGAGGCGGTCGCGATCGGTGCGGCTATCCAGGGCGGCGTGCTCGGCGGCGACGTCAAGGACGTCCTGCTGCTGGACGTGACCCCGCTGTCGCTCGGCATCGAGACCCTGGGGGGCGTGATGACCAAGCTGATCGAGAAGAACACCACCATTCCGACCACCCAGACGCAGGTATTCTCGACGGCGGCGGACAACCAGCCTGCCGTCACGGTGCACGTGCTGCAGGGCGAGCGGGAGCGTGCTGACGCCAACAAGTCGCTGGGCCGCTTCGACCTGACGGACCTGCCACCCGCACCGCGCGGCGTGCCGCAGATCGAGGTGTCCTTCGATATCGACGCCAACGGCATCCTCAGCGTGTCGGCCAAGGACAAGGCCACCGGCAAGGAGCAGTCGATCATCATCAAGGCCTCCAGCGGACTTTCGGAGGACGAGATCGAGCAGATGGTCAAGGATGCCGAGGCGCATGCCGAGGAGGACCGCAAGTTCCAGGAGCTGGTGCAGGCGCGCAATACCGCAGACGCTCTCGTTCACGCCACCACCAAGACGATGGAAGATCTTGGCGACAAGGTCTCGGGCGAGGAGCGTGCACGGGTGGAAGGTGCGGTGAACGATCTGAAGGAGGCGCTGAAAGGAGACGACTTGGCCGCCATCGAAGCCAAGACGAAGGCTCTGGCCGATGCCAGCGGCGACATTGCCCAGCGCGCCTATCAGGAAGCGCAGCAGAAAGAGAACGCTGGCGAAAAGAGTGCTGGCGAGCAAGCCTCGACCGGCTCCGGAGACGATGCGGACGTAGTGGATGCCGATTTCGACGAGGTCGACGAATCGGACAAGGGGAACGGTAAGTCTGCCTGATGATGAGGGGGGCTCGATGCCGTACGTCCGATGGCCAAGCGTGATTACTATGAGGTACTAGGCGTCGACCGCCAGGTCAGCGAGGCGGACCTGAAAAAGGCCTACCGCCGGCTGGCCATGAAGCATCACCCGGATCGCAACAAGGACGATTCCGACGCCGACGGCAAGTTCCGGGAGATCCAGGAAGCCTATGGCGTCCTGTCCGACCCTCAGAAGCGTTCCCTCTACGACCGCTTCGGCCATGATGCGGTCGGAGCGTCGAGCGCGTCCGGTGCCGCGGGGGCGGCCAGCGGGTTCGAGGATGTGTTCGGCGACATGTTCGGTGACCTCTTCGGCCGGACGAGCCGGGGCCGCACGGAATCGCGCGGCACGGACCTGGCTTACCGGATCGACCTGGATCTGGAAGAGGCGGTGTTCGGGGTGACCCGTGAGATTGACGTCGACATGGCGACGCTTTGTTCGACCTGTGACGGTTCCGGTTGTGCGCCGGGCACCCAGCCGGAGACCTGCCCGAGTTGCCAGGGCCGGGGCGAGGTCGTCGTCCAGCAGGGTTTTTTCACTTTGCGCCAGACCTGCCCGAAATGCCGCGGGGAGGGTCGAGTCATCCGCGTGCCCTGCCATGACTGCCATGGCGCGGGACGCGTGCAGAAGACCCGGACGCTGCGGGTCAAGATTCCGCCGGGCGTGGATCAGGGTGACCGGGTTCGCCTGGCCGGGGAGGGCGAAGCCGGCATGCGTGGCGGTGCGCCGGGCGACCTGTATGTCGAAGTGAGAGTGCGCCCGCACCGCCTGTTCCGCCGCAAGGGCGATGACCTGCACTGCGATGTGCCGATCAGTTTCGCCACGGCGGCGTTGGGTGGAACCCTTGAGGTGCCGACGCTGGACGGCCATGTGAAACTGAAAATTCCGCCGGAGACGCAGACGGGGGTGTCGTTACGCCTGCGCGGAAAGGGCGTGCGTTCGGTTCGCAGCCGCGCCGAGGGCGACATGATCTGCACCATGGTCGTTGAGACCCCGGTGAGCCTGAGCGCGGAGCAGCGCAGCCTGCTGGAGGAACTGGAAGAGTCCCTGACCGGAAATGAGGTACACTCCCCTCGTGCCGATTCGTGGCTGAAGCGCGGCCGGCATTTCGTGGATAACCTGAAATCCTGGTTGCACTGAGATGGAGAAAGTTCGCGTAGGGATCGCCGGTATCACCGGTCGCATGGGAAGTACCCTGGTGCGGGTGGCACTGGAGGCTCCCGGCATCGCGCTGGGTGCGGCCAGTTCGCACAGCCAGGATGAACTGGTGGTCGGGCGGGACGCTGGGCTGTTCTCGGGAGGGGAAGAGTCAGGCGTGGCGATTTCCGGATCGCTGGAATACTGCTACGAGGATTTCGACGTTGCCATCGATTTCACCTGCCCTGAATACACGGTGGAACTGGCCCGGTTCTGCACGGAGAAGGATAAAGGCCTGGTAATCGGCACGACTGCACACGACGAGGACCAGTTGAAGGCTATCGCCGAGGCGGCGCAGAAGATTCCGGTCGTGATAGCGCCGAACATGAGCGTTGGCGTCAACCTGATGCTGAATCTGGTGACCGAAGCCTCCAAGGCGCTCGGCGACGAGACGGACACGGATGTCGTTGAGTTGCATCACCGCAAAAAGCACGATGCGCCGTCCGGCACCGCGTTGGCCTTGGGCAAGGCGGTAGCCAAGGGGAGAAACCAGCAGTTCCCGGACTGCGCGTCCTTCGAGGCCTTGTCGACCGGCAACGAGCGGGAGGCGGAGAAGGTTCAATTCCACATCATGCGGATGGCGAACATCGTCGGCGAGCACCGGGTGGTTTTTGCCTGGAGCAACGAACAACTGGAACTGGTGCACCGGGCCGGAAGCCGGGAGATTTTTGCCAGCGGCGCGATGCGTGCGGCGGCCTGGGTCGCTGGGCGGTCACCCGGGCTGTATTCGATGCAGGACGTGCTTGCAGTGCTAGACTAGCCCGTTACGGCTGCCGGCCGCCGGAACGTCATGCGGAGAGGTGGCAGAGTGGTCGAATGCGGCGGTCTTGAAAACCGTTGAACCGAAAGGTTCCGGGGGTTCGAATCCCTCCCTCTCCGCCAGATGGACGTTGATGGAATACTCTTATGGGGTTTTGGAATCTCGTCGGCGGCCTGTCGGAAAACATGTTCTACGGATGGAGCTGGCCCTGGCTCGGCCTTCCGAGCGGAATCCTTCTGGTCTTTGGCCTGCTGCGGGCGCCGCGGGCGCTCGGATTGCTGATGCTGATGTTGTCCGTGCTGGCCGTTTTTGTGATTCTGGCGCCGCACGTGGCGGGGACCGGCCGTCCGGGTTGGCATGTCCCGCTGTTCGTCGGGGAGTTCCTGGTCGGGGGGGTGGTGGCTATGTTCGCGGCACGCCGGGTCTCCAGCCTGTTTGAGCGTTGGCGCGGGCGCTGGGTGCAGCGCAGCCCGCTGGCCCGCGATACGCGAACCGACATCCGCACGGTCGGCGATGTCCTGCCGAAAGCCCGTGATGCCTATAACCCGCTGCCTTTCTGTGAGTCGGAGGACCGGCTCTTCCTGGGCATGGATTCGGACGGCAATGCTGTTCATATCGATCAAGCCCTGTGGCGAGGATCCCATGTCGATATCGTCGGCATGACCGGCAGCGGAAAGGGAATTTTGGCTGGGGTGCTGTTGACCCAGGCCGTGCGACAGGGTGAAGCGGTGGTGGTGGTCGACCCCAAGGACGACGAGTATGCACCGCGCGTGATGGCCCGTGCCGCCCGCGAGGCGGGCGTGCCGTTCTACCGCCTGGATCTCATGGCCGAGACGGCGCAGTGGAATCCTCTTCAGGGCAAGACGGCGGACGAGATCGAAGAGCTTCTGGTGGCGAGCCTGGGCTTGGGAGAGCGGGGCACCGAGGCGGATTTCTACCGCCTCAACGACCGTCGCGCCGCGCGGGAATTCGCGCAACTGTACGACGACGAATCCCTGCCGATTCTGCTGGAGACGTTCCGGGGCCAGCCAGCCGCGCGCAAGGCGACGAAGTTCGTCGAAGACATGGAGGAAATCGCGGCGACCCCTTCAGTCCGCGCCGAAGAGGGACTGGATATTGTCCGGGCGATTTCCGAAGGCGCAGTGCTTTACGTGCGCGGTTCCTTGCGTCATTCCCGCATTCTCAAGTTGCAGAAGATGTTCGTGCTGTCAGTGATCCAGCACTGCGAGCGGCGTGCCCGCGAGGAAGCCCGCCAGGTCTGCCTGTTTCTGGATGAATTCCGCTATCTGGTCAGTGCCCCCGTGCTGGAGGCGCTTGCCTCTATCCGGGACAAGCGGGCGCATCTGGTGCTGGCGCACCAGACGGTCAACGACCTGCGGAATGTGCCCGGCGATCTGGATCCAGAGCAGGTGGTGTCTTCGGTGACCGAGAATTGCGGCCTGAAATTCTCCTACCAGGTCAATGATCCGGACACAGCACTGTGGCTAGCCCGCATGAGCGGGAACATTCTGGTCGACGACGAGGTACGCAGCCTTGAGACGAACACGGTTCTCGCCGAGCGCGAGCGGGATATCCGCAGCCTGCGCCAATCGGAACGCTACTTGGTGGACACCAATATGCTGCAATCCCTGCCGCCGCGTTGTGCGGTCAATTATGGGAACGGATTGGCCCGGTTCGTGTTTACATCCCCGGTGCCGGTTGAGTAGGATGCGGTAGCAATAGGCTGATCAGATTGCAGGTGAGAGCCGCTTGGCTAGTTGACCCACTTTTTTCATGGCCTGAGCCAGATCGTAAGAGGCCTGGACCCGGTACCAGGTTTCTGCCCCTCCTCCGAACACCTTGTCGAGACGGATCGCCATCTCGGGGGAGATTCCCGAGTGGCAGTTCACAATATCCGACAGTTGCTTACGGCTAACGCCGAGCTTACGAGCTGCTTCCGTCACGCTAAGGCCCAGAGGTTCTAGGCAATCATGGCGTACGGATAACCCTGGATGGGACGGGTTTTTCATTGGCATGCTCTAGTCCTCCTAATGGTAATCAACTAAATCCACATCCTTGGCATTTCGTCCTTGAAAGTGAAAAATGATGCGCCAGTTGCCGGACACTTTGACTGCCCAGTATCCTGCTAGACGGTCTTTCAAAGGATGCAGGTCGAAACCTGGCAGGTTCATGTCCTTATGTATGGCGGCTTCGTCAAGGCGGGCAAGAATTCGTCCGATTTTTGGCGCCAGTGTTGGTGGCACTCGCTTGCGACTTCCCTTTTCGAATAAAAGTTCAAGACCTTTGTGACGAAAGCCAAGAATCATATGATAAGTGTAACCTATCACCTATCACCTATCATTATGCAAGAAGTGTGCGACACACTGAAGATAATTTTGATACTTTGCTTATTCTTCCGGTAAGCATTTTTTCGCTCATCCGGCCCTCTGCTGTAAAATAGTCTCCCGGCATAATTTTCAAGGCTCGCCAAGCCCAAAGCCGGACCTTCAGGAGACATTCTTGGCCAAACGCGCGTTGCTCGCCCTCGAAAACGGCGCGTTGTTTTCCGGAGATTCCATCGGGGCGGATGCTACCGCCGTCGGCGAAGTCGTCTTCAACACCGCCATCACCGGTTACCAGGAGATCCTGACCGACCCGTCCTATTGCCGCCAGCTGATCACACTGACGCACCCGCACATCGGGAATGTCGGCACCAATGACGAGGACAACGAATCAAGCCCTCAGGTGCATGCCGCCGGCCTGATTGTGCGCGACGTGCCCGCGCGCATGAGCAACTGGCGCGGCGAACGGCCTTTAGGCGATTTTCTCGAAAGCCACGGGCTTCCCGGCATTGCCGGCATCGATACCCGCCGCCTCACGCGGATCCTGCGCGATCAGGGCGCCCAGTCGGGCTGCCTCACAACGGATGCCTCCGATCCAGACCGGGCGGTTGAGCAGGCACGCGCATTTGCCGGGCTCGCGGGGATGGATTTGGCGCGGGAGGTCACCGTTGAGGCAGCCTACGACTGGGACGAAGGGACCTGGAAGATGGTGTCGGGCGAATTACCGCCCGTGCAGTACCGGGTGGTGGCCTACGATTACGGAATCAAGCAGAACATCCTGCGCCTGCTGCGCGAGCGAGGATGTGCGGTTACAGTGGTGCCAGCCACGACTCCGGCCTCCGAAGTGCTCGCCCAGGGTCCGGATGGCGTCTTCCTGTCCAACGGACCGGGAGACCCCGAGCCGTGCACCTACGCTCAGGAAGCAATCCAGGAACTGCTTGAGGCTCGAATTCCGATGTTCGGCATCTGCTTGGGTTGCCAGCTGCTCGGCCTGGCCAGCGGTGCGCGCACGGTCAAGATGAAGACCGGCCATCATGGCGCCAACCATCCCGTTCTGGAATTGGACACGGGGCGGGTCCTGATCAGCAGCCAGAACCACGGGTTCGCGGTGGACGAGGAGTCGCTGCCGGATCACCTGCGCCTTACTCACCGTTCACTGTTCGACGGCACTGTGCAGGGAATCAGCCACACTGAAGCCCCGGCGTTCGCCTTCCAAGGGCATCCGGAAGCCAGCCCGGGTCCGCACGACGTGGCCAGCCTGTTCGACCGTTTCACCGACCTGATGCAGCAGCATCGTGCCGGACAGTCCGGCTGATCGCCATGCCCAAGCGGACCGACATCAAAAGCATTCTCGTGATCGGGGCCGGGCCGATCGTGATCGGCCAGGCGTGCGAATTCGACTATTCCGGCGCACAGGCCTGCAAGGCGCTGCGCGAGGAAGGCTACCGAGTCATCCTGGTCAACTCCAACCCCGCCACCATCATGACCGACCCGCAGATGGCACAGTCCATCTACATCGAGCCGGTCGAATGGCAGACCTTGTCGCACATCATCGAGCGCGAAAAACCGGATGTGTTGCTGCCGACCATGGGCGGACAGACTGCGCTGAACTGCACGTTGGACCTGCACCGCGAAGGCGTACTTCAAAAACATGGCGTGGAATTGATCGGCGCTTCTCTGGAAGCCATCGCCATGGCCGAGGACCGGCAGTTGTTCCGCGAGGCCATGGAGGAAATCGGGCTGGAACAGGCACGGTCCCAGGTGGTGCGCAGCGTGGAAGAAGCGTTGGACTTCCAACCTCAAATCGGCTATCCCGTTATCGTGCGGCCTTCGTTCACCCTGGGAGGAACCGGGGGAGGCATAGCCGAGAACGAAGAGGAATTGCGTCGCGTCGTCACGCATGGCCTGGATTTGTCGCCGTCCCATGAAGTCTTGCTGGAGGAGTCTCTTCTGGGCTGGAAGGAATTCGAGATGGAGGTGGTGCGCGATGCCAACGACAATTGCATCATCGTCTGTTCGATCGAGAACCTCGATCCGATGGGGGTGCATACCGGGGACTCGATCACGGTAGCGCCGGCGCAGACCCTGACGGACAAGGAATACCAGCGGATGCGCGATGCCTCCATCGCGGTACTGCGCAAGATCGGCGTGGACACCGGGGGATCCAATGTTCAGTTCGCGGTTCACCCGGAAAACGGCCGGCTGGTGATCATCGAGATGAACCCGCGCGTCTCGCGCTCCTCGGCGCTCGCCTCCAAGGCCACCGGTTTCCCGATCGCCAAGGTGGCGGCCCGCCTGGCCGTCGGCTACACGCTGGACGAACTCCGCAACGACATCACGGACGGCGCGACGCCGTGCTCGTTCGAGCCGACCCTGGACTACATCGTGACCAAGGTGCCCCGCTTCACGTTCGAGAAATTCCCGCAGGCTGAACCGCTCCTGACTACCCAGATGAAATCGGTCGGCGAGGTGATGGCGATCGGGCGCACCTTCCAGGAATCCCTGCAGAAGGCGTTGCGGAGCCTGGAGACCGGGCAGTGCGGGCTGAATCCGTTCGGTCCGATGGATCGCGAAGAACGAAAGCGCCGGCTGAGCTACCCGGATCCGCACCGGCTGAGGTATGTCGCCGACGCCCTGCGCGAGGGCTGGGATCTGGACGAGGTCTGCGAGCTGACCGGCATCGACCCGTGGTTTGTCGCGGAGATCGAGGATCTGGTGGCGCAGGAGCAGGCACTGTCGGGTCGGTCTCTGGAGGATTTGTCGAAAGACGAGATGTTTGCTCTCAAACGTTCAGGCTTCTCGGACCAGCGCCTGGGGCAACTGCTTGAGACGAGCGAGGAAGCGGTGCGCGCACAACGTCACGCGCAGGGGCTGCGTCCGGTGTACAAGCGGGTCGATACCTGCGCGGCGGAATTCCCGACTTCCACGGCCTACCTCTATTCGACTTACGAAGAGGAATGCGAGGCCCGGCCGACACAGGCGCGCAAAGTGGTGGTGCTCGGCGGCGGCCCGAACCGGATCGGCCAGGGCATCGAGTTCGACTACTGCTGCGTGCATGCCGCACAGGGCGCGCGCGAACTGGGTTTCGAAACCCTCATGGTCAACTGCAACCCGGAGACGGTCTCCACCGACTACGACACTTCCGACCGTCTGTATTTCGAGCCGCTGGTGCTGGAGGATGTGCTGGAAATCCTGCATGTCGAGCAGCCGTATGGCGTAATCGTCCAGTTCGGGGGGCAGACGCCCCTGAAACTCGCCCAGGGGCTGGCGCGGGCAGGCATCCCGATCCTGGGCACTTCTCCAGATGCAATCGACGCGTCCGAGGACCGGGAACGCTTCACCGGGGTGCTCAAGCGCCTGGGGCTGCACCAGCCGCCGGGAGGCACGGCCCGTGACCGCGAAGGAGCGTTGAATCTGGCGCGCGGGCTGGGCTACCCCTTGGTCGTGAGGCCTTCCTACGTGCTGGGCGGGCGGGCGATGGAGATCGTGTTCGATGAGGCGGAGCTTGAACAGTACATCGAGGATGCGGTCCAGGTGTCCGACCAGACTCCGGTGCTGCTCGACCGCTATCTGGAGGATGCGGTAGAGGTGGATGTCGACGTAGTGTGCGACGGTGAGGACGTGCTGATCGGCGGCATCATGCAACACATCGAACAGGCCGGGATCCATTCCGGGGATTCGGCCTGCTCGCTGCCGGCCTACTCGATCGAGGAGCCGGTGATCGACGCCCTGCGCAGCCAGGCGGAGGCGCTGGCGCGCGAGCTTGAGGTGGTGGGCCTGATGAATGTTCAGTTCGCGGTGCAGGGGGAGTTGATCTACGTGATCGAGGCCAATCCCCGCGCTTCGCGCACGGTGCCGTTCGTCTCCAAGGTGACCGGCCGCTCGCTGGCGCGGATCGCAACCGCCTGCATGCTGGGCCGATCCCTGCGTGACCAGGGCTGTCGCGAAGAAGTGCAACTGGATTACTTCTCGGTCAAGGAAGCGGTGTTTCCCTTTATCAAGTTCCCGGGAGTCGACCCGATCCTCGGCCCGGAAATGAAGTCGACCGGTGAAGTGATGGGGGTGGGCGAACACTTCGAGGAGGCGTTCGCCAAGTCGCAGCGCGCGGCTGGGGTGAATATCCCGACCAGCGGGCGGGCCCTGATCAGCGTACGGGATCCGGACAAGTCCAGGAGCATCGAGTTGGCGCGCGATCTGATCGAGACGGGCTTCGAGTTGGTGGCGACCCACGGCACGGCGGAATACCTGCGCCAGGCGGGTTTGGCCTGCGCCGGAATCAACAAGGTGGCGCAAGGCTCGCCCCACGTGGTCGACATGATCCGGGACGGGGAAATCGACCTGATCATCAACACGACCCAAGACAAGCAGGCGATCCGCGATTCGCTGACCATCCGTCGGGAAGCGCTGCAGCGCCAGGTCTGCTACACGACGACCCTGACGGGCGCCAGCGCACTGGTGCGCGTGTTAAAATACGGCGCGCCTGAAGAGGTGTATCAACTACAGACTTTACACCGCGAACGTGTGCACTGAGCATGCGCGCGGGACGCGTTTTCCGATTAGACCGAGAGACTGATGAGCAAGGTGCCGATGACCGTACGGGGGGCTTCCCTGCTGCGCGAAGAACTCGAGCGGCTCAAGCGGGTGGAACGCCCGGCCGTCATTCAGGCGATCGCCGAGGCGCGCGCGCATGGGGACCTGCGCGAGAATTTCGAGTACAAGGCAGCGCGGGACCAGCAGGGGTTCGTGGAAGGGCGCATCAAGGAGATCGAGGCCAAGTTGTCGCAGGCACAGGTCATTGATATCTCCGAGCTACAGGTCAACGGTAAGGTGGTGTTCGGCACCACGGTCGAACTGGTCGACATGGAGTCCGGTGAGCAAGTGTGCTACCAGATCGTCGGCGAAGACGAGGCGGATATCGAGGCGGACCGGATTTCGGTCCATTCGCCCATTGCCCGGGCGCTGATCGGCCGTCTGGAGGGCGATGAGGTGTCGGTTGAAACCCCGGGCGGAAAGCGTATCTTCGAGATCGTGACAGTACGCTGCGAATAGCGGATTTCAGTACAAAACAAATTCCCGGTGCCGTCTGGCACTAAAGCCTCCGCGCCGGCCCGGTTGAGAATATCGCAGGGGACGCGGCCCATAACCTGATTTCTTATACTTATAATTGTTGACAGCGACGAATCCGAAGGATGCCGCTGTGGCCATGTCCCGAAAAACCGCTGCCTAGGTTTTCTATGCCTCTTGGTTCGGGCGCTTGTCCCTTGTCGCGTTGGCACTGATCTTGGCTACTTCCGGAGTGCTGGCCGAAGAGGTCCCAGAATCATCCGAGGAGCTTGAGCAAGTGACGGTGACCGGCTCCCGCATCAAGCGGACGCAGCAGCAGGACGTCGCCACACCGCTGACCAGTTATGACCTTGAAGAATTACGGAACTTGGGCGTCAGCGATGCTCGGGATCTGATGCAGTTGTTGGCCAGTAATGCCGGTGCCCAGAACAACGCCGATTCCTTGTCGCAGAACTACACGGTTGGCACCTCCAACGTTAATCTTCGCGGGTTGGGCGAATGGACCGAAATCCGGTCCGCCTCGATTTCTCGGTTCGCGGACAATTTCAAACGGCTGTCGGCCGTTTCCTCTCCAGCCTGCAAGCGACGCACATCCTCGAATACGACATCACCCGCCCGGACGGACAGAAGATTGATGGCGCCGGCTACCTGAACTTCGCCAACATCGGCAGCCCCATGCCGGAATGGCGTGGCACCCTGAATCTGGCTTGGCAGCGCGGCAACCACCAGGCGGTCCTGATGCTCAACTACACGGACGACTACCGGCACCGCCGCACGGCCACGGTCACCGACCGCATCGACTCCTTCACCACTGTTGACCTGCAGTACCGCTTGGAACTCGCCGGGCTTCTGAACCCGGATGCTGATACCTCCCTGACGGCTGGAATCCTCAATATCACGGATGAGGATCCACCCTATGTGAACATCGGCGGTGGCTACGACCCGCGCACCGCCGACCCGCGCGGGCGCCGGGCGTATGTGCGGCTCAGTTCCCGCTTCGAATAAGACCGCGATCCATTGAGGGTCTCTCCAAAAACGGCCTTCATCCAAAAGACATTCGGCACAAAATGGACTATTTGCCGACGTTGTCATATAATGTCATACGTTGTATGCACAGGGATTGAATCATGACGACTGAGCGACTGAGTCTAAGGATAAATGCAGATCTCAAAAGAAACCTTGAGCGCGAGGCAAAGCTTGAGGATCGATCTGTCTCCTACCTCGCCGTCAAGGCAATCGAAGCAATGCTGCGCGACTGCGCGGAGAAACGCGCAGCGATTCGCGAAGCCATTGCAGAGGCAGATAAAGGGATCTTCATCTCGCAAGAGAAGATGGATGCCTGGGTCTCTTCTTGGGGTACAGACTCGGAACTTCCGCCCCCCGAACCAGACGTGTTTCCTGATTCCAAGTAGCGGATGAAATTAGTCTTCCTGCCATCCACGCACTCCGACCTGCTGTGGATGCGCATGTACTACACTCGGATATTCCCTGATGGGGCGAAACGTGCGGCCGAACGATACCTTCGGGCTTTGGATGTGCTACAGAAGAATCCTCTGATCGGACACCCGGTTATAGGGATGAGGGGGGTGCGTGAATTCGCGATTCCACGAACACCTTTTTCTTTCATTTATCGTATCGCTGACGATCAAGTCGAAGTGCTGCGAGTCTGGGATCAGCGTGGACGTCGCCCAAGATTTGATTGAAGAATACGCCGAATGTTAGGGCTTAATGCAGGGTGAATGCATCAAAGCCGTGTATAATTAGGCGCAGGAGACAAACCGGGTTCCGATAGAAGCCCCCGCAAGGGGGTTTCTGTTAGGTGCGGGAGGATGTTGATGAGGGCCGATGGCACGACTCAGACATTGAAGTCCCTGATCGCTCCCCAAATTGAAAAAATGGGCTACGAGCTGTGGGGGCTGGTATGCCACTTGGGAGTGCGCCAGGGCCGGGTGTGCGTGTACATTGATCATCCCGACGGGATCAGCCACGCCGATTGTGCGGCCGTGAGCGATCAGGTGAGCGGGCTCCTGGACGTGGCGGACCCGATCCGTATCGCCTACCGGCTGGAGGTGTCCTCGCCGGGCCTGGACCGTCTTCTGCTCTGCCCGGAGCATTTCCAGCGCTACCGGGATTCGCAGGTGTCTTTGCGTCTGCGCTGGCCGCTGGAAGGACGTCGCCGCCTGTTCGGGAAGATCGAGGCGGCCAACGGCAATGCCGTAGAAATCCGGGAAGACGAGCAGACATTCGTGGTTCCCTACAACGTAATCGCCCAGGCGCGATTGCATTATGAGGAGGAATGACTGGCGATGAGCGATGCCGGTATAGACATTCTGGCTGTGGTCGATGCCGTCTCTGCGGAGAAGGGCATCGAGCGCGAGATAATTTTCGATGCGCTGGAGGTGGCTCTGGCGGCAGCGACCCGCAAGAACCTGGGGGGTGAAGCCGACGTGCGCATTGCCATCGACCGGGACACGGGCGCCTACGAGACATTCCGGCGCTGGCTGGTGATGGCGGACGACGACCCCGAGTTCCAGTCGCCCGACGGGCAGATCCTGTTGAGCACCGCGCAGCAGCGGGACCCGAAACTTGAGATCGACGACTACATCGAGAAGCCGATCGATTCCGTGGACATCGGGCGGATTTCCGCCCACACCGCCAAGCAGGTCATCGTGCAGAAGGTGCGCGAGGCGGAGCGGACACAGATTGCGGAAGCCTACGAGGACAAGGTCGGCGACCTGCTGATCGGCATCGTCAAGCGGGTCGAGCACGCCGGCGCCTACATCGACTTGGGCGGCAACACGGAAGGGTTCATTCCGCGCGAGGACACCATCCAGCGTGAGATTATCCGCACCGGCGACCGGCTTCGCGCCTACCTGCGCGAAGTGCGCCAGGAAACCCGCGGCCCGCAGTTGATCCTGTCCCGGACGGTGCCGGAGTTCCTGATCCAGTTGTTCCATTTGGAAGTCCCGGAGATCGAGCAGGGACTGATCGAGATCGTGGGCGCGGCACGGGATCCTGGAATCCGCGCCAAGATCGCGGTGCGCACCAACGATTCCCGGCTGGACCCGGTGGGGGCCTGCGTGGGCATGCGCGGTTCCCGGGTGCAGGCGGTCTCCAACGAATTGTCGGGTGAACGCATCGACATCATCACCTGGCACGAGAACGCGGCGCAGTACGTAATCAACGCCATGTCGCTCCCCTCGGTCGACGAGATTATTCAGGACGAGGAAGGCAAGGTCATGGACATTGCGGTCGAAGAGGACCGCTTGTCGCAGGCGATCGGGCGGAGCGGACAGAACGTCCGCCTGGCAAGCCAGCTGACCGGCTGGACGCTGAACGTCATGACCGCGCAGGAGTTGCGCGAGAAGAGCGATCAGGAGCAGCGTGTGCTCGAAGAGCGCTTCCAGGAAGAACTGGACGTCGACGAGCATATTGCCGGAATTTTGGTGGAGAACGGTTTCCGTGAAGTCCAGGAGCTCGCGTATGTTCCGGATCAGGACCTGCTCCAGATCGACGAATTCAACGAGCAGGTGGTGGCCGAACTGAAAGAACGGGCGCAGGACAGCCTGGCGCAGAGTGCGGAAATGGCGGAGGATGAGGACATCCTCAACGTGGAGGGGATGGACCCCGATCTCGCGATGCAGTTAGCTCTGCACGGCATCACCACGCGGCGGCAGTTAGCGGAACTAGCCCTGGACGAACTGCCCGAGATCGAATCGCTGGATGAAGAGCGGGCGGGTGCCTTGATTATGAAGGCGCGGGAAAACCTGGTGCTGCAGTTGCCGGAGGCCTGAGGACGAATCAAGATGCCGACGATCGCTGAATACGCTCCTTCCCTGCGCATGTCGCCCGAGCAGTTGCTCGCGATGTGTCAACGCGCCGGATTGCCCAAGCAGGACGAGCAGGACACGCTCAGCGACGACGACAAGAAACAGCTAGTACGTTACATGCGCAACGGCGGGCCTACGGGCGCGACCCTGGTGCAGTCCCGGCCGTCAGCCGGCCAGGTGGAGATTCCGCGGACCGGCGGACCTGGGCGCAACCGAGTCAAAGTCAAGGTCAAGGGCAAGTACCGCTTGGTGCGGCCCAAGGTCGAGATGCCGGACCAGGCGCCGGAGCCGGAACCGGCTGCCGAACCTGTGCCCGAGGCACCGGTCGAGGCTCCACCCGAGGTGAAACAGGCGGAGCCGGAGGCGAAACAGGCGGAACCCGAGGCGAAGGTCGGAGAAGGGAAGAAGAAACCTGCCGCCAGCGCGGCACCGCGCGCCGGTCGAAAAGCCAAACCGCGCGCCAAGCCCCGGGAGGCCCGGGAGCCCCGCGGCAAACCAGGCCCGAGTCGGGAACGGCACCGCGGCCAGTTGCACATTGACGACCAGCGCCGGACGCGCAAGCCGCGGGCGAAGAAGCAAGCCCGGGTGGTGGTCGACAACAAACACCAGTTCACCGAGCCGACCGCTCAGATCATTCGCGAAGTCGCCCTGGGCGGGCCGATGACGGTGGCGGAGTTGGCGATGGCGATGGCGGTCAAGGCCTCGGCGGTCATCAAGACGCTGATGGACTTGGGCGAGACGGCGACCATCAACGACGTGCTGGATCCCGATACCGCGGAGCTGGTTGTCGAGAACATGGGCCACAAGGTGCAGCGGGTACGCGTCGAGGATGTGGAGGCCGAGTTGCTGCTGGACTGCGTGCCGACCGGCGATCCCGTGACGCGACCGCCCGTGGTGACCGTCATGGGGCATGTCGATCACGGCAAGACTTCGTTATTGGACTATCTGAGAAAAACCCGGGTTGCCGCCGGCGAGGCTGGGGGCATCACCCAGCACATTGGCGCCTATCAGTTGGAAACGCCGCGCGGCAAGATCACGTTTTTGGATACGCCTGGCCATGCCGCGTTTACCGCCATGCGCGGGCGGGGCGCACGATGCACGGACATCATCGTGCTGGTGGTTGCCGCCGATGACGGCGCGAAGCCGCAGACCGAAGAGGCGATCCAGCATGCCCGTGACGCGGAAGTGCCGATGATTGTGGCGATCAACAAGATCGATCGCGACAACGCAGATTCCGAGAAGGTCCGTACCGGACTCGCGGCGCTTGGCGTGCAACCCGAGGACTGGGGCGGCGATACGATTTTCGTGCCGGTCTCGGCCAAGACGGGAGAAGGAATGGACGCACTGCTGGAGGCGATTGCCCTGCAGGCAGAATTGCTGGATCTGAAAGCACCGGCCGAGGGGATGGCCCGAGGCGTAGTCATCGAATCCAGCCTGGACCGTGGCCGGGGCGCGACTGTGACGGTCTTGGTCCAGGAGGGCAACCTGCGCCAGCGCGACTTGCTGCTGTGCGGCCAGGAATATGGGCGCGTCAAGAGCATGTTCGACGACAGCGGGCAGAAGGTCAATCAGGCGGGACCGGCATTCCCGGTTCTGGTGCTGGGCCTCTCGGGTGTGCCTCAGGCCGGCGATCCGATGCACGTGGTGGCGGACGAACAGAAGGCGCGGGAAATTGCCGATCATCGCAAGGAAGCGGTGCGGCATCGGCAGACGGACGAGCCTCGCGAGGCTGGCTTGGCTTGGGCGGCACAGATGGGCGAGGAGCAAAAAGCGGCCCTCAACCTGATTATCAAGACGGATGTGAGGGGCAGCGGCGAGGCCTTGCGCGAATCGCTGGAGAAGCTTTCCACCGAAGAAGCGACGATCAAGATCGTACTCTCGGGAATCGGCGGTATCAACGAATCGGACGCGTTGCTGGCGGATGCCTCGAAGTCCATCCTGCTGGGCTTCAATGTACGTGCCGACAGCGCAGCGCGGCGCACCATCGCGGACCGAAACCTGGATCTGCGCTACTACAACGTGATTTACGAACTGGTCGACGATGTCAAGGCGCTGCTGGAGAAGCAGCTGGCGCCGGAGATCCGGGAAGAGATCATGGGCTTGGCGGAAGTGCTCGAAGTCTTCCGCTCCAGCAAGATGGGGCCGGTTGCCGGGTGCCGGGTAGCCGAAGGCACGGTCCAGCGCGGTTATCCGATCCGGGTATTGCGCGACAACGTGGTCATCTACGAGGGAGAACTCGAGTCCCTGCGCCGCCACAAGGAAGATGTGACGGAAGTGCAGGTCGGAACCGAATGCGGTATCGCGGTGGCAAACTACAACGACGTTCAGGTGGGCGACCAGATCGAGGTCTACCGGCGCGTGGAGACCGCCCGCACTCTCTAGGAGAACGCGGTGATTCCCGGACAGCGCCCGGTCGCAGTGGGCGAGCAGGTTCGCAGGCTTCTCGGTCCGGTACTTCTGCATGAGGTCAACGATCCGCGCCTGCGGCGGCTGACAATCTCCGAAGTCGTCATGAGCCGGGACCTCAAACACGCCACCGTGTACGTAATCAGCGCCGAGACTCCGGATTCGCGCCGGCGCGCGGAAATCGACGCCGGGTTCGAGCGCAGCATTCCGTTCTTCCGCCGGCTGATCGGGGACCGCGGCGGTCTGCGCTATGTGCCGAAATTGCGCTTTGTGCTGGACGACACCGAGGATCGGGCAGAGCGGATCGAAAGCCTCCTTGAGGAATCCACCCGCGCCAAGACGGCTTCGTGACTCGGCCTGCACCCTGCGGCTGGTTGTTGCTGGATAAGCCGGTCGGACTGAGTTCGGCTCGCGCCGTATCCCGCATCAAGCGGCTTTTTCAAGTGAAGCGCGCCGGGCATGCCGGTACCCTTGACCCCTTGGCAAGCGGGCTTCTGGCGATCGCACTTGGCCCGGCCACCCGTTGGTGTGCCTACCTGCTGGATGCGCCGAAATCCTACCGGTTCACGATCCGACTGGGCCAGGAGACGAACAGCCACGATGCGGAGAGCCTGAAACAGGCGGCTCCGCCTTGCGCCGAGATTCCTTCGCTGGAACAGGCCGAGATCGAAGCCCTGCTGTCTCGTTTTACCGGGACGATTCAGCAGACCCCGCCCATGTATTCCGCGCTCCACAGCGAAGGGCGGCGTCTGTACGAATTGGCTCGTGAAGGCAAGGAGGTTGACCGCCCCGCCCGCGAGGTTCGGATCGATCAACTGGGTCTGATCGCCGACCGCCGGGAGGAATGGGATCTTGAGGTGCGTTGCGGCAGGGGCACGTATGTGCGCACGCTGGGTCATGACATCGGCCAGGCCTTGGGTTGCGGAGCCTACGTCAGCCAGTTGCGCCGAACGGGACTCGGCACCTTTGATGAGTCGCAGGCAGTCAGCCTCGAGCAGGTCGAAGCCGATTCGGAAGAGGTGCGTCTGACGCGCTTGGTCCCTGCGGATGCAGTGTTGCCCGAATGGCCGGTTCACGCCTGCACGGCGAGCGAGGAGGAAGCCTTGCGCCACGGAAAGCAGATTTCGCACGAGGGGCCTGCGGGATTCTGGAAGCTGGCGGATGCACAGGGTCGGTTCTTCGGCGTGGCCGAATTGCTGGATACGGGGCGGCTTCAGCCGCGACGCCTGATGGTCGAACCCGAAGGTTCAGTACAATCGCAATCTTAGAGGCAAGCCGTCATGGAAGAAAAAGAATCTGCTCTGGTCGTCGCGGTCCGCGAACTGACCGCCGAAACCCGCCGAGCCCGGCGGTGGCGGACTGCGTTTGCCGCCGTGCCGTTCCTGATCCTGCTGCTGATCCTGCTGGTGGTACTCGGGGGAGAGTCCTCATTGCCCAGGCAGGATCCGCATACCGCCCGAATCGACGTGTTCGGCCCGATTGTGCCTCAGGCTCCGGCGAGCGCGGAGTTCGTCAACCAGTCGCTGCGTGCGGCGTTCGAGGAAGAACAGGCGAAAGGGGTGGTGCTGCGCATCAACAGCCCCGGCGGGTCTCCCGTACAGGCAGATCGGATCAACGCGGAGATCCGGAGGTTGAAGGCGGAATATCCGGACAAGAAAGTCTATGCGGTGGTCGAGGACTTATGCGCGTCCGCCGCGTACTACATCGCCGTTGCGGCAGACGAAATCTACGTCAACGGCTCCAGCCTGGTCGGCTCCATCGGCGTGATCGCCAGCGGATTCGGTTTGGTCGAGCTGATCCAGGAATGGGGGATCGAGCGGCGGGTGACTGCCTCCGGGCGCCACAAGGCGATGCTGGATCCATTCCTGCCGCAGGATCCGGAAGCCGAAGCGCATCTGCAGGAGATGGTGGACCGGATCCACCAGCAGTTCGAGAACGTCGTCAAGGAGGCGCGGGGAGATCGCCTGACGGCTGCCGACGAAGAAGTGTTCGACGGACGGATCTGGACCGGCGACCAAGTGCAGAAGATGGGCTTGGTGGATGGTTTTTCCGATGTCGCGCAGGTCGCACGCGACCTGGTGGGTGCCGAAGAAGTGGTGAACTACACCTATGAGCCGGATTTCCTGGAGCGTGTAGCGGATCGGGTCGGGGCCCGGCTCGGCCAAGTGTTGGAGTCTTGGCTGCGCACCCCGGTCAAGTTCTAGTCTGCGCCCGGAATTTCAAGCCCTGCATCCCGCAACAACTCGATCAGGTGGATCATCGGCAGCCCGATCAGGGCCGTCGGATCGTCGCCGCTGATGTGGTGCACCAAAGTGATGCCAAGACCTTCTGATTTGAAGCTGGCGGTGCAGTTGTAGGGCTGTTCGCTCTCCAGGTAATGTTCGATCATGTCCTCGCTCAATTCCTTGTAGTACACCGTGTGGCGGGATTCGAAATAGCGGCATGTGCCGCTTGCGGTGTCCAGCAGGCATAGCCCGGTCAGGAAAGTCGCCTCCTGTCCGCTCAATCGGCGCAGTTGCTCCACGGCCACATCATGCGTGCCGGGTTTGCCGAGTAGTTGTCCATTGAGTTCCGCGCATTGGTCGCTGCTGATGACCAAGGTGTCCGGGTGCCGGGCCCCGACCTCCTCGGCTTTTTCATGAGCGAGCCGCTTCACGTAATCTGGCGCGATTTCACCGGGCCGAGGGGTTTCGTCGATGTCGGGGGAGTCCACCTCGAAGTCCAGGCGCAGGCGTTCAAGGAGCTCCCGGCGGTAAGGGGAACTGCTGCCAAGGATGAGGGGACGCATTGAGTGGGGGAGCTCGAAAGGCTATGGAACGTAGGAGGGACGTGTAACGGCGTGGAACCACTAATTATAAAGTTGATTTTTCTCCAGGGTTCATGTTGCTGAGGGGGATTTCCAATTCAATAAAGCTGGAATAGATAAACCATACTTGCCATATAAATAAATATGGGTAATATGGTATTTATGAAGACAACATTGGATATTCACGACGAATTGCTCGTCCGGGCCAAGCGCCATGCGAAAGAGGTCGGGAAGCCTTTGCGTGCCGTAGTGGAAGAGGGGCTTCGCAATATACTAGCGTTTTCAGCCTCCCGAAATAAATATACCCTCCCCGATCTTAGGGTTGGAGACCCGAACGCGAGCGATCCCCTTGAGCAGTACTCCTGGCCCGAGTTGCGAGACTCCATCTATGGTGATTCTGACACTTGATGATCGCCGTAGATACTAATGTATTGATCTACGCTCATCGGCGTGAAACGCGTCTGGGCGAGGCGGCCCATGCGCTCATGACCGAACTTGCCGAGGGGGATCGGGTCTGGGCGATTCCTTGGCCTTGTTGTTATGAGTTTCTGAGTGTGGCGACGAATCGACGAATCTGGAAAGACAATGCGACGCCACCGGCTCATGCTTGGAGCCAATTCCAGGCGTGGACGACTTCTCCTTCAAACCGCATGATCGGCGAGACAGAAGATTTCGAGGAGGTCTTGGGTCGCTTTGTCCAACGACCCCATGTTGTCGGGGGAGTAGTTCATGATGCTAGGATCGCGGCCTTGTGCGTGGCTCATGGAGCTGAGGAACTGCTTACCCGGGATCGAGATTTTTCCTTGTTTCCGGAGTTGAATACGCGCGATCCGTTTTCGGGCTCATTCTGATTGAAGGCAAATTGTCGTACACAAAGGTTCCGATTGCTATAATTCGCAAAATTAACCGCTGTGAACTGATGATGACGAACATTGCATCGCTGCGTTTGTCCGGGGGCGCGTTTGCGCTTGCCGGCCTATTGCTTTGGTCCGGCGCTGGCGCCACGGCGGATTCCCCGCAAGTCCGGTTGCAAGGCGTCAGCGATGAATTGCTGCAACAGGTCCGTTTGCGCTCGGAAGAATTCGAACGCAATGACGAAGCGCTGTTCGGCTTCGTGAATGACACGCTCGGGGGCGTGCTGGACTACGACCAGATCCTGAAGATCATCCTGGGCAAAAAGGTCTACCAAGGGGCCTCGCCCGAGCAACGCAACGCATTCGCCGAGTCGCTCAAGTGGCAGCTGATTCGGCTGTACGCAAAAATCATCCTCAAATATTCAGACGGCAAAGTGCACTACCTGCCATTCGAACTCCAGCCGGGTAAATCCTACCAGGTGGTCCGCACGGAATTCCTGATGTCCGGCAAGGCTCCGATCGATCTGACCTACCTGATGCGCGAAATCGAGGGCGAATGGTACGTGTTCGAGATCCGTGCCGACGGGATTTACCTGATCAAGAGCCTGAAGGACAGTCTGCGCCCCGAAATCAAACAGAATGGTCTGGATGCCGTGATTCAGCGTCTGCGTGGCGAAACGTCCGGGAAGACTTCCCGGCGATTTACGCCGCATGCACACGCCTGAGCCGCGTCCACTTCTCCAATGGACAGGCTGCTGATCAAAGGCGGGACGCCGCTGTGTGGCGAGGTGTCAATTTCCGGCGCCAAGAACTCAGTGTTGCCCGTGCTAGGCGCCTCGCTGATGAGCGAGGAGCCCCTGATAATCCAGAATGTCCCGCATCTGCAGGACGTGGCCTCGACCATGCGGCTTTTGGGCAGCATGGGGGCGACGGTGACGCTGGGCGAGGACAACAGCCTGCGCGTCGACACCCACGGAGTCAACCGCTGCTACGCTTCGTACGACATCGTGCGGACCATGCGGGCGTCCATCCTGGTGCTGGGGCCGTTGTTGGCGCGCTACGGCCAGGCGGAAGTCTCGCTGCCGGGAGGTTGCGCGATCGGGACTCGGCCGATCGACCTGCACCTGCGCGGATTGGCGGCGATGGGCGCATCCATCGACGTGAGCAACGGCTACATCCGGGCCCGTGCCAAGCGTATCCAGGGCGCCGTTCTGGCCTTGGATCAGATTACGGTGACCGGGACGGAGAACCTGATGATGGCCGCGACATTGGCCGAGGGTACGACCGTGATCGAGAACGCTGCCCGTGAGCCGGAAGTTGAGGACCTAGCCCGCTGCCTGGTGGCGATGGGTGCGTGCATCCGCGGTGCCGGAACCAGCCGGATCGAGATCGAAGGCGTTCGTGAGTTGCACGGTGCGACGCATCAGGTGCTGCCCGACCGGATCGAGGCGGCGACCTACCTGGCCGCGGGATGCGTCACCGGTGGAAAAGTCCGGGTCAGCCAGGTGCGGCCGGACACCATGGAAGCCGTGCTCATCAAGTTTGGCGAATGCGGTGCAGACATTGAATTGGGGGAGGATTACGTGGAACTCGATATGCAGGATCGCCGACCCCGGGCTTCCGACATCTACACGGCGGCCTACCCGGGATTCCCGACCGACATGCAGGCGCAGATGGCGGCGGTCAGCACGGTAGCAGAAGGCACCAGCACCATCACCGAAACGATTTTCGAGAATCGCTTCATGCACATCCAGGAGTTGGTCCGGATGGGAGCGAACATCGAGGTGCACGGCAGTGCTGCCGTGATCCAGGGCGTGGACCGGTTGTCCGGCGCGCCGGTGATGGCCACGGACCTGCGGGCCTCGGCCAGTTTGATTCTGGCCGGCTTGGCGGCGGAAGGAGAGTCGGTCGTGGACCGGGTCTATCACATTGACCGGGGCTACGAGTGCGTGGAGGAGAAATTCCAACGCCTCGGCGCCAACATTCAGCGCCTGAGTTGAGGGGGATTCCGATGAGGATCGCTGTTTCCAAGGGACGCATCATGCGCGAGGCACTGGAGGTGTTCGCGCGCGCCGGGATTGCGCCGAAAGAAGACCCTTCGGAGAGCCGGCAGTTGATCCTGCCATGCACCGAGAAAGGTCTCGAACTGGTGGTGCTGCGGGCGGCGGACGTGCCGACCTACGTGGCGCTGGGCGCGGCGGAATTGGGCGTGACCGGGCGGGATGTGTTGATGGAGAACCCTGTCCCCGGCCTGTACGAACCACTGGATCTGGGGATCGCGCGCTGCCGGATGGTAGTAGCCGGGCCGAAAGGGGGCGAAGCCTGCCTGGAACAGCCCCGGGTGCGGGTGGCGACCAAGTATGTGCACTTGGCCCGCGAGTTCTTTGCCGCGCGGGGAAGGCAGGCCGTTACGATAAAATTATACGGCTCAATGGAGCTGGCGCCGCTGGCGGGGCTGTCGGATTGCATCGTGGACCTGGTGGAGACCGGTCGGACCTTGGCCGCCAATGGATTGGAACCCTATGCCACGCTTGCCGAAATCAGTGCGCGCGTGGTGGTCAACAAGGGTGCATGGAAGATGCGGCATGATCGGATCATGCCGATTCTGGCACGCTTGCAGGAAGCCGTGGAAATGGCAGGGATAGAAGCATGAAATACCCAACGGACGACTTGCGAATCGCGAGTATGGACCATGTCATTCCGCCGGAAGAGGTTTTGGCGGAATCTCCGCTGACGGAAGCGGGGCAGCGCACGGTGTTCGAGGCGCGGGCGCAGATTCGTGAGATTCTGCAGCAATCGGATGATCGCCTGCTGGTGATCGTGGGCCCGTGCTCCATCCACGACGTGGAGGCGGCGCATGAGTATGCACAACGCCTGCAGTCCGTCCGGGATCGGCTGGCGGAAGACCTCATGATCGTGATGCGGGTGTATTTCGAGAAGCCGCGCACCACGGTCGGCTGGAAGGGCCTGATTAACGATCCGGACTTGGACGACAGCTTCCAAATCAACCGCGGACTGCGCCTGGCCCGGGGACTGCTCATCTGGTTGAGCGAGCAGGGGATTCCGACCGGTACCGAATTCCTTGACTTGATTACGCCGCAGTACATCGCCGACAGCGTCAGCTGGGGGGCGATCGGTGCGCGCACCACCGAAAGCCAATGTCACCGGGAGCTCGCCTCCGGGCTGTCCTGTCCGGTGGGTTTCAAGAACGCAACCAGTGGCGACATCCAGGTGGCGGTGGACGCATTGCGTTCGGCCACTCGGCCGCACTGTTTCCTGTCGTTGACCAAGGAAGGGCGAAGCGCGATTTTTCACACGACCGGCAATCAGGACACGCACGTCATTATGCGTGGTGGAAAGCAACCGAATTTCGAGGCCAATGCGGTCGAGGAAATCTGCGCACGCCTGGAGCAGGCCGAACTGCCGGTCCGCGTGATGATCGATTGCAGCCACGCGAACAGCCGGAAGATTCCCGAGCAGCAGGCCCGGGTAGCCGACAGCATCGGCGGGCAGATTCACGCAGGAGACCGGCGCGTCGTCGGGGTCATGGTGGAGAGCCACCTGGTCGGAGGCAACCAGAAACTGGTTCCTGGAGAGCCATTGCAGTATGGCCAGAGCATCACCGACGCGTGTCTTGGGTTTGAACAGACGGAACAGCTGCTCGAAGCCTTGGCCGAGGCGGTTCGGGCGCGACGGAAATGCGCCAGCCGGGCTGCATGAGTACTGCATTTCCGCGCATTCTGTCGACCGGAGCACCGGGCTTTGAAGAGGAATTTCAAGCGCTGATCGATGGCCGTGCGCAAGGCTCGCGTCCGGAACAGGCCGAGGCGGTCGCGGCAATCATCGAAAAGATCCGCACGCGCGGCGATCGCGCCCTGCTCGAATACACGCGACAGTTCGACGGCCATGAGGCCGATTCGGTTGCATCCCTGTTTTGGGAGCCTGCCGACTTTCAGGTTGCATTCGAGGCACTGGAGGAACCCCTGCGTGATGCCTTGCAGGCTGCGGCCGGCCGGATTCGAGATTATGCACAGCGGCAAAAACTGGAATCATTCGAGTTCGAAGACAATCAGGGCTCGCGGCTGGGCCAGCGGGTCAATGCCCTGCAGCGCGTCGGCGTCTACGTTCCCGGAGGAACCGCGGCGTATCCGTCCTCGGTATTGATGAATGCGATCCCGGCGCGGGTCGCTGGGGTGGAAGAGATCCTGATGGTCAGCCCGATCCCGGACGGACAGGTGAATCCGGTCGTTCTGGCGGCGGCGCATGTGGCTGGCATCGACCGCGGCTGGGCGCTGGGAGGTGCGCAGGCCATTGCCGCGCTGGCGCTGGGGACGGAAACCATCCCGGCGGTCGACAAGATCGTCGGCCCTGGAAACCTCTGGGTGGCCGAAGCCAAGCGGCAGGTTTTCGGCACGGTCGGAATCGACATGGTGGCCGGACCCTCGGAGGTCGTGGTCGTGAGCGATGGAAGTGCGGACCCGCAGTGGCTGGCAACCGACCTGATGGCGCAGGCGGAGCATGACGAGCAGGCGCAGGCGATCCTCCTGAGCCCGGATCTGGAGCACATCAACGCGGTCGCGGACGCGCTTGCCGTGCAGTTGGAAGAAATGCCGCGTGCGGACATCATCCGCGCATCCCTGGCGGCCAACGGCGCACTGGTGCAGACCGACGACCTGGGGCAGGCGGCGGAGCTGGTCAACCGGCTGGCTCCTGAACATCTGCAATTAGCCCTGGCGGAGCCGGACGCGATTTTGGACCGGATCCGCCACGCCGGCGCGATCTTTCTCGGGGCAAACAGCCCGGAGGTGATGGGCGACTACTGCGCCGGGCCCAACCATGTGCTGCCGACGATGCGGGCTTCCCGCTTCGCGTCGCCGCTTGGCGTCTACGACTTCCAGAAACGCAGCAGCACCATCCGGCTGTCGCAGTCCGGCGCTGCAGATCTCGCAGACCTGGCCGAATGCTTGGCGGAAGCGGAGGGTCTGGGCGCGCACGCTGCTTCGGCGCGCTGGCGCCGCAGCTCGAAATAATGGTCGAACGAGCGGAGCTCTCCGCCCATCTGGACGAACTGCTCCAGCCTTCGGCGTTTTCGGACTATTGCCCCAACGGGCTTCAGGTCGAAGGGCGCGATCGGATCGAATTCCTGATTTCGGGCGTCACCGCAAGCCAGCCGCTGATCGAGGTGGCCCGCGAGCAGAATGCCGACGCGTTGCTCGTGCATCACGGGTACTTCTGGCGCAGCGAGGAACCGGCGGTCACCGGGATGAAGGCGCGGCGGCTTCGCGCGCTGCTGACCTCGGACATCAACCTGTTTGCCTATCATCTGCCCCTCGATGCGCACGAGCAGTTAGGGAACAACATCCAATTGGCAGAGCACCTGGAACTGGACGCCACCGGCCTGCTGGAGCAGGATTCTCCGGAAACGGGAAGGACCGGGCGCTTGAAGGAGCCCCGATCAGCGGAGGAATTTTCGGATTGGCTGGAGGCGCGGCTGGAGCATCCGGTGGTCTGGGCCGGCCCTGAGACGGGAGACCCGATCACTACGGTCGGGTGGTGCACCGGCGCGGGCCAGCAGTTCATCGAGCAGGCGGCCCGTTTGGGACTGGACGCTTTCATCAGCGGAGAGATTTCCGAACAGACCGTGCATACGGCCCGGGAATGCGGAGTGCACTACTTCGCTTGCGGCCACCATGCGACCGAACGTTACGGTGTACAGGCCGTCGGTCGGCACCTTGAGGAGAAGTTCGGGCTCCGACACCAGTTCGTCGACATACCGAACCCGGCTTGAGGAGGGGAGACCCGCTTCGCCCGTTTCAGGGCGCGAGGCCTCATATGTTAAAATTTCCCGCCGCAAATGGAGTAGACGTGGCCGACACGAAAAATAAGTGGCGGCTGTGTTTTCTGATCGCCCAGAGATTCCCGACACATGCCAGATGACACAGTTGATGTGGGCCGCCGCCGGTTTTTAACCGGCAGCACGGCCTTGGTGGGCGGGACCGGTGCCGTGGTGGCCATGTGGCCGTTCATCGCATCCATGTCGCCCAGCGCCCGCGCCCGCACCGCAGGTGCCCCGATCGAAGTGGATATCGGACAGATGGATTGGGGCCAGAAGATCGACCTGATCTGGCGTAAGCAGCCAATCTGGATCATTCGCCGCACGCCCGAGATGGTGGCGATGCTCGAGCCCGAAGCCAACTATCTACGAGACCCGAATTCCGATCAAAGCCAGCAGCCGGAATTTGCACAGAACTCCCACCGCTCACTGAATCCGGAGTTCCTGGTTCTGGTGGGTGTGTGCACGCACCTGGGTTGTAACCCGACTTATCGTCCCGATGTGGCCCCGGAGGATCTGGGCGCCGACTGGCCCGGCGGATTTTTCTGCGCCTGCCATGGCTCCCGGTTCGACTTGGCGGGCCGCGTGTATGACCATGTGCCGGCCAATGCCAATCTGCGGGTGCCTCCGTACCGTTTCGTCAGCGACACGCGAATCCTGATCGGCGAGATGCCAGAGGATGCCCCCGCATGAAGGCCTATTTTGATGGCCTGATCGGTTGGATCGATGCCCGTTTCCCGCTGATGCGGCTGTGGAACGAGCATTTGGCGCATTACTACGCGCCCAAGAACTTCAATTTTTGGTACTTCTTCGGCTCGCTGGCGTTGCTGGTGCTGATCATCCAGATCGTCACCGGCATTTTCCTGACCATGCACTACAAGCCGGACGCGGAACTCGCGTTCGCTTCCCTTGAATACATTCGCCGCGACGTCCCCCTCGGCTGGCTGATTCAATACATGCACTCCACGGGTGCGTCGTTCTTCTTCATCGTGGTGTACATGCACATGTTCCGGGGCATCATGTACGGTTCCTTCAAGGCGCCGCGCGAGCTGATCTGGCTACTCGGCATGTTCCTGTACATGGCGCTGATGGCGGAAGCCTTCATGGGCTATCTGTTGCCCTGGGGCAACATGTCGTATTGGGGGGCGCAGGTCATCGTCAACCTCTTCAGCACCATTCCCTGGGTTGGGCCGGACATCGCGATCTGGCTGCGCGGGGATTTCGCAATATCCGATGCGACCCTGACCCGATTCTTCGCGCTTCATGTATCGGCCATCCCTCTGGCGATTCTGGCGTTGGTGATGTTGCACATCATGGCGTTGCACGAAGTAGGCTCCAACAACCCCGACGGCATCGAGATCAAGGATCACAAGGACGCCGACGGCAAACCTCTCGATGGCGTCCCGTTCCATCCGTACTACACCGTCAAGGACATCTGGGGATCGGTCGCTTTCCTGTTTCTGTTCGCGCTGGTGGTGTTTTTCGCCCCCGAGATGGGCGGGTACTTCCTGGAGCCCGACAACTTCACGCCCGCCAATCCGCTGCTGACCCCGGAACACATCGTTCCAGTGTGGTACTTCACGCCGTTCTATTCGGTCCTTCGGGCGATCCCGGATCCGCAGTTCGGCGCGCTGGCCATGCTGCTGTCCATCCTGATCCTTTTCTTCCTGCCGTGGATCGACCGCAACCCGGTGCGGTCCGTGCGCTACCGCAGCCAACTTTATAAGCTTAATCTTCTGTTGTTCGTGGTCACTTTCGCGGTGCTGGGCTATCTGGGCTTCAATGCGCCGACCCCGCTGTACAGCGAACTCGCGCTGCGCTTCAGCGAGTGGTACTTCCTGTTCTTCATCACGCTGTGGTTCTTCAGTCGCCCGCGCCGCAATATCGAGCGCTTGGCGAGCCTCGTAGTGGTTCTGGGCCTGATCAGTCTCTACGACGTCGTCAGAATGGAACCCGGCCACGAGATGCTGGTATTCCTGGGCTGGCTGATGCCGGCCGCATTCGTGGCCATCATGTTCCTCGGCAGCGGGGTCGAGAAACTAGGCCGCGACCTCCCGGTGCCGGATCGGGTGACCGAATGAAGCGCGCCTTTCTTTTGACGGCCCTGTGCCTGGGTCTGGCCGGGCCCGCATTCGCTGCGGTCGGGGCCGAACTGCCCGGATATCAGGTGGTGGTCGACCTCACCAACCGGGCTTCCCTGCAGCGGGGCGCCAAATACTTCATGAATTACTGCCTGGGCTGCCACTCGGTGAAATACAGTCGCTACAGCCGGATCGGGGAGGACCTGGGACTGGACATGGAAATGGTGAAGGATAATCTGATCTTCACCGGCCAGCGCGTCAGCGAAAGGATGGAAATCGCCATGGCCCCGGACGAAGCCGAGAGATGGTTCGGGGCGTCGCCGCCGGATCTGAGCATGATCGCCCGGCAGAAGGGCGCCACCTACATCTACCAGTACCTGATGACGTTCTACGCCGACGAGGATCGCCCGTGGGGTGTCAACAACTGGCGTTTCCCGTATACGACGATGCCGCATGTGCTGTGGCGGGAACAGGGCCTGCAACGGGCGGAATGGAAGGACGCCGAGAACGGGAATGGAGACAAGAAGAAGGTCATCGAGGGTTTGACGCTGGAGAGCCCGGGGCTGAAGACTCCCGAAGAATACCAGCAGCTGGTCGTCGATCTCACCTCATTTCTGGTGTACGTTTCGGAACCGGCGCGGTTGACGCGAGAGAGAGTGGGGACATGGGTGCTGTTCTTCCTGCTGGTGCTGGGAGGTTTCGCCTATTTCCTCAAACGCGAATATTGGCAGGACATTCACTAAGTAAGCCTCCTATGCTCCTGTTTTCATCTCCTCAGTGCCCCCAGTGCCACCGGGTCCGTATGGTTCTGGCCGAAAAGGAAACGCAGGCTCGCTACGCGTATACGGACGAGGCCCAACATCTCGAAGATTTAGCGGTGATTAATCCCGAGCGGACCACACCGACGTTCACCGACCGGGGAATGACGTTGCTGGAACCCCGGATCATCATGGAGTATCTGGACGACCGGTTTCCGCATCCGCCTCTGATGCCGGTCGATCCGGTCGGCAAGGCGCGGGCGCGGGTCTGGCTGCTCGAAATCGAACGGCGCCTGTACGACCAGTTGGACGACCTGCACTCGCCGGGCGCGAAAAAATCCGCCAGGGCCCGGGAAACCATGCGGAATTTCCTGATCCGGGTGACGGCGGAACTGAAGCAGCGGGAGAACAAGAAATTCTTCACAAGCGACAGTTTCACCTTGCTGGATGCCTCGCTGGCGCCGATTCTGTGGCGCCTGAAAAGCTACAAGATCGAAATGCCGCGCAGTTCCGGGCCGCTGTGGAAATACGCCCGGGAGGTCTATTCGCGCCCGTGCTTCCAGCGCAGTTTGACTGAAGTCGAGCGGGACCTCCATCTGTCCTGACAGGTTGATTCCTGCACCGGTTCGGCGGTGACCTCTAATCGTCCCTACCTGATTCGCGCCATCTACGAGTGGGTGGTCGACAATGATATGACTCCGATGCTGGTGGTCCGCGACGGAGGCTCCAGCGCTGGGACGGCACTGGAGGAAGACCAGTTCACCGTCTACAACATCGCGCCCCAGGCGGTACGCGATCTCGTGATCGACGAGAACAGCATCCGTTTCCACGCACGCTTTCAGGGTGTCTCGAAACATGTGATCCTGGATGTGCAGACGGTGGCCCGCATCTTCTGCCAGGAAAACAACGAGGGGCTGGTATTTCCTTGGGACGGCGAGGAGTCTCCATCGCCCTCGGACGAGGATCCGACTTCACCGAAAGGGCGGCCCCATCTGAAAGTTGTCAAGTGAAACCGGAGCGAAACCGAAAGTGATCGAGGTCGTCGTCGGGGACATCACCGAGTTGGCCGTCGATGCGATTGTCAACGCCGCCAATGCCAGCCTGATGCCGGGTGGAGGGGTGGACGGCGCCATCCATCGTGCGGCAGGCCTGGAACTGGCTCAATATACCGCCACCTTGGGTGGTTGCGAGACGGGGGAGGCGAAGATCGCGCCCGGCTTCAATCTCAAGGCGCGCCATGTGCTCCTCACGGTCGGGCCGATCTGGAGAGGGGGCGAAGAAAAAGAGGAGGCACTGCTCGCATCTTGCTACGACAGTTGCTGCCGACTGGCGAAACAGGAGGGAATTCGGTCGCTGGCGTTCCCGGCGATCAGCACCGGGGTGTACGGCTACCCGAAGGTCGAGGCGGCGCGGGTGGCGCTGGAGGCGCTGCGCCGGCACGAGGCTGATTTCGATCGCCTGGTGTGCTGCTGTTTTTCTGAACAGGACGCCGAACTGTACCGAAAGCGGCTTTCCGGAACAGGCGTTTAGAGACGAAGGCTTACTCCTCGGGGGATGCGGTTGCGTCTTCTTCCGGGTCCGGCAGGTTTTTGCCGGGATTGAGGATGCCGTCCGGATCGAAATCACGCTTGATCGCGTGCATCATCTTCAGCGAAGTAGGATCCAGTTCACGGGCGATGTGTTCCCGCTTCGCCATGCCCACGCCGTGTTCGCCCGACAGGGTGCCGCCGAGGCGCAGGACCGCATCGAAGACCTCGTCCAGGCAGCCGTAGGCGATTTGCCGTTGTTCTTCCGAGCCGTCCGGCATGAGGTTGACGTGGATGTTTCCGGACCCCGCGTGGCCGAAGCAGACGATGGGGATGGCATGACGCGTGCGGATCTGGGACAGTTCCTGCAATAGTTCCGCCAGCCGGGTCACCGGCACCACGACATCCTCGTTGATTTTTTCCGGGGCGATGCGGCGCAATGCGGGTGAGAGCGTACGTCGTGTCTGCCACAAAGTCTCACGCTCTTCCTCCCCGAAGGCAATCTGGAAGTCGAGGCATTGTTCGGTGGAGGCCGCTTGGGCGATGGGGGCGGAGATCTGCGGCAACTGGTCGGCATCGCCGTCGATATCGATCAGCAGGAGGGCCTGTGCGTTATCCGGGAGCTCTACCTGCCCGTCGTCGCGGATCAGGTCCAGGCAGGCAGCATCCATGAATTCCAGCGCGCACGGCAGGTTGGGCTGGGCAAGAATGGCTTCGATGGCCGTCATTGCATGCTGGGGGTCGGCATAGACGGCCCGGGCGGTGGCGAGCGCCTGCGGGCGCGGGCGCAGCAGCAGGGTCGCTTCGGTGAACACCGCGAGCGTCCCTTCCGAGCCGATCAGCAGGCGCATCAAGTCGAACCCGACCACGCCCTTGCGGGTCAGGGTGCCGGCACTCAAAGGCTCGCCGGCCCCGGTGATGGCCCGGATCTGAAGCGTGTTGTCCCGGGTGGTGCCGTACTTCAGCGCGCGCGGTCCGGCCGCATTGCAGGCCAGGTTTCCCCCGATGGTGCAAAACGGCGCGCTGGACGGATCCGGCGCCCAGAACAGCTGGTGTTCGCCTGCCGCGTCCTGAAGATGCTGGTTGATGAGCCCCGGTTCGACCCGCGCGGTCTGCTCGCGCGGATCAATGTCCAAGAGGCGGTTCATGCGCTCGGTGGAGAGAACGATACCGTGCTGCAAGGGAACGGCGGCACCGGTGGTGTTGGTGCCGAGGCCTCGTGTGGTCAGGGCGGTGCGATGGGTGCGGCAGAACCGGATCAGGTCTTGGATCTGGCTTGCCTCGCGGGCGAACACCACGGCCTGAGGGGCGCTGTGTTGCCGGCTGTTGTCGTAGCCGTAGGTCCAGCAGTCGGCCGGATCGTCAAGCAGGTCTTCGGGATCAACCAGGTCGCGCAGTGCGGCCAGCCAGCCGGGGTCACTCATGCACGAGGTGATCGGTCAGGTCGCACAGGCAGTGCAGGATCAGGATATGGACTTCTTGGATCCGGGCCGTGGAATCGGACGGGACGCGCAATTCGATGTCGTGTTCACTCATTTGGCCGCGCATGGCGCCGCCGTCGCGTCCGGTCAGGGCGATCACCCGCATTTTCCTGGACTGTGCCGCCTCGATGGCCTGCACGACGTTGGGGGAGTTGCCGCTGGTGCTGATCGCCAGCAGGATATCGCCTTCCTGCCCCAGCCCCTCGACCTGGCGGCTGAATACCCGGTCGAATCCATAGTCGTTCCCGATGGCGGTCAGTGCCGAAGTGTCGGTGGAAAGGGCGACGGCGGGCAGCGCCTCGCGCTCCTTCTCGAAGCGGCCGATCAATTCGGCCGCGAAATGCTGTGCGTCTGCTGCCGAGCCGCCATTGCCGCAGCTCAACACCCGGCGGCCGTCCGACAAGGCCTGCGCCAACATGGCTCCAGCCTGGGCGATGGATTCGGCCATCCGGTCCCGGGAATCCTGATGGGTCGCGAGGTTATCCTCGAACAGTTGCCGGACCCGCTGCTCGCCTGTCGAACTCATGCCGCACCTTGGAGATGGAGGGATAACAGCCAGATGCCCGAACCGGCCAGCAACAACCCGGTGACCGTCCGGAACAGCCGCGCCGGGCTCGGCAGGGCCTTCTCGACGATTACGAACAGCATGATGGCAGCCACCCACAGCATGTTCATCACGCCGACGGCGAACAGGACCAGCATGAGCGCCCAGCAGCACCCGATACAGTAAAGACCATGCTCGAAAGACATTTGCAAGGCACCGGATCGCCCATCTTTCCAGCGGGCAAGCAGGAACTGCAAGGGTGTCCGGCATTGGGTCAGGCAGGCGTCTTTCCAAGGCGTCCACTGGTACAGGCCGGCCACGATCAGCAGGATGCCGCTGAAAAGCTGGCTCCGGCTGGCCATCATGGGGTCGAGCAGCCCCCACTCGTGGAGGGGCCACTGAATCACCGAAATTACCGCGGAGAAAACGGTCCAGGCAGCAAGATAGCCGAAGAGGAAAATCGTCCAGGAGACGGATTCCAGGGTTTGTCGGCTCCGGTTACGCTGCATGGTCCGATACGTTCGGAGCGTCGGGATGGCGCTGGGCGTCATCATCGCGACCATCATGATCGCCCACATGGCGAACAGCATCCAGAAATCGTATCCGCTCCAGCCGCCGGCTCCGGCAGTCGGAGGCATCCATGCGACGGAGGGTCCGCCCTGCATCATGTCGCGCATGGTCCAGTCCATATGCAGCATCCAAGCCCATCCACTGGCGGCGACGGCGGTGACGGCGCCGATCAGGGTCCAGCGTTCGGCTGGGGGCAAGGGCGCGAATTCGGGGGTGGAGGCGGTGGCAGGCATGAGCGAGGCTCCCGCGGGCATTTTAACAGGTGGCCCGGAAGCCCAACAAGCCCGGCAAAAGCTGCTTGAGCCATGCTATACTCCCCACCCGAACAACGCGACGCGTACCCAGAATATAAGGAGGGAAAGCCATGGCATCAGACAACTGGAGCATCAAAGGCAATTACTTTGAATCCTGCACGTGCGACCTCATCTGCCCGTGCATCACTCTGAAACCCCCAACCACCGGTACCTGTACAGCATTACTGGGATGGCACATCGACGAAGGCCATCTGGACGACCTGGAAATCAATGACCTCAACGTCTCTATGTTTCTTCAAGCCCCCGGTCTCCTGACCGAAGGCGGCTTCAAGGTCGCCCTGTATGTGGACGAGCGTGCCAGCGAGGCGCAGTTCGATGCCATCACCCAGATGTATTCCGGCCAGCTCGGCGGCCACTTAGCGGTCGTGTGCAGCCTAGTTGGCGAGGTGGTCAGCGTCAAGCAGGCCCCGATTGAGTACTCCGTGGACGGCAAGACCCGCCGCCTGAAAGTCGGCGATGGCATCGGCGAGAGCGAAGTCGTGGAAGTCGAGGGTGCCGACGGCGGTCCGGTGATCGTCTCCAACCCGCCCCTGGCTATTGCCCCGGGCAATGACATCACGATCAGTGATACCGTCAGGGTGGCGTACAACGACAACGGAGTCACCCATGAGCACTCGGGTACCGTAAGTCTTGCTTCGAACTTTACCTATGGCCCGGATTGATAAGATTCCGAGCGGTCAGGGTTCCCAGACAATAATAATAACTATTACCTCCAAAACTCAGGCCGCCGCAAGGCGGCCTTGTTTTGTGGGGAGGGCGCCATGACGGAGGTCGGCGCAGTGACAGAGACGAGAGAGTTGCACCTGTTCACACGCAACCCCCTGGTTCCGCCGTATCCGGTGGACCTGTGCACCGCGGAATTCGCACTGGGATGCTTTTGGGGGGCGGAACAGCGCTTCTGGCAGTTGAACGGTGTCTGGACTACTGCCGTGGGTTATATCGCGGGAACGACTCAAGATCCCACCTATGAGGAAGTGTGTTCCGGCCAGACCGGGCATGCCGAGGCGGTCCGCATCGTGTACGACCCCAACCTGATCACCTATCCGGAGTTGCTGGCCTGCTTCTGGGAGAGCCACGACCCGACCCAGGGGATGCGCCAGGGGAACGACATCGGGACCCAGTACCGCTCTGGCGTGTACTTTGGCGACCCCGAGCAAGAGGCCTTGGCCAACAAAAGCCGCGAGCTTTACCAGGCGGCGCTTTCCGCGAAGGGGGGTGGGGCAGTCACGACCGAAATCATCCCGACCGAGACGTTCTACTTCGCCGAGTCTTACCACCAGCAGTACTTGGGCAAGAATCCGGGTGGTTACTGCGGCCATGGCGGCACCGGCGTGCCGTTCCCTCTGCGGGCGTTGCGCCAAGCATGATGGTGACGGAAATTGTCCCGGTTCCGCGACAGGAGAAAGGCCGGTGGATGATCGGAGGGTTGGCCGGAATCCTAGCCTGCGCCCTGGCGATGCCGTTGCACGCGCGCGACCTGAACCAGCAATACAAGATTCAGGGCCTGGGGTTGGACACCTGTGCGAGTTTTCTGAACGTTCCGATCGACAAGCGCGGGCTGTACTACAGTTGGTTGGCCGGTTATCTGACTGCGTACAACTACCTGGTGCGTGACACGTACAGCATCGCGGAATACTCCGGGCTGACCCGTACCAATGAGTGGCTTGAGGAATACTGCGGCGAACATCCCGGCAACATGCTGCATCAGGCGGCCCGACAGTTCGTGACGGAACGCTACCGGATCCGGCTCAAGCAGAAGCCCGGGCGCGAGGACATGCTACGATTTCAGGAACGAATTCCCCGTGAACCGGCCCAAAACCGCTCACGCTGACCTCGTAGGAGAAGATGGACAAGATCGCCGCCGTACAAATGGCCTCCGGGCCGAATCTGGACGCCAACCTGCTGGAGGCCGGGCGCCTGATCAAAACCGCGGTCGAGAGTGATGCGCGGCTGGTGGTCCTGCCCGAGAACTTTGCCATGATGGGCCTGCAGGATCAGGATGTTCTGCAGTACCGGGAGCAGCAGGGAGAGGGGCCCATCCAGGAATTTATCCGCAAACAGTGCCGTCGTCACCAGGTCTGGATCGTGGCGGGCACCATTCCGTTGCACTGCGAAGTCGAAGACAAATTGGCGGCCGCCTGCATGCTGTTCGACGATCGGGGCGACATCCGGGCGCGCTACGACAAGATTCACCTGTTCGATGTGACGCTGGTCGCCAGCGGGGAAAGTTACAATGAGTCCGCCACCATCCGGAGCGGGCACGAGCCGGTGGTTGCCGACTCCCCGTTCGGTCGCATCGGGCTGACCGTCTGCTATGACCTTCGCTTCCCGGAACTGTTCCGCGCGCTTCTGGATCAGGGAGCGGAGATCATTACACTGCCCGCCGCGTTCACGGCACTGACCGGCAAGGCGCACTGGGAAAGCCTGCTGCGCGCGCGCGCGATCGAAAATCTGGTGTACCTGGTCGCCAGCGCACAGGGGGGCTACCACCTGAACGGGCGCGAGACCCATGGCCATTCCATGATTCTCGATCCTTGGGGCACGATCAAGGGGCAACGCGCGCACGGAGCGGGCGTGGTGGTTGCAAACTTTGATTGCCAGCAACTCGAGGAAATCCGGAGGAATTTTCCCAGCATCGATAACCGGCGGTTGACATGCCAGATGAACCCGTAACCGACGGCGCGGTCCGGCGCTATCTCCTGGATCCGGGGGAATTGACGCCGCAGATGCTGGAACAGACCCTCTCGCACGCCTGGTCGCGCGCCTGCGATTATGCGGACGTGTACCTGCAGCATTCGCAGCATGAGTCGCTGATGATCGAGGACGGGGTGGTCAAGGACGCGGCGTTTACGCTGGAGCAGGGGGCTGGCGTTCGCGCGGCCCTCGGCGAGAAAACCGGATTCGCATATTCCGAGGAGCTGAGTCCCGAGCAGTTGCTGGAAGCGGCCCGGGCCGCGCGCTCCATCGCGCACGGTGACCGGCAGGCGCGCCTGCCACAGTCGTCCTCGGCTCCGCCCCCCGCCGTTTGCGCCTACGGCAATCCACTGCAGGAGCTGGACATGGAGCGGAAGATCGCACTGCTGCGCGAAGTGGATGAAACCGCCCGCAGCCTGTCGGGCGAGGTCAAGAAAGTGACGGCGACCCTGGCCTCCACCTACGAGGTGATCCTGGTCGCCTCGACGGAAGGCGTGTACCAGGCCGATATCCGCCCGCTGGTGCGTCTCAGCGTCAGCGTCATCGCCGAGCGGGACGGGCGACGCGAAGTCGGCGGATATGGCGGCGGCGGGCGTTATGGTTACAGTCGGCTGCTGGATGTTGGCGCACCGGCCCGTTTTGCGAAGGAAGCAGTGCGCGTGGCGCTGCTCAACCTGGAATCCCAGGACGCGCCGGCCGGCGCCATGACCGTGGTGCTTGGCCATGGCTGGCCCGGCGTACTGTTGCACGAGGCCATCGGGCACGGGCTCGAAGGCGATGCGATCCGCAAGGGCACTTCGGCATTCACTCACCTGATGGGCCAGCGCGTGGCCAGTCCCGAGGTCACCGTGGTGGATAATGGCACCCTGCCGGATCGTCGCGGCTCCTTGCGCATGGATGACGAAGGCACCCCGACCCAGAACACGGTATTGATCGAGGGCGGCATCCTGCGCGGCTTCCTCTACGATCGGCTCAACGCGCGGCTGTGCAAGACCGAGTCGACCGGCAACGGTCGCCGGGAGTCCTACGCGCACCAACCAATGCCGCGCATGACCAACACCTACATGCAGGCGGGCACCCACTCGCCGGAAGAGATCCTGGCGTCGGTCGACCATGGACTGTACGCGGTCGGGTTCAATGGCGGGCAAGTCGACATCACGTCCGGCAAGTTCGTATTCTCCGCCTCGGAAGCCTACCTGATCAAAAACGGAAAGATTGCCCATCCGGTGAAGGGGGCGACCCTGATCGGGGACGGTCCCAGCGTATTGCGGCGCGTCAGCATGGTGGGCGATGACCTGGAACTCGACGAGGGGGTGGGCACGTGCGGCAAGGACGGCCAGCAGGTGCCGGTGGGCGTGGGCCAGCCGACGCTGCGGGTCGATGAACTGACGGTCGGGGGGACCCGGATGGATGGCGGCTGAATCCGCCCCGGCGCAGGACCTGCGCGCGTGTGTTCAGCAAGCATTGGACCAGGCCCGGCAACAAGGCGCCACCGCAGCAGCGATTTCGCTGGAACGCGGCGAAGGACTGACGGTCGCAGTGCGGTTGGGCGAACTGGAGACCGTGGAGCGCGAGCAGGACCAGGGCCTGTCGATAACTGCCTACTTCGGACAACGGCGCGGTACCGCCTCCAGCACGGACCTGCGCGAGGATTCGGTCGCCCGTACGGTCGAGGCGGCCTGCCAGATCGCCCGCAGCACCGAGGAAGATCCCTGCCACGGCCTGCCGGATGAAGAACGGCTGGCCTTCGAGTATCCGGAACTGGATCTCCACCATCCCTGGGACATCGACAGCGACGAAGCCACCCGATTGGCGCTTGAGTGCGAGGATGCCGCACGTACCGATTCACGTATCGTCAATTCGGAAGGCGCGGAAGTCCGCCGCTACGATGGGATCCGGGTGCTCGGCAACAGCCTGGGCTTCACGGGGGCCTACAGGCGCAGCAGTTCCGATCTCAGTTGCTGCGTGGTGGCGGCAGACGGGAATGGCGCTCAGGAGCGGGACTACTGGCACAGTACCCACTGCAACTGGCGCAAGGTTCAGGATCCCGAAACGGTGGGGCGCATTGCGGCGGAACGGACCGTGCGCCGCCTGGGTGCCCGCCCGCTTGCGAGTTGCATTGCCCCGGTGTTGTTCGAAGCACCCGTCGCCCGCTCGTTGCTCGGGCACTTCGTTGGAGCGGCCAGCGGTCGGGCGCTATATCACGAGGCGTCTTTCCTGCTTGGTCGAAAGGACGAGCAGGTCTGGGCCGAGGACATCCGCCTGATCGAACGCCCGCGCGAAGTCGGGGGCGTGGCCAGTGCGCCGTTCGATGCAGAAGGGGTGGAAACTCAGGAACGGGTCGTGGTGGACGGCGGCATCCTGCGCGGGTGGTTCTTGGGCAGTTATTCCGCCCGCAGACTCGGCCTGGCCTCCACCGGTAACGCCGGCGGGGTCCGGAACCTCTCTCTGGAGACCCAGGCGCCGACACTGTCGTGGGAAGAGTTGCTCCAGCGCCTCGGGCGAGGGCTGGTGGTGACGGAACTGATGGGGCAGGGCGTCAACCAGGTGACCGGCGATTACTCCCGGGGCGCGGCGGGGTTCTGGGTCGAAGACGGCGCGGTGGTACATCCCGTGCACGAGATCACCATTGCCGGGTCCTTGCCGGACATGTACCGCGGCATTGTCGCGGTCGGGGCGGAGCAGGACCGCCGCGGTTCCCTCCAGACCGGGGCGTTACTGGTCGATCGGATGCAAATCGCCGGCGTCTGACCGGTTCACGCCGGTCAGTTCGAGCCGGATCTTCTCTTTGCCACCCTCCATGCGCACGGTGCGGACCATCCATTGGTTGCGCTTGGGGTCGTGCCAGGTGACGATACGCGAGTCCGTGGCATTTCCGCGGACGCGGACCACCTTCCAGACCAGCCGCTTTTGACCCAGCACTTCGAGGGGTTCCAACAGCGGAATCTCGAAGCGATACACCTTCAGCAGGCCTTTGGAGAGGACGCTGTAGTTGGGAGAAGGGTCGGGCAGATCGTGGAGCAGGCGCACGGCCATGGCAGCCGGGTCCAGCGTGCCGTCTCCGAGCGGTTCCGTGGATTCTCCCTCGTGGGTCGTGACGAGCACTTGGTCGTGGGACCAGTCGTAGACGTATTTGTAGTGGTGATTGCGGCCGGAGTCGTGGTAGAAATATTCCTGTGGTTGCAGGTTTTTGCTGGTCATGGTGCCGCGCTCGATGATGGTGCCCTGCCCGAACAGGCGGGCCAGCCAGTTCGGCTTCGCGATGGCCTTGTAATAAGTGTGGACGGTTTCGCGGGTGAGGGTGACGGTGACGGTTCCCGTCTGCGCGCCTTTGTAGTACAGGTCGTAGGTGGCTTGGGTGGTGTCCGCGGCGGCGGAGGAAAAGCCGAAGAGGAGAAAGCCGAAGAGGCTAAGGACCCGCCTCATAAATTAACGGTTTGTCGAGCCGTTCCCCGCGAAGGTAGGCGACACCGTCTTCCATGTGCAGGAGGCCATCGCAATACCACTGGACCGCCAGAGGCAAAATCAGGTGTTCCTGTTCCAACACGCGGAGGGCCAAGGCCCTTTCGGTATCGTCTGGATGGACGGGCACGCTCGCCTGGATGATCAGAGGGCCCTCGTCCAGTTCCACGGTCACGAAGTGTACGCTGCACCCATGGTGTTTTTCGCCGGCTTCCAGCACTCGGCGATGAGTATTCGAACCGCGGTAGTCCGGGAGAAGGGAGGGGTGGATATTGAGGATGCGCCCGTGATAGGGGGCAACCATGATTTCGGACAGGATGCGCATGTAGCCGGCCAGGCAGACCAATTCGACACCGCGCTCCTGCAGGGCCGCAAGCGTTTTTTCTTCCCGGGCAACCCGGTCGGTGTCGCCGATGACCAGTGTCTCGATCTCGGCTGCCCGGGCGCGATCCAACCCGTGAGCCTGCAGTTTGTTGCTGATAACGCAGCGAATTTCGGCATAGATGCGGCGCTGATGCACCGCATCGATCAAAGCTTGTAAGTTAGTTCCCTCGCCCGAGAACAGAATCGCCATCGGAATCATGAGCAGGTAGTATATATCGTTTCGGGAGAGCCCTCCCGGGCAACAATTTCGCCGATAATCCGGGTGTCCAAACCCGTCGATTGGATGCCTTGGGTTAGGGTTTCCGCGTCTTTCGCGCGGGTCAGCGCGACCATGCCGATCCCGCAGTTGAAGATGCGTCGCATCTCCTCTTCGTCAACGTTTCCTTGCGACTGGATCCAGTCGAACAGTTCCGGGCGCTCCCAGCTTTCGGGATCGATTTGCGCGGACAGGCCTTCCGGCAGGACGCGCGGGATGTTTTCGGTGAGGCCGCCGCCCGTGATGTGGGCCAGCGCTAGGACCTTCCCGGAATCGATGGCTTCCCTCAGGTGCGGCTCGTAGATCGTGGTGGGTTGCAGCAGCGCATCCATCCGCGCCGGATCCTCCGGAGTCGCATCCAGCAGGCTGTTGACGAGAGAGAAGCCGTTGGCGTGCACGCCGCTTGAGTTCATGCCGACCAGAACATCTCCCGCCTGGATGCCCGACCGGGGGAGCAGCCGGTCGCGGTCTACGAGGCCAACGCAGAATCCAGCAATGTCGTAGTCGCCCGGGCAATAGAGCCCGGGCATTTCAGCCGTTTCTCCGCCGAGCAACACGCAGCCGGCCTGCTGGCACCCCGCCGCAATTCCGCGAACCACCTCTTCCGCCTCCTCCACGCTTAGCGTCCCGCAGGCGTAATAGTCCAAAAACAGTAAGGCGCGCGCGCCGTGCGTCAGGATATCGTTGGCGCACATGGCCACCAGGTCGATGCCGATGGTCTCGTGCCGCTGGAGCCTCTGGGCCAGGCGCAGTTTGGTGCCGACTCCGTCCGTTCCGCAAACGAGAACGGGCTGCGCGCAGTCTTGCGGCAACTGGTAGAGCCCGCCGAATCCGCCGAGACCGCCCAGGACCTGTTCGTTGAAAGTCTGCCGCGTGAGCGGCGCGAGGCGCTTTACCAAGCGGTTGCCGGCGTCAATGTCGACCCCGGCCTTCCGGTAAGCAGAAGCGGAAGATTCTTTTTGTGGCACGGGACCGCTCAATATGCGCCGTCATTTTACCCCTGGATATAAAATGTTGGCCGGAAACCCTCATGGTTCAACATATTCCCAATCTGATCAGCGTCCTGCGCCTGCTTCTGGTGCCGGCGTTCGCCATGCTGTTGCTGGAGCAGCAGTTTGGCCTGGCACTGATCCTGTTCATCGTGATGGGTGTCTCGGACGCCATGGACGGCTTCCTGGCTCGCCGCTTGAATGCTACGAGCGCATTGGGAGCCGGACTGGACCCGCTCGCGGACAAGGTGATGCTGATTGCCGCCTTTGTGATGCTGGGGCACTTGGAACTGCTGCCGCTTTGGTTGGTGATGCTGGTGGTGGGGCGCGACGTTCTCGTCGTCGGAGGGACCCTGCTGAATTACCTGCTCCATCCTGGCCGGAAGACCGCGGTTCTTAAAGTCGGAAAGATTAATACCTTCATACAAATCGTCACGGTGTTCTCCTTCATGGGAAATCAGCTTGTCATGCTGCCCCCTCCGGTGCTTGATGTACTGCTGTGGGCGACCGTGACCGCCACGGTTGTCAGTGGAATCGGATACATGCTGGTCTGGGGTGGGCTGCTGGCAGATCCCGGAGACGCCTCGCGATGAGTCAGCTGATTCTGCCTCTCGGTAGCAACCCGCGACATACCTTCGCTAATTTTTGCGCAACCGGCAATCCAGGAATTCTGGAAGTGCTGGAGTCCCTGCCGCAGGAAGGGGGATCCCTGTGGCTGCACGGCTCGGAGGACAGCGGAAAGACGCACCTGCTGCAGGCGGTCTGCCACCAGGCGAAAGCCCGGGACCAGTCCGCGGCCTACCTGCCGCTGAAGCAGATGCGGGAATTGGGCCCGGAGGCTTTGGACGGTCTGGAGCAATGCATGTGGGTTTGCCTGGACGACATTGATGCCGTGCTGGAACAAGAAGACTGGGAACAACGCCTGTTCGGCCTAGTCAACCAGACGGTGGATCATGGGGCCAGCCTGCTGATGGCGGCGCGCCGGTCCGCGGCAAGCGTGCCAGTGAAACTGCCCGACCTGCAATCCCGGCTTCGCGGCGCCGTATCGTTCCCGCTGCAGCCCTTGGATGATGACGAACAAACCGAGGCGTTGCGCCGCCGTGCGCGCAGCCAGGGCTATGAGCTGCCCGAGGATGCGGTGCGCTACATGCAGCGTCACGTGGTGCGTGGCCTGGGCCAGCTGTGTCGGGTGTTGGATCGGCTGGAGCAGGCATCGCTCAGCCAGCAACGCCGGATTACCGTGCCGTTCGTGCGCGAGGTGTTGGATCAGCCCCCGACTTCGGAGGGCAGGGCCTGAGTTTCAGTCGGACGCTGGCCTGATTTTCCGGGCAAGCAGGGCGAGACGCCGGCCCAGCGTCCGACACACGGCAATTTCGTGCTCGGTGAGGGCCGCGGATTCCTCCCGGCCCGCCCAATGGCTGGGCCCGTAGGGCGTGCCGCCGCTCTGCGTAGCGTTCAGCGCCGGATCCTCGTAGGGCACCCCGACAATTACGGCACCGTGGTGCAGCAGGGGGATCATCATGCTGATCAGGGTGGTTTCCTGGCCGCCGTGCAGGCTGTTGGTCGAGGTGAATACGCCGGCCGGCTTGCCGGTCAGCGCGCCTGAATGCCACTGGCTTCCTGTCCCGTCCCAGAAGTATTTCATCGGCGCGGCCATGTTGCCGAAGCGGGTAGGCGAGCCCAGCGCCAGCCCGTCACAGTGCTCCAGGTCTTCGGGCTGAGCGTAGGGCGGGCCGTCTTCGGGGATGTCTGGTTCGGTCTTTTCGCAGTTGGCCGAGACCGGCGGGACGGTGCGGATTTTCGCACTTGCGCCCTCCACTTCCTCGACTCCGTGTGCAATCCGGTTCGCCATGTTGGCGGTGGCGCCGTAGCGACTGTAGTACAGCACCAGGATTTCGACGTCGCTCACAATAGTTTCAGGATTTTCTCGGGGGGGCGTCCGATCGCCGCGCCCTGTGGCGTCACCACGATTGGCCGCTCGATCAGCTTCGGATTCTCGACCAGTACGCGAAGCATCCGCATGTCACTGGGAGGGTGTTGGTCCAGCCCCAGTTCCTTGTACAACGATTCGCCGGTGCGGGTCAGTTCGTGTGCAGAGAGCCCCAGTTGTTTCAGGATGCGGCCTAGCGTCGCCTCGTCCGGCGGCGTCTTCAGGTATTCGATGATCTCGGGTTCGATGCCCCGTTCGCGGAGCAGTTGCAGCGTCTGCCTGGATTTGCTGCACCGCGGGTTGTGATAGATCGTGACGTTTGCGTCCATGCGCCGGGGGTTCAGGGGATGGGCAGCATGATGATCGCGCCCATCGTGCGCACGGCGGCCTGGTGGGCGCGGTCCCGCCATCCATCCGCGATGCTCACCAGCACCCGCTGGTGCCCGACAACTTGGTCCAAGATCTGTTCGGCGGTGGGTTCGGGCAGGCCCGATTCCTGAACCCGCACTTCGCCCTCATGGCGCAGCAGCGGTGTACCGTCCGGCGCGGTCCGGTGCTTGAGGCTTACGCGGACGATTTCCAGGTTGTTGGCAAAATTCTCAAGATTCTCGGAGTCCAGCCGGTTCAGGGCGAAAAACTCCAACTTGTCGTTGTATGCGATCCGCATCTGGCTGACGATACCCACCATCAGGGCGAACACCCGGTCCCCGATAAAGCGGGGCTCGAACGCCAGTTGCATCGCCTCGGTACCGCGGTGGCTGTTCAATTCCCCGAAGCGCAACTCGTCATAAGTGCGGTCCGGCAATACCAGGGCCACCCGCTCGTCGACCGTGGCATCCGGCATTTTCGCCAGTTCCTCGGGGTTCAGGCGGTACAACTCTCGCATTAATGCCTCAAGCCCCCCGGTGGTGGCGTTCAGGTGTGCGTCCAGGGCGTAGTCCACGCTGGTCTTGGCGATTCCCTTGACCTCCTCGGGGATGTCCTGAGTGCTGAAGAAATCGTTTTTGCAGCCGATCAGCGCCAGCGACAGCGTCAGCGCCAAGCCGATGCGGATTCCATAAGGGCGAATAGTGTTCATAGAGTGATGCGGCGGTAGATGTCGGATACCTTGGTTGGGAGTTTTTCGATGTGGCTGACCACGGCGAAGTTGGAGGCTCCGTACATGTGCGGAAGGTACCCCATGCCTTCTTTGTCTATGGTAATGCAATATGGGTGGATTCCCAAATGCCGGGCCTCGTTCAACGCTTGGCGCGTGTCCTCGATGCCGTAGGTGCCCCGGTAGCCGTCCTGGTCGTCCGGCTTGCCGTCGGACAGCGTGATCAGCAGGCGGGTACGGGCTTCCGTGTCCTTCAACAGTTTCGTGAGGTGGCGGATCATGACGCCCATGCGGGTGTAGTCCCGGGGCGTGATGCCGCTGATGCGGCGGCGCACGTCGCCGCCGTAGGGTTCGTCCAGACCCTTGATCGGGTACAACTCGCAGTTGCGGTGGGTGCGTCCGGAGAATCCGTAGATCGCGTACCGGTCGCCCAGGGCTTCCAATGCGCCGCACAACAGGACCAGCGCCTCGCGCACCAAATCGTTGATCCAGCCGGAGGTGGACCCGCTCATGTCGATCAGGAACATCACGGCGATGTCGCGGTCCAGTTTCTTCCTCCGGGTGAACAGCCGCTCGTCCAGCTCCGAGCCGTCGACATAGTCGCTGTAGGCGTTGATGAAACTGTCCAGGTCCACTTCGTCGCCGTGCAACTCCCGACGGACGCGCTTCTCCTCGTCGCGCAGGGCCTCGAACGTGCGGCGGAGCCCGGCGAGCAGGCGACGGTACCGGTCCAGCGTATCCAGCGCGAATTGTTCGCTGGAGCCCGTGATCGGGCGTTCGTACAACTGGCACCAGTCGGTTCGGTATTTCTGACGGGAGTGATCCCATTCCGGGTAGACGTAATGGGCGTCTCCCGCTGCGGGCTGGATGTCCTCCTGCTCTTCCGCGGCCGGGGCATAGGCGCCCGCGTCGGCCGGCTCGAGATATTCGTCGGGGATCTCCCCGAGATCCTGGATGATGGATTCCAGCAGTTGCTGGACATCTGCCGGAGGCGTGACGGCTTCGTTGCCGAACTCCAGGGAGAACGCGAATTCGTCGGCCACCTGGTCCGTTTCCTTGCGCACGGTGAAGCGCTTGCTCTGTTCGTTCTCGGACTGGAAGGGAGACAGTTCCTGTTTCATGTCGAGCAGGGCCCTTCCTAACTGATGCCGTTCCTCATCCGCCCGTTTTACCAGGATATCGGCTGCGAGTTCAGGGCGAAGCACGCCTTGGTACGAGACTTCGGGGAGTGTCACTGCTGTGGGATAAAGCGTTTCGAGCAGGCGCAGGGAGTCTTCCACCGCGGCCTGAGAGTCCGAGATCTCCTCGATGGCGGCCGTCCATTCGTCAGGCAGGCCTTTCCATGCATCGGGCGGATTGTGGCGCTTGAGGATGCGGCCGATGCCGGGCATGTCGTGCCGGATCCGGGCATCCAGGCGGAGCATTTCCAGTGCATGGAAATACCGGCGCGCGCGGGCGCGGTCCGAATAGCCTGAGAAGGCGCCGGCGGGAGCCCGGTACGTTCCGTAGCGGGTCTGTGCCCACAAGTGCGCGGCGGTGGCCTTGAGCAGGTCGAAGTTTTCCTCGCGGGTGCCGCAGATCTCCGTCAGGTCGGGCAGGTAGACGGTCTCCGTGTCGGTGTACGGTTCGGCCGCGGATTCGACTTTCAGGGTGCGCCCGCCGAAGCCAACCAGCAGCGACTCGATGAGCCGGTCCACATCGTTCAACCGGACGCTGCGGGCACCGCCGAGCACTTTCTGCAAATAACTTTCCATCTGTTGCATGGCTTCCACGGCGCCGGTGACGCCGACGCGGTCGTAGCAGGTGCAAAGATGGCCAAGCCAGCCGTCCCACTGCTCCTCGTCGATCATGCGCAGCGATGGGATCCCGAAATGGAAGAATTGGTACGCCAGTTCGACGTCTCTCTCGGCCAAGGCCTGCCCTGATTCCAGGAAGCGGCGTTGCTCGAAGTGGTTGAAGGCGGCTAGCTGCTTTGCCGGCTCATGCACGCTGTGGCGGCTGGAGAGAATACGGTCACCGACGATTTGCTCCATGCGCAGTTCTAGTTCGCGTTCGCCCATTCCTCCGTATTGGGCGCTTGCTTGAATGCGGGGACCTTGCTCGACCAGTTCCTCTGGCAATCGGGCTGGACCTTGGCGAACATTCCGGTACAACTGCACCCACGGTGCGGCGAGCTTTCCGAGAATCGAGTTCAGGAGCGGCCGAATCCGCATCGCGATCTACTTGAAGGTGTTGAACCTGGCTAGGTTAGTCATCATCGGGAGAATCCAGCTTTTGCAGTTCATAGATCAAATCCAAAGCCTCCTTAGGTGACAACTGGTCGGGTTTCACCTGCCGGAGACGTTCCAGTGCTGCCGGGACGGATGGGGGTTTGGAAGGGGCGACGAACAGGTCTTTCTGCGGATTGCTGCGCGCCCAGCGCTGGGTGCTGTCGTCCTCAAGTTCCAGCAAATACGCTTGTGCCCGCTCGAGCACTTCCGAAGGGATACCTGCCAGACGCGCCACCTGCAGGCCGTAACTTTGGCTGGCAGGCCCATCCTTGACGGCATGCAGGAAGATGATTTGCTGGCCATGCATCGTGGCGTCCAGATGCAGATTGACGATTCCAGGGTGAATCTCGGCCAGTTGGGTCAGTTCGAAGTAATGCGTGGAGAATAAGGTGAAAGCCCGGTTGCGGGTTGCCAGGTATTCGGCGCAGCCCAGTGCCAGCGCCATCCCGTCGAAAGTGCTGGTGCCGCGGCCGATCTCGTCCATCAGCACCAGGCTGCACTCGGAGGCGTGATGCAGGATGTTGGCCGCCTCGGTCATCTCGACCATGAAGGTGGAGCGGCCGGAGGTCAGGTCGTCGGAGGCCCCGATGCGGGTGAAGATGCGGTCGATGGGACCGATCCGGGCGCGCTGGGCCGGCACGTGGCTGCCGATGCAGGCCATCAGAACGATCAGCGCGGTTTGTCTCATGTAGGTGGATTTGCCGCCCATGTTTGGACCGGTGATAAGCAGCAGGCGCCGCTGCTCGGACATTTGCGTGTCGTTCGGAACGAACGGTTCGTTCCAGGTCAGCTCGATGACCGGATGGCGACCGGCTTCGATCTCGATGCCGGGCTCGTCGACCAGTTCGGGACAGCAATAGTGATGCGCCTTGGCCTGCTCGGCAAAACAGCAAAGCACATCCAATTCGGCCAGTGCTGCAGCGCATTGCTTGAAGTGGTCCAGGTGTGGAACCAAGCCCTCCAGCAGGTTCTGATACACCTGTTTCTCGCGCTCCAGTGTCCGGCTGCGCGCGCTCAGGATTCGGTCCTCGAATTCCTTCAGCTCCGACGTCAGATAACGCTCGTAGTTCTTCAGTGTTTGCCGTCGCCGGTAGTGGTCAGGCACTCGCGCGGCCTGACTGCGGGGGACCTCGATGTAGTAGCCGTGGACCCGGTTGTAGGCAACTTTGAGTTGCGTGATGCCGGTGCGTTCCCGCTCGGTCGTCTCCATCTCCAAGAGAAAATTATCGGCTCCGCGTGACAGTTCGCGAAGTTCGTCCAGTTCAAAATCGAACCCTGGTGCAATGGCACCGCCTTCCCGAATGGTTGGAGGGGGGTTCTCCACGAGTGCCGAGGCGAGATGCGCGGCCAGTTCCGGGTCCGATTGCAGATGGGCTCGGTAGGAATCGAATTCCGCCGCGCCGATGTTTTCCAACAGGTGGCGCAGGTCCGGCAGGCGCTGCAGGGTCTGGGCCAAGCCGCACAGATCGCGTGGGGAAGCGGTGTACAGCGCGAGGCGGGCGATGACGCGCTCGATGTCGGAGGTCTTTCTCAATTGCTCGCGAATCGGACTTCGGTGTGCGCCATCCAGCAGATGGGAGACGATCTGGTGACGCATCGCCAAGGTTTGGCGGTCGCGAAGGGGAGACTGGATCCACCGGCTGAGGCAGCGGCGGCCCATGGCCGTGACGGTTTTGTCCATTACGCCGAGCAGGCTGTGCCGGGAATCTCCGGAGAGAGCCTGCTCCAGTTCCAGGTTACGCCGGGTGGTGGCATCCAGATAGACATGGGTGTCGCGCCGCTCGCGTTGCAGGCTCGTGATGTGCGGCAGTGCCGCCTGCTGCGTTTCCTGGGCGTAATACAGGAGGGCTCCGGCGGCCCCGATGATAGAAGGCGCATCTTGGCAATCGAAAGCGGACAGGTCGTGGACTCCCAATTGCTGGCACAAGAGCCGCGTGGCGGTCTCGGCGTCGAAATGCCAGTCCGAAAGAGGCTGCCAATGCGTACCCTCCCACTCCGGTGGCACGTACGATTCCGGATACAGGATTTCTGCCGGGCGTAGCCGTTCGAGTTCTGCGTACAGGTCTTCGACGGACGGAAGCTCCATTACGTTGAAACGACCTGAACTCAGGTTCAGGCTGGCCAGCCCGATCGGGGTGTCCAGCCACAACGCGAGCAGCAGCGTATCGCGTCCCGCATCCAGCAGTTCGTCTTCGATCAGGGTGCCCGGCGTGACGATGCGCGAGATCTGGCGCTCCATCGGCCCTCGGCCCGACGGGCTGTCGCCGACCTGCTCGCAGACTACTGCGGATTCGCCGAGCTGGACGAGTTTTGCGAGGTAGGAGTCGAGCGAGACCACCGGAATGCCTGCCATTGGAATGGGTTGCCCTTTGGAGCGTCCGCGCTCGGTCAGCACGATATCCAGCAACTCGGAGCCACGCTTGGCGTCCTCAAAAAACAACTCATAGAAATCACCCATTCGGTAGAGCAACAGGTACTGGGGATATTGCGCCTTGAACTCGAGGTACTGGCGCATGCTGGGAGTGTGCTGGTTCTGCGGAGCGGGGGAGGTCAATAGCGGAGCCGGTTGCAATGCCATGATGCGGCTATTTTGGCAAATTTTTTATGGCTTCAAGAAAAGCCGCCGGAAGAGGCCACGGTGGGCCTGAAAGGAGCTTATTCCGCTGGAAGCCAGCCATGCATTTCGTCGTGGAGACTTTTGATTCGATTAATCAATGTCTTGATATTTCGCGGTGCCGGAGGTACTTGAGTCGTCTCGGTCCATAGGGTATCGGTGGCCTTGGACGACAGGTGAGCCAAGCAGAGCAGGTTTGTCTTGAAAAGATTTGAGTCCGGGAGCTGTTCGGCGATTCGCGCGACATCATGGACATTGATGTCCGGGATATCTTCTAGTGCACACATGGCGCGTGCAAGTGATTCCGTTGCCTGGTATGCCCAGAAAGCTGCATGATTCGGAGAGCTCGACAGGAGACGCTCCGCGGCACCGGCATCCTGTTCGGCGGCCTCAAGCAGCTTTAGAACAAGTTGGGATGCCATGATGGAGGGAACATGTCACGGTAACGTTTCCAGAAAGGGCCACCAATACGTGCATGGAGCAGTCTTCCTTCCCGGTCGACGACATAAGGCAGCATACCGGGGATCTTCCGGTGTTTCGCAAACGCGGAGTACTTGCAGGGAACCACATCCACCGGCACGCCGCATCCGACGACGGGCTTGCGGGCAGACAGGTAATTAAGAGACCGATTGCTCTGCGTGACGACCATCAAGTTGAAGTTGCTGTCCGGTCGTGCTGTGCCGTTCACGCGGCTGCCGAACAGAAAAATCGCATCGGGGTCAAAAGCAACCGACAGGTTGGTTACGAGAGCGGACAACGCTACTTCCGCATTTCGGAAAGGACCGATGCTTTCTGTCGCCGCGTGGTTTTCCGTTTCGGATTTTTGACGAATGAATGCTAGGACCGAGGCGACCAAGTCGGGGTTGTTTTTCGTCGCATTGACTATTTTACGGATCGCGGTTCGCTGATCCGAAGGCACCCGGAAACTGATGATGGGCGTACTCATACACACCTCCTGTAATACAGAAGTGTATCACACTGCTTTTCGCGGCAAATAGAGCAGAGAGTAAGCGGTTAACTTTCCCAGCAGAAGATAGTGAAAAATGGATGATCTTGTGGTTAAAAGCTACTTCATTCAGTCTCCCGAGCTCCGGGGTTTGCGAGCCAAGAAGAAAAACATCGGAGTAAAGATACCGGATTCTCCCCCTTCGACCTTCGCGTCCGCTCCTCGGTTCAACAGCGTGCTGACCATGGTGGTGCCTTCCGGAAACATTCGCAGTTTCTCCCCAACCCTTAATATCAAATTAGTTAAAACGCGCCCGATAGGTGTGCGCGGAATACTTGCGAGACTGAGGTCGCGACCCTGCAAAGCTCGGTACCAAGGTGTTTCCGGGTGCGATTCGGGGGCGAGGTCGCGGGCTTCCAGAAGCTCGAATCCGGCCATGCGCAATGCGTTGCAAACTTCCGCCGTGACGGCGATATCCGGTAGCCCATTTCCCTTTTCAATCTCTTTCTTGATTCGGAGGTGTTTGGCATTCCCCGGATCGAAGTCGTCAGTGAGACACCACTCGTAGCCTGCAAAACAAGCCCCCGGGCGCAGAATGCGGCAGACCTCCCGGAATGCCGCAGTCTTGTCTGGCGCATGGGGCATGGAATCGATGGCGATGGCGGCATCGTAGCGGTTGTCATCCTCGGGAATCTGCATGTAATCGCAGCGGATAAAACGGCACAACGACTGGACATCACGGGTATGCACTTTCGCGCGCGCGATCTGGTATGCGTTATTGTTAACCCCAACAAAACTGGCTCCAGAATAGTGGGCTAGAGTGTGCATCGGCCCACCGATCCCGCACCCCACATCGAGTACTTGCATCCCTGGCTTTAGGGACAACTGATCGGCGAGGAAATGCTCGTGCCTGAGCAGCGACTCCTTGAAACTTTCACCGCGGTGTCGGGGCGCAAAGTGAAAGGACTGACCCCAACCGAACTCGTAGAAATCGGTCACTAGGTCATAGTAGTGATTGGCGAGCGACCGGTAGTCCTCTTTCCTACCCTCCAAGTCAGCATCGTGGAGTCCGGCGTATTGGTTGACCACTTGTATCACCTCATCTGGAGTGAGGTCCGCGAGGGAACGAGAGCCTGATCGTTTGGGGGGGATGAGGGCCATTTGATTATTCTCTAGTTTCGAATTTTTTCTTTAAGAAGAGGCGTGTACGCTATGTGGCCCTTCTAGTGCAGCCGCTGCCAAAGGCATCGTGTCGTCTGCCGTTGCGTCGGTGACAAGGGAGTTGGTGGTCGCCAGTTCCAGTCGGGTCCGACGCCGCTGCTCGTAGAGGCCGAGTGCGCGCAGAGGGAAATACTGTCGATACAGGACGTAGTCCAGCAGCGCCGTACGGAAAAAGACCCCGGCCATGTCTTGCTTGGGCCATGCTCCATCCGCGTCTTGGGTGTTGAGCAGGAACTGGGCGCCTCGCGAAATCGCGGCCCAGTTCGGATCTTCCGCCTCCAGGAGCGCAATCAATGCCCATGCGGTTTGGATGACCTGACTTTCCTCATGCGCGACGTAGCGGCCGGTGAAACAACCGCTGTAGTGCTCACCCCATCCCCCGTCTTCCCGCTGACGGTCCAACAACCATCGGCAGGCCAGGCGCAGTGCCGGATCGCCGGGTCGGGCTCCGGCGGCAAGCAGACCCCTGATCCCGAAGGAAGTGCCGTAGATGAATTGAACACCCCAGACACCGCGCCAGGCCCCGTCACTTGCCTGGGTTCGGCGAAGCCGGGTGTCGGCTCGTGATATGGCACTCGTCACCGCCTGGTCCGTGATGTCCGGGAAGTGCTCCTTGCAAGCGGCGAGTGCCGCGAGGCAAGACGCGGTGCACTCGACATAGGAATGCTCGGTCATCGACTCGCCGAACATTTCGGCTGGATTCAGCCATTCAAGCCCGATCACGGAACGTTGCGCTTCATAGCTGCCAAAACCGCCATCGCGGTTCTGGCCCCGCAGCATGAACTGAACCGCGTCCTTGAGCATGGTCGTGTTCGTCGCCTCGCGGTGGGCGGCGATAATCCCGAGCACCGCTTCCGCGGTGCAGTCGGTTACCGGCCAGCCATGCCATTGCCCGGCAAAGCACCAGCCGCCTTTGGGGTCGTTTCGATAAGCTTCGCGGAATCCTTCGAAACTGGTTTTGATTTGTTGCGTTTCCAGGAAGTCGGCTCCGTGTTGAAGGGCGTTTCGAACTTCAGGAGCCAGGTCGAGCCCGGACATCGTTTCCAATGCCTGCAGGGCGAAGCCGGTATCCCACGAAATGCTTCTCGCCCCGGTGACTCGTGCCCCATGCTCCTCGTCTTCCCAGATCCAGCCATCCAGTTTCGCGAGTGCCTGGCGGCTGTCGGGGTCACCCGGATCCCGCAGCCATAAGGCCAGGATGTTAAGAAGCCCGCTGACCGGGGAGATGCTCGTATGGTTGGTGGTTTGCAGTTCCCATTTGATGCGTTCGGTTATCGCGTCCATGCATCGAGCGCGCAGGTGTTTACTATGAAATCGTTCGAATAACTGTGAAAATCCGTACCCGATCCGAAGCCACACGCTGGGTCGCGCGTAGAGGTCGGCGTCTCGCAAGCGGTTGCGGCCCGAAGAAAAACCGACGTCGGCAAAGCCCTGGGGGAATAATTCTTCCCGCAGTGACGTGATCAGGGGCGTGACGGGCACCTGGAAGCGATGCGAGTAGACGGCCGCCATCGCCATATAAATGAGCCGGGTATGGCAATACCAGTTGGAGGGATGCAGGGGAATCCAGCGCGGCAGGCTCCACAGTTCCGGCAAGACGGCGTTGATTCCGCGCCAGTCGTAGAGATTGAGGAGTGCCAGCCAGAACTTCCCCCAACTCGGAATACCGAGGACCCCCTCCGCTTGCAGGAATCGTCGGGCCGGCTCGAGCAGCGGATCATCCCGCTCGACACCGAGCAGTCTCGCCGCGACGTAAACCAGCGTGGTGACAAACAGGTTGGGCGGTGGGTGCTCGTGCAGGCCCCACGCGCCTCCTTCGAGACGGGTCTGTTCGAAGGAGCGCAGTACGCGCCGGCACCGGTCGGGATCAAGCGGCTGCTCCATGATGTAGTGCAGCAAAACATATTGCGCGGTGAGCATGGGGCACCAAACCATCTCGCCTTCCCAGGCGCCATTCTCGTCCTGGAGACTCAACAGGCACTCGCTCGCACTCTTCAGCGTCGGGCCGGCATCGGGCGATTCGACCGTCCACGGACGGGAGGGTTGAGAGTCGCCGGCCCCCGATCGCATGGAGACCAGGAACGTGTGGGACCAGGCATCCCGAATTTCTTCGTCTTTGCCTTCGCCCGTGTTTCTCGCTCGATGCAACCTCCGAGCACCACGCAGAAGCCATTTGAAACGACCCGCGAGCGAATGAGAGGTGTCGCGGGCTCGGCGCCAGGCGAGTCGGTCGAAGGACCTTGGTATCTCTCCGACAACCGCCCGGACCACCGTCGTGAAAAACGCGCGGCTAAGTTGGGCCACCGATGTATCTTCACAGGCGAGCAAGCGCATGGTCCGGTCGCGCATCGCGGAACTTGCCCGCCAACTCTGGTAGACCGCGCGCCTGAGCGCCGCCGCCTCAGCCCGATGGTCGGCGAAGACTTCGTAGAGCCCCATGGCGAGGAACTCCGGAGCACGGATCGCTTGGAAACGCTTCGTGGTGAAGTCGTGAAAGTCTTCGTTCTCGGCGAGTGTCAGCGCATCGCCAAAACCAAGAGTGATTCCGACCGCCGACATGGGGTGGTAGTGTCCGGCCGCATCGCCGATCAGCACCCGATGTGGGCTCCCGAAGCTGACACGCGGCCTCAGTTTGTTACTGGCAGTACGGAACTGTCCCGCCCGCAGCGCTTCAACAAATGCGGGCCTGACCGATTCCGGCAACCAACGGGCGTACGAGTCCAGCAGGAACCCAATCCGGTCCCGCGGCGTCCAGCGGTCCGCCGGGACATCGACGACGATGCGCACGCCGCGCTCTCCCAGGCGGTACATGAGGATCGGTCCGGGCCCGCCCCCCAGCACATACCCATAACCTTCCAGCGGCAACGTCACTTCGTCGACCAGGACCCCCACCATCCACGAGCAGGTCTTCTGGTTCGTCGACAAGCCCAGTGATCGACGCACGACCGAGCCCCGGCCGTCAGCGCCGACAATCCGCGCGGCCGCCACGGACTCGCCGGTGCCGTTGCGGGTAAAAGTGATTCGCCCGTCTTCGACCGCGCGAACCTGCGCGTGGGGCAAGAAGTCGACGCCCGACTCGTTCTCGATCGCTTCGTGCAAATGCGAGACGAGCACCGAATGCTCGCATGCCAATCCGTGAGCACCGTCCGGATAGGGAAGTATGATCGGTTCCGAGTCATCTTCCGGGTACACCACGAATCCGCTACCCGCGCCGGTGGGGGGCTGCGTGTCGAGCCCGATACCGATCTCGCGCAAGATCCGAACGGCGGGGGGGTGCAGCCATTCTCCCGCCAGTCGCTTGGAAGCTTCGGGGTTGGCTTCGAGCAGAACGACCCGGGCGCCTTTTCGCGCGTGGGCGAGCGCGCACAAACTGCCGACCGGTCCTCCGCCGACGATCGCGACGTCATAGCGCCGGGAGGAGGCGCCGCTCACCGGAATATGCTGGCCTGCGGGCGGCGGCGGTAACGGACCCGGCACGGTTCCCTCGGACCCGTGACCCAGCTGCCGTAATTCGGTTCGGGAAACTCAGTATCGAGAGAGAAATCGAAGCGATCAAGCAGCACGGTCCAAATTGCTTTCAACTGCATGTAAGCAAAATGTTCACCGATACACCGGTGTTTGCCGCCGCCGAAACTGATCAAGGCATAGTGGTGCTGTTTGCCCTCGGAAGCCGGGGGGGCGAACCGGTCTGGGTTGAAACGGTCCGGGTCGGCAAACAGGTGAGGCAACCGGTGAGAGACCGCTGGCGATACCATGGCCAGGGTGCCAGGAGACAGGATATAGTCCTTGTAATGCAAGGGCTTGAGCACCTTGCGGACTAGCAAGATCAACGGCGGGTGCAGCCGCTCGCATTCACGGATGGCGTGTTCCAGCGTCACTTGGCTTTTGAGGCTTTCGAAGCTCATGGCTTCCGCCTCGCGGTAGACGTCTTGCACCTCGTCTCTTACCCGCGCCAGATACGAGGGTGCCCTCTGGAGTTCCAGCGCGGTCCAAGTCGCGAGCACCGCGCTGGTGTGCTGGCCCGCGAATAATGCCGTCAGCAGGACTCCGGTAATCTCGTTGTCGCTCAAAGCGCGTCCATCCTTGTAGCGGGCGTGCATGAGCGTCTGCATCATGTCGTCGGCAGGGGCTCCGGAATGTCGACGTTCCGCCATGATTCGGCTAAAGAGGTCCTCCACTTTTCGCCGGGCCCGGTCGCGGCTCCGATGTGCCGGAATCGGGAAATTGGGGAAAAAGAATCCCAGGGTGTTGATCCCGTTTTGCAGTTCGTGATAAGCCTCGGCAAAGCCCGCGTCCAGTTGAGCCCTGACTTCCTCTCCAAGAAGGCAACGACTGGCGATCTTGACGGTGAGTTCATTCATCGCGTGCGGCAGATCGACTTCTCCATCCTCGCCGAGGGCGTCGGCAAACTGCCAGGTTTCCTCGAACATGATGCGGACAAACCTGCGCATCGCGGCTTCGCTGAGCGCCGGATACAGAAACCCCACCTGTTCAGCCATCAGTTCGGGGGCGACGTCGTAAGCCACGCCGCGCCCGAAGATAGGCACTGTGAACTGGTAGACGTCTTTGGCGTGTAGCTGATCCTCAGGCGCTCTGAAGTAACAGTCGTGGGCTTCGGGCCCGGTGAAGAGAACGAATTCGCGAGGACCGAGTCGGAACCGGAAGAGGTCGCCCCGCTCGCGCCAACCTCGGCTCAGCAGTGAGACCGGGTCCTTTTGAAAATCGAGCAGATGGCCAATCAACGGCCATCCACCCGCGAGTTCGGGAATGGCCCTTGCCTCCTGCGGCGAAAGTGGAGTGGAACGTACGGTGGTCATGTCGTGAGATCGCTTGCCGCCCGTTCCTCAATAGACGAACGGCAACATCGCGAAACGCACCCGCTTCGTGTACCGCTCCCACAGCTCGCCGTACTTGGCGCGGCAGCGGCGATCGTCGCGTCTCGAGCGATGCCACAACAGGCTCGCCAGCCACGCGGGCAACAGGTAGGGCACCCAGGATGCGAACCCGGTGGTCAGGACGAACGAGAGGTAGATGCAGATCTCGCCGGTATAGTTGAGATGTCGCCCGATGCCCCAGAACCCGGAGACCAGCAGGCGCCCGTCCAGGGACTGGGCAGGTTTTCCCCAGATCGTGACGTGAGGGTCACGCTTGAAGCGGTGCTTTTGCCCGTTGGCGCCGCGGAAGACCCAGAAGCCGAAGACGAACAGCGAGGCAATCGCGGCGGCGGCGATGGGAGACAGGGGTTCCGGTGCGTGGACCAGCCACCAACCGGCGAGGCAGTAGAAAAACGGCACCAGCACGTAGTCCCCCCAAACCAGCATCCACCCGAAGCGCTCGCTGACGATGTCCCAGGTGTGGATCATCCCGTGTTCGAAGTGGAAGTAGTTGAGCACGTACAGGAAGGTGAAGGCCTGATAGAGCATCATTGCCAAGGTCAGTTCGCCGTAGGTTTCGTACTGCACGACGGCAAACGACACGTTGAACAGCGCCAGGCCGATGAGAGAAGGGCGATAGCTGAAAAACTTCAGATCCACCCCGAACCAGGTCGGATGGCCCTCCACGCCGTAGAAGAAGCTCTCCAACCCCCTCGGGGATGCGTCCTGGGTCCGGGTTCCCTGGTAGTACAGCAAGGCGGAAAAAGCAAACGCGAATACGTTCGCGACCACGAACAGGGCGAGAAAGTGGGTATAGAGCACCGAAAAAGAGAACCCGCCGAAGACCTGGGCGGCCCCGCCCACGATCATAGTCAGCAGGAACAGGGCGAGGCCGTTGCTCTTGTAGGCTCTAGATTTTCCATCGAAATCCGGCCCTGTAATCCGACGTCCGGGCAGCAGCATCGAACCCAGAAACAAAAGGCCGAAAAACGCCAGCATCATGGCCGTCGCATCGAGCAGGGCGCCGCCGGACAGCGCGGCCCACGAGGGGAGTGGTTCAGGCATAGGGGCTGCCGTTCTGCGCCTTGCGCGTCAGGTACTCCCGCCACTTGCGCACGGTCACGTCCTGAAAAGCCTCGACCACCGGGTTGAACTCGACGGAAGGGGAGTCCCAATGTTTCTCGTAACCCTCTTGTTCCGCTTCAAGCGCGAATTGATCCTGGGTGAGCAGGGGGCCGATAAGTATGCGGTTCGAGACCTTCAGAACCAGGGTCATGGCGAAACGGGGGATGTACACCGGCAGCAAGGGTATCTTCAGCGACTTGAAGTAGAACAAGAAGAAGGTCCGGGTGGTCCGCTCGTCGATTGGAAGAACAAAGAGCCAGTGCTTGATCGCGTCATCGGTGTTCGACCACTGGTAAGGGTATTGGTAGCAAAGGTCCATTTGGTTGGTGTCCAGTCGCTTGTGATCGACGAACAGCCCGGAGATGCGCCCGCGCCCGACTCGCGTGGCGTAGGAGAGATGCACGTCGTCACCGATGGTCTCGCAACGGGTGAGGGTGGCGCCGACGAAGGGGCGGTATCGACGGTGCAGATGGGCGTGGGTGAAGTCGCTGACGTTGTCGATCACCATCGAGTGGTGGGCCGACCAGGTGAAAGTGATCGGGACGCAGGCCCATCGGCCGGACCCCTCGAGTTCGGGGATGTCCGGGATCTGCCGCGATTCCGCCTTCTCCGGGTCTCCGGGGAACAACCAGACCAGGCCGTAGCGGACCTTCACGGGGTAGGATCGGACCGAGACGTTCTCGCAGTTTTCCCCAAGGTGTTCGCGGGGCCCCCCGGCACGTTGCCCCGTGCCGTCGTATTGCCAGCCATGGTAGGCGCACACGAGCCGACAGTCCTGCACCTGGCCGAGGGAGAGTTTGATCTGGCGATGGGCACAGCGGTCCTCGACCGCGTGGAACTCGCCGTCTTTCGCCCGGAACAGCGCAATGGAGTGCTTCCAGAAAACGACCTCGACCACGGTTCCCGGCTTGACGCGGCGTACTTCTTCGACCGCGTACCAATAGTCCGGGTCCATGCCCGCGGCGCGCGCTTGCTGGCGCAGGTTACTGGCTTCATCGAAGCCGGGAGGGGTATTTGTTGCTGGATTCACTTCAGACCTCCGTCGGGTGCGATGGACGCGCCTTGATTCGGCATGATACCTTCCACTTGTTCCGGATCGTCCGCGCTCGGGGGCTTTGCGACCGGGTTCGTGATCGCGTTGCGATGGTAATGGAAGGCGTAGGCTTCACGGACTGCAGCGCGGATGCTGGTGGGTCGATAGCCGAGTTCCTGCTTCGCTTTGCTGGTGTCGGCGTGACGGCACTTCTGCAACAGGCGTATGGCGCCAGGGGTGAACCGCTGGGGGAAGCTCGGGTGGAACCGGCTCAGATAAAAGCTCGCCACTTCCGAGAAGGCAAGCATCGCGCGGACAGGAATCCGCCGGTGTGGGCGCGGGATGCCGGAGACTTCCTCGTACAGGTCGATGATGTCGGAGATGGTTTTGTACTCGGTGCTGAAGATGTACTTTTCGCCCGAGCGCCCGCGATCCATGCACAACCGATGTCCCTCGACGATGTCCCTTGCCGCAACGAACTCAAAGCCGCCATCGACGTAAGCGCGGAGCTTGCCGTTGGTGTAGTCGCATAAGGTCCGGCCCAATCGCGAGGGAAAGAAATCGCTGCCTCCCACAACCGCGCAACACGTTGCGACGATTACATCCTGCCCGGTCGCCGCGGCGCGCCAGCACTCGTGTTCGACGAGCGTCTTGCTGCGTTCGTAGGGCATCGTCCGCTCCATGGGGTAGAACCCCATCGTCTCGTCGCTGGGGGCGGAGGGATCATCCAGGCTGTATCCGACCGCGCTGAAGGAGCCCGTCACCACCACCCGTCCGGCTTCCGTCTCCCGCGCCGCCTGCAGCATGTTGCGGGTGCCGAGGACATTGCACTCGTACACTTCCCGGCGATGAGCGTGGTTGCCTTCGATGGTCGAGACCTTGGCTGCGACGTGATAGACGCCTTGACAGCCCTCAACCGCACGCCTGACGGCATCCAAGTCCCGGAGGTCGCCGAACGCGCGTTCGACCTCGAGGCCTTCCAGTGCCTCGTTGTTCTCCTCGCGTCTCAGCAGCACCCGGACCCGGGTGCCCTCGTCGAGCAGCCGGCGTACGAGGTTGGCGCCCACATGCCCGGCCGCGCCGGTGACGAAAACGGGCGTTGCCGATGAGCTGGCGGGGGTGTTTGATTCTGGAGTCATCTGGTGCCCTGATTCCGAAACCCTGGTGATTTCCTTCCGTTGTTCGGCGTCATCGAGGGTACGCAGGCAGAACACTCGCTTGCGGTCAGGGTATTGCTGGCGTCCAACCGCTCCATAACCGTCTTGCTTACAAACCCATCAGGTGGCCGCAACCACCGATCTGCCTACCAATCATCCCTCGCTTACGACTGGTAAGCGTAATTCTAGCAAAGATATGAAGAAATAATTATTGGCTTTCGCCGGTCGGGTTGTCGGCAACCGGCCCGCAGACTTTTGGAGGGTTTTTCACGCAGGCGGAGAGCGCCCCTCAGATGGCCGCCGCAGGCCCTTGGAAGAGGTTATGAAGCCGAGAGCCAATCGTTGATTTCAGCCTGTATATTTTTTATCTGCTCAAGAACAGCTTGAACTTCATGAGGTTCGGGAAGTTTTGGGAATCCTCCTTCGGCATCCGGGTAACGCCAGGCAGTTGCCGCTCCAGTGAGACTATCGAGTTTGGCGAGGCTTTTGCCGAGGGGATGCTTCTGGGCGAGTTGTTCAGCGATTCGGGCGATGTCGTGGGCGCGAAGATCCGGGAGCCCTTCGTGCAGGCACACGGCACGTGCGAGTTTTTCTACGGCCTGCTGGGCGTGGAATGCTGCCAGGTCCGGGAGATCCGGGAGGAGGCGCTCGATGCCGGCGATGTCCCGTTCGGCAGCTCTCAGGAATCCCAGGACGAGCGGGGAGGTCATCGCAGGGGGAACATCTCGCGATAGCGCTTCCAGAACGGGCCGTCAACGCGCGCATCAAGTAATTTCCCTTCCCGGTCAACTGCGTAAGGGAGCATGCCGGGCACTTTCCGGTTCCTCTCGAATGCGGAGTACCGGCAAGGAACTACGTCCACCGGGACGCCACACCCGGAAACGGGTTTTCGGGCCGACAGATAATCGAGGGGCTGGTCGTCGGGGGTGACCACCATCAGGTCGAAGTCACTGTCCGGGCGCTCGGTGCCACATGCGCGGCTGCCGAACAGGAAAATGGCATCCGGATTGAATGCGATGGCCAGATTCGTGGTCAGAACGGAAAGGGCAGCTTCCGCATTGCGAAACGGGCCGACACTCCCATCCGCCGCCATGGCCTCGCGCTCTGGCCGGGGTTCATTGCGGAGGTACTCCAGCAACAGGCCGATCAACTCCGGGTCGTCTTTCACCGAATTGACCAATTCGCGCACTTCGGCTTGCCGGTCCTGGCGTACGCGGAAAGTGATGGTTGGAGTATTCACGGAAGCCCCCAGTGTGTTACATAGTGTAACACATAATTGAAGAGTGTGTCACATATGGGTCGGCTGCTAAGCGGGTTTGATCAGGTCTGGATGATGGTCTCGCTAATGAGAGAGGTGAGAGAGGCCAATGTGCGGACTGCGACCTTATGCAGAATTTTACTATAACCAACAGACAGATTAATCCGTATTAATTCAATTTTACATAAGATAATCAATTATTTATAGGATAAATCAAGATATTTTATAAATTTATTTTTGAAAAGATCTCGCGTGTTTCCGGTTCCAAGAAAACCGTTTGTTGCTGGGGGGTGCAAGTCTTTCGCCCCGGCGGGCAGGTAAGATTGAGGGTATGGATGACGTGCCACTGTTCGAAGCGGTAAAAGTGCTGGCTGACCGCAGCCGCGCGCAAGGCCTGCGCGTGGCGGTGGCCGAATCCTGCACCGGCGGTTGGTTGGCCAAATGCTGTACCGATCTGCCGGGCAGTTCCGACTGGTTCGAGTGCGGGTGGGCGACCTACAGCAATGCGGCGAAAAGCCGGTTGCTCGGGGTCGACCCCGAACTGATTCGCTGCGAAGGCGCGGTTTCCGGAGCCGTGGTCGAAGCGATGGCAGCCGGAGTCCTGGAACGTACGCAGTGTGATCTGGTCTGCGCGATCAGTGGCGTGGCCGGGCCGTCCGGCGGGACGGAACATGCGCCGGTCGGTTGCGTCTGGTTCGCGTTTCTGCGTTCGGGCGGGGAGGCATGCAGCGAACGGCGGGATTTCCCCGGAGATCGCGATGCGGTCCGGCGGGAGTCCGTACTGTACGCGCTGCGTCGGCTGGCGGAGGAGATTTCCCCGTAGTTTCAGCGTTGATCCCCTCTGGATTAATCCGGGGGTGTCGCTGTGGAATAATAAGCCTGCTGCGAAACCGGAACCGCCCTTGAAATAGGGAGGTTAATCTACATATGGATAAAGATCGGAAAAAGGCACTGGAAGCAGCGCTTGGACAGATCGAACGTCAGTACGGCAAAGGCGCGGTCATGCGCTTTGGCGAAGGCGTCGCGGTGCCCGAGGTCGAAGTCATTCCAACCGGTTCGCTGGCGCTGGACGCGGCGCTTGGCATCGGCGGCTTGCCGCGCGGCCGGGTGGTCGAGATCTACGGCTCGGAAGCGTCCGGCAAGACCACGCTGGCATTGCACGTGGTGGCCAATTGTCAGAAGCAGGGCGGTGTGGCCGCCTTCATCGACGCCGAGCATGCGCTGGATCCGGGCTACGCCACCAACCTTGGCGTGCAGGTGGACGACCTGCTGCTTTCGCAGCCGGATCACGGCGAACAGGCAATGGAAATCACCGACACGCTGGTCACGTCCGGGGCGGTCGATCTGATCGTGGTGGACTCGGTCGCGGCGTTGACGCCGCGAGCCGAACTGGAAGGCGGCATGGGAGACAGCCACATGGGCCTGCACGCGCGGCTCATGTCGCAGGCGTTGCGCAAGCTTGCCGGCAACATCAAGCGCTCCAACGCGCTGGTGGTGTTCATCAACCAGTTGCGCATGAAGATCGGAGTCATGTTCGGCAACCCCGAGACCACGACCGGCGGCAACGCACTGAAGTTCTACTCGTCGGTGCGGCTGGACATCCGTCGCATCGGGGCCACCAAGAAAGGCGACGAAGTGATGGGACATGAGACCCGGGTGAAGGTGGTGAAGAACAAGATGGCGCCGCCGTTCAAGAAGGCGGAATTCGAAATCCGGTACGGCGAAGGAATCAGCCGCCTGTCCGAACTGCTGACGTTGGGGGCGGATAACGGGCTGATCCAGAAGTCCGGTGCCTGGTACAGCTATGAGGGCGACCGTATTGGCCAGGGCAAGGACAATGCGCGCCTTTACCTGATCGAACACCCGGAAATCGCTGACGCGCTGGAGAGCAACCTGCGCGAAGTGCTGCTGCCGGATCGGGAGGCGCCGACGGAATCCGAATCCACTGAACCGGAGCATGCCGCAACCGAGGCGTAACGCCGTGCAGCAGGCGGTCAGTCTTCTGGCGCGACGCGAACATTCGAGCCGGGAGTTGCGCGACAAGCTGCGGGCGCGAAGTTTTTCCGCTGAGGCGGTGGATGCAGCATTGGCGGCATTGCGCGAGCAGGATCTGCAGAGCGACTACCGTTTTGCGGAAGCCTGCACCCGTTCGCTGATGGACCGCGGTTATGGCAGCCTTCGCGTGGCGGGCGAATTACGCGAACGGGGCGTGTCGGGCGATATTGCCCAGGCGTTCGAGTCCTCGGCGAGGGAGGGAGATTTGAAGCGCGCCTGCGAGGCATTGCGCCAGAAGACGAGGGTACGGGCGTTGGCAAGAGCACAGATGCTGCGTTTTTTGAGCCAGCGCGGGTACCCGGGCGAGGTCGCGAGACGGGCAGTTGATACGGCGCTTCAGGAGAGTCGGGATGATTGATCAGAGCGACAATATCCGCCAGGCTTTCCTGGACTATTTCGCGGATCACGACCATCAGGTCGTGCCCTCCAGCCCGCTGGTTCCGGCGAACGACCCAAGCCTGTTGTTCACCAATGCGGGGATGGTGCAGTTCAAGGACGTGTTCCTCGGCCACGAAACCCGCACGCCGCCGCGGGCGGTCAGCGCGCAGCGTTGCGTTCGTGCCGGCGGGAAGCATAACGATCTGGAGAACGTCGGCTACACCGCCCGGCATCACACGTTTTTCGAGATGCTTGGAAATTTCAGTTTTGGCGACTACTTCAAGGAAGAGGCGATTCAGTACTGCTGGGAATTCCTGACCGGCACGCTCGCGTTGTCGCCGGACCAGCTCTGGGTCTCGGTGTACCAGGACGACGACGTGGCGGAGCGGATCTGGCGCGAGGAGGTCGGCGTCGACGCGAAACGTCTGGTCCGGCTTGGCGCAGAAGAGAACTTCTGGTCGATGGGCGACACCGGGCCGTGCGGGCCTTGCTCCGAGGTGTACTACGACCATGGAGAGGGGATTCCGGGCAAGCCGCCGGGTCAAGGCGAGGACAACGACCGCTTCGTGGAGATCTGGAACCTGGTCTTCATGCAGTACCGGCGCGAAGCGGACGGGAGCATGGAGCCGCTGCCAAGTCCGTCGGTGGATACCGGCATGGGGCTTGAGCGCATCGCAGCGGTCATGCAAGGCGTGCACGACAACTACCAGACGGACCTGTTCGTGCCGCTGCGGCGGGCCGTGTCCGAAATGGTGAATACGGTGGGCGAGCCGAAATCCGCATCGTTCAATGTGATCGCGGACCATATCCGGACCAGTGGATTTCTGATCATGGACGGCATGCTGCCGTCCAACGAGGGACGGGGCTATGTACTGCGTCGAATCATCCGCCGCGCCTTGCGCCACGGCAACAAGATCGGTTTGACCGAGCCTTTCTTCCACCGTCTCGTGGGACCGCTGGTCGAAGTGATGGGGAAAGCCCACCCGGACCTGGCAGAGGCTCGCGACCGGATCGAGGAAGCCCTGCTGCAGGAAGAGGAGCGCTTCGCGCAGACGCTCCAGACAGGCTTGAAGGTTCTGGACGACGGGTTGGCCCAGCTCCAGGACAGTACGATTCCCGGAGAACTCGCCTTCCTGCTCTACGATACCTACGGCTTTCCGGTCGACCTGACCCAGGACATCGCCCGGGAACGCGGCCTGACGGTGGACGCGGAGGATTATGAACGCCGAATGGACGAGCAGCGCGACCGTGCCCGGGACACCGCGCAGTTTTCGGTGGATTACTCCCAGCTTAAGGATGTTGCCCAGGACGGCCGCTTCAGCGGTTACGAGCGGGTCACCCAGGACAGCTCGGTGGTCGCGCTTTACGCCGATGGCCGAAGCGTGCAGGAAGTGGAGGCCGGCACCGATGCGGTGGCGGTGCTGGAGGAGACCCCGTTCTATGCCGAGTCGGGCGGACAGGTCGGCGATACCGGCTGGCTGTGTGGCGCGGACAGCCGGTTCGAGGTTCGCGATACGCAGAAGCATGGGCAGGCTCATTTGCATCTGGGCCGATTGCGGGAGGGAAGCCTGAAAGTCGGCGATTCGGTGACCGCGGAAGTGGATGCAGAGCGCCGCCAGTCGATCATGCTCAATCATTCCGCCACGCACCTGATGCATGCAGCTCTGCGCGAGGTTCTCGGTGCTCACGTCATGCAGAAGGGTTCGCTGGTCGCCCCGGACCGGCTGCGTTTCGATTTCTCGCACCCGCAGCCTGTCGCGATGGAGGAACTGCACCGGATCGAGGAAATGGTCAACGCTGCGATCCGGCGAAACTACGAGGCGGAACCGACAGTCATGCCGTTCCGGGAGGCGCTGGATGCCGGCGCGCTCGCGTTTTTCGGCGACAAGTATGGCGATGAAGTCCGGGTGTTGCGGATGGGCGACTTCTCAATGGAGTTGTGCGGGGGCACGCATGTTTCACGTACCGGGGATATCGGATTTTTCTGCATCGTCAGCGAGTCGGGTATCGCCTCTGGCGTACGGCGGATCGAGGCCCTGACCGGGGCGGTAGCGCACCGCTGGGTCTGGGAGCAGAAGGAACTGCTGCGTAACACGGCCGAATTGATTCGAGCCGTGCCGGATAATTTCCGGGAAAAGCTTGAGCGTCTGGTCGATCAGAACCAGAATCTTGAAAAGGAACTGGAACGACTTAAGAACCGGCAGGCGCACCGGGCCGGCGGTGATCTGGTACAGCAGGCAGTGGAGATCAACGGAATCAAGGTGTTGTGCGCCCAGGTGGATGCCGACATCAAATCGATGCGCAGCATGCTGGACCAACTCAAGGACAAGCTCGGAAGCGCGGTGATCGTGCTGGCCTCGGTCAAGGGCGAAAAGGTGACCCTGGTGGCGGGGGTAACCCCGGATCAGACCGAGCGGATCAAGGCCGGGGAATTGGTCAATTCGGTAGCCGTGCAGGTTGGCGGGAAGGGCGGGGGCCGCCCGGACATGGCGCAGGCCGGAGGGAACCATCCACAGGCTTTGAAGGAGGCACTGGAGTCGATTCCGAAGTGGGTTCGCGAGAGGCTGCACTGACATGAGTCTCTGGGTGCAGAAGTACGGCGGGACCTCGGTGGCCAGCACCGAGAAGCTCTTGGCCATCGCCGAACGGCTTCATGAGCAGCATAGCCAAGGGCACCGCCTGGTGGTGGTGCTGTCCGCGATGGGCGGTGAGACCGACCATCTGCTGTCGCTCGCGCGCCAGGTAAGTTCACAGCCGGCAGGCCCCGCTCTGGACCTTCTGCTGTCGTCCGGCGAACGGGTCAGCATCGCGCTGCTGTCACTGGCGTTGCAGGCGCTCGGTTGCCCGGCCGTGGCGCTGACCGGGAGGCAGGCGGGAATCCTGACGGAAGGGCAGGCCAACAAGGCCCGGATCAAGAACATCGACAGCGAGCATTTGAACGGCCTGCTGGACGAGGGGCAGGTAGTGGTAGTGGCCGGATTCCAGGGCATGGACGAGTCCGGTCGGGTCACGACCTTGGGCCGGGGCGGGTCGGACACGACCGCGGTTGCGCTGGCGGCCTCGTTGGGCGCGGACGAGTGCCATGTCTACACCGATGTCGAGGGAGTGTACACGGCGGATCCCAGGCTGGTGCCGGAGGCGCGCAGGCTGGAACACCTCACCTACGAGGAGATGCTGGAAATGTCCGGGCTCGGGTCCAAGGTGCTGCAACTGCGCTCGGTGCTGTTCGCAGAAAAGTACAATGTTCCGCTCCGGGTTCTTTCCACATTTGAAGCCGGTCCTGGAACGCTGATCTCAGAGGAGGCTGAAAACATGGAGCAGGCCACTATCGCCGGCATCGCGCACAACCGCGACGAAGCGCAGTTGACGATCTCCGGCGTGCCCGATATGCCGGGCGTTGCCGCCCGCATCCTCGGGCCGATCGCCGAGGCGCACATCGAGGTAGACATGATCGTGCAGAACGTCGGGCAGGACGGCACGGCCGACTTCACCTTCACGGTGCACCGCAACGACTACGCCAAGGCGCTAGAGATTCTGGAGCAGGTCGGGGGCGAGCTCGGCGCGCGCGAGACCCGCGGCAACCGGGACATCGTCAAGGTGTCGCTGGTCGGGGTCGGCATGCGCTCGCACGCGGGGATCGCGAGCCGCATGTTCGAGGCGCTGGCCGAGGCGGGTGTGAACATCTCCATGATTTCTACTTCGGAGATCAAGATCTCGGTGGTGATTGCTGAGCCGCTGCTTGAAACCTGCGTTCAGGTGCTACATCGGGAGTTCGCTTTGGCGGAAAGTAGTTAGTGCTAAAATGGGGCGTCTTTTGTACGTCCATTTTCACTTACGCGAGGTTCTAGGATGCATGGGGAGTGCTGATTCTAACCAGAAAAATAGGAGAATCACTGATCATTGATGATCAGGTCACGGTTACGGTGATGAGCATGAAAGGCAATCAGGTACGGCTCGGAATTGATGCGCCCAGGGACGTGCGTATATATCGCGAAGAAATTCTTCCGCACGACGCGAACGACAAGACGAAGGAATCTGAGGGAAGCTAGGTAGTTACCGGAGAGGTGGCTGAGTGGCTGAAAGCGCTCCCCTGCTAAGGGAGTATGGGCTGATACCCCATCGAGGGTTCGAATCCCTCCCTCTCCGCCAGTTCTAGATTTATCTGAGTTCAGCCTTTCTTTAAGGAACGCTGGCGTACCATTTTTGCCAGGGCGGCGGAATCCAGCCCGCCATCGCCTTGCGCGACCAGTTGTTCCATCAGATGTAACGCGTCTTTCGCGCCGGACAAGAAAAGGCCGGTCTCCCGAGCCTCCTGGTCCACGATCCGAAGATCCTTGAGGTGCAATTTGGCCTTGAATCCGGGTTGGTAGTCGTCGGTCAACATGCGTTGTCCATGAACTTCCAGTATGCGGCTGTAGGCGAATCCGCCGAGCAGGGCATCGCGCACCTGTTCGCGGCTCACACCGCTCGATTCCGCCAGCAGAAAGGCCTCTGCCACTGCCGCCATCGTCTGTGCCACTAGCAATTGGTTGCAGGCCTTGGCAACCTGTCCGGCTCCGGCATCGCCGATTCGACGCACCTGTTCCCCAAGCACCTCGAACACCGGGCGTACGCGCTCGAAGATTTCTTCCGGCCCGCCGACCATGATCGAGAGAGTGCCGTCGATCGCCCCGGTTTCACCACCGGACACCGGGGCGTCCAGCATGGCAATGCCCTTCGCCTCCAGTTGTTGGGCCACGGCTCGCGTCTCGGTTGGCGAGACGGTGCTCATGTCGACCACGATGTGACCGGGTCGGGCACCTTTGTCGATTCCGTTCTCTCCCGTCACGACTTCCAGCATGTCCGGCGTGTCCGCCACCATGACGATGGTCAGGTCGGTCGTTGTGCTGACTTCGGCCGGACTGTCTCCGGTCGTCGCTCCGGCTTCGATCAGGGGCTCCAACTGCTCGGGACGGCGCGCGGACGCCTTGACCGGATAGCCTGCGCGCAGCAGGTTGAGGGCCATCGGGCGGCCCATGATGCCGGGGCCGACCCAGCCGATGGAAAGCTCACTCATGGGTGTCTGTTCCTTATACAATACGAACGCATCTTACCCGTATCGTGAAAGTCTATTTTCGAAAACTCCGCGAGGCCTTGGACGGGCCGCTCCTGCCGGTGTACCTGATTACCGGGGACGAGCCGGTGCAGATGCGGGATGCGGCGCGAATGATCCGAAGGCGAGCAAAGCAGGAGGGCTTCGACCGCCGCGAGCTACGAATCATCGAGCGAGGGTTTGCCTGGGAGGAACTGCCGACACTGTGCAGCCCGTCCCTGTTCGGGGATCAAGCCATGCTCGACATGCGGGTGCTGAGCGGCAAGCCGGATGCGACGGCAAAAGCCCGACTTAAGGAATGGTGTGGGCAGGCTCCGGAAGGCAGCCTGATTACCTTGCAGGTGCCCCGGCTGGACAACCGAGGCCTGAACGAGGCGTGGGCGCGTGCCATCGACAAGGTCGGCCTGATCGTGCGGATCATGCCGCTCGACGAGAGGGAGACGCAGCAGTGGTTGCAGGGAGCCCTGCGGCGGTTTGAACTGGAGATGGGCGTGTGCGAGGTGGAGTATTTCCTGTCGTGCGTGGAAGGCAACCTGCTGGCAGCCGAACAGGAACTGCAGAAACTGCACATTCTGAACGGATCGGGGCCGGTCTCGCTGGAATCCCTGCAGCGGTTCCTGGGGCAGGATGCCCGTTACGAGGTGATGGACCTCGCTATGGCCATGCTGCAAGGCCGGGGCCATCGCATCGTTGGCGTGGCACGGAATCTGGAGAGCGAAGGCCACGACCCGGTTGCGACGCACGCCATGCTGATGCGCGAGGTACGCCAATTGCTCGCCTTGAGCCGGCAGCCGTCCGGGCTGGATTCGATTTTTCCATTCACCCGCCGCGACGCGCTGAAAAGAGCCTTGAACCAGCACTCCCGGGAGCATTTTCGCGCTATACTGAAACGTTTCATCCACCTGGAACGGGTGGTCAAGGGGCAGGGACCGGAGAGCTCGTGGCCCGCCATCCAGAACGCCTGCCTGGCTTTTTCAGAAAAGGATAGATTGCTGCCCGTACAAGGAGTTTCCGACCATGTCCACTGAGAACCTGGATGCCCGGATTGCCGAATTGGGCCAAGCCGCACGCGCGGCTGGGCGAGTAATTGCGGCCTCCAGCGCGGCGGCGCGCAACCAGGTGATGCGAACCACGGCTAACCTGATTCGGGAACGCGTGGACACCATCGTCGAGGCCAATTCAGAAGATGTCGAAGCGGTGAAAGAACATCGGAACGATGCATTCATCGACCGCTTGGCGTTGGACGAGTCTAGGCTCGAGGCGCTGGCGGTGGAACTTGAACATATTGCTGAGCTGCCGGACCTTCTGGGCCGAACCTCGGACATGCGGGATCAGCCCAATGGCCTGAAAATCGGCCGGATGCGAGTACCGATCGGGGTTATCGGCATGATCTACGAGGCCCGCCCCGGCGTGACTGCGGAAGCGGGAGGGCTGTGTGTGAAGTCCGGCAATGCGGTGATTCTGCGCGGCGGCTCCGAGTCGTACCGTTCCAATCAGGCACTGGCGGAATGCTTGCAGGAAGGCCTGCGTCGGGCTTCGCTTCCCTCGGAAGGCGTGCAATTGCTGCCGACCACGGACCGGGCCGCGATTGACGCGCTGCTCAAGATGGACGAGTGGGTGGATCTGATTATTCCCCGGGGCGGGACGGAACTGATCAAGCGGGTTCACGACCAGACCCATATTCCGATCCTCAAGCACCTGCATGGCGTGTGCCATGTGTACATCGACGATGCAGCCGACCGGGACCAGGCGATCCGGATTGCCGTCAACGCCAAGACCCAGCGCTACGGGGTGTGCAATGCGATGGAGACCCTGCTGGTCGCGGAGTCCCGTGCGGAAGAACTGCTGCCGGTTCTAGGTGACGCTTATGTCGAGCATGGCGTGGAGATTCGCGGTTGTCCTCGTACCTGCAAGTTGCTGGAGAAGGCCGTGCCTGCGGCTGAGGATGACTGGAGCGAGGAATACCTGTCACCGATCCTGTCGGTGCGGGTGGTCGCGGGCCTCGACGATGCGATGGACCACATCGCAAAATACGGCTCGCACCATACGGACGCCATCGTCACCACGGACGAAGAGCGGGCCAAGCGGTTCATGCGTGAGGTGGACTCCAGTTCGGTGATGGTCAACGCCTCGACCCGGTTTGCGGACGGGTTCGAGTACGGACTGGGTGCAGAAATCGGAATCAGTACCGACAAGCTGCACGCCCGGGGGCCGGTGGGCCTGGAAGGGTTGACCAGCCAGAAGTTCGTGGTGTATGGCGACGGTCAAATCCGCGTATAATTCGCCGCCTACGAGGCCCTGACCATGGAAGAACTTTCACTGCCGGAACAGTTGCGCAACCTGACACAGCGGGTGGATGCGCTCAGGGGGTATCTTTGACCTCGACGGCAAACGCCGCCAGTTGGACGAGATAAAACAGCAACTGGAAAACCCCGAAATCTGGAAAGATCCGGACCAGGCGCGCGAACTGGGCCAGGCGCGTGCCCGCCTGGAATCTGTCGTCGCGACGCTCGACGATCTCGGCAATTCCCTGCGCGACGCCGGTGAGTTGCTGGATATCGCTTTGGAGGAGCAGGACGAGGACACGATGGAAGCCTTGGCGGTGGATGTCCGGGAGTGCGCGAAGCAGGTGCACGACCTGGAGTTCCAGCGCATGTTCTCCGGGCGTTTCGATTCGGGCGACGCCTTCCTCGACATCCAGGCGGGTTCCGGCGGCACCGAGGCGCAGGACTGGGCCGAAATGCTGCTGCGCATGTACCTGCGTTGGGGGGAGAAGCGCGGCTACGGGACCGAACTGATCGCCGCTTCAGCCGGTGAAGTGGCGGGAATCAAGAGCGCGACCATCAAGTACACCGGCGACTACTGCTTTGGCTGGTTGCGCACGGAAACCGGTGTGCACCGCCTGGTGCGAAAGTCGCCGTTCGACTCCGGCAACCGACGGCACACCTCGTTTGCCGCGGTGGTGGTCTCGCCGGTGGTCAGCGACGAGATCGAAATCGAGATCGATCCCAGCGACCTGAGGGTCGACGTATACCGGGCCAGCGGAGCCGGGGGGCAGCACGTCAACAAGACCGAATCGGCAGTGCGGCTCACGCATCTCCCGAGCGGCGTGGTTACACAATGTCAGAATAGTCGCTCACAACACAAGAACAAGGAGATGGCGATGCGGCAGTTGCGGGCCAAGCTCTACCAGTTGGAAGAACAGAAGCGGCGTGAGGCTGAGCAGCAGAGTGCCGGAGATAAGGCGGACATTGGCTGGGGCAGCCAGATCCGTTCCTACGTGCTGGACCAGTCGCGAATCAAGGATCTGCGTACTCAGGTCGAGACGGGCACGCCGCAGACCGTGCTGGATGGCGACCTCGACGCTTTTCTCGAAGCCAGTCTGAAAGCGGGGTTGTAATGGCGAAGACGAAAACCGGCGAAGAGCGTCTGCTTGCGCAGCGTCAGGAGAAACTACAGGAACTGCGGGCGTCCGGCTGGGCGTATCCGAATGATTTCCGGCCCACGCACACGGCGCTTGAACTAAACGAGGCGCATGCGGAGCAGTCGATGGAAGAGCTGGCCGACGGTCAGGTGCACGTGGCCTTGGGTGGGCGGCTGATGAGCCGGCGCGTCATGGGCAAGTCCGCGTTTGCGCATGTGCAGGACCGGACCGGGCGGATTCAGTTGCTGGTGCGTCGCGACGGGTTGGGCGAGGAGGACTACGCCGACTTCAAGACCTGGGACATCGGCGACATCATCGGCGCGCAGGGCGTCCTGATGAAGACCAAGACCGGGGAATTGTCGGTAGACGTGCAGGAAGTGCGGTTGCTGAGCAAGTCCCTGCGGCCGCTTCCCGAGAAGTACCATGGGTTGACTGACATTGAGCAGCGCTATCGGCAGCGTCACGTGGACCTGATCATGAACAGCGATTCCCGGGGCGTGTTCCAGCGGCGCAGCCGGTTGCTCAACTGCCTGCGGCAGCAACTGGAGGAGCAGGGCTTCCTGGAGGTCGAGACGCCCATGATGCATCCGATCGCAGGCGGCGCGGCGGCACGCCCCTTCGCGACGCATCACAACGTGCTGCACCAGGACTTGTATTTGCGTGTCGCTCCCGAGTTGTACCTCAAGCGCCTGGTGGTCGGGGGGTTCGAGAAAGTATTCGAAATCAACCGCAGCTTTCGCAACGAAGGAGTGTCGTCACGACACAACCCAGAATTCACCATGATGGAGCTGTATCAGGCGTTTGCCGATTACCAGGACCTGATGGACCTTTCGGAGGGACTGATCCGGGAGATGGCGCAGGCCGTGTTGGGCGGCACGACGGTGTCCTATCAAGACCAAGAGTACGACCTGCAGAAACCATTCCAGCGCATGACGCTGACCGACGCGGTGCTGGCGCATCATCCAAGTCTGGAGCACGCCGACCTTCCCAATCGGGAACTGCTGGCAGGATTGTGCCGGGACAATGGAGTCGATGTCGACGAGAATCGGGGTTCGGGAGGACTGCTTTTTGACCTGTTCGAAGCATCGGTGGAGGAGAAACTGGAACAGCCGACGTTCGTGACCGAATACCCGCTCGAAGTCTCGCCGCTGGCGCGGCGCTGCGACCACAACCCCGACTTTGTTGACCGCTTTGAGTTGTTCATGGCCGGGCGGGAAATCGCAAACGGCTTCTCCGAGTTGAACGATCCGCAGGATCAGGCGGAACGGTTCCAGGCACAGGTGGAGAAGCGGGACGCAGGCGATCAGGAAGCCATGCACTACGACGCCGACTATATCCGTGCCTTGGAGTACGGTATGCCGCCGACGGCCGGCATCGGCATCGGCATCGACCGGCTGGTGATGTTCTTCTGCGACGTGCCGTCGATCCGGGACGTACTGCTGTTCCCGCACATGCGCCCGGAAGCGGGCTGAGCCTGGCTAAATAACTTCCAGAAACCCGATGATCGCCAGTCCGGCTGCGATTGCTCCGAGAAAGTAAAGCAGCGTGGCGATTTCGCGTTGGCGGTTGAACAGGATGTAGCCGCCGATCAGCAACAGGATCGCCGCGTACAGAATCAGCATCATTCGAGACATATCATTCGCCCTCGGTCAGTTCGTAGGGGAGCGGGAGTTGTTCGAGGGATGGGCCGTCCGGACGTTGCGCACGCAGTGGCTGGCCGGCATCCGCCGCACGGACGGAGGCCAGTATCTGGCAGGGACCGCCGCCAGGCGGGATGCGGGCGTCGACCACCCGCCCGCAGGGACGGGCTTCGGAATCCTCGCTCAGATGAATCGGATCGCCCGGGATCGGGGCCTCGTCGCAGTCGCCGCTCAAGCGGTAGGTGCGGAACTTGATCTGGCCGCGGTACTTCATTCGCGCGACCACTTCCTGGCCGGGGTAGCATCCCTTGCTGAAACTGATTGCGTCGACCAGGTCCAGGTTCAAGTGTTGCGGGACGAATTGCTCGCGGTTCTCGACGCGCACAAACGGGATACCGTCCTCGATGTCCCAGAGCCGCCACAAGTCAGAGCCTGAGCTTGGAGCTTCGCTTCCTTCCCACAGAGCGGTTGCCGCATCCGGGGGGCAGGTCACCAGCCACCGGGGGCGTGGCCCCGGCCAGGCGATGGCGGTGTACGGGCCGGTTTCTGTTTTGCCGAGTGGGGATTGAGGCAGTTCGACTGGCGATGCGGGGTGTTCTTCAGGATAGGATTCCGTGATGCCGAAGAGGGAGAGAGATTCTGCCAGCGATTCGATTTCAACGTCGGAGCGCAGTTTAAACAGTTGCAGCCGTTGTGACACGGCTTGGGCGAGCCCCGAGGGAAGCGCGATCCGGTACTGGCCCTCGGTAGTACGCCAGACCAGGAAGTTGGCGATCATCTGTCCCTTGGGCATGCAGTAGGCGGACAACTGGGCCTGGTCTTCGGGCAGTGCCAGGAGGTCGTTGGTGAACTGGCCGTGCAGGAAGTTGGAGGCGTCGGCTCCGCCGACACCGAGGATGGTCCAGTCGTCGAGGGCGTAAAGGCTTGAGTGGGATTCCGCAGGCATGGCTGGCACTTGATTTCCAATTTTCCATTGTAACGGGCGCAAGTCCGGTGATAAACTAACCGCAACCCAATTTTTCGGGGGCGAGGTATGGCAGATCGACAGGAAGATGCCCAGGTTTTTCCTTTTGAAGATTCTCTGAAGCAGTTGGAGGACCTGGTCGAACGGCTGGAAAGTGGTGAGATCTCGCTGGAGGAATCCCTGCAGGACTTCGAGCAGGGTGTCGCCTTGGTGCGCACGTTGCGCGAGCGCCTGGATCAGGCGCAGCAGAGGGTCGACAAGATCGTGGAGCAGGAGGGTGGGGAGACCGCCTCCCAGTCCATGGATATCATGGACGATGACGACAAAGACATGGATAAATAGTCGTGGATGACTTTCCTTTTCTATCGAAGATCGAAAGCCCGGCGGATTTGCGCGCATTGAATCGCGAGGATCTTCCGGCGGTTGCCAATGAACTTCGCGAATTCTTGATCCAGGGCGTGGCCCGCTGTGGCGGACACTTCGGGGCCAGCCTCGGCGCGGTCGAGTTGACCGTGGCCTTGCATTATGCATTCAACACTCCGGAAGATTGGCTGGTCTGGGACGTGGGGCACCAGAGCTACGGGCACAAGGTTCTAACTGGGCGCCGCGACCAGTTGGAGACGATTCGCCGCTGGGGTGGTCTGGCGCCGTTCCCGGCTCGGGAAGAAAGCCCCTACGACTGCTTCGGGGTGGGTCACTCCAGCACTTCGATCAGCGCGGCCTTGGGCATGGCGCTGGCCAGCCGCAACGCCGGGAAACCGTGCAAATCGATTGCGGTGATTGGAGACGGTGGATTGAGCGCCGGCTTGGCCTACGAAGCGCTCAACCACTTGGGGGTTTCCGACGCGGACGTGCTGGTGATCCTCAACGACAACGAAATGTCGATTTCGCCGAATGTGGGCGCCATGTCCCGTTACCTGACCCGCCTGCTGGCAGGGAGCCTGTATACCTCGGTGCGCGAAACGGGCCAGCGCATGCTGAGTTCAGTCCCCCGGGTTAAAAAATTCGCGATGAGGATGGAGGAGCATCTCAAGGGGATGATCTTGCCGGGCACGCTGTTCGAGGAGTTGGGGGTGCAGTATTTCGGACCGATCGGCGGCCACGACATGTTGGGGCTGCTGAAAATCGTGGAGCAGATGCGCGACCAGACCGGCCCGCGGCTACTACACGTCATCACCCAGAAGGGGATGGGCTACGAGCCAGCCGAAGGAGATCCTGTGGGTTATCACGCGGTGCCGATCTTCGATCCGGAAATCGGTGTGCAGAAAAAAGGGTCGGACGGGAAGCCAACCTACACGCAGGTATTTGGAAACTGGTTATGTGACCAGGCCGCTGCGGATTCAAGGCTGATGGCGATCACTCCGGCGATGAGAGAGGGCAGCGGCCTTGTCCGCTTCGAAAAAGAATATCCGGATCGTTATTTTGATGTCGGCATCGCCGAACAGCACTCGGTCGCCGTGGCCGCGGGCATGGCCTGCGCGGGCGAGAAGCCGGTGGTGGCCATCTATTCGACTTTCCTGCAACGCGGCTACGATCAGTTGATCCATGACATCGTGGTGCAGGAGTTGGATGTGTTGCTCGCGATTGATCGGGCGGGGCAGGTCGGAAACGACGGAAAAACCCATGTCGGCGCGTTTGATCTGTCCTATTTGCGTTGTTTGCCGGGCGTGGTCATCATGGCGCCGTCCGATGAAAACGAGTGTCGGAAGATGCTGACGACCGGGTATCTTCATGAGGGTCCAGCAGCGGTGCGCTATCCTCGCGGCAAGGGCCCGGGGGCCGAGATCGAAGAAACCTTGGAGCCGATCCCGATCGGCAAGGCGCGGAAGGTTCGCGAAGGGAGCGAGATCGCGTTTCTGGTGTTCGGCAGCCTGTTGGATCAGGTGAGCCCGGTCGCGGAAGAACTGGATGCGGCGCTGATCGACATGCGCTTCGTCAAACCTTTGGATATGGAATGCCTGAACGAGGTGGCGGCGACTCATAGCCTGCTGGTGACTGTCGAAGACAACGTGGTGGCGGGCGGGGCAGGCAGCGCGGTGGCTGAGGAATTGGAGTTGGATGGTTCTACCCGACTGCTTCAATTAGGTCTTCCGGATCACTATGTAGAACACGGGGCCCGCGAAGAGCAGTTGGCTTCGATTGGTTTGGACACCGAGGGAATCAGAAAGTCAGTAGCCGAATATCAGGCGAGCATCTAATTTTGTGGGCTCCCCAATGAGCATAGTGCATTCCTATTCCGTGAGTAATGGCGACATGTTCTCGATTCGACATGACTCAGATAATTGCACAATCATTGACTGTAATATTTCAGAAGCTGATAGAAGCTGGCTATTGGGGGAAATCGACAAACAACGAAAAGGAAAAGGAATTACGCGCTTCATCTCGACGCACCCTGACCAAGACCATCTCATGGGGCTAGTGGCCTTGGATGATCATATTAATATTTTAAATTTCTATGTCGTGGAAAACAGCGCGATTAAGGAAGAAGAAACTGACGATTTTATACGCTATAAAAACCTGCGTGGCAGTGACAAGGCATTCTACATATATAAAGGATGCGAGAGGAAATGGATGAATCAGAGCGATGAAGAACGCGGCTGTTCCGGCATCAACATCCATTGGCCCATCACCTCAAATGAGCACTTCAAGAAAGCGTTAGAAGATGCTGATGAAGGAAAAAGCCCGAACAACATCTCGCCAGTGATCACGTATTCGCTCAAAAACGGTGTCGATATGGCTTGGTTTGGCGATCTTGAGACGGACTTCATGGAAGAAGTTAAAAATGAGATTACATGGCCGAGTGTGGACATTCTTTTTGCGCCACACCATGGGAGGTCGAGTGGACAAATCCCTAAGCCAATTCTGGAAGAGATGGATCCGCAAATTGTAGTAATTGGCGAGGCCCCATCTGAAGATCTGAGTTACTACACGAACTACAACACGATTACTCAGAACTCCGCAGGTTCTGTTTATTTCGAATGCATCACAAATTGGGTTCATATTTACGTAGACAGTTCGACCTACAGTGTAGACTTCCTAGAAGACAAATCGGCTAGTACTTACACCAACTATATCGGTTCGTTGTCGGTATGATGATTGGAGGTCGTCATAGATCTGGAAGGTAGTAGGAAATGAGAAATCTTGTCAGAAGTTCCCCGCGAAGTGTTAGACAGTCTATATCTTCTGCTGACATGGCGGCAAAATCGGTTGGGTAGTCCTTGACCTCATCCCGTTTAGGGAGCCCCGCTGGAATCCGGGGCAAGGCCCTGTCCTGTTGCCCAAGGTAGCATAGCGCGAAGCCTGATATCTTTTCGTCATCAGCGAGAGAGTGTAGCCGTTTCCGCGAGGCATCTTGCACCTTTCGAAAGACCGTGAGGAATGATCTGTACATTCGAGTGGGCCAGCGTGTTGGATGGCTGTCATCATCAAATAGACCAGCACCCGCATCGCAGCAGATGATGTAGTCGGGGTCGAAAACGTTAGTGCTAACTGAAGGTGTCCTACCGGGCTCCATTGGACTTACGCCGAGATTTTCGAAGATCCCGCCATCAGTGAGCACAACACGCTTCGATTCTCCAGAATGCCCATTTTTTGCGAAGCGATACTTGCGGTCAAGTGCTGGGAGCCAGACCGGGTAAGCTGCAGAGGCAGCCACAGCATCGGCAAGCAATGCATCTTCAGGAGCAATTGTTCCGAATCTCCAGCAGCCACTTTCCCTGCTTCCAAACCGAAATGCTGAGCCAGTTTTCAGCTCAGTGGCATTGATAATTGTATGAAGCGAATCTCGTGCAATATCGCGAACAAGGGTGTCGCCAAATAGGGATTTCGCAATGACATTACGGAATGCCTCTGTGCGACTGAATGTACGCATTGGAGGAGGACCAAGGCGACCGGCCAAATCCGACCGCACTACAGCATCAATCAAGTGATAGAGCATGCGTATAAGAAGGCACGTGTTTGCGATGGCGCGAACTTTCAGAATTTCCCAGATTGAGCTTGGTTTCAACATCTGGAGGGATATGTCACGGTGGAGCCCTCGACGTAGAAGTTGCACCACACGCGCGTCAAACTCTTGGAATGATTCACTGGAGTATGCGTACATTGCTGAAATGATTGATCCTCCTGAAACGCTTGAGATTACTTGTATACGGTTGAGAAGATCAAGATCAGACAGGGCTCGTAGGCACCCGAGATGGAATGCGATAGCACGAGAACCCCCGCCGGATAGGGCCAGTCCAATATTTTGTGTTTTTTGGGGCTGTGGCTCAAGGCGCATTGTCGCTCTGGCATCCTGCTGGATGCGAAGGTGATTCTCTTCACGCGATCTTGTTCGAAAAACATGCGCGCCAAGGGTTGGGTTATCGGGGTTCCCCGAGAGGATAAGGATAAGGCAGGTTTTCCGAGTAGAGCCAGGATCACCAAGAAGTTGAGCAACCGCGTTAATGTCAACGTCACTTGGATGCGGTGCTGACGTAGGATGAGTATGCCAACTGCCAACGCAAACAACAGATTTACGGAATCTAACACGCTGCTCTTTGTCAGCCTCCTCCATGCCCTCGGTCCCGCAGGTGAATTGATCCTCGGTCGCATGGCTGTCTGGCGGAGGACCTTCCACTTCTGTTACCCAGAGAACACCCGCAGCCTCGTTCAACTCGCCGAAGACTAAGCCACCAGTTTCAATCTTTTTTCCAGCCGTACGTGCAGAACGTCTGGCCCATCCACGCATTTCTCGCGCGGCATGTGGACACATTCTGATAGAGCAGCCTTGCTCTTCGTCCTGAAGTACGTAGTCCTGGGGCCATGTGAAAGCATAAACCGGCTCCAATTCTTCGAACAGCCAGCCTGCGCCCGAGTGATGGCTGCTGGGTGTTGCAATGGCGCGAGCGATAGAATTAATCATTCGTGCGGAGAGACCAGCAAGATCTGCGTTGGATCCAACAAACGTTGGCTCTGAGCAGCCTGGTTCTGGCTGAAAGCGTTCGCTTGGAACGGTGTTTGGCCAGAACGCCTCAAGCATCTTCGAGAGCCCTGGCTCTCGACATGCTTCCAGTTTCAGTCGCCGGATAAGATCCAGAGGTCCACCGCTATGGTTTGAATTCGAAAGCGTAGCGATAGCCGTTGTCGCTTGGCTATTGATGGCCATGGAGGCAATCGCGGGTCGTGAATTGATATCCCGGAGCGCATGTTCGAGGGCCGTTCGGACGGCTAGTGAAGCTGTACAGTCGATTATCAAATCCACTTCTGAAATAGCGTCTGAATTTGTAATGCGAAAAACAAGGTCGTCAGTTAAAGCAGTAACCTCAAGTTCGGGCTCGATTCGTTTGAGCCGATCCTTAAGCGCATTAGCTTTGTTTTTTCCTATATCGGCATCTTCGAAATCTTGTCGCACAAGAAGTCCAGGGGTAACAGCCTTGCTGTCAACAAGTTCAATTGTTTTCGCGCCAGCCCGCACGACAGATTCTGCCACGTGGCTTCCTACAGCACCACACCCCCAAATGGCCACACTCTTGCCACAAAACCAAGCCATGGGGGACGTATGATCGCGTCTCTTTGTGACCTCGGGGCGCATCTCGCGGACAGTGCACCACCCAACCTTGGCTGAGATACTCCATTCAACGACTTCTTTTATCGCAGCCTCCCGTTGGTCTGCATTACTGATTTGTGCGGAAGCGTTTAGTGCACGTAGTTTGTCTGCGTCGTCAGCAGAAATTTCCCATGCGGCGAGATGCTGAAGAATACGGCCGCCTGGGACTATACGGCGCATAGGAGCCCCGAGAATGACCGTAAGTGGTGTCCCTGCGCTACTGAGTTGCGCGTATGAGGAGAGCCCGAAAATGAACGGGGCGTAGTTGATGCTATGAGATTCAAGTTCCTTCAATAAAGCTTCGACAGTCTCAGGGTATTCGAAAGGGAGTTCCTTATGCAGGAGAATGGCGGGGGCAAAATAATTTGAATGTTCTTGGCCATGTTTTTTCCAGCTGATGATCTCGGTGCGATGATTACGGTCTCGGAGTTCGGCAAATCCAAACCACGGCGAACTACCAACTACAGGCGTATCCGCCCGAGGCACAATCATGCGATCGACTGTGGGGTATGCGACTGGTGGATGGAGAGGTGCGTCGTCTGGGTCTAGGTTATTGAGTGCGGCATCACGTATCCAGGAGTCGAGTCGCCTGATAAACCCATACATGCCATCTTCAGATTGCCAATCCATCGAACTTCCGTATAGACAAAGGCTTTTTCGCCATTGGACATGACGAAAGCCAGAAAAGCGAGTGTGCTGCGTATAGACCGAGGGGGCCTGGAATGGAAAAGTCGGTGGAACAAAGATAAAAAATGATTCACGAGCCCGAATACGGAGCCCGTTCTCCACTCGTTCCAAGCCGTTGAAGCGGATACTTATGTCGAAGCGAAGGTAACCATTTGACTGAATTATTTCGTCATCTATTACAACAGTTCCGTCTGACGCATCCGCGAGTTCTCTGATCTGCTCCCTAGCGAGTTCGAAAGCGTCGATCATCAGCCTCAACCGTAAGTATGTGCATCGGCAGGAGGTTCGCTTGAGCCCTGTGCAACGTCCGCGGCTTGTGTTGCAGACAAAGTGGCAGCCGCAGTTCTAGTGAATACAATTTTTTCGTCGTCAAGTTCAGCCACAACCGGCTCATCCTGATCCATCGTACAAAGAAAAGAATCGGTGATTTTCTCGTATTGCGTCTTCGCTTTGGCATGCGGTGGATTGTCTCCAGATTTGTTGGATGATGGTACCGAGTTGGAACTTGATACCACGCGATTCGGTTCCAGTGACGCTTCATCCATTTCCTCTACGATGTGCTTCTTGAGTTTTTCCTCATCGTCATTCTCGTCCTTCCAGTACATTGCAGCCTTCGAGCAGTGGTGCGGAGCGAGAAGCACATTCCAGGCCAGATCATCCGCCTCCTCGGTATGCTCGAAGATACGCTGGAGGATTGGATAAGAAAGGTCGCCAAAGAGCAAAGCACAGAGCTCTTGGTCTCCATCGTAAAGCGTAACCTGCATGCCGAGGCTTGTGTCATTACGGTCGCCAGCGTCATCGTCCTTGAATGGCGCATGAATAAAGGCGCGGAACTCGCCGGATACGTCTTCCTCGTCAATTAAGGTGATTTCATTCCCTGGCACGGTCAGTCGATCTTCGGGGAAATCCTCAAAGTCATCCTCTTCCAACAGTTCCGAGTAACCGAAGACGCGGACGCGATTGCCTGTCCCGGGGTCTCCCCCGGCTTTGATCGTCTCCTTGACTCGGCGTTCTGCTTCCTTCTTGAATTCTTCTGCATCGTCGCAGAGATCCTCGTTGTATTCGAGAAAGACTCTCGGTGTAAACCACAGTTCACCAATATCTACCCTATCGAGTAGTTCAGCAAAACCCCGACAGTGATCCTGATCAGGGTGCGTCAGGGCGAAAGCGGCTAGATACGGGCGTCCGTCTACGCTAGGAAGCCGGTCTGCGAGTTCATCAATAATGGCCCAACTAGCATCGTCATTCTCCTCAGACTTCTCTAAGTGGTTTAAGTCCACCTGCAAGCAGATCTCAGAGTCCACGACGATGGTTGTGCTGTCACCGTTTCCGACTGGCCAAAAGACCAGTCCGCGTTTTGGTAAATCAAAGGACATTTTCCATTCCTCCTATAAGAATAGGGTTTATGTTCGCTGTGCCAATCAGATTGGCCTATGTACTATATATGGGCGCTATCGTTATATTTCAATAGCCGATATTGTGGAAAATGTGGGGAGAAAGCTTGAAATTTGTGGGAATATTCTGGGATATTTGTATCGTCCCCGCTAGACCGAGTGATTCAGAATTATCTCCAGTACCAGTTTGGTGCCAAGAAAACCGAGAATAAGGAAGACGAGACCTGCCAGCGTCATGCCGGCGGCCAGCCGTCCCCGCCAGCCAAACTGCCAGTGTCCCCAAAGGAGCGCGACAAGCGTGACCCACGCCAAGGCGGAAAACGCCATTTTGTGCATCATGCCTGGGCTGAATGGTTCGGTCAGTGCGCTGCCGCCGACCGCAAGCCCGACTGAAAGCAGGATCAGGCCCAGCGCGATGATTTTGATGAGCAAGGACTCCATTCGGTCCAACGGCGGCAGTAGACCGGAAATTTGATCCCCCAAGTGGCGAGAGCTGAGTTGATGTTCCTTCAGCAACAGCATCAAAGCTTGGACCCCGGCCAGCATCAGCGTGCCGTAGGCCAGAAGCGAAATCATGATGTGCGCACCGACACTCCACGGAAGGGTTGTGGCTTGCGAACCTGAGGCGGGTTCGATCCAGATGGCTGCGAGGGCGCAGGGAAGGGTGATCAGACCCAAGTGCCAGGTCGGCTGGAAAACGGCCCATGCCAACACCAATGCATTGATTAACAGGGCGGTCAACGCCATGGCGTTGAAGAACGTGAACACGAAGCTTCCCCCAGACCCGACAGGGTCGAACAGGATCCAGGCATGCAGCAAGCAGCCTGCCGCCCAAGCTGCGGCCGTAGCACTACGGCCCAATTTGTCCGACAGGATGCCCGCCAGGGCAACCAAGTACAGGACGAACGGAGCAATCGGTAGCAGGGACATGGGAAGCTCGTAAAACTTGCTTATTCTATATACTGATTAATGAAAGGACTGGATAAGTCCGGTGCGGATGTGCCAGTATTGAGGATTAACACATGAAAATGGAAACCTTGGCCGTGCATGGCGGCTACGAACCGGAAGCCACTACCAAGGCGGTGGCCGTGCCGGTCTACCAGACCACGTCGTACGCTTTCGACGACACGCAGCACGGAGCGGATCTGTTCGACCTCAAGGTCGAGGGCAACATCTACACCCGCATCATGAACCCGACCACGGCGGTGCTGGAGAAGCGCGTCGCCGAAATGGAAGGAGGCGTCGGGGCGCTGGGGCTGTCCTCCGGGATGGCGGCCATCACTGACGCAATTTTCACCATCGCGGGCAGTGGCGACAACATCATTTCCACGCATACCCTATACGGTGGTACATATAACCTGTTCGCGCATGCCTTGCCGCGACTGGGGATCGAAGTGCGTTTCGTGGACCCGGACGACCTGGAGGCACTGGGGGCAAGCATCGACGACCGCACGCGGCTGGTTTTCTGCGAGACGATCGGGAATCCGCTCGGCAACATTGCGGATCTGGCAGCGCTGGCCGATGTGGCGCATGCACATGGATTGCCGCTAGTGGTGGACAACACCGTCCCGACCCCGGTGCTGTGCCGGCCATTCGAATTCGGGGCCGATGTCGTGATTCATTCCCTGACCAAGTACATGGGTGGGCACGGCACGTCGATCGGTGGCGTCGTCGTGGACTCCGGAAAGTTTCCGTGGCTCGACCATGCGGACCGTTTCCCCATGATGAGCGAGCCGGACGCGTCCTATCACGGCGTGGTCTACACTGATCTTGGCGCGGCAGCTTATATCACGCGGGTTCGGTTGATTCCGTTGCGCAACATGGGTGCGGCACTGTCGCCGTTCAACAGCTTCCTGGTTTTGCAGGGTCTCGAGACTTTGCCGCTGCGCATGGAGCGGCATTGCGAAAACGCCCAAAAGGTGGCGGAATTCCTGCAGGGGCACGACCAGGCGACTTGGGTGAAGTTCGCCGGACTCGAGGATCATCCGCACCACGACCGGGTGCAGCGTTACATGGATGGGAAGGCCTCGTCCATCATGAGTTTCGGAATCAAGGGTGGCACGGAAGCGGGAGGGCGGTTCATCGACGCCTTGAACCTGATCGTCCGGCTGGTCAACATCGGAGATGCCAAGTCGCTGGCCTGCCACCCGGCCACCACCACCCACCGCCAGTTGGACGAAGCGTCCATGAAGGCGGCTGGAGTGAGTCCGGACATGGTGCGTCTGTCGATCGGCATCGAGCACATCGACGACATTCTCGAAGATATCGACCAGGCCTTGCGGGCAGCGAAAGGCTGACCGCAGCCTGTCGGTTCAGGAAGCCGGGCGGATCGGCTGGATCTGCGGCCAGATCGGCGAGGTTTCCCGACCGGCCTGCCATTGATAAATGGCAGCGTATTCCAGCACGATGCGGACATATTTTCGGGTCTCCTCGAATGGGATAGTGTCGACCCAGATGTCTGCATCTGTCTCGAAATCAGGACGCCAGCGGTCGACGGCTCCGGGGCCGGCGTTGTAGGCGGCCAGGGCCATGGCGGCATTGCCGCCGTAGCGCTTGAGCATGTCGGCGATGTAGCGGCTGCCCAGGCGGATGTTCAGGCTGGGCCTTTTGAGGGACTGGGTGCGGGGGCGCTTGAGTTTGAGGGACCGGGCGACTTGCCGTGCGGTTCCCGGCATCAGCTGCATCAGACCGACGGCACCGACCCGGGAGCGCGTGTCGGCCGCGAAAGCACTCTCGCGTCGCGAGATGGCGAACAGCAGGGAAGGATCCACCCCGTTGCGGCGAGCCTCTTTTTCGAACAAGTCGGCGTGGGCTCGCGGGAAGCGGCGCTTGAGGTCGTCGAAGTAGCGACTCTTCCCGAAAGCACGAATGCTGCCTTCATGCCAACCCCAGCTGTCAGCAGCGACCGCTGCGTAGTTGAGCAAATCCTTGTCGCCCTGAGCCAGCAGGTCGTACCATTCCTCGCGTGCATTCATGATGCTTCCGTGGTAATAGAACTCTCTCGCGCGCTCCAGCGCGGGCGATTGTTTCACGGGGTTGTTCTTCAGTTGAACTGGGGCATTGTTCAGGGAATGCGGCCGGTTGAGTCGCTCGGCTGCGAGGAAACCGTAATAGCCGCGGTACTGGGCGACTTCTTGGAACAGTTCGATGCTTTCAGTGGTGCGGCCGAGTTTCTTCAACGCTCGGGCCTGCCAGTACCGGCCCATCTGGTTGTATGGGTAGGCATCCGGCAGTTCCTTGGCGGCTTCCAGGATTCGTTGCCAGTCTCTTTCGTGCAGAGCCAAGCGCAGGCGCATGTGTCGAAATGTGTCGTCGCGTAGGTACGGAGGGGTAGCGTCCATCAGCGAGTGAGCCAGGGGTAATCCATCGCTGGCAGCTTCCAGGGCGATACGGTAGCGCAGGTCCTGGACTTGCTTGAGGCTGAGCACCTTGGCCTTGCGGAATCCTTCGTACCATTCGTAAGCGGCCTCGGGGTTCTTGCGCGCGCGGCGCGTGATACCGTGCGCGACGATCCGGCTCGCCTGGGGGGTGGCGGATTTGAGGCGGCGGTCTCTCAGGTAGCGCTTGGGATTTCGGTGAACCCGGATCAAGAGATCAACCCAGGCACGCTCGTTCTTCGGCAGGAAGCGCTTGAGGTAGCGTGCCAGTCGGGTGTTGCGCTTCTCCATGCTCAGCTGGATACGCTGCCAAACCAGGTCATTGGTCAGTCCGTTGCTGTGGAACCACTTGAGCAGGGGGTCGCAGATCTTGGGGCGAGACTTGCCGTGCAGCCAGATGGAGCGAATCAGCGGCTCGAGTTCTTCAGTGGACCTTTTGAGGCGGATATGGGAGCGCACGTACAGACATTGAAGACTGACCTCGCCGTATTCCTGATAGGCATTGATCAGCTTGGTGTACTGGCGTCGCTTGAACAGGGAGCGAAGCCAGGCTTTACTCATTCGGCGGCTTAGATGGGAGCCCTTGTGCTTGACGATGAATTCGGCGATCTGCTTGTCGTGCGATCCGCCTCGGCGCGCGACCAGGTAGTGGTAGTCGAGGTAGGAAACCAGTGGATAGTCGCCGAGTTGCTGGTACAGTCGGCGGAAGCGCTTGGTTTGACCTTTACGCAGAGCTTTCAGAGCTTGGCTGTAGATCGTGCGTTGATTCGTCAAATCGCGGTCGCTGGATTTGGCTTCCGCGGTTGGGGCAAGCAAGGCAGCCAGGAAGGCCAATGCCAGTAGCCAACCCGTATACTGTCGATGCGGGCGAGGAGCGCAAGGCAACCGGATGGACTGGGACTGGATCATCAATCTGCCGCAATACCGTTACGGTTTGACGCTGTTTGGCGTGCTGGCGGTTCTTCCGGCGTTGGTCAGCGGGAACATGCTGATCCACGAAGCCGGACGGCTACGGCGAGGTAAGAAGGACGCGGACTGGAAGGCGGTGCTCATGAATGCAATAGCCTTGATCGTCAGTGTGGCATTCATCGCGGGAGCGGTCTGGCAGTGGCTCTAGGCCTTGCGTAAAACCGTGAAAGCACCTTGGCGCGATTCAGTCTGCTGGTCAATTTCTTCCTCGATCCGCTCGGAGTAGTGGTAGATCGGAACGCTGCGATGGAGGCGTTGCGCGACCGTGTCTGAATAGTATTCCGGTTCACTAAATTCTGAGCCGAATTCCGGGCCCAATTCAACGCATTCGGGTGTCAGGATGAGTGTTCCACCTGCGGAAAGCTGACGTGGAACCGAGTCTGGATCGAAGGCATCCGGATTGGTGACGCACAGCACATCGCAGAAGTTTTCGGTATCAGTCGAATCGGGGCATTCCAGCGGGCCGTGCTCCTTAGTTGAGCAGGCTTGATCCAGGGCTTGCAGGACATCAGGAGATTCATCGGAACCACGGGCATCGGCATGGATGACGCGGGTGTAAGGACTGTAGAGGCATTCGAGCGCAAGAATGCCTGCATCCGCGCCGGATGCCGCGAAGCGCACCGAACGGCGTGGGCCATATTGATTGCGGATGATTTGTTCAATCACGGCGTGATGTCGACCGAGACGCCAGAAGCGCTGAATCTCGGACTGCCAAAACCTTTTGACTACTTCGGTGCTTCCTTCGAGTCCCAAGGCAGTCGCGCAGCGCGGAGTTTGCTCAAAGAGCCACCGGGCCGTGCTCGGAATAACGGGTGGCCAGCGTCGGCCGACCCGCATTGACATGACGCCGTCGTTTTCCGCCCAGATGTTGCTGATGCCGATGTAGCGTGAACGGCTGCGGAAGATGTTTTCCAGGGAACTGCGGCACCACAGGCCTTGGTCGCGCGCCTGGACTTCCGGGTAGACCGGGAGGATGACGGCACCCTTGGGTTTTATCAGGCTCAACAGATGGCGCAGGAACGCCGCGCCCCAATTGTTGGAGAACAAAGGGAAACTGATTCCGATGAAGATTCGGTTCAGTGAGAACGGAGCGAATGGGTAGAACACATTGCCGGTCTCATCCTTGCCAGGGTCTTGCATGAAATTGGGAGAATCCGCGGTGAAACTCCGGATGTTGTCCGAGGGGCGGATCTGGTTGTGTTTGTCACGCTGTTCGCTGAAGTAATACTCCAGATCTTCCTCAATGTCGGAGGCTGAGCGGTGAAGAGCAATGTCCATGAATCAGAGGTTTAGAGTACCAAGATGTTGGGGCGTTCGTAGTTGTTCTGGATGTAGTCGTTCAGGTTGCTCACCCAGTTCGGGCCTGGGGTCTCCGGTTGCAGTTCGCCGATATTGGCACGGGCACGGGATAGTTCGGACTGGGGGTCTTCCAGAAGTTCGTCGCACTGCGTCAGGACGGCAGTTGCCTCGCGACGGTAGATTTCCTCGAACACGGAAGCAATCACGCGTTGAATGAGTATAGGTCGAGTGACTTTGAAATAGGCACAGACACGTTCGGTCAGGCCGATAAAGGTACCGTTGACGTGGGAATCCTGTTGCATCGAGACCGGGACGTTCCCAAGATCATCTTGGACAGGTGTAAGGCAGGGCAGGAGCAGGGCAAGGGTTTTCTGGCGAGCCTTGAGGGTGCGGGGTTTTAGGAACTCCATGGGGATGCAGTGGCTGGATGCCGCATTTTAGCAAGTATGGGGACAGGCTATCCGATGCGTTGCAATGCTATTTCAAAAGGTCAGGTGCTAATAATGAATACATTGGATGCTACATATGGAACACCTATAATCATGCCAGTATTGGGAAGAACCGCAATCTCTTTATATAGCCCCTTCATCTTTCATGTCTGAGCAGATATCAGATTCTGTGACTCTGCGTGGCCGCGTGATCAGTGGGCGTGGCACTGCTTCAAAGATCAAAGGCTTCAGCGCCGAAGTCATAGATTTTTTCGGAGAACCCCCAGTTCGCGGATCACTGAATTTGGCATTGGGCAAGCCAGTCCGATTTGATCCGGAACAGGTTGAGCTGAAAGGAGGGAAACGCTCCTTTTTCTGGGCTGGTGAAATTGATGGAATGCGTTGTTTGATTACGCGTGCAAAGGGCCATCCATTGCATATCATTGAAATCATCGCTCCATGCAAGTTGCGTGACAGATTCCAATTGCATGATGGAGATTGGCTTGAACTGAAAGTGTCGCAGGACATTCTAGTTAAAAACTTGTCATGGAGTACCAAAGCAATCTGGAATGTTTTTTGGCGCTTCCGGGAGTGTTGGTATGTATCAAAAATCTACCGGACGTTAATTGGACCTTTCTGGCTGATTCGCCGACTTGCAACGCAATCTCCCCAGTACCATGCCAAATTGTGGAACCGAAAGAAACTCCAGAGCGATATTTTGGTGTGCCATATCAACTTGGCCCGCAACCCGAAGTTACGCGGAGGCGAGCGACAGACTGAGATCCTTGTCGAGGCACTTGCAGCCGAGGGCATATCTAGGCAGCGTGTCGTCGTGCTGCGGCACGGTCCCTTGGCTCAGCGCTTTCATAGCCGTCCAGATTTGGAGGTTTGCCGGGTGAGAAACCGGCTGTCGGCGACATTCGCTTGTCGAGGAGCATCCTTGCTGCACGCACATGAGGCGCATGCGGTGCAGGCAGCGTATGCCGCCAGTCTGTTGTTTGGCAAGCAATACCTGATTACGCGCCGGCTGACAAAATCTGTGCGCTCCAATTCTTACAGTTCCGCCGCATACCGAAATGCACAGACTGTAGTTGCGTTGACGGAGGCGGTGGAAAAGAGCCTCCGGGATCGTTTTCCAGAGATTGCAATTGTTCGCATTCCTGATGCCTGGAACCCGGAATACCCTGATCCGGATGGGGTGCGGAAGATCAAGGAGAAATTTTCAGACAAATTCATCGTCGGGCATGCCGCCGCGATGGATGGTCCAGAGAAAGGACATTCCATATTGCTTCAGGCGGCGCGAACCCTGCAGCAGGATGCGCCGGACATTCAAATTGTTTTGCTGGGAAGTGGTCGCCTGGAAGAAGAATTTCGCCAGCAGGCCGAAGGTTTGACCAATGTGACTTTTGCAGGTTGGGTTGAAGACCCCATCACGTGGATTGCCGCTTTTGATCTTTTCGCGTTTCCTTCTCTGGTTGAGCCGCTAGGATCCACGCTTCTGGATGTGTTGCGCGCGGGTGTGCCCATCGTGGCGAGTCGGGTGGATGGGATTCCGGAAGTCATCACCGAAGAGTGCGGGATCTTGGTCCCGCCTGGAGACGCGGGGGCACTGGCAGAACAATTACTTCGTCTGTATCGGTTGGAGGAATTAAGGCGACGCTTGTCGGAGAGGGGGGTAGAGAGGGCGAAAGAGTACAGTCCGGAGTTGGTAGCGAAAGAGCATATAAGGGTCTACCAGGACCATGGGCTGGTTTTAGACTGAAAGGGCTTGCTTTTTTGCTAATGTGCTTGCCGCTCAGGGTCTTGTATGGATAGGCGCCTGACAAAATAAAACGGGCCCAACAACCTTCGGTAAATTTTGTATTCGTACCAGTGTGTTCTCCCAAAGCCATAAAAGATCTTCCATATTGTGCGGTGAATGGACGGCAAATCAAGAGTGTGTCCACGGGGTATCACTAGTGTTACGTAATCGCCGCGTGTACATGGCAATTGTTCGTCGGAGATTACTTCAACGATGTGCAAAGGCGTGTGTGAGGTGCGCGTGATAAGGCAAGGGATTCTGTCAATGTATGAAGGCCAGAACATAAAGTCAGGTGTTTGCGCATGTCGTAGCCGTACAGGCTGGTCAAGTGCAACGTTAAGAGTTCCCTTGACTGGAGTATTTTTAAAGTAAGCCGCCACTTCAGGGCGATGGGGGTTTTTGCCATAACCTCCCTTACCTTTTATTACACGACCTCGCACAACAACCATTTAAAAAATTTAGGCTCCAACTATGCAATTAGTCAACATCAAGAAGCAGGATCTGGCGAATCCGTCTGATCTGGTTTACTGCATATCGCCACTAAGCCGCGGCCAGCAAGATTCCGAATCGTGTTAATTTCACGGAATGGGCGAAGGTTCTGCTGGTAAATTCGTTCATTTGAACGACGTTCCCTTCTATGCAGTTGGAGCGTTCCCAGCCAAAGAAGCGGGGAGAACAACATGGCAAGGATTAGTGACCCTCGCCTGATACGGTCGGTTTGGTAACGGATATCGGTGAAACCGACATGACGCAAGCCATAATCCCAATACTGTATTGGCAGGGGATTGATGTGCCCATGGCCTGATGCAGAATCCGCAGGATCGCTGCTGGGGCCTGGGTATAGCTGGAATCGACCAGTAAACAGAAAACGGAGCCGACTATTCATCGTCATCATGTTGGGCACTGAAAACAAGAATTTGCCCTTGGGGGTTAGAGCCGCATACGCTTCTTCCATTAATAGATATGGAGAACGGACATGTTCCAGCACCTGTATGGCAATAATCAGGTCAAAAGCTCGGGTCTGCTGATTTAGAGGCTTCGTCAAGTCTCCTACTTGGAAAGGGATTTCCGCTTGAAAGAACTCTTCGTCCGAATCAATCCCAAGAAGGTATTGCTGCGGGTCCCAACCTTGTGCGCGGTAATGATCTGCGATGCACTGCAGCAAGGCGCCGGAACCGCAGCCTAGGTCAAGGATATGTAAAGGCTTGTCTTCCAGGCATTCGAGAACCAGTTTAAGCATCACCCGGTTGGTTGCTTCGGGTGACTTGGTGGGTAGCGAGAAAGGGGAACTGTATCCGCGTTGCGCACGGAGAGCAGCCCGGTCTTCCGGGGAGAGAAACAGGGAAAGCATGAATTTCAATCTAGGCTTTTGCAGGCTATTATAAATTTTCGGCGCATGCTGTCAGACAGCTTTTCCGGTTTGCTGTTACTGTAAGTTTCAGGCAGTATAAGCAATTCCTTTGGTATACTGCCGCCCTCCCGAATGGACTGCCTTTTCGTGAATTTAAGCGCGCAGGTTCGATGTAGCCTCGTCTTGTTTGATTGGTGGGCACCTAGGCAAAAAGACAAATGGACATAGGCATTATTGGCTACGGCGTTGTAGGCAAATCCGTTTATGCCGCCTTTAAGGATCGCGCTCAACTCCACATATTTGATCCGGCGTATCCAAAGAATTCGGAAGAATTCGAGGGGTCGCTTGATAAGGTCTGGAAGAAATCCGAATTTATTTTTGTCTGTGTTCCGACTCCACAGAAAATTGAGCCTGGCACATACGGCGGGCCTTTCGACGGAACGATCGTGGATCACTGCATGGAGGCGCTGGGAAGACAGGCAAGTAACATCTCCAAGACAGTCGTTCTGACGAGTACCACGCTACCATCCCGTATTGTCGAATATCAGAAAGAATGGCCGCACTTGCGACTCGTTGTCTGCCCGGAGTTTCTCAAGCAGAATACGGCGCTTGAGGATTACCTGAACCCCAAATTCAGGATTTTGGGTGGCAAGGAGGATGACACAAAAGCAGTACAGGAGTTGTTCGAGAAATTCAGTATCTGTACGCCGTGCTCGGTCAAATTCTGCGATGCAGCCGGGGCGTCACTGGTCAAATACATGAACAACACATTTTTGGCGACAAAAGTAAGCGTTTTGAATCAGTTCTACGAGTTGTGGGAGAAATCAGGCAGTACGGTGGAGTGGTTACAACTGATGGAGGCATTACACTTGGATGAACGCCTCGGTAATTCGCACTATCAGATCCCCGGGCCGGATGGAGATCGCGGTTGGGGAGGGAAATGCTATCCAAAAGATGCCAATGCTCTGCTTGCCGAAGCAAAAGATATGGGTATTTCTCTAAGCGTATTGGAGGAGGCGTGGAAATACAATCTCTCTATTCGGAAAAAAATTGATTGGATGGACAACTAGGAGTCATAGCCCCAATTCACGAAGTCGAATATGTGGATTAGGAAAATTCTGGCTGTTTGTCGGAAAGCGTTTGAAGGAAGGCAGGTCTTTTTAGTGATGTACTAATGTGGCCGCCGTTAGTCGTCCGGAGTTTGAAAATTTGAGAGCCGATCTTGTTGGTCAGATGAATGGCATATAACCTGTCATGAGGCCCGCATGGGTCGAGTAACAGGCCCGTTTCTTCGTCAAAAAGGGGGAGCCCCAATCCAACCACCCAATTATAGGTTGCTGGCAAGGTATTAAAAGAAAAATTATTTTCCCGCAAAGCGACATTGAGACACGTTTGGTCAGAGAAATAATTTCGCTTCATTAAGGCTTTGAAATTTGCTTTGCGTGTGTAGTGTTGCCAGGCACTCCATGCCGGAGAGTTAGCTCGTATAAAGAAAAAACCACTGTTAATGGTTGGAGAACGCGCCCATCGTCTGGCGATTTCATCTCCAAACATCTCATGCGTCAAACGATACACGGTCCTGCTGACCGCACGTATAGCCACAGGGAAAATTCCGAATTTTTTTACCACCCTAAATCGAGGCTTATACTTCACGTCTTTATAGTAAGGATGACATTCATAAGTGATAGATCCTCCGTCCCGAGATTGTTCTGATGCTGACATGTAGTGTTCTATGGCGGAAGAGTCCAGGAGCCAAATGTCGGCATCTATCCACATATAGCCAGAGTGATCAGGGAAAATTTCGGGGAGGAAGGGTTTTGCCAGAAATACCTTTTTGTGAAGAGGTTGCTTGGACATGTCCCTAGGCTGGTGACGCCAGCCGGGGTCAACGATCTTGGTATCCTTTTTATGAACTCGGATCCGATCTTTCGATTCTTCAGAGAGACCCAAATCAAGGATTCCTAAATCGTATTCACGCAAACGGTCCTGTATGGATGCAAGCATGTCATCCAAAAAATCCATGTATGCGTCATTTGCTCCCGAGACTATGATTTGGCGCTTTGTGTCCATTGTGATCTGTGTCCCTCTATACTTTGCCAGACTGGTGACACTGTGGTGGTTTAGTCATTGATCGGCATTTTACTATCCTGTCTACCTTTTAGGTAAGGCTAGTTTTCCCTGTCATTGCTCCAGATGGAATGAGTGAGACATTTGAAGCGACGCGGCAGCAGCATTACGTGGCTCTTTAGCAAGAGGCTCAGAAGCTAGTCCGCAAGATAAAGTGGAATTTATAAGTCAAAACGCTATATGTGATAGGATTACCCCCCCTCCGTCACAGAATTTTTCAAAGGAAGGCTCCATGGTTGAATCGAATCCCGTTCGAAGTGAACTAACCTTTTCACAGGCAGAAGGAATTGACCAACTTCCTCGCCCTCTAGCGTTGGAAGAATTGCCCGTAGATGTGCGGAATCTTCTCTGGAGTGATGTCTACGAAAGATTGCGGGCTGCAAGAGAGCACCATGGTTACTATGATTACATAGTGGGTTCTTGGGGAGCAATTCTACATGACTTCCATGTCAATTTTTTGTGCAATCCTGCGGATGAATTTAACAATAAATTTGAGCACCAAGCTAGTGAGTTAAAGCAATTTTTTAAAAGAGAGCCGTACAATCGAATTTTCGATTTTCTACAATTTGTTCTTCGGCACGATAACGTGTCAACTGATTTTCACAGTACAGTTCAATCTATATTGAGAAGTCGTAAATGCGCATATATGGTAATAAATGATGGCCCTTCAATCATTCCGATAGCGATACCAGAACAAAGGGAATCTATTGAGCAATCATTCGAGGTGCTAGCATCTGGGCCATTCGATGGGGCTCGGACACATCTTCGTGAATCGGCCAAATGCATCCATGCTAGTGATTATGCGGGGAGTGTTCGCGAAAGCATCCATGCTGTGGAATCTGTTGCACGGAATCTTAGCCAGGATGCTAAAAGTTCTTTAGCTCCAGCCTTGAGAGCACTATCTGAAAAGGATGTTGTTCTGCATGGGGCTTTTAAAAAAGGGATTGAAGAACTCTATGGCTATAGCAGTGATGAAAATGGTATTCGCCACTCTCTCCTTGATGAGGAAGAGGCGAATGTAGATGTAGAAGATGCTGCTTTCATGTTTGGTGCGTGTGCTTCCTTTGCTGCATATCTTGTTAATAAAGCACGTAGAGCGGGACTTATCGCTGAGTAGTTTCGATTCTTAGAAGCGCAGAATAGCCTCTGTTTAGCAATTTGTCTCCAGAATCAGAAGGTATGGATTAGAACGTACACTCTGCACTGTGGATATTTCAGGGCAACTGAATTGAAAAAACCCATATGCTAAAGTAATCCCACACTTTTTGGCGGATTGATTTACCGACGGAATCACCCACATGAGGAAATTCTGGGTCAAGACTGCCAAAAAAATCCCGAGATACTTAAAAACCCGGTTCCTGCCGTTCCTCGAATGGCTGCCGGAACTGCGTGCCTCTTCCGTCCTGAAGGCGGATATCATCGCCGGCGTCACCGTCGCCCTGGTGATAGTGCCGCAATCAATGGCTTACGCTCAGTTGGCGGGCCTGCCAACTTATTACGGTCTCTACGCCTCGTTTTTGCCGGTAATAGTTTCGGCCCTGTTCGGGTCGTCCCGTCAGTTGGCGACCGGCCCGGTAGCCGTGATCTCGCTGCTGACCGCATCGGCTCTGGAGCCGATCGCGTCGTCGGGGTCGGAAGGCTACATTGCCTACGCGATCATGCTGGCGCTGATGGTCGGCGTGTTCCAGATTGCTCTGGGGCTTTTGCGCTTGGGGGTGTTGGTGGACTTCCTGTCGCATCCGGTGGTCATTGGTTTCACCAACGCAGCGGCACTGATCATTGCCACGTCCCAGTTGGGCAAGCTGCTGGGAGTGGTTGCCGAGAAAAGCGAACATCACTACGAGACGGTCTGGAACATACTGGTTGCAGCTTCCGAATTCACGCACTGGCCGACGGTCGCTATGAGCGTCATGGCCATCGGCCTGATGTATTTTCTGCCAAAAATTTCGAAAAAAGTACCTGGCATCCTGGTTGCGGCAGTTCTAACCACGGTGGTTTCTTGGGTGATCGGTTTTAAAGAGAATTTCGGCGGAGCCATTGTCGGCTCAATTCCGGAAGGCTTGCCAAGTTTCGCCCTGCCGACCGTTGATTTCAGCTATTTGCTGGATCTGGCAGGCGTCGCCATCGCCATCTCGCTGATCGGCTTCATGGAGGCATTCTCCGTTGCCAAATCCATGTCGATGAGAAAGACGCGCCAGCATCTGGACGCCAATCAGGAATTGCTGGGCCAGGGTCTGGGCAATCTTGCGGCCAGCTTTTTTCAGGGCTACGCGGTTTCCGGCTCGTTTTCCCGCTCCGCGGTGAATTTGTCCGCCGGGGCGATTACAGGCTTTTCTTCTATCGTGACCGGTCTGCTCGTGGCCGCGACCCTGCTGTTCTTGACGCCGATTCTGTACCACATGCCGCAGGCCATGCTGGCTTCGGTCATCATCATCGCGGTGGCCAGCCTGTTCCGGATCAGACCGATCATCGATGCCTGGAAGGTTCAGAAACACGATGCGGTCGTGGCGGTCATTACATTCGTACTGACGCTGGCATTCGCCCCACACCTGGAAAACGGGATCATCATCGGGGTTCTCTTGGCGCTCGGGCTGTTCGTCTACCGCATCATGCGCCCGAACATCAGCTTGATTTCGCGCGATCGTTCCGGCAAGTTCGCCGATGCCCGGCGGAGAATTCTGGAAACCTGCTGCAGCATCTCGATGCTGCGCTTCGACGGACCGCTATTCTTCGCCAACACCGGCTATTTCAGTGACCAGGTCCTGCGGGCGGCGGCCTCGACCGAGGGCCTGCGCTATATCATCGTGGATGCGAGCAGCATCACGGAAATCGATTCCACCGGGGAGCATATGCTGCACAGCCTTGCACGGGAATTGGTGGATTCCAACATCACCTTCATCGTGACCCGCGCCAAGCCCGAGATCATGGAAATTTTCGAGCGCACGGGATTTGCCAGCCCGGAGTGGAGTGAATATTTCACGGCAACTCGGGAAGAAGCGCTTGATTACGCGATCAATCAGATGAGGATCTGTGGAGACAAGCCGTGCGGCTGTACGCGGGACAAGTGCCCGTTGATGAACAAGCTCAGTCCCGGGGTCGTATAACTGCTGGAACTGCAGCCCATAGTCTGCTTTTCAGGCATCCATTTATACGATTCGGGAAAGAGTGCGATGTATAATAGCCGCCAGACGAGCGAATCCTCGCGCACATCTTTTTGGAATTTCATAAACGTCATGTACGGACGCGGATTCTTTCTGGCGATTGCTCTCGTATTGGGCTCGGCTCCCATTCTTGCATCCGCCGACGAAGCGACGATTGAACGCGGGCGTACCTTGGCAGGGACCTGTCTCGGGTGTCACGGCGTCCCCAGCTACACCAACGTCTATCCGAGTTACCATGTGCCCAAACTGGGCGGCCAGCACGCGGAGTACATCGTGGCGGCCCTGAAAGCCTACCAGTCCGGCGAGCGTGCCCACAGCACCATGCGGGCTCATTCCGTACGGCTCTCGGAGGAGCAGATCCAAGACATTGCCGCCTATTTCTCTTCTCTCAAATGAACTGCCCGTCCCGCTCTTTCCTGATTTCCGCCTTGGCCGTGCTGAGCCTCGGATTTTCCGGCTCGGTGCTGGCGGGAGACCCGGTTCGCGGCAAGGAAAAGTCCTTAAGCTGCCAGGCATGCCATGGTCCGGACGGCAACAGCCCGGTGCCCATGTTCCCGATCATTGCGGGGCAGCATCAGGACTATCTGCTGCACAGCATGCGGAGTTACAAGACTGGCGAGCGGACCAACCCAATCATGGTGGCAATCGTGGCACCATTGTCGGATCAGGATTTGGAAGATCTGGCCGCGTACTACGCGAGGCAGAAGGGCTTGTACCGGATTGACGCCGGCATCGGAGTCGAAACTCCCTAAATCACCCGGATTTTTCGTGCTCGTCTGGCGTGAGCGGCCGGATGCTCAGGGCATGCAGTGATCCGTCTGCAATCTGTTTCCGGACTGTGGCGTAGACTAACTGGTGGCGTTTGACAGGCATCAGGCCTTCAAATGCATTGCTGACCACAATCGCCTCAAATTTCCCTTCGCCGCCGCTGACGGTGACTTTGGCATCGGGGATGCCAGCCTGAATCAGATTTTCGATCTGTTGAGCGTCCACAGGTTTCTCCGTGAAAAGCCAATTGTACTCTTGCGCTTGATGTTGCCTGAGAGAATGGTTCTAGATTAAAGGTCAGCATCATGATCTCCAGCAGGGGCAATGAGGAGATTGAAAATTTATGATAATTTGAAGTATAATCTCAAATCATCATGACAATTTGAAGTTCATGTTCAAGAGAAACTTGGATTTTCCACCCCCTGGAGTCGAGACTTTCTTCTTGTGGGGGCCACGCCAGACGGGCAAGAGCACACTGTTGCGGCAACACTATCCGAAGAGCCGATGGGTCGACTTACTGAAGTCAGACGAGTTCCGGCACTATGGCGATAATCCCGAGCGCCTGCGTCAGGAAATTGAGTCGGAAGAGCTATCGAGGGATGGAACCCAGATTGTAATCGATGAAATCCAAAAAGTTCCTGCGCTGCTTGACGAAGTACATTGGTTGATTGAGAACCGCGGGCTTCATTTCGCTTTATGTGGGTCAAGTGCCCGCAAGGTGAGGCGGGGGGCTGCCAACCTTCTCGGTGGGAGGGCGATACGGTACGAGTTACATGGCCTGACAGCGGGCGAAGTTGGAAAGGACTTTGACTTGACCCGGATACTCAACCGTGGCTATTTGCCGCGGATGTATGAGGCCAAGCAGCCGGCAAAATTGTTGAAAGCATACGTGGCAGACTACTTGAAAGAAGAAGTGGCGGCAGAAGGTTTAGTCCGGAATCTGCCAAGTTTTTCGAGATTTCTTGATGCCGCAGCCCTCTGCGATGGAGAGATTATAAATTTCTCAAATATCGCTAGTGACTGCAGCGTGTCGAGCCATACGGCAAAAGCCTATTTCGGAATTTTGGAAGATACGTTGCTCGGTCGTTGGCTGCCGGCCTACCGCAGGCGACAGAAACGGCGGGTGATTCGCGCGCCGAAGTTCTATTTCTCCGATGTAGGCATCGTGAATCGATTGGCGCATAGGGGGGACATACTCCCAGGCTCCGACCATTATGGGAAAGCTTTCGAGAACTGGGTCTTCCATGAACTGTCCGCTTTCTGCGCTTACCGGGAATTGAATGAAAAATTATCCTATTGGAGACTTGCGGGTGGCACAGAAGTGGATTTCGTTCTCGGTGACATGCGGATTGCAATTGAAGCCAAGGCGAGTCCGAAAATCTCGTCAGCCCATCTGCGAGGATTGCGCAGCTTGGCGGAAGACCATCCAGAGATTAGTCGACGCATAGTCGTCTGCCTTGAACCGCGTGCATGGTGCACGGATGATGGCATCGATATTCTTCCTGCAACAACTTTTATCCATTATCTTTGGGATGGCGGCCTCATGGCCGGCTGACTACTACTGGAAAGGAGGAGGTTGACCGCTTGGACAAATCGTGCCAGCGAATGGTCTAAAAAACTCTTCGGCTTATCGGGTCGTTTTTTCACAAAGGCGGTATCCTCGCAGGAGGTTTGACACAGCGACAAATCGCTTTTGCGCGAGCAATGCCAGGGGATCAACCTCCAACCATAGATGGATGGATTGATACTGAAACTGGTAAGCCGATTGTCTGGAAAGGGTAGGAACAAATTATCACGACCAGCCATCTTAAAATTGGCTGCGGCCATACGCTAAAATGCCTGCACCAGAAATCAAAGAATTCTTTTTAAGACCTCTCTCTGGACAAGGCCCGCAGGAATTCATACACGGAACGAATTCACCATGATTTTCAGACAACTGTTCGAACCGGAATCGTTCACGTACACCTACCTGCTTGGCTGTCCGCAGACCGGTGAGACGGTGCTCATCGACCCGGTAGTGGAAACGGCGAACCGCGACCTTGAAGTCCTGCACGAGATGGGCCTGAAACTCACGTATACCCTGGAGACACACGTCCACGCCGACCACGTAAGTGGGGCCTTCAAGCTCAAGGCGATCACCGACTGCAAGATCGCCGGCGCGGCGATGGACGACCTGCCGTGCCGGGATATCGGTGTCCGTGAAGGCGAAGCGTTTCGTGTCGGAACTCTTGAGATCCATCCACTGTTCACGCCGGGACACACCGACACCCATCACGCCTTCCTGTTCCATTCCCCGAGCGGAGACTGGCTGTTCACCGGCGATGCACTGCTGATCGACGCCTGCGGACGGACCGACTTCCAGATGGGGGATGCCGCCACCCTGTACCGCTCGATCCAGGACAAGTTCTTCTCCCGCCCCAACGAGACCCTGGTCTATCCGGCGCACGACTACGAAGGACGCTTTGTATCCACCGTGGGTCAGGAGAAGGCGCGCAATCCCCGTCTCAAGGGCAACCGCAGCGAGGAAGACTTCGTGAAGTTGATGAAAGGGCTGGACCTCCCGTACCCGAAGAAACTTGATTTCTCGGTCCCGGCCAATGAGTTGTGCGGCCGTTGCCCCGAAACCCTGCCGCCAGGGGTTCAGGCCCTGTGCAACTTGCACGACCAGGGCTGAGCTGGCCTACCAGCGGAATTTGTTCCAGCGTCGAGGATTGGCCCAGAAGCGGCTGTTCAGCCAGTTGGGCGTTTTCTTATAGGTCTTCAGGCTGAAGTGGTTCAGCCCCCAGGGCTGTCCGTCCACATCGAAAACCTCCACGCAGCGCAGTCCCAACGCACCCATCCGCCGGGCCTGCTCCAGGGTGTCGCCTGGGTGTAGGACGTATAGCTCTAGCGACAGGAAATCGCGCAGGTGTGCGATGACCACGTCCACCTGTTCCGGTTCCACCCACGGGGTCAGGATCAGCCCGCAGGCATGGTGCGACTCTAGGCGCGGCATCGCCAGCATCTCGGCGCTCGACAGCGTCATGGCGACCCACTCCGGCACGGGGGAGGGCGGATGATCGGAGATCAGCAGTACGTCCCGATCCGGGACGGCCTCGCGAACCTTCTCCAGAAGCGAAACCGGAGCATCCGCTGCCAGCTCAGAGGGCATTGAGCGCTTCGGTCAGGACCGGGCCGACCGTCTCGCCGCGCCAGCCCTGCAGCACGATTGGATCCGGGTTCTGGTGCACCAGTTCTTCCAGCATGGCGCGGGGTGCGAGCAGTTCCGGCGACACCCCGATCTCCTCGGCGACCTTGCGGGCGACACCGGCCAGGATCCGCACTTTCCTGCGCTGTTCGCCACGTTCGTCCCGGCTCACGGACTTCAGCGTGAGGGGGGGGGTATCCTCGGCCAACTGCAGGGCCTTCCACAGCCTGTTGCGAAGCTTCCAGGAAGCTCTGCCGGCTAACACGCGATCGAAATGTTTCTGGTCATGCAGCGGAGTACAGGCAAGATCGACCAGGATCTCATCCGACGCAACTCGGGCACGGGCCCGGTTCTCGCGTCGGGCAAGCAATTCGCGCCAGCGCGCCAGTCCCCGCAGTACATGCAGCCGATTGTTGGGCACATTGCTGCCGGGGATGCGAACCCGCTTCCACACTTGGTTCGGGTCGGGAATCCAGGTGGACGGCGTGAGCATCCGTTCCATTTCCTCCTGCATCCAGCTCAGACGTCCCTTGGCTTCCAGTTCTTCCAACAGTTGTTGGTAGACAGGGCCGAGGTAAACGACATCGTACAGGGCGTACAGAAGTTGTGCGGGCTTGAGCGGCCGACGATCCCACCAGCTGCGCACCTGGGATTTGTCGAGAGCGACCCCCAGCCGCTTCTCCACCATGGCGGCATAGCTGATCTGGAAGCCATGTCCAAGCAGAGCCCAGGCGATCTGGGTATCGAACGCATTTCCGGGAATCAGGTCGAAGTCATGATGCATGATTTCGATATCCTGCAGGCAGGCGTGCAGGACGCTGACCCGGTCGGACCTGCGTAGCCGCTCTACCAAGATGGAGAGGTCAAGCCCGGCCTGCATGTCGATCACGGCATGCTCGGTGCCGTCCGATATCTGAATCAGGCAGAGTTTCGGGTAGTAGGTATGGATGCGTAGGAATTCAGTGTCCAGCGCAAGCCAAGGCGCGCCCGCGATACGATCAAGGTACTTCAGCAGGACCTCCTGCCGAGCGATCCATGTCCAACTGGGAATCAGCACCTCATCCATGAATGAAATAGTATAATACGCTTTCGTTTCCAGGCCCTTCCCGGTATTCATAAATGCCTATTCTTCGGGCTTTTTTCCTGTTTCTCCTGCTCGCCGGCGTGCATGGCCCGGGACAGGTCCAGGCGCAGGATCAGGCAACGGATGATCCAGTCCCGCCCGCCTCGCGCGACATGCCGACGTCTGCCGAAGGGGGGAATCCAGCCGAGCCGCTCGCCTCGCCGGAAGGAAAACCCCTCGCGCCGCCTGCCATCGCCTTGAGCCTGTATTCTCCGGACGCGCTGGTCGAGATGCCGTATGTCTACCCCTTGCTGCGCATGCGCCTGACCTCGGAGATGCGGCAGGAGATGCCATGAAGTTTCATTGGAACTCTCGCCTTGCTAGCCATCTGGCGGTCATCATTATCGTGATCACGCTGCTGTTCTTGGGGTGGCGGATGAGCCCGAATGTCACCTGGTTCCCGAATTTGGAGACGGAACCGCTGTTCGAGCCCGACCAATTGCCGTCTCTTCGGGACGTGATCGACCAGCCGGAGGCAGAAAACCTGGCACAACCCACCCCGGTCTCCCCCGGAAAGGAACCATCTGAAGCCGCGTCCGAGCCTGCACAGGCGTCGGAATCCACGGCATCACAGCCGAAGGCCGCTTCAGCGCAACCCCAGCCGAAACCGCGCGACCTGGAGGCGGAAGCGCTCTACGAGTCGTGGACTCGGGCCCGGCAGCTGCTGCGGCAGCGTGATCTGGCCGGTGCCGAGCAGGCCTACCTGGGCCTGACGAACCGCTGGCCGAAACATCCGGACTTGGTTGGCGAACTCGGAAACGTCTATGTGCTGCTGGGAGAGAAGAGTGCCGCCCGGAACGCTTTCAGGCGGACGCGGAGGCTGTTGGAACCAATGGGTCCGTCGCTACAGTTGGAGGCGGTGACGCGCTGGCTGGAACACCACCCGTAACCGGGAACTGCTTCGGCTATGCCGTCAGGCCACCCGGGTCTCCAACCGAGATCTTGCTCAGCAGGTAATGCAGGACCGGCCAGACCAGCAGGCTGGCAGGCAGGCTGGCCCAGTAAAGCAGGCCGAGATCGACGTTGGAGAGAAAGATCGAGAACAGGTGCAGATAGCCCATGTGCAGCACCAGTAGTAGCCCGACCGGAAAGATCTTCTGCAGGGTGCTGGAGAGTTGCAGCACCCGGTAGAACCGGGCACACAAAAACACGATAAGACAGTAGCTGAGGACATGGATGCCGATCCAGCTCCCAACAACAAGATCGCTCAGCAGGCCGGCCGACCAGGCCATCCCGAACCCGGTCTTCTCGGGCCGGACGGACATCCAGAAAATCACGGTCATCACGACCCATTGCGGCTGCCACGGAGCATACGAATCCGGGAGCGGCAAGGCCGAGAGGGTGAGGGCTGCGATCAGGCTCAGCGCCTGGTAGATCCGCCACGATTCAATCCGCATCGCCGGTCTCCTCTGCGGGGTTCCGGTGCCAAACTAGGAGGACTTCCCGGTTCCGGTGCAGTTGCGCTTCGGCTTGGACGTCCGCTTCCAAAAAGTCCCGGCCGGGCTGGGCGGTGATCTGTGCGACCCGGCCGACCAGGTGCTGTTCGGGGTAGGTGTCGTCGAGGCCCGAGGTCAGCAGGATGTCGCCGGGATCGAGGTCGTTGTGGCGCGGGACGAATCGCAGGGTCAGTCCCTGCCCGTTCCCGTGCGCCAGGTAGCGGTCGTCGGTCCGCACATTGCGCACCAGCAGGGCGTGGCTGACATCGGTGACCAGCAGGACAGTGGACTGGAACAGGCTCGTGCCGGAGATCTGGCCGACGACGCCGTGCTCGTCCAGTACCGGCTGACCCACGTAGGTGCCGTCGTGGGTGCCGCGGTTGATGGTGATGGTCTGCCGGAACGTGTCGGTATTGATTTTCGTGACTTCCGCGACCAGCACCCGTTGCGAATGTGTCGGAACGTCGAGTTGCGTCAGGGTCCGCAGGCGGCGGTTTTCTGCTTCCAGCGCCTCAACGGACTGCGTCCAGAAGATATTCTCCAGCAACTGCTGCCTGAGCATCTGGTTCTCCTCGACCAACTCCTCGACGCCGCGGTAATGGGTGTAGACCCACTCGAAAAACTGCTGGGGCAGGCTCGAGGCCGCGACGATCGGTTGGGTGACCAGGTTGACCAGAGGGGCCGCGCGGTCGACCACGGCGTAGCGGTAGTCGATGCTGACCAGCACGACGGCCAGTATCAGGCTGCTGATCAGTTTGCGCCAGAGCATGCCGGGGTTGATGGGAGCTCGGCCGAGCCGTCAGGTGGATTTCCGGATCACCGCGCGAAAGCGTGCGAGTCCTGTTGAAGCTCGATGTTCTCCTCTAGAACCTTGCCGCCGCCGCGCGCTACGCAGAACAGGGGCTCGTTGGCAATGATGACGGACACCTTGATTTCCTGCATCAGCAATTGGTCGATGCCGCTCAGCATCGCCCCTCCGCCGGTGACCACGATGCCGCGGGCCATGATGTCCGAAGCCAGGTCCGGCGGGGTCTGCTCCAGCACGGAGTGGACCTTGTTCAGGATGATCTGCAGCGGCTCCTGCAGGGCGTCGTTGATCTCGTTGCTGTTGACGGTGATGCTGCGGGGGGTGCCGTCGGACAGGTCGCGGCCTCGCACCTCCATCTCCTCGATCGTCTGCGGACGGTAGGCGCTGCCGATGGTGTGCTTGATCTGCTCCGCGGTGGTCTCGCCGATCAGCAATCCGCATTGGCGCCGCACATAGTCGATGATGCTCTGGTTGAAGTGGTCTCCGCCGGTACGCGAGGAGTCGGCGTACACGATGTCGTTGAGCGACAGAACCGCGACCTCCGAGGTGCCGCCGCCGATGTCCAGGATGAAGTGGCCGTAGGGCTCCTCGATGCTCAGTCCTGCCCCCAGCGCGGCCAGCAGCGGTTCCTCGTACAGGTAGACCTTGCGCGCGCCAGCCGCTTCCGCGGCGGCCCGGATCGCCCGGCGCTCCACCTGGGTGGCGCCGCAGGGTACGCAGATCAGGACCCGGGGCCCGAGGGTGAACAGCCGTCGCTGGCTGGCCTTGCGGATGAAGTACTGCAGCATTTTCTCGGCGGTCGCGAAGTCGGCCACCACGCCGTCGCGCAGGGGCCGCACCACTTCGATGTTGGCCGGGGTCCGGCCAATCATGCGTTTGGCCTCGACGCCGACGGCCTCGACCTGGGGCTTGTTGAGATCCGAATACCTGCGGATGGCGACCACCGAAGGCTCGTCCAGGACGATGCCTTCGCCGGGCACGTACACCAGCGTGTTTGCTGTGCCCAAGTCAATGGACATGTCGTCACTGAAAAGACGCCGGAGCATAAGGAGCTTCCTAGGATTTGAGGGAGTCAATTTAGCATAAACTCGTGTTCGGCGGCTATACTAAAGAGCGATTTTTGATCGATTCGGTTCCGAGAACCCTGCTCTGCCCATGGATCTGACTGCTGATACCGTGCGCGGGATCGCACAGCTCGCCCGACTTCGTCCCAGTCCTTCGGAAGAGAAACGCCTGATCCAGGATCTAGGCGCGATTCTGGAATTCTTCGCCCAACTCAGCGAGGCGGAGGTCGAAGGCATCGAACCGATGGCGCATCCGCTTGAGGTCGAACAGCGTATGCGCGAGGACGAGGTGACCGAGCCCGATCGGCGGGAAGACTACCAGGCGATCGCCCCGGACGCACGCGAGGGCCTGTACCGGGTTCCCGCGGTGCTGGATTCCGACTGATGCATGGGCGGACCCTGCTGGAGCACGCGCAGGCGTTGCAGGCCGGAGAAGTGTCCAGCGTCGAACTGACGAAGTCCTACCTTGAGCGCATCCGGGTACACGACGGGTCGATCAACAGTTTCATCACGGTAACGGAAGAGCAAGCCCTGGCGCAGGCCGAGGCGGCAGACCGCACGCGCTCCGCTGGCGAAGCCGGGTCGCTGACCGGGATTCCGCTGGCACACAAGGACATCTTCTGCACACGTGGCGTAAAGACCAGTTGTGGCTCCCGCATGCTGGACAACTTCGTCTCGCCATACGACGCCACGGTCGTGGAACGGTTGAAAGCGGCCGGCATGGTAATGCTTGGCAAGACGAACATGGATGAATTTGCAATGGGCTCGTCCAACGAGACCAGCTACTACGGCCCAGTCCGCAACCCTTGGGACCCGGATCGAGTTCCAGGCGGTTCCAGTGGCGGCTCGGCCGCAGCCGTGGCGGCACGTCTGGCTCCGGCGGCCACTGCGACGGACACCGGCGGTTCCATTCGGCAACCGGCCACGTTCTGCGGCGTGACCGGCCTGAAGCCGACCTACGGACGGGTGTCGCGCTTCGGCATGGTGGCCTATGCCTCCAGCCTGGACCAGGGCGGCATGCTGGGCGTGAGTGCCGAGGACTGCGCGGCGCTGCTCGGCGCGATGGCGGGATTCGATTCCCGCGACTCGACCAGCGTGGACCACCCCGTGCCGGACTACTGGAGGGAGTCGGCGCAGCCGATCGACGGTCTGCGTCTGGGCTTGCCGAAGGAGTTTTTTGACGATCGGCTGGATGCAGGGATCCGGGCCTCCGTGGAGGAGGCGGTTGCGGCCTGGGAGGGGCAGGGCGCAAAACCGGTCGAGATTTCGTTGTCGAACCTGTCGCTCGCCACCCCGGCCTACTACGTGATCGCTTCGGCCGAGTGTTCGTCCAACCTGGCCCGCTACGACGGAGTGCGCTACGGGCACCGTTGCCAGGACCCGGATGACCTGGAGGAGCTGTTCTGCCGCTCTCGTGAGGAGGGTTTCGGGGCGGAGGTGCGTCGCCGAATCATGATCGGGACGTACGCCCTGTCCGCCGGCTACCGCGACGCGTACTACGGCCGGGCGCAACGGGTGCGGCAGTTGATCCGGCAGGATTTCCAGCAGGCGTTCGAAAAAGTCGACGTGATTGCGGCCCCGGTCTCGCCGGTGCTGCCGTTCAAACTCGGCGAGAAGACGCAGGACCCGGTGGCGATGTACCTGATCGACTGCTACACCATCCCGGTCAATCTGGCTGGTTTGCCGGGCTTGTCGCTGCCGGCGCGGCCGGTGGACGGGCTACCGACCGGCGTGCAGTTGATCGGCAACTATTTCGACGAAGCGCGGCTGCTCGGCCTTGGTGCCGCTTGGCAACGGGAGACGGACTGGCACCGGCAGGTGCCGCCGGAGTTCGCATGAGCGAGTGGGAGACCGTAATCGGGCTGGAGATCCACACCCAGTTGTCGACCCGGAGCAAACTGTTTTCTGCCGCCTCGACGCAGTTCGGGGCGGAACCGAACCGCCAGGCCTGCGGCATCGATCTGGCCCTGCCGGGTGTGCTGCCGGTGGTCAACCGCGAGGCCATTCGCATGGCGGTCCTGTTCGGGCTTTCGGTTGGTGCGAAGATCCGCACGCCCTGCGTGTTCGCGCGCAAGAACTACTTCTATCCGGACCTGCCGCGCGGTTACCAGATCAGCCAGTACGAATTGCCGATCGTCGAGGGCGGCACGGTCGAGATCGAACTCCAGGACGGCAACCGGCGGCAGATTGATTTGACCCGGGCGCACTTGGAGGAGGACGCGGGCAAGCTGCTGCACGAAGGCTACGCCGGAGAAAGCGCGGTGGATCTCAACCGCGCCGGCGTACCGCTGATGGAAATCGTCTCGGAGCCGCAGATGCGCAGCCCCGAGGAGGCCTCCGCCTACATGCGCGCCGTGCACGGCATCGTCACTTTCCTGGAAATCTGCGACGGCAACATGGAACAGGGATCGTTTCGCTGCGACGCGAACATTTCCATGCGCCGCAAGGGCGAGACGGAACTGGGCGTCAAGGTCGAACTGAAGAACATCAACTCGTTCCGCTTCGTCGAACGCGCCCTGCGCTACGAGCAGCAGCGCCAGGTCGAAGCACTGGAGTCCGGCCAGCCGATCATCCAGGAGACCCGACAGTACGACCCGGCGGGCGACCGTACCCGCCCGATGCGAGTCAAGGAATACGCGGACGACTACCGGTATTTCCCGGATCCCGACCTGTTGCCGGTCGTCGTCGATCAGGCGATGCAGGTGGAACTGGCCGAATCGCTTCCAGAACTGCCGCAGGCGCGCAGGGCCCGGCTGGTCGAGCAATACGCACTGGCCGCTGACCTCGCCGCCGTGCTGGTGCAGAGCCGGCAGTGGGCCGATTATTTCGAGGCGACCGTCGAGGCTGGCGCAAACGCCTCCACCGCGGCGCGCTGGATCACCGGTGAAGTGTTCGCCCATATGCACAAGCATTCGACTGAAGGAGTCGAGCCTCCGGTGTCCGCGAATTCGCTGGCGCAACTGCTGAAGTGCATCGACTCCGGCGTCGTGTCCAACAGCGCGGCGAAAGAGGTGCTGGCCGCGATGTGGCAGGGCGAAGGCGAGGCCGAGGCAATCATCGAGGCTCGAGGTTTACGCCAGGTCGGCGCGGGAGCCGATCTGGACCAGTGGGTTGACCAGGTCATCGAAGCGCACCCGGCCGAGGCAGCGCAGTACCGCGGTGGCAAGGATCGGCTGCTTGGCTTCTTCGTCGGGCAGGTGATGAAGGCGTCGGGCGGCAAGGCGGACCCGAAGCAGGTCAGCGAACAACTGCGTGCAAGACTTCAGAAGGATTAAAACCAGAGAGCACGGGAGGGCAACGGATGAGAACAGCACTTCCACTGATTTTGTTGCTGGCCTGCGGTTCGGTTGCGGCCGAAGTCGTCGAGGAAGCCATCGATTTCGAACACAATGGCGCCCCACACAAAGGCTACATCTATTACGACGACAGCGATTCCGCCGAACGCCCCGGCATTCTGGTGGTACATGAGTGGTGGGGCTTGAATGCCTATGCCCGCAAGCGTGCAAGGCAGATGGCCGCCGACGGCTATGTGGCCTTCGCCATCGACATGTATGGCGCGGACAAGGTGACCGAGCATCCTGAGCAAGCTAGGGAATGGATGACGCAGACCACCAGCAATGTTGAGGACTGGCAGAAGCGTGCGCAGCTGGGGGTCGAATTCCTGCGCAACCACGAAATGACTGACGGCAATAACATTGCCGCGATCGGCTACTGCTTCGGAGGCTCCACCGTCGTGCAACTCGCCTACAGTGGTACGGACATCAAAGGCGTGGTCACCCTACACGGCTCACTGCCGCCAGCCACCGCCGAGCAGGCGGAGGCGATCAAGGCCGCGGTACTGGTCGAACACGGAAACGCCGATCCCTTTATTCCGGAGGAAAGAGTCCGCCAGTTCCGTGCGGCACTGGATGCGGCCGAGGTCGACTACACGTTCAACGGTTACGACGGCGTGCTCCACGGGTTTACCAACCCGGATGCATCGAAGTACGGCATCGAGGCCCTGAAATACGATGCCTATGCCGACCAGCAGTCGACTAAGAACATGCGGGCGTTCTTCAAGCGGATTTTCCAATAGGCAGAGAACGAATTCGAGATCCGGACCCTGTCCCGATGAATTCTTCAGTGCGACGCCAGGCAGGCCCGCGGCAGGCCGGGCAAATCGGCCAAGGTCTTCGACCGTCCCCATCCCGCCCGCTCGACGATCTTCCGACAGACGTCACCCTGATCCGCGCCGTGCTCCAGCAGCAGCCGGGTACGCCGATGCACGTGTCGGCGTGCCTTTACAGCGAGGATCCGGATTGCCTGAGTCCCCCGGACAGGGGCGACCAGCGCATGACGGGGCTCGCGGCACACACCGGGAGATTGCAGGTGGGGATCGTGGAGTGCCACATAAGGCGGATTTGCGAGGATCAGGTCGAAAGTAGAGCCAGGCCACCGGCATCGCCAGTCGCCTTGCATAAAACGGATATTCGTCAGGCGCAGCCGCAGGGCGTTGCTCTGGGCCAGCTTGATTGCGGTGCGCGATTGATCCAAGGCTAGGATTCGGCAATCGGGACGGGCGAGGGCGAGGGCCAGGGCAAGTACGCCGCTGCCGGTACCCCATTCGAGGATGCGCGCGCGGCGCGGCAGCCCGCGCAGGGCTTGTTCCGCAAGTAGCTCGGTCTCCGGGCGAGGCACTAGGACCTGGGGCGTCAGCCGAACCGAAAAATCCAGGAATTCACACTCGCCGCACAGGTGCGCGACCGAATAACCCTCCTGTCGGCGGCTGACCAAAGATTCGCCTCGCGCCTGTTCTGCCGGCGTCAGCAGCCATTCCGAATGCGCCATGAGCCAGACGCGGGAGCGGCGCAAGGCGTGGCTCCACAGCCATTCGGCATCGATGGCCGGGCTGTCGCTGCAGGAGCTGAGTCGGATGCGGGATTCGAGCAGCGCCTGGCGGAGGGTGAGCGGCTCAGCCGTCACCCGGCTGCTCGGCCAGCTGCAGGGCCTGGTGTTCCTGCCGCAGAGGGTCGATGACCGGGTTGAGGTCGCCTTCGAGCATCTCGTGCAGGGAGTGCAACGTTAATCCGATCCGGTGGTCGGTGACGCGGCTCTGCGGGAAGTTGTAGGTCCGGATCCGCTCCGAACGGTCGCCGCTGCCGATCAGGTCGCGGCGAAGACTGGCTTCCTCTTCGGCACGCCGCCGCCGTTCCATGTCCAGCAGCCGTGCCCGCAGCAGGGACATGGCCTGCTCCCGGTTGCGGTGCTGCGAGCGTTCGTCTTGGCACTCGACCGCGATCCCGGTGGGCAGGTGGGTGATGCGGATTGCAGAATCAGTCTTGTTCAGGTGTTGTCCCCCGGCGCCGGAAGCGCGGAACCGATCGATGCGAAGGTCTTCCGACGAAAGTTCGACTTCATCGACTTCGTCGGTCTCCGGGAATACCGCGACGGTGGCGGCTGAGGTGTGGATCCGGCCTTGGGATTCCGTTTGCGGGACGCGTTGCACCCGGTGCACGCCGGATTCGAACTTGAGCCGGGCGTAGGCGTCCCGGCCGCGCACGCGCGCCACCACTTCGCGAAAGCCGCCTTGTTCGCCCTCGTTGTGGTTCAGCGACTCGACCTGCCAGCCGCTTCGTTCGGCGTATCGGCTGTACATCCGGAACAAATCTCCGGCGAACAGGGCCGCTTCGTTCCCGCCGGTCCCGGCGCGGATCTCCAGGAATGCGTTGCACTGGTCGTGCGGGTCGACCGGGACCAGCAACGCTTCGATTTCCTTCTCGATCTCGCCCATCCGCTGCCGCAGGCGCAACTGCTCTTCATCGGCCAGGGCGCGCAACGCGGCATCCGGTTCGTTCTGCAGTTGGGAGATCGAGTCCAGTTCTTGTTGGCAGGCCTGATGGTCCTGGTACCGATCCACTAGTGGCGCGAGGCGGGCAAATTCACTGGACAGGTCGCGGTGGAGTGTACGGTCGGACAGCACTTCCGGGTCTGCGAGCTGCTGTTGGACCCAGGCATGGCGTTCGACCGAACGGTCGAGCCGGGCCTGAAGGGATTCCCTCATGAGTCCGGGGAACGGGTCTTGAGCAGGGCGCGTGCCGCGTCGAGCAGGGAGAGGTCGTTGTCCTGGCCAGCCTCGTTCAGGGCTTGGGTCGGGTTGTGCGTCAAGCGATTGCACAGCGTATGAGCAAGCCATTGCAGGGTCTCGTCGGCTCCACGCCCCCGCTTCAGCCGCCGTTGCGCCTGCTCCAGCGTCTCGTCGCGCAGTTGCTGTGCCTGGTCACGGTAGTCGCGGATCAGGGCGAATGCGGATTCGCTCTGCGCCCGCCGCGCAAACTCCTCCACCTGCTGGTCGATGATGGCGCTCGCCTCCCGGCGTGCATTCTCGCGGGACTGCAGGTTCTTCTCGACGACCTGGCGCAGATCCTCCTGGGTGTACAGATAAACATCGGAGAGATGTGCGATCTGCGGCTCGATGTCGCGCGGCACTGCCAGGTCCACCATGTAGATCGGTCGGTGCTTGCGCCGCCGGACGGCATCCTCGACGGTTCCCTTGCCGAGCACCGGCACCGGGCTTCCCGTGCTGCTGATGACGATGTCCGCGTGTTCCAGCGCATGGCCGATATGGGACATCGGGATGGCATGCGCCAGCAGTTCCCGGGCGAGCTTCTGCGCGCGGTTCAGGTTGCGGTTGGCGATGGTGAGGTGGCCGACCTCGGCGTCGTGCAGGTAGCGCGCCACCAGTCGCGCGGCTTCGCCGGCCCCGACCACCAGCGCCCGCCGTTCCTGCAGCTGGTCGAAGAACTGTCTGGTGAGGGCAACGGCGACATGGGCGATGGAGACCGGGTTGCGGCTGATCTCGGTCAGCGTGCGGACTTTCTTTGCTGCCGAGAAGGTGTGCTGGATCAGACGGTGGAGCTCGCCGCCCAGGGTGCCGGCCTGCTCCGCATCGCGCGAGGCTTGCTTGAACTGCCCGAGGATCTCCGGCTCGCCGGGCACCATGGAGTCCAGCCCGCTGGCGACTTCGATGGCGTGCCGCACCGCAGCCTCGTCGGCATGCCAGTACAGCGCGTCCCGAAGGATCCCTTGGTCTACCTGATGCCAGTGGCAGAGCCAGTCGCGGGCCTGGGCGATGTCCTCTGCGGTGTCGTGGCTGAGGTACAGCTCGGTGCGGTTGCAGGTCGACAGGATCATCGCCTCGCTGATGTGGGGGAGCGACGCCAGCTCCCTGAGGGCGGCATCCAGCGAATCCTGGGTGAACGCGATTTTCTCGCGCAGGTCCAGGCTGGCGGTCTGGTGATTGATGCCAAGAGTGGCCAGTGCCATAATAATCGGGGTTCCCGGGCCCGGTTGCTGCGACGGCTGTCTTGTTCATTTTACGTCAAAAATCCCTTTCGCTATGGCTATTTCCGGCCATGGGCCGGAATCGTTCCGGGATCGCGGGACTGGCGTTACTGGTCGGGCTGGTGTCCGGCTGCCAGTCTCTGCCGGAGCCGGCCGAAACGGTCGAGACCCCGGTCGCGGACTTGATGTACGAACTGCTGCAGGGCGAAATGAGCGGCTTCCGCGGAGACCTGCCGGGTGCGTTCGACCACTACTACCAGGCGTCCCAACTGACGCACGACCCCCAGGTGGCCTCGCGGGCCACCGAAATCGCCCTGTGGATGCAGGACTACGAACGCGTGGTGAAGGCTGCCTCGCGCTGGCGGGACCTGGTGCCCGAGAATCCGCACCCCTTGCGCGTGCTGGGCTCCATCCATGCGATCCGGGGGAATCTCCCGGCCGCGCTTGAGGCGTACGAAAAATCCATCGAAGTGTCGCCGCTCAGCCTGGAGCTGGACCTGCTCGCGGTTTCGAACTCCCTTTCCACCGAGGCGGCCCAGCCGGTCCGGCTCGAAGTCCTGCGGGCGCTGGCGAAAAGCCACCCGAAAAGCGCGCACGCCCATCTCCACGTGGCCGGCATCGCACGCGTGGAAGGCAAGATCGATGAAGCCCTGGCGGCGGTACGCCTTGCTTCCGAGCTGCTTCCGGCATGGCCGGAGGCGATCATCCTGCACGCCGACATCCTGCGCGAGATGAAGCGCCCCGAGGAGGCGATCACGCTGCTGCGCAGCGCTCTGGAGAAACCGATCCAGAATGCGCCACGCCTGCGCCAGATGCTGGCAGACCTTCTCAACAGCCTGGGGCGGCAGGCCGAGGCGCGGGCGGAATTCGCCCGCCTGCTCGAGTTCGACCCGGGTAGCCCGCACTGGCAGATGACCCTCGGCTCCCTGGCGCTCCTGGCGGGCGACTGGAAGGAATCCGAGGAATACTTCCTTTCGCTCAGCCTCAATCCCCGCCCGCTGGTGTCCGGCCAGCCGCAGGTGTTCAACCGCTCGATCAGCGCGTACTTTCTCGGCCTGGTGGCCGAAGAGACCGGGGATGCGGCGAAGGCCATGGATTACTACTACCAGGTCGAGGAGCGGGACTACTTCGGGGTCGACGAGTATTACCAGAAGGCGCGGGTGCGAATCGCACACCTGCTCCTGGACGCAGGACACCCGGACCAGGCGCGCATGCACCTGATGGTATCGCGCGGGCGCAGCCGGAGTGAAGAGAGCGTGGTGCAGCTGTACGTCGCGGAGGGAGACCTGCTGTACGGGCTGAAGCAGTACGATGCCGGGTTCACCCTGTTGAGCCGGGCGCTGAAGGAATACCCCGGCCGCGCATCGCTGCTGTACAGCCGCGCCTTGCTGGCCGAGCGGATGGGCCGGATCGATTGGCTGGAGCGGGACCTGCAGGCAGTGCTCGCAGATGACCCGGAGAATCCGCAGGCGCTGAATGCGCTCGGCTACACCTGGGCGGACCACAACCTCAACCTTGAGTTGGCACTGGAATACATCGAGCGGGCGCATGCGCAGATTCCGGACGATGCGGCGATCACCGACAGCCTGGGCTGGGTTCACTACCGGCTCGGCAACATCGAGAAGGCGGAGGCACTGCTGCGGCGGGCGTTTTCGCTGCAGCCCGACGGGGAGATCGTGGCACACCTGGTCGAGGTGCTCTGGGTGCAGGGACGGCACGAGGAAGCGCGCAAGATCTACCGCGAGGCGGTCGGCCGGCTTCCGGACGATGAATTCCTGAGTCGGATCGCCCAGCGCTTCTCCTTATGAGGGGCCCAGGGTTTGGTCTGCTGGCAGCGTTTCTGCTGACGGGTTGCGCGTTGCTGGAAATGCCGGGAGAAGCCGGGGTGGGGGACTCGGGGCAGGTTCGACTTTGGGAGGAGCACCGCCGCAGCGTGGCGGATCTCGACGATTGGGGACTGCAGGGCCACTTCGGCCTGCAATGGGACGATGGCCAGATCCAGGGCCGTCTGCAGTGGCGCCAGACGGGCGCCGACTTCGAACTGCGGTTGAGCGGGCCGTTCGGGCTGAACCCGGTGCACGTGAACGGCAACCTGCAGACGGGCCAGGCGACCCTGTACGACGGGGAGCAGAGCATTCAGGGAGAGATCGAAGAGGTCATGCGGGAGCGCCTCGGTTTTGCGTTGCCGCTGGCGGAACTGGTGAACCTCGTGCGCGGCATCCCGATCTCCGACGCCAGCGAGGTGATGCTCGACGGGCAGGCCCGGGCCCTGCGCATCCTCCAGAGAGGATGGGAGATCAATTACCGCGACTACAGCTGCTGCGAGGAGCCGACCCTGCCGGGCCGGGTGCGTTTCGCCCAGGAGGCGATGCGCGGTGTGCTGGTCGTTCGCGAATGGAGCCGGAACTAGTCGATGCGCCTGTACGCTCCGGCCAAGCTCAACCTGTTCCTGCACGTGACCGGCCGCCGCGAGGACGGCTATCACGAGTTGCAGACCCTGTTCCAACTGATCGACTACATGGACTGCCTCACGATCGATGCGCGCGAGGACGGTCGTTTCGAGTATGCGGATGATGCGGGCGGGGATTTCGGGGAGTCCAATCTATGTCTGCGGGCCGCCGAACTGGCACGGAAGCGCCACCCCGAAGGCTGTGGCGCTTCGATGTTCCTCAACAAGCAGATCGCGGTCGGCGCGGGCCTGGGCGGTGGCAGTTCCGATGCGGCTGCCGTGCTGCACGGGCTCAATCGCCTGTGGGGCCAGCCGTGGAATATCGAGGAGTTGGCCGCGATGGGACTGGAGCTGGGGGCAGACGTGCCGTTGTTCGTGCACGGGCGCACCGCGTGGGCGGAAGGGGTGGGCGAGAAGCTGACGCCGGCGGACCGCCCGGAGGGTTTTGCTCTGGTTTTGCCGACCCCGTCGGAGGTGAGCACGGCCGAGGCGTACCGGTCCCTGCAATTGACACAATGGAGCGCCCCCATCAAAATGGGCGAGGTGGACGCGTACTGGGGGAGCAACGTGTTCGAGGAATTGCTCCGGTCGCGGCTGCCGGAGGTGGGGATACGTCTGGACTGGTTGCGCCGCTACGCGCCGGCAGCAATGACGGGTTCGGGCGGTTCGGTCTTCGCGTGGTTCGATGATCGCGGTGAGGCCGAGTCCGTGCTGGCGCTCTGTCCGCTGGAATGGAATGGACGGGTCGCTGCGAGCCTCGCGCGCTCGCCTCTGCTGGCGCAGGAAAGGGCGTGAAGGATGTTGGGCCGTCGCCAAGTCAGGTTAAGGCACGGGGTTTTGATCCCCGCATTCGCAGGTTCGAATCCTGCCGGCCCAGCCACTCTCCCAATTCATGAACGGGAACCTGAAGCATGAGTGACTACGACGACTTGATGGTGTTCAGCGGGAACGCCAACCCGGCGCTCGCACAGAAGATCGCCCAGTACCTCAGTATTCCGCTGGGCAAGGCCGACATCGGCCGCTTCAGCGACGACGAGGTACGCGTGGAGATCAACGAAAACGTTCGCGGCAAGGACGTGTTCATCGTGCAGCCGACCTGCCGGCCGACCAACGAGAACCTGATGGAACTGGTGATCATCGTGGATGCGCTGCGCCGTTCCTCGGCCAACCGCATCACCGCGGTGGTGTCGTATTTCGGCTATTCGCGGCAGGACCGCCGGGCCCGCTCGGGCCGCGTGCCGATCTCGGCCAAATTGGCGGCAAACATCATCACCGCGGCCGGGGTCGACCGGGTGCTGACCATCGACCTGCACGCCGATCAGGAACAGGGATTCTTCGACATTCCGGTCGACAACATCTATGCCTCGCCGATCCTGATCAAGGATATCTGGCATCAGGACAAAGGAGACAGCCTGGTGACGGTGTCGCCGGACATCGGCGGGGTGGTGCGCGCCCGTGCGTTCGCCAAGCAACTCGGGAGCGAACTCGCCATCATCGACAAGCGACGCCCGAACCCCAACGAATCGGAAGTCATGAACATCATCGGTGAAGTCGAGGGCATGTCCTGCGTGATGGTCGACGACATGGTGGATACTGCGGGCACGCTATGCCATGCCGCAGCAGCCCTGAAGGAACAGGGGGCCACGCGAGTGGTCGCCTATGTCACGCACCCGGTGCTGTCGGGCCGTGCCATCGAGAACCTGGCGAATTCGACGCTCGACGAAATGGTCGTCACGGACACCATCCCGTTGAGCGAGGAGGCCGGGAGTTGCGACCGGATCCGGGTGCTCAGCGTATCCGAACTGCTGGCGGAATCGATTTCCCGCATTCACCGGAACGAATCGATCAGTACGCTGTTTATCGAATAAGCATTGTCAGGAAAAATCAAGTGAGGCGTTGAGCGTTCAGCTGCCCGACAGATTCTGGAGGCGGGGCAGGAACTGGGGGGGGGGCGACGTGATCCACTGATGCGAATGCGGGAGTAGTGAGTCGGCGGCACGACTGTACATAAGAATTAGATAGTGGCTTGAATTTACACAGATTACTCTTCCTTCCTGTCATAATAGGAATACATCAATATTTATGATATGTTAATCCATATGAAAACGACACTCAATATTGACGAGACCGTGATGCGGCAATTAAAAGAAGAAGCTGCACGGCGCGGTACGACCATGTCTGCTCTTGTGGAAGCGGGACTCAGGCGCATCCTCGCGGCGCCTTCTCCCTCCAAAAGCACACCGGATGTCTCCCGGCGGTTGCCGACTTGGGATAGCGGAGGGTTCCGGGTCGATGTCGCCAATCGCGAAGAGCTCTACCGGATATTGGATGAAGAATAAGTGCTGGTCTTCGACACGAACATCCTAGTCTATGCGGCGGACAGGAAATCGCCGTTTCACGCCCCATGCCATGACAGAGTTTTGCGGGCCTGCGAAGACCCTGCTCCAGCTTTCCTCACCTGGAACGTCTGCTATGAATTTCTGCGAGTAACAACACACGCTCGCGCATCTAAGTCTCCCTGGACATCTCAAGAGGCCTGGAGGTTTCTCAGATCTTTGCTGGAAGCGCCCGGGTTTGACCTGTTGTTGGCGACGTCTCGGCATGAAACCGTGCTGGCACAAACCTTGGAGGAGTTGCCGGATGTGCATGGGAATCTGTGCCACGACCTGAACACCGCGGTGTTAATGCGAGAGCATGGTGTCAGCCAGATATGCACCCGCGACACCGACTTTCATCGGTTCCCGTTTCTTACCGTTGTCGACCCCTTGCGATAAGCGGGATAAACTTCTGCGGACGGGTCCACCCACAAGACCAAAACTCGAGCCCCGCCGTCCCCAGCCAGCAATTTCGCACGAAACCATGAAGGGTCGTTCAAGTCGGTTTTAAAATAATTTTGATATACTAAAAAACTCGACCCCCAACAAAAATAACGCAGGATTCAAAAAATATGTTCACCAGCAATCCCTTTGCTGAGCTTTCGGCGTACATCCCTAGCGCCGTGACAGAGACTTTCATTGTCACCATGTTTGCTCTGGTCGTGGTGGGAACGTTATTTGACGTTATACATAAAAAAAGTGCCAAGTATTTCTTTGAAGATTGGCAGAAATCAAAGACTAAAGGAACCAATCAAGTCGGGGGCGGACAAGTCATGTCCATGGCGGCACAAACCCTGGCGAGCGAGGTGTTGACGTCATCGGAATTCTGCTCCACTCAAAGAAGAATCTCCCACCTGCTGACGATGTACGGCTTTATCGGATATGTTGTCGCAACCGCTGTCATGGTATTTGGATATCCAGCCTCGGATGGTCCCGCTGTCTGGCCGATGATGTGGCACATCGGAGCGCTGATGGTCTGCATTGGCGGCTACTGGTTCTGGTTCTTCATTCGAGCCGATGTTTCGGCCGAAGGCAATTCGCCGTTTAATGTTTCGCAAGCCGACCTGTTCGTTCTTTCGCTGCTTGCGAGTACGACATGGGCCCTGGTATGGTCATGGCTGGGGACATCGATAATCGGTTGGCTGGCTTTCGGGCTATACGTGCTTTCGACCACAATCCTGTTCGGGTCCATACCCTGGTCCAAGTTCGCGCACATGTTCTTCAAGCCCTCTGCCGCCTTGCAGAAAAGAGTGGCGGAAGCGGCCGGCTCGAGAAGCAATTTGCCGGCACCGGCGGACAAGCCTGAAACATTTGGTTCGGCGCGTGGAATGCCGACGAATTATTAATTTGCCTAGTCTGTTTTTGACTAGGTCATTAACCTTCAAGAAGAAACAATTGTTCACTCAACAATAGGAGAGGACGGAAAGCATGCCTACTTTCGTTTATATGACCCGCTGTGATGGTTGCGGTCACTGCGTCGATATATGTCCCTCGGACATCATGCACATCGATAAGACCTATCGACGCGCCTACAACATTGAGCCCAACATGTGCTGGGAGTGTTACTCCTGTGTGAAGGCTTGTCCGCAAAATGCGATCGATGCACGCGGATATGCCGACTTCGCGCCTCTCGGCCACAGTGTCCGAGTACTGCGCGAGGAGGAAAAGGGCACGATTTCCTGGAAGATCCTGTTCCAAGATGGTCGGGAAAAGAATTTTGTCTCACCCATTCGGACCACGGATTGGGGCACCATTCCGTCCCCGGCTGAACTGGATGCGCCCAGTGCAGAAGCGTTTAAGTCTCAAGAACTTGCACACGAACCGGATGCGCTCAACATCGATGGTGGGCTGCCCACGTTGAAAGCGGCCTCACAAAATAATTAAGGAGCAGACTAATGGGATTGTTTAATCGAAGAAAGACGGTTGTTGTCGATTCCGACATCCTCGTCGTCGGCGGCGGTATGGCCGGTTGTGGTGCCACGTACGAGTCCAGGTACTGGGGGCGAGACCTGAAAGTAGTCTGTGTTGAAAAAGCAAACATCGAACGCAGTGGCGCGGTTGCGCAGGGCCTTTACGCGATCAACTGCTACATGGGCATGCAGTGGGGTGAGAATCAGCCGGAAGATCATGTCCGCTACGCGCGCAACGACCTCATGGGGCTGGTGCGAGAGGACCTGGGCTACGACATTGCTCGACACGTTGACGCCACCGTGCACAAATTTGAAGAGTGGGGCCTTCCCATGATGCGGGACCCGGAAACGGGGCGCTACCAGCGCGAGGGCAAATGGCAGATCATGATTCACGGCGAAAGCTACAAGCCGATCGTCGCCGAGGCCGCCCGCAAGGCCGCGAACGAGGTCTATAACCGAATCATGGTGACTCACCTGCTGATGGACGAGTCGAAACCAAACCGAGTCGCCGGTGCCGTCGGCTTCAATGTCCGTACCGGGGATTTCTATGTGTTCCGGGCCAAGGCCGTGATCGTTTGCGCCGGTGGCGCATCGCATATCTACAAGCCCCGTTCCGTGGGAGAAGGCATGGGACGCACCTGGTATGCTCCGTGGAGTAGTGCCTCGGCCTATGCACTGCCGATTCTCGCCGGCGCCAAGATGACCCAGATGGAGAATCGGATTGTCCTTGCCCGGTTCAAGGATGGCTATGGCCCTGTCGGTGCCTACTTCCTGCACCTCAAGACGTACACTCAGAACGGGTATGGTGAAGAGTACGAGTCCAAATGGTACGAGCACACGAAGGAAATGGTCGGAGAGTACATCGATCACCATCCGACCCCGACCTGTCTGCGCAACCACGCTTTTCTTGAAGAAGTGAAGGCAGGCAGAGGGCCCATTCGCATGGTGACCAAAGAGGCCTTCCAGGACCCGCACAAGGAAACCGTAGGGTGGGAGAACTTTCTCGGCATGACCATCGGTCAGGCGGTTGTTTGGGCAGCGCAAAACATTGATCCCAAGCATATCAACCCGGAACTGACGACTTCCGAGCCCTACGTCATGGGGTCTCATGCCACCTGCTCGGGAGCCTGGGCAAGTGGCCCCGAGGATGTGGCGCCTTCTGATTATCAGTGGGGCTACAACCGAATGATGACCGTTGACGGACTGTTCGGTGCGGGCGACACGATTGGCGGCAGTGCGCACAAGTTCTCATCGGGATCCTACACTGAGGGTCGGATCGCAGCCAAGGCGGCGGTCAATTACATCAACGACCTGAAAAATGAAAAGCTTCAAGTCGGCGAAAAACAGTGTCAGGATCTGAAAGAGACCATCTACAAGCCCATGGAAAACTACGCGGTGGGTCGTAACGAGATCGTAGCGGGAACCGTCTCGCCGAGTTATATCTTGCCGATCCATGGTCTTCAGCGTCTTGAAAAGATCATGGACGAATATGTTGGCGGAATCAGCACGAACTATATGACGAACGAGCCCTTGCTCACCCGTGGCCTGGAGTTGCTGGACATGCTGAAGACGGATCTCGACAATATCGGGGCCGAAGACCTTCACCAACTGCAAAGAACATGGGAGCTTCATCACCGGTTCCTGGCCTCGCAGTCAGTCGCGCACCACACGCTGTTCCGCAAGGAAACGCGTTGGCCCGGCTACTACTACCGTGGCGATTTCCCGAAACTCGACGATCAGGACTGGCATTGCCTCACCCTGTCCCGCTATGATCAGGAATCCGACGAGTGGGAAATGGAGAAGGCTCCGGTTCACCACATCATCGACTAAAAATACCAGTCAAGCCCGACAGGATCTATCCCTGCTCGGGCTTCGGCCAGCCAGGCCGGAATAGGCATTCATTCAACAGAAGGGGAGGTCGAAGAAGCGGCTGCTTCCGCCCTGCCCGATGACGGGAATGTGAAGCCGCCGAAACAGGTCTTCGGGTTTTCCCTTGTGCTATAATTCGCCGCTGGATTTGGCGGGCCAGCCTCCGACCGCGGACGCTGGCCTGTTTTTATAAATGAACGCCAATTCATTGATGAGACTATGGCAACAATCAACCAGTTGGTGCGCAAGCCGCGCAAACGCCCGACGAGCAAAAGCAACGTGCCGGCGCTCGCCCGTTGCCCGCAACGACGCGGGGTCTGTACTCGTGTCTATACCACGACTCCAAAGAAGCCTAATTCCGCACTCCGCAAGGTCGCCCGCGTCCGTCTGACCAACGGCTTCGAAGTCACCAGCTACATCGGTGGCGAAGGGCACAACCTCCAAGAACATTCCGTCGTCCTGATCCGGGGCGGGCGCGTCAAGGACCTGCCCGGCGTGCGCTACCACACGGTGCGCGGCAGCCTCGACACCCAAGGGGTGGCGGATCGCCGGCAGGGTCGCTCCAAGTACGGAACCAAGCGGCCCAAAGTCGGCGGTTGAGTTGAAGGCCCCCCAGGAGATCCGCCATGCCACGCCGCCGAGACGTCCCGGAACGCCCGATTGACCCGGATCCCAAGTACGGCAAGAAACTGCTGACCCGCTTCGTCAACGCCCTGATGCGTGACGGCAAGAAATCGGTCGCCGAACGAATCCTCTACAACGCCCTGGACGAGATCGCCCGGGTGCGCGGCGGCGGATCGGTCGAAGTGCTGGAGCAGGCCCTGGAGAACGTCCGCCCGCCGGTGGAGGTCAAGTCCCGCCGGGTCGGCGGCGCAACCTACCAGGTTCCGGTGGAAGTGCGCCCGCAACGCCAGGAAGCGCTGGCGATCCGCTGGATCATCGAATCCTCGCGCAAGCGCTCCGAAACCTCCATGATGCGCCGGCTGGCCGGCGAACTGATGGACGCGGCCGACCAGAAGGGCATCGCCATCAAGAAACGCGAAGACACCCTGAGCATGGCCGAATCCAACCGCGCCTTCTCGCACTACCGCTGGTAAGATCATGGCCCGCCAAACCCCCCTGCAGCGGTACCGGAACATCGGCATCATGGCGCACATCGATGCCGGCAAGACCACCACGACCGAGCGCATCCTGTTCTACACCGGCATCTCGCACAAAATCGGCGAGGTGCACGACGGGGCGGCCGTGATGGACTGGATGGAACAGGAACAGGAGCGGGGCATCACCATCACGTCGGCCGCGACCACCTGCTTCTGGAGCGGCATGGCGCGCGACATCGACACGCACCGCATCAATATCATCGACACGCCCGGCCACGTGGACTTCACGATCGAGGTCGAGCGCTCGCTGCGGGTGCTGGACGGCACCTGCGCGGTGTTCTGCGCGGTCGGCGGCGTCGAGCCGCAGTCCGAGACGGTCTGGCGGCAGGCTAATCGCTATGGCGTGCCGCGCCTGGCGTTCGTCAACAAGATGGATCGTGCCGGCGCGGACTTCGGACGCGTGGTGGATCAGATCCGCGATCGACTGCGGGCCGTTCCGGTCCCGGTACAGTTGCCGATCGGGGCTTCGGAGGATTTCGTCGGGGTAGTCGACCTGATCGAGCAGAAGGCGATCTACTGGAGCGAGGGCGACATGGGCGCGAACTTCGAACTGAAGGACATCCCGGAGGACATGGTCGCGGCGTGCCATGAGGCGCGCGAACACATAATCGAGGCGGCCGCCGAGGGCGACGACGAACTGATGGGGAAATATCTGGAGGCGAGTGAGCTGTCTCCGGACGAGATCCGCAAGGGGCTGCGGCTGCGCACGCTGCGCAACGAGATCGTGCCGGTGCTGTGCGGTTCTGCTTTCAAGAACAAGGGCGTCCAGGCAATGCTGGACGCGGTGGTGCACTACCTGCCGTCGCCGCTGGAAGTCCCCCCGATCAAGGGGCACTTGGACAATGGCGAGGAAGCCAACCGGAAATCGGATGACGATGCGCCGTTTTCCGCACTGGCGTTCAAGGTGGCCACAGACCCGTTCGTCGGCACACTGACGTTTTTCCGCGTGTATTCCGGTGTTTTGAACTCCGGCGACTCCCTGTTCAACCCGCGCAAGTACGGCAAGGATCGCATCGGGCGCATCCTGCAGATGCATTCCAACCACCGCGAAGAGATCAAGGAAGTACGGGCTGGCGACATCGCGGCCGCCGTGGGCCTCAAGAACGTGATGACCGGCGACACCCTGTGCGCGGTCGACTCCCCGATCACGCTGGAACGCATGGAGTTCCCGGAGCCGGTGATCTCCGTGGCGGTGGAACCCAAGACCAAGGTCGACCAGGAGAAGATGGGCGTGGCGCTGCAGAAGCTGGCGCAGGAAGACCCGTCGTTCCGGGTGGCGACCGACGAGGAATCCGGACAGACCATCATCTCGGGGATGGGTGAATTGCACCTTGAGATCATCGTCGACCGGATGCGCCGGGAATTCAGCGTCGAGGCCAACGTGGGCGCTCCGCAAGTCAACTATCGCGAAACCATCCGCAGGCCGATCGAGCAGGAAGGCCGGTTCGTCCGCCAGACCGGCGGCCGCGGCCAGTACGGCCATGTCTGGTTGAAGATCGAGCCGCAGGAGCCGGGCGCAGGCTATGTCTTCGAAAGCAAGATCGTCGGCGGTGTGGTGCCCAAGGAATACATCCCGGCGGTCGGCAAGGGAGTCCAGGAGCAGATGCAGAACGGCGTCATCGCCGGCTACCCGGTGGTGGACGTCCGGGTCACCCTGTACGACGGGTCCTACCATGAGGTGGATTCTTCCGAGACCGCCTTCAAGGTAGCGGGCTCGATGGCATTCCGCGAAGGCGCCCAGAACGCCAACCCGGTGCTGCTCGAGCCGATGATGAAGGTGGAAGTGGTGACGCCGGAAGACTACATGGGCGACGTGGTTGGTGACCTCAACCGCCGCCGCGGCATCGTCGGTGGCATGGAAGATTCGCCCAGCGGCAAGGTGATTCGCGCCGAAGTGCCGCTCAAAGAGATGTTCGGTTACGCAACCGACCTGCGCGGCGCGACCCAGGGTCGGGCCACCTACACCATGGAATTTGCGAAATACGCGGAAGTCCCCGGCAGCCTCGCCGAGGACGTGATTTCGCGCAGCCAAGCTTAACGACCAGGAGACGAAAAGATGGCCAAGGAGAAATTCGAACGAACGAAGCCGCACGTAAACGTGGGGACGATCGGGCACGTGGACCATGGCAAGACGACGCTGACGGCGGCGCTGACGAAGGTGATGGCGGAGACGCACGGCGGCGAGGTTCGGGACTACTCGCAGATCGACAACGCGCCGGAAGAGCGGGAACGCGGGATCACGATCGCGACCGCGCACGTGGAGTACGAGTCGCAGAACCGTCACTACGCACACGTGGACTGCCCGGGCCACGCGGACTACGTGAAGAACATGATCACGGGCGCGGCGCAGATGGACGGGGCGATTCTGGTGGTGAGCGCGGCGGACGGCCCGATGCCGCAGACGCGGGAGCACATTCTGCTGGCGCGCCAGGTGGGGGTACCGCACATTCTGGTGTACCTGAACAAGGCGGACCAGGTGGACGACGCGGAGTTGCTGGAGCTGGTGGAGATGGAGGTTCGCGAGGAGTTGAGCAAGTACGAGTTTCCGGGGGACGACACGCCGATCATCATCGGCTCGGCCTTGAAGGCGCTGGAAGGCGACACCGGGGAGCACGGCATCGAGTCGATCGTGCAGCTGATCGACGCGATGGACGCGTACATCCCGGAGCCGGAGCGGGCGGTGGACGGGGACTTCCTGATGCCGGTGGAGGACGTGTTCACGATTTCGGGCCGCGGCACGGTGGTGACGGGCCGGGTGGAGCGCGGCATCGTGCAGGTGAACGACGAGGTGGAGATCGTGGGGATCCGGGAGACGCAGCAGACGACGTGCACGGGGGTGGAGATGTTCCGCAAGCTGTTGGACGAAGGCCGGGCGGGGGACAACATCGGCGCCTTGCTGCGCGGCACGAAGCGCGAGGAGGTGGAGCGCGGGCAGGTGCTGTGCAAGCCGGGTTCGATCACGCCGCACACGGAGTTTTCGGCGGAGGTGTACATTCTGTCGAAGGACGAGGGCGGGCGTCACACGCCGTTCTTCACGGGCTACCGCCCGCAGTTCTACTTCCGGACGACGGACGTGACGGGGGCGGTGACGCTGCCGGCGGGGACGGAGATGGTGATGCCGGGGGACAACGTGTCGATGGAGGTGGCGCTGGGTGCGCCGATCGCGATGGAGGAAGGTCTCCGCTTCGCAATCCGCGAGGGCGGCCGCACGGTCGGCGCCGGCGTGGTCACCAAGATTTCCAAGTAACGCCTATCCATTCCGAATAACCGCAGACCGAACCGAATCATGGCCGCACCGAAGAAAAAAGCCCGCCAACCGAAACCGGAGACTGCGGTGTCCGAGGCGGTCGCGGCCGCACCGAAGAAGGGCAAGGGCCGCTACAGCAGCCTGCGGCTGCGGCTGAAGGCCTTCGACCATCGGCTGGTGGACCAGTCGGCGCGCGAGATTGTCGAGACGGCACGGCGCACCGGTGCCCAGGTGCACGGCCCCATTCCGCTGCCGACCCGCCGGGAACTGTTCACCGTGCTGATTTCCCCGCACGTCGACAAGGATGCGCGCGACCAGTACGAGATCCGCACCCACAAGCGCATGATCGACATCATCAACCCTTCCGAGAAGACAGTGGACGCGTTGATGAAACTGGATTTGCCCGCAGGCATTAACGTCCAGCTCAAGTAAGGGAACGGCGTCATGAGTCTCGGCATCATCGGAACCAAGATCGGCATGACGCGGCTCTTCCGCGACAGCGGCGAGTCCGTGCCGGTAACACTGGTGGCCGTCGATTCCAACCGGGTAGTGCGCGTCAAGACCGGAGAATCGGACGGCTACTCGGCCGTGCAGATGAGCTACGGCACCCGCCCGGCGAAGCGCATGCGCCGCCCGTTGGCGGGCGAACTCAAGCAGGCCGGGCTGGAGACCGCCCGCGGCCTCAAGGAATTCAGGGTCGACGCGGACGCGGAGCTCCCGGAGGTCGGCGCCGAGGTGGGCGCGGACCTGTTCGAGGCTGGCCAGAAAGTCAACGTCAGCGGCACCACCATCGGCAAGGGCTTTGCCGGTACGATCAAGCGCCACAATTTCCACGGCCAGGACCAGTCGCACGGCAACTCGCTGTCGCACCGGGTCATGGGTGCGACCGGGCAGTGCCAGTTCCCGGGGCGCGTGTTCAAGGGCAAGAAGATGCCCGGGCGCATGGGCGGCAAGCAGGTCACCCAGCGCAACTTGGAAGTGGTCCAGGTCAGTAGCGAAGAGCAACTGCTGTGGATTCGCGGTGCCGTTCCAGGTGCCACCGGCGGGCGGGTCGTCGTCCGTCCGGCGCGGTGAGGGTATGGACATGGAACTGAAGACCCGCGATACCCAGGCTGCCGTAACCGTTGCAGACGAATGCTTCGACGTGGCGTTTCACGAGGCACTGATCCACCAGGCGGTGGTGGCCTACGCCCAGCGCGGCCGCCAGGGGACCTCTGCGCAGAAGAACCGTGCCGCCGTGCGCGGCGGTGGGGCCAAGCCCTGGCGACAGAAAGGCACCGGGCGGGCGCGGGCCGGGAGCATCCGCTCACCGATCTGGCGTAGCGGGGGAGTGACGCATCCAGCCAGCAACCGCACGTATAACCCCAAATTGAACAAGAAGATGTACCGCCACGCAATGCGTTCGATCTTCTCCGAACTTCTGCGTCAGGAACGCCTGCATGTCGTGGAATCGTTCGAACTACCGGAGCCGAAGACCCGCTTGGCGCGCGAGAAGCTTGAAGGACTCGGTCTGACCAGTGTGTTGATCCTGATCGAGAGAATGGAGTCGAACGTGCACCTGGCCGTGCGCAACCTGCCGAACTACGACGCCTGCGAGGTGAATGCGGTGGACCCGGTATCGCTGTTGCGCTATGAGCATGTGCTGATCACCCGGTCGGCGCTGAGCCTTCTGCAGCAACGTCTGGGAGGTGCGGCATCATGAGCATGTTCGGAAAGATCAAGGGCCTCCTGAAGGGCAAACCGAAGGCCGCGCCGGTCGAGGAAGTCAAGAAGGTCGAGAAACCGGAAGCCGAAGCCAAGCCGGTTGCGGCGAAGAAGGCAGCAGCAGCTCCGGCCACGCCCAAACCGGCCCCGGTCGAAGTCAAGAAGCCCGGCGAGGAACGCCTGAGCCAAGTGATCCTGAGTACGCGGATGTCCGAGAAGTCGGTCCGTCTGGCGGAACAGGAACAGTACGTTTTCGAGGTGCTGAAAGACGCGACCCGCAACGAGGTCAAGTACGCGGTGGAGAAGATGTTCGACGTGAAAGTCGATGCCGTGCGGATGACCAACGTCCGCGGCAAGGTCAAACGCCAGGGTCGCCGCAATGACTGGAGCAAGGCCTATGTACGGCTTGCCCCCGGCCAGAACCTAGAAGGCACGGAGATCGGCGCATGACCGTCGTCAAGGCTCGCCCGACCTCTCCCGGTCGCCGCTTCCGCGCCAGCGTTCGCACGCCGGACCTGCACCGCGGACGGCCGCATCGTGCCCTGGTCCAGGGCCAGTCGAAGACGGGAGGGCGCAACAACCAGGGGCGCATCACCACCCGGCACATCGGCGGGGGCCACAAGCAGCTTTACCGGACTATCGACTTCCGCCGGAACAAGGACGACATCCCGGCCCGGGTGGAACGAATCGAATACGACCCGAACCGCAGCGCGCACATCGCCCTGCTGCTGTATGCGGACGGGGAACGGCGCTACATCGTTGCCGCCGAGGGCCTGAAGGCGGGGATGGAAGTGATCTCCGGCGACAAGGCGCCGATCTCACCGGGCAACTGCCTGCCCCTGCGGAACATGCCGGTCGGTATCGTGGTGCACGGCGTGGAACTGCGTCCCGGAGGCGGTGCGCGCCTGGCGCGCAGCGCGGGCGCCTACGTGCAACTGCTGGCCCGCGAGGGCTCCTACGCCACGCTGCGGCTGCGCTCCGGCGAGGTGCGCAAGGTGCTGAGCGAGTGCCGCGCGGTGATCGGCGAAGTAGGCAATTCTGAACATTCCCTGGCCAAGCTCGGCAAGGCCGGCGCAAAGCGCTGGCGCGGAGTGCGCCCGACGGTGCGTGGCGTGGCCATGAACCCGGTCGACCACCCGCACGGCGGGGGCGAGGGCAAGACTTCCGGCGGTCGCCATCCGGTCACGCCCTGGGGCGTGCCGACCAAGGGGCACAAGACCCGCCACAACAAGCGGACCAGCTACCTGATTGTCCGCCGCAGACGCAAGAAGCAACGGTAACCCCATGTCACGTTCACTGAAGAAAGGCCCGTTCGTTGACCATCACCTGATGGCCAAGGTGCTCGAGGCCGCCAAGAACAACGACCGCCGCCAGATTAAGACCTGGTCGCGGCGCTCCATGATCGTGCCGGAGATGGTCGGGCTCACGCTGGCCGTGTACGACGGCCGCCGACATATCCCGGTGCTGGTCAACGAGAACATGGTGGGACACAAGCTCGGCGAGTTCGCTCTGACGCGCACGTTCCGGCAGCATGCAGGCGACCGCAAGGCGAAGGTATGATGGAAACGCGCTGCATCTCCCGCTACCAGCGCATCAGCCCGCGTAAATGCCGGCTGGTGGCCAACCAGGTGCGCAGCCTGCCGGTCGGGGAGGCACTGGAGATTCTGCGCTTCTCGCCGCACAAGGCGGCACAACTGATGCGCAAGACCATGGAATCGGCGCTGGCCAATGCGGAGCACAACCACGGCGCGGACATCGACCTGTTGCGGGTACGCCGCGTAATGGTCGACGAGGGGCCAGTGTTCAAGCGCTTCCGCCCGCGCGCACGGGGCCGGGTCGGGAGGATCCTCAAGCGCACCAGCCACATCACGGTCGTGCTGAGCGACGCGGAGGAATAACGCCATGGGACAGAAAGTCAATCCGATCGGATTCCGCCTCGGCATCATGACCGACTGGAACTCGAACTGGTACGCGGAGCGTGGCGAGTACCGGGACCAGCTCAACAACGATCTTATCGTCCGCGATTTCCTGCGCCGCAAGCTGGCACAGGCGTCGGTGAGCCACATCCAGATCGAGCGGCGCAACGACACGGCCGAGATCACCATCCACACGGCTCGCCCCGGCATCGTGATCGGCAAGAAGGGCAGCGACATCGAGAACCTGCGCCGCGAAGTCGCGCAGATGATGGGCCTGGCCCTCGGCACGGTCAAGATCAATATCGACGAGATCCACAACCCGGAAGTGGACGCCCACCTGGTGGCCGAAAGTGTCGCCCAGCAGCTGGAAGGGCGCATCATGTACCGGCGCGCCATGAAGCGGGCCGTGCAGAATGCCATGCGGCTCGGCGTCCAGGGGATCAAGCTGAACGTGGCCGGGCGCCTCAACGGCGCCGAGATCGCGCGCAGCGAATGGTGCCGCGAGGGCCGAGTCCCGCTACATACCCTGCGTGCGGACATTGACTACGGATTCGCCGAGGCACACACCACCTACGGCACCATTGGCGTTAAGGCCTGGATCTTCAACGGCGAGATCGGCGGGCCGGACGGCTCGACCGGCAAGTAACCGAGACCGCTGTCATGATGCAACCCAAGCGCACCCGCTACCGCAAGCAGCAGAAAGGCCGCAACCGGGGCCTGTCACTGCGCGGGCACAAGGTCAGCTTTGGCGAGTACGGTCTGAAGGCGACCACCGGCGGGCGCTTGACTGCCCGCCAGATCGAGGCCGCGCGGCGTGCCATGACCCGCCATATCCGGCGCGGCGGCAAGATCTGGATCCGTGTGTTTCCGGACGTCCCGGTGACCAAGAAGCCGCTGGAGTCGCGCCAGGGCAAGGGCAAGGGCAATGTCGAGTACTGGGTGGCCAAGATCCAGCCGGGCCGCATGCTCTACGAAATTGAAGGCGTCCAGGAGGAGATGGCGCGCGAGGCATTTCGCCGCGCTGCTGCCAAGTTGCCGGTCCAGACCACCTTCGCGCATCGGACACTCGCCTGATGGACATGCCGGTCCTGCGCGCGAAAGACGACGCGGAACTGCGTGACGAACTGCTGCGTCTACGGCGCAGCGAGTTCGAGATGCGGATGCAGCTGCGCACCGGCCAGCTGGCGCGCAACCACACCATTCGGGAGACGCGTCGCGACATCGCCCGGGTCAAGACATTGTTGACGGAACGTCGGCAGGGGGAAAAGGAATGAGCGAGAAGATCCGCTCCGTGATCGGCCAGGTGGTCAGCGACCGCATGGACAAGACTGCCTCCGTCAAGGTGGTGCGCCAGATCCGCCACCCCTTGTACGGCAAGTACATTCGCCGGTCGACCAAGGTCCTGGTGCACGACGAGGAGAACCAGGCCCACATTGGCGACCAGGTGCGGATTCGCGAATGCCGCCCGCACTCCCGGCACAAGGCCTGGGAGCTGGTCGAAGTCCTCAAGGTGGCGACGGAGGGAAGTTCGTGATCCAGGTCGAGACCATGCTGGACGCGGCCGACAACAGCGGCGCGCGCAAGGTGCAGTGCATCAAGGTGCTCGGCGGGTCCCGCCGGCGCTATGCACGCATCGGCGACGTGATCAAGGTCAGCGTCAAGGACGCGATCCCGCGCGGCAAGGTGCGCAAGGGCGAGGTGCTCAACGCGGTGGTGGTGCGCACGGCGCACGGCGTCCGCCGTGGCGACGGTTCGCTGATCCGCTTCGACCGCAATGCCGCTGTACTGCTTAACAACCAGATGCAGCCGATCGGCACGCGCGTGTTCGGTCCGGTGACTCGGGAGTTGCGTTCGGAGAGGTTCATGAAGATCATCTCCCTGGCGCCGGAGGTGCTGTGAGGCGGCCATGAACAAAATCCGCAAGGGCGATACGGTGGTGATCATGGCCGGCAGGGACCGTGGCCGGCAGGGCACGGTGCTGCGCATGCTGCCGGACAGGCGGGTGGTCGTGGAAGGGCTGAACCTGGTGAAGAAGCACACCAAGCCGAACCCGCAGGCTGGCCTGCAGGGCGGCATCGTCGAACGCGAGGCACCGCTGGACCTCTCCAACGTGCAGATCTACAACCCGACGACCCAGAGCCCGGACCGGGTCGGCTTCCGCACCCTGGAGGACGGCCGCAAGGTCCGCTTCTTCAAGTCCAACCAGGAAGTCATCGACATCTGAGGTTGCCATGGCCCGTCTGAAACAACAGTACCAGGAAGAGATCCTGCCCCAGCTGCAGAAGGAGCTCAAGGTGAGCAGCCCGATGGCTGTGCCTCGGCTTGAGAAGATCACGCTGAACATGGGACTCGGCGCGAGCGCGCGCGACAAGAAGATCATCCAGAACGCGCTGAACGACCTCGAGCGCATCACCAGCCAGAAACCGGTGGTGACCCGGGCACGTAAGTCGGTGGCCGGATTCGCCATCCGCGATGGCTGGCCGGTCGGTTGCCGGGTGACCCTGCGCCGGACCCTGATGTACGAGTTTCTGGACCGGCTGATCAACATCGTGATCCCCCGGATGCGCGATTTCCGCGGATTGCCGCTGCGTTCCTTCGACGGACGCGGAAACTACAGCATGGGCATCCCCGAGCAGATCGTCTTCCCCGAGATCGACTACGACAACATTGACCAGATGCGAGGACTGGATGTGACCATTACCACCAATGCCCGCGACGACGCCCACGCCGAGGCGCTGCTGCGCGCGTTCAAATTTCCCCTTCGGAGTTGAAGCATGGCCAAAGTCAGCATGGTTCAGAGAGACCTTAAGCGTCAGCGCCTGGTGCGTTGCTATGCCAAGCGCCGCGCGGCTGCGCGCGCCGTCATCAAGGACCCGAGCAGCACGTTGGAACAGCGCATGGCAGCCCAGGACACGCTGCAAAAGATGCCGCGCGACGCCTCGCCGATGCGCCTGCGCAACCGGTGCAGCATCACCGGCCGTCCGCGCGGGTATTACCGGCGCTTCGGCTTGGGCCGCAACAAGCTGCGCGAAGCGGCCATGCGCGGCGACATTCCGGGACTGACCAAGTCCAGCTGGTGAGGACGACGCCATGAGCATGCAAGATCCGATCGCCGATATGCTGACCCGCATCCGCAATGCCCAGCAGGCGCGGCACGAGACGGTGGAAATGAACTATTCGAAGCACCGCGAGTCGGTCGTCCGGGTGCTGCGCGACGAGGGTTATCTCATCGGCTACGAAGTCGAGGAGGGCCAGCCCTGCAACCAGTTGCGGATCACCCTGAAGTATCACGAAGACAAGCCGGTGATCAACCGCCTGCGCCGGGTGAGCCGGCCTGGGCTTCGCGTCTACCGTGCTGCAGACGACCTGCCGTGGGTTCGGGGAGGCCTGGGCATCGCGGTCGTGTCGACTTCGCACGGCGTTATGACCGATCATGCGGCCCGAAAGGGCGGCCATGGCGGCGAGATCCTTTGCACCGTGGAGTAAGCGATGTCGCGAATTGCAAGCCGCCCCATCCCGCTGCCGGACAAGGTCGAGTTCTCTCTCGACGGCCAGCAGGTGACGGTCAAGGGCCCCAAGGGTGAACTGTCGCTGCAGCTGGCGGAACCGGTCAGCGTGCGCGAAGAGGACCGCGTGGTGTACTTCGATGCGCCGCCGCAGGCGTCCGCGCTGGCGGGAACGATGAATTCCCTGCTCGTGAACAACATCAAGGGGGTCCAGGAGGGCTACTCGAAGAAGCTGGAACTGGTCGGCGTCGGCTACCGGGCGCAGATGCGCGGCAAGGCCCTGAACCTGAACCTTGGCTTCTCGCACCCGATCGACTATACCGCGCCCGAAGGCGTGACCTTGGAGACCCCCAGCCAGACTGAGGTGGTGGTGTCCGGGATCGACAAGCAAAAGGTCGGCCAGGCGGCGGCGGAGATCCGCGCGTACCGGCCGCCGGAGCCGTACAAGGGCAAGGGCGTGCGCTACAGCGACGAGCGGGTGTTGCGCAAGGAGGCGAAGAAGAAATGAGTCAGACCGACCCGACCCGCCGCCGGCGCATCCGCCGGGTCCGCACCCGGCTGCAGGACTCCGATCGGCATCGGCTGACCGTGCACCGCACGCTGCGGCACGTGTACGCCCAGGTGCTCAGTCCGGACGGCGCCCAGGTGATCGCCCAGGCCTCGACCCTGACCCCGGACCTGCGCAAGGAACTCAAGACAACCGGCAATTGCGCGGCGGCCGAACAGGTCGGGCGCATACTGGCGGAACGGGCGCTCAAAGCGAAAGTGGAAGCGGTCTGGTTCGACCGCGGGCGGTTCCGGTATCACGGTCGCGTGCGCGCGCTGGCGGAAGCTGCGCGGGAAGCGGGGCTCAAGTTCTAAGGAGACGAGAATGGCGACGAATCTTGAAGTCCTGCAAGGCAGCGAAGAACTGGTCGAGAAGATGGTCGCGGTCAACCGCGTGGCCAAGGTCGTCAAGGGCGGCCGGCAATTCGGCTTTACCGCGCTGACCGTGGTCGGCGACCGCAACGGCCGCGTCGGAGTCGGCTACGGCAAGGCGCGCGAGGTGCCGCTGGCTATCCAGAAGAGCATGGAGAAGGCACGGCGGTCCATGATTACAGTACCGCTTCGCGATGGCACCCTGTACTACCCGATTACCGGCGTACACGGAGCGGCGAGGGTCTATATGCAGCCCGCCTCCGAGGGAACCGGGATCATTGCCGGTGGACCCATGCGTGCCGTGTTCGAGGTGCTGGGCGTGCACAACGTACTCGCCAAATGCATCGGTTCGCGCAATCCGATCAACACCGTCTACGCCACCCTCAAGGGGTTGCAATCCATCCAGTCGCCGGAGCAGGTGGCCGAGAAGCTCGGCAAGCCAGCCTCCGAAATGAAGGAGCGCATGCAATGGCGAAAAGCCTGAAAGTCACCTTGGTGAAGAGCCTGATCGGGCGCTTGCCGAAGCACCGGGCCTGCGTACGCGGCCTGGGTCTGCGCCGTTTGCACCAGACCGTCGAGGTGCAGGACACGCCGCAGAACCGCGGCATGGTGAACGAGGTGGACTACCTGCTGAAAGTGGAGGAGAACTGATGCGCCTCAATACCCTGACGCCGCCGCCCGGCAGCCGCCGCCCGCGCAAGCGGGTAGGGCGTGGCATCGGCAGCGGCACCGGCAAGACCGCGGGCCGGGGCCACAAGGGCCAGAAGTCGCGCTCCGGAGGCTACCACAAGATCGGTTTCGAAGGGGGGCAGATGCCTCTGCAGCGCCGGTTGCCGAAATCTGGCTTCCGTTCGCATCGTCCGCCGTGTGCCGAGGTCGGCACCGGTCGTCTGGAGAGCCTGGAAGATCCGACCGTAACCTTGGATTCTCTGCGTGCCGCCGAGCTGGTGCCGAACTATGCGACGCGTGCGAAGATCATGTTGCGCGGCGAGTTGACCCGGGCCTATACCGTGCAGGGGGTCGCCGTGACCCGTGGCGCGCGCGCGGCCATCGAGGCCGCCGGCGGAGAGATCCAGGAATAAACCATGGCACCGCCCAAGGCCTCGCCGTTCGCCGAGTTGCGCCAGCGCCTCCTGTTCGTGGTGGGTGCGCTGATCGTGTACCGCATCGGCACCTACATCCCGGTGCCTGGCGTGGACCCCAACGCATTGGCCCGCTTCTTCGAACAGCAAAGCGGGACCATCATCGACCTGTTCAACATGTTCTCGGGCGGCGCGCTGGAGCGCCTCAGCATCCTGGCGCTCGGCATCATGCCGTACATCTCGTCCGCGATCATCATGCAGTTGATGACGGCCGTGATCCCCAGCCTCAAGGAACTGCGCAAGGAAGGAGAGCAGGGGCGGCGCCAGATTACCCAGTACACGCGCTACGGCACCCTGGCCCTGGCGACGTTTCAGGCCGGCGGCGTGTCGGTGGCGCTGCAAAGCCAAGGCATTGCGCTTTACACCGGCTACGGCTTCGTGGTCACCGCCATCATCACCCTGGTGACCGGCACCATGTTCCTGATGTGGCTCGGCGAGCAGATCACGGAACGCGGTATCGGCAATGGAATCTCACTGATCATCTTCACCAGCATCGTCGCCGGTTTGCCGACCGCAGTCGGCGGCACCCTGGAGCTGGCCAGCACCGGCGAGTTGTCGTCCGCGCTGGTGGTGTTCCTGTTCGCCCTGGTGCTCGCCATCACCGCATTCGTCGTGTTCGTCGAGCGCGGGCAGCGTCGCATCACGGTCAACTACGCCCGGCAGCAGCAGGGCCGGAACGTCGCCATGCAATCGACGCACCTGCCGTTCAAGCTCAACATGGCCGGCGTCATTCCCCCGATTTTCGCTTCCAGCATCATCCTGTTCCCGGCCACATTCGGACAGTGGGCGGGTTCGACCGAAGGCATGGGCTGGTTGCGCGACATTTCGTCCACCCTGGCGCCGGGGCAGCCGCTGTACGTGCTGTTCTACGCGCTCGCCATCGCGTTCTTCTGTTTCTTCTATACCGCGCTGGTGTACGATTCCAAGGATACCGCCGACAACCTGAAACGCTCCGGCGCATTCATCCCGGGCATCCGCCCGGGCGCGCAGACGGCCCGTTACATCGATACCGTGATGACTCGCCTGACCGCGGTCGGCGCGATGTACATCGTGTTCGTGTGCCTGTTGCCCGAGTTTCTGATTCTGGGCCTGAGCGTCCCGTTTTATTTTGGCGGGACTTCGCTGCTGATCATCGTGGTGGTGGTGATGGATTTCATTGCCCAGTTGCAGACACACCTGATGTCGCATCAGTACGAAGGACTGTTGAAGAAAGCCGAGGCGCGGGGCATGCGCTCCCGCAGTCTCCTGCGATAAGAGGAGGATCCCATGAAAGTTCAGGCTTCCGTCAAACGAATTTGCCGTCACTGCAAGATCGTACGGCGCAATGGCGTCGTTCGGGTGATTTGCAAGATTCCCCGCCACAAGCAGCGGCAGGGCTAATACGGTAAAATAAATCCTTTTACGCGCACAAAGAACCATGGCACGAATTGCAGGCGTCAATCTCCCCGATCACAAGCATACGGTGATCGCGCTGCAGTCCATTTTTGGCATTGGACGCAGCCGGGCAGTGGCGATTTGTGGGGCCTGTTCGGTGAACCCGGCAGAGAAGCTCGGCAGCCTCAGCGAGGCGGAACTGGGCACGCTGCGCGAGGCGGTCGGCAATTACACCATCGAGGGTGACCTGCGCCGCGAGAGCGCCATGAGCATCAAGCGCCTGCTGGACCTCGGCTGCTACCGGGGGGTGCGTCACCGGCGCAGCCTGCCGCTGCGCGGCCAACGAACCCGAACCAATGCGCGCACCCGCAAAGGGCCGCGCCGCCCGATCCGCAGGTAATCCATGGCTGCTCCCAAGTCCAAACCCAAAACCGCCACTCGGTCGCGTAAGAAGATCCGCCGGACCCTGACCGATGGGATCGCGCACATCCGCGCTTCGTTCAACAACACGATCGTGACCATCACCGACCTGCAGGGCAACACCCTGTGCTGGGCGACCTCCGGGGGCTCCGGCTTCAAGGGGTCCCGCAAGAGCACGCCGTTTGCCGCCCAGGTCGCGGCCTCACGGGTCAGCAAGGAAGCCCAGGAATTCGGAATCCGCAACCTGGAAGTCCGGGTGCGCGGGCCGGGACCGGGCCGCGAATCGGCCATGCGGGCGTTGAACGCCAGCGGGTTCCGCATCACGAACATCCGGGACATCACCCCGGTTCCGCACAACGGCTGCCGCCCGCCGAAGCGGCGCCGCGTCTGAGGCAAGGCCATGGCACGCTATCTCGGACCCCGATGCAAGCTTATGCGGCGCGAGGGCACCAACCTGGAGCTCAAGTCGCCGGTGCGCGAACTGGATAAGAAGTGCAAGCTCGACGTGCCGCCAGGCAGCAAGGGTGGGCGCGGAGGCCGCCGTGGGCGAATCTCCGATTACGGCCTGCAGCTGCGCGAGAAGCAGAAGCTGCGCCGCCTCTACGGCGTGCTTGAGCGGCAGTTCCGCAACTACTACAAAAAAGCCTCGCAGGCCAAGGGCTCGACCGGTGACAACTTGCTGCGTCTGCTGGAGTGCCGGCTGGACAATGTGGTGTACCGCATGGGCTTCGGCACGACCCGCGCGGAATGCCGCCAGATCGTCTCGCACAAGGGCATCGAAGTGAACGGCAAAGTAGTCAACATCCCGTCGTATTCGGTCATGGCTGGCGACGTGGTCGCGATCCGCGAGAAGATGCGCGAACAGGTGCGGATCAAGGACGCGATCGGTATCGCCAAGCAGCAGGGCCTGCCAGACTGGGTGGACGTCGATTTCGACAAGTTTGAAGGGACTTTCAAACAGCCCCCCGCGCGCGAAGAGATTTACAGGGAAATCAACGAGTCTTTAGTCGTTGAATTCTATTCGAAATAATCCTGAAGAGGACTGAAAGAATGCTGAGCAGCGAATTGATGGTGCCCCGCGTAGTGGAGGCCAAGTACACGGCCGGTCGCGAAGCGCGCGTGGTGTTGGAGCCGATGGAGCGGGGATTCGGGCATACGCTGGGGAATGCGCTGCGCCGGGTCCTGCTGTCGTCCATCCCGGGCTCGGCCATCACCGAGGTCGAGATCGAGGGCGTGAAACACGAATACGACACGCTCGACGGAGTGCAGGAGGATGTAGTGGACATCCTGCTCAACCTCAAGGGCATCGCCATCCGCATGCACGAGCGCGTGAAGGCGGAGTTGCACCTGAAGAAAAGCGGCCCGGGGGTCGTGTGTGCGGGTGACATCGAACTCGGTCACGACATCGAGATTTCAAACCCGGATCACGTGATCGCGCACCTGACCGATACGGGCGCCCTGGATATGCGGCTGAAGATCGAGCGGGGCCGCGGGTACGTCCCGGTGCCGGCTCGTCGGCGCGACGATCAGGAACATTCCATCGGCACCTTGCTGCTGGATGCCAGCTTCAGCCCGATCCGCCGGGTGGCCTATCAGGTGGAGAACACCCGCGTGGAGCAGCGCACCGATCTGGACAAGCTGGTGCTGGACCTGGAGACGAACGGCACTGTCGAGCCGGAGGAAATCATCCGCCTGGCTGCGGTGATCCTGAGCGAGCAACTGTCGGTGCTGGTCGGTCTGGAGGGCGAAGTCATGCGCCCGGTGCCGACCCATACCACCGAGGTCGACCCGGTCTTCAAGCTACCGATCGATGAGTTGGAGTTGGGCGTGCGTTCAATCAACAGCCTCAAGCAGGAAAACATCTTCTTCGTGGGCGACCTGGTGCAGAAGGGCGAGGACGAGCTGATGAAGCAGACCCCGAACATCGGGGTGAAGACCGTCGCAGAAATCAAGCAAGCCTTGGCGGCACGCGAGTTGACGCTAAGCATGAAGGTCGAGAACTGGCCGCCCTCCGACTTGGTGCGCGGACGTACGCCGCTGTTCTGAGGGATTAGCCATGCGCCACCGGAAGGCCGGCCGCCGCCTGAACCGTACCTCGGCACATCGCCGTGCCATGTTTCGCAACATGGCGGTGTCGCTGCTGCAGCACGAGGGAATTCATACCACCTTGCCGAAAGCCAAGGAGTTGCGCCGTGTCGTCGAGCCGCTGATTACGCTGGCCGGGGAAGATACGGTGGCCCATCGTCGCCGTGCGTTCGACAAGTTGCGCGACCGTCAGATCGTCGGCAAGCTCTTCACGGAACTGGGTCCGAAATACAAGGACCGTCCCGGGGGCTATATGCGGGTTCTCAAGAATGGCTACCGCCCTGGGGACAAGGCCCCGATGGCGTATGTCGAGTTGGTGGACCGGGAGACGAGCGCGGAAGCGGAATTGCCTGCTCCCGAAACCACAGAAGTTGCCGAAGCGACGGAATAATTCCGGGCTTTAATTCACGGCCGGAAGGCCGTTCCTAACTCTTACTTCAATGCCGGGGCCAAGAACTGCCCGGTATAGGATCGCTTGTTGCGCGCGACTTTCTCCGGTGAGCCTTCAGCGACAATCCGGCCTCCCGCCTGGCCGCCTTCCGGGCCGAGATCGATAATCCAGTCGGCCGTCTTGATGACGTCCAGGTTGTGCTCGATCACGATCACGGTGTTGCCGCGGTCCCGCAACTGGTGCAGGACGTGCAGCAGGAGCTTGATGTCGTGGAAGTGCAGCCCGGTGGTCGGCTCGTCCAGGATGTAGAGAGTTTGCCCGGTTCCGCGTTTGGACAGTTCGCGGGACAGTTTGATGCGCTGGGCTTCTCCCCCCGACAGGGTGGTGGCGCTCTGCCCTAGATGCAGATAGGACAGGCCGACTTGGGCCAGGGTGTCGAGCTTGCGGCGTACCGGAGGGATGTTCTCGAAAAACTCGCGGGCCGTCTCGACCGTCATGTCAAGGACTTCCGCAATGTTCTTGTGCTTGTAGCGGATGTCCAGGGTCTCCCGGTTGTAGCGCAGGCCTGCGCAGACGTCGCAGGGCACGTAGACGTCGGGCAGGAAGTGCATCTCGACCTTGATGACACCGTCGCCTTGGCAGGCCTCGCAACGGCCGCCGCGGACGTTGAAGCTGAACCGTCCAGGCTGGTAGCCCCGGGAGCGGGCTTCTTGGGTGCCCGCGAACAATTCCCGCACCGGGCCGAACAGGCCGGTATAGGTGGCTGGATTCGAACGGGGTGTGCGCCCGATCGGGCTCTGGTCGATGCGAATGACCTTGTCAATCAGATCCAGGCCTTCCAAGCTTTCGCAGGGGCCGGGAATCCAGTCTTTCGGTCGGATCAGCTGGCCGTACAGGGTGTCGTTCACCAGCGTGGACTTCCCGGATCCGGAAACTCCGGTGACGCAGGTGAGGAGCCCGACCGGGATGGACACGTCCAGGTCGCGAAGGTTGTTTCCGGAAGCTTTGCGAATCACCAATTGCCGGTCCTTCTGCGCCCGCACCCGTTGTGGAGGGATTTCGATTTTCTGCTGGCCTGAGAGGTATTGGGCGGTCAGGGAGTCCTTCTCCTGGACCACCTCTTCCGGCGAGCCTTGGGCGACTATGCGGCCGCCGTGGATTCCTGCACCGGGCCCCAGGTCGACCAGATGGTCGGCACTCCGCATGGCACTTTCGTCGTGCTCGACGACAATCACCGTGTTCCCGATGTCGCGCAGGTGGGCGAGCGTCTTCAGGAGTCTGGCGTTGTCCCGCTGGTGCAGGCCGATGGATGGCTCGTCCAGGATATAGGTCACGCCAACGAGCCCGGCGCCAATCTGGCTGGCCAGCCGGATGCGTTGCGCCTCGCCGCCGGACAGGGTTTCGGCCCGGCGCTCCAGGCTCAGGTACTCAAGGCCGACATCCATCAGGAATCGGAGTCGCTGGCTGATCTCGGCGATGATTTTTGCGGCAATCTGTGCGCGGTATCCGGATAGATTCAGCCTTCCGAAGAACGCGGAGACTTCGGCAATGGGCCAGTGCAGCAGCTGGGGCAGGGGGGTGCCGTCGATGAAAACGTTTCGGGCGGCTTCGCACAGGCGCTCGCCCTCGCAGGTCGGACAGGCGCGCTGGCTGCGGTAGCGCGATAGTTCGTCGCGTACGGCAGAGGATTCCGTATCACGGAAGCGGCGTTCCATGTTCGGGAGTACGCCTTCGAACGGATGTCGGGAGCGCATCCGGCGACCGTGAGTGTCGGTATATTCGAAGGAAAGAGACTCGCCGTTGGAGCCGTACAGGATGATGTCGCGCGCCCGACGCGGCAACCGCTGGAAAGGCAAATCGACGGAAAATCGGTAATGCTTCGCCAGCGTCTTGATCATTCGGAAATAGGCGACGTTCCGCTCGTCCCAGCCGCGGATTGCGCCGTGGCGCAAGGATCGGTCGGAATGGATCACCTTGAACTCGTCGAAGAATGTCTGTACGCCTAGGCCATCGCACTCACTGCAGGCACCGATCGGACTGTTGAAGGAGAATAGCCGGGGTTCCAGTTCGTTCAGACTGTATCCGCATTCCGGGCAGGCGTACTGGCTGGAGAAGGTCTCGTCGATGGGGTCGCCGTCCATGTTGACCACGCGTGCTACGCCTTGCCCGAGCCGTAGTGCGGTCTCGAAGGATTCGGCGATACGGGTACGGATTCCGTCGCGGACCTTGAGGCGGTCGATGATCACCTCAATCGTGTGCTTTCGGCGAAGGTCCAAGCGGATCGGCTCATCAAGCTCGCGAGCCTCGCCGTCAATGCGCGCGCGCAGGAAGCCTTGTGCCATCAGCCCCTGCAGGAGTTCCTGGTGTTCTCCCTTGCGGTCGCGCACCACCGGCGCGAGAATCATGATTCGCCGGCCCTCGGGCAGGGCCTGCACGTGATCCGTCATCTCGGTGATGGTTTGGGCCTGCAGGTCATGGCTGTGGCGCGGGCACCGGGGGGTTCCGACGCGGGCATACATCAGGCGCAGGTAGTCGTGGATCTCGGTGATTGTGCCGACGGTGGAACGGGGGTTGTGCGAGGCACTTTTCTGTTCGATCGAGATGGCGGGGGATAGCCCTTCGATGCTGTCTACATCAGGCTTTTCCATTCGTGCGAGAAACTGCCGGGCATACGCCGACAGGGATTCGACGTAACGACGCTGCCCCTCAGCGAAGATGGTGTCGAAGGCGAGCGAAGACTTGCCGGATCCGGACAGGCCGGTCACCACGGTCAACCGGTCGCGCGGGATGTCCAGGTCGATGTTGTCGAGATTGTGCGTCCGTGCTCCGCGGATCCGGATTTGTTCCATGTCGGGGCTTCCATATGGTTAGCCCCCTACTATACGACAGAATTGGATTTGCCCGCCACCCGACCCGCTGGCCATTGCCAGACCTTGGAAAGGGGTCATGGAGGCGGGCAAAAGGTCGAAAGTAGAAAGGGGGAGGGCTTCGGGCAATGTCGAGATTTCAATTGATAAAATAGTTCGACAGCCATGCATTTGCCGCATCAGGCCCGCGTGCTGCACGAATTTTTTGATGGCCTGAATCCCTCCGTGACCGACTCTTCACTCAACGCGCTGGAACGCAGGGCGGTGGGCACCCTCGGTGGGGTGTATGCCCTGCGCATGCTGGGTCTGTTCATCATTCTTCCTGTCTTTGCCATATACGCGGAGACCCTGCAAAACTCGACCCCGATACTCGCCGGCATCGCGGTGGGCATTTACGGATTGACGCAGGCAGCCCTGCAAGTGCCGATGGGCTGGCTGTCGGATCGCTTCGGCCGCCGTGCCGTCGTGCTGCTGGGACTGGCGGTGTTCATGGTGGGGAGCCTGGTGGCGGCGGACGCCACGGATATCGAACAGATGATCATTGGACGCGCATTGCAGGGGGCGGGGGCGATTTCCGCGGCCTTGACCGCATGGGTGGCCGACCTGAGCCGGGAACAGGTGCGAGCCCGGATGATGGGGATGGTCGGGATGTTGATTGGGACAACTTTCATTGTCTCCTTGATCGCCGGGCCTCTGTTGGCCGGGAAAATCGGGGTCGATGGCATTTTCGCCTTGGTGGCGGGTCTGGCTGTGTTGGCCATGGTCATGGTGCTGATGCTGATTCCGGCAGGGCGGGAGTCTTCCCATCAGGCTGCGGGCACGTGGGGCGACATGGGGAAGGTATTGCAGGATTCCAGGCTATTGCGGTTGAGTTTGGGCGCGGCCGTCATTCACATGTTGTTGACTGCGAATTTCATGTCGCTGCCGCTGGCAATGCGGGACATGGCCGGTCTTCAGGTCGAGGAACACAGTATGTTTTACCTGGTCGTCCTGACCGGATCTGCATTGTTTCTTTTTCCGGTCCTCCGCCTGGCGCACTCTCGCGTCGCAGGATGGATGCGAATTTTTGCGTTGATACTGGTTGGCTGCGAGGTTCTGTTGATCTTCGTGCGCCATGAAATCTTTTTATTGGGAAGTGTGCTGCTGTTGTTTTTCATTGCGTTCAACTTTCTGGAAGCCCAGTTGCCGACTCAGGTCTCCCGTCTGTGTTCGGTGGATCTCAAGGGCATGGCGCTGGGAGTTTTCTCCACAGCTCAGTTCGGAGGGGCCTTTCTGGGAGGGCTTCTGGCGGGGGTGTTCCTGGAAATGCAGAACACGGAACTCCTGTACCTGACCCTGGCCGGTTTCGCTGTGTTTTGGGCTCTGCTTCTGAATGGGCTAGAATTGTCGGAAGAACGGCGCATATAAGGCCACCGCGAAATAGTAATTTTTCTAGTTATATGCGGTAGTGCGTTGAATAATAATGAGAATATGCTTAAGTATAAACGCAAGGACGCGAAAGCATTACAGTCCGGAGGATAAACAATGTCGAGAGGAGTCAATAAAGTGATTCTGGTGGGAACTTTGGGGGCCGACCCCGAACTTCGCCAGACGAACAGCGGATCCAGTGTTTGCAACATGCGGATTGCCACCAACGACTGGCGGCGGGATAGTGCGACGAATGAACGGGTGGAAACGACCGAATGGCACAACATCGTGCTGTTCAAACGCTTGGCCGAAGTAGCGGAACGATACCTGAAGAAGGGATCTCAGGTGTATATTGAAGGAAAGTTGCGGACCCGAAAATGGCAAGACCGGGAAGGAAACAATCGCTATAGCACGGAAGTCATTGCCAACGATATGCAGCTGCTGGGATCACGCAGTGGCGGTGGCAGTTATGCATCGGAAAGCCAAGGCAACTATATGCCGGAGAACTCGAGGCCGAGCGGCAGTGGCCCAGGCTCGAGTGCGGCTCCGACGGGAGATGATGCCGACTTTGACGACGACATCCCGTTTTAAATCCCTACGCAGGCATCTCATGCCGTGTTGGCGGAAGGAGTGATGGCAGGCAAGGTCTACATCGAGACCCACGGGTGTCAGATGAACGAGTACGATTCCGCCAGAATGCGGGACGTACTGCAAGATCGATTGGGCATGACTCCGACTTCGGATGAAACCGAGGCCGACTTATTCCTGCTCAACACCTGCTCGGTACGCGAGAAGGCCCAGGAGAAAGTGTTCAGCCGCCTGGGCCGACTCGCTCGATATAAAAAGTCCAAGCCCGATGTGCTGATCGGTGTTGGCGGATGTGTGGCCAGCCAGGAAGGAGAGGCCTTGCGCAGGCGCGCACCGCAAGTCGACCTCGTGTTCGGGCCTCAGACCCTGCATCGCCTGCCGGACCTGATCATGCAGGCGCGTCAGGGGAGTGCAGGGGTGGTGGATGTCAGTTTTCCGGAAATCGAGAAATTCGACAACCTGCCCGAACCTTCGGTCCAAGGAGCGTCGGCGTTCGTATCGATCATGGAGGGATGCAGCAAATATTGTTCATTCTGCGTGGTGCCGTACACCCGTGGGGAGGAGGTCAGCCGTCCGTTCGACGGCATCATCCAGGAAGTGGTGGGTCTGGCAGAGCGCGGTGTTCGGGAAGTAACGCTTCTCGGGCAGAACGTCAATGCCTGGCGAGACAATCTGCACAACGGGCAACCCGCCGACTTTGCCCTCCTGCTGCGTTACGTCTCGGCCATCGACGGCATCGAGCGGATTCGGTACACGACGTCGCACCCGAGGGAATTCACCGACTCGCTGATTCAGGTTCATGCGGAAGTCGAGGAACTGGCGGCGCATGTGCACCTGCCGGTTCAAAGCGGCTCGGACCGGGTGCTGGCTGCGATGAAACGCGGCTACACGGCGCTGGAGTACAAGTCCATCATCCGCAAACTCAAGGTTGCCCGTCCCGGGATTTCAATTTCTTCGGATTTCATTGTGGGATTCCCCGGAGAGACCGAGGAAGATTTCGACCGCACCTGCCGCTTGGCGGAAGAGGTCGGATTCGATCAGAGCTTCAGTTTCCTTTACAGCCCACGCCCCGGCACCCCGGCCGCGGAATTGGTAAACGACACGCCGCTGGAGGAAAGAAAGGCCCGCTTGGCACGGCTTCAGGAGCAACTGGAGACACAAGGGACCTCGATTTCGGAGACCCGTCTCGATACCGTCCAGGAGGTCCTGGTGGAGGGCCCTTCGCGCCGTGATCCGAAGGAGTTGGCAGGTCGGGCCTCGGACAACCGGGTAATCAATTTCAGGGGACCGAAAGACCTGATCGGAACGTTTCAACCCGTTCGCGTCACCGAGATGCGGGCCCATTCGTTGCGCGGAGACTGGGCTTCAGCCCAACAGCATTGAGTACTCAGGCCAGTACCCTGAAGCTGCTCCTGCAGCCCGCGGACAATCCCCGCCTGGCCAGCCTTTGCGGCCCGCTCAACGCACACCTGCATCAACTGGAGGTACGGTTCGGCATTGAGATTCAGCACCGCGGCCATGACTTCCAGTTGCTCGGCGAAGAAGCATCCGTGGCGGCGGCGGCGGGCGCATTGCAGGCGCTCTACCGCCAGACGGAACACGCGGAGCTTTCAGAGGATAGCGTCAATCGATTTCTGCTGACTTCCAGACATGACGATGGCACGGCACCAGGGCAGGTGAAGGAACTGGTCTTGCGTCACTCCCGCTTGCGCGCATACGGCGAGAATCAGGAGCGCTATCTGTCAACCCTGCAGGATCACGATCTGGTGTTCGGCGTGGGGCCTGCCGGTACAGGCAAGACCTATCTGGCCATCGCGCAGGCGATCTATGCGCTGGAACAGGATCTGGTCCAAAAGATCGTCCTGGTGCGCCCGGTACTGGAAACCGGAGAGCGGCTGGGATTTCTTCCTGGCGATTTGGCGCAAAAAATTGATCCCTACCTGCGGCCGATGTACGACGCGCTTGACGAATTGATGGGACACGACCGGGCGATGCGGCGGATGGAAAGCAATATCATCGAGATCGCGCCTCTGGCGTACATGCGGGGGCGAACCTTGAAGGATGCGTTCGTGATTCTGGACGAGGCGCAGAATGCGTCGCGCGGGCAAATGAAGATGTTCCTGACCCGGCTCGGGTTTGGTTCGCGCACCGTGGTTACTGGCGACCTGACGCAGACCGACCTGCCGTCGGATGAATGCTCGGGGTTGGAAGAGGCCCTCAACCTCCTTGGCGACATGCCGGGCATTGCGTGCGTGCATTTCACGGAGCACGATGTCGTGCGGCACCCGTTGGTGCGACAGGTCATCAAGGCGTATTCCCGGAAGGGCTGATATGACCATTCGGACGGAAGTCCAGCACGCCATCCAGCTCTCCGGAGTGCCTTCGGCGGAACGATTCCAGGATTGGGCCGAGGCAATCGACTACCCTCAAGAAGTTTTGGCATGCATCCGGGTCGTCGACGAAGTGGAGATGGAAGCACTCAACAAACGCTACCGCGGAAAGTCGGGGCCAACCAATGTCTTGGCCTTTGAAGCGGATCAGGCTGAACGCGATCAGGGTTGCTTGGGCGATGTCGTCATTTGCGCGCCGGAAGTGTTTCGGGAAGCACGCCAATACGGGCATGCGGCAGAGGCAAGATTCGCACACATGACAATTCATGGGCTGCTGCATCTATTGGGCTACGAACATGATGATGCCGGGATGGCGGCCCGTATGGAAGGGATGGAGCGTACCGCAATGGAGCGATTGGGCTATCCGGACCCCTACACACTCGGATGAAGATCAAATTCTGGCGGAACTTGGACTCTCGCATCCGGCGGTGGGTGTGGCGGAGGGTTTGGCTGCAACCGAAGAATCAGGATGAGGCGAGAACCCTGATCCGGGAGTTCCACTGGAGGGACCTGTTGAGCGAGAGCTTGCGCAACATGCTCGAAGGGGCTTTCAATATTTCGCGGTTGCGGGCGTCGGACATCATGATTCCGCGTTCGGAGATGAAGGTGATCCAGATTGACGCGTCGCGCGAGGACGTAATCGAAAGCATAATTCAGCACGGCCATTCCCGCTATCCGGTCATTGATGACGACCGCGGCGTGGTCGAGGGAATTTTATTGGCCAAAGACGTACTAACTTGGGTAGGTGCCACGGATCGGGACTTCTCGATTAAAGACATGATGTTGCCCCCCCACACATTGCCGGAAAGCAAACGACTCAGTTTGTTGCTGCGGGACTTTCAGCATAAACGCAGCCATATGGGTATCGTAATCAACGAATATGGGGAAGCGGCGGGTCTGGTGACAATCGAAGATGTTCTGGAAGAGATTGTCGGCGAAATTGAGGACGAGCATGACCGGGAAATGGAATCGCCGTCGATTCGCGCCGTCGGGGAAGGGCACCACGAGGTGAACGCAACTGTGCCGATCGCAGACTTCAATCGGTATTTCAAATCTTCTTTGGACCCGGTGGGCCAGGAAACCATCGGAGGGCTTGTGCTGAAAAGGATCGGCCACCTCCCCGCAATCGAGGAACGAGTCGAGATCGAAAGATTCATGTTCACGGTGGTGAGGGTTTCGGACCGGAGAATCCGCTTGCTGGACGTGTCTCAGGCACCGTCCAGAAGGTAATGTGAACGTGAATATGTCCGGTCCACTTAGGCTTTGGCGTGGACTTGGCAGGTTGCCGTGGGGTCACGCCAGTGCTCTGGCGAGCGGCATGATCGCTTCGTTTGGGTTTGCCCCATACGCTTTCCGTCCGGCACTTTGGGCCGGACTGGTTCTTTTCTTCTGCACGCTCCACTCGGGTACGGCCGCGACGGCCGCGAAGCGGGGCGGATTGTTCGGTCTTGGATACTTCGGTTTCGGGGTCTATTGGGTCTACTACAGCCTCTACCACTATGCCAGCACGCCGCTGTGGCTGGCCGTCTCGCTTGCTGCGGTTCTGGTGCTGTATTTGTCTTTGTATCCGATGTTGGCGGCATGGCTGGCCGCATGCTTTTTGCCAAAAGGCGTAAAACGTTTAACTGGCGCGGCCGTGTTGCTGGCAGCGGCGGAATGGTTGCGCGGAACGCTGCTCACCGGATTCCCTTGGGTACTGATCGGGCAGGGGAGCTTAGATAGCCCCTGGGCCAGCTACTTGCCGCTGCTGGGAGTGCATGGGGCCGGGTTGATGCTCCTGCTGGCGGCAGGATGGACAGCGGCGTGGCTGCGCCGGCCGTTCTCCATGCAGGCAGTCTGGTTGGGCGCTGTGGCGCTGATCGTCGCGGGCGGAGAAATGCTGCGTCCGATCGCCTGGAGCATGTGGAGTACGCCGTCTGGGGAATCGACCAAAGTCGCCATGATTCAGCCCAATCTGAGCCAGGACCTGCGCTGGCGGGCGCAAAACTTGGGATTCATCAAGGAGACTTACCGGGATTTGACTAAACACGCAGGAGAGACTCCTCTGATCATCTGGCCAGAAGCTGCAATTCCATTGTATTACAGTCAAATAGAGGGTTTCTATGAAAATATTCAAGATGAAGTTCTGGGCACCGACACCACCCTGCTCGCCGGTGTTTTCTATCGCGAGGAAGATCAATCCGGTCCGCACAACGGGCTGATGAACATCAAGACCGGCCAGCGTTACGGAAAACGCCGACTGGTACCCTTCGGGGAATATTCTCCGCTGGAAGACTGGCTCGGCCCGCTGTATCGGATGATTCATTTCAGGATGCGCGCATTGCAGCCTGCCGAAGGCCGACCCCTGCTACAGGTGCACGGCAACCCGGTCGGGGTAACCATCTGCTATGAATCGGTTTACCCGTCTATTACCCGTCTGTCTTTTCCGGAGGCGGCCTACCTGGTGAACGTGAGCAATGATGCATGGTTCGGGGCGAGCCGGGCACCATGGCAGCATCTGGAATCAAGCCGGGTACGCGCTGCGGAGACTGCCCGGGAACTCCTCCGGGTTGCGAGTACTGGCGTAACTGCGATTATCGACGCAGACGGGACTCTCCGGGCGTCTGCCCCTCAGTTTGAAACCGCAATCTTGGAGGGCGAGGTACAGCCCCGCGAGGGAATGACTCCGTATGTTCAATTTGGAGAATGGCCCTTTGCTGTTCTGTCTTTGCTGATTCTTACGCTTTGCTTCTATCGGCCTGAAAAGCGGGTATATTGGGATTTTCCAAGGGACCCCCGATAGACCGGAATAGCTTCATCGGGACGGCTTACAGTACGTGACCAGGAGCCAAGGGGAAATGCATGTCGCCCATAGGCGGCAGATCCGGCAATTCGGCACTGGATTCACGCAGAGCTTCGAGCAACCTGAAAGTCGTCTCCAGGCAGATCGGCTCGGTCCTGACGGAACGGTTGCACAAGGCGCTTCGAAAACCTAGGTAATCCGGACGGGCGGACAGGAAACACCGGGCGGATTCGGCATCCAACCGGCCGGCCAGCCCGCACAGCAGTCCTGATTCTTTGGTCACTCGCACCCAGTCTGCCACCTGTGCCAAATCCATGTGTCGGTCCAGCGGCCCGGAATGCTTGTCGGCGGTGTCCAGCATCAGACCGGCAAAGCCCGCCATGCGGGCCGGCCCGACCCACTGCATCGGGTCGATTTCCGGACTGTCCGCAAACAGTACCGCGACAGCCTGGGCCGGGGCCATGATAGCTGCCCGGAATTCGGGCAGCAGGACTTGCTGGGATAGGCGGGAAAACCCGATCTTGACGAAATCGACGCCTTCCAGAGACAATCGACGGGCCTGCTCCAGCACATCCCCGTCATCTGCCGAACCAGCCGCTGCGCTGACGTGACGCCGGCCCTGGACCTGGTCTACGACTTGGCGGACTGCCAAGGGGTCTGCTGCTCCCAGTGCTCCTCGGGCAGGATCCTTTAAGTCCAGAATTGCGACCGGGGTCTGGAGCAGTAGTTCTGCCTCCTGAGGGTTGCGCACACTTCCAAGGATACGGGTCATGATGCAGCCTCTTTAGGCGCTAAGTGCTCGTCGACGCGTTCCATAAGCCAATCCCATGCTTCCAGTTCGATTTCTCCAGCGGTTTTCTCGATCGCGATTTCCAGATACTCAATTTCACTGCGGATTTTCTCATCCGTTAGTCGGCCCAATCGGCTGACCAGAATGGCCAGCTCAATGACAGCCGCTTGTGCCCGGTTGTAGCCTTGGAACGGGGCATGGGCCTCTTCATGAACGATCTTGCAGGTAAAGGTAGGGCGTACAGGATCGTCGTCGAAACTTTCCACTTCCACTTCCGCATGCGACAGGCAATCTGCCAGTCGTTGGCAGGGTATGATGTCGGCGCTGGTCAGAGGCCACTCGTAGCGTCCGGTCAGGCACCCGGCATAGACGCGGATATCATCCGGGCGATTCACGACCGCGCAACCTTCCCGCTGCAGATTCTCCAAGGTCTGCGAAGGCCGGAACGGCTTGAGCAGCAGTCTTCGGTCAAGGCAATGCACCCCCATCGGCGCAATGTGCGTCTGATCGTCGGCACCGCGTGTCGTCACGATGCTTTCCAGGATTTTTGGCATTAGGACGACTTCCTATGTTTGATCTTATCCTTGTGCTTTTGGCGGGTAGGGCCGACTTCCCTGAATGCCGACAGGTCCTTGAAAGATTCCGTTACGGCACAGCCCCACAGGAATTCCTCGTCCTGCTCATAACGTTTGCCAAGCTGCCATGCGATCTGGGCTCGTGTCAGTTCGATGCCTAGGTAGAACAGGTGCCCGGGATCGTCGTCCAGGTCCAGGTCCGGGTAGAAGTCAAGCGGGTCCGTATGAATCAATTCGCCGTCCCGATTGTACAGGTGAACGCCGTCTTCGGCGACCCGAATCCGGAAATTGGGGTCTTTCACTTGGGCAGCGAATTCGGCGATTTCCTCCGGGCTGTACGGGAAAGGATGCCGTTCGTGCAACATCATCAACTGGTCGTCGATCCCTTTTGGGGGAATCCCGTGCGCGGCCGCGGCCCGCATAATTCGACGGGCGCGATCCGCTTCGCGCAGCGAGGTTCGGCAGTGCTCGCTGACTTGGGTGGTCAGCGCATACTGAATGTTCAGTTCGGAGATCAGGCCGAACAGCAGGGCATTCATGCCGGCCGTATCCGCATGAGTCAGCTCAGTCAGGTTGCCGATTCCCATCATGATCTGGATGTCCGGATAACGGCGTCGAAGATCGACATAGCGAGCAATCGAGTCGGCGCAGCCGAAGTGGATGGGATCGAGAATAGGGTCGGCGAGAAACGGCTGGTCTTTCTCCAGGCAGTGTTCGATGCAGGAATATAGGGAGTCGAGATCCGTGTTGTTGTCGGCGATGAGCACGGGGATGGACTCGACTTCGTCGGCGACCCATAGAGTGTCCGATCTCAAACTCAGGAGGAAGTCCGCCCCCGCCTGTCCGCCGGTGATCAGGTCCTGCGTCTCCAGCGAATCGACGCTCACCACGAAGTCTTCCTGTTTCAGCATCTGCACGGTTTCGGTCAGATGCGGGAACTCCACTCCCGGCAGGCAACCGACATCGATGATGTCGGCGCCGTCTTTCTGATAGCGGCGGGCCTCGGCCAGGATGGCATCCAGACTGAGATTGGGTGCTTCGGTGATTTCAGCGAAGATTCGGACATCGTAGCGGGTCAGGTCCTCGGCCATCGCGGCTCGGCCAAAATAAGTAGGGAGATCCTTGAGTTCATCAGGGCCGCGCTCGACCGGCACTCCGAATTGCGCTTCCAGTGGTTCCAGGTCTCCGCGCACCCGGCCGGGCAGGAGAATACGGTCGATTTCCGGCGGGAGTTCAAGCCGTTTCTGGATCAGTTTCGGGGTCATCAGCGCGGCAACGCTCGCGCCGACTTGGCGAACCTCGTAGTCGAATTCCGTCGGTTGCATGGATTCCAGTACGTGGTGCAGGCTCCGTTCGGCAAGCCGCCCAGTCAGAAACAGGATTTTTTCGGTCATGAATACGAGCCTGAGTTGCAATTTTAGCAAGGAGGCCGACTTGAGTAAGAGAAAGAAGGAGGAAAAGGAATCCTGTAAAATTCCACCATGCGGTCTGTCCTGTGGAAAGCGCTCTGAGACAGGACACGCATGGAGCCGCACGAGTTTTTTTGAACACCAAACCTCAGCCCAAAATCGTCCGCAGGAGCGCATCTCCTGAGGCACTGGATGCGCTTCGGATCCTGCCGCTGTTGCAGAGGCGGGTATTTGCCCAACGCGGAATCACTGATCCGAGCGAGCTCGAGCTGTCATTGCGGCAATTGCATCCGGTCAACGAATTTCCGGCCTGCATCCAGGCCGCAGAATTGCTGTATTCCGTGATGCGCGAGGACGGGCGAGTCCTTCTGGTGGGCGATTACGATGCGGATGGCGCAACGGGCGTGGCCGTCGCGGTACGCAGCTTGCATGCGATGGGCTACAAGCATGTGGATTACCTGGTGCCGGATCGCTTCCGGCATGGCTACGGATTTTGCCCGGAACTGATGGAGGAGGTCGAACAGCGCAACCCCGCCCTGATCGTGACGGTCGACAACGGCATGTCGAGTCAGGCAGCGGTTGCGGAGGCCCGCAAGCGCGGCATCCGGGTGCTGATCACCGATCACCACCTGCCGGGAGACGATCTGCCGGAGGCCGACTGCATCGTCAATCCGAACAGCCCGCCCGACAGTTTCGCAAGCACGGCGCTCGCTGGTGTCGGAGTGATGTTCTACGTGATGCTGGCCTTGCGCCAACGTTTGGAGGGGGAAGGGTGGTTTGCCAGGAATGGCATTGAGATGCCGAACATGGCCCAGTTTCTGGACTTGGTGGCGCTGGGCACGATCGCTGACGTGGTGCCGTTGGATCGGAATAACCGGATTCTGGTGGAGCACGGACTGCGGTGCATCCGGCAAGGCCGGGGTGCCCCCGGTATTATTTCGCTCCTTCGTTGCGGCAGGCGAGATCCCCGGCAGGTCGGCAGCACGGATCTGGCTTTCGCCGTGGCGCCGCGCATCAATGCGGCCGGGAGAATGGAAGACATTGCGATCGGAATCCGCTGCCTTCTCGCGGAAGGTCGTGTCGAGGCCCACGATCTTGCCCAGCAACTGGATCAAATCAATGCCCGGCGACGCGACGCGGAAGGGTCGATGCATGCTGAAGCATTGCGTGAGATTGAGCAGTTGTCGCTTGAGACCGAGCAAACAATGAGCCTGTGTCTCTATCGACCCAACTGGCATGAAGGTGTAGTCGGGATCATTGCGTCGCGCATCAAAGAGAAGTACGGCTTGCCGACCATTGTGTTTGCCCGCACCCAGGACAACCTTCTGAAAGGATCAGGGCGTTCGGTTTCGGGATTGAATCTCAGGGACGCGCTGGTCGATGTCCAACAGGCCGAACCGGGCCTCATGCAACGCTATGGGGGTCACGCGATGGCCGTCGGGCTGACCCTCCGGGAAGATGGCTTGGAGGGGTTTCAGAGGCTGCTCGAAGAGGCGATCTCGAAGGCGCTGGGCGGCAGCCGGCCGAGTCGGACCATCGAGACAGACGGTGAATTGGCCAGCGAAGAATTGACGCTGGAGAATGCAGAGTTCGCTGTGCGTGGTCACCCTTGGGGCCGGGACTTCCTGCCACCGCTGTTTGAAGGCGAGTTCGAGGTTCAGGAAAGCAAGACCTTCAAAGGTGCGCACACTCGGTTCCATCTCAACCCGGTGGGCCATCCGGAGCGCCGCGTCAAGGCCATGGCGTTTTCTCACGATCGCTTCGACTGGAATCCGGAAAGCTCCCGGTTCAGGCTGGTGTATGAACTAGGCGTGGACGAATACCAGGGCCACCGGTCGTGCATGCTGAATATCCAGCACATTGAGTCGCTCTGATCCAATGCGCGGCATTCTCGGCGGACTATTCGATCCTATCCATTTTGGGCACTACCGGCCTGCGCTGGAATTGATGCCGATTCTGGGCCTGACGGAGGTCCGCTTGATTCCATGCGGTCGTCCGGTGCACCGCGCCGTGCCGCACGCCTCTGCGGAGCATCGCTGGAACATGGTGCGGCTGGTGGCGGACGGCGTGAAACTGGTGGCGGATGATCGGGAGCTCAAGAGTTCGGATCCCTCCTACACCTACGACACGCTGTGTTCGCTGAAGAGCGAGGATCCGGTCCCCCTGTGCCTGCTGGTCGGGGCAGACTCACTGGAGGGGCTGCCGTCTTGGCATCGGGCGGAGGAATTGATCCAGTTGTGCCATGTGGCCGCCATCGCGCGATCGGGCGGTGAATTGGGAGCGTCACTGCCGGATTCGTGGGCTTCGCGCTGCACCTCGGATCCCGAGGCCCTGCAGCAATCGCCCTATGGTAGGATTTACCTGCATCAAGGGACTTTGTACGATTTCTCGTCTACTCAGGTTCGCGACCTCATCCGTGCCGGAACGTCACCGCGTTATTCTGTCCCAGGCTCCGTGTGGGCCTATATCCGTCGCAATCGTCTGTACTTCGACTGAGTGGGATGCTGCCGGAGGCTGATTCCCGCATGGAGGCCGATGCGCTCAGGCAGCTGGTGGTTGACGCGTTGGACGACATGAAGGCCGAAGAAACGGTAGTACTGGACGTCCGAGATAAAACGACGATCGCAATCTATATGGTTGTCGCAAGCGGACGCTCGGACCGGCATGTGCGCAGCATCGCGGACCGGGTGGTGGAGAGAGTGCGCGATGCCCGTATGGGCAGGGTGTCCGAAGAGTGCAGTCGCGACTGGGTGTTGCTGGACGTGGGGGACGTAGTGGTGCATGTCATGCTGCCGGAAACCCGCCAGTTGTACGCTTTGGAGAAACTTTGGTCGGTCCCGCCCGCTGAAGTGCGCGCCAGCGCTGGTCAATGAGTCGTCTGATTCTGGCTTCGGCTTCGCCGAGGCGGGCCGACCTGCTTCGCGTGGCCGGGCTGGAATTTGAACCACATCCGGTCTCGATAGACGAATCGCCTCACCCGGGAGAAGACGGTATTACGCTGGTAATTCGGCTGGCGCATGACAAGGCCGCGGCTTGCCTGCAAGAGCATCCGGGAGCTGTGGTGCTGGCGGCAGATACCGTGGTTTTGTGCCGGGGTGAGCCTCGGGGCAAACCCAGGGATCGCGAGGATTACGTGTCGATGATGAGGGAATTCAGTGGTGCTTCCCACGAAGTGGTCAGTGGTGTTTGCGTAATGTCGGAAGACCATGAGAAGGTTTTTCATTGCGTAACGACAGTTGTATTTGGAGATTTGTCGCCGGCATGGATCGAGGCGTATTGGGCGAGTGGGGAACCGAAAGACAAAGCGGGAGGCTACGCGATTCAGGGCCGGGCAGGGAGCCAGGTGCGGGAAGTCCGCGGCAGTTACACCAACGTGGTCGGGCTGCCTTTGGATGAAACCTGTTCGGTATTGTCCGGATTCGGCATTCTTCAAAATCTTGAAGAGACACCGCCACAATGATTTCGTTTCGTTCCTTGTGCCAATTCAACGTTCCCTCTTACAATATCGACTCTCATTGGCCGCCGTATATTCGTGCGCGCCATAGAATCAACTCCGCACACCACATCACCCGATCCCCTCCACCCTAGGCTGATGAAGAAACTCGGCAGCTACTTGGGCCTGGCGCTCGTGTCGATCCTGGCGGCGCTGGCATTAATCTCGACCTCATTGCGTGTCGTTTTGCTGACGTTGGACGATGTCCACCCTCTTCTGAGTCGCTGGGCCTCCGAGGCCTTCGAGGTGCGAATGGAGATCGGGCAGGCCGTGAGCGAGTGGCGGGGAGTCTATCCTGCCATCATTCTGGACGACGTGACATTGAAATTCGAAGGTACGGAGACCGTACACCGCTTCGGCCAAGTGGCGTTCAACCTTGATTTGCTCAAAAGCCTGTTTTCCCTGTCCCTGATTCCGGAACGTATTTCCGTGACTGGCGGCACGATTCGACTGCAGCGCCTGGAAGATGGGGGCTGGGGATTGGAAGGCATGTCCGTGGGACAACTTGGACCGGGTCTGGATCTGCCTGTCGACGATGTCCGCTTGCGGGGGATGGCTACCGTACTGCACGACCAGAAAACCGGCACCCAGTTGGATCTGGGAGAAGTGGACATGGACATGGCGACCGGCCTATGGGGGATCGAGGTGCTGGCGCGCAATCAAGTCGAGAGATCGGGCGAATTCGGTTTCGAGTTGCAGGCGGAGTTCAGTCCCATGCATTCGGGGAATGGGGTGCTCCGGGTCGAACGCGTGCGGTTGGCGCAGTTGATGCCTTGGCTCCCGGACGATGCGCGGTCATTGGCGGAGCGATTGCCGGCAAGTTTGCACATGCGGGCTGAAGCCCAGTTGGTCTGGGAGACTCAGGTGCCGCAGTTGGCGGGAGTGTGGGTCGAATTGGAGCAGCCGCGTGCGGAGAATGCGGATTGGGAAAAAATGACGGCCGCGCTCAAATGGCGGACCCTGGAAGAAGGATACGCGGTTGCGCTGGAACAGTTGAAGCTGGACCAGCATGCGGTCGCGGATGGGGTGTACGTCGAACATGGCGAGGAGTTTACTCGCGGCTATCTGACCTCGCTGGACATCACGCTCGCAAGGCGGGTTGCAGAGGTGGTCGGATACCGGATGGAGGATTTTCTTCCCGGCAGCATCAGATCCGGGATGCTTTCCCGGTCAAGCGGGGAGATCCACTGGCGGAGCCCGCTACGCTACCGCATCCATGCGGGGATGGAGGGGCTCGAGATTTCAATGCCGGAAGGGGATTTTCTTCTGACCGGTCTTGATGGCACGGTGAACGGTTCTGAACAAGGCATTCGCCTCAGCCTGGATTCGGAAAACCTGGCAGTTTCCTATGCACCGTGGAGCTTGGATGCCTTTCGCCCTGGCTTGACGAAATTCCAACTGGATTGGTGGCCGACGGAAGATTGCTGTGCATTCAAGTTGGCGAATCTCCAGATGTCGAATCCTGCGTTTAGGCTCCGAGGCGACATCTCGATGGGCGCTGGCGAACCGCGTTGGCTTTATGCGGACATTGGGATTGAGAACGCGGACTTGCCCACCGTGTCGCAATGGGTCCCCCCCGATCTGCTGTTGGAGGCAGATGATCGATGGGTACGGTCAGCGTTCAAGGCGGGGCGCCTGAGTGGCGCACGTTTGCGTTTGGGCGGGCCGCTGTCGAACGAAATGTTTGCGGCCGCCGGATCGGAGTTGACCCTGGATGGCCGGTTATATGAGGTTGACGTGGATTACGAGCCGGGATTGCCGATGTTTGAGGACATGAACGGGGAGGTATTCCTTGACAAGGAGTCACTGCATGTCATTGTTCACAAGGCAAAAATCAAGGGATCGACCATGAGTCATGGAGCACTGCGGATAGACGACTTGAGCCTGATGGATTTGTATTCAAGCAGCGTGGTGAATGGCCCGGTGAGCGATGTGCCGGAGTTTCTTGAGATGGTCGAATGGATGGCTCCGACATTCAACCGGACGCTCAAGTTCAGAGGGGATTCAACGCTCGATCTCCAGCTGAATATCCCACTTGATGGCCGCTTGGCTCACGAAACCTCGGCGAAGGGCATCTTGAACCTCCACGGCAACCGGCTGGACATCTTGGCCAATGATTCTTACCTGGACAAAATCAAAGGGGAGATGCGATACCAGAATGAGGCACTGACGGCTTCGCTGGATGCCCAATTCATGGGCCGTCCCGCCCGCATCGGGCTGGAGACGGCCAAATCAGGAGATCTCCAGATCAAAATGCAGGCCTCCGCATCGTTGAAGGATTACATGCCGCAGGAAATTCGCCCGACATTTTCCTGGCTCAAGGGGCATTCTGCCTGGAACCTCGTGCTGTTGCTGCCTGGGGTGACGGAGAAATCCCAACGGAAACACCTGACCATATTCGGCAGCAGCGATTTTCGGGGGGTCGAGGTTGATTTGCCGAAGCCCCTGAACAAACCAAAGAAAAGCGAGCAGCCTCTCGAAGTGAAGGCGGACATTGAATTCAATGGACAGGTGGATCTTGCGATCAAATATGCAGAGCAGGCGCGTGCACGCATCAGGATGACTCCCGACGGCGCGGCGAGCGGAACGATTAATCTGGGTTCGAAAATGCCGCCTGCTCCCTCGGATTCCAAATTAAGGTTGACGGGAAGCTTGCCGGAGACCAGCCTGCAGGATTGGGCCGACTGGAAAGAACGGCGTGCCGGGCAAGGGGGCCTGTGGCCAGAAATCTCAAGCCTGAAACTGGGCCGCCTGAAGGTGTTCAGTCTGGAGGTGAGCGATGCGAAAGTGTCGGCGCGATTCACTGAAGAAAGTGATCAATTTGCCATTGATGCACCGGCCATCCGCGGCATGGTCGACTTGCCCGAAGGGGAAGGGAAACCGGCAAGAGGGGCCTTCGAATGGCTGCGTGTTTCTGCAGAACAGCTGGAGACCATGGCGGATGTGGAGGGAACGGACTACGATCCTCAGAACCTCCCGCCTCTGGATTTGAAGTTCAAACTGCTACACATCGGGCCTTATGAGTTGCATGATGCGACGCTCGAGACATCTCCCGGCGACCGGCGAGCCAACATCGACAGATTGCAGGCGAAATCCCACAAGTTCAATATGGACCTGGGAGGATACTGGTCGCTGGAAAAAGGCAAGCATCTCACCCTGTTGCGGGGTACGGCACATACGGAAGACCTGCACAAGACTCTGAACCACTGGTCAGTCAAGAACCCTCTGCGCAAGGGGGTGATCGATATGGACATGGCTCTGCAATGGGCTGGAGCCCCCCATGATTACGAGTTCAAACATCTTCAGGGATACATCGACATAAAAGGAAAGGATGGACGCATTCGCAACGTGGCGCCGGAATTCGCGCGCATTCTGGCCTTGCTGAATCTCGAAATGATTTTCGAGCGTTTGTCGCTCGATTTTGACGACGTGGTCCGCGGTGGGTTCACCTATCAGACCGCGGAGGGGAAATTTGACTTCCTGCAAGGCAACCTGAACACCAGTGAATTCCGCATCATCGGGCCGTCAGCACAGTTTCTGATAGTCGGCCGCATCGGGGTGGAGGACGAGGACTATGATTTGGTCGTGGTGGCGACGCCCGAAACCAGTGTGTTGATACCGGCGATCGGTGCCGTTGGGGGGCCGATCGGAATCGCTGGAGCGTATCTCGGCACCAAGGTGCTGGAGTGGTTGGGCCTCGGCATCGACGATGCGACGGCAGTCACCTACCGGGTGACCGGTCCTTGGTCAGATCCGATTATTGAAGAAGTTACGGATTCCGAATCAGAATCGAAGCAATAGCTCATTCCCCTGCCGGGGGCGAGGCCGGCGCGGTGGTTTCGGCTCGAGGCTTCGACTCGGATTTAGATGTCTTCTGGGCGGGAGTGCTGCCGTTGGACTGATGACCAGCAGATTCGGCGCCGGCGGCGCGTCTGCGGTTGCGTCCTCCCCTTCGGCCGCGCCGACGCCGGCTCGGGCGGTTGCCGCTTTGCTCGGATTCTTCGCTGCCGGCCCGCTGTTCTCTTCGAGCTTGATGACCCGTCCCTCGGCGGCGGGAGCGGGAGCGGCGTCGCTGATTCTCCGATCTAGATTTTTCCGGTCTTTTCGAAGAACCGGATTCGGCTTTGCCTTCTGCGGGAAGCGGATCGCCGGATCCAGTGAAGAGGTTAATGAATCGCCGAAGACCCCGTGTCAGGCTTTTACCGTTCGGGGAATCGGTGATATGTTCCGCCACATTGACGACCGGTTGTTCCCGGCGTCCGAGACGAGTGGCAGGGGGCTTGGCCGTGCGGGGCTTTTCCACTGCCGCCGGTTCGTGGACAATCGGAGATTGATAATCGAAGCGGCGTGAGATTTCCGGATCGCCTTCCCGGTAGCGGTGTACACGGTAGTGCGGTGTCTCCAGCCCCGGCATCGGCAACAGACGGACATGGGGGCCATGTCTCCGGGTGATCTTCTCGATACTGTCGCGTTTTTCGTTGAGTAGGTAGGCGGTGACATCGATGGGAAGTTCCGTGATCACCATCCCCGTGTTCTGCTTCATCGCCTCTTCTTCGATCAGGCGAAGAATGGCAAGAGACAGGGACTGGATCGTTCGGATCGCGCCGTGCCCGTCACAACGGGGACAAGTCATCTGGGTGAATTCCCCAAGCGCGGGGCGCAGCCTCTGCCTGGATAGCTCCAAAAGCCCGAAGCGGGAAATCCGTCCGATCTGCACACGTGCCCGATCCAGCCGGGTACGTTCCCGGAATTCGTTTTCGACTTTCTTCTGGTTCGAGGTGCTGACCATGTCGATGAAATCAATCACGATGAGGCCACCGAGGTCGCGTAGCCGTAACTGACGGGCGATTTCCCTAGCTGCTTCCAAATTCGTGTTCAAGGCAGTGGTCTCGATGTCGCCGCTTTTGGTGGCGCGCGCCGAATTGATGTCGATGGAAACCAGTGCCTCAGTGTGATCGATCGCGATCGTGCCGCCGGAGGGCAGGTCGATCATCCGGTCATGCGCAGATTCGATCTGGCTTTCGATTTGGTAATGGCTGAACAGAGGGATGGTCTCTTGGTGCAGTTTGATATTTTTGCGGTATTGCGGAGCCATCCGTTCGACAAACTTGCACGCCTGCTCGTAAATTTCGTCGTCGTCGATCAGGACTTCGCCGATGTCATCGCGCAGGTTGTCCCGCAGGGCGCGGACGACTGCATCATTGTCGCTGTAGATGAGAAAAGGCGCAGGCTTCTTGGCCGCTTCCTGAATGGCTTTCCAGAGACGGACCTGATTGTCGAGGTCCCACTGCAGCTCTTCGATGCTGTGGCCGATTCCTGCAGTTCGAACAATAACTCCACCTCCCTCGACAGGGGTCAATTGGGAAACAAGTTTCTGCAGTTCGTCCCGGTCTTCGCCTTCGATCTGCCGCGAAATTCCGCTGGCGCGCGAATTGTTCGGCGTCAGCACTAGGAAACGGCCAGGCAGGCTGGGGTAGGTCGTGAGTGCGGCGCCTTTGTTGCCACGCTCATCCTGGGAAACCTGGACGATCAGTTCCTGACCGTTGCTTATGGCCTCACGGATAGAGGACGCATTCCGGTTCTGGAAATAACTTTGATCGATTTCCCGAAAGGGGAGAAATCCGTGGCGCGGCGCACCGTAATCCACAAAGGCTGCTTCGAGACTAGGCTCGACGCGAACGATTTTGGCTTTGTAGATGTTGGATTTCTTTTGTTTGTTCCCGGTCAGTTCAATGTCAAGATCGTACAGCTCTTGGCCGTCGACCATAGCCACGCGCAGTTCTTCCTGCTGCGTGGCATTCACAAGAATTCGTTTCATGATGATCCTTCAACGGTTGCAGAACACCCGTCATGCATTCGATTGCATCAGGCCGTACGCCGTGCACGCCAAGGCGTGGATCGCAGATTTGTAGATTCATATCCATGATTCGCGTACTGTGCTTAGGCAGGACAGGCGGCAAAAAGTCTTTCGGTTGGAGCCGGTGCGCGATAAGAGTAAACAGTCGATCACGGGGACTTTTTGCTGTGACTCGTTTGCGAGGCCGGATTCCCAGCACATCATGCGCCCTGATCCATGCCTCACCCCTACAGTATACATCAGGTGATTTTCGACTAGTTCTAGTAGCATGGGGGAATCCTTTAAAACAAGCTTTCGATGTTCATTGCATCTATTTGAAAAAAACAAAGATTGTTTTCATATCCATTGCTCGGGGCACGGTTGGAAGGGAACTTGCACTTCGTCGAAGCATTCATTCCCGAACGCACACGGGCGCAATACGGCTATGGACCGGAAAGGGCTGGAATGAATGGGATTTTCTTGGCTTGCGATGGTGTGGTTCTCCCCCCCATGGCAGCGGTCATACTATAAAATGGAAACGATAACCCCGGTCCATACTATGAGTATTTCCGCGAAGCCCGCGTCGCCCCCTCAGGCTTCTCCCATTCGGCCGGTGGAATTGACTCTCGACAGCGTATTCCAATTCCGCTGCCACAAGGATATCGCCTGTTTCAACGCATGTTGCCGAAACATTGATCTGCAACTCACTTCCTACGACATCCTGCGTTTGAAAAACCGTCTGGGCCTGACTTCCAGCGAATTCGTCGGGCGCTACACAATACCGTTCGAAATGGATGCCCATGGCATGCCGGGGCTGAAAATGGCGACCAAGCCCGGCACTTCCGAGTGCATTCACCTGACCGAGGAAGGGTGCAGTGTTTACGAAGATCGTCCGGCCGCCTGCCGCTACTACGCCTTGGGTAATATGGCGGTGCGAAAGAAAGGCTCCGGCGAAGTCGAGGACGCCTATTTCGTTGTGCGTGAGGCGCATTGCTTGGGGCATGAAGAACCGCATGAGCAGACGGTGGAGGAATATCGAATGGAGCAGGGGCTGGACAAGTACGATGAGATGAACAGCCACTGGCGCCGGTTAATCCTCAAAAAACGCTCGGCAGGTCCTACCGTGGGTTCGCCGTCCGAACGGAGCCTGCAATTGTTCGACATGTGTAGCTATGATCTGGACAGTTTCCGTGAATTCGTGCAGAGCCCAAAGTTCAAGGAAGTGGTCGACCTTTCGCCGGAGCAGGAACGGGAGCTGCTGGACGATGAGGAAAGCTTGCATGAGTTTGCCATGGGTTTCCTGGAGCAGGTGTTGTTCGGCGTCAATTCGGTGAAAGTGCGACCCGGCGCCCGGGAGAAGCGGATCAAGGAACGTCGGGAAGTTTGGGATCAGCGCCGCCAGCAACAGATTACGACGCACCAGGAAGACCTGCAGAAGCGGCAGTATGGAGAGTAAATCTGGGGTTGAGCCCCGATTCGAGGAGGCCGCGTCGACAGCTTCCCGCCGGACAATAAAGATAGGGATCTTGTCGGACACGCACGGATGGATCGACCCGAACGTCCGGGAAATTCTGGCTGATGCCGATTGGATCGTGCATGCGGGCGATGTGCTGGGAGCATCGGTGCTGGAGACTCTTGGGGAGTTGGTGGGGCAAAGGCGGGTTGTGGCTGTGGCAGGCAACAACGATGTCGGGGGTAGGGATGCCAATGGAGACAGTTTGCCTGTGACCGCCGAGATTCCGCTTCCCGGTGGTACGCTGGTGGTGACGCATGGCGACCAGTTCGGCGCTTCTCCGGCACACGGGAGATTGAGGAAAGCATGGCCGGAAGCCAGGACCGTCGTCTACGGGCATACGCACCGACTGGTCTGCGACCAAGAGGCCCTGCCTTGGATATTGAATCCCGGCGCGGCTGGCCGGACCCGGGTTCATGAAGGACCTTCCTGCCTGATGCTGACGGTTGGCAGTGCCGGCTGGACGGTGGAGACCCATCAATTCGAATTGTCGAACGAGGACTGAAAATGTCTGTTGCGAGGACATGGGCATTGAAGATTCTGGCCTCTGCCGGAATCGAGGAGAACGGCTCCCAGCCTTGGGACCTTCAGGTGCACGATCCCCGGCTATATTGGCGGATCCTTACGCAGGGGTCACTCGGTCTGGGTGAATCCTACATGGACGGCTGGTGGGACTGCGAGGCACTGGACGAATTTTTTGCACGGGTACTACGCCTTGGCCTCGACCAGCGGGTAATTGGTCTGAACCAGATCAAGATTCGTGGGCTTTCGAAGTTGTTGAACATGCAGAACCGCATTCGCTCCAGGCGGGTTGCCCGGCAACATTACGACGTGGGAAACGATCTTTACAGCAAAATGCTGGATCAAAGGATGATGTATTCCTGCGGCTACTGGCGCCGGGCCGAGACCTTGGATGAGGCGCAGGTGGCCAAGCTGGAACTGATCGCCTGCAAACTGGCTCTTCAGCCGGACGCCCGGATTCTTGACATCGGATGTGGATGGGGCGGAGCGTGCCGGTTTTTTGCCGAACGCTACGGAGTGGAAGTGATCGGGGTGACCTTGTCGGGAGAGCAGGCCAAGTTCGCGCGCGAGCATTGCGCGGGCCAAGCGGTACAAATTCTCCAGCAGGACTATCGTGATCTGCCGCCGGGCGAAACGTTCGATGCGGTCTATTCCATCGGGATGTTCGAGCATGTCGGCTACAAAAACTACCGAACCTTCATGCACAAAGTGTGTGAATTGCTGCCGTCCGAGGGCCGGTTTCTTCTCCATACCATTGGCCGCAATACCACAGAGACCAGCACCGATCCCTGGATCAATCGGTATATCTTCCCGCATGGCATGACGCCTTCGATCCGACAGATCGGGCAGTCCATCGAGGATCTGTTCGTAATGGAGGATTGGCACGGTTTTGGCCAGGACTACGATCGCACCCTTATGGCATGGAGGGCCAACTTCGAGGGCGCATGGGAATCCTTGCGCGACCGCTATGATGAGCGGTTTTTCCGCATGTGGCGGTACTACCTGAGCTGTTGTGCCGGTTCTTTCCGGGCGCGCCAGAACCAGTTGTGGCAGATTCTTCTGGTGAAAGACGGCCTGAAAGGCGATCCGCCCGTGTGTCGCTGAGGCGAACGACTTCTTGGTGGTGATTTCTTCGAGTCGACGGGGACGAATGACTTGCCCGTCGAATCCGGCATCCTTGCCGTTGTGCCTGCGGTCGCAGGCTTCTGCAAGCGCCTGTCGGCTCTCGGGTTTTATCCGCTGCGCAGGATAAAGGCTAGGCGAGGGAGGTACGCGGACTCACCCGAAATTTTCCGTGGCAGGGAGAACACATGCAGACTGGCGAAGTACTCCGCGGCTTAGCAAAGCACGATGCTGACAACAGCGGCGAGTCCCCCGCCGCAAATTCCAGCGATCATCATCATGAAGAACAGATCGGCACGTGTGATTTCTATTTTCACGGAAGCTTCCTATGGGGGGGTACGCAGGCGGGGATTATAGCCGAATGAGAGGCTCGAAACGAATACTTTCTTGACAGATTTCCGAAGAAATTAGGCTGTGCCTGGCCTGTGCCCCAGAATGCCTGTCGCCTGCTGGTCCGCATGGTAGGAAGAACGCACCAAAGGCCCGCTGGCCACTTCCCAAAACCCGAGCCGCTTAGCCTCGTTGCCCAACTCCTCGAATTCCTCCGGCGGCACGTAGCGGCAGACCGGGAGATGGTGCCGGGTCGGCTGTAGATACTGCCCGAGCGTCAGCATCCGGCAGCCATGGTCCAGAAGATCCTGCATGACGGCACGGATCTGTCGAGCGGTCTCGCCCAAGCCCAGCATCAGGCCCGATTTGGTCGGGATGTCCGGGTGGGCGCAGCCGAATTGTTTCAGCAGTTCCAAGGAGTGATGGTAGTCGGCTCCCGGGCGCGCGGCGCGGTATAGCTGCGGGACGGTTTCAAGGTTGTGGTTGAACACGTCCGGAACCCCGGCTTCCAATTCCTCCAGTGCCCGGACGAGCCGACCGCGGAAGTCCGGGACCAGGACTTCTATGCGGATGCCGGGGCTGCGTTCGCGCACCGCGCGGACGCATTCTGCGAAATGGCGGGCGCCACCGTCGAGCAGGTCGTCCCGGTCGACGGAGGTAATGACTACGTAGCGCAGTCTCAGCATCGCGACGGTTTCCGCCAGGCGCTTCGGCTCATCGGTATCCACCGGCAGCGGCCGCCCGTGAGCCACGTCGCAGAAGGGACAGCGGCGCGTGCAAAGGTCGCCGAGAATCATGAATGTGGCAGTGCCGTCGCCGAAGCACTCCGGCAGGTTCGGGCAGGACGCTTCCTCACACACGGTATGCAGGGACCTTGAACGGAGGAGTTCACGCATCCGCCGCACCTGGGGAGCGTGCTGGAGACGGATGCGCAGCCAGGGCGGCTTGCGCAGGGTGGGGGCATCGGCGGCCGGCCTGATCGGGATACGCGAAATCTTTTGCTCCGCGGTCTGCTTGACGCCGGGAGGGAGGCTCACGCGCGGGCCTCGCTCGGATACAGGGCCTGCAGCAGATGGGGAAGGAACCTTTGGGCGGTCTCGTCGACGCTCCAGTCGACCCCGCACTCGTGCAGGCTCGTGGCTTCCAGCCCGGGCTTGCCGCAGATATTGATCTGCCGGAACAGGCTCAGGTCCGGGTGGACGTTCAGCGCAAGTCCGTGGAAACTTCTGGCGCGGCTGACCCGCAGTCCGATGGATGCGATTTTCTTTCCTTCCACATAAGCGCCGGGCATGCCGCTTTCCCTGTACGCGGGGGTCCGGGCTTCCGCCAGAAGGGCCAATATCGCCCCTTCCAGCCGTTCCACCAATGCGCGAACCCCGAGACGCAGTCGGCGCAGGTCCAGCAGGGTATAGACGACCAGTTGACCGGGCGTGTGACAGGTCACTTGGCCACCCCGGCTGCTGCGCACCACGGGCAACGAGCATTGGGGGTGGATGTGGGAGGGGTCGGCGCCGGCGCCGAGAGTCAGGACGCTCGGGTGCTGCAGCAGCCAGATTTCATCGGCGCTGGCCTCGTCTCTCGCGTCGGTCTGCCGACGCATGGCCTCGGCGCAGGGGACGTAGTCATACAGGTCCCAATAACGGATTGTGGGCGCAGGAGTCATGGCGTGCTGCAGTACTCGCGATACCAGCCGCGGACACGTTGTGCCACCGGGCCGATGGTCCGGTTGCTCACCGGGACACCGTCCAACTCGACGATCGGCATGACGCCGCGAGTAGAGCCGGTGACCCAGATTTCTTCGGCGCGTCGCAGTTCATTTACGCTCAGTCGGCCTTCTTGGTATTCCATTCCATTCTCTCGCATCAGTCTCAACACCAATTTCCGGGTTACGCCCGGCAGGATCCGGAGGCTAAGCATCGGAGTCCGGACTCGGCCGTCGATAACCGCGAAGACATTGCTGGTGGCACCCTCCGTGACTTCATTCCCCCGGTGCAGGATCGCTTCTCCTGCCCGCTGGTCCACTGCGGCCTGCGTCGCGAGGACGGTCTCCAGCAGCATGATGGACTTGATGTGGCAGCGTCCCCAGCGCTCGTCTTCGCGGGTGATGGCATGGATTGAGTCGGGCCTCTTCGGCAGGGGTTGCGCCATGGCGAACACGGTAGGCGGGCCGTCTAGGAACTGTTTGCGGAAAGGGGCCCCCTCGGGGATGACGCCGCGGGTGACCTGGAAGTAGACAAAGCATTCGTCCGGGCCTTGCTCGATCAGGCGGGCGCAGATCTCGCGCCAAACCGGTTCTTCCGGAGCCCCCTCGATGTGGATGGCGGCAAGGCTGTTTTTCAGGCGCTCCAGGTGGTCGTCCAGGCAGCGCGGCCGCTTGCGATAAACCGGAATCAGTTCGTACACGCCGTCGGCGAACAGGAAACCGTGATCCATGATCGGGACCATGAGTCCCTCAAGGGGACGGTATTCGCCGTTGTAGTAAGCGGGGATCGACATGACGGTCTCCGAGGCTCAGCCGCCCCGACAGTCTTGCTCCGATGGATTTGTCCAGTTCATGCCGGTGCCTCCCAATCCAGCCATTCCTATTATGGAACCGATGGGCCGGGTTTCACAAGAGGTAGGGCCGGCTCCGGAAAGGGAATCCGGTTGCGGATCAGCGTAGTGTCAGTGCAACAGTCGCCGCAAGTGGTGCCAGAGCCGGGTGAAGAAGCCGACCTGCGGCACGTCGGCCAGCACGACGGCCGGTGCCTGAGCCAGGATCCGGTTCTCATGGCGCACGGTGATTCGTCCGACAGTCTGTCCTCTCGTGAGCGGTGCCTCCACCTCCGGCTCCAGATGGTAGGTGGTCTCCAGTTCTTGATACGCCGCGACCGGCAGTGTCATCACCAAATCTTCGGCCAGCCCCACCGGTACCTGCTCCACCTCCGCGAACCACACCGGGATTTCCGTCAGCGGGGCCATGCCGGCGTGGACCTTCCGCGTGCGGAAAAAACGGAATCCCCAGTTCAGCAGTGCCCGGGTGTCACGTAACCGGGCCCGACCGTTCTTGGCGCCGAGGACGACGGAGACCAGCCGCATATTGTCGAGCTCCGGACGCATGGCACTTGCGGCTAGGCAGTACCGTGCCGCCTCAGTGAAACCGGTCTTGATGCCGTCCACCGTGGGATCCAGTTTCAGAAGGCGGTTGCGATTCGGCTGCGTGATGCCGTTCCAGGTGTATTCCTGCTCCCGGAACATCGCGTAATGATCGGGAAATTCGTTGATCATGGCGGCAGACAGGATGGCAGTATCGCGGGCCGACATGTAGTGGTCGGGCCCGCCCAGCCCGGAGGCATCGGTGAAATGGCTCCTGCTCATTCCCAGGCGCTCGGCCTCCGCATTCATCATGTTGGCGAAGGACGCCTCGTTGCCGGCGATATGCTCCGCAAGCGCGATGCTGGCATCGTTGCCGGACTGTACGATGATGCCGCGCAGCAGGTCGATGACCGGAACCTGGCTGTTGGCCTCCACGAACATCCGGGAACCGATCGCCCTGCGCGCCTTGCGGCTGATGGTCACCAGGTCCTGTTCTGCGATCAGGCCGTCTCCCAGAGAGCGGAAGGCCAAGTAGGTGGTCATGATCTTGGTCAGGCTCGCGGGTTCGACGGCCTCGTCGGCGTTCGCTTCCGCGAGGACCTTGCCGGTTTGCGTGTCCATCAGGATGTAGCTGGGGGCACTCAGTTCCGGCGGCGGTGGAACTGGCAACGTAGCCCAGGCCGGACTGGCCAACAGCAGTGCCAGAAAGATCAGGCGATTCATTTCTTTCTTATGGGCTTCCAATGGGGGAGATTGACAGGTGTGTATTCGGTAATGCCTAGGGTTTCGAGTCTTGAGACGGCTTGGTTGAATTCGGCATTGTCCTCGAACGGGCCCTGCAGTACTCGGTGCAGCGTCATGTTCCGCTGCCGGGTTCGAACAGAGAGCCGGGCCAGTCCTTGGCGGCGTAATTTTTGCACAAAAGCCTCCGCGTTGCTCCTGATCGCGAAAGCGCCGAGCTGCAGGAACCGGTGTTCCACGGTCCGGGTTGCTGTTTCGGGGCCACGGATGGTGCGCACCTCGACCGGGGCCACGCCTTCGCTGGTGGTCCCGAGGGCCAGTGCGGCCTGGTAGGACAAGTCGATGATGCGGCCTTTGACGAAGGGGCCGCGGTCGTTTACGCGGACAGTGATGGAACGACCGGTGTCGAGGTGTGTCACCTCGACCCAGGTGGACAGGGGCAGGGTCTTGTGCGCGGCACTCACCTGGTGCATGTCGAAGACCTCGCCACTGGACGTTTTTCTCCCGTGGAACTTCGACCCGTACCAGGATGCCAGACCGCGCTCGACATAGCCTTCAGCCGAGTCCATGACGTGATAGCGAACGCCCAGGACGACATAGCTGGAGGAGCTGCCGCCGCGAGACCCGGATGCCGGGCCGGAATCGGAGAAGGTCTCGGCAACATAGTTGTAGACGCTGCATCCGCTGCCGGCCAGAGCCAAGGCCAGGGCCAGCAGCCCGGCGGCACGATCAAAGTTCGGGATCATTCTTCAGGGCCTGACTCAACTGATGGATCATCAGTGCGTAGAGGGCGCTGTGGTTGTAGCGCGTGATCACGTAGAAGTTGTGATAGCCGACCCAATATTCGGATGAAGAGGAGTTCTCGAATCGGTGCACGGCTACCGGCTCGGCAGTCGCGTGCTGCAGCCTGATTCCGGATTCGGCCAGCCGTTCCGACTGGATGTCTGGCAGCAGAGCCTTGCTCAGCGGCAACTGCTCGGGGTCCTCGGGGTGAATCAGTTCCGCAACCGGCTTGTCCGGATGCCAGTGGTGCTTCTGGAAATAATTCGCGATGCTGAAGATGATGTCGGCCGGGCTGTCCCACAGGTCGCGCCGGCCATCCTGATCGCCGTCGACGGTAAAGTGTCGGTAGCTGCTGGGAATGAACTGGGCCTGCCCGAGCGCGCCGGCCCATGAACCGCGCAACTTCTTGATGTCCAGTCCGGCTTCACGTTCCAGCAGGAAAAGCTGCTCCAGCTGCTTGCGGAAGAATTCCCCGCGTGGCGGGTAGTCGAACCCTAAGGTCACGAGGGTGTCGAGCACCGGATGCGTGCCGGTATGGCGCCCGAAATTCGATTCGGCCGCAATGATGGCGGTGATTACTTCGGCAGGTACGTGGTAGGTGCGTTCCGCTTCTTCGAGCAGGTCGGCATGTTCCCTGAGATAGATTCGACCTTGGCGGATGCGGTCGTCGGTAAGGAAAACATTCCGGTACCAGTGCCAGGGTTTCGATTCGGCAGGGCGGCGGACGCTGGCAATGACCTTGGGCTGGTACTCGCAGCCGGAGATCAGCTTGTGAACGTGCTCTACCGACAGGTCATGTTCCTCCACGAGGCGGTCGACCCACGCACGGACCTCGGGACGTTCGCCGTACGGGATGGGTGTCTCGCTGGCCATGGTGCAGGCGGGCAAGAGGCACAGCAGGAGCCAGCGATTTTGGAAGATCATTTACTTGAGATGTACGCGGGCGTAATGCCGGGCAGCCATCATCATACCGAAAGCGGCCAAGGTGCTGATCATGGCGCTTCCGCCGTAGCTCAGCAGCGGCAGCGGCGAACCGGTCACGGGGGCATAGCCGATGGTCATCGCGATGTTGATCAGGATGTGGATGAGCAGGGACAGCCCGAGGCCTCCGATCAGTAGTTGGCTGAAGCGATCGGGTCCGGTTCGGCTCAGGGCCACCACCCGCCACAGGATCGCCAGGTACAGGGCGACCAGCGTGGCCACCCCGATCAGCCCGAATTCCTCGGCGTAGACGGAAAAGATGAAGTCGGTCGAATGTTCCGGCAGGAAATCGAACTGTGCCTGGGTACTTTGCGTCCAGCCTTTCCCGGAAAGGCCGCCGGAGCCGACCGCGATCTTGGACTGGATCACGTTGTAGCCGCTGCCGAGCGGATCGGCTTCCGGGTTGAAGAAGATGCGAATGCGGTCTTTCTGGTATTCGCGCAGGGCGTACTGCCATACGAAGGGCAGGCTGATGCTGGCCAGTGCCCCCAAGCCCAGAACCCACCGCCTTGATACCCCGGCCAGCAGGATCACCGACACGCCGACGGCAGAGATCAGGAGCGCCGTGCCCAGGTCCGGCTGGATTGCGACCAGCCAGGTGGCTCCGGCCACGAGCATCAACGCCAGGGTCACGCGGAAAGGTGACAGGGGCGGCAATGAGGGCCCTAGGACGTAGGCCACCACCATGGGAATGGTGAGTTTGAGCAATTCGGACGGCTGCAGGGCGATGGGGCCAAGCGTCAGCCAGCGCTGGGCGGTACCTCCGCTGCCGAAGAACACGACGGCGACCAGCAGCAGCAGGTTGAGCAGGAACAGGGCCGGAGTCCACCGTTTCAGGTGACGCGGAGTGATGTGCGCCATGATCAGAAGCGCGAGCAGGCCGATTCCGATGCGGACGGCATGTTGCTGAGTGGCCTGTAGGCTCATGTCATTGGCGCTGAACTGGATCGCCAGGCTGAGCGCCAGAACCGCGAAGATCAACATCATCAGGATGCGGTCCAGCGGGGCGACCAACTTGGCCATGGCGGAGATGTAGGAATTTTGCGCCATCAGAGCGGCCTCATGAGGTAGGCATCCAGGATCTGGCGGGCAATGGGGGCGGCCTTCGTCGAACCGTGTCCCCCGTGTTCGACAATGACCGCGAGGGCGATTTGCGGTGCCTCGGCAGGAGCGAAGGCGATGAACAGGGAATGATCGCGGACATTTTCAGGAAGGTCTTCGGAATCGGGGCGCTCTTCACCGTAGCTGATGACCTGCGCGGTTCCGGTCTTGCCTGCGATGCGGTAGGCTGCATCCAGCCCGGAGCGCCGGGCAGTGCCGTTGGGGGCATGGACTACATCCACCATGGCGTTGGTGACCAGATCCCACCAGGCCGGATTGGAGAGCGTTACGCGCCCGATCTCCTCCGGCGGGTTTTCGATCATTTCTCCGCTTTGGTTGTAGGCGCGCAGCAGGCGGGGTTTCATGCGGATGCCGCGGGTCGCCAATGCCGCGGTCGCGGTGGCGAGCTGTAGCGGAGTGAGCATCAGGTACCCCTGGCCAATGCCCATGATCACAGTTTCGCCCGGATACCAGGGCTGGCTGTACGTCTTTTGCTTCCAGGCCTCGTTGGGAAGCAGTCCGGGGTGCTCTCCAGGCAGGTCGAGTTGCTGGGTCTCGCCTAAACCAAACTGTGCGAGGAAGGGCTCCAAGGCCTCGATTCCCATGCGGTAGGCCAGCGAATAGAAGTAGACGTCGCAGGACTGGGTGATTGAAGAGCTGACCGTGACCCACCCATGGCCCTCGTCCTTCCAATCGCGGAACGGGCGACGATAGTTCGGGATTTTGAACTGCGGGGCGGCGTAGAACTTCTCGCCCGGGATGGCGTGGCCCGACTCCAGCCCGGCCAGAGCAACGAATGGCTTGATCGTCGAGCCCGGCGCGTACTGCTCCTGGATGGCACGATTCAGCAAGGGGGTTTTTGTGTTTCGGATCAGATTCTGGTAGTCGTCGGGGTCGATGCTGTGGCCGAACACGTCGGGGTCGAAGCTCGGCGTGCTGACCAGCGCCAGAATGTCTCCGGTGAATGGCTCGATGGCAACGACGGCACCCTCCATCCCGGTCATGGCTTCGCTTGCCACCTTCTGCAAGCCGGCGTCCAGCGTGAGAACCAGACTGTTGCCAGGAGTCGGCGCTTTGCGATCGTGCAGCGTCAGGGAACGGCCCTGCGCATTGACTTCGGCCTGCTGCAGGCCCGGAGCTCCGAGCAGGAGGGACTCGTACTGATGTTCGATGCCGGTCCGGCCGATCCTCCGGGTGCCGCGGTAGCGGTAGAGGTCGATACGCTCGCGGTCCTTTTTGCTGATGCTGGCCAGATGGCCGAGCACGTGGGCCGTCGATTTGCCGTAGGTGTAGCGGCGCGCGGCATAGGCTTCTAGGTAGACGCCAGGCAACTGGTGCAGTTTCACGGCGACCTGCGCAATTGTTTCTTCTGACAGGTCGATCTTGAGCGGAGTGGTTTCGAATTTGCGGTTTTGCCCGCGTTGCTGAAACCGTTTCACTTTCCGGTCGTGGATGTCGGCCAATTCCCGCAATTGTGAAATCGTAGTGTCCAGATCGTCGACTTGGGATGGGATTAGACTCAGGCTGTACCGGACGCTGTTGTCCGCAAGCAAGACGCCATGGCGGTCGAAGATCAGACCACGGGAAGGAGCGACAGGAATCTGACGCAGATGGTTGTCCGTCGACAGTGCGGTGAAGTACTCGGTATGGATCGTCTGCATCCAGCCGATCCGCACCAGCAATAGAACCAGCAGCAGGCTCCCCAGGCCGATCAGTTTGTAAAGCCGCCGGTGCGTCTGGCGGAAGCTGCGGTTCAATTCGCTTTGGTAAGGGGATGCCATGGTCAGGGCAGCATGAGGAATTGGCTGCGCGCGCCGCGTTGGACCTGAAGCAGCACCTGGGCGTCGTCGCGGTTGACGATGGCGCGAATGTCTTCCACGTTCTTCACGGGACGGCGGTTGACGGAGCGAAGCCGGTCGCCGGCGCGGATTCCGGCCTGTTCGCTAGGATGGCCGGGTTCGACCTTGACGATTTCCACGAACGTGGTGTCGGCATCGCGCTGGGTCGACAGTGTGAGCCCGGCCATGGCCGGGTGGAGGTTTGCGCCGTCGATGCGCAAGGTGGCGGTCGCCGCGCGGATGGCCACGGTCTCGCGGCCGCGGAGCAATTCGATTTCCACTTCGCGTCCAGCGCGCAACATACCCAGCACGTTGCGCATGTCTTTGACATCGTGAATGTCTTCTCCATCTATGCGCACTAGGATGTCTCCCGGGATAATGCCGGCCTGCTCGGCCGGGGACCCCTCGACCACTTCGGTGATGACGACCCCTTCAATTTGTTTGAGGCCGAATGCTTCGGCCAGTTCCGGGGTCATGGCCTGCGCCTGCACACCCAGCTGCCCACGCTGCACCTGGCCGTGCTCGATCAACTGCTCGGCCACCTGGCGCACCATGTGGATGGGGATCGCGAAGCCGATCCCGATGTTGCCGCCGGAACGGCTCAGGATTGCGGTATTGATGCCGATCAGTTCGCCCCGCAAGTTCACCAGGGCGCCGCCGGAATTGCCGGGATTGATGGAGGCGTCGGTCTGGATGAAGTCCTCGTAGCCGTAATTGTCGAACACGCCGCTTCGCCCCAATGCGCTGATGATGCCGGAAGTCACGGTCTGTCCCAAGCCGAAGGGGTTGCCGATTGCCACGACAAAATCCCCGACCTGCACCTGTTCGGAATCAGCGATCGGCAGGCTGGTCAGATCGTCGGCCTGGATGCGCAGCATCGCCACATCGGTTTCGCTGTCGGAGCCGATCAACTCAGCTTTAACCTCCCGCCCGTCGCTTAAGGCCACGGTGATGTCGTCTGCCCGTGCGATCAGATGGTGGTTGGTGACGATGTGGCCCTCTTTCGCATCTAGGATGACGCCGGTACCGAGGCCCCGACGCACCCGCTTTTGGCTGCGTTGCCCGGGCAGGCCGAAAAAATGTTGGAAAAAAGGATCGCGAAACAGGGGGCTGGCGCGCACCACTTCTTCGTGGGCCGTGGAGATGTTGACTACTGCCGGAACGGTCTTTTCGAGCATGGGCGCGAGCGAGGGGAGCGAGCCGTCGCTGTTCTCCCATGGAAATGCTGCCCAGGCGGGGAGGGTAAGAGCAGCAGCCAACAGGGAAAGGACTGCAATGCGGGGCAAAGTAGGCATGGCTCCGGGTTTACGTCGCCTTCGACAGCGGGGAAAGTATACCGTGCGTGGGTGATTTTTGCCCGGTTCGCCAGCCTGAAAACAGGCGCGAACCGGTGATGGATCTGGCGGAGAGGGAGGGATTCGAACCCTCGGTACGGTATTACCGCACACACGCTTTCCAGGCGAGCCCGTTCGACCGCTCCGGCACCTCTCCGGAAATCCTCCGGTAGAAAACCTCAGACTTTCTGGATATCGCCCGTTCCCACCATCGGAGGCAGATACGTGACGTTCCCCTCGGCCTTGCGGATTTCTCCGGTTCCTGCCTTTTCCACCTCGTCGATGCGAATAACCGAGTGCATGGGAATGTAGGTCCGGGGTACGGACTCAAACTCGGTTTTCAGCCGCTCTTCGCTCGGGTCGACCACGACCTGTGCCTTCTCGCCGAAAATAATTCCTTCGATGACGACAAAACCGTACAAATCGGACGAATAGACGTGTTCCGCGTAGATTTCGTAGATTTCCCCGTTCGAGAAGAAGATCACTTTGTAGATCGGTTCAGGTTCTTGCATGATGGCACCGTGATCTGAAGAATTGCAATTATAGCAAGACCGGGGTTACTGCATATGCCGGATGACGGCATCGGCAAACCCGGAGGTCGTCACCAGCGTGGCCCCGGGGATCAGTTCCTGCATGTGCTTCTCCACCTGCTGTCGACTGTCGGCGGTGCCGAGGTGACCGGCCGGGATGCCGGCCCGAACGCGGGCCAGGTCGTAGGTCAGATACTTGTTGGCGATCGCTCCGGAAATTCCCTTGAGAATCAGGTCGGCGGCCTCGATCCAGCCTAGATAGCGCAGCATCATTTCCGCGGACAGCAGGATGGAGCCAGGGTTGACGCGATTCTTGCCGGCATACTTGGGAGCCGAGCCGTGGGTAGCCTCGAACACCGCGACCACATCCGCCATGTTGGCGCCCGGGGCGATGCCGATCCCTCCGACCTGGGCCGCGAGTGCATCCGAGATGTAGTCGCCGTTGAGGTTCAGGGTAGCGATGACATCGTAATCCGCGGGCTTCAGGAGAATCTGCTGCAGGAAGTTGTCGGCGATGACGTCCTTGATCACGATGTCTTGTCCGTTGTTCGGGTTCTTGATCGTCCGCCACGGGCCGTCGCCGATCAACTCGGCACCAAATTCCTCCGCCACCAGCTCATAGCCCCAGCGGCAGAAGGCTCCCTCGGTGTACTTCATGATGTTGCCCTTGTGCACCAGCGTGACCGAGGCGCGGTTATTGTCGATGGCGTAACGGACTGCCTTACGGATCAGCCGGGAAGAACCTTCCTGGGAGACCGGCTTGATGCCGATGCCGGAGCTATCGGGGAACCGGATTTCTTGGACACCCATTTCCTGCTGCAGGAACTGGATTAGCTTATGGACTTCGGGCGAGTCGTTGGGCCACTCGATACCGGCATAGATGTCTTCGGTGTTCTCCCGGAACACCACCATGTCGGTGGTGGAAGAGGTCTTCAGTGGGGTCGGCGTGCCGGGGAAGAAGCGAATCGGCCGCACGCAGGCGTACAGATCCATCTGCTGGCGGATGGCGACATTGAGAGAACGGATGCCCTTGCCGACCGGGGTCGTCAATGGCCCCTTGATCGACACGACATAATCGTGCATCGCCTGCAGGGTCTCGTCGGGCAGCCAGTTTCCTTCTTGGTACAGTTTGCAGGCCTTCTCGCCCGCGTAGATCTCCATCCAGTAGATCTTCCGCTCGTCTCCGTAGGCGTGCCGTACCGCATTCTTCACGACCTGTCGCATGACCGGCGTGACGTCGATGCCGATCCCGTCCCCTTCGATGAAAGGGATGATCGGACGATCCGGAACATCCAGAGATTGGTCGGACCGGGCCGTTATCCGCTCGCCGTCTGCCGGGACATGGATGTGTTCGTATTTCTCCGCAGTCATGGTGCCCTCGGCCGAGGGCCTTCAGAACTGCTCTTCTTCGGTGGACCCGGTCAATGCCGTGACAGAGGACTGCCCGCCCTGAATGACGGTAGTCACATCATCGAAGTAGCCAGCACCGACCTCCTGCTGGTGGCTGACGAACGTGTAGCCCCGGTCTGCCGATGCGAATTCCGGCTCCTGGACCTTCTCCACGTAGTGCTTCATGCCTTCCTCGCCCGCATAGTCGTAAGCGAGGTCGAACATGTTGTACCACATGCTGTGGATGCCGGCCAGGGTGATGAACTGGTACTTGTAGCCCATCGCCGACAGCTCGCGCTGGAACTTCGCAATGGTTGCGTCGTCCAGGTTTTTCTTCCAGTTGAAGGAAGGGGAGCAGTTGTAGGCCAGCAGCTGGTTCGGGTACTCCTTGCGCAGGGCTTCCGCGAACGCTCTGGCGAATTCCAGGTCCGGGGTCCCGGTTTCGCACCACACCAGGTCCGCATACGGAGCGTACGCCAGTCCGCGTGAAATCGCCTGATCCAGGCCATTGCGCACGCGGTAGAAACCTTCGGAGGTCCGCTCGCCGGTCAGGAAGGGCTTGTCGTTCTCGTCGAAGTCGGAGGTCACGAGATTCGCGGCCTCCGAATCGGTGCGTGCCAGCACTACGGTGGGGACGCCCATGACGTCGGCGGCCAGTCGTGCCGCGACTAGTTTCTGAACGGCTTCTTGGGTCGGGACCAGCACCTTTCCGCCCATATGGCCACACTTCTTGACGGCGGCCAGCTGATCTTCGTAGTGGACCCCGGCGGCCCCGTTGTTGATCATGTTCTTCATCAACTCGAAGGCATTGAGCACGCCGCCGAAACCGGCCTCGGCATCCGCCACGATCGGGGCGAAGTAGTCGACGAATCCTTCATCGCCAGGGTTGGTTCCGCGGGACCACTGGATCTCGTCCGCGCGCTTGAACGCGTTGTTGATACGGCGCACCACGGTCGGCACCGAATCGTAGGCGTACAGCGACTGGTCCGGGTACATGGTCTCGGACGTATTGGCATCCGCGGCGACCTGCCAGCCGGACAGGTAGATGGCCTCGATGCCGGCCTTGACCTGTTGGACCGCCTGTCCGCCGGTCAGGGCGCCGAGGCAGTTGACGTAACCTTTGCGCGCCTCGCCGTTGACTAGGCGCCAGAGTTTTTCGGCGCCTTCCGTCGCGGTGGTGTTGGCGGGCACGCGCGAGCCGCGCAGGCGCACGACATCCTCTGCCGTGTAGCCGCGGCGCACATCGCTCCATCGAGGGTTGGTATCCCAGTCCTTCTGCAGGGCTTCAATCTGTTTTTCTCGATCCACTTGGGGGGTCCTCATCTCTATTGATTCAGGCAACCTTGCCCGGCATGATGCGAAATCGCCGCCGGAAAGAGGCTAAGTAATCAATTTTAACAGAAAAGAAAATCGTCGATTGAAATGGGCGCAAGGATTCTCCGTTCTTGCAATTGAATTTGGGGCCCCCTGCATCGCTTCCCTCGGCAGGTTGCTCAATCGCATCGTCATAAAGTGCCTCTATAATGCTACTCGATACTCCCCGGAGGGAAATCGCTTTCACCAACCAGATATTAGGACAACCATGCAATTCATAGCCCTTGCTTTCCCTGATTCCAACTTAAGAAGAGAGGGAAAATTCCACTACGCACTACTTGCTTTTCTGGCTTTTGCTTCACTGACGCTGGCCGCCTGCGGCGGCGGTGGTGGCGGTGGCGGGAGCGTCGGCGCAACCGACACAACTGACATGACCTCTACATCTGATCCGGTGGAAAACACAACTTCCACCGATGATGCCCAGGCTCAGAGTTTCAAAACGGCGGCGACTGCTCTTCCAAAATATGGCAGTGTGACCCAGTCTTCGAATGTCGATGCCAATGGGAGGACAACCGATCAGGCTTCTGCCACTTTTGATGGAATCACGGCCGAAATTACCGTGACTCGAGAGGATGGCTCGACTTTTATTTTTGATTCTTCTGATGACGCTTGGCTCTCTGGAGTGATTAACCCAAATAGGCAGTTTGTGCCTCCCGGCCAAACAGATGTCCAGTACTCGTATCATGTCCATGAAGACTCCGAGAGTCTGTTCTTCGCCTCGTACATCGAAAGGGGCTGGGGAAATTCCGGGAATTGGTATGTTGGAGGGTACTGGATTCGGTCAGAGGGCAATCCTTACCTGGCCCAAGCTGCAGTTGAGCTTGGCGCATATATCGACAGTCCGGAAATTGACTCGGCTTCTCCTCCAACCTTGCCGGATACGGGATCGGCCACGTACACGGGAGGCGCACAAGGCGTGTACTATCACGACTATGTGGACAGTTCGAGAGAGATCGGTCAGTACATTGGCGATATGACTCTGAATATAGATTTTGCCACCGGAGCACTGGACTATTGCACTGGCTGCGATGAGGATACGCTACTTTACGGGCACTATGTTTCGGCTGACGGGGCAACCTCTCGCTTTACGGCAGTGCCGAATGAATTAATTTATCGGGCGACGGCTGTGGTTCAATCGAATGGAACGTTTGAGACCCAAAGCACAAGTCTGACCAGAAAAACAGGCAGTCAAAGGTCGCCGGTGGTTTTCAACCAAGGAAGCCTCGGAGGAACCTTTTCCAACATGCTTGATGAAAACTTTAACCCCAGGGCTGTCATGGGGACAGGCGGAGGAGAGTACGAGTTTGCTAACGGTGAAAGTGGGGCTTGGGTAGGGAGTTTCATCGGGACCATGAAGTAAGAGACAGGTGTGCCGCGCTCGCGATGTGAAGCGGGCGCGGCATCAGCCATCCTGAAAAATATAGAAATTCCGGCCCTTCATTTGACAGCCCCGGATGGGGGTGCGACAATTTTGGCCTCGCGGGGCGGGAATAGCTCAGTTGGTAGAGCGTAACCTTGCCAAGGTTAAGGTCGCCGGTTCGAACCCGGTTTCCCGCTCCAGTTCCTACCGAGGTCCGATTGCCGGGTCAGGGCAGCAGGGGCTGAGTGGCAGAGTGGTTATGCAGCGGCCTGCAAAGCCGTGGACGCCGGTTCGATTCCGACCTCAGCCTCCACCATCCTTACTCCCTTTACACTATGATAGGCGCGTTGCGGGCGTGGCGGAATCGGTAGACGCTGCGGACTTGAGGCCATTGAGTGCTCTTCGGGAAACCGGAGATGCAGAACTGCTCAAATTCGGGGAACCCTGTGGAATGGCGATCCCGAGCCAAGCCCGGAAGGGAACTTTCGGGAAGGTGTAGAGACTAGACGGGCAGCACCTAAGGCCGGATGGCTAAGGTGAAGGGATAGTCCGGACCACAAACGCCGCGCAAGCGGCGGCGGCGAAAGCCGTAGCTGGTGCGAAAATCCGCTGGGCTTTGCCCGTGGGGGTTCGAATCCCTCCGCCCGCACCACAAACCGGCAAGAGAACACCTTGCTCTGCTATACTTCCCCGATTCAAGAGATTGAAAACGGGCAATATTTTATCGCTAACGCTATGATTCATAAGATTTTTACGAGCCGTCCCCACTTCATGATGCTACAGGCGGGAGTCGCATTGCTCCTGTTCGCCAGCTTGCTGGTCTGGCAAAGAGCGGTCTTGGCAGAAATCTACTGGGGGCCTCTGGCGACAGAACTCGGCATGGTCGTCAACAGTATCATCGTCGCGTTGTTTCTGGTGGCACTGGGGCGGATTTTCTACCTGCTGCTCGACTACACCCGCGAAAACCGTTCCATCGACCAGTTCGAGGAACAAATGAATTTCGGCCTGACCGAAGCCGGTATCGAAGATCTGTCCGACTCCCTGATCGTGCAGCGCTACCGCGTTTTTCAGCAAAGCCAGTCGGAACTGGATCGCCCTCAGCAGGCGGCCTTGTCGGCCATCCTGATGAACCAGGAGGTGACGCGCCTCGGCCTGATCCGCCTGATACAGAGCCTGCTGATCCTGCTCGGCGTGTTCGGTACGGTCGCATCGCTGTCTCTGGCTCTAGTCGGGGCTTCCGACCTGTTGTCCTTCCCGCAGAACGGAGGCGGCATCACCTTGGTGGTCCACGGGATGGCGACAGCGCTCTCCACCACGATGACAGCCATCGCGGCCTATCTGGTACTGACTCTCATCTTTTCCCGGCTGGTGGCTGGTCAGTCCAGTGTGTGCCAGCGGATCGAGCTGCTGACTTTGCGGCGGGTTCTGCCGCTGGTCACGCGAGACGGCGCGAGCCTGACCCCCCATCTTGACGCCACGCGGCATGAAAGGCACGTGCAGAACGAACAAGACGAGCAGCTGCTGGAAGCGCTGCGAAAGGTTAACCAGACCCTGAAGAAAGGGTTCCGGCTGGATCAGTAAGGAATCATGATCGGCAGTCAATCCTCGCTTCCCGACTACGCTTTCCCCTTGTCCTCGATCAACGAGGAAAACTTCTGGCCGTCCTTCACCGACATCATGATGGTCGTGGTCATCGTGTTTTTGCTGTCCGGCACGGTGGCAGTCCTGCACAACTGGGACCTGTCCAGACAAGTCCAGGAGACGGCCGCGCTGGAACAGCAGGCCAGGGAGCGGGCGGAAGACCTGAACCTGCGCCAGATACTGCTCCAGCTTGAGTTGGGGGAAATGCGGACCCGCATGGAGAAGACCCGTGAGGCGCTGCAGGGCAAGATCGGGCAGCTGGAGGCAAGGGAGAGGGATCTGGCCGGCGCGCAGACCGCGTTGGCCGAGCAGCAGGCTCAGTTGGTGGACGTACGGGAGGAGCATGCGCGGGCGCAGGCCGAAATGCGGACCCGCATGGAGAAGACCCGTGAGGCGCTGCAGGGCAAGATCGGGCAGTTGGAGGCAAGGGAGAGGGATCTGGCTGGCGCGCAGACCGCGTTGGCCGAGCAGCAGGCTCAGTTGGCGGACATACGGGAGGAGCATGCGCGGGTGCAGGCCGAAATGCGGGAGAGCCAGACCATCAGCGCGGAGCGGAGGCAGGAGTTGCTTGAGGTGCAGGAGCAGCTGGCGCAGATGCAGGAGGAAGGCGTGCTGCGCGAGCAGATGTACGTGGAGGTCGAGAAGCAGCAGCGACAGACTCGCGAAGAGCTGGAACTCCTGCAGAAGGAGTACGAGCAAATGGGCGAGAAGTACGCGGCTCTGTCGAAGCCGGCCCGCAGCCCCTTGGGCAAGGTGGTGGCCGCCGTTCGCTACCGGAAGGTGGAGGGGCAGCCGTCCCTTATGCTCAAGCCTCCGGACGCCGCGAAATTCGAGCCTGTCGAGAAAGAGGAAATGCACCGGGTTCTGTCGGGGCTCAAGCAGGAACACGGCGACAAGCTGTTCGTCCGGATCGTGATTCCGATGGACAGCAACCTGACCTACCAGGAAGGCTGGCGGTTCTCGCTGGATTTACTCAGGCGCTACGATTACTATTATCAGAATTAGAAGTCTGTCGGGCTTGATTGCGCGTAGGATGGCAGGATCCCGCTTGAAACGACAGACACAATCCCCATGTTAACCAGTACTTCCTGAAACAACCCAACACTCGATAAGGAAGCAGAGGAAAATTCAGATGTCCGGATCAGTTGTGGTCGAGAACCTGGTCAAGATCTACGGCGACCTGCATGCCGTCGATGACTTGAGTTTCGAGGTCGGGCCAGGCGAGGTCCTGGGTTTTCTCGGCCCGAACGGCGCCGGGAAGTCCACGACCATGAAGATAATCACCGGCTTTCTTCCGCCGACCTCCGGCCGGGTATCGGTCTGCGGGCATCCGGTGGCCACGGAGCCGCAGGAAGCCAAGAAATGCCTGGGCTACCTGCCGGAAGGCGCGCCGGCGTACAGCGAGATGACCCCGTGGCAGTTCCTGAATTTCGTGGCGGACATCCGGCGCCCGGAAAACCGGCGCGAGCGGCTGGACTGGGTGATCGGGCAGCTGGGGCTGGAGCCGGTTCTGCACCGCCCGGTCGACACACTGTCGAAAGGCTACCGCCGCCGGGTCGGCCTGGCACAGGCCATGTTGCACGACCCGCGGGTGCTGATCATGGACGAGCCGACCGACGGGCTGGACCCCAACCAAAAGCGCCAGGTGCGCGACTTCATCAATGAAATGGCGCACGACAAAACCATCATCATCTCGACACATATTCTCGAAGAGGTCGAGGCCATCTGCACCCGGGCCATCATCGTCTCCGAAGGCAAGATCCTGGTCGACGAATCTCCCGAGGAGTTGCGGCGTCGCTCCCGGTACTGCAATGCGGTCACGATTCAGGCGCAGTTGAAGGAGCCGGTGCGTGCCGCCCTCGGAGAACTTGAGGATGTCGCGGTGGTGGAGCCGGAACGTAATCAGGGCCTGACCCTGATTCCCCGGCGAGGCTGCATGCTGGAGGACGCGGTCCGCGATGTCCTGCTGCGGCATAACTTGAAGGAGGTCCCGCTGCACATCCAGGCCGGGCGGCTGGACGACGTGTTCCACTCTCTGACCCATAACATCCATGAATAACTTGCTGGCGATCCTGCGGCGGGAGCTGATCGGCTATTTCCAGACGCCGGTCGCCTACGTCTTCATCATGATTTTCCTCCTGCTGTCCGGGGCGCTGAGTTTCTATCTGGGGAATTTCTACGAGCGCGAACAAGCGGACTTGGGCGCGTTCTTCACGTTTCATCCGTGGTTGTACTTGTTCCTGGTCCCGGCCATTTCCATGCGCCTGTGGGCGGAGGAACGGAAGACCGGAAGCATCGAACTGCTGATTACGCTTCCGGTGACCGTGTTCGAGGCCGTACTCGGGAAGTTCCTGGCCGCTTGGATATTCACCGGCATCGCGTTGCTGCTGACGTTCCCGATCTGGCTCACGGTCAACTACTTGGGGGACCCGGACAACGGGATTATTTTGGGTGCCTACTTTGGCAGTTTCCTGATGGCGGGCGGCTTCATGGCGATCGGCGCGTGCATTTCCGCGACCACGCGCAACCAGGTCGTGGCATTCATCCTCAGCCTCGTGACCTGCTTCCTCTTCCTGCTGAGCGGATTTCCCTTGGTGTTGGATTTCTTCCAGCTGTGGCTGCCCCAACCGGTCGTTGACACCATCGCGTCGCTCAGTTTTCTCACCCATTTTTCCTCGATCAACAAGGGCGTGATCGATCTGCGGGATCTGTCTTATTTCGTGATCCTGATCTCGGTTTGGCTGTACGCCAACATGATCGTGGTTCGGGCCCGCAAGGCGGCATGAACAGCCCGGACAACAAGACCTATACGGCGGCTGGCCTGAGTCTGCTGGCCGTGCTGTTCGTCTCGGGCATCATGCTGAGCAATCTGGCCCTGGACAACATGAGGCTGGACCTGACCGAGCAGAAGCTCTACACCATGAGCGAAGGGACCCTGAAGGTTCTCGACGACATCCAGCAACCGATCAACCTGTATCTGTTCTTCTCGGATCGGGCCAGTTCGGAAAACGCCCACCTGCGCAACTACGCGCGAAGGGTCCGGGAGTTGCTGGAAGAATATACGCATTACGCGGACGGCCGATTGATCCTGCATGTGATCGATCCGGCGCCGTACTCGGAAGAGGAAGATCGGGCGACGGAATTCAACCTGCAATCGGTCCCGGTGCAGGGCGGCGACAAGCTGTACTTCGGCCTGGTTGGCACGAACGTGGTGGACGACGTCGAGGTTATCGAATTTTTCCAACCAGACCGGGAAGCTTTCCTCGAATACGACATCAGCCAGTTGATCTACGCCCTGACGAATCCGGCGAAGCCCGTAGTCGGAATATTGACCAGTCTGCAGGTGTTCGGAGGTTTTGACCTGGCGAGCCAGCGATCGACGCCCGAATGGGCAATTCTCGATCAAATCGGGCAGTCGTTCGAGACTCGCCAGATCGATCTCGAGTCCGGGGCGATCGATCCGGATATTCGCATCCTGATGTTGATTCACCCGAAAGGGCTATCCGAGAAAATGCTCTACGCGGTGGACCAGTTCCTGATGCGCGGAGGGCGTCTGATGCTGTTTGTCGACCCCTACGCGGACAAGGATCCCATGTTCCAGGATGCCAGCAGCCCTCCGGATGCCGGGGGGATTCAGGCGTCCGAGATCGAGAGATTGCTGGATGTCTGGGGGCTTCAGGTCGACATGGACGCAATTGTGGCCGACCGCACCTTGGCCCTGCCGGTGCAAAGCCCGAGTGTCCAGCGCCCGATCCGCCATGTCTCGTTCATCGGGCTCGATGAGAAGAGGATCAACAGGGACAACCTGATTTCCGCCCAGTTGTCCCGGGTCACGTTTGGATTCCCGGGCCAGATCAGGAAGACGGATGCGTTCGAAGGCGAATTCGAGCCCTTGCTGTTCACTTCGGAGGATTCCGGCGAGATCCCCAAGCCGCGCTACCGGTACCTCCCGGACCCGACCGCCTTGCTGGAGTGGTTCGAACCCGGAGGCGTTCCCTTGACCTTGGCCGCTTGGGTCCGGCTGCAGCCGCAAAGCATGTACCCGTCTGGCCCGCCCGAAGGAGCGGAGGCACCCGCGGATGGCCATCTGGCCGAAGCGCGGGAAAAACTCGACGCCATCGTAGTCGCGGACGCGGACATGTTGTCGGACACCCTGTGGGCGCGAGTGCAGAACTTTTTCGGGCAGAGAATCGTGCAGGCTTGGGCCAGCAATGGCGATTTCGTGACCAATGCGCTGGAGAGCCTGGCCGGCAGCGGTGACCTGATCGGCTTGCGCGGGCGCTCGGAATTCTCGCGGCCGTTCCATGTGGTCGAACAATTGCGCCGACAGGCGGAACAACGGTTTCATGCCAAAGAGGAAGAACTCCAGAAGCGGTTGCAGGAGGCGGAGGAGAACATCAGCCGGATTCAGCAGTTGAGGCAGGAGGGAGAGCAGAGCCTGCTGACGGAACAGCAACGCGCGGAAATCGAGGCTTTCCAACAGGAACGGTTGCGGGTGCGACGTGAACTGCGCTCGGTCCGGCACGAATTGGATCGGGATATCGAGCACCTGGGCTCTATTCTGCGCCTGATCAACATCTGGTTGGTTCCGATTCTCATCACCATGGCGGCAGTCGGCCTGTGGCTCTTCCAACGCCGGCGCCGCGCCCGGAAGGTGACCTCATGAGCCGCCGCGAGTTGAGCATTCTGGCAGTCCTGACCGGGGCCGTACTGTTACTGACGGCCGTGATGTACAACATCCGCCATCAGTCCGGCGATCAGGAATACATGGGGACCTTGTGGCTCGAGAATCTCGACATCAACTCTGTCACCCGCATTGACGTCACCGGCCCTGGAAATGTGCCGGAGGTCACCTTGGAGCGCCGCCCGGAGGGCTGGGGCGTGGTGCAGCGCCAGCACTACCCCGCGAACGTCGGAGCCATCCGCAGCCTTCTGCTGGATCTGTCGGAGGCGAAACTGCTGGAACGCAAGACCAGCGACCCGGCGCAGCATGCCCAGTTGGGCCTAGGCGGCATCGAACGGTTGGATGCGAAAGGGCGGTTGGTCACACTCCATTCCGCAGACGGCGAGCGGTCAGTTCGCATCGGCACGAGCCCGGATGGGCGCAGCGCCACCTATGTGAGGAACGCCGACGCCGATCAAAGCTGGCTCGTGGACCGAACCTTCACGATTCCGGAAGAGCCGCGGCGCTGGCTCGATACGAACCTGCTGGACATCGGGATGGAACAGGTGTCCCGCATGGAAGTCGTTCACCCGGACGGCGAAAGAATCGAGGGGCAACGCGCGGAAGAGGCGGAGGACGTGAAATTCACCGTGCTAAACCTCCCGGAAGGTGCGGTGCTGAAAAGCGAATACGCGCTCAACCGCATGGCCAGTGCCATCACCAGCCTGTCGTTGGAGGACGTCATGCCGGCGTCCCAGGCCGAGGTCTACCTAAAGGATGTCGCCCGTGCCAGGTACGAGTTCTACCAGGGCTACAGCTTGGAGGCGCGTCTGTTCTCCGTGGGTGTGGAGCGGTATGCGCGCTTTACGGTGCATTTGGGAGAGAACATGAGTGAGGAGGATCATGCCCAGGCGGACCTGCTTGCCCGACACCTCGAGGGCTGGGCATTCCGGATTCCGTCTTTCGCGCACAACAGCATGGCGTTGCGCTGGTCCGATATCCTTGAAGGGGGCGAGGAGCCCGAGTAATCTAGTCGAGCTTCGCCAGGTATTTTTCGGCGTCCAACGCCGCCATGCATCCGGTTCCGGCAGAGGTCACGGCCTGACGATAGATTTTGTCCATGACATCGCCGGCGGCGAAGACGCCGGGACAGCTGGTTTCGGTCGCGTTGCCGTTCAGGCCGCTGGCGACGGAGAGGTAGCCGTCCTCGGACATGTCGAGCTGCCCCTTGAAGAGATTCGTATTGGGGTCGTGTCCGATGGCGATGAAGACGCCTTGGGCTTCCACTTCTTGAGTCGAATCCTCGCGGGTGCTCCGCAGCCGGACCCCGGTTGCGGCGTTGCCGTCGCCGAGCACTTCTTCCAACACGTGACTCCAGGCAATGCGCACGATGCCGCTTGCCTCCAGTTCGAACAGTTGCTTCTGCAGGATCTTGTCGGCACGCAATTCGTCGCGACGGTGCACCAGTGTGACGGATGAAGCCAGCTTGCTGAGATAGATCGCTTCTTCGACCGCGGTGTTGCCCCCGCCGATGACGGCGACCGGTTGGCCTTTGAAGAAAAATCCATCACACGTGGCGCAGGCGGAGACGCCCTTGCCCTTGTAGGCTTCTTCCGAAGGCAGGCCAAGGTAACGCGCAGTTGCCCCGGTGGCGATGATCAGTGACTGGCAGGCGTACTCGCCGTTCCCGCCGGCGAGGCGGAACGGGTGCTGCGAGAGGTCGGCTGCAGTGATGTGATCGAATTCCACGGGCACGTCGTAGCGTTCGATATGTTGTTGCATCCGAGCCATTAGGTCCGGACCTTGTAGCCCTTCGACATCGCCTGGCCAGTTGTCGACGTCGGTGGTCAGCATCAGCTGGCCTCCTTGCTCCATGCCGGTGATCAGGAGAAGATCCAGGTTTGCCCGGGCGGCGTAAATAGCGGCCGTGTAGCCTGCCGGACCAGACCCGAGGATGATCAGTTCGCGCGGTTGAGAATTCTCGGGCATGAAGCCATTTTACCGAATCCCGGCGAGCGCCGTATCCTATAATTGAGCAAACACTCCCGTTCCCGTTTTGAAGAAAAAATCCCCCAAGCGCGCGAAGCAGAAGGATTCACAGCCTCCTCGCATGTCTCCGGTGTTCCGCGAGGGCGCGTTGCTCGTCTTCACGGCGCTGGCCGTCTATCTGCTGGTTGCGCTGATCACCTACCACCCGGACGATCCGAGCTGGCTGGATACCGGGGAGGGTGGGGTCCGCAATGCGGCCGGGAAGGTGGGGGCGGTCATCGCCGATCTGCTACTGCATCTCTTGGGCTATGTCGCGTATCTGGTCCCGTTCATGCTGGGATATCACGGCTGGCTGCTGTACAGCCAGAAGGCAATTCCAGGGGAGGCGGGGAAATCCACTTGGGGGCTGACCGCGATGCGGTGGAGTGGATTTTTCGTGACGCTGATGGCGGGCTGCTCCCTGATCGGAATCTACCTGCTGGCACCGGGGCTGCCGGTCGGGAGCGGGGGATTGATCGGCCAAGGAGTCGCAGGGGGATTTGTTGCGGTGTTCAGCGAGGTCGGCGCGACCGTCCTGCTGCTGGCCCTGTTGTTCGTCGGTGTCACTTTGTGGACAAGTTTCTCATGGTTGAAGGTCGTGGACCTGGCCGGCAAGCTGGCTTGGGAGTCGGGTACCGCGATCGTGGCGGGGATTCGGTGGGCACAGGAGTATTTTTCCGGTCGCCAGGACCGTCAGCAACGGGAAGAAAAGCGAAAACGGACCAAGGCGAAGAGGGCAACCAAGAGTCCCACCCGGATCGAACCGAAAATCCAGATCGAGGCCGATGCCAAGAGGCAGGCAAGAGAGAAACAGATTTCCCTGTTGCCTGCCAGCGGCACCGAAAAACATCCGCCTCTCGACCTGTTGGACGAACCCATGGAAGGGAGCATGGGATATTCTGAGGAAGCCCTTAGCAATATGTCAAAACAGATTGAAATTAAAATGGAAGAATTCAAAGTAGATGTTACGGTTGTGGCCGTGACTCCCGGCCCGATCGTGACCCGTTTCGACCTGGAGCCGGCCCCGGGAGTGCGAGGCAGCAAGATCAGCAGCTACGCGAAGGATTTGGCGCGCTCGCTGTCGGTGGTCAGCGTCCGCGTGGAAGAGGTGGTCGAGGGGAAATCGGTGATCGGCCTCGAGGTGCCGAACGAAGACCGAGAAATGGTCATGGTCAGCGAGATCCTGAGTTCGGCCGCATTCAACCAGTCTTCGTCCCTGCTGACATTGGCACTCGGCAAGAGCATCAATGGCGAGCCGATAGTCTGCGATCTGGCGAAAATGCCGCACTTGCTGGTCGCCGGCACGACCGGCTCCGGGAAATCGGTGGCAATCAATGCCATGATCATGAGTCTGTTGTACAAGGCCCTACCAAAGGACCTGCGGCTGATCCTGATCGATCCGAAGATGCTGGAACTCGCTATTTACGAAGGAATTCCCCATTTGCTGACCCCGGTGGTCACGAATATGGGGCAAGCGGCCCAGGCCCTGCTGTGGTGCGTGAGCCAGATGGAAAAGCGCTACACGGTCATGTCGAGACTGGGCGTGCGCAACCTGAATGGCTACAACCGGAAGGTTGAAGAAGCGGGCAAGAACGAGGAAAACATTCCGGATCCGACCTACGAGAACCTCGGCGAGGGAGAGGAGGCGCCACCATTGGAACATCTGCCCCACATTGTGGTCGTAATCGACGAATTTGCGGACATGATGATGGTTGCCGGGAAAAAGGTCGAGGACTACATCATCCGCCTTGCCCAGAAGGCTCGAGCTGCTGGTATCCACCTGATTCTTGCCACGCAGCGTCCAACACGAGAGGTGATCACCGGCTTGATCAAATCGAACATCCCCGCCCGTATCTCTTTCCGGGTTGCTTCGCAGATCGATTCGCGCACGATTTTAGATCAGGGCGGGGCGGAACAGTTGCTGGGGCATGGGGACATGCTGTTTCTGGATTCGGGAGAGACGCTACCCAAGCGGGTTCATGGCGCATTCATTTCGGATGACGAGGTCCGTCAGGTGGCCAAACACTTGCGCGAACACGGCGGCGAGCCTGACTATCTGGAGGAAGTGACTCAGAAAGACGCCTCCGTTTCGGTTCCGGGGCTGACCGAAGAAATAGACGAAGAGGGCGCGGAGGATCCGCTGTATCAGGCGGCGATCGATATCGTGCGTCGGGATCGGAAGGCTTCCGTCTCCTACCTGCAGCGACGCCTCAAGGTCGGCTACAACCGCGCGGCCCGGATGATCGAGGAAATGGAGGCGGCGGAGATTGTCGGGGCGGTGCAGCCGGGAGGTGTCCGCGAGGTCCTTCTGCCTCCTCTCGACGAATCCTGATGGCGTCTCCGGCAGCCCGAGTTCTGGTGCTGGCTTGCCTGCTTGGGCCGGCCGCGACTCAAAGTACGCAGACGACTCCGGAAGCTGAACTCGAACGTTTTTTTGAGCAGACTCAGTCCTTGACCGCATTTTTTCAGCAGGAGGTGTGGTCGGCGGACGGAACCCTGCTGTCCTCCGGGCATGGTGACATGAGCCTGCTGCGGCCGAGCTTCATGCGCTGGAACTACCGGGAGCCCGAACCTCTGGTGCTGGTTTCAGATGGCGTCGACTTCTGGTCCTACGATCCCGTGCTTGAGCAGGCCACGGTCACGCGGATGGAGGATGCCTTGGACGACACGCCGCTTTCGGCCCTGCTCGGCTCGCGGATTTTGGAGGACCTGTTCGCTGTCAAGCATGCCCGACACCAGGAGGGAATCGACTGGGTTGTGTTGCAGTCTCGGGCGGATGCCGAGCGGCCGATTGAGTTGTTGATCGGCCTGCGTTCGGGCGTATTGGAGAGGCTGCATTTCGTGGACCAGTTCGGGCAAGAGGTGCAAATGCGATTCGAACAGGTGCAGGTGAACCCGCCCTTGCAGCCTGAATTCTTTGCCTATCACCCGCCGCGCGGTACGGATATTCTCGGCACGCCCACTCGATGACCGAACTGTTCGATTCGCGAAAGGAGTTCCGGCCGCTGGCGGACCGGATGCGACCGCATAACCTGGAAGAGTTCGTGGGGCAGCAGCACCTGCTCGCGGAGGGATTGCCCCTGCGGCAGGCGATCGAGGCCGGAAAGCTCCACTCCATGGTGTTTTGGGGGCCTCCCGGCACGGGCAAGACCACGCTGGCGAAGTTGATCAGCCGGTACGCCGAAGCCCGGTTTATCAGTCTCTCGGCCGTGCTGGCCGGAGTCAAGGAGATTCGTGAGGCGATTGCGGAGGCCCGGCTGGCTCAGGACCGCGACCAGCAGGCCACTGCCCTGTTCATCGACGAAGTCCACCGTCTCAATAAGGCACAGCAGGATGTGTTCCTGCCGCATGTCGAGGACGGAACCATTTATCTGCTCGGCGCTACGACGGAAAACCCCTCGTTCGAACTCAACAATGCCTTGCTGTCCCGTGTCCGCGTCTATGTTCTGAAAATGCTTGAGGAAGAAGATCTGGCGCAATTGCTTGAGCGCGCGATGACGGACGAGGAACGGGGAGCCGGCGGACGCTCGGCGGTACTGGAAGACGAGGCACGGGGCCTGATGATCCGGGTCGCGGATGGCGATGCGCGTGTTCTGCTGAATCTGCTGGAGATCGGGCTGGATCTTGCGCCCGAGCGGGAGGGAAGCAAGGTCATTGACGCGGCGGTGATGCAGCAGGTCGCAGGGCAGGGCACCCGGCGGTTCGACAAAGGGGGAGAATATTTCTACGATCAGATTTCCGCTCTGCACAAGTCGGTGCGAGGGTCCGACCCGGATGCTGCCTTGTACTGGTTGTGCCGCATGCTGGACGGGGGATGCGACCCTCGCTACATTGCCCGGCGCGTGGTGCGGATGGCCAGCGAAGACATCGGGAATGCTGCCCCGCAGGCGCTTAACTTGTGCCTATCCGCGTGGCAGGCTTACGAGCGGCTGGGGTCTCCCGAAGGCGAGTTGGCCATCGCATCAGCGGTTGCTTATCTGGCCTGCTCACCTAAAAGCAATGCGGTGTATATGGCCTACGAGGCGGCGATGGCGCAGGCCAAGAAGTCCGGCAGCCTGGAAGTTCCAATGCACTTGCGAAACGCCCCGACCCGGTTGATGAAGGATCTGGGATACGGAAAGGACTATCAATATGCGCATGACCATGAGGGTGGCTATGTCGCCGACGAAGTCTACCTGCCTGAGTCTCTGCAGGGCATGTCATTTTATTTTCCCGCCGACCGGGGGCACGAAAAGGCGATCGGAGAGTGGCTGCAGAAAATTCGCGAAAGTGCGCGCCGACGTTCAGCCAATTGAAAGTAGCCCGGAAACCGAAGCCTCCGGGCCTCGGTAGAATCAAGCCTAATCGCTGGTTTCCGGCGGAAAGGGATCCACAGGATTACCGGCCATGACCCAGGCTTTGAACCCCCCAGCCATATGTTTTACGTTTTCGAAGCCCATCTGCTTGAGCGTGTTGGCAGCCAGCGCCGAGCGGCCACTGGTCCCGCAGTACAGGATCAGGTTGTCGGCTTGGCCGAAGATCGGCAGATGCTTCGGCGAAGATGGGTCGGCATAGAATTCCAGCATGCCGCGCGAGGCGTGATGCGCGCCGGGCACGGTGCCGCTTTGGACTAGTTCGTTCTGGTCGCGGACGTCAATGATGGCGACGCCGGGCTCGTTCAGGGCCTGCGCGACGGCCGTGACGGAGACTTCATCGACCTGGCCGCCGGCCTCGGACAGCATTTGTTTGAATCCTCGCTTGATTTGTACAGGCATGATGCACCTCTGAAATGAATGTTCAACTATCCTAGCGTAAGTGTGGGCATTTTGTACAATGAATCTATAGACGCCACAATATGTTCGAGTATTTGGGCACTGGCGGGGATATCATTGTTTCTTTGAAAAAGTATGGCGGCTTTTTGCGTAAAAATTATCAATAAAGCGCGTGAAGACAAAACTCGGATTTTTCGCAGGGCTGTTCGCGGTGTCACTGTCACTTATGGCGAGCGCTTGTACGGTGTTCGGCGGTAAGGCAGCCGAAGAACCAGCCTATCGGGTCGTCCTTGAGGACGGTGCCATCCAGATACGTGAATACGACGCATATGCCGTTGCCGAGACCGTCGCGAACGAGTCTTTTGAAGCGGCGACAGGCACGGGCTTTCGCCGGTTGTTTGACTACATTTCTGGTGCCAACCAAGGCGCATCGGAGATCGCGATGACGGCGCCAGTCTTTGTCGGTCCGGAAAAGATCGAAATGGCTGCACCGGTCTTCGTCACGCCGAGAGCGGAGGAGGGCGCATCCAGTCAGTTCAATGGCGCCGCCGGGGACTGGATGGTTGCATTTGTCCTGCCGGAGGGTGTGACCGTTGCGACGGCGCCAATCCCCAATGATGCGCGTGTCACGCTACGTGACGTGCCTGCGCGTCGGGCGGCTGCTATCCAGTTTTCCGGGTCATTCCGCAACCAGAAAGCGGAGATTCAACGTCGCGAACTGACTGCTTGGCTTGAAGCGCGCGGATTGGAGCACGCAGAGGACTGGCAGATGGCTGGATACAATCCGCCTTGGACGCTGCCGTTACTCCGGCGCAACGAAGTCATCGTCACGCTGCACAAAGAGGAATGAGATAAAGGGCGAGGGATCGCGAACAGGTATGGTAGATTAATTTTGATTTCCCACCCCCGACAACGAGCGCTTGCGGTTTTCAGATGCTCGACTACTTCCAAATAAGTTGTAGCCCGCAGGAACCCTGACCTGCCAAATCGGCAAAAACAATGACAGCAACCTCTCCCTTGGAACTGCCCTTGGGCTCGCTGATCGTGGATGTACAGGGGACGGTACTGGAGCCTGAGGACAAGGAAATTCTTGCCCATCCTTTGGTGGGAGGGTTGATCCTGTTCACGCGGAATTACGAATCTCCTGAGCAGCTAGGCGAGCTGATTCGTCAGGTCCACCAGATCCGGACGCCAAGCCTGGCGGTCTGCGTGGATCAGGAGGGTGGGACGGTGCAACGGTTCCGAAAAGGATTCACGCGTCTGCCGGCTGCTCAGGCACTCGGCAAACTGTACCGCCAAGACCGGGAGCACGCCTATCGGGCCTGTATTCACATGGGCTGGTTGATGGCAGCCGAGTTGAGGGCGATTGGCGTGGACATTTCATTCGCTCCCGTGGTGGATCTGAACTGGGGCACCAGCGAGGTCATCGGAGGGCGTGCCTTCCATCGAAACCCCTACACCGTCTCCGAACTGGCTTCCCGATACATTGCAGGCATGCACCAGGCCGGGATGAAGTCGGTCATCAAGCATTTCCCCGGACATGGGCATGTTCATGAGGATTCCCACAAGGACATGCCGGTCGATAAGCGTAACTTTCAGGAGATCCGGGGGGAGGACCTCATTCCATTCGAACACCTGGCGGCCGCCTACAACGAGGGGCTGATGACGGCGCACATCGTTTTCCCGGAAGTGGACGAGGTTCCGGTCACCTTCTCGCACAAATGGTTGCAGCATACCCTGCGCGGACAGATGGGTTTTTCCGGAGTGGTCTTCAGCGACGACCTCAACATGCATGCGGCCCATCTGCACGAGGACATCGAGTCCCGGGTGCGCGCGGCGTCCCAGGCTGGCTGCGATGTGGCACTTCTATGCAATAATCGCCCGGCGGTCATTGAGGTGTTGGATCATCTGAAGGAATACCACAATCCGGTGGCCAGCCTGCGGCTGTTCCGCATGCGCGGTGCTCCAGGAGCCGAATCGCTCGAAGAGTTGCGCCAGGTGCCAATGTGGAAGGAAGCGGTGGAGTTGGCCGCCCGCCATGCCGAAGCGGATGAATTGGAACTGAACTTATGATTGAGCAATGGCTTGAATCCGGCTGGATCTTCCTGGAGCAGGGGCGGCTGCTGCATGTGTTGCTATTGCTCGGTGGGGCACTGGTGGCCAGTTTTGCGGGGCGCTGGCTTTTGAGCATCCTGCACCGTGGCGCCCAACGCACTTCCTACATCATGGATGATGCCGTATTGCTTTCGGCATCCAGGCCGGTACAGGTTCTCATCTGGTTCGTGGCACTGACGCTGGCCGGGGGAGTGCTGCTGGAGGAATTCGCCGATGCCTCCTGGATGGAGAAAGTTCAGAGATCGGGCGTATTCCTGATTTTGGGGTGGTTCCTGTTCTCGCTTATCCGCAACTACAGCGACGAGGCACGCCAGCGTGCCCGGGGCCAAGGCAAGGAACTGGACGAGGATCTGTACTTGGCGGTCGCCCGAACCCTGCAGGCGGTCATCGTCGTACTCGTCGGCATGGGTCTGCTCCAGACCTTTGGGGTGAGCATCGTGGGCATCCTGACCTTCAGCGGGGTCGGCGGCGTGGTCGTGGGGTTCGCGGCCAAGGACATGCTGGGGAATTTCTTCGGGGGTCTGATGTTGCACATGGATCGTCCGTTCAAGACTGGCGACTGGATCCGCTCCCCGGATCGGGATATCGAGGGGTCCGTCGAGAGGATCGGATGGCGGCAGACCCTGATCCGGACGCATTCGAAAAATGCCCTGTATATCCCGAACGGCATGTTCCTGACGATCGTGATCGAGAACCCGAGCCGGATGTCCCACCGAATGATTAAAGAGGTTATCGGTCTTCGCTACGACGACCTCGGCAAGATGAAGAAGATCGTCGAAGAAGTGCAGGCGTTTCTGGAAAGAGTGCCGGAGGTCGATCAGGGGAAGCCGTTGCTGGCCCGATTTGACGCATTCAATGAATCCTCCGTGGATTTCTTCATCCAGTGCTACACCGCGACGGTGAACCGCGCGGAGTACACCAAGATCAAGCAGGAAATCCTGTTCGAGGTGGCGAAAATCGTGGAGCGCCACGGCGCCGAGATCGCATTCCCGACCCGAACGCTGTATATGCAGTCTCAGTCCGACTGAAGGCCGGGAAAACTAACGCGCCGAACTGGCCACGCGGGCCTTTCGGCCTGTTTCGAAAGCAACTGGATCTTCCTCCACCGGGGTGACCTGGGCGAGAACCCCGATCATGGGGTGATCCAGGTAATTGAGATCGCTCGGGCGGAGTTTCCGGTTTATCTGGAGCAACAGGCCATCTGATGCCGCCGGGTCTCCGTCGGGCGCAGAAGTCGGGTAGTGATACAGCAGTTCCAAGTCAAGTTGCAAGAACTGCTCCTTGGACAGTCGCACGCTCCCGTCCATTGCCGGGGCATCCGGTGATGCCTGCGCAAGCGCTCTTCCGTTGGTCAGGCGGACGGGGTAGGCCTCATCGGGAGTCGAGACCGGCTGTTGCCATGCAGCATGGTGGAGGATCCGGTATTGCCCGGATTTCTCCAGACGGATCCGCTCTGCCACCATAGGCTGGCGAAGCTCATTGAGGCGCAGATAGCCGCCCAGGCAGTCCGCGACATCTTCTTCGGAGCGGAAATGGCGCATGAAACCGGGCTCCCGTTGCGCAGGAAGACAGAAATACTGGCGAAAGTCCACCGCCCGGGTCAGATCCAGGTCCGGGGCCGCCTCGAAATGCCGGACTAGGTCCGCCGATGCTTCCGGCTGCGCGAAGATGATGATCTCCACGCGGTAAAGGTCCTCGGCTATGCAGATCGAAGGGAGAAGGGTGAAAGCCAGCAGCCAGGCGGAGATTTTTTTCATGCGGCCTCCCGGGTCCCGATACGGTTCGCCAGATCCTGGACCGCATGAATCCGGTCTTCAATTGTCGGCATGTCCAGTTCAAAGTGCAGGCGCATCTTGTTGTCCAGGCGGTAGCAGTCGGATGGGTCTTCAATGATTCGGATGACGGATTCCGGCTCGGGGCCGGGCTCGCCAAAGGTGATCCGGCCCTCCTGCCGGGTCAATTGTATTTTACGGAGAAATCCGAAAGTCGTGATTTCCAGCTTCAGGCGGGTGATCGCGAACAGGTTGGCGACAGCCTGCGGCAGGGGTCCGAAACGGTCCACCATCTCGACCTGCAGTTCGTCAAGTTCCTCATCGGAGATGGCGCCGGCGATCCTCTTGTACAGCGTGAGGCGCAGGTAGACGTCGGGCAGGTAGTCGTCCGGGATCAGTGACTGGAAGCCCAGATCGATCTCAGGCCCGTGCTCGAGCGGTTTGTCGAGTTCGGGCAGGGCCCCTTTCTTCAGGGTGTCTACGGAGCGCTGCAGCAGGCGGTGATACAGTGCGAACCCGATCTGCTGGATCTGTCCGCTCTGTTCTTCGCCCAGCAATTCCCCGGCACCGCGGATTTCAAGATCCTGGGTTGCCAGCATGAAACCGGAGCCGAGTTCCTCCATGGCCTCGATGGCCTCGATCCGCTTCTTCGCGTCGGGCGTCATCGTCTGCAGGGGCGGGCAGGTCAGGTAAGCGTAAGCGAGATGGTGGGAACGTCCGACCCGGCCACGCAACTGATGCAGCTGGGCCAGCCCGAAATGATCCGCGCGGTTAATGATGATGGTGTTGGCGGTCGGAATGTCGATTCCGTTCTCGATGATCGTGGTGCAGACCAAGACATTGAATCGCTGGCGGTAGAAGTCACGCATGACGGCTTCCAGTTCGCGTTCCCGCATCTGTCCGTGCGCGACCCGGACCTCGGCCTCCGGGATGGTCTGTCGCATGGTCTCGGCGGCCTCTTCGATCGAGGCGACCCGGTTGTGGAGGACGTAGATCTGCCCGCCTCGCTTCAGTTCGCGCAGGCAAGCCTCCCGGATCTGCTGTCTGTTCCACTGGGTGACGTAGGTCTTGATCGCGTGCCGGTGGGCGGGAGCGGTGGCGATGATCGAGAGGTCGCGAAGGCCGGACAGCGACATGTTGAGGGTGCGGGGGATCGGGGTGGCGGTCAGGGTGAGCAGGTTGGTTCGGCTTCGTAATGCTTTCAGCCGCTCCTTGTGGCGCACGCCGAAGCGCTGCTCTTCATCGATAATCACCAGGCCGAGGTTATGGAATTTCACATCGTCCTGCAGCAGCCGGTGCGTGCCGATGACAATGTCCAACTTCCCTTCGGCAAGATCGCTCAGGATTCCGGCCTGCTCCCGGGCGGTTCGGAAACGGGAAATCGCCTCGATCCGGACGGGCCAGTCGGCAAAGCGGTCGCGAAAGGTTTTTCCATGCTGTTGCGCAAGCAGGGTGGTGGGCGTCAGGACGGCAACCTGGAAGCCGTTGAACGCGGTGGCGAAGGCGGCCCGCATCCCGACCTCGGTTTTTCCGAAGCCGACGTCGCCGCAGACGATCCGATCCATGGGGGCACTGCTCTCCAGGCCATCCAGGACTTCGCGGATAGCCTTTGCCTGATCCGGGGTTTCGTCGAAAGGGAAGGTGGCCTCGAACTTCGGGTAGTCCGAGGGGATCTTTAGTTCGCACCCGCTCTGTGCATTACGCCGGGCCTGAACCTCCAACAGTTCCGCCGCGGCATCATAGGCGCGCTTTGCGGCTCTGCGCTTGATCTTTTGCCACTGGTCTCCACCCAACGAATGCAACGGTGCGTCTTCCGGGTCTGCGCCGCTGTATCGGGTAATCCGATGCAACTCCATGATCGGCACGTACAGCCGGTCCGTGTCGGCGTACTGGATGATCAGGAACTCCTGCTCGACCTCGTCGATTTCCAGCTTGCGGAGCCCCTGGTAGCGGCCGACGCCGTAGTCCTCGTGGACAACCGGGCTGCCGAGTTTCAGGTTGGCAAGTTCGGACAGGATCGTCTTGGGATCCCTTCGGCTCCGCTGGCGGTGCTGCTGGGGAGTCCGGTCCGGGAACAGATGGGCTTCGGGGATGATCGAGACCCCGGCATCGGGAAGTTCAAAACCGTCTTCGATGTTCGCGACCGTCAGCGCCAGAGCAGGTTTCTGGTGGAGAAAATCTTCCCAGCTGGCAACCGGCTCGACCTTGATCTCCAAGGCATCCAGGCGTTCCTTTAGTTGTTCGCGCCGTCCCGGGGAATGAGTGGAGAACAGGACTTTCCGGTCGGTGGAGGAGAGAAAGTGGCGCAGGGCGCGGGCGGGAGCCTGGTCCTGCGGCCGCACCTTGAGTTCCGGGAGTGCGCGGGAGGCATAGTTGAAGGTGGAGTCTCCCGGTTGCTCTTCATGCTCGAAGCGGCTCAGATCCAATCTCGGATGATGTGCCAGCGCCTCCTGGAACTGGGCTTCACTGAGGTACAGTCCCGGGACCGGTAACGGTGGATGTTCGACGTCCTGACGGCGGCTTTCGTGGCGGATTTCGATCTCGCCGAGAACTTGGGCGACGGCGGTGTCCACATCTTCCCAGCACACGATCGTCGTGTCGGTGGGCAGGTAATCGAACAGGCTAGCCGTCTGCTCGAAGAACAGGGGCAGGTAGTACTCGATGCCGATGGGGACGATGGCATCGCTGATGTCCCGGTAGACAGGACTTTGCGAGGGGTCGATGTCGAAAGTTTTGCGGAAGTTTTTCCGGAATCGCTCGACGGCTTCCGGGTCGAGGGGGAATTCGCGCGCCGGGAGCACGTCCAGGTGCTCGATCTGCGCGGTGGAGGTCTGGCGTTCGGGATCGAAAGCACGGATGGAATCGATGCAGTCGTCGAGGAAGTCAAGGCGGCATGGAGATTCGGAGCCCATGGGGAAGAGATCCACGAGCGATCCACGCACGGCGAATTCTCCTGGCGCCATGACTTGGGAACAGCCTTGATAACCGGCTAGGTCCAATCGCTGGCGCAGTTGCCCGATTTCGATCTTGTCGCCGGTGGAAAGCGTCGTCGTCTGGTTGCGGACATGGTCGACCGGGCACAGGCGCTGGAGCAGAGTGGGGGCGGAGGTGATCAGCAGGCCGCCCGCCTTTCGGGTCTCAAGGCGATGGAGCGTCTGCAGGCGCTGCGAGATGATTTCGCTGTGTGGAGAGGTCAGGTCGTAGGGCAAGGTCTCCCAGTCCGGGAATGACAGCAGGAGGGCGGCTTGCGAGCCAAGGAAAAATCGGCATTCCGCTTCCAGCGTGGCTTGGGTGGCGATGTCAGGGGCGACGACCAGGATGAGCCCGGGATTCTGGCGGGCGAGTTCGGCGATGGCCAGGGCGCGCGCCGCACCGTATAGCCGACCGCAATGCAGACGGCCGCCGGCGGCAGGGAGCGGGGGAGGTTCAAGCACGAGAGAGGGGAGACAGAAAACGGGGGCCACTGAGGCCCCCGCGATTTTGGGGTTCGGCGGGTCCCGCCCTGACGGGGTCAGGCAAACATGTCCGCCACGATGTTGTTGTACCAACTGTACGCGTACTCAACTTCGCGGGCCAGCATTTCGTCCGAGGCGTCCGAGGGCGTCAGCCCGCCGGCCACTTTGGCGATCTTGCTCTTGTCTTCCGCCAGGCGATACACCGCCGCCACTGAGATACCGTAGTCCGGCGCGATCAGGCTGTAGCAGGTGTTGACGTAGGACGGAGTACCGGGTTCCACGTCGGCCAGCATGGCGACGACTGCCGCCGCGCAGACCTTCGCTTCGGAATTGGCCGCATACCCGGACTTCGGCAGCCCGGTGGCGATGCTGGCGTCACCGATGACGTGCACGCCCGGCACCAGTTTCGACTCGAAGGTGTCCAGATGGACCGGGCACCACCCGGAGTCGTTGGTGAGTCCGGCCGCCTGCGCGATGTGCCCGGCGCTTTGCGGGGGGATGACGTTGATCACCGCCCCCTTGTGGGTGTCGTCGAACTCGGTGGTCACCGTCATGTCGGCGGTGTTGACCTCGGCGATGCCGCCGGCGGTGTCCGTGCCGGAGATCCATTCGATCATGCCGTCGTAACGGCGTTCCCAGCCTTGCGTGAACAGGCCCATCTTCGAGAACTTGTCCTTGGCGTCGAGCACCAGGATCTTCGAGTTCGGTTTGTTCTCCTTGAAGTAATGGGCGACCTGACAGATCCGTTCGTAGGGCCCGGGCGGGCAGCGGAACGGGTTGCCGGGCGGGCAGATGATGAACGTGCCGCCGTCTTCCATCGCTTCAAGCTGGCTCCGCAGCAGCGCCGTCTGAGGGCCCGCCTTCCAGGCATGGGGCATGACCTCGGCCGCCGCCATGTCGTAGCCCTCGATGGCATCCCATTTCAGGTCGATGCCGGGGCTGACGACGAGCCGATCGTACGAAAAGCTGTCTCCGCCGTCGGTAGTGACGGTCCGGGCTTCGGCATCCACGCCCGTGGCCTTGGCGTGCACGACCTGGATGCCATGGCTTGCCAGGCCGTCGTACCCGTGGCGGATGGTCGAAATGTCTCGCCCGCCGCCGATGACCTCGTTGCTCATGAAGCAGGTGTAATGGTGGTCGTTCGCCTCGATCAGGGTGACGTTAATGCTGGAATCCGCCATCTTGATGCGTTTCGCCGCGACTGCGCCAGCCGCGCCGCCACCGATGACCACTACGCTCTTGTTGCCTCCGAGAGCAAGCTGGGGAAAGCCCGCCCCGATAGTGCCCACGGCCGCAATGCCGCCGGTCGCTTTCAGGAAACCGCGTCTTGTCAGGGTTGTCATGATCTTCACTCCTCCGCGATTACTGCTGGCTGGCGTAGTAGTTGATGAGAGCCGCGAGGCCACCTTCGCCCTCGGTTTCCATGACGTCTTCAAGCCGGGACTTCATCTTCTTTGGCATTCCTCGCGCACCGCCATGGAAATCGGCCATGCTGTAGTGCAGGTATGGCTTCCACTGCCCCGCGAGCGGGACCATGTCGTCGATAGTGGATCGTCCACCTTCCTCGTGGCATTTCTCGCAATTGTCCGCATGCAGGGCCTCGCCCTTGCTGGCAAGTTCCGCATCAAACTCTTGGGTCGCCAAGGCGACGGACTTGTCGGCGAAGTAGTGGGCCATGGTCTTGATCTCGGCCAGGGTGTAGCCGGAGGCGAGCCGGTCCATGATCGTGCCGTGACGGGCGAAGATCTCCACGTCTTCCAGTTCGGGGTCGGATGCGGCTTCCGCCTCGGCGGCATCCAGGTCTTGTCCATGCTTGTAAGAAAGCATGGCGCCGATGAAATAAACTGCCGGGAGTCCTGCCAGGGAAGGCGTCGCCGGGCCTACGCTCGCGCCGCCCGGGCCGTGGCAAGCCACGCACGCGCCGGTCAGCATTTCAACCGATGCCATCATGGCCTCGCCCTCATGCTCGTCTGCATGCAAGGTTGGCGGTAGAACAAGGGCGCCAGTCAGAATAGCTAGAGAAATGAATCGCGAATGCATTGAATCTCCTCCTGCAAAGGTCTGGGGACACCCCGTTACTGCATTTCGGAAGTTATCCTAACACAAGAACAAGGCAGCCGGAGACGAAAGAAGAATCCCGATCGGCGAAGGTCGGGCTTCACGGTTTTCTGCCCAGAAGAGGAGCGTTACCCGCAAAATTTTTGCCGGTTTTTTCGCACACAGAAGCTCGCAGAAATCAGTTTTTTGCCGCAGTAGGGCGTCTCGGCATCTTGTGCGCGACGCCCTTGTGACACTCAATGCAGGTCTTGCCGCGCATCGGGGCCTTGTGGTGCTTCTTGCGCGCGGTGCGGTCCTGTGCGTCCATGTCCATCGCGTCATATGTATGGCAACTCTGGCACTCCCGGGAGTCGTTGGCCTTCATCCGGTCCCAGACCCGGCTGGCCATCTTCCAACGGTGCGCTTCGAACTTCTCGGCCGTGTCGATGGTCCCCATCAACTCGCCCCATACGTCGCGCGCCGCGATCAGCTTGGCGCCGAGCTTGGGCCCGAGCGACTGCGGCACGTGGCAGTCGGCGCAGCTGGCGCGAACTCCTGACACATTCTTGAAGTGGAGGGAGTCCATCCACTCCGCTTCGTTCCACTGCATGGAGTGGCAGGAAGTGCAGAATTCCGTGGTGTTGGTCGCATCCAGTACCATAGAGGCGCCCATGGAGCCTGCGAACCCGACCGCGACCAGTATGATTGCCGCTGCCGCTGAAACCGTCTTCCACATGCGCCTCACTTTACTGGCAACCGCTTTGCCTGTCAAAACACGGGGGGATCATGCTTGAGGCGCGCGGGCTCGGCTGCGCCCGGGGCGGGAGAGCCCTGTTCGAGAACCTCTCGTTTGCGGTCAAGGCCGGACAGTTGTGGCTGGTCCGCGGCGCCAACGGCAGCGGCAAGACCTCGCTGCTGAGAATTCTGGCGGGCTTGTTGCCGGCCGAGGAAGGCGAGCTTGTCTGGTCGGGAGAGCGCGAGCCGCCGCTGTGGGTCGGACACCGGGTGGCGGTCAGCGCCGACCTGACGGCCCGCGAGAACCTGGAGTTCATGGCGGCACTGGAGGGGGACGATGCCGGGGCTGCGGTTGCGGCGCTCGAGGCGGTCGGTCTCGGAGGCTTCTCGGAGACCCGTGCGGGGCGCCTGTCGGAAGGGCAGGTCCGGCGCATCGCGCTGGCACGGCTGGCATTCAGCGCCCGCCCGCTCTGGCTGCTGGATGAACCCTTGACGTCGTTGGACGAGACTTCGACTCGCTGGTTCGAAGCGCAGTTGCTGAGGCAACTCGAGCGGGGCGGGGCGGTGGTGATGGCGACGCACCGGGAACTTTCGGACTCCCTGCAGGGCTGGACCCTGCGGCTCGGGGCATGATGGGCCGGATCTTCGCCGCCGTGTTCCGCCGCGAAGTCCGGTTGGCGTGGCGGCGGCGTGGCCAATTGCTGCAGCCGCTCATGTTCTACGCCTTGGTGATGCTGTTGTTCCCGCTCGGGGCCGGGGCAGATCTGGCGCTGCTGGGGCAGGCCGCGCCGTCATTGCTCTGGGTGGCCGCCCTGCTGGCGGTGCTGCTTGCGCAGGGGCCGCTTTTTTCGGCCGACCTCGAAGAGGGAGGCATCGAGTTGTGGGTGACCAGTGGGGTATCATTGAGTTGGCTGGCGCTGGCAAAACTGATCGCGCATGCGATGATCGTTTCCCTGCCGCTCATCCTGGTCAGCCCGATACTGGCGGGGTGGCTGGGCGTTTCCGGCGAGGCGCTGGGGGTGCTTGCCATCTCGATGGCGCTGGGCATGCCCGTGCTGTGCTGGGTCGGCGCACTGGGGGCGGCGCTGACTTTGGGCCTGCCACGCGGTGGGATCCTGTTGGCGTTGATCGTGCTGCCGCTTTACATCCCGGTGCTGATGTTCGGTGCCGGGGCAGTGCATGCGGCAATGGAAGGGCGCCCTGCTGGAGGAGCCTTGGTGCTTCTGGCAGGCTTACTATGCCTGGGCGCGAGCTTAGCTCCGCTCGCGACCGCGGCGGCATTGCGCATCAGCCAGGAGTAGTAGATATGTTCCACCGATACGCGGCGCTTTCCTCACCCCGGCATTTCTATGCGGTGGCCGGCGCTTGGCTGCCATGGCTCTCCGTGCTGACCGTGCTGGGTTTTGCCGCAGGCCTGTATTGGGGGTTGGTTGTCGCGCCGCCTGACTACCAGCAGGGCGAGGCGTACCGCATCATTTATGTCCACGTCCCTTCGGCCTGGCTGTCGCTGATGGCGTACACGGTGATGGCGGGAGCCGGGCTGGTCGCCCTGGTCTGGCACGTGAAACTGGCCGAGATCGCGGTCTACGAATGTGCGGTGCTCGGCGCCTGGTTCACCGCGTTGGCGCTGGCCACCGGCATGTTGTGGGGCAAGCCGATGTGGGGCACCTGGTGGCAGTGGGGAGATGCCCGCCTGCTGTCGGAGCTGATTCTGCTGTTCCTCTACATCGGCGTACTGGGTTTGCACAATGCCATCGCGGACCCTCGCAAGGCCGCGCGGGTGGCGTCCGTGCTCGCCCTGGCCGGCATCGTCAACATCCCGATCATTCACTACTCCGTGGAGTGGTGGAACACTCTCCACCAGGGCGCCACGGTGACCCGGTTCGACAAGCCGGCGGCGCATTCCAGCATGCTGTGGCCGCTGCTGTTCATGGGCGGGATGTTCATCCTCTACTTCTCGACGGTCCTGCTCGCGCGCATTCGGGTGCGCGTCCTGGAGCAAGAGGCGGACCGGCAGTGGGCCGAGGAGGTGCGGAATGGCTGAATTCCTGGCAATGGGCGGCTATGCGTTCTACGTATGGAGCGCCTACGCTCTGGTGGCGATCGTGTTGATCGGCAATGCGACCGTGCCGTGGTGGCGGCACCGGCGGCTGAAGAACAAGGGCGCGGGCCGGGGGAGAGCCCGCTGAACGGCGGCGATCCGAACCCCTGTAAGCGAACCTTCGTTAAAATAGCCACTATGAACGCCCGACAGAAGCGCCGTCTAGGCTTGGCCGTGGCCGTTTCCGTCGGAGTCGCCGCCGGAGTGGCGCTGATGCTGTACGCCTTCCAGCAGAACCTGCTTTATTTCTATAGTCCGTCGCAGGTCGCCGCCGGCCTGGTGGAGCCGAACACGACATTCCGCCTCGGAGGCCTGGTGGCCCAGGGCAGCGTGCAGCGGGAAACCGGCTCGATGGAAGTCCGGTTTGAACTGACCGACGGGGCGCATAACCTGCCGGTGCTCTACAGTGGCCTGCTGCCGGACCTGTTCCGCGAAGGGCAGGGGATCGTGACCTTGGGCCGGCTGGACGAAGCCGGCGTGTTCGCGGCCCAGGAGGTGCTGGCCAAGCACGATGAGAACTATATGCCGCCGGAAGTGGCAGAGGCTTTGACCGAAGCGGGGCAGGCCCCGGTCGGGATTTCCTGGTGATTCCGGAACTCGGACATTTCGCCCTGGTCCTGGCTTGCGTGCTGGCGGGGTTGCAGGCGTTCCTGCCGGGCTGGGGAACCCAGCGGGGCAACCCGACCTGGATGCGCAGCGCCTCTTCGCTCGCGCTGGGTCAGGGACTCTTGGTGCTGCTGGCCTATCTCGCGCTGACCTGGGCCTTCATCGAACACGATTTTTCCGTCCGCTACGTCGCCAATAATTCCAACACGGAGCTGCCGCTGGCCTACCGGATTTCCGGCGTGTGGGGCGGGCACGAAGGCTCCTTGCTGCTGTGGTCCCTGGTCCTGTCGGGCTGGACTGTCGCGGTGGTGGCGCTGAGCCGTCGGCTTCCGATGCTGTTCCGGGCGCGAGTGCTGGCCGTGCTGGGCTTCGTCAGTCTCGGGTTCCTCGCCTTCATGCTGGCGACCTCCAACCCGTTCGACCGCCTGATTCCTGCGGCCATGCAGGGACGCGACCTCAACCCGTTGCTGCAGGATCCGGGCCTGGTGATCCATCCGCCGATGCTGTACATGGGCTATGTCGGATTCGCGGTCGCCTTCGCGTTTGCCATCGCGGCGCTGTGGGGCGGGCAACTGCACGCGGCCTGGGCGCGCTGGACGCGTCCTTGGGTAACCGCCGCCTGGATGTTCCTGACTCTCGGCATCGGCCTGGGCAGCTGGTGGGCCTACCATGAGCTCGGCTGGGGCGGCTGGTGGTTCTGGGACCCGGTGGAGAACGCCTCGTTCATGCCGTGGCTGGTGGGGACCGCGCTGATCCATTCCCTGGCGGTCACCGAAAAACGCAACACCTTCAAGCGCTGGACCGTGCTGCTCGCGCTGCTGGCATTTTCCCTCAGCCTTCTCGGAACCTTCCTGGTGCGTTCCGGGGTGCTGGTGTCGGTGCATGCGTTCGCGAATGATCCTGCCCGCGGGGTCTACATCCTGGGATTCCTGGCGCTCGTCGTTGGAGGCGGGCTGATCTTGTATGCGATTCGCGCCCACCGCATCGAGAGCCCGGGGCACTTCGAACTGCTCTCTCGGGAGACCCTGCTGCTGTTCAACAACGTATTCCTGCTGATCGCCGCTTTCGCCATCCTGCTCGGGACCCTGTACCCCTTGATCGTGGATGTCCTTGGGCTGCCTTCCATGTCGGTGGGTCCGCCGTACTTCAACCTCGTGTTCCTGCCCCTGATGCTGCCGCTGCTGTTCCTCGCCGCAGTCGGGCCGGTGTCCCGGTGGAAAAAGACCCGCGCCCGCGAGTTGCTGCGGCGGCTTCAAGTGCCGCTGGTGCTTGCGCTTGCGATCGGGACTGCGGTTCCGTGGGCGGCCTTCGGCTCGACGTCGGCCCTGGTGCTGGCAGGGACCATGCTCGGGGTCTGGTGTATTTCCGGGCCGCTGGTGGCGCTGTGGCGGCAGTTTTCCCGCATGCGGCGGGGCACCAGTGCCGGCTACAGCCTGCGCCACCTGCCTCGGCACATGGTTGGCATGACCTGCGCGCATGCCGGGCTCGGCGTGATCGCGCTTGGCATCGCGTTCACCACGGCTTTCTCGATGGAACGGGAGTTGGTGATGAACGAGGGCGATTCGGTGGCCTTCGCCGAACACGAATTCGTATTTCGTGGCGTGCAGGAAGTGGATGGGCCGAACTACCGGGCTCAACAGGGACATCTTTCGGTCTACCGCGACGGCGAGCCGATCGTGGACCTGCACCCGGAGAAGCGAACCTACCTGGTCCAGTCATCGCCGATGACTGAAGCCGCTATCTACTCGACGGTATGGCGTGACGTGTATGCGGCGCTCGGAGTGGTTCAGCCCGGCGGCGGTTGGGGCGTGCGCTTGTACGTCAAGCCGTTCATCCAGTGGTTGTGGGGCGGGGCGTTGCTGATGGCATTCGGTGGGCTGCTGGCGCTGTCTGACCGACGCTACCGTTACCGGCGCAAACGGAGGCGGACATGATCCGCGGCTGGTTGGCGGTGGCCGTATTCGCGGGGCTGGTCGCCATGCTGGCGTTCGGCTTGACGCGCGATCCCTCCCGCGTGAGTTCGCCACTGATCGGCTTGCCGGTCCCGGCCTTCCAGGCGGAGCGCCTGGCTTCGGCCGACGAGCACTTCGATTCCACGGCGCTTCGCGGCGAATGGAGCCTGTTGAACGTGTGGGCGAGCTGGTGCACGACCTGCCTGGAGGAGCATGAATTGCTGATGCGCCTGTCGCAGCAGTTGGCGCTGTACGGAATCAACCACCGGGACACGCGCGACGAGGCCCGGAACTGGCTCCAGGTCTACGGCAATCCTTACCGCGCCAGCGCTTTCGACGAGCATGGCGAGGTGGGAATCGAACTCGGCGTGTACAAGGTCCCGGAAACCTTCCTGCTGGACCCGGACGGAGTGATTCGCTACAAGCACGTCGGCGCGCTGGACGAAGAAGCCTATCAAGAGCAGATTTTGGCGCGCATCCGGGAGGGAAGGCCATGAAGCGGGCAACCGCCTGGAGCTTCTGCTTGCTCTTTGCCGGCAGCACATGCCTGGCAGTCGACGAGGCGGCGGACGAAAGGTATCGGAACCTTCTGTATGAACTGCGCTGCCTGGTCTGCCAGAACCAGTCGCTGGCTGATTCCGATGCGGAGTTGGCGGGAGACCTTCGCAGGCGGGTCCAAGACCTGATCGACCAGGGGATGAGCGACGAGGAGATCATCGCGCATCTGCAGGCGCGCTACGGAGATTTCATCCTGTACCGCCCCCCACTGGCGTGGCGTACGGCAGCCTTGTGGGCAGGTCCGTTCGTGCTGCTGGCGCTCACCGCCTGGCTGCTGCTGCGGCGAATCCGCCGCGGTCATGCGCGAGCCTCCGGCAGCCTGTCGGACGTTGAACGCAAACGGCTCAAGGACGTCCTGAAGCGAGGGTCCGACTGATGTGGGGGTTCTTCGCAGGTTGCCTGGCCCTGCTGGTGCTGGCCCTGGTTTTCGTGCTCTACCCCTGGTGGGCGAAGCAGCGGCCGCGCTCGGAATCGATGCGCGACGTCCTGACCCAGGCGTACAACCTGCGCAGGGATGAATTGCAGGAAGACGTTGAGATTGGCTGGCTCGCGCCGGAATTGTTTGGCGAGGCAGAGGCGGAACTGGATCGGGGCCTTCTTGAGGATGTGGAAGGGGCGGGCGATTCCCCTCCGGACTCTGCGCGGCAGGGAGGGCGAACCGTGGTGCTGCTTGCCCTCGGTGTGGTCGTGGTGAGTGTTGGCCTCATGCTGGCATCCAGCGAATTGACGCGTTTTGCAATATTCGGCGGGGCACCGGACGATACCGAGCAGGCTGAAGCGCTCCATGAACGCCTGCTCCGGCAGGTCGATGAGAATCCGGAGGAAGTGAATGCCTGGGCGGAGCTCGGCGACTTTTACCGCCAGCAGGGGCGTGGGTCGGAAGCGGTGAGCGCGTGGATGCATGCCAGTGCCCTGCTGGAATACTCGGATCCTTCGGCGCTGACGGCGCTGGCGGATGCGATGGCGTTGGCGGGCGGGGATTGGTTTTCGGACGAGGCGATGAATTACTTGTCGCGGGCGCTAGAGCTGGATCCGGGCCACCAGAAGGCCTTGTGGCTGTTCGGCTGGGCATCTTGGCAGAGAGGCAATGCGACGGCGGCGGTCCAACACTGGGAACGGCTCCTCTTGGTCCTGTCGCCGGAAGAAGAAGGCGTTCGCGCCATGGTCGAGAACTGGTTGGCCGAAGCCCGGCGCGAAACGAGCGAGCCTGCGGTCGGTCCCTCCCTGCAGGTGGAGGTATTGCTGGCCCCGTCCTTCGCGGAGGCCTACAGCCCGGATGCAACCCTGTTCGTATACGCGCGCCGGGTCGAAGGCGCGCCCATGCCGCTGGCCATCTGGCGCGGAAAGGCTGGCGAATTCCCCGTACAAGTAATGCTGGACGACACGCAGGCCATGATGCCGGAGATGAAGTTGTCGCAGGCCCGTGAAGTCATGGTGCTGGCGCGCATCAGCAAGAGCGGGCAGGCTGAACGGCAAAGCGGGGACCTGATCGGAGAGACCGGGCCGGTGGCCGTCGCGCCCAATGTGGTGGTTCAGTTGACGATCGACCAGCGCATCCCATGAATCTTCCGGTTCCTCTGTACGTTGGCCTGCGCTACCTGCGGGCGCGCCACCGGCATCGCTTCATCTCTTTCATCTCACTGGTCTCGACGCTGGGTATTGCGCTGGGACTGACCGCGGTGATCGCCGTGATGTCGGTCATGAACGGATTCCATACCGAGATCCGGGATCGGTTGCTGGGAATGGTCTCCCACATTAGTGTCAGTGAGCCGGACAGGCGGCTGCAGGACTGGCGCGGGCTGGCGGAGCAACTGGGGCAGAACCCGGAAGTGGTCGCGAGCGCGCCGTTTATCGAAGGCCAGGGGATGCTGCTCCATCGGGAGCGCGTCAGCGGAGTCGGGTTGCGCGGCATGCTGCCGGCGCTTGAGGCGAAAGCCTCGCGGATTGCGGAACACATGAAGAAAGGCAGCCTGGACCAACTGGAGGGAGGTGCATATCGAATCGTGCTGGGCGACGAGTTGGCACGGCACCTGAATGTCCGGGTTGGCGACCAGGTGACCCTGATCGTGCCGCGGGCGGCCAGCACCATCGCCGGGCTTCTTCCCAAATTCCGTCGTTTCGAGGTGGTCGGGATCTTTGATCTCGACATGCGAAGCTACGACCGGCACTTGGCTCTGGTGCATCTGGACGATGCCCGGCAGGCGCTGGCACTGGGCGAGGGGGAGGTCGGCGGCCTGAAAGTGCGCCTTCAGGACCTGTTCAAGGCGCCATGGCTGGCCGACCAGCTTCGCGAGGAACTGGGCAGCCGCTACTGGGTGCTGGACTGGTCGGACCTGGACAGCGGCTTCTTCAAGGCGATCCAGATGGAAAAGACCATGCTGTTCCTTCTCCTGATGCTGATCGTCTTGGTGGCGGCGTTCAACATTATTTCGGCATTGCTGATGACGGTGCTGGAGAAGCGCTCGGATATCGCTGTATTGCGCACCTTGGGCATGACCCGGCGCGGAACTCTCCAGGTGTTTTTGCTGCAGGGGTTGACGATCGGCCTCGGGGGGACGGCATTGGGAGTCGGCGGTGGGCTGGCTTTGTCGCACAACCTTCAGGTGGTCGTCGGCGCAATCGAAAAAGCCTTTAGTTTTAAAGTTTTCTCGCCGGAAGTTTATTACATTAGTGAGATTCCGTCGCAGCTGCTCTGGGGGGACGTGGTGATTGCGGCCGCGGCCTCGATGGTCCTGTCGGTGATCGCTGCCGTCTATCCGGCCCGCAAGGCACTCCAGATCATGCCGGCCGAGGTGCTGCGCTATGAATAACCTGGTTCTTCGCTGTTCGGGCTTGACCAAGTCGTTTGGCTCCGGAGAGGTCCGGGTTGATGTCTTGCATGATCTGGATATGGAAATCCCGCGGGGTGAAAGCGTGGCGATCGTCGGGGCTTCCGGATGCGGGAAAAGCACCTTGCTGCACCTGCTTGCGGGTCTGGATCGTCCAGATGCGGGTATTGTCGAGGTGGGAGGCAGACGCATTGACGGGTTGGCTGATTCGGAACAGGCCCGGTTGCGCAACCGGAGTTTGGGTTTTGTGTATCAGATGCATCACCTCCTGCCGGAATTTTCGGCGCTGGAGAATGTCGCCATGCCACCCTTGATCGGGGGGATGGCGGTTGAAGAGGCTTGCGGGAAGGCGACGGAATTGCTGGAACGGGTGGATATGGGAGATCGTTTGCAGCATCGTCCGGGGGAGCTGTCTGGAGGGGAAAGGCAACGGGTAGCGGTTTGCCGTGCGCTGGTTATGGATCCGGACGTTGTCCTGGCCGACGAGCCGACCGGCAATTTGGACCCTCATACGGCACACGAAGTGTTCGACCTGATGAAGCAATTGAATGCTGAGAGGGAAATTGCGCTAGTGCTGGTGACGCACGATGAAGCCTTGGCGAAATCGATGCAGACGGGTTACCGCCTGTCAGAGGGACAGGTCGTTAGGGAGTGGTGATTGCCCACCAATTATTTATGAAACCCATGCTTAACCTTGTCCCAAGACAGCACAGGGTCATTTGGGTCTTGCAATCGCTTCTCGGCTACCGATAAGTCTTCAAAGTCTTCGATATGATGCCCAATTGCCCGGCGGATGATTTCCGCTCGGCTACATTGAGCCTGATTTGCTATTGAATCCAGCGCATCGATATGGGAATCGGGCAGGGAAAAGGTGATTTTCAGCATGGCTGGTTCATCTGGTTTGCCCGAGCCTGGACCGGATTCAGGACACGGCATCAGAAATACCCTTGAATGGAAATTGGGAGATATTTTATACGGGAATTATCAATGAGATTTTTCTGCGTCCACTTGGTGAAGACACGCCCTGTTTCATAACTTCTCATTCACAGAGAAATGCGTACTTGTTTCTTAAGAATAGGAAGTAAGTCTTTCTCAAACCAAGGATTTTTCTTCAGCCATCCGTTGTTTCTCCAAGACGGGTGCGGCAGGGGGATCCTCCCCGAAGGCAGGAACTCTTCCCAAGCGGCCACGTTGGCAGTCAAAGAGGCGTGGCATTGATCGCCCAAATGCCAGCGCTGTGCGTGGTAGCCGATCAACAGGAACAGTTTCAGTTGCGGCATGGCACCAAGCAGGCGTTCGTGCCACTGTTCGCTGCAGACGGGCGGAGGCGGCAGATCTGCCCCTCGGGAATCTTGTCCGGGGAAGCAGAACGCCATCGGCAGGGTGGCGATGCGTTTCGCGTCGTAGAACTGCTCCCGATCCACGCCCATCCATTCGCGCAGGCGTTTGCCTGAAGGATCGTCGAACGGCAGCCCGCTACGGTGTACGTGCGTCCCGGGTGCTTGTCCACACACGCAAATCCGTGCGGTGGTGGAAAGTCTTGCCACCGGCCTGGGGGCATGCCCGAGTGGCTCGAAATCCTCCGCGCACAGCGAGCATTGGCGCAGCGATCGGGCGAGGCGCAACAGGTGATTTCTCGACACCGATGCCGCGGCAGGTGCCACGTGCACTCCGGTGGGGCACGCGGAAGTCACCTCGTCTATTTCTCCAGGATGTTGTGCAGGACTTTTTCGACTCTGCGCTTGTGCCGGGTCTGCCAGATACGGACCACGTACCACCGCCAGTACAACGAGATGCTCCAGTAACTGACCGCAGCGCCGATGATGCCGCAGATCAGGGACCCGACGAGCAGGGGGAGCCCGACGATGTACAGTTCTTCCGTAAACCAGGCCCAGGACCATTCAAACTCAAAATGCTGGGGGGGAGTGCCGAGCACCCAACTGCCGACCAGGTAGCAGGTCAGAAAGATCAGGGGGATGGTGATGGGATTGGTGATCCAGACCAGCAGGATGGCCAGTGGCAGGTTGGCGGCGAACAGGATGGCCAGCGCGGCCGCCACGACCATTTGCCCGGGTATGGGCAGGAGCGCGCAGAACACGCCGATCGAGAACGCACGCGCTACCGAACGCCGGTTGAGGTGCCACAGATTGTCCTTCAGTGCCGCCGAGCCGAACAGGCGAAGCGTTTGATGCTCCCTGACCCGGTGGAAGTGTGGCAGATATTTCTGTAGAACCTTGCGTGCCATCGGCGGTTGCAGGGCAAGTGAGGAATGCTCCATACTCTACAATAAATTCTTTACTTTCGCTGATTTACCACCCATTAATGCTGGAGCTAGTACAGGCCGGAGGCTGGGTGATGGTGCCTATCCTGCTGTGTTCCATCTTGGCGCTCGCCATTATTCTGGAGCGTAGCTGGGCTTTGCGCCAGACCCAAGTGATGCCGGACGGGCTGCTGGAGAAGGTCCGCGCCTGGTTGCAGCAGGGCGCGCTGGATGCGGAACGTCTGGATGCACTGCGCAACAGTTCGCAGTTGGGCCGCATACTGGCACCTGGATTGAGTCCGCACTGTCAGACGCTGGATGAACGCAAGACGGCAATTGAGGACGCGGGCCGCCGGGGTGCGGTTGAGCTGGAGCATTTTCTGGCGGCACTCGGCACCATCGCGATGATTTCTCCCTTGCTGGGGCTGCTCGGGACGGTCTGGGGGCTCATCGTGGTGTTCGACCAGATCACCACGACCGGGCTGGGCCAACCTTCGGACCTGGCTGGCGGCATCGCGCAGGCGTTGATCACCACCGCTGCCGGGCTGGCGGTCGCGATTCCGGCCGTGATCTTTCACCGCTATTTTCAGCGCCGGGTCTCTGTGCTGGTCTCGCAAATGGAAGCGGTGGCACACCAGTTGATGGATGTGCTGCAGCAACGCGAGCAAGGGGCATCATGAGATTCCAGGTTCGCCGGGAGGACGGCCTCTCGATTCCGCTGACGCCACTGATCGACGTGGTGTTCCTGCTGTTGCTGTTTTTCATGCTGACCACCACGTTCAGCCAACTTGATTTCCTGAAGATTCAGTTGCCGCAGGGCAACGCCGAGACGGCAGGTGCCGAGGTGCGCATTAATCTGGCTATCGATGCGATGGGAGACTATTACCTGAATGGCCAGCCTCTGCCGGACGAATCCGAGGCTCTCACGGAACGACTCCAAAACGCGCTTGAGGCGCAGCCGGGCGCGGTGGTCTACATCTACGCTCATGCGCTGACTCCGCACCAGTCGGTGGTGCGCCTGATGGCGCAGGCCCGGGAGCAGGGCGTCCAGCAACTCCGGGTTGCAACACTGGGCGAGCGTCTGCCGTGAACGAGATCTCGCGCCGCACCGGTAAGGACATATACCGGCAACTTCTGCGCTTGGCCCTGCAAGGTCAGTCCAGCATTCTGGCTCTGGCAGTTCTCGGAATGGCGATGGAAGCCGCGACGGGCCCGGCGCTGTCGGCGCTGATGAAGCCGATCCTGGACGGCGCGATCGTCGAGCAGCAGCCGGACGTCATTCGCTGGGTGCCGCTGGCCCTGATCGGGATCTTCGTGCTGCGGGCGGTCGGCTCGTACCTCAGCGCGTCTTGCATGGCGCAGATCGGCTCGCGGTTGGTGCGGGACCTGCGGCGCAAGATGTTCGCGCGGCTGCTCGACATTCCGGCCGAGACCCACGATCACACCGCATCCAGCGATTTCCTGGCGCGAATCACCAGTCACGTCGAGGGCGTCACGACAGCCGCGTCGAAGAGCCTCACCATCCTGATCCGGGACAGCCTGATGGTGATCGGCCTGATCGGCTGGATGCTTTACGTCAGCTGGGTTCTGACCCTCGCGTTTCTGGCGGCCGTGCCGGTGTTTGCTTGGCTGATCCCGAGCAGCAACCGGCGAGTCCGGAAACTCAGCCATCGCATGATGGAAGCGCTGACCCAGACCGTGCAGAACACCCAGGAGGTGATCCAGGGCTACCGGGTTGTGAAGGTGTTTCAGGCCGAAGATCTGGAGAAGAAACGCTTCGATGACACCACCGAGTATTTCCGGAAGCGGCAGGTGCGTACACAGCAGATGGCGGCCCTGGTGTCTTCCATCATCATGCTTCTGGTCGGGCTGGCCTGGGCTGGGATCGTCTACCTGGTGACGCTGGAGGGCGTGCTGGAGACCATTACGGTTGGCGGGTTCGTGTCGTTCATGTTTGCCATGCTGATGTTGCTCGCGCCCGCGCGCAACCTGGTGCAGGTCAATACCCGGCTGCAGCAGAGCATTGCCGCCGGCCAGCAGGTCTTCCAGATGATTGACGCCCCGGTGGAGCAAGATCAGGGCGAACATGCCAAGCAGGATCTGCAGGAGTCGATCGTCTACGACCGAATCAGCTTGCGCTACCGCAATGCGGACCGCGATGCGCTGCACGACGTCTCGCTGACGGTTCGGCGGGGAGAGACCGTCGCCCTGGTCGGGCGCTCCGGCTCCGGCAAGACCTCGCTGGCCAACCTCTTGCCGCGCTTCTATACGCCGGAGAGCGGAGAAATCCGGATCGACGGCATCCCGATCAACGACTTGCGCTTGGACGACCTTCGCGGATTGATCAGCTATGTGGGGCAGAACGTGGTTCTGTTCAACGACACGGTGCGCAACAACATCACCTACGGGGTCGATCCGGACCAGCAGCACGACCTGGACCTTGCACTGCGTAGCGCACATGTGGACGAATTCGTGGACCGCCTGCCGCAGGGACTGGAAACCGTCATCGGAGAAGGGGGCGTGCAGTTGTCTGGAGGCCAGCGGCAGCGCTTGGCCTTGGCCCGGGCCCTGTACAAGCGGGCGCCGATCCTGATCCTGGACGAGGCGACTTCGTCGCTGGACAGCGAATCCGAACGGTACGTGCAGGAAGCGTTGGACAAGATCATGGAGGTGTCCACGACCCTGATCATCGCGCACCGCCTATCGACGGTCGAGCGCGCGGACCGGATCGTCGTCCTGGAGCATGGCGAGATCGTGGAGCAGGGCACGCATGCCGAGCTTATCCAGAGAAACCAGGCCTACAGAAAGCTTTACCAGCATCAGTTCCATGATGTAGGAGACGTCGAGGAGCAGCCTCCCAGGCGCGGGGAGTTGCTGGAAAAGGAGAAAACCCAGCATCAGACTTGGGCCACGGGCTTTGCCGAGTCCGTCTGGTACGAAGACAGCCGCTGGGTCTGGGCCTTGCGACCGCTGAGTTGGCTGTACCGGACGGGCGTGTTTTTGCGGCGGGTCTGGCGCCGCTGGCTGAACCGGCCTCTTTCACTGCCGGTGCCGGTGGTGGTGATCGGCAACCTGAGCGTCGGGGGCACGGGGAAAACCCCTCTGGTGGTCTGGCTTGCGCTCCAGCTTCGGGATCTGGGAGTTTTGGTGGGAATCGTGTGCCGGGGCTACCGGGGCGACAGCCCGGCCTGGCCTCGCGAGGTTACTGCGTCGACTTGCCCGGAGGAAGTCGGAGAAGAGGCGGTTCTGATCGCGACACAGACAGGCTGCCCCGTGTTTGCCGGACCCAACCGGGCCGTCGCCGCCCGGGCGCTTTGCGACCAGCATCCCGTCAGTATCATCCTTTCGGACGATGGGTTGCAACATCTGGGCCTGGCACGGCAGCTGGAGATCCTGGTGGTGGACGGCAGACGCAGGTACGGCAACGGCCTGTGCCTGCCCGCCGGACCGTTGCGGGAACCCCTGAAACGCGCGCGTTCGGCCGACTGGATCCTGGTGCATGGGGGAGAGCCACAGCCGGGAGAGCACCGCTTCGATCTGCGGGTGCGGTATTTGCGCTTGCTACTCGACGGAAGCACGATGCCGTTGTCCAGCCTTGCCGGGCAGACCGTGCACGCGGTCTGCGGGGTCGGCAACCCGCACCGGTTCCTGGAATCGTTGGCGCGCGCGGGCATCGATGCGATTGCGCATATCTACGAGGACCACCATCCTTTCCGGATCGAGGAACTCGACTTTGCGGACGGGCATGCGGTGGTCATGACCCCCAAGGACGCGATCAAGTGCGAGCGTTTTGCGCGCGAACAGTGGTATTCTTTGGAGGTCGATGTGGCACTGGGTCCAGAGATCGGCAAGGAAATCGTCGGTAGCGTGCAACGCGCCATTGAGGACGACCGAAAGGCCAGGACACTGGAGTCCCGGAACCCCGAAGCAGGGACATGAGCAAGAGGTGGATACAGAATGGATAAAAGGCTGCTGGATATTCTCGTCTGCCCGGTGACCAAGGGACCGCTGCTGTACGACCGTGAGCGGCAGGAGCTGATTTCACTGTCGGGACGCCTGGCCTACCCGGTCCGCGACGATATCCCGGTGCTATTGGAAGAAGAGGCACGCGGACTGACGGAAGAGGAGTGCCAGAACTACCGGCATGACTCATGACGGAATCCTTTCACGTGGCGATTCCGGCACGGAGTGCCTCAAGCCGGCTGCCGAACAAGCCACTGCTTGAAATCGGCGGGCGACCGATGCTGCACTGGGTTTTTGAACACGCCCAGCAGAGCGGAGCTGCTTCCGTCGTGATTGCGGCAGCGGACGAGGCCGTGGCCGGCTGCGCCCGTTCGTTTGGCGCCCCTGTCTGGATGACGCGTCCGGACCACCCCAACGGCACGGCTCGCCTGGGCGAGTTGCTGGAGTATCTGGATTGGGGTGCGGATGCGATTGTGGTCAACGTGCAGGCCGACGAGCCGATGCTCCCGCCTGCTCTGATCGCCCAGGTGGCCGGGAACCTGTCTGCGCGAAAGGAAGCCTTTGCGGCAACCTTGAGCGAGCCTCTTGAGGCAGGGGACTGGGATCGCCCCCAGGTGGTCAAGGTCTGGCGGGATGAGGAGGGGTACGCCGAGGGTTTCAGTCGATCCCCGCAGCAGGTGGAGGAGGTGCGTTGTCAGCGCCACCTGGGAATCTACGCTTACCGGGCAGGCGGGCTTGCCCGGTATGTCGGACTGCCGCCGGCGCCGCAGGAGCTGGAAGAATCGCTGGAACAGTGCCGGATACTCCACCACGGCCTTCGCGTTCATGTCGAGACGGGCGTTGAGGCAACGCCGCCGGGTGTGGACACCCCCGAGGATTTGGCGCGCGTGCGCACCGCGATGGAGGCCTTGGCATGAATACCGGCAAGCGTGCGCTGTTGCTGGTTGCGCATGGCTCGCGCCTGCCGGAGGCCAATGCCGAAGTGGCCCAGCTCACGGAGCGGCTGCGCGAGGCCTCGGGCGCCCGGTTCGAAATCATCACGCATGCCTTTCTCGAGATCGCCGAGCCGGACATTCCGACCGGCATTGGTGTCTGCGTTGCGCAGGGCGCGACGCAGTTGTGGGTCTTGCCGTATTTTCTGGCGGCGGGCCGTCACGTCCGCGACGATGTTCCGGCGCTTCTGGATCAGGCTCGCGAACGGTATCCGCACGCCACGATCTGCCTGTGCGAACATTTGGGCGCAGAAGCGAGCTTGCCCGAGTTGCTGCTGCGGCTGGCGAAGGGCAACCCTGCCTGAGGTAGGTGTAACCCTTATAATGCCGCGTCCGACACGTTGATAGGACTGCCCATGTTCAAGAACGACTTGACTATTGCCGGATTCGACCCGGAAATTGCTGCAGCGATGGAAGCGGAGCGCCTTCGGCAGGAGGAGCATATCGAACTGATTGCTTCCGAGAACTACACCAGCCCCCGGATCTTGGAGGCCCAGGGATCGGTGCTGACCAACAAGTACGCGGAAGGCTATCCCGCCAAGCGCTACTACGGAGGTTGCGAGCACGTGGACGTGGTTGAGCAGCTGGCGATCGACCGCGCCTGCGAGTTGTACAAGGCGGACTATGCCAACGTGCAGCCGCATGCCGGATCGCAGGCGAATGCCGCAGTCTACACCGCGCTGCTGAAGCCGGGCGACACCCTGCTCGGCATGGCGCTCGCCCATGGCGGACATCTGACGCACGGTTCGCACGTCAATTTTTCCGGACAGAACTACAACGCGGTCCAGTACGGTCTGAACCCGGAAACCGGCGAGGTGGATTACGATCAGGTGGAACAGCTGGCTGCCGAGCACCGCCCGAAGATGATCGTGGCCGGGTTTTCCGCGTATTCGCGCGTTATGGACTGGCAGCGTTTCCGCGACATCAGCGATTCCGTCGGGGCCTTGCTGATGGTCGATATGGCGCATGTCTCGGGACTGATCGCGGCGGATCTCTATCCAAACCCGGTGCCGGTCGCCGACGTGGTGACGTCCACCACCCACAAGACCCTGCGCGGCCCGCGCAGCGGCTTCATCATCGCCCGCGAAAACGAAGAAATCACCAAGAAGATCAATTCCATGGTCTTCCCCGGCATGCAGGGCGGCCCGCTGATGCACGTCATCGCGGGCAAGGCGGTGGCGTTCCGCGAAGCCGCCCAGCCCGAGTTCAAGGAGTACCAGCTCCAGGTGCTGGCCAACGCCAAGGCCATGGCCGACGTGTTCATCTCGCGCAACTACAAGGTTGTCTCCGGCGGGACCGACGACCACCTGTTCCTGGTCGACTTCATCGCTCAGGAGCTGACGGGCAAGGAAGTCGATGCCGCGCTGGGGCGGGCGTACATTACGGTGAACAAGAACACCGTGCCCAACGACCCGAAGTCACCGTTCGTCACCAGTGGCATCCGGGTCGGCACGCCTGCCGTCACCACCCGGGGCTTCAAGGAAGACGAATGCCGCACGCTGGCCGGCTGGATGTGCGACATCATCGATGGCCTGGGCGACGAGTCCGTAATCGATCGCGTGCGTGAACAGGTGCGGGAGATTTGCGCGCGTTATCCGGTGTACGAGGCCGACTAACCGGTCCGGACCGGAGAGCAGGGCACTGACGAGGAGATCGTGCGCTGCCCGTTCTGCAAAAACGCCAACACCCAGGTACTGGATTCCCGGCCCGTGGGCGGGGGCGACCAGGTGCGCCGCCGTCGCCAATGCCTGAATCCGAATTGCGAGCAGAAACGGTTCACCACCTACGAGCGGCCGAAGCTGAAGCTTCCGGATGTCGACAAGAAGGGACAGGCGGTCCTGCAGGCGTTCGATACCGAGAAGCTGATCTGGAGCATCGAGATGGCGCTGCGCAACCGGCCGGTCAGCCCGGACACGGTCGAGGAGATGGTCCAGAACGTGTGCGACCGGGCGCGTTCCTATGCGGGCAAGAGCATCCCGAGCCGAACCCTGGGGAGGTGGGTGATCGACGAGTTGCGCGAGCGTGATCAGATCGCCTGCATCCTGTATGCCTCGGTGTTCGAGGAGATCACCACCATCGAACAGTGGCGGCAGCTGCTGGAGCGCGAAGCCAATGCGTTGCCGGAATCGGCGCGGCGCAAACAGATGGACCTGCTGAGTGGAGGGGAAGCTCCGGACGACCGTTCGCCATGACGGTGCGGGACATGGATGCACGCTTCATGGAAGAAGCCCTGGACCTGGCCGAGCGAGGCCGCTATACCGCCCCGCCTAATCCCTGTGTCGGCTGCCTGGTGGTGGCCGATGGCACGGTGGTCGGGCGAGGCTTCCATCGCCGAGCCGGGGAACCTCATGCCGAGCCTCAGGCCTTGGCGCAGGCGGGCAGCCAGGCGCACGGGGCCACGATGTACGTGACACTCGAACCCTGCGCACACCAGGGGCGAACGGCCCCGTGCGTGCCGGACATCATCGCCGCCGGGGTCAAGCGGGTCGTCTCGGCCTGCGAGGATCCCAACCCCCAGGTGGCCGGACGGGGCCACGGCCTGTTGGAAGAGGCGGGCATCGAATGTGCGGTCGGCACCGGGGCCGAACGGGCGCGGGCACTGAATCAGGGATTCTGGAAACGTATGACGACGGGTCGGCCCTGGGTTTGCGTCAAGCAGGCGATGAGCCTGGATGGCAAAACGGCGCTGGCCGATGGAAGCAGCCAATGGATTACAGGCCAGAAGGCACGCACCGATGTGCAGTGGCAGCGGGCTCGAAGCGGTGCCGTGCTGTCGACGGCCGCTACCGTGCGCCGGGATGATGCCCGACTCAACGTTCGTCTGGGTGCGGAAGAGATGGGCGTGGGCCAGGTCCGGCAGCCGCTGCGGGTGATCATGGACCGGAAAGGCGAACTCTCGGAGCGCCTCGCTCTGTGGTCGGTGCCGGGCTCCTGCGTGGTCTATACCCTGGGTGAACATGCACCAAGGCTCCGTGCGGAGGTTCCAGGCGAGACGGAGGTTCGAACAGTGCGGGCGGCGGGGAAGGGGCTGGACCTGAAAGAGGTGCTGTCGGGATTGGCGGCCGACTACGAAATCAACGATGTGCTGGTCGAGGCCGGCGCAAAATTCGTCGGCGCCCTGCTCAAGGAAGACTTGGTCGACGAGTTGAAGGTCTATATCGCGCCCCGCCTGTTGGGCGCAAACGCGGCGCCTTTGGCGGAGTTGCCGCCGGTCGAAGGTCTGCCGGAGCATTTGGATTGGATGTTGCAGGACGTTCATGCGCTGGAGCCTGACGTTCGCGTGACCTACTACCGGAATCGCTGATGTTTACGGGAATCATCGAAGCGCGAGGCCGAGTTGTGTCCGCAGAGGCTACGGATTCAGGTCGGCGCGTGCGCATCCAGCATCCGGGGCAGGGCCGTCTGCAGGAAGTGCGGGCCGGCGACAGCATTGCCGTCAATGGGGTCTGCCTGACCGCTTGCGTGGCAGAGACGGGGAGTTTCGATGCGGATTTGAGCGACACGACACTTGAGCTCACCACGCTGGGTGGCCTGGAAGTTGGGAACGACGTCAACTTAGAGCCGGCACTGCGCGTCGGCGAACCGTTGGGTGGACATCTTGTAAGCGGGCATGTCGATGCGGTCGGCACAATTGCTTCCCTTGAGCCGGAAGGGGATTGCTGCCGAATGGAAGTAGAGGCCCCGCCGGAAGTCCACCGCTACTTGGTCCCGCGTGGCTCGGTCTGTGTGGATGGTATAAGTTTGACTGTTACCGGAGTTGGGGCGGGCAGATTCGGGGTCACGCTGGTCCCGCATACCCGTGCTGTCAGTTTGGCGGGCGACTACCGTGCGGGCCGGCGGGTTAATCTGGAAGTTGATATGCTGGCGAGATATCTGGAACGCCTTCTTGAGGAGCGCAGCGAGACATGAACTTCAACACGACCGAGGAGTTGATCCAGGAATTGAGGGCTGGCCGGATGATCGTGCTGGCCGATGACGAGGCTCGCGAGAACGAAGGGGATCTGGTTGTGGCAGCTTCGCTGACGACGCCGGAGCATATTAACTTCATGACCCGTCACGGCCGCGGCCTGCTGTGTTTAGCCATGACCCGGGAGCGGTGCCAGCAATTGAATCTGCCTCTGATGGATCCGACCACGGACGAGGCGCACCGTACGAATTTCACCTTTACCATCGACGCGCACGAGGGCATCACCACCGGAGTGTCGGCACAGGACCGAGCGACCACGATCCAGGCGGCCGTCGCGGCGGACGCCCGCCCGGGCGATATCCTCCAGCCTGGCCATCTGCAATGCCTGATGCAGCAGCCCGGGGGGGTCCTGACCCGTGCCGGACATACCGAAGGGGGATGCGACTTGGCGCATCTCGCCGGCTTGGAGCCTGCCGCCGTCATTGTGGAGATTCTGAACGAAGATGGCACGATGGCACGGCGCCCGCAGTTGGAAGAATTGGCTCAGGAGCATGAACTCAAGATAGGCACGATTGAGGACCTGATCCGCTATCGGGTCGAACGTGAGCCGACCGTGCGCCGCGGTGCCAGTTGCCACTTGACGACTGAGTACGGGGAGTTCGAGTTGATCGCCTACGAAGACCTGACGGTCGATACGGTGCATCTGGCGCTGGTTGCCGGGACCCCGGACTCGCAGGAAGCGACCCTGGTACGTGTGCATGTGCAAAATACCCTCGGCGATGTGGCCATGGCCACGGCGCCGGATCTGGGTTGGCCACTGCGCGACGCGCTGCAGCGGATCGCCTCCGAGGGTCGGGGGGTGGCGGTGATTCTGCGCTGGCCGGAATCTCCGCAGCGTTTGCTGGAACGTGTCCGGATGTTGCACAATAGTCCAGAGCCAGTTCGTGGCCGGACTGCCCCGACAGACCGGCGGGTACTGGGAGCGGGCTCGCAGATCCTAGCCGACATCGGGGTTCGCCGGATGCGGTTGATGAGCGCGCCTCAGGTGTTCCATGGCCTGGGCGGGTTCGGACTTGAAGTCGTAGAGCACATTGAACAATGACGGATTCCTTACCTCGCTACCAACAGATTCGCGACCCGGATGAAAAGCGTGCGCTGGCCGACCGGGGCATGGATTTCGCACTGGTTGCATCTCGCTTCAACGAGCCGGTTGTCAATCGCCTGGTCGAAGGTGCGACTGCCACGCTGGTGGCACGCGGCGCCAATGTCAAGAACATCGACCTGATTCGCGTCCCGGGCGCTTTCGAGCTGCCCGCCGCGGCGCGGCTGTGCGCGGACACAGGGATGTACGACGCCATCATTGCGCTAGGTTGTGTAATCCGTGGGGAAACCCCTCATTTCGACTACGTAGCCTCCGAATGCGCACGCAACCTCGCCCGCTTGGCCCGGAGAGAGGACGTGCCGATTCTCTTCGGCGTGCTGACGACCGATACCCGGGAGCAGGCCGAGCAGCGGTCGGTCCTGTTCGATGATTGGCAAGATCCGGCGCCTAGGGTGGAAGGCGATCGGAAAGTCAGCAACAAGGGAGCGGAAGCGGCCGTGGCAGCATTGGAGATGATCGAAGTATTCGCCGAGATAATGGAAGATATCGACGACGATGACGACGATGACGATGACTGAGGCTTCCTCGTCGTCGGAGAAAGACCGTGCCGAATACCGTGGGCGACATTGGGCTCGCCGCCTTGCATTGCAGGCCCTCTACCAATGGGACGTGTCAGGAGGAGACGTTTCCGGGTTGCTTGAGCAGTTTTCGCGCAAGGATGACATTCTGCGTGCCAATGCACGGTATTTCGAACAACTGGTGCGTGGTGTCGTGGATCACGAAGAAGATCTTCACAAACAACTGACTCCGGCTCTCGACCGGCCCATGAGGCGCCTCGATCCAGTGGAACGGACGGTCTTGCGTTTTGCCTGCTATGAGTTGCTGCATTGCCGGGAGGTGCCGACCGCCGTGATCCTGTCCGAAGCCACCCGGCTGGCCGGGAAGTTCGGCACGGACAAGGGCAGCAAGTACGTCAATGCAGTGCTGGACCGGGTGGCGATCAGTCTGCGCAAAGCCTGCGCCGCTTGATTTCCGGGTGGGTTGAGCCGGAATTCCGCCACGGCGCGGGGGAGGACCTCGAGAATGGACGAGGACACGCTGATCCAGCGATACTTCAGCTTTGATGCGGATTCGCCGGCCCTGATCCGGGGACCCGGAGATGATGCGGCGCTGCTGACGCTGCCGCCCGAAGATTGCGCGATCAGCACCGACCTGTTTCTGCAAGGGGCTCACTTCGATCCGGGAGACGACCCTGTCGATCTCGGCCACAAGGCATTGGCGGTCAACCTCAGCGATTTGGCCGCGATGGGCGCCACTCCGGTGTGCTTTACATTAGGTCTCGCCATGCCACGTATCGACGAAGACTGGATTGCCGGCTTCAGCGAAGGGGTCAAGGGTCTGGCCCGGGAGCACGGAATCGTGCTGGCCGGAGGTGACTTGTCGCGGGGAGAACTTGGCGTCTGCATTACGGTCATCGGGACGCTGGAAGGAGAGGCGCCGGCCCTGCGGCGCGACGCGGCGGTGGCCGGAGACAGGATCGGAGTGACCGGGACCGTCGGGGATGCCGCATTGGCTCGTCTCTACCCGGGCCGGGCCGGGCTGGAAGATTGCCGCAAGCGGCTCTACCGCCCTCAGCCGAGGGTTGAATTCGGACGTCGCATTCGCGGCCATGCGCATGCGGCGATGGACATCTCGGACGGTGTCCTGAAAGACTTGGGGAGGCTGCTCAAGGCTAGCGGGAAGGGCGCGTCAGTGGAATTGGCAGACATCCCGCTGTCTGAACCAGTTGCTGAAGAACGGGCGAAGACCGGGGACTGGTTCACGGTTTTGGGTGGGGGCGAGGATTACGAACTGGTGTTCACTGTGCCGGAATCCGAGTGGGAGGCAATCCAGGAGATCGGGCGGCAGCTCGGCGTGCCGGTCAGTGGCATCGGGACGGTAGACGCGGGCAGTGAATTGAATCTAACCCAAGGAAACGAACCGGTTCCACTGCCGTCGCAGCTGGGCTACGATCATTTCAAGAGTACCTGACAAGCATGCGTGTTACGTGGCAAGGTTTGACCGTTTTCCTGGCGACAGGCTTCGGGGTTGGCTATTGTCCGAAGATCCCGGGTACCGTTGGGACCTTGCTCGGGGCTGTGCTCTATTTCGGATTATCAACGCATCCTTGGTCTCTCTACGTGCTTACTCTAGGAATCATGCTGGTGGCGGGGGTCTGGTTGTGCGAACAGGCGGCGGAGTCTTTCGGGGACCCGGATCCCAAGGAAGTCGTCTGGGATGAGATGACCGGCTACTTGATTGCCATGGCGGCAGCCCCACGTAGCCTCGCCTGGGCGGCTGCAGGGTTTGTGCTTTTCCGGCTGTTCGATATCATCAAACCAGGGCCTGTGGGTTGGGCGGATCGCCGGTTCGGCGGAGGGGTCGGCATCATGCTGGACGACTTGTTAGCCGGGATCTTAACGCTGTTCGTGCTCGGTGTGGCCGAATGGGCGCTGTTGGCCGCTTGAATTGCACAGCGCGAGGAAAGGTCTGAGATGCAATATAATTTTTATAAATTATCTATAATATATTGAAATAAAACTATTTTTAATAACCAAGCTGTCGCCGAAACATAGATAGCAAAAAGTGGAAGTGTAAAAAGACAACGTTCTCTTCCGAACGGGGGTTATTGTTCCGGATGCTCTTGTCACTGGCTGGTGATACCATCACTGTCAGTTTTTCGATTCTATGCAGCGATTGCCGTGGACCCGACTGAAAACCCCGTCCAGTGGACCTACCGAAAAGGCCGAGGAGCCATCAGCAACCCGTCGGGCCGCTACGAACTGGAACAAATCGAGTTCCAGCATGATGGCCGCGAGTACGAGGAAGAGGCCTTGGAGACGCGCTACTTCGATGCCCCCGCAAAAAGCCTCATCAACTACAACCAGTCGCCCGATATCGCGCTGGATCGCTCCATCAACCCCTATCGCGGTTGCGAGCACGGCTGCGCGTATTGTTTTGCACGGCCCAACCACGCCTACCTCGGGTTATCGCCCGGGCTGGACTTCGAGACCCAGATCTTCTGCAAGACGAATGCCGCGGAAGTCCTAACGCGCGAGTTGCGTGTTCCCCGCTACCGGTGCGCGACGATTGGCCTTGGCTACAACACGGACGCCTACCAGCCGATCGAGCGGCGACTCGAGATCACCCGCTCGATCCTCGAGGTCTTGCGGGAGTTCCATCATCCGGTTTCGGTAATCACCAAATCGGGGCTGCTCGAGCGGGATTTGGATATCCTGCAGGATCTGGCCCGCGACGATCTTGCGGAGGTGATTGTGTCCGTCACCACGCTGGATGCAGGTCTCAGTCGGATCCTCGAACCCCGTGCCGGAGCACCTCACTCCCGGGTCGCACTGGTGCGGACATTGTCGCAGGCAGGAATCCCGGTGGGCGTCCTGGCGGCTCCGGTGATCCCGTTCCTGAATGACGGAGAGTTGGAAGACATCATTAAAACCGTGGCGGAACAAGGGGCCTACTGTGCCGGATACGTGATCCTGCGCCTGCCGCACGAACTGAAACAACTGTTCCGGGAGTGGCTCGAACAGCACGTCCCGGAGCGCGCCGACAGAATCATGAACGTGGTCCGAAGCCTGCATGGTGGGGTCGACTACAGTCCCGAGTTCGGGCGTCGCCTGAGCGGGCAGGGGGAATTCGCACAGTTGCTGCGGCAGCGTTTCACGCTGGCCTGCAAGCGGCATGGGTTGAATGGACAGCGCCGTCCCTTGCGGACCGACCGGTTTCGCGCCCCGTCCGATCAGGCGGAGTTGTTCGAATAGAAGGCGGTGCAACTCATGGCTTCACCCCGCACGACACTTCCGGATTACGTGGACCCTGGTCTGCGCGTCTTGTCCGTGGGATTGAATCCTTCTGTCGTTTCGGTTCGCGCAGGCTTCTATTTCGCCAACCCGAGGAACCGCTTCTGGAGGGCTTTTGACGGGTCCGGGTTGGCCGAATCCCAAGGTGAGCCCTCGCGGCTGCGTCATCGGATTCTTCTGGAACAGGATCGAATCGGGTTCACCGATGTCGTGAAGCGTCCGAGCCGGCAGGGGCACGAATTGCGGGCTGAGGATTTCTGGCGCGATGCACCGCGGCTTCTGCAACTGATCGAAAAAATCCGACCAGCCTGGGCCTGGTTTCACGGTAAGCAGGCATATCGACACTTCTTGAAATACGGATTGGACGCATCTCCCAAGGAAATCCGCTGGGGCATGCAGCCGCGGGTGGTCGGAGGAGCACGGGTGTATGTCACGCCCAACCCGAGCCCGGCCAATGCCGTCTACTCGCTTGCCGACCTCCGGCGCTGGTACCGTCGCTTGGCGCGTCATGTCAATGCGTAGATCCCGATACGGGCTTGCCGCGGTCCTGTGGCTTTGCGCCGTTGCGGTCGAAGCCTTGCCGCCGCCGCAGGAAATCGCGTTCACCGCGCCGGTGTACCAGTCCGAAGACACGATCGAGTTGACTGCCTACCTGTACCGACCGGAAGGGGCAGGCCCGCATCCGGCTATCGTGGATCTGCACGGCTGCAATGGGATCTGGCCGATCCGCTCGAAACTCTGGTATGAAAACTATCTCGACTGGGGTCTCGCGGTGCTGCAAGTCGACAGTTTCGGCCCGCGAGGAAAAGACGACATTTGCGGCAGCCTGTTCGCCGTTCCGACTTGGCACCGGGCGCGGGATGCCCATGCGGCAAAGCGCTGGCTGATGGCTCAGCCTTGGGTGGCCGAGCAAGAAATCTATCTCACCGGGTTCTCGCATGGGGCGACGACGACCCTGCTGGCCTTGCACGACGACATGAATGCAGAGCAGCCTTTCGCCGGTGCCATCGCGGTCGCACCCTGGTGCCTGGATCAGCTCGGCAACTCCCACACGGACTTGTTGATCCTGATCGGTGGGCAGGACCGGTGGACGCCGGCGCAGCGTTGCCGGGTGATGATCTCAGTCCGGCCCGAGCGGGTGGACTTGGTCGTCTATGAAAACGCTTTCCATAGTTTCGATGCTCCGGGGGTCGACAGCATCTATCTGGGGCAGCGGGTCGCCTACGATGCCCAAGCCGCACGGAATGCGGTGCGCCGCGCGCGCGAGTTTTTCAGGCAGAGAGTGCGGGCGGACCTGCGCCGGGGTGGGTTACTGCAGTAACACAATCCTCTGCAGGGGATAGTACAGGCCGAAATGGTCGCTGGTGACGTGAAGGTGCAGGGTGTCGTTGCTGGCCTTGGTGTCTGCGACATGGGCCATTCCGGCATAGTGGCCGTCCGCCGTGCCGCAGGAGGCCATCTCCAGATTCACGCTCAAGGCGTTGATGCCGGGCCTGATCTTCTCGATGGTGCCGTAGTAGTTGCAGCCGAGGCTATCCGTTCCTTTGACCTCGCCCGCCGGCATCACGTTAAAGCTGATGCTGAGCCGGTCCGAGGCATACTCCCATAACCCCGTGAGCTCGGAGGGGTCGACCTCCCGCTCGAATAGCGGGTCGTAGCGCAAAGTCAACGTGCCGGTGTCCTTGCCTGTGGTCAGGTAGCGCGCCGTAATCATGGTGGCTTGCTCGCTTACCGCCCCGCTCAACTGCACGGTCCCGAACTGGGAGCCGTCGCGGATAAACATGGACATGTCGGATTGATACTGCTGCTCGTCACCGGCTACGGTTCCGCGATAGACCACGTTGGAGCTCACGCTGTAGGCCGAAACGACTCCGCCGAGATACAAGGCGGTGAAATCGTGCGGGCCTCGTTCGTTGATATCGAACTCGCCACTCCACAGCCCGTCCAGGACCTGTGGCGCGGAGTCGCCCGTGGCAATAGAAGAAAGGCTTGTGGCAAGTACAAGGCCGCACCAGGCGAATGACTTTCTGGGCATCAGCGGTGCTGTAGAGGAAGCAGGTCGCCGGTGGCCTGGCTGCCTTGAAGTAGCCGGGCGAGGCCGAGTAAGGCGATTCCGAATAGCAGGGTGGCGATCAGCGTGTGGTGGAAGAACGGAATTGCGGCGACGTAGCAGGCGAGAAGCCCGGTCGCGGTCAGCGGGTACAGGTCGCCCTGCAGCCAGACTGCAAGGTTCGTCAGCAGGAAGAACAGCACGGATCCGGAAACACTGGCTGCCACGGTAGTCAGGACGCCGGGAGGGTTCAGCATCCAGCGGCCCAGGCCGACGCACAGGGCAACCGCCAGGTAGACGGCCCAGATCTGGTCATGAAGCCCCAGGACTAGATCGCCAGCGGCCATGCCAAGTAGCGGGATTAAGAGAGCGTGAGAGGGACGTGCGTATAGAACGCCGCAAAAGAGTGCTGCTGCTAGAACGGGGGTGAAATTCGGGGGATGCGGGACGAGCCGGGACAGGACGATCATGAGGACCAGCCCGATGGCGATCCATATACCCGAGTGGCGTAAAGCGACCTGCATGATTGAACGGATTCTACCTTATCTGTTGCATTGACACCTTTCCGTCGAACAGGGAAAATAGCGTGCCATGGTGACGGGGCTATAGCTCAGCTGGGAGAGCGCTTGCATGGCATGCAAGAGGTCGGCGGTTCGATCCCGCCTAGCTCCACCAACTCCTTCCGAAAGAATCGAACCCGCTCGCTTGACGGTGTAGGGCCGAATTCTGCGCATCGCCGGGGTTTGGCATAATAACGCGAGATTTGCCTGTCTGCCGCTCCCCACTCTTCCGCGCACGATGTCGCCCGAGCATCCCCTATCGCCTCACTTGCAGATCTATCGCCTGCCGCTGGCAGCGCTCCTGTCGATCAGCCATCGCATTACGGGCGTCTTGCTGACGGCCGCTGCGGTGGTGCTGGCCTTTCTGATCGCGGCGGCGGCCTACGTGCCTGGCCTCTGGCAAGCCGCCATGTCCGTGTTGCAGCATCCTCTGGGGCAGATCCTGCTGATTGCCTGGACCTTCGCGTTGGCGTTTCACTTGTGCACTGGGATTCGGCATCTGGTCTGGGATGCCTGCATCGGCCTCAGTATGCCGGCGGTGCAGGCGAGCAACTGGCTGGTTCTCGCGGGCTCTACCACGCTGACGATCACCGTCTGGGCCTGGATTTGGGCATGAGCGGTTCCGACAAGGCCCGGCGGCACTGGTGGCTGGAGCGGATCACTTCGGCCGCGCTGATTCCCCTGTCGGTCTGGCTCATCCATGCCCTGGGCAGCCAGAGCCTGTCGGAGCGGGTTCATTTCGAGCAGTGGGTCGGGCAGACCGATACAGTCATCTGGCTGAGCCTGTTTTTCCTGGCGTCGCTCTACCACGCCAAACTCGGACTTGGGGTCATCGTCGACGACTACGTCGGCGACCCGGCCTGGAATCGAGCAGCGCACCGGATCGCGCAACTGGTCCTTCTCCTTTCTCTCGTCGCCGCCCTCGCGGGGTTGTCGCATTTCCTGACATGACCGCTGCATACAAGTTGATCGAGCATCACTACGATGTCGTGGTCGTGGGCGCCGGCGGGGCCGGCCTGCGGGCAACCCTGGGCATGGCGGTGAAAGGCTTGTCGACCGCCTGCATCACGAAGGTATTTCCCACCCGCAGCCACACGGTGGCCGCGCAAGGCGGGGTCAGCGCCGCGCTCGGGAACATGGGCCCGGATGATTGGCGCTGGCACATGTACGACACGGTCAAGGGTTCGGACTGGCTGGGAGATCAGGATGCCATCCAATACATGTGCCGCGAGGCCATTCCGGCGATTATCGAACTGGAACACTACGGCGTCCCGTTTTCACGGACAGACGAAGGCAAGATCTACCAACGTCCTTTCGGCGGGATGACGACTCATTTCGGCGAGGGGATCGCGCAACGCACCTGCGCTGCCGCCGACCGTACCGGCCACGCCATTCTGCACACGCTGTACCAACAATCCCTCAAGCACCACGCCAAGTTCTTCATTGAGTACTTCGCCATGGATCTGGTCATGGACGACGAGGGCCGGTGCTGTGGCGTGGTGGCCTGGGATCTCGCAACCGGAGAACTGCACCACTTCCACGCCCACACGGTCCTGCTGGCGACGGGGGGCTATGGACGTGCCTATTTCTCCTGCACTTCCGCGCATACCTGCACGGGAGACGGCAACGGCATGGTGCAGCGCGCCGGGTTGCCCTTGCAGGACATGGAGTTCGTGCAGTTCCACCCGACCGGCATCTATGGCGCCGGCTGCCTGATTACGGAAGGCGTGAGGGGAGAAGGAGGCTACCTGACCAACAGCAAGGGCGAGCGCTTCATGGAGCGGTACGCGCCGAATGCCAAGGACTTGGCATCGCGCGACGTGGTGAGCCGCTCGATGACTATCGAGATCAACGAGGGGAGGGGCTGCGGGCCCGAAGCGGATCATATCCACTTGCATCTGGAGCATCTCGGCGCCGAGGTGATCAAGGAACGCCTGCCCGGCATCGCGGAGTCGGCGCGCATCTTCGCCGGGGCCGACGTGACCCGTGAACCAATCCCGGTCCTGCCGACCGTGCACTACACCATGGGCGGCATTCCGACCAACCACCACGGTGAGGCGGTAACGGTGCGGGACGGGAACCCGGACGCGGTGGTGCCCGGCCTGATGGCCATTGGGGAAGCGGCTTGCGTCTCGGTGCATGGGGCGAATCGCTTGGGCTCGAACTCCTTGCTGGACTTGGTGGTCTTTGGACGAGCGGCGGCCATGCGGGCGACCGAACTGGTTACGCCGGGGAGAGCGCATCCGGAAGCGCCGGCCGCATCGATCGAACGGATCCTGGATCAGTTCGACAAGCTCCGCCATGCCAGTGGCGAGATCCCGACCGCGGAACTCCGTCTGCAACTACAGCGTGCCATGCAGAAACACGCGGCGGTATTCCGGACCGGAGAAACCCTGAGGGAGGGCCTGGAACAGGTCCGGGTCGCCGACCGGGCCTTCAGCGACATCCGCGTCAGCGACCGGTCCATGATCTGGAATACCGACTTGGTTGAAACTCTGGAATTGCAAAACCTCTTACCGCAGGGCGTGGCGACGCTGGAGTCGGCGCTCAACCGCCTGGAGAGCCGGGGCGCCCATGCCCGGGAAGATTACCCGGAGCGGAACGACAACGAATGGATGAAACACACCGTCTGCTGGACCGACGAGCAGGGGGCGTGCCGGATTGATTACCGGGATGTCCATATGTACACTCTGGACGACGAGGTGGAAGTGGTTCCGCCGAAAGCCCGCGTATACTGATCGCAAACAATCAATCGGACCATGGCTCAATTCACTCTCCCGGCCAACGCGGTAGTCCGCAAGCAGGGCAACCAGTACGCGGCGCCTCCAGATGCGGGCGATGTGCAGACGTTCCAGGTATATCGCTACGAGCCGGATGAAGGCGAGAATCCGAGGCTGGACAGCTACGAAGTGGATCTGGAGCAGTGCGGTCCGATGATCCTCGATGTGCTCATCAAGATCAAGAATGAAATCGACCCGACCCTGTCGTTCCGCCGCTCCTGCCGGGAAGGGATCTGCGGTTCCTGCTCCATGAACATCAACGGCCGGAACACCCTGGCGTGCACTTGCGGGGTGGGTCAGTTCAAGGGAGACATCCGGATTTATCCTCTGCCGCACATGCCGGTGGTTCGGGATCTGGTGACGGACTTGTCGGGCTTTTATCGGCAATATGCCGCCGTGGAGCCATGGTTGAAGAACGGTGCGGACGAACCGGAACGCGAACGCCTGCAGCAGAAGGAAGAACGCGCGCGCCTGGACGGCCTGGAAGAATGCATCCTGTGCGCCTGCTGTTCCACCAGTTGCCCAAGCTACTGGTGGAATCCGGACAAGTACCTGGGGCCGGCGGCCTTGCTGCAGGCATGGCGCTGGCTCGCGGACAGTCGCGATCAGGCGACGGACGAGCGGCTCGAGTATCTGGAAGATTCTTTCAAACTGTATCGCTGCCACACGATCATGAATTGCACCCAGACCTGTCCTAAAGGGCTGAACCCTGCCCGGGCCATTGCTGAAATCAAGAAAATGGTGGCCTTGCGCAGCTCCTGACATGTCTGAGCAGGACCGGTTGCGCTGGCGTTGCCGGCGTGGAACTCGGGAGCTGGATCTCATGCTGATGCGGTATCTGGATTGCGAATATTCCCAAGCGTCTCCTGCCGAGCGCGCGGCGTTCGCGCGGTTGCTGGAATGCACGGACCCCAGTCTCCAGGAAATGTTCCTGGGGGTGCAGGCCGCCCCGGATCCGGACATGGAATCCGTTGCCCGGAAAATTCGCGCAGGTACGCCCGACCGTGACTGAATCGTCTGCCATCCTGTCCGCCGTTCCACGGCCTGCCGAAAACCGGCATTTGCCGGATCATGCGGCACTGATGGAACTGTATGACGCCAACTACCACTGCTTGCTCGCGCTGTGCCCCTCGCTGCGGAATCCCGCTTTGCAAATTCATCAGTACCTCGACGACTCTCTGCCCGACATGCCGACACTGCAATTGGAGTTCCACGATCACACCCGGCACACGGCTACTTTCGGCCTGGCCTGCCGCTGGGACGATGCGGAGAAGGCGGATCTCCTGCCGGATGTTCAGGTGCGGTTGTACCGGGACTCCCGGCAGGCCGAACTGCTCGGCCATCGCGGATTTCCCCTGATTTCAGGCAGGCTTCCGGAGGGGAGCCTTCAGGTGGAATGGCTGCATCGCCGCCATGCTGGGAATCGGTTCCTGTTCAACTGGTTGCGGTACTGCCTCCGGCAAGGCTATCATCTCGCGAAGGATTCCGGTCGCACGTCATGACTCATCCCGATTTCCAGCCCTGCACGTATAACCGTACGCCGCCGGCCACCCGGATCATAAATCTGCCGGGGGACTATGGACAAACCGATTTTGTAATGCGCCTCGGTGGGCGCCTGGCCCAGGTCCAGATCGGCTATGAGACTTGGGGGACCTTGTCGCGAAACCAGGACAATGCGGTCCTGATTTTCACGGGGCTGTCCCCGACCGCCCATGCCGCCTCCAATGAGGAAGACGATGCGACAGGCTGGTGGGAATACATGGTCGGGCCCGGCAAGGCAATCGACACCGATCGGTTCTTTGTCGTCTGCATCAATTCCCTGGGCAGCTGCTTTGGTTCGACAGGACCCTCGTCGTGCGACCCGACAACCGGCAAGCCCTACGGGGGGAGTTTTCCGGAACTGTCGATCGAAGACATTGCGAAAGCCGGACACCACGCCATGCGCGAATTGGGCGTGGACCATGTCCACACGGTCATCGGGCCGTCCATGGGCGGCATGTCCGCATTGGCCTACGCCTTGCAGTACCCGGACGAACTGGATCACCTCCTGGTGATTTCAGCCGCCTGCCGGGCTTTGCCGTTCACGATCGCGGTTCGATCGTTGCAGCGGGAAATCATCCGCTGCGACCCGGGCTGGAAGGGGGGAGACTACGAACTGGATGCCGAACCGCTCTGCGGTATGCGGTTGGCGCGGAAGCTTGGCCTGATGTCCTACCGGGCGGCCCAGGAATGGCGGCAGCGTTTCAACCGCGCCCGGGTTCCGCCGCACCGGGCTTCGGACGAGATGTTCGGCATCGAATTCGAAGTGGAATCCTACCTGGAGTACAACGCGAAAAAATTCATCGGCACGTTCGACGCGAACAGCTACCTGTATCTTTCACGGGCCATGGATCTGTTCGATGTCGCCGAGCACGGAGGCACGGTCAATGCCGGGCTGGCCCGGATTCATGTACGCCGAACCTTGGTGATCGGAGTGGAGAGCGACATCCTCTTCCCGCTTGAGCAGCAAAAAGAAATCGTCGCCGGACTGCACAAGGCCGGACGCGAAGCCGAATTGGTCGTGCTCCCGTCCATCCAGGGTCACGATTCGTTCCTGGTCGACGCAGAACGATTCTCGCCTGTCGTTCAGGAATTTTTTGCTCAGATCTGAGCCGAGATCAGCCGCGCCGGTCGAGTGCGACGTAGTCTCGCTGGGTGTGCCCGGTATATAACTGGCGGGGGCGGCCGATTCGGAACTGCTTGTCCGCCATCATCTCAAGCCAGTGTGCAACCCAGCCCGACGTCCGGGCAATGGCGAAAATGACCGTGAACATGTCCAGGGGAATTCCCATGGTCCTGAGGATGATGCCCGAATAGAAATCGACGTTCGGGTACAGTTTTCGAACCACGAAATATTCATCGTTCAGGGCCGCTTGTTCCAAGGCCATGGCGGTCTCCAGGAGAGGACAGTTCGGATTGCCTTCCCCGTGCTTCTCCAGCAGGTCGTAGCAGATTTTCTGAATCAGTTTCGCGCGCGGATCGTAATTCTTGTAGACTCGATGCCCGAAGCCCATCAGCCGGGCATGGCTTCTCTTGCTCTTGGTTTGTTCGACGTATTCCTCGACGGAGATGTCTGAGGCATGGATCTCTTCCAGCATCTGGATCACGGCTTCGTTGGCCCCGCCGTGCGACGGTCCCCAAAGCGTTGCCACGCCTGCGGCGACGGCGGCCACCGGGCTGGTCTCGGAGCTGCCGGACAGTCGGACCGTGGAGGTGGACGCATTCTGCTCATGGTCGGCGTGCAGGAGGAACAGAATGTCCATGGCATGCGAGAAAAAGGGATCCGGTTTTGCACCGAACATCATGTGAAGGAAATTGGACGTGAAGTCGAGTTCCAGGTCGAGATCGACCGGAGACTGGCCTGTCCGGTAACGATATCCGAGGGCCGCCAAAACCGGGACCTGAGCGATCAGTCGCCGCGCCATTCGCTGGCGGTACGCTTTGTCGCGCACATTCAATTCAGAGTGGTAGATCGAGGCCAGATGAGCGAGCCCGGCCATCAGCATGGCCATTGGGTGAGCGTCTTTTTCGAACGCTTGCATTAGTTCCCATGAACCCTTGGGAATCTTTGTTTCTGATTTGATTTCCTTAGTAAAAATGTCTAGCTGATCTTGTGTCGGAAGCTCGCCACTCAAGAGCAGATAAGCGGATTCGATGTGATTGCCGAATTCTGCAAGCTGCTCAATTGGGTAGCCGCGGTAACGAAGCAGGCCGAGGTCTCCGTCGATGTAAGTGATCTGGCTTTTGCAACTGGCCGTGGAGACGAACCCAGGATCCAGCGAGAAGTAGCCCCGTTTTTTGTACAGATTGCTGATGTTGACCGCTGCCGGCCCTTCGGTCGATTCGGCGATCGGCAACTCGACTTCCTTCCCGCCGTTAACCAGTTTGATTTTCCGCTCGGGCATAAACGTTCTCAATCCGACACCTTCCACGCATCATCAACCTGCGTGAATTTCAGGACGGGAATTTTTGGAATAAGATATTTTACACGTAAGGTGCTACAGTTTTGTTGGGGACCCATCGTGCGAGGGGATTCGATTATGTGGAATAAGCCGTCAAATCAGGCTTTTTACAGTAGTGTTCGAATAAAGGCTGCAATGGCTGGGGGGTCGTTCAGGTCGAGGTGTGGCAGTGTCAGCCCGGGCGGAGGAGGCGCGTCGGTCGCCAAGGCAAGGATGTTGGGATCATCCGGGTACAGGTACGAATGCCCCAGATCCGGCCGGGACAGCTCGATTTTCGGGAAAGATTCGTGCTTGAAGCCTTCCACCAGGATCAGATCGAGTGATGCCGTGTCCAGCTTCGGTAGAAGCTGCGCGAGGGTCATTTCCTCTTCCTCTGCGCCCAATTCATGCATCAAAGCCCAGCGGCGGCCTGAAGAAATCAGCATTTCTCTGGCGCCGGCCTTGCGCAACCGGTAACTGTCTTTCCCCGGCTGGTCCACGTCAAACGCATGGTGGGCGTGCTTGACCATGCCGATACGCAATCCCTGCTCGGCTAGTATCGGAATCAGCTGGGTCAGGAGTTCAGTCTTTCCGGTTCCGCTGAATGCGGCGAAACCCAGCAGGGTAGGAGATCGGGAGCCCATCAGAGCGTCAATTCCTCGTGGGTGTTGATGTTTCGGAACTCATCGGAATTTTCGAAAGGGATTTCCTCGAAGCCCTGTGCGCCATAGAACTCGTCGATTTTACGCCCGCCGTGGCGGAGAAAGTCATCCAAAGCCTCAGAAAGGCCGGTGTGCAGCATGGCGAAGACCGGTTGCAAGCGCCCGGCGCAGCTCGCGACGGCGACCCGGGTCTCCTCTTGGACAAAAGGGGAGGCCAGCCTTTCCGCCAGATCCAGGCTGATCTCCGGGCTGTCGCAGGGCACGCACAGCAGCAGCTCCGTTCGCGCGGCACGCAACCCGGCAAGAATGCCGGCGAGCGGCCCCAGGAAGCCGTCCTCCGCGTCCGCGATCACGGGGTGGCCGAATTGCGCGTACCGGTCGTGGCTGCGATTGGCGTTGATCAGCACAGAGTGGACCTGCGGTTCGAGACGCTCAAGGACATGCGCGATGAGAGGGCGCCCTTGGTAGGAAACCAACCCCTTGTCCTGTCCGCCCATGCGGCGTGCCTTGCCGCCGGCAAGGATCATGCCGGTCAGTGGCGGGGAGTGGGCTGGAGGTACAGGCATGGCGTCATCAAACATCTGCCGGGACTAGTGCATTGTAAGGGGAGGCTTGGGCGTGCGGGTATACTGGAATCCTGCCGAAAACGAATTCGTCAGGGCCATGAGCACAATGTCGGACATCCCCGAGAACCAGCGCGAAGAGATCGAGGCGGCCGTCTACCGGCGTCTCGTCGAACACCTGAGGAACAAGCCTGAAGTCCAGAATATCGACTTGATGAACCTGGCGGATTTCTGCCGGAACTGCCTGTCCAAATGGTATGTGGCCGCGGCAGAGGAGCGGGGTGTCGCACTGGATTACGACACCGCCCGGGAAATCGTCTACGGCATGCCGTATGCCGAATGGAAATCCCAGTACCAGAAAGAGGCCACCCCGGAGCAAATGGCGGCATTCGAGGCCAGAGAAAAGGCCAAGCAGGCATCCTGATCCATCATGGGCGCGGAACTGGGCGACCCGCAACTCTTACGCTATAACCGGCAGATTGTCCTGTCGGACATCGGTATCGAGGGGCAGCAGCACCTGCTTCAGTCTCACGTTCTGCTGATTGGCCTGGGAGGCCTGGGTTCTCCGCTTGCCATGTATCTGGCGACTTGCGGTGTGGGCCGGCTGACACTGGCCGACCCTGACCGCGTGGAACTGGCGAACCTCCAGCGCCAAATCCTGTACGGGACCTCCAGCCTGGGTCGGGCCAAGACCGAGGAAGCCCAGCGGGTCGTGGAGGAACTGAACCCTGAGATCTGCGTCGAGACCGTCGCCGAATACCTGAAGGACGACTTGCTGTGGGAGCAGGTTCAGGCGGCAGACTTGGTTGTGGATGCCACGGATAATTTCGAGACCCGCTTGGCGATCAACCGGGCCTGTGTCGAATCTGCCACGCCGCTGGTCTCCGGGGCCGTGATTCGGATGGAAGGGCAGGTGGCGGTCTTCCGCAACCGGCAGAAGGGAGATGCCTGCTACCAATGCCTGTTCGGCGCCGAGCCCGTGCCGGAAGAAGGCTGTTCCGAAACCGGTGTGCTGGGCCCCGTCGCAGGGGTTGTCGCCAGTGTACAGGCGGTCGAGGCGATCAAGTGCCTGCTGTCCATCGGGAACCCCCTGTACAATCAGTTGTTGCTTTATGATGCGAGGGAGGCACAATGGCGGATGGTGGAACTCGTGGCGGACGAACAATGTCCCATTTGTAGTTCCATTCGCAGGTGAAAAAGACGGCATGCTGATTCGAGTTTCCAGGCGTTCGGACGAGAAGGAATCCGCGGTGACGGATCCGGAGATCTACCGACAGCGCCGCATCTTCATGCAACAGTGCGCGGCCGGGGTTGCGGGCTTGGCGGGCAGTTTGCTGGTGGGCGGGCAGGCCCGAGCCGGGCTGACCATTGGGGCGGTGCAGTCGAGCCCGTACTCGACCGACGAAGAAATCACGTCCATGCATGCGGCGACCCACTACAACAACTTCTACGAACTGGGCTACAAAAAAGAGGATCCCTCGCGCAATGCGGCGGCTCTGCAGACCGAGCCCTGGACCGTCGAGGTGGAGGGATATTGCGAGAACCCGGGAACCTATGCGGTCGAGGATCTGGTGCCGGTGGATCAACTGGAGGAACGGATTTACCGGCTGCGCTGCGTCGAGGCCTGGTCGATGGTGATTCCATGGTTGGGCGTCCCGCTGGCGACCGCGCTGAAGAAACTGAGGCCAACCTCGCAGGCCCGCTACGTGGCCTTCCAGACGATCCTGGATCCGGAGAATCTGCCGGGGCAGCGTCGCGACGTGTTGGACTGGCCTTACGTCGAGGGCTTGCGGATGGACGAGGCGATGCACCCGTTGACGCTGCTGACTGTCGGCATGTACGGGCAGGTGCTGCCGAACCAGAACGGAGCCCCCATCCGGATCGTGGTTCCTTGGAAGTATGGTTTCAAGAGCATCAAGTCCATCGTGAAAATCCGGTTCGTCGAAGAACAGCCTCCGACGGCGTGGAACCAAGCTACGCCGCATGAATACGGCTTCTACTCCAATGTGAATCCCGAGGTCAACCATCCGCGTTGGAGCCAGCGGCGCGAGCGTCGGATCGGGGAATTCCGCAAGCGGAAGACGCTGATGTTCAACGGCTATGCCGAGGAAGTCGCACATCTCTACAGCGGGATGGATCTGCACAAATACTTTTAGCATGCGCGCGCCCACAGCCGCGGGGTGGATCAAACCCGCGCTTTTCCTGCTTTGCCTCGTTCCGGCGATTGACTTGGCGCATGGCGCCTGGACCAATACCCTGGGGGTCAACCCGCTGGAGACCCTGACCCGATCAACAGGAACATGGACCCTGCGGTTCCTGCTGCTGACGCTACTGGTCACGCCTTTGATTCGCCTGATGAAGGCACCGGTGTTGCTGCGCTACCGCCGGATGCTCGGGCTGTTCGCGTTCTTCTATGTCTCGATTCATCTGGGTACCTATCTCTGGTTCGACAAGTTCTTTGACTGGCAGGAGATCTGGCTGGACATCCAGGATCGCCTGTTCATCACCGCAGGCATGACGGCCTTTGTTTTGTTGGTGCCGCTGGCATTGACCTCGACCCGGCGCGCCCAGCGGGCGCTCGCCCATGCCTGGAACCGGCTGCACCGCTTGATCTATGTCGCGACGACTGCCGGACTTCTGCATTATTTCTGGCTGGTCAAGGCGGACTACCTGGAGCCAATCATCTACGCCTCCATCTTCGGGGCGCTGATGCTGGCCAGGATCCGGAAGCCGACCGCGGTCAGCGCACCCGGGATTTCTTAAGCAGAATATCTCTTGCCTGGTTGATTTTCCGAGTCAGGTAATCATTACCCCCGCGGTCCGGATGAAGCTTCTGCGCCAGAGAGCGGTGCGCGGCTCGGATTTCGGATTCCGATGCCCTGGGTGGCACGCCCAAAATCTGGGCGGCGGTTTCTACCGACATGGTGGAATCCTCGAAATCGTCTGAATCCGTGCTTCTCCCGGGTCCACTCCCCCCCCAGCCGGCATGGGTTCGCGACAGGTAGGTGCGCAGCAAGGCGACCGACTGCGGGTCGCCTTGGCAGGCATGCAGCAGGAGCTCCAGCTGTGAAAGATCAAGCTGGGACAGTCGCTGCCCGGTGAATTCGCCCTGACGTACACTCCCGTCAATTGCGCCGGTCGCCCGGTCGATGGTCACATCCAGCCATGCGGTCTGCAGGTGGATGGAGGCGGAACCATAGGTGCGGCGCGCCCAGGACAGGAATGGAAGCCAGCGCAGCAGGATCGCGGCTTTGCCGAGGAAAGGAAGGATTCCACCGACCACGCCGACGATCCAGTGGGCGCGCCCGGTCAGGACTAGCGCAATCAGGCCGATGCCGGCCAAGGCGGCAAGCCACTGGTACAACCGCCGGGGGGACTGCCGGTACTGCCATCGCAAGAACAGGAATAGTCCGAACAATATCAGGGCGATTAGCAGGAATCTCATCGAAGCAAAGTCGTCATGGGTGCAAGGGACAGCAGGTGTATGATAATGTTAAATATCAAGGGTAGGGGAACCGCCCTCAAGAATAATCATAAGGAGGAAGTCCCATGAAACAACCGATCAATGTTGGAGGCTTGGATCTCGAAATCCATATCGAGCAGAAGGGCGACAGCGGTCCGGCACTGCTGATGGTGCACGGAATTCCGACAAACAGCCGGCTGTGGCGCCATGCGCAGGAAAGTTTGTCCGACCGCTACCAGACCTATGCAATGGACATGGTTGGCTACGGTCAGTCGAGCATGCCTCTCGACAAATTCACTCACTCCCTGACGAATCAGGCCGAGGCCATCAAAGCGGTGATTGAAGGGCTGGGCCTCACAGGGAACGTCATCCTGGTTGGCCACGATCACGGCGGCGGAGCCTGCCAGATCTTCGCCTCGAAGTACGTCGACCACATCAGCCGGCTGGTCCTGATCAATCCGGTTGCTTGGGACTACTGGCCGGTGCTGGAAGTGGAAGCCTTCAATGGCTTGGTCGGCGCCCCGGACGAGGTTCTGGGACAGGCCATGGCTCAGGCGGCAGCAGGCTTTCACGGGCTCCTGCTCATGGGCAGCCATGACAAGATCGCGTTCAGCGACAAGAACGTCAAGGAAAACTATCTCTCGTTCTGGGCCCGCGGACCGGGATTCACCGGCTTCAAGTCGCTGATCCATGTTTGCTCGGAGCCGAGCAACGAAGAGACCATGAGCGTGGATCACAGCAAGATCACCTGCCCGACCATGGTGTGCTGGGCGTTGCACGATGCCTGGATGCCGGTCGAATCGGGACGCCGGCTGAAAGATGCCATCTCGGGGCCGACGCGGTTCGAGATCATCGAACGGGCCGGACACTATGTGCTGGAAGACCGTCCGGACGCAGTTGTCGATCTAATCGACGACTTCGTGACCGAATGGGCCAACGTGGATGGCGTCACTCTGAAAAGCTAGGATTTTTGCTCCGATACAGGAGCGAAAATCCGTGTTTTGGCTGCGGAAGACAGACCGGGAGGCCATGGCTTGCCTCCCGGTAGTTTCGTGAATCAGGGACGGGAGGGGGCGCCATAGACACCGAAAGTTCTGTCCGACGCACGAGCGTCCGCTACCAGCCTGACGAAAACCCGCCGACGCCCCTCGCGTTCGGCCTTGGCCTGCAACTGGCCATCCTCTGCATCTCCGGCATCGTCCTGACGCCGGCGATTGTCGCCCGAGCGGCCGGAGGAACCGAAATCTTCCTGTCTTGGATTGTATTTGCCGCCGTCGCCGTCAGCGGCGTTACCACGATCCTGCAGGCGGTCCGGGTCGGCCGGATCGGTGCCGGTTACACGCTCGCCATGGGTCCGTCCGGGGCGTTCATCGCGATCTGTATCACCGCCATCGCGGAAGGAGGGCCGGCTATGCTGGCGACTCTGGTCATCCTCTCGTCGTTCTTCCAGTTCGCGCTTTCCGCACGGCTTTCGCTGTTCCGGAGGATCCTGACCCCGGCCGTGGCGGGTACGGTCATCATGCTGGTGCCGGTCACCGTCATGCCGATCGTCTTTGACTTGCTGACATCCGTGCCCGAAGGAACCCCCACGTCGGCCGCCGCACTGAGTGCCAGTGCGACCCTGCTGGCCATTGGTGGCATTGCCTTGAAGGCGACCGGCATATTGCGTCTCTGGGCTCCGGTCATCGGAGTCGTCGTCGGTTCGGTCGTGGCCGGGTTCTCCGGGCTTTATGAAGTGAGCCGCGTTGTCGAAGCTTCGTGGCTGGGCTTCCCGGAGGCCGGATGGCCAGGCTACGACCTTAACTTCGGACCAGTATTCTGGACACTTTTGCCGGCATTCGTGTTCGTGACCTTGGTTGGGGCCGTGGAGACCGTCGGGGACTCCGTCGCCATTCAGCGCGTCGCCTGGCGCCGTCCTCGGGCAGTGGATTTCCGCGCGGTTCAAGGTACGGTAGCAGCGGATGGAGTGGGCAACCTGTTGTCCGGTCTTTTGGGAACCGTGCCGAACACGACCTATTCGACCAGCATCTCCGTTGCCGAGCTGACCGGGGTCGGGTCCCGCAAGGTCGGGGTTGCCCTCGGGGTGGTTTTCCTTGTTCTGGCGTTTCTCCCCAAGGCGCTTGCCGTCATTTTGGCGATACCCGGTCCGGTTGCCGGGGCTTACATCGGCGTTTTGCTGTCATTGCTTTTCGTGGTCGGCATGAGAGTGACGATTCAGGATGGCATCGACTATCGGACGGGGTTGATCGTTGGAATTTCATTCTGGATCGGAGTGGGACTCCAGAACGGATGGATCTACCCCGAATATGTTTCTGAATTCGCGGGGGGCCTTCTGAGCAACGGGATTACGGCTGGGGGCCTCGTAGCCATCTTCATGACCCTGTTCATGGAATTGACGAAACCCCGCCGCCACCAGCTCGAGGTGGTTCTCGACGTTTCAATTCTGCCAAAGATCGAGGAATTCCTCCACAAGTTCACATCCGGACACGGCTGGGATCTGGCGATGGCGAATCGCCTTTATGCCGCCACCGAAGAGACCTTGCTGACGCTCCACGAGAAGCAAAGCGGCGGGGTAGGCGAGGAGCGCCGCCTGCTCCTGACCGCGCGCCGGGAAGACGACGGAGCCGTCCTCGAATTCGTTGCCGCGACGGGAGAAGAGAACCTTCAGGATCGGATCGCCTTGCTTGGCAAGCAATCCATTTCAGCTTCAGTCGAGCGCGAGGTCTCCTTGCGGCTGCTGCGGCATTTGGCGTCCTCGGTCTACCACCAGCAATACTATGACACGGATATCGTAACCGTGCGGGTGGAAGTCCCGATTCCGGCCTCCGGCGAACAGGCCTGAATTCGGTTTCTCGTCAGGAGAGCAGGTCGGCAATCGTGTCGCGTTCGCTCAGCAGTTCGGTTTCGTTGGCTTTGATCTGTTCGCGCCCAAAGGCATCCAGTTCCAGCTGGGGCACGATGGAATAGTCGGATTCCGAGCATTGGCAGGGGAAGGAGAAAACGATGCCCTCCGCCACCCCGTACGAGCCGTCCGAAAATACGCTCATGCTGACCCAATCGTTCTTGGCCGTTCCCTGAACCCAGTCGCGCATGTGCAGGATGGCCGCGTTGGCGGCCGAGGCTGCGGAAGAGGCGCCGCGTGCCTCGATCACCTTGGCGCCGCGTTGCTGGATCCCCGGGATGAACTCTTCCCGGTACCAGCCCGCGTCCACTAGTTCTCTGACCGGAGTGCCGGAAGCTGTGCAGTAGCCGATATCGGGGAACATTTTCGGAGAGTGGTTCCCCCAGATCGTCATACGGGCGATGTTGGCGACCGGTCCGCCGGTCTGATTTGCCAACTGCGAACGGGATCGTTCGTGATCGAGGCGGGTCATCGCGGAGAATTGGCGGGGCTCAAGGTCCGGGGCGTGGTGCAGGGCAATCAGCGCGTTGGTGTTGGCCGGATTTCCAATGACGAGAACCCGGACGTCACGACGCGAAAAATCATTAATGGCCTTGCCTTGGGGGCCAAAAATCTTGCCGTTTTCCTGAATCAGGTCGCTGCGCTCCATGCCTTTCCCGCGCGGGCGTGCTCCGAACATGAACACATAGTCCGCATCCCCAAAGCCTTTCTCCAGATCATCGCTCAGAAGGACGTCGCGCAGCAGGGGAAAGGCGCAGTCCTCCAGTTCCATCGCGGTTCCGCCGAGTGACGGCATGGCCGGGGGGATGTCGATCAGGTTCAGGGCGACGGGTTGCTGGTCACCCAGGAATTCGCCAGCCGCGATACGAAACATGGCTTGGTATGCGATATTGCCAGCCGCGCCGGTGATGGCGACTCGCTTCGGTGGATTGGTCATGGTTGGGTTCTTCTGATGGGATGGAATGATATAAGCAGGGAATCAATGGAGGCGATGCGACCGTCCCAGGTAGGCTTGGCTCCGCATCTCGTGCAGGCGGCTCGCGGTTCGCTCGAATTCCCGCTTCAGGCGTTTTCCTTGGTATAGCTGGTCCGGCTCGGCCGCTGCGGAGACGATCAGCGTCACATTGCGATCATAGAATTCGTCGATCATTTCGATGAAGCGCCGCGCGCTGTCGTCCGTCGACGAATCGAGGACCGGGATGCCCGAGACCAGCACGGTGTGGAAGCAACGTGCAATTGCGATGTAGTCGTTAACGCAGCGGGGCGATTGGCACAGGTCATCGAAATCGAACCAGATTGCGTCATGCGACAGGCGCTTGACTGGAATGGCGCGGCCTTCGACTTCAATGGTCGTCTCTTTTCGATCCAGATCCGATGCCAGGTACTGGAAATGATCCTGAAGAATCGGTTCAGCGGTCCCGTTGCCGCTGAGGCAATAGGTTTCGGTTTGGTCCAGATGCTGCAGACGGTAGTCGCAAGATGTCGCCAGTTCGAACACCGTCATGTGTTTCTTGATCATTTCGATCGCAGGCAGAAACCGTTCTCGCTGCAACCCTCCCTCGTAGAGTTTGTCCGGGGAGCAATTGGAGGTTGCGACCAATGTGACCCGGCGCCGGAACAGGCCTTCCAGGAGGCCAGCCAGGATCATGGCGTCCGTGATGTCTGAAACGAAAAATTCGTCGATGCAGATCACCTTGTATTTTTTCGCCATGTGGGCGGCAATGAGGTCGATAGGATCACGCCGGTCCTGGAGGCGCTTGAGCTTGTAATGTATGTGGCGCATGAAGCGATGGAAATGCATGCGTCGCTTCTTGTGCAGGGGAAGGGAATGGAAGAACAGGTCCATCAGGTAAGTTTTGCCACTCCCGACCGAGCCCCACAGCCACAGGCCGGACATTTGTGCAGGCGAGTTGGATTTCAAGCGGCGCAGCCGGTCGTGGATAAGCGCCTTGGCACGCGAGTGCCGAGTCAAGTGGTCAAAGATAAGTTGGAACTGTTGAGCGGCCTGATATTGCGACGGGTCGGCCGTGAAATGCCTCCGGGCAATTTGCGCTTCGTAAGCATCAATGAACATAAAGACATGCGTGGCCGCAAAACCGAACTTCTATTCTACATAGACGCACCGAGTGAATCGGCGTTCAGTTCGACCAGAATCAGCGCTCAAACTGTAAGATAGGTTTTCCTTATTCTGCATTTGCTTCCCGCCCGAAATGTCCAACTCCGCAGTCCGAACCCGGTTTGCTCCAAGCCCGACGGGTGCTTTGCACTTGGGGGGAGCCCGCACGGCTTTGTACAACTGGCTTTACGCACGGCATTGCGGTGGACAATTCTTCCTGCGCATCGAAGACACCGATCGGGAACGTTCCAAGGACGAGCATTGCCAGCAAATCATGTCCATGCTGCAGTGGATGGGTATGGACTGGGATGGCGAGGTGGTCTACCAGTCGCAAAGGGCGGAGCGTCATCGGGGAATTATCCAGGAACTGGTCGCCCAAGGGAAGGCCTACTATTGCGACTGCCCTCCGGAACGCCTGGAACAATTACGCAAGGAGCAGACGGCGGCGAAACTCAAGCCACGCTACGACCGTCATTGTCGCGACCGGGGCAATCTTCCGTCGGCACAATCGGTAATCCGGTTCAAAACCCCGCTTGAAGGTGACGTGGTTGTCCGAGACAGCCTGAAAGGGGAGGTATGCTTTTCCAGCTCCGAACTGGACGATCTGGTGATTGCCCGGGCGGATGGGAGCGCAACCTATCACTTGGCCGTCGTGGTGGACGACATGGATGCGGGTGTCACGCACATCATCCGGGGAGACGACCATCTCAACAACACGCCGCGTCAGGTTCACATCCTTTCTGCACTGGGTGCGGATGCGCCTGGTTATACGCACCTGCCGATGGTCCTAGACGAGGATGGACGCAAAATGTCCAAACGGAAAGATTCCGCCGACATGGCACAGTACCGCGAGCAGGGGTATCTGCCCACAGCCTTGATGAACATCTTGGCGCGCCTGGGCTGGGCCCATGGAGACGACGAACTGTTTTCGGTCGAAGCGCTGATTCAGCAATTCGACCTTTCTGGGCTGAACTCAGCTGCAAGCCGGATCGATCCCAAGAAAATGGCCTGGGTCAATCAGCAACAGATGGACCGGGTGTCTGAAAGTGAGGTCAATGCCGAATTCGATTGGCATTGCTCCCGTCTAGGCCTGAACTCCAATGCCTTGGATTCCTCGGATCGGAACGCACTCATTGAAGTGCAACGCAAACGTTGCCGCAACGTGGCGGACATGGCCACCCAGAGCCGCTGGCTGCTGTTGGAAGATCCGGGAATGGACGAGTCGGCGCGAGAAAAGTTTCTTACCCCAAAGGCTCTCGCGATCCTGCAGGAACTGGCAGACGAGATGGAACAGGCTGACTGGGATGCTGAATCCTTGGCGAATTTGCTCAGCGCCGCCTGCGAACGCCATCAGGTCAAGCCCGGCAAGGTCGCGCAGCCGCTGCGCGTCGCCGTGACCGGGGGGACGGTCTCGCCCTCCATTGAGGACACTCTGGTTTTGCTCGGGAAGGAACGTGCGATGCAACGTTTACGGAATGCGATTCCAAGTGCATAATTTGACGAATAGGGCACTTTTGACTTAGAGTGCGCATCCGACTGTATAGTCCCCATCGTCTAGAGGCCTAGGACACTGCCCTTTCACGGCGGCAACAGGGGTTCGAATCCCCTTGGGGACGCCAGTTACATGTTGCAGCAGTTCTAATACGTCCTTGAGAGGCCCTACGATATTAGATAGTCATAGGGCGACAACATGGGTTCAAGTAAAGTCTTTTGCTAAACTTTGCGTCTTTTTCAATAAGCTCTCAATTTCATAAATCAATTTTTGATATGGTTCTTTTATTAGGTCAGAATAATCCATAGTTATATTGTTATTAAGTCTATTTTTCTTGAATTTCAGCGTAACTGTCTTGTACTCAAGAGATGCAACTAGTACTCGGTCTACAAAAGAAACTAGACTAGGAAAGTAAAGGTTTGAAATTACCTGGATCTCTCCTATAGGCTCGTCGAGATCAATTGCATCAGAGAGACCAAGAGCTTGATTGTCCATTTCACTAGTCAAAGTCTTTAAAGAAAATACGAGAAGCAAAAGATGCTCTAGTTTTTGTTGTAAAAGTCGTTTTTTTCGATCACCGCGATCAAGCCAGTGCTGCAATACAGTGCCTGCCAGCGCAATAATAGCGCCCGCAACTACTGATGCTAGTGTCGCCACTTGTTCCATAAGGTTAACGTACCCCTAGTGCATGTATAGAGTCTTGAGGGGCCACATGCCTAAAAACTGAAATTCAATGTTCATTTTCCGGTGGCGACTTATTGGTAACTCGGATATTTTCCCGTCCACTACATTTATTATAGTTTTTCAATAGCTTCCACAAATGTATCTTCTAAGTGAGGCGGTGTAACGATGAGAAAAGTGCAGGCTAGTGTCGTAAACGACTCAATTATTTCAACCGGACCTAGGCCCTCTATTTCCCGACCCATCAGGCGCATGATCGCAATCATGGACTGAAGATCTTTTAGAAGCACATCAGAGCCTAGATTATGTGCGACTTTGTTTCTTATTTGATGAAGCTTTAGAAGTCCTGGTTTGACAAACATTGGAGGTAACCCTTGATCAGGAAGCAATTTTGCTTTCTGATAGTAGGATAAGCGAGCATCAGCAATGTTTGCGATGGCCAATTTTTCGCGTAGATAGTTGTCAATATAGAGTTCAGATATCAGATGGCACTTAATTACTCTTCCTAAAATAGTAGGGTTCGCTCGTAAAAGCTCTTTGTGTTTTGTATTTTCGCTATTGAAATGTTCTCGGAATTCTTGCCAATGCGGTCTCAAAATCTCAATGGCTTTATCCAGACCAGAAATATTATCCAATTTTTTCCCCTATATGTCATTGACGCTTTTAGCCGTCGTTAGTTTGTCAAAAGTCGTATAGCGTGGCCCTTGCATGGCTCCCATTGGGGCATTTCCAAGAGGGATTTTCTCCTTGAGTTTTTGTGCGGGTTTCGAAAAGATTAGTTTGTATTTGCCACTTTCGCCGTATGGCTCTATTCGTTCGATAGGGGCGTAATGAGTTATAGCAGATATAGGGTGAATTTGATATGCCGCAATATGTTTAATTTTTGTTAGCATGCTCCCAGAGATACGAATCGCGTACCAGCAACCCTCACCGAGAAATACTTCTTCAAAACCTTCCGGTTTGGCTGGAACGATTACAGTATCGCGCTGATCCGATGGAGGTTCGGGCATAGTTGTGATTTCTGATGTTGCAATTGGCTTCGGGAGGTCGAAGACACGAAGGCCAACGAGAGGGACAATTTGGAGGATTTCCTCCAGAAAACTCTGAACATCAGCTTTTTCAGCTTCTGTTAGAGTCGGTTCATTAGGTTCATTATTATTGTCAAGGTGACATCGCTTAGCTTTAGTGGCACGAGCAATCAGAGCATATTCAAGCCAGGAAACATGGGCACTATTAAGACCCCCACTCGTTGAAACGAAAACTATCCCGCGATCCCAGAAATCTTTATGTTGAATGTGGGAATCTATGCGATCGTGTACACTACCCGCTTGGCCGACATAGATCGTGGGAAGGTCATCATCCTGACTCTCTCCTTCGTAGCCGACAAGAATGTAGATGCCTGTACGAGCAAACTGATCACGTTGTTTAATTTTTGGCCACTCGATTCTAGGAAAAGCCAAACCCAAGCCCGTCCAGTTCATTCGATCAATAAGACGGAGCCCCTCTGGATCGCCGCTTGGAACGAAAATGCGCATAGTAAAAGCTTTTTGCATTTAGTAAACCTCTCTATTTCCCAATGTTGTGACTTTACTCTCGGGCCAAGAATATTGCTGATTCGAAGATTTTAAAGGATTCTGCCCCATACTATGTTGAAAGTATGATCTAAGGCCGAATGCCGGTACCCCGCTTGAGTAGCCGTAGGCAGACGTAAGTCAGCATGACGATGACCGCGATAATCAGAAGCAGGGAATTGACCGTGTCCACTTCCTGAATTCCCATCCAGCCATAGCGGAACAACCCGATCATATGCAGGATCGGGTTGAACAGGGAGACTTGCTGCCAGAAAGGTGAGAGCATGTCTAAGGAGTAGAAAATGCCCCCCAGGTAAGTCAAAGGGGTCAACACGAAAGTCGGAATGATCGAGATGTCGTCAAAACTTTTCGCGTAGATGCCGTTGATGAATCCGGCAAGAGAGAACAGGATGCAGGTCAGGACGGCGACTCCTAATGTCAGGGCAAGGTGGGAGAGCGGGATCTCGGCAAAAAAGACGGTCACCGCCGTGACTGTCAGTCCGACGGACAATCCACGCATGACGCCGCCGCCGACGAAACCGGTCAGGATGACGAAATTCGATACCGGGGAAACCAGCAATTCCTCGATATGTCGCTGGAATTTTGAGCTATAGAACGAGGAGACGACATTGGCATAGGCGTTGGTGATGACGGACATCAAAACAAGGCCGGGGGCGATGTAGTCCATGTAGCGATAGCCGCCGATGTCGGCCAGTTGGGAGCCGATCAGTTCTCCGAAGATGATGAAGTACAGGACCGTCGTAATTGCTGGCGGCAAGAGAGTCTGGACCCAGATGCGTATGAAGCGCAGATACTCCCGGATCAGCATGCTCTGGAGAGCGACGAGTTGTTGCTTCAATGACATGATGCTTCAGTCAAAACGGTGTCCGACCAATTGCAGAAAAAGTTTTTCCAATCGGTTGGTCTTGTTTTTCATGCTGACGATGTCGATGCCTTGGGCATTGAGTTCGTCGAACAGGTGGTTCAAGTCGGCGCCTTTGCTGACCGTGGCCTCCAGTGTCCGCGAATCTGGGCAGTGCAGGGCGTAGCCGTCAATCTTCGGGCAGTGGAGTAGGGGGTTTTTCAAGTAAAGGACAAAGTGTTCCGAGTCGAGTTGATCCAGTAGTTCCCGCATCGTGGTGTCGGCGCGGATTCGTCCGTTGGAAATGATCGCGATGGTCCGGCACAATTGCTCTGCTTCTTCTAGGTAGTGAGTGGTCAGGATGATGGTCGTGCCTTGGGAATTGATTTCCTTGAGGTAATGCCAGAGGTTGTGCCGGATTTCAAGATCTACTCCCGCGGTGGGTTCGTCCAGGATCAGAAGTTGAGGGTCGTGGATCATGGCCCGTGCGATCATCAATCGGCGTTTCATGCCCCCCGACAGTTCGCGGGCCATGACCGAACGCTTTTCCCACAAATCGAACTGTTCTAAAAGCCTTTGTGCTCGCTTGGCGGCGTCCTGGCGGCGGATGCCGTAATACCCGGCTTGGTGCATGAGGATTTCGCAAACCGGGTCGAATTGGTTGAAGTTGAATTCCTGTGGCACTAGGCCAAGGCAGGCCCGGGCGGCGGCATAGTCATTCACGATGTCGTGCCCGAAGATCGTGACCGAACCTTCCGAAAACGTCACTAGCGAAGAAATAATGCCAATGGCGGTTGATTTTCCGGCTCCATTGGGCCCGAGGAGCGCAAAGAAGTCTCCATGCTGTACTTCCAGGTCGATTCCATGTAGTGCCTCTACGCCAGTGGCATAGGTTTTCTTGAGCCCTTTGATTTGGAGCGCGGGAGTCGGAGACGGAATCATTGCGGCCAAGGCCATACGCGGCTCACTACTATAGCGTCAAAAAACACCCCCAAGGTAGAGGACAGGCTTATCTTGTTGATTTACAATGAACGCCTGAGGCGTCTTATGCCCAAGCGAATTTTCTGCATTGCCCCGATGATGGACCATACGGACCGTCATTTCCGGTATTTCCTGAGAGTTCTGTCGCCGCATGCTTGGCTGTTTACCGAAATGGTGGCGTCGGGAGCAGTTTTGCATGGAGATGCCGAATCCCTGCTTGGATTCGATCCGGCCGAACAGCCGGTTGCACTCCAGCTCGGTGGCAGCGACCCGGACGATTTGGCTCGTTGTGCCGCCATTGCACAAGATTTCGGCTATGGCGAGGTGAACCTGAACGTCGGGTGTCCAAGCAGCCGCGTCTCAGCAGGGCGTTTCGGAGCCTGCTTGATGAAAGAACCTCTCCGGGTTGCGGGTTGTGTAGCGGCGATGCAGGCAAAAGTCCGCATTCCGGTAACGGTAAAGTGCCGCATCGGCGTGGATCGACAGGATGCGGAGGAGGTCTTGACGGAATTCGTCCAGACCGTCGCAGATGCCGGCTGCCGAACGTTTTATGTACATGCGCGAATCGCTATGTTGTCCGGGCTTAGCCCAAAGCAGAATCGCACGATTCCTCCCTTGAATTACGAGCGTGTATGGGCACTTAAGCGCGAATTCCCGCATCTGACCATTGTGATCAATGGCGGCATTCGTTCGGTCGAGGAAGTGCAGCAGCACTTGGCCCAGGTCGACGGCGTGATGGTTGGGAGGTTGGCATGCGAGGATCACTGGGCCATCCGCCAGATTGAGAGAGTCCTGTTTCCGGATTCACAAGTCCCAGAAACACCGCTGGAAGCGTTTGATGCCTATTTACCGTACCTGGAAGAGCAGTGCAGGGCAGGGGTGCCGCTGGCTCGCATGACGCGTCATATCACAGGACTATTCCGGGGGTGTCCGGGCGCAAAAGGCTGGAGGCAGGCCGCTGCCTGCCCGGATTCTTCTGTATCGGCGCTCCAGGCTTTGCGGGAGACTGCCTGCCGGGTTGCGTACGCATGACGCACTGGATTCGTTTCGAGCACGACGGCCGGGTGCGTTTCGGTCAGTTGAAAGATTCCACCATTCTGGTGTACGAAGGCGATATGTTCGCAGCGCCCGTGTTAACTGATCGGACGGTTCCATTGGGCGAGGTTCGTGTGTTGACTCCGACCATGCCGAACAAGATGCCGGCGCTTTGGAACAATTACCGGGCTTTGGCCGACGAGAAGGGGCTGCAGTATCCAGAAACTCCGCTATACCTGTTCAAGGCCAATTCCTCGTTCCTGGCGACTGGCGAGGTGATCAGGCATCCAGCCTCGGTCACGGAAGATGTGTTTTACGAAGGCGAACTCGGGATTGTTATTGGACAGACCGTCAGCGAGGCCTCCCCGAATGAAGCGGAACGGGCCATTTTCGGCTATACCTGCATCAACGACGTGACCGCGTTCAGTTTATTGAAGGAATATGCGGGATTTGACCAATGGACACGGTCAAAAGGATTCGATACGTTCGGAGTATTCGGGCCAGTCGTCGCGACCGGGCTGGATTATCGGGATTTGGAGATCGTAACGCGCGTCGATGGCGAGGAAAAACAGCGTTATCCGGCTTCGGACATGATGATGTCGCCGATGGAAACGGTCTCGAAGCTGTCCGCGAATATGACCCTGTGCCCGGGAGATGTGATCTGCTGCGGGACCTCGGTGGGACTTGGTCCTATGCCGCGCGGCTGTACAGTGGAAGTCGAAATCGAAGGAATCGGATGCCTGCGAAACGAGTACCGCTAGGCTTCACACCCGACCTCGATAATCTTGTCGGCCCTGAAATCAATTTCTGATTTTTCATTAGGATAACCACGGGCATTATTAACGAATCTAGTTCCTCCTAGCACGAAGTCTTCTGCCTGGTGCGTATGGCCGTACAGCCAAAGATCAGGCTCGTATTGTTCCACCAAGCTCTCACAGCCCGCAACAAAGTAAGGGTTCAGCCGATCACCTTGATAACGCTCGGCGATGCACCGCGCAATCGGCGCGAAATGTGTGATGACCACGTTGTACGGGGCGTCTGACGAGGCCAGTGATTCTTCAAGCCAGGTGCGCTCCTGGCGATGCAGATCTGCGCAGTCGGTGTGGCGAAAAGCCCTGTTTTCAAAGCTAATTACGTAGAAATCGCTGACTGACCGTTCGGCGTACAGTCCATACAAATCGGCTTGTTTGGCCCCAAACAGCGTGAAATCAGACCATAGCGTGCACCCGTGGAATGCGATATCACCGTAGCGGATACAGCGGCAGTTCAGCAATTCGATGTTGAATTGGTCGGTGTCGCGCCGGATTCGACCCAGTGTCTGGTGGTAGTCATGGCGGTAAAACTCGTGATTTCCAGGCAGATAAAGGATTGGGCGGTCCGTTCGCGAACGGTAGTGCGCGAGGACTTCGGTGAGGTTTGCCGGGCTGCCGACGTACTCCGAGATGTCCCCGGCGAGAACCAGAATGTCGTGATCCGGCAGTGGATACGGCCATTCGCTGGAATCCCCGAAGTTATGGTGGGTATCGGACAGTAGGGAAATGCGCATGGTTTGGGCCTGTTTCAGGCCTTATCGTACCGCCGAACAGGATCTTGGCATACCTTGATAAACATAAAACTTTACATAATATTCCTTATGCGAAGTAGAAGGTTTGGCAAATTAAACGGTGCCCCGCTAGGTAAAAAGACGGCTAAAAGCCAGTTTTTTATCTAAATAGCTAGTAAAAATAATAATTTATAAAATTATCTTGATCATTGCTTGAGCTACTGATTCAGTGACCCCAGGGATCCCATACCTGTTATGCCAGTAAAGCCATTCCACGCCGGCATAGATTCTCCCTGGTCGATCCAGTAAATGGCCCAAATCCAACAGCAACTGCGGCTGGGCGTGGAGATTGCGCTTCGAATAGGCAAATGTTCCAGGCCTTCCTTCGGATCCGGCCCAGTCAATAAAGCCTGAGAAGTTCCAACGCGTCTGGCCAATCTCAAAATCGGAATTCCAAACCGCGGTCGCCTGCCACGTGGATCCTGACAATTCGGAGTTTTCCCTTAGATACCCATTGATCTGGAAAAAATTGAAGCCTGGCATCGCGAGATCGATCGCTCCTCCAATCAGGTAATTGGAAATGCCTTCACCCAACTCGATCGTGGCGGAGAGGTATACATCTTGAATCGACCCCGCGGAAAAACTTTTGCCGGTAATCTTGGATAAGCTCAGCCGTGGCGCCCATTCACCGTAGACAGTGTTATCGCCCTGGACGAAGTTCGTAATGTCGACGAATACAAAATTATCTCCGTAGGCCCAGCCGTTGGCCCACTCAAGAGTGAGAATATCAACCTGTTCGGGTTCCAGCTCGTAGTTTGATCCATAAAGATACTGGACATTGAACGCATTCCAGGCTTGGGCTGAAACTGGTGTCGAAGCCGCCACTGCCCCAAGAAAAAAGATGAAGGCCGCGTGAATTATTGAATCTTTCCGGCACAACACATTCACAGCGAAACACGGCATGTCTGATAATTGCGAAGATAAGGGGGAAATGAAAATTTTACGCTAGTTGAATTATTACAATAAAATCTGTACAATCGATGCGACGGTGCTCAATGCTTGGTAACCTTGCTGGCAGTGCGCGCCGCAAAAAGTGCACTAAAAAAACAAAACACAACAACTCTGGAGTTGATATGGATAAAAAAGTAAAGGCATTGGCCCTCGGGGCTATATTGAGTGGTGCCTTCCTCACTGGATGCGGCGTTCCTCAGGCGGTCATGGATCACCTTGCAACGTTGGATTCCCAAGTTGCTGCGGCTCAGTCGACTGCGGATGAAGCATTGCGCATGGCCAAAGCGGCAGACCACATCGCATTCCAAGCCAATGAGATGGCGAAAACAGCTGACGAATTGGCCCGTATGGCAATTTCCTGCTGCGATGCAAATTCTCACCGCCTCAATACGATGATGCATAACATGCAGAAGAAGTAATCTTCAGCAATTGAATCGTCAAGAAAAAGAGCCTGTTTCGGGCTCTTTTTCTTTAACTGGAATCAGCGGACTTGTCCAACTTCCAAAGCAATTCCGGCCTTCCTTCCGGTACGGCCATCTGCACTTCGCGATCCCAACCCACTGCGACGGGCACTCCGAGTCGCTGCCGCGCAACCTCCATCACCTGCTCCCAGTAGATTACGTAATTCCCTGCCGGTAGCTGCTCTTCAAGGGCGAAGATCGGTTGCAGGACATCCGTTTCGGTGAACACGGGATTCTTTTCCGGCATCGGAAACTCTTCCAGCGGCTTGGCGTGCGCTTCCATGTAGACGATGCCGTTCAGCAGTCCGATCTTGAGCGGCATCGACGTGATCTCGACCGGTGTGTCGATGGGTACTCGGTGGACCAGCTCGGCGATATCGTTGGAACGTAGCCGGATGCACCCATGTGTCACTCTCATACCAATGCCCTGCTCTCGGTTCGTTCCATGAATGAAATACCCGTCCGCCTCGAGCATCAGGGCGTAGCGCCCAAGAGGGTTGTCTGCGCCCGGAGGGACCACCTTGGGCAACTCCTGGCCCATCGCTTCATGCTCAAGAATGACCGACTTCGGCGGGTACCAGTTCGGGTTCTCGAGGCGGTCCAAAACCCGGGTTGATCCTATGGGTGTCACCCAATCGATTCGTCCCGCGCTGACCGGATAGGTTCGGACTTGGGGATTTCCGTCGGGATTGGCGTCAAAGTAGTAGAGTCGCAATTCCGCAAGGTTCAGCACTAGGCCAGTACGAATCTTTCCCGGTAGAATGTATTGTCTGGGTATGTGCATCTGGGCGCCTTCACCGGGCATCCAGGTATGCATATTCGGATTGGCAGACAGCAGTTCATGGTACCCAATCTGATGCATCTGAGCCAACATCGGCGTTGTTTCGCCGTAGCGTGTCGTGATGTTATAGGAAGCCCCCAGCACCGAATCTCCGTTTTCAGGCAGATCAAGGAGTTCGGCGCTCGCCATAGGCAGGCTCAGGGCAAATGCCGCCCCGCCCCAAAGGTTTTTCCGAAAGAATCCGCCCGACATGCCTGCGAATAAATCAGTGTGTTGACAATCGAATTGTAACCGAGTTATCCATGTCTTACAGTGATTTATTTGAATTGAATCCAAATTTGGTTCACTTGAACCATGCCGGAGTTGCCCCTTGGCCAAGAGCCACGGTCAAGGCCGTGACTCAGTTCGCTTACGAGAATGCAAGCTGGAGTACCCGCCGTTACGACACGTGGCTGCATGAGGAGCAGGAATTGCGTGAGCTTGGCCGCTGGCTGGTGGACGCAGAATCGAAGGACGAGATTGCCTTCCTAAAAAATACTTCCGAGGGGATTTCCTCCGTGGCGTTCGGACTGGATTGGCAAGCTGGGGACAACATCGTCTTGGCGCAAGAGGAGTTCCCTTCGAACCGGATTCCTTGGGAAGCCGTGGCTGAACGGTATTCGGCCGAGATTCGCTGGGTGGATGTCAATGCGACGGAAACTCCGGAACACGCGCTTCTCGAACAGGTTGACTCGCGCACTCGGGTCCTAACGACCAGTTCAGTCCACTATGCCTCGGGGCTCAAGATGAATCTTCCCTTGCTGGGCCAGGCTTTGCACGACACTCCTACCCTATTCTGCGTTGATGCGATCCAAAGTTTGGGCGCGCACTCGCTCAGTGTGCGCGAAAGCAAGATCGATTTTCTGGCCGCGGATTCTCACAAGTGGATGCTGGGACCGGAAGGCATCGCACTGTTCTGGGTTCGCCCGGAATTGTATGAACGGCTGAATCTCTCCCAATACGGCTGGCATATGGTCGCCCGAGCCGGGCAATACGATGAAGCGACTTGGGAAGTGGCTCCCGATGCTCGCAGGTTTGAATGCGGGAGCCTGAATACTCTCGGCATCTATGCCTTGCGCGCAAGCCTAGACCTGCTGCACCAGGTCGGCATGATTGATGTTGAGGAGCGAATCGCGGATCGGATCCAGCAACTCGACCAATCCCTGCGTGCCTTGGACTGCCGGATCCTGACCCCCTCGGAACCTGACCGGCGTGCAGGAATCCTGACCTTCTCTCCTTCCCGGCAGGAGAGCGGGAAAGTGTACGAGCAGCTAATGGAGCGAGGTATTCTCTGTGCGGCACGCGGTGGCGGCATCCGCTTCTCCCCTCACTTTTATACTCCAGCGAACGCCTTGCAGTTTGCGCTTGAGGCCTTGCAGGAGATTCTCGACAGCGGTCCCTAGTCCACACCCAGGGAGGTACCCGTCAAAGCCAGGCATGCCGCTTCCAGATTCAACTGGGATGCAGGGATGCTTGCTTCTCGCGCCCGAATATCCAGCAGTTCTTGATAGGCATTGAGGGTTGCCCGGACATTCTGCATGGAATCTTTTTCGGTCACTTTCTTTCGAATTTCCGCCACGGCCCGGTCAATCATCCAGACCAGACGCAGATCCATGGAGATCTCCTCTTGTGGCTCTTCGCTTCCCGATCGGGTTTTCCCTTTGCTTTGGGCAGGGGTGACATTCCATGTGCTGGCGAAAGCTGTTTCTGACTGCGTGCCCTCCAAGACATCGCACAAGCTTTGTTCGAATGTGTTCCGGAAGTCCACTTGATTATCCTGTTGCATCTTCAGAGCCCGCATCGGCATGCCGTCCCCCGCTTTCAAGGCGTCTTCGGCCTGCTCCGGGGTCATGAAACCAGCCAGCCACGCCCGGCCCTGCTCTGGATTCGGTTCCGGCAAGGCATATCTCTGGCACCGGCTTCGGATTGTCGCCAGCAGGCGTCCCGGCTGATGGCTGATCAGAAAAAGCATCGTGTCTGGGGGTGGCTCTTCAAGACTTTTCAGGAGTGCATTCGAGGCCGCCCGGGTCATCCTTTCGGCCGGTTCGATCACCAAAAGCCTCATGCGCCCGTAATTGGCTTTGAGGGTCAGCCTCCGGATGATTTGATCCCGGATGTCGCCGATCCCAATGGAGTAGCGGGCGATGGTCAACCAGTCGATGTCGGGGTGGGATTTTTTTTCGAGCTGACGATATGACACGTACTGCTTGCATGAAGGACACTCGTCGCATGGCAGTCCTTGTGCCGTTGGCGCATGGCACTGAACGCCGCGCACGAATGCCTCGACAAGCCAGCGCTTGCCGATTCCGGACGGCCCGGTGACCAGCACCGCGTGTGGCAACCGCCCTTCCCGGTAGGCGGCCCTCCACTGCTCCCAGACCGGTTCCAGCCAAGTAGGTACCTGCTGTACGGCCATCAAATCAGCCCGCGCAGAATTTCCAGTAGTTCTTGGTGAACCTCATCCACAGGGCGTTCCGCGTCGATCACTCGGTATCGGTCAGGTTCGGAGGCGGCCTGATCGAGATAATACTGCCGCGCACGGGCGAAAAACTCCACATCGTTTTCTTCGTAACGGTCTTTTTTCTGTCCGCGCTTTTGGACGCGCTCCAACGCCGTGGCCACCGAGGTGTCCAGAACGAGAATCAAGTCCGGGCGCAAGTCGGGGAGAAGCCATTGCGCTAATTCTCCGACCCGGTCAACACCGAGCCCCTGCCCCGCGCCCTGATAGGCGAAGCTGGCATCGAGGAAACGATCCGTCAGCACCCATGAGCCGGCCTCCAGAGCCGGTTTGATGCGGGTGTGAACGTGCTCTGCCCGGGCTGCAAAAAGCAGAAGCAGTTCGGCTTCCACGCTTGAGGGTGCCTGGGTCTTGGATAGCAGGATTTCCCGGATGCGTTCGCCAAACTCCGTCCCGCCAGGCTCTCGGGTCGGCAGGCAGGAAATCTTGTGGGACTCGAGCAAGTCCACGAGAGCCGGTATATGAGTGGACTTTCCGGCCCCCTCGATGCCCTCAAGGCTGATAAACATGCCTCTCTCCGGCATCATTTCTTCCCGAGCTGGTATTTTCGAACGGCTTTCACGTGCTCCTCATAGGTTTTCGAAAAATAATGACTTCCGTCTCCGACCGCAACATAGTACAGGTTTTCGGTTTCCGAGTCTGGTTGGAGCGCGGCCTCCAGGGAGCGCCGGCCCGGATTGCAGATTGGTCCGGGAGGGAGCCCGTAAATTCGGTAAGTGTTGTATGGATTAACCGCAGGGTCTTCCCGCAGGTGCTTCCGGGTCAGGTTGTTGTCGAAATCCGGTCCGAGGCCATAGATCACCGTCGGATCCGCTTGAAGGCGCATGTTCTTGCGCAGGCGGGAAATCATGACGCCCGCAACCTCGGGGCGCTCCTCGTGCAAGGTAGTTTCCGCTTCGACGATGGACGCCAGGATCAAGGCATCCCGAGGGCTGTCGTAGGGCAGCCCCGAGGCGCGCGTGGCCCACAGCTCTTCCAGGGTCTTGCGCATTGCCATGATGCACAATTCCAGGATCTTATAGTCCGGATCGCCCCGATAATACTTGTAGGTGTCCGGCAGACATGCCCCCTCCGCTTCTTCCACGGTGGAGTACCCGAACCGCGCCAGGGGATTCTCGGTCTTCTTCACGATGGGATTTTTCCGCAACGACTCCAGGATCTCGCGAATGGTCCAGCCTTCAAAGAAGACCTGCCGGTGCAGCACCCCTCCGCCATCGATCAATTCCCTGAAGATATTCATCGTGGTCATGGGCCCCACCAGAATGTATTCGCCCGCCTTGATCCGGGTTTCAGCCCTCAGCAACTTCGCTGCGACCAGGGCATACAGTTGTCCCGAAATCGCTCCGTGGTGGATCAGCTTGTCTGTAATTTGCGAGAAACTGTCGCCCTTGTCGATCGTGAATGCGATAACGTGTTCCGCTGGAATTGCGGGCCGGGTCAAGGCATTCCAGACATGCGCTCCCAGCGTCGTCACGGAAATGAACACTAGCAGGACGACCAAGCGCAAATAGTGGAAGTTCATGATGTCTCCAACCCGTCGATCGTGCGCAGCGTCGGCAGCAGGTCTGAGGGTGGATAGCTGCGGTCCTCGAAGGAGCGAATCGGCCACAGGCCGATCAGCGTGTTGCACAGGAACAGGGCTTGGGCTTCGTACACTTGCTCCAATCCAACTTTGGATACTTCCACCGGAATGCCCAGCTGAGGAGATCGGTCGATGATTCGTTGCCGGGTCACGCCGGCCACTCCGCATTGGCTCAGATCGGGAGTCACCAGAGTGTCTCCGCGCACCAGGAACACGTTGCTCATGGTTCCCTCGATGACGTTTCCGTCCGGATCCAGCATCAGACCCTCTTCCGCCTCATCCCTCCACTCTTGCCGGGCCAGTACCTGCTCCAGCCGGTTGCAATGCTTGAGGCCGGCCAGCGCGGAATTATGCCCCAACCGGGTTTGGCAGAGCCGGACACGGACGCCTTTCTCCGCGTGTTGCGGTGGATAGTCCGGCCAATCGCTCGCGACAAGTATCCTGCGGGGAGTGGCCTCCGGATAAATTCGGTAGCCGCGCGGCCCAGAGCCGCGAGTCAGCAGGATTTTGACGACTTTTCGGCGAGCATGTTTGCTCAACTCGGAGACTTCGCGTTCAAGCAAACCCTGATCGGGACAGGGCAAACCCAGCCGCTGGCATCCTTCGCTGAGTCGCCGCCAGTGATCCTCCCAACAGCGGATCTTTCCGGCGAAAACCGCCAGGGTTTCGAATAGCCCGTCGCCATAGTGCAGACCCCGGTCCCCCGCGTCGACCTGAGGTTGTGCGACGCCATCGACCAAAATCATGAGCAAGACTCAATCTGGAACTTGGCCCCGTTCAGACACGCCTGAAGACCAGGCTGCCATTGGTTCCTCCGAAGCCGAATGAATTCGACAGAATCACCTCCACCGGTGCTTCGCGGGCCACGTTGGGGACGTAGTCGAGATCACAGTCGGGATCCGGGTTCTGGTAGTTGATGGTTGGAGGGATGACCTGATGGCGGATGGTCAACACGCTGAAAACCGCTTCGACCCCGCCGGCGGCGCCGAGCAAGTGTCCGATCATCGATTTGTTGGAACTGATCGCTACCGTTTTGGCGTGCTCCTGGAATACGGTCTTGATGGCTTCGGTTTCCGCTTTGTCCCCGGCTGGGGTCGATGTGCCGTGTGCATTGATGTAGTCCACTGCCGCCGGAGAAATCTGTGCATCTTCCAGAGCCCGGCGCATGCAACGGGCGGCCCCTTCCCCGCCTGGGCCGGGCTGGGTCATGTGATGAGCATCCCCGTTCATTCCGAACCCCACCACTTCGCAATAAATCCGGGCGCCCCGGGCCTTCGCGGATTCATATTCCTCGAGCACCAGCACACCCGCTCCCTCTCCCAAAACAAATCCGTCTCGCTCGGCGTCCCAGGGGCGAGAGGCGTTTTCGGGATCATCGTTATGTGAAGCGCAGAGGGCCCGCGCTGAGGCAAAGCCACCGACACCAAGTGGACTAGTCGCCATTTCGGCTCCACCTGCCACCATCACGTCGGCATCACCGTTGGTGATCGCCCGGGCTGCCAATCCGATGTTGTGCGTGCCCGTGGCGCAGGCAGAGACAACGGCGATGTTGGGGCCTTTGAGGTTGAACATGACGGACAGATCACCCGAAACCATGTTTATGATGCTGCTGGGCACGAAGAATGGAGAGATCTTGCGTGGTCCGGAAGCCGAGAAGGAACCGTGGTTGTTTTCGATGCACGGCAATCCACCGATTCCGGAGCCGATGGCTACGCCGATGCCCGCCGTGTTCTCTTCAGTGACCTCCAGCCCCGAATCTCGAATGGCATCTGCGGCGGCGGCAATGCCGTAGTGGATGAAGACATCCATCTTCTTCTGCTCCTTGGGGGGGATGTAGTCGTCGGCATTGAAGTCGACGACCGAGCCGCAGATGCGCACGGAAAAATCAGTCGCATCAAAACGGGTAATGGGTCGGATTCCGCTGCGGCCCGCTGTTAGATTCTCCCAAGCCTTGGGAACTGTCGAACCAACCGGCGAGACCACTCCAAGGCCGGTTACTACGACTCTACGCCGGGACATACGGGAACCGGAATCGGGAGTGGGTCATGGGAAACAGGGCTGTTGGGCGCCGATGACCGTGGAATCCACCAGAATCTCTTGCGCAGACGATGTTCTGGGCTGATCAGAAATCCGAAGGGAGATGAGCTATTCGCTGGAACCGTTCGTGATGAAATCCACTGCCTGTTGGACGGTCGTAATTTTCTCGGCCATCTCATCGGGGATGGTCAAGTCGAATTCCTCTTCCAGGGCCATGACTAACTCCACCGTGTCTAAGGAGTCGGCATCCAGATCAGCAACGAACGCCGATGACAGCGAGATTTCGCCCCGGTCAACGCCTAGTTGCTCCGAAACGACTTTCATAACACGTTCTTCGATGTTGTCGCTCATTATGATTATTTCCTCAGGTTGATAAGTGAATCGTGGAAGACTGAAAAGTAAGTGATGCGGCCAACGCATCCCTGTTCCACATTCCAAGCCAATTATAGCAACACCGGCGAGGCGGGAATCCGTGTAGTTGTACCGGCGGGAACAAGCGGCCTCCTCCGCTCAGCCCATGAACATGCCTCCATTGACGTGGAGGGTCTCCCCCGTGATGTAGCCCCCTCCGCCTCCGGCCAGGTAGAGGACCGCTGCCGCAACATCCTCGGCGGTTCCCAGACGCTGCAGCGGAATTCGCTGCCGCAGTTCGCCTTGCTGCTCGTCCGAAAGTGCCCGGGTCATGTCCGTCTCGATGAACCCTGGGGCCACGCAGTTGACCGTAATGCCGCGCAGGCCGACCTCCTGGGCCAGCGCCCGGGTGAATCCGATCAGGCCGGCTTTGGTGGATGCGTAGTTGGTCTGACCGGGATTGCCAATGAAAGCGACCACGGAGGACAGGTTGATGATGCGCCCGCGCCGCGCCTTGAGCATGCCGCGCAGGCAACCGCGGGTGAGTTGAAAGACTCCTCGGAGGTTGGTGCTAAGCACATCGTCCCATTCTTCGTCTTTCATGCGAATCAGGATATTGTCGCGGGTGATGCCGGCGTTGTTGACCAGAATCGTCGGCATGCGATCCTGCTCGGCCAGTCGCGCGAGCAGCGCACTCACGGATTCCGGATCCTGCAACTGGAGAGGTTCTCCGGCCCCTTGAAACCCCGCCTCGTTGAGAAGCGTGCCGACTTGCTGCGCCCCTTCCTGCGTGGTGGCGGTACCGGTGACATGCGCGCCGTTTTCAGCCAGCGCCAAGGCGATAGCCCGGCCGATTCCCCGGCTGGCACCGGTGACCAAAGCGTTTTCATCCTGCATCTGCGGTCTCCTCCAGTGCTTGATTCAGGTTGTCTGGAGTCTCCAGGCACAGGCCGCGCAACGACTTGTCGATGCGTCGGGCCAACCCCGTCAGGATCTTCCCCGGTCCCATTTCGATCTGCAGGTTCACGCCCTGCTTCGTCATCCACAGTATACTTTCTGCCCAGCGCACCGGCGAGTAAAGCTGCCGCTCCAGCGCGTCCCGGATGCAGGCCGGATCAGTCTCCGCCTGAACGTCGACATTATTGATGACCGGGATTTCCGGACTTGCGAATTCCGCCGCCTCAAGGGCTTCCGCGTAGTGGTTGACTGCTTCCTGCATCAGGCTGGAATGTGCGGGGACGCTGACATCCAGCAGCATGGCGCGTCGCGCGCCAGCCTCCCGGCAAGCTTCCGTTGCCCGCTCTACCGCCGCGCGGTGTCCGGACAGAACCACCTGCCCGGGCGCATTGAAGTTGGCAGCCTCGACCACTGCGTCCGAAGATGACGTCTGCGCGCAGATCTCGCGTACCTGTGCGTCCCCAAGGCCGAGCACCGCCGCCATGCTGCCGATGCCTTCGCCTGCCGCCTGCTGCATCAAATCGCCTCGGCGGCGCACCAGCGGCACCGCGCTGGAAAATTCCAGCGCTCCGGCTGCCACCAAGGCCGCGTATTCTCCGAAACTGTGGCCCGCGAGGTAAGCGGGAGACGGCGCCCCGCGCTGCTGCCAGAGGCGCCAAATCGAAATCTCTGCCGCCAGCAGCACCGGCTGGGCATTGCGGGTCTGGTTCAATTGCTCGGCCGGGCCCTCGTCCGCCAGCTTCCACAAATCTTCGCCCAGCGCTTCGGAAGCCTCCGCAAAGGTCTCTTCAACTTGGGGGTGGGCCGCGGCAAGGTCGCCCATCATGCCGACCTTCTGGGCGCCCTGCCCTGGGAATACGCAGGCGAAAGTCACCGTATCGCTTCCTGTAACTTGTGATTCGATTCGACATGGCTGATAATGAGGCCCCCGCAGCCCAGCGAAGAAGCATGCCGAAGGAAGAACATATCGAAATGGAGGGGGTCGTCATTGAGACCCTGCCCAACACCATGTTTCGGGTTGAATTGACAAACGGGCACGTAGTTACGGCCCACATCTCCGGCCGGATGCGGAAGCATTACATCCGAATCCTGACCGGCGACAAGGTCACCGTCGCATTGACCCCATACGATCTCAGCAAAGGCCGCATCGTTTACCGCACCCGATAAATAAGGCCTTAGTGCACCGTCGCCGGCACATCCTCTTCGGTCGATTCCACGGTAATGCGCAACCCGGTCTTGTTCGCCGTCAGGCGGACGATCCCACCCCCGCTCAGGGTCCCGCACAAAATCTTGTCAGCCAGCGGGACACGGATCTGATCTCTAATAACTCGCTGCATGCAGCGTGCCCCCATGACCGGATCGAATCCCTCCTTGGCCAGCCAACGCCGGGCACGGAGGTCCGCCTTTAACCAAATCTCCTGTTCACGCAGAGAATCCTGGAGCTCGCCCAAGAGCTTGCCGACCACCGCCAGTATGCTCTGTTCGTCGAGCGGCGCGAATTGAACGATCGCGTCCAGCCGGTTCCGGAACTCGGGTGCGAAGATCCGCTCGATTTCCCGCTGGATATCGGTGGCGTGATCCTGCGGGGTGAATCCCATGCTGGCGCGACTGGTCTGGCCTGCCCCGACATTGCAGGTCATCACTAGCAGCAGATTCCGGAAATCCACAGCCCGGCCGTTGCTGTCGGTCAGTTTGCCGTAATCCATGACTTGCAACAGCACGTTCATCACATCCGGGTGCGCTTTCTCCACTTCGTCCAGCAGCAGCACCGCGTACGGATGCTGCATGACCGCCTCAGTCAGCAGGCCCCCTTCGTCGTAGCCTACATAGCCTGGCGGCGCACCGATCAGGCGCGCTACCGACTGGCGCTCCATGTATTCCGACATGTCAAAGCGCAGCAATTCCACTGCCATCACTTCCGCCAGTTGGCGGCAAACTTCCGTTTTGCCGACCCCGGTCGGGCCGCTGAACAGGAAGGCCCCCATCGGACGCTGTTCCGGTTTCAGGCTGGCCCGGGACACCTTGATCGCCTGAGCGAGTTGATCGATAGCTTCGTCCTGACCAAAAACCAGGGCCTTGAGTCTCTGGTTCAGATCCAGCAGAGCCTTTGCCGAGGAGGTGTTGACGCTGCGTTCCGGAATCCGCGCTATTGTCGCCACGGTGCGTTCCACATCCTGGACCTGCACGGCATAGGGCATCGGGTTGTCCGGCTCCAGGCGGCAACCGGAACCGGTCTCGTCCATCAGGTCGACGGCCTTGTCCGGGAGCTGCCGGTCATGCAGATACTTGGCGGACAGGTTCACGACCGCCCGGATCACATCCTCCCCGAAGGTGACCTGGTGGTGCTTTTCATAGCTTTCCTTCAGGCCTTCGAGAATCTGGTAGGTTTCCGATATGGAAGGCTCTTCCACCTCAATCCGGCGGAATCGGCGAGCCAAGGCGGAGTCCTGCTCGAAGATTTGCCGGAATTCGCGGTGGGTGGTGGCTCCGATACAGCGGAATCCTTCTGTCGTCAGCAGGGGTTTGAGCTGGTCGGCCGCATCCATCGCCATGCCGGAGGCAGAGCCCGCTCCGACCAGCATGTGAATTTCATCAATGAACAGGATCGTGTCCGGACGTTTCTTCAGGCTGTTGAGGAAATTCTTCATGCGTTCCTCGAAATCGCCGCGAAACCGAGTCCCGGCCACCAGGTTGCCGACGTTCAGAGACAGCACTGTCGACGAGGCCAGATTCTTCGGGACATCGCCCTGGACGATCCTCCAGGCGAGCCCCTCGGCCAGCGCCGTCTTGCCGACTCCCGCCTCGCCAACCAGCACCACGTTGTTTTTCCGCCTTCGTCCCAAAGTCCGGATCATCTGGTTCATTTCGTCCTGCCGCCCGATCAGCGCGTCAATCGCCCCCGCGCGCACGCGTTCGTTCAGATCTATCGCACAGTGCTCCATAACGACCTTGGAGCGCGCCAAGGCTTCCATCGGGTCGCCGCGCCGAGATGATTTCCGCCCTGCAGTTTCTTGCGCGCCAAACCGGACGCGATCCATGCGGACCCGGAATTGCGATACCTGGTCGCGGTCGAGGCCATGCTTCCGGAGCAGCTGCACCGCATGCGACTGCGGTTCCTCGAATAGCATTTCCAGCACATGCACGCCGGTGGGAATCTCGAAAATCATCTGGGCACGCGCCTGTACGCGACTGACGCTGCGCGTCTCCTCCACCTTCTGTGACGTGGTGCTGGTGCGGGGGGTGTGGCGGTCGATGAACTCGAGCAGTTCATCCTGGAAGACCGACAGGGCGATCTCATGCTCACGGAACAGTCCCTGTGAGGTGGGCTCGTTCAGGATCGCAAGGACGATGTGCTCCAGGGTGACATAGCCGTGACCGCGATTTCGGGCCAACTGCCAGACTTCCGACAGCGCACGTTCGAATTCCTCGCCGAATGTGCCGCTCATCTCATCCTCCCTCGCAATTTGTGGGATTCTTTTGGCGTCCCAGCCGCCTTGTCTGCCAAACTCGTCCGGACGGAAATCCGAGATTGCGTCGGAAGCATTGGCATCAGGTTCTACAGCCAGAAGTTCGTCTTTTAGAGGTTTTCACTCTATCATATTCATAGTACAGGGCGGTTTTGCTACTTTTGCTATGGATTGGACACCACATCTGACCGTCGCCGCGATCGCAGAGCAAGACGGCCGGTTCCTGCTGGTCGAAGAACAGGTCGGCGGCGCGACGGTTATCAACCAGCCTGCCGGGCATGTGGACGGCGACGAATCTCTGATGCAGGGCTGCGTCCGCGAGATGCTCGAGGAAGCGGCCTGGGAGTTCCGTCCGGAAGCCTTGGTCGGGGTCTATCAATACCACCCGCCCGGCTTGTCGCACGTATACCTTCGTTTCGCCTTCTGCGGGCGGTTGATTCAGGAACATCCTGATCGAGAACTGGACGACACGATCATCCGAACCGTGTGGATGACGCGAGACGAAATTGCCGCCCTGCCGGAACACCAGCGGCGCAGCCCGATGGTCCTGCAATGTGTCGACGACTACTTGGCCGGAGCCCGACACCCGCTTTCGCTCATCTCTTCTTGATCGAATTCCCGTTATGACGGCGCAGGTGTTGATCGGGCTGTCCGGTGGCGTCGATTCGGCGGTTGCCGCGTGGAAGCTTCGCGAAAGTGGCATTGATGTCGAGGCGGTATTCATGAAGAACTGGGAGGAAGACGACACCGAGGAGTATTGTGCGGCAGCGGCGGACCTCGCGGATGCCCAGGTAATCTGCGACCTGCTCGACCTGCGGCTACACACCATCAACTTTTCCTCGGAATACTGGGATCGCGTGTTTCAAGTCTTCCTGGCCGAGTATTCGGCCGGACGTACCCCGAATCCCGACATCCTGTGCAATCGCGAAATCAAGTTTCGGGCCTTCTTGGACTACGCTCAGACACTTGGTGCAGAACGTATCGCCACGGGACATTACGCGGGCATCCGGTTCCGCGGACTCGCTCCGGAACTAATCCAGTCCGAGGATCGAGACAAGGACCAGACCTATTTCCTTCACCGCCTGGATCAGCAGCAGATTGAAGCCGCGCGCTTTCCCCTGCAAGGCATGACCAAGCAGGAAACCCGGGAACAAGCGCGTCGGATCGGCCTCCCGGTTCATGACAAGAAGGACAGCACCGGTATCTGTTTCATTGGGGAGCGGCGCTTTCAGGATTTTCTGGCGAACTACATCCCAGCCCAACCCGGCCCCATCGTCGACTCATCCGGACGCAAACTCGGGGAACATCAGGGGTTGGCGTTCCAGACGATCGGCCAGCGTACCGGCCTGGGCATTGGTGGGGTTTCTGGAAGCAACGAAGGCCCGTGGTACGTCGTCGACAAAGACATGGAAAGCGGTCAGGTGACCGTGACTCAGGATCGGGATCACCCGGCCCTGAATGTTCGCGTACTGGAGATCGAACCTCCTCACTGGATCGCCGGCCTACCGCCGGAAGAACGTGCGCTGAAGGCACGAATCCGACATCGCCAGCCCTTGCAGGACTGCCGGCTGGAGCAGGACGGGGATATTTATCGGGTGAGTTTTGCCGCACCACAGTGGGCCCCCGCCCCGGGCCAATCGGTGGTGTTCTATCTAGGGGAAGTCTGCCTTGGCGGAGGCATTATTCTTAAAGCGCTACGCGAGAGTGCTTACCCTTCCTAAAAGGATTCGTGCGAAAATAGCTATCTTCCGTCGACGAATTTGTTCTAGCAGGATGCCCAAATTCACCTTGTCGGACCACTAAAGTTTATTTGATTACAAAAACATGGGAAATAGTTTCAATACCAAATCCACGCTCAAGGTGGGCGAGGACACATACCAGATTTACCGGTTGGCCGACCTAGAGGGAGCCAACCGCCTCCCGTTCTCCCTGAAAATCCTCTTGGAGAACCTGTTGCGGCACGAAGACGGTCGCACGGTCACTGCGGACGATATTCAGGCGTTGCTGAACTGGAATCCTTCCGCCGAGGCCAGCCAGGAAATCGCTTTCCGCCCCGCCCGAGTGCTGATGCAGGACTTCACCGGGGTTCCCGCCGTGGTCGATCTTGCCGCCATGCGTGAAGCCATGGGAAACTTGGGCGGCAATCCGGAACGCATCAACCCTCTACAGCCGGCCGAGCTGGTCATCGACCACTCGGTCCAGGTCGACCAATTCGCCAGCGATCAGGCTTTTGATCTCAACGCGAGGCTTGAATTCGACCGGAATCGGGAACGTTATCAATTCCTCAAATGGGGTCAAAGCGCGTTCAGCAATTTCAAGGTGGTGCCTCCGGACACCGGCATCGTGCACCAGGTCAACCTCGAATATCTGGCCCGCGTGATCTTCGCCCAGGAACGCGACGGCATCTTGGAAGCCTATCCCGACACTCTGGTTGGCACCGATTCCCACACGACGATGATCAATGGCATCGGAGTTCTTGGTTGGGGCGTGGGCGGGATCGAGGCGGAAGCCTCCATGCTGGGGCAGCCGATTTCCATGTTGATTCCTCGGGTCGTCGGCTTTCAATTGACCGGAACCCTGCCGGAGGGAGCGACCGGCACCGACTTGGTGCTCACAATCGTCCAGATGCTTCGAGAGCATGGCGTGGTCGGGAAATTCGTCGAATTCCACGGAGACGGCCTGGATCAACTGTCCATTGGAGACCGTGCCACCATTGCCAACATGGCACCGGAGTACGGAGCAACCTGCGGGCTGTTTCCGATCGATGCCGAAACGGTCAGTTATCTTCGCCTGACCGGCCGAGATGAAAATCTGGCCGCGAGGGTTGAAGCCTACGCCAAGGAACAGGGCATGTGGCGCGATGCTGGCAGCGAGCCGGTCGCATACAGCGAATCCCTGGAGCTGGATCTCAGCACAGTCGAACCGAGCCTGGCCGGCCCCAAACGTCCTCAGGACCGGGTGCCGCTGCGCGAGGCGGCCTCGCAGTTTCAGGCCCGCCTTGAAGAACTCAATCAGGCCCGAAACAAGTCCGCCCAGTCCGACCTGGCGGTCGACATCGACGGGCAAACCTGCACCGTAGGCGACGGACTGGTGGTCATTGCCGCCATCACTTCCTGCACGAATACGTCCAATCCCTCGGTCATGGTGGCCGCCGGGCTGGTAGCAAAAAAGGCGACGGAGTTGGGACTGAAAGCCCGTCCATGGGTCAAGACCTCGCTGGCTCCAGGTTCGCGCGTAGTGACGGACTATCTCGAGAGGGCCGGGCTGATGGGCGCCTTGAAGCAATTGGGTTTTCACCTGGTCGGTTATGGTTGCACCACTTGCATTGGCAATTCCGGCCCCCTGCCGGAACAGGTCTCGCAAATCATCCGCGATCATGACTTGACCGCCGTATCCGTGTTGTCCGGTAATCGAAACTTTGAAGGGCGCATTCACGCTCAGGTTTTAATGAACTACCTGGCCTCGCCACCCCTTGTGGTTGCGTACGCCCTGGCGGGACGGATGGATGCAGATCTGTACCAGGAACCGCTGGCTACGACGCCGCAGGGCCAGCCGGTCTACCTGAAGGATTTGTGGCCGACGCAGCAGGAAATCACCGAAGTCATGGATGGCGCACTGGATGCCGGGCAATTCCGTGAAAGCTACCAAGACGTGTTTCAGGGCGATGATCACTGGGCAGAACTTGAGAGTGCGACAAGCGGCTTATACGAATGGCCCGAATCGACTTACGTGTCACACCCACCCTACTTCGAGGATCTCTCCATGGACGTGGCGGATCCAGTGGACATCCAGCGCGCGCGCGTGCTGGCTTACCTTGGCGATTCGGTCACGACCGACCACATTTCTCCAGCCGGCGCAATCGCCGAAGACAGTCCGGCCGGACGCTATCTGATGGAACGTGGGGTGGAGCCGATCGACTTCAATTCCTACGGATCACGCCGTGGCAACCACGAAGTGATGATGCGCGGCACTTTTGCCAACATCCGGTTGCGCAATCGCCTTGCCAACGGGGTTGAGGGCGGGGTGACCCGGCACCTGCCGGATGGCGAACTGATGCCGATCTTCGACGCGGCCATGAAATACCGCGAAGAAGGAATCCCTATGATCGTGTTGGCTGGCAAGGAATACGGCTGCGGCTCTTCCCGTGACTGGGCCGCCAAAGGCCCGCGGCTGCAAGGCGTGCGTGCCGTCATTGCTGAGAGTTACGAACGGATTCACCGTTCCAATCTGATCGGCATGGGCATCTTGCCGTTGCAGTTCCAGCCTGGAGAAAATGCAGAATCACTGGGTTTGACGGGCGAGGAAGTCTTCGACATTCTGGGACTCGATGATGCCAGTAAGCCTGGCGGACGGCTGGAAGTTCAGGCGACCTCGGTCGACAACGGGGGCGTGTCCAAAACGTTCGAGGTGGTCGTGCGCATTGACACCCCGCAGGAGTCGGAGTACTACCGGCATGGGGGAATCCTGCATTATGTCCTGCGCCAGCTTGCCGCTTAAACGGTTCTAGCCCAATTCAGAAGAAGCATGAAAGAAGCCCTCATGGGCTTCTTTCGCTGGGGGTTCTTGATGTTCCGGCAAGTAGTTCACCGACTATTTTTGGACTCCTCCTCGGGTCAGCGCGCCAGGGTCCAACAGGCGTTTCAACTCCTCCTCGGATAAGTCGGTCTGTTCGCGGGCCACGTCGATGACCGGGCGCCCTTCGGCATAGGCCTGTTTCGCGATGGCCGCCCCTTTCTCATAACCGATCACGGTGTTGAGTGCAGTGACGAGAATCGGATTCCGCTCAAGCGATTTCTGTAGCACCGCCTCATTGACAGTAAAGCCGGTAATTGCCTGATCAGCCAGGAGCTTAGATGAATTGGTCAATAATTCAATACTTTGCAGGAGATTATAGGCAATCACTGGCAACATGACATTCAACTGGAAGTTGCCGGACTGTCCCGCCACTGAAATCGTCGCATCATTGCCCATGACTTGGGCCGCCACCATCGCCGTGGCTTCGGGTATCACAGGATTGACCTTGCCCGGCATGATGCTGCTGCCTGGCTGCAGGGCTGGCAGCGCAATCTCCCCTAGGCCTGCCAGGGGACCAGAGTTCATCCAGCGCAGGTCGTTGGCGATCTTCATGAGGCTCACAGCCACCGTGCGCAGCTGGCCGCTTAGTTCCACGGCCGTATCCTGTGCCGCCAACCCTTCGAACTTGTCCGGCTTGGAACGGAACTCGAGCGAAGTGCCGCCTCGGAGAGCTTTGATGAATGCTTCCTCGAAACCTTTCGGGGCGTTGATGCCACTGCCTACGGCTGTGCCGCCCTGCGCCAGTTCCAGCAGCCGGGGCAACACCGCATCAATGCGTTCTATTCCATAGCGGATCTGGCTGGACCAAGCTCCGACTTCCTGCGACATCCTGACCGGCATCGCATCCATCAAATGAGTTCGCCCGGTCTTGACCTGCTGATCCAGGTCAGCTGCCTTCGCGCCTGCCACCTGCTGCAAGTGTCGCAAGGCTGGAAGCAATTGCTCATGGAGTGCCAATGCGGCGCTGACATGCAGGACAGTCGGGATTACGTCGTTGGAGCTTTGGCTCATGTTGACGTGGTCATTGGGGTGCACCCTCTTCCCTGCCAGATGCGCAATGACTTCATTGGCATTCATGTTCGTGCTGGTTCCGGAACCAGTCTGGAATACGTCTACTGGAAATTCCGCGTCGTGCTGGCCTTTCGCGACCTGCTGGGCCGCCTCGATGATGGCCTCGGCCTTCTCGCGTTCCAGCAGGCCCAGGCTGGCGTTGGCTTCCGCGCAGGCCTGCTTGACCAGGCCCAGTCCGTACAGGAAGGCACGCGGCATGGTCAGCCCACTGATCGGGAAATTCTCCACTGCGCGCTGCGTCTGTGCACCGTAGCGGGCATCCTGGGGAACCTGAATTTCTCCCATGCTGTCTTTTTCTGTGCGATATGAAGCCATTTGATGAATGAGGGCGGTTACTTGTAACCGGCAGTATAATGAATTCTAGAAACTATTATTGAGAGTCGACGTTTGGAACTTTCGCCTTTGACCGCCCTATCGCCGGTTGATGGGCGCTACTACAAGACTACGAATACGCGACTGCGTCAGTTATTCTCCGAATTCGGCCTGATCCACCACCGCCTGGAGGTGGAGGTCGCGTGGCTTCTGGCCTTGTCCGATCATCCCGGTATCCCCGAGGTTTCAACTTTGTCCGATGCGGCCAAGAAACGGTTGCAGTCGCTGGTCGCGGAGTTTTCTCCGGAGCAGGCTCAACAGGTCAAAGACATCGAAAAGGAGACCAACCACGACGTCAAGGCCTTGGAGTATTTCCTGCGTGAAAGACTGAAGGAAGACGAAGAGTTGGCGGGCCTGGAGGGATTCATCCATTTCGCGTGCACTTCCTGGGATGTCAACCATCCGGCTTATGCCCTGATGCTCGATCGCGCCCGCACCGAGGTCGTGCTGCCGGCGCTGGAGAGCCTTGGGCAGAAGATTCAAAACATGGCTCACGAATACGCCGACATTCCAATGCTGTCGCGCACGCATGGCCAGCCCGCCTCGCCGACCACTGTCGGCAAGGAGCTTGCGGTGACGGTGGCTCGTCTCCAGCGCCAATTGAGCCCACTGCGTGGCATGCGCTTTCTGGGCAAAATGAACGGTGCCGTCGGCAACTACAATGCGCATCTGGCCGCCTATCCGGAAGTCGATTGGAATGAGGTTTCGGGCAAGGTATTGAACGCGCTCGGGCTGGATTCCAATCCCTATACGACCCAGGTCGAGCCTTACGATCAATTCGCGGAGTTCTTCCATGCCTTGATCCGGATCAACAATCTGTTGACCGATTGCGCGCGGGACGTCTGGCAGTACATCTCTCTGGGTTATTTCCGGCAGAAGGCAAAAGCCGGCGAGGTCGGTTCTTCTACCATGCCGCACAAGGTCAACCCGATTGATTTCGAGAATGCGGAAGGCAATCTGGGACTGGCCTGCGCCGAGTTGAACTACTATGCGAACAAGTTGCCGATCTCACGCCTGCAACGCGACCTGAGCGATTCCACCGTATTGAGAAACATGGGTGCGACCCTGGCCTGCAGCATCAATGCGTATCTGGCGCTGGAGCGTGGCCTCGGCAAGCTGGACGTCGACCCGCAGCGGGTGGAAAGCGATCTGGAAGCCTGCCCCGAGGTCCTGGCGGAGGCCGTACAGACCGTGATGAAGCGATACGGCCTCCCGGACCCCTATGAACAACTCAAGGCGTTCACCCGGGGGCGAGAGATCACCCAGGAGAGCCTGGCCGAGTTCATTGCGGGCCTGGACTTGCCGAACGAGGCCAGACAGCGGCTGCTGGCGATGACGCCACGTGACTACATCGGCGCCGCAGCTGAATTGGCGCGCCAAATCTGACTGGAACCTTTCTGCGACAGGTTTTGAAGAAAGCATGTCGTATTTGAACTTTGTTGATCACCCGCTGATGGGCATGCCGTATGGCGCCGCTCTCGACCTCGCCATAGTCCTGGCGATCACATGCTGGCTGTTGTCGGTCATCACGCGCGAGTATTCGTGGGTGGATCGGGTCTGGTCGGTCGCCCCGGCCGTTTTCTGCCTGCAGGTCGCTTCGAGCGCCGGCTTCGAATCACCCCGTCTGAATCTAATGACGCTCCTGATCTGCCTCTGGGCGGTCCGCCTGACATTCAACTACGCAAGAAAAGGAGGCTATCAACCCGGTGGCGAAGATTATCGGTGGGTGCATTTGCGCGAGAAGATGGGACCCGTCAAGTTCCAGGTTTTAAACTTTTCCTTCGTTGCGCCGGGACAGCTATTCATCATCTGGTTGTTCACTTCGCCCATACACCACGCCTGGACCGCTCTAGAATCCCCGCTGAACTGGCTGGATGCACTGGCCGCGGCCTTGTTCGCCATGTTCTGGATCGGAGAAGCGGTTGCGGATCAGCAGATGTGGCGTTTCCAGCAGGAGAAGAAGGCGCGCCAGGCTCAAGGCCTCCCGATCGATGCCCCGTTCATCACCACGGGATTGTTTCAGTTCTCCCGGCATCCGAATTTCTTCTGTGAGCTTGGCATGTGGTGGGTGTTCTACCTGTTCGCCATCGCCGCGACCGGTGAAATTTTGAACTGGAGCACTTTTGGGTTCATCGTGCTGACCGGCATATTCTTGGGGTCGTCAAGGATGACCGAATCGATATCCCTGTCGCGCTATCCTTCGTACACTGACTACCAGGCGACGACGCCCCGCCTGATTCCCTTCACCCGGCTGGGTTGCATCAAACTCGATACCTGAACCTGCCCGACCCGGTGATGCGGGGAACAGCGCCCCCGCTCAGACGCCCAGCTTGTTTCCAATCACATCCCTGATGTTTGCCAGGGTGGGCTCGATACTCTCCAGTTTCACATCCTCGACCACGCTCGGGTCTTTCAGCCCGTGTCCCGTCAAGGTGCAGACCACGACGCAACCGTTCTCGATTTTGCCCGAGCGGATGTCGCGCATGGCGCCTGCCACCGACACCGCCGAGGCCGGCTCGCAGAAAATCCCTTCCCGGCTGGCCAGTTGCCGTTGCATGTCCAGAATTTCCTCATCAGTGCATTCGTCGAACCAACCGCCCGACTCACGGTGCACCGCCCACGCGTAATCCCAGCTTTGCGGATGACCAATGCGGATGGCTGTCGCCCGGGTCTCCGGCTTCTCCACCCATTTGCCTCGCAGGAACGGGGCACTGCCCGATGCTTGGTACCCCACCATGGCCGGACGCTTGTCGACTTGCTTCGGCACGGCGATGGCGCCTGAACCCAGAGAAGATTCGCAGGCCTCCGTCACAGCGGACCCGAGGCCGGCCAGTTCGCTGTATCCGATCCAATGCGCACTGATGTTGCCGGCATTCCCGACCGGGAGGCAATGATAGTCCGGGGCATCCCCCAGTGTTCCGACGGTCTCGTAGGCAATTGTTTTCTGGCCTTGCAGACGGTAGGGATTGATGGAGTTGACGATGGCCACCGGCATCTCCTCCCCGACCTCCCGAACCAGGCGCATACCGTCATCGAAGTTTCCTTTGATCTGCAGGATGGTGGCGCCGTGCATGATCGCCTGGGCAAGTTTCCCGAGTGCCACGTTCCCTTCCGGGATCAGCACGAAGCATTCCATTCCGGCCCGGGTCGCATAGGCTGCGGCAGAGGCCGAGGTGTTGCCGGTGGAGGCGCAGATGATGGCCCGGCTGCCCTCCTCCGAAGCCCGGGTCACCGCTACCGTCATTCCCCGGTCTTTGAACGAACCAGTCGGATTGAGTCCCTCGAATTTGGCCAGCACTCGGCAGTCTGTCCCCCACTCGCAGGGAAGTTGCTTCAGTTCGATGAGCGGGGTATCGCCTTCGCACAAAGTGACCGCAGGCGTATCCGGGGCAATCGGCAGGAAGTCCCGATAGCGATCAATCAACCCGGTGTAGCGTTGCGTCTCCATATTCCATTGACCCTCATCCCCTCACTTCATTGGTTCGATCCGGATCCTCTGAACCGGCGCGACGATATCCTCCAGAGCTTCAATGCATGAGAGGGCTTGGTTCATGCGGTCTTCCGGGACCTCGTGAGTCAATAAAATCACGGGGACGCTACCGTCCACGTCTGCAATTTCCGGTTCGCGCTGCTGGATCGCCTCGATGCTGATTCCCAGGTTGCCCAGGATATCGGTAACCGCGGCCAGCACACCGGGGCGGTCTATCGCCTGCAGTCTCAGGTAGCAGGCCGTCGTCACCTGCCCGATCGGCAGGAGAGGAATGTCGCTCAATGCGTGGGGCTGGTAGGCCAGATGGGGCACCCGGTTCTCCGCATCGGTGGTCAGCGTGCGCACTACGTCCACCAGGTCCGCGATGACTGCCGAGGCCGTCGGATCGCCGCCCGCGCCCGCGCCGTAATACAGGTGCGCGCCTGCCGCGTCAGACATTACCACCACCGCATTCATAACGCCGGCGACATTAGCCACCAATCGTGAATCTGGAATCAAAGTGGGATGAACCCGCAACTCGATTCCCCCTTCCGTTCGCTTGGCGATGCCCAAGTGTTTGATTCGATATCCCAATGAGCGGGCATCCGCGATATTTTCCGATGTGATGTCCGAAATTCCCTCGACATGCACCCGGTCATAGGACAGGGGAATGCCAAAGGCGATGGAAGCCAGGATCGTCAACTTGTGCGCGGCGTCCGTCCCGTCAATGTCGAATGTTGGGTCCGCTTCCGCGTAGCCGAGTCGCTGTGCCTCAGCAAGCATTTCCGCAAACGGGCGTCCCTCGCCCTCCATCGCGGTCAGGATGTAGTTGCCCGTGCCGTTGATGATGCCGGCGATCCATTCGATCCGGTTTCCGCTCAGGCTCTCCCGGATGTTCTTGATGATCGGGATGCTGCCTGCCACGGCCGCTTCGAAGGCGACGTTGACACCTTTTTGCTCCGCATGCGCGAACACCTCGCTTCCATGCAGGGCGATCAGATGCTTGTTCGCAGTAATGACCGGTTTGCCCTGGTCGATCGCGCGGAGGATCAGCTCCCGGGCGGGGTCGATGCCGCCCATCAGCTCAATCACCACATCCACCTCCGGGTGATCCACCACCTGCTGGGGATCCTGCATTAGCTGAATCTCTTCGAGATCGCAGTCCCGTTTCTTGCTCAGGTCCCTGGCGCAGGCCGCCACGATGCTGAGACGCCGTCCGGCCCGCCGCTCGATCTCCTCCTGATTGCGCGACAGCGCCCGGATGACGCCGCAACCCACGCAGCCGAGTCCCAGCAACCCTACTCGCATCTCATTTCCGCTCATCAGGCGTCCCTCATCATGGATTTGATGTTGCGCAATGCTTGGCGGGTCCTTTGCGTATTTTCAATGAGGCTGAAGCGCACATGCCCGTTGCCATTCTGCCCGAACCCGACCCCTGGGGATACCGCCACCTTGGCCCGTTTCAGGAGTAGCTTGCTAAATTCAAGCGAACCCAGGTCTGCGTAGGCCTCCGGGAGCGGCGCCCAGACGAACATGGTGGCAGACGGCTTCTCCACCGTCCATCCTACCGAATTGAGGCCATCGCACAGCACGTTCCGGCGCTCTTGATACATCTGGCAGATTTCGCGGACACAATCCTGCGGGCCCTCCAGAGCAGCGATGGCCGCTACCTGAATAGGAGTGAACAGACCGTAATCCACATAGGACTTGATCCGTGAAAGCGCGCTGACCAAGCGTGAATTCCCGCACATGAAGCCGACTCTCCATCCTGGCATGTTGTAGGACTTCGACAAAGTATAAAACTCCACGGCCACATCCTTGGCTCCTTTCACCTGCAGAATGGATGGCACCGTATAACCGTCGAAAGCCAACTCGGCATAGGCAATATCTTGAACCACCCACAATTTGTACTCTTGCGCGATTTCGACCACCTTGGCGTAGAAGTCCAGTCCCACGCAGTGCCCGGTCGGGTTACAGGGGAAATTCAGCAACAACATTTTCGGCCGCGGCCAGCAGTTTTCTATGGTCTGCTGCAGGGAATTCAGGAATTCTTCCTCGTCGTCCATGGGGACGTAGTTGAGTTCGGCACCCGCAATCACGCAACTGTACGGGTGGATCGGATAGGCTGGATTCGGCACGACCACCATGTCTCCTGGGGACAGGACGGCCAAGGCCAGGTGTGCCAGGCCTTCTTTCGAGCCAATCGTCACGATGGCTTCCGTTTCCGAGTCGAGTTCGACGTCGAACTTTCGGCGGTACCAGCTGGCTACAGCCTGGCGCAGACGCGGAATGCCGCGCGAGGTGGAGTAACGATGCGTGTCGCCGCGGGCGACGGTCTCGCAGAGCTTGTCCACGATATGCCGTGGCGTGGGCTGGTCGGGATTGCCCATGCCGAAGTCGATGATGTCTTCGCCCTTTCGGCGCGCCTTGGACCTCAGGTCGCTGACGATGCTGAATACATACGGGGGAAGGCGCGAGACGCGCTGAAACTCTTCAGTCACGGGAAAGCGGCCGCCGGTCCGGTTTTTCTATAATTGCATGCAACGGCTAAAGCCCTGCACTTGTTCCATTATAGTCAATCCCGATGCAGTTTGCCGAAGATCACGCAACGGCGGAATTCGTCATTCACTCATGTGGCGCGGAAGGGATTCGCGTCAACGGTCAAAATCTGTCCGAAAGTTTCATTCTGCTGCCCGGACAACCGGTGCGGCCGTGGCCGGTCGCCGTCGACGAACTGCTGAAGCCAGAACACTTCTCGACGGTGCTTGAACACAAGCCGGAATTAGTGGTCCTCGGCACGGGTGCAGACCTTCGGTTGCCAGATCCGGAGGTATACGGAGCACTGTTGAGTCAAGAGATCGGCCTGGAAGCCATGACCACAACAGCAGCCTGTCGGACCTACAATTTGCTGGCCCAGGACGGGCGGGATATCGCGGCCTGCCTGATTCTGCCGGTTTAAGGCAGGTATTTCAACGGGTTGACCGGCTTGCCCTTGTAGCGCATCTCGAAGTGAAGTCGCGGCGACTTCGCTGCTGTCTTTCCCATGTGGGCAATGATCTGTCCCTTCTTGACCGACTGCCCTTCTTTGACCAACAGTCGGTCATTGTGCGCGTAGGCCGTCAGGAAGTCCTTCTGGTGCTGCACGATGATCAGCCTCCCGTAGCCGACCAAGCCCTCCCCGCTGTAGACCACCTTGCCCGAAGCCGCAGTCTTGATTTTTTGGCCCATCTTTCCGGCGATTGAAATTCCCTGCTTCCCGGAGCCCTTGGGAGAGAATTTTCGGATGACCTTGCCCTCGGCTGGCCAGATCCAGGCAATGCCGCTTTTCGCGCGGGTCGGTGGACGCACCAGCTTGGAAGCGCCTTTTTTCTTAGCCTTGCCGCTGCTGGTCCCGGTTGCGGCCTTGGTTGACCGCGCCGGGATGATGAGTTTCTGCCCGGGCCTTATTACATTCGGATTCTTGAGTTTGTTTCGGCTGGAGATGTAGTACCAGCGCGTTTTGAAGCATTCTGCGATTTCGCCCAGCGTATCGCCTTTGCGCACGACATAGACGATGTCCCTGTCTCTGACCGGATAACAGGATTTTGCTTGCTTTTTCTGGGTCGCCTGTCTCTTCTGAGTCGTAGGCGACGACTCGAAGGGTTTGACTAGTATGTCCGGAAGAAATGAGCAGGAGACCGTTCCTGTACAGAACACTGTAAGAACGAAGGCGTGCCAGATGCCTTTTCTCATAGTCATTCGCGGATCACGAAAATCAAAACCAGAATGACAACCGCCGCCCAACCGGCGAATTCTATGTGCCGACGCAGTAGCGGCTCGTACCGGGCACCTAGCCAGCGCACAAGGCCGGCAACGAGGAAGAACCGCGCTGCCCGCCCTGCTGCCGAAGCGAGGATGAAAGGCACAAGTGCAAGTGCCATGAAACCGGCGCTGATCGTGAACACCTTGTATGGAATAGGCGTAAAAGCCGCCATGAAAACAAACCAGACTCCCCACTCCTGGAATAGCCGCTGCGCCTCGGCAAAGGCCTGCGCCCCATTGCCGGTCGTAAGCCAGGGTGAGGCCCAATCGAATGCCCAGGCTCCAAGCAGGTAGCCGAAGACGCCCCCCAGTACCGAAAAGACAGTCGCAAGGGTCGCGTAATGCAGCCATTTCGGTGGTTGCGCCAGTACCATGGGCGCCAGCATGACGTCCGTCGGGATGGGGAATATGACGGACTCGATGAAACTCAGTGTGCTCAGGGCCCAAGGTGCGCGGGGGTGCTGGGCCCAGCGCAGGGTCTGATCGTACAGTGGGGCAAATAGGCGCATGATTCAGCTTGTCCGGGACACCAGCGGCACAAACAGCACGTCCAGGAGCGTCTCCCGTGTGATGCCTTTCGGGGTCCGGACGTAGCGCACCAGCGTTTGGGTCTCATGCGGAGAACCTTCTGGAAGCAGCAACCTCCCTCCTTCGACCAATTGCTCCAAAAGCGCATCGGGCGGGGTCGGGCTGGCCGCAGTGAGCATGATCGCTTCATACGGCGCGCATTCAGGCCAACCCTGACTTCCGTCCCCCAAACGGGTCGACACATTGCGGACGCCAAGTTCGCGCAACCGTTGAGTCGATTGTCGGTGCAACTGTGGAATGCGTTCGATGCTGTAGACCCTTCTCACGAGTTTCGCCAGAACCGCGGACTGGTAGCCAGAGCCAGTACCGATTTCAAGCACATTCCGAGGAGGCTCCGGTTTGAGCAAGGCTTGCGTCATGAAGGCCACGACATAAGGCTGGGAAATGGTCTGGTTATAGCCGATGGGCAAAGCATCATCGCGGTAAGCGTGACGTGCGACCGCATCGCTGACGAAACGGTGCCGCGGAGTCTCCAGTATGGCCTGCAGCACGGTTTCGCTTTCAATTCCCTTCTCGCGCAGTCGCTCGACCAGACTTTCCTGGTGCCGCGCAGCAGTCATGCCGGCGCCTCCGTTTTGGGTTGGAGTCATAGAGAAATTTTCTGCAGCCATTCCGACAGGGTGCTGAAATCGTGATGCCGAGTCAAATCCACTTGCATCGGAGTGACAGAAACAAAGCCTTCCCGTACTGCATGGAAATCCGTGCCCTCGCCGCCATCCTTGTCCGGCCCCGGTGGGCCGACACGCCAGACGGAACGGCCATTAACGTCCTCTTGTCGAATCGCAGGTTCCGCACGATGTCGATGGCCGAGGCGCGTCATGCACAGGCCGCGTAAGTCTTCAAGCGGAAGATCCGGGACATTGACGTTGATAATGATTTCGGGCGGGAGCGCCTGTTCCGACAAGCGGCGAATCAGGGAGCAGGTGATGAGGGCGGCAGTCTCATAATGCTGTGGGGTACGCGATGTTATGGACACCGCAATCGCGGGCAACCCCAGTGTCCGCCCTTCCATGGCCGCCGCGACCGTGCCGGAATAGAGTACGTCATCGCCCAGGTTGGCCCCATTGTTGATACCGGACACCACCATGTCCGGTTCTGGCTCCATCAGCCCGGTGATACCAAGATGTACACAATCGGTCGGCGTGCCCTCCTCCACATAGTGGAACCCATTCGGAGCCGTGTGTACATGAAGGTCCTGATCCAGCGTCAGAGAATTGCTCGCGCCGCTGCGGTCGCGAGAGGGAGCGATCACGGTTAGTTCGGCCAACTCACTTAGATGCCGAGCCAGGCATTCGAGACCGGGGGCCCGGTAGCCGTCATCGTTGCTTAACAGTAGGTGCATGATGGTGCGCGATTGCAGGGCAGTCAATGCTAGCCCGGCGTATTTATTTTAAACCTATGGCATTGCCATTATCAGCGATATGGGATAACCCTCAAAAAATTGCTTCGGTATACTTGGATGCGAATGAACCCCCTTTATCCGCCATCATGGACAAAGCCCGCGACGAGGATTTGGAAGCGCTTGAGCAGGCCATGACGGGAGTCGCGCCGCTTGGTCGCGGCTCCCGGTCCGACCGTGCGCCTTTCACGCCCGCATCGCGCCCCTCCCCGCCGCATAGAACCGTGCCCACTCGAACGCTCGGGGTGCCAAACGCACGCCCCATGGACGGCCGGGAGATCCTGAATTGGCGGCGTCCAGGGGTGCTGGACAAGGACTACCAAAACCTGCGCCGAGGGCGGCTGTCCCCCTCTCCCGAAGAAATCGACCTGCATGGGCAGGATGCGCAGGAAGCCTGCGACACCATCGCTGCAGCCATTGCTCACGCGCAACAGGTGAACCGTCGTTCCTTGTGCCTGATTCACGGCAAGGGTCATCACTCCGAGAGCCGTGGCTCGCGGCTTAAGGGACTGGTCGATGCCGTACTGCGCGAACACCCGGAAGTCCTCGGCTTTCACAGCGTTCCCGGCAATACCGGCGCGGTCAACATCCTGCTGAGACGACCACGCAGATGAGTTCAGCGCCTTCCTTCAGCTGCATGGATGACTTTGATCCGGAGTCGATCACTCCGGATCAGGCTGCTGAACACATTCAGTCCACCATTTGCCCCGTGCTTGAAACGGAAACAGTTTCGACCATGGAGGCGCTGGACCGCGTTCTGGCCGTCGAGATGCACTCGGAGATCGACGTGCCCGGGCACACGAACTCGGCGATGGACGGTTATGCCGTACGTGGCCAGGACTTGCCTTCTGACTCTCCCGAGACTTTCACTCTCATTGGATCGTCATTCGCCGGTCATCCCTATGACGGATCGGTAGGAGCCGGAGAATGCGTTCGCATCATGACGGGAGGCGTCATGCCGGATTCCTCGGACACCGTCGTGATCCAGGAGAGAGTTCGCGTATTCGGCGACACGGAAATCGAAATCCCGGCCGGCGAGAAGCCCGGGCAAAACGTCCGGGCGGCAGGCGAAGACATCGCTGCAGGAAATGTCATCCTGGAACCCGGCCGCCTGATCGGGTCCGCAGACCTGGGCTTGCTCGCTTCGGTCGGCATCGCCGAGGTCTCTGTCCTGCGACGTGTCCGGGTAGCTTTTTTCTCCACCGGCGATGAATTGCAGGAAGTGGGCGAGCCTCTTCAGGATGGCCACATTTACAACAGTAACCGCTACACTCTGTCCGCCATGCTCCGACGCCTTCATGTCGACGCCCTGGATCTGGGTGTGGTCCGCGATGACCGTGCCGCCGTTGTAGAGGCGTTTCGTGCAGCTTCCGAACAGGCGGATATGGTAATTACGTCCGGTGGAGTTTCAGTCGGCGAGGCCGATTACGTGAAAGACGTCCTAGGCGAGTTGGGCGATGTGAATTTCTGGAAAGTGGCGATCAAGCCCGGACGCCCGCTGGCCTTCGGTCAGATCGGGCCTGCGAAGTTTTTCGGTCTGCCAGGCAATCCGGTCTCGGTCATGGTCACGTTCTACCAGTTCGTACGACCGGCCCTGCTACGCATGGCCGGCATGGCTGAGCAACCACCACTGGCTCTTCAGGTCCCGGTCACCTCGCCGCTGCGCAAGCGGCAGGGTCGGGTGGAGTACCAGCGAGGAACTCTTCGCCGGGCACAGGACGGAAGTCATACGGTCGCCTGTACCGGCGCACAGGGATCCGGAATCCTGACATCGATGAGCCAGGCAAACTGCTTCATCGTGCTACCGATGGAGCGGGCCAATGTTCAGGAGGGAGAAACGGTCGAAGTGATTCCGTTCAGCGGAATCACCTAAGCATTGCCTCAACCCGGGGTATTCTCCTCCACCCATCGCCGCTCTCCTCCCGCGAGAGTTTCCTCCTTCCAGAAAGGCGCGGTAGATTTCAGGTCTTCCATGAGGAATCGGTTGCCCTCATATGCAGCCTTCCGATGCTCCGCCCAGACTGCGACCAAGACGATTTCCTCGCCCGGCAGGATTTCCCCGACGCGATGGCGCAGAAGAACGGCCGAGAGACCGAATTGATCTTGCGCCTGACGCGCAATCTTCTCCAAATGGGCTTGGGTCATTTCCGGGTAGTGTTCAAGCCGCATGGACCGCACGGCCTCTCCTTCGTTCTGTGCCCGCATGGTGCCGACGAACACGACCATCGCCCCACACTGCCCGCGCAATTTCTCATGGGCCGACAAAAACTCTTGGATCTCTCTCCAGGGATCGAGAGGCTCTGTGATTATGCGCGCATCCATGGTTTGCTCCCAGGGTTTGAGATCGAAGATCTCCCAACGGCTCCCGGATACGGCATTTTACTGCGCGCAAAAAAAGCGCCGCACAAGTGCGGCGCTTTCTCGGGGACGATGCCTGGTTAGAAGCCCTGGAACGGATGGTCGGTGCTGTCCTTTTGGGAAAGCATGTCGTCCACGGTGGGAACTCCGCTCACGGCGTTGGCGATCGCCTCCTTGGTTGCCTTGTAATTGTTTTCATAGATCGCTGCATCACTGTCAGCCTCCCAATGGATGAACACGCCAACACAAACGTACAGGTTGCCGCTTTCTTCCTTCGGGATGACCCCAGCCTCAACTGAATCCGCAACAGCCATGGCGACAGCCTTCTGGGCGGGTCCGAACATCTGGACGGCTTGTTTTGCGCCCTTGATCGTGACCTTGTTGTACATCATGGTGTCCGGCTTACACGGCAGGTTCGGCGCCACTACAGCGAGCAGTGTCGTGAACCCGTCCTTGTTGTTGACCAGACCGTTACAGAAAGCCGTTTCCACGGCAGAGCCGCGCGGGCCAATGAGAAGATCGATGTGAGCGATTTCAGCCATTGTCCCAGAAGGGTCATTGTCATTGACCAAAGCCTCTCCAACGAGAACTTTATCGATTGCCATTGTTGATTTACTCCAGTTTATGTTTTTTGTTTGCAAACAACGGATCCGTCAAATCACGCAGACGCACCCGATGGGTTCCGGGAATCATCTCCCTGTGACAAGAACATCCTGCCCCTGTCGTCGCTCCACCCGTCGAGCCGCGCGGCGAGAACCCCCGCTAGGGCCAGATCCGCCGTGGTTCCCGGGCTGAGACTGGAGCTTTTCCAAGAAGCGTCCAGTTCCAGGAGCCTGGGCCGAAAATTTTCCGGGGACTCAGCCCCACAGAATTCATCGGCTAACTTTTTAATCTTACCACTAACTGACCTTGCCACCTCTTCGCCGTGCACGCGGGCGATGTGAGAATCCGGATAACGACCAAGAAGAGTCAGGAAAACTCCGACCATCGCCCACCGCTCATCACCCCAGCGCAGGCACAGTGCTTCCCATTGTGGCCGGGCTTCAGTGAAGGTGATCGGAAACCCGTCCCGATACTCTGCTGCAATCCGGTCCCGCTCAGCAGCCAAGGTCATCGCCTCGCGCAGCGTAATGTCCGGACGATCGCGGACATCGGCCTGTGGCGCTTGCCCCAGCCCAGCCGGTTGCATCAACCGGATGGCCCGGTATACGTCCCGCGCGTCGTCGATCGTAGTTTCGGCCAGGACCTCTTCCACCCGCTGATTCAGAACCGGAGGGTTCTCCCGGTAATAGGCGGAAACAAGTGGGGAGGTCAAGAGAAGGACGCCGATATTGGTATTACAGCCCGCTACGCCCCAACTTGCCCGAGCCGCTTCGCGTACCCGACGGCCCAAACTCCAATCCGGGCGGGTGATGAGCTCGGCCGCCGCTTGGGCACTTCGCCGGAAGTCCTGGGTGGTTTTCCCGTGCCCTTCCCCATGCAGCCCGACATTGCCGGGCTTCAAGGCCTGCAGGTCCAGCAAGCAGGCATAAAGAAATTGTCGTGCGGCAAAGCGCCAAGGTGGATCGTAGTAGGCACGCAAGTACTTGGCCATCGAGATCTCCGCTTAAGCAGGCGAAGCTCCTCCGTGGCAGTGGTTCAGAAATCCCTCGATCAGGAGATCCGCGATATTCTCCGAGTGTACCTCCTGCAACCCTCGCCACGCCGGAATGCTGTTGACTTCGGTTACCCAAGCGGCCCCTTTCCGATCGCGCATCAGATCCACTCCGGCGTACGGCATCTCGACCGCAGTCACTGCACGCTCTGCCAACTGAGCCAACTCCGGCTCCAGCGATGCCGGGTGGCCCTGGCCGCCATTGGCAATGTTGCTGATCCAACCCTCGCCTTCCCTTCGCATGGCTGCCACTGCCTGGTCGCCGATGACCAGCACCCGCCAGTCGCAGCTGCGGGACGCGACCGGCTCGATATATTCCTGCAGGTAGTAGACCCCACGGGACAGATCGTAATCGGGATGGGGGTCGTCCCGCGACAAGAGTTTCAGACCTTTGCCTTGAGAGCCGAAAATGGGCTTCGCCACGGCGTGGCGGTGCGTTTCGAACCAGTTGCGCAAAAACGCGCGCATCTGCCCGACATCCCGCACTGCGAAAGTCCGAGGTGTCGGAACACCGTGGAGCGCAAACAGAAAGCTGGCGCGGACTTTGTCGACGCTGCGTTCAATCGCGCCGGCATCGTTATAGACCTTGACGCCCGAAGCTTCCAAGGCGTGAAGGATATCCAGATAGAAGATGACCTCTTCGAGGCTCCCCCCCGGCACTTCTCGGATAAACACTCCCGATGGCAGTCCGTCTTCGAAACCGGGGATGCCGATTTCCGGAGTGCCGTTTTGCACTTCCAGGCGACATTCCTGCAAACGCACGAAGTCGCTCTCCGATCCCTTGGCCTCCAAAGCCTGGCGCAACTGATGACCGTGCCAGCCCGGCTGATCGGTCACGATGGCGTAACGCCCGCGCGCGATCATTCCTTGAATGACTGCTCTAGCAATTCGAGATCGATGGCGCCGGCAGAAAAGGAGCGGCCCGTCCGGATATTGTTGACCAAAACCCGGGCCGGGCTGAACAGCATCGGATCGATCTGGAAGAAGTCGTAGTCGTGCTCCTTGAAAATTTCAGCAAACGGTTTGCCGTAATCGCGGGATGTGCTGCTGGGTAATTCCGTGGCGAGCCTTTCCGCCTCCTCGTCGCTGGACTGGACGAACAGTTTGATCTGTCCGCCGAACAGGATGGCATCGTTGGTACGACCCATCATCCGCACCATGTCCGAATTATCAAGCGGTGGAATCGGCGCACTGCCAATGCCGTCCACCACGCAGTTCAGGTCGAAACCCAACTCATGTGCCTTGTGCAGCCCGACCTCCAGAACCCGGCCGACCACCTGTACCGTTCCGGCAAGACTTGTGGTCGGGGTCAGGATCAAGGTCAGGTTGTATGGCTCGACTCCACAATCCCGGCAGATTTTCTCCCTCACTGAACGTGGCGGCACTTTGTCGACTTCCATCACTAAGGCCGTGTAGATATACGAATCCTTGTAGCCGATCTTCTCAAACAGATCTTCTTTTTGTGCCATGCTCCGGGCCGGTCCGGAGCCCAGCGCATAGAACCCGCTTTCCTTGTCGCTTAGAGACCACCCCGCATATTGGCTCGCCAGACAGGCCAGGACCGGATGCTGGGTGTGGACGTGTATGGTGAGCGGCCAGTCTGCCGATCCGCCATAGGTCAGTGTGGCCTGCCCCATCCCGCCCATGCAGATTTCCGCAATCTGGCGCCCTGCTTCAATGCCGCCGATCGCATTGATGCCGGCGTCCACCACCCAGACCCCTTCTTCCGTAGGAGATTCCACGATACGCAGGCTCCATGCCTGCTCGGACAGGGAGCGAACCAGGGGCTCAACCTGGCGGTTGAGACTAATGGGCAACTTCATGAGCGAGGCATCCAGAGGGAATCGGGTGGAGGGAATCAGGTTTGAGGAGCGTCAGGATTTGATGGTTAAGATCCTGCAGGCCGGCATGGGCTTCGCCCGCGTCGCGGTAATGGCCCTGCACGGTACACAAGGGCTGTCCGGTCTCAATACTGGCTTTGGCCTCTGGCAGATCGGCAGTTCCGGCCGGCCACTCCCGGTTTTCCGTACCAGCAATCGGGTATGGAGCATAGACGACCTGCATTCCTCGAACGCTTTCTCCTCGCCCTGAGGCAGGAGCCAAGTGTCCGTCCGGGTTTCCGGTGAGGCAGGTTTCAATATGCGCGCTCATGTAATCGGAGACAAAACAATCTGCATAAAGCTCGCAGGTGGCCACCAATCTCGGATTAAGGTCCACAAATTGCACTTCTGTCTTGGAATCAACTATGAAATCAATACCGCAGAGGCCGAGAAGATCAAGATCGCACGCCAGGATTTGTGCCGCCCATTGTACTTGCTCGAAAACCTTAGGCAAAACCTCGATCGGGCCGATTGCGCCACTCCAGGCATAGGGCGTATCTGCCCTTCCGGAAGGCAATAATTCGCTGATACCGACGACCTGAACTTCCCTTCCTCCTGCCAGGAACAGCGCGGAATGCGGTTTACCGGCACATTGACGTTGCCAGCAGTAGGAATCCGGGCGGTTTGGCGCTCGCGAGGCCGGATGCACATGACATCCTCCCGAACGGCCTTTTTTCTTGGCAAGCCAGCCTTCCAGGCGGTCCGGTTGCTGGCTTCGGGTTTCTGGACCCGCTACCCCGAGCTTCGCAAGACGGTCCGACAATTGTGCAGGGTCGGCACACAGGCGAACGATATCGGGAGTGTTGCCCAGAACCCGCACAGAGGCTTGCAACCGCTCCAGCAGTTCCGGATGGGCTTCGAATCCGGAGCCGTAAGCCAACAGATCGCCTGAGCAGCTTCTCTTGGAGACAACTTCCAGTACTTCCAGAGAGAATTGGCCGTCTTCCAGAGTGGCTCGAGCAATCTCGTCGGCATTCAGATCTGCATCGAGAAACCCATCGATCGCCACAACCGGGCGCTGATAATGCATGGCCGCTTGTGCGTGTGCCCGCGCCGAAGCGGACAGCAAGAACAGTTTCCTGCTACTCCGCGGCACACTGACGCGCCACTTCAAAGGCGTGCTCGAAATGGAAATAGATCGGCTCTTCCGTCTCCCGCATCTGCTGAAGCAACCGATGCTGGGTCTGATATTTCACGTTTCCGATGGCAAGCGCCCCAATGCCTACAGCCCCGCTCTGGGAATCTTCGATTGGGCTGGTGTCGTCCATTACCCCCAGACCGTGAATGCCGGAAGGTGGGACCGCATTGACATCCGCTGCCACTTTCAGTCTCGGGGCATTGGACATTTGTTCCTTTGACACCAGTTGAATTCCGGCAGCTGCCGAAGCGAATACGACATCGGTATCGCCCAGCAATTGGTCGAGTTGGTCATTGGCTTCTCCGTCAACGACCGGATCTGCACCGTATTTCTGGTTGCACAATTCAGCCGCACGATCGCTTTTCTCTTTCTGGCGCCCCAAGATAGTGACGTGGGCCCCCGCATTCGCGGCAATCACCGCTGCCGCCGAACCGACCGGGCCGGTCCCGCCGAGCGCCAGAATACGCTGTCCCGAAAGTTCCGCCCCATGTACATTGCGCAATGCTTTCTCGACTTTAGCAACCATGGCCGCCGCCGTCGTGAATGCCCCGCTGGGATCGGCAAACGCCGAGACCACGAACGGGGGGACCATGGATTGCTGGCAGACTTCCAAGATCTCCATGGCCTGGTGCATGTCGCGCCCGCCGATGAACAGGCCGGTGCGTTTGACGCCGCTCGGCCCCCGCGAGAAGATCGCGTCTTCCACCAGACCCTTGACTTCGTCGGTTTCCACCTGAATGTAGGGAATGCAGGCATCCCAGCCTGCATCGTAGGCCATGTTGGCATCAAACGGACTCAGGTTCTTCGCCGAAGTCAGCATATGCAGAAGGTATTTTTTCTCCATAAAATTTCCTTTATCAGGTTCTTGTCCGAGATCTTAGTTCCTCATGCCGGGATTCCGTTTCCTCCATTCCTGCCACGACGGTCAGCCGGTGGCCGCGGTTGGAGCCGCCAACGATCCGGAGTTCCAATCCTGCATCGACAGGCTGAAGCTTCCGGACCAGTGCATGAGCCTGAGTTTCGCTGTCGGTCAAGATGAATCCGGTCGGTCCCCAAGAACTTTGCCCGACCCCTTGAAAACCAAGTTGTTTCGCTTGTTTCAGGAGGTGCATGATGTTCAGGTGTGAAAACCGCCCACCTTGGGCAGGAGCAAAATAATCTCCGATCTTGTCCTGCAACTCGCCGATCCCCTGAGCAAATCCCGACAAGTCCGATTCAAGCAACGATGGCAAAATGCGCATGAGGGTCAGACGGCATAAATGCGCTGCGTCCGAGGCAGGAAATTCGGGAAGGGTGCCAAAAGCCTGGCGCTCGGCCTCACCTGAGAGCCCTTCCCTGTCGCTTCGCTCCATCAACAGCACGATCCGCCAATGTTCGGGGAAAGGATGCCGTGCAACAATCGGGGGGAGCTGGTCGCCGTCCCCTCTCCCGCCATCGACCAGGAAGCCACCCTGCTCGAACGAGCCAATGCCGATCCCAGAACGTCCGCCTCGGGCAAGCTTCTCGGCGATTTCGTAGGAGGTCAGGCCTAATTTGAACAGGCGATTGACGGCGGTGCCGACGGCCAAGGCCATCTGCGTGCCGGACCCTAGCCCCGCATGTTGCGGAATTGCCTGGTGAATCTTGATGCTGACCGCATCCTGACGCCCCATCATGCTCAGCAGGCGTCGGGCGTATTTGAGCGCGCGCTCTGAATCAGGTCCCTTGGCGGAGAATTCCGTACTGCAGGTGCATTCCACACGAGTCTGGATTTCTTTCAGACTGACCCCGATTCCACCGAAACGTCGCCCCAGGTCTCCTTGGAGATCCAGAAAACCGAGATGCAGACGCGCTGGCGCCTCGACTTGGATGATTTGATCCACCTGACAGCTTGGGAATGGTCGAGCGAAAAAGTATACAGGAAATCAGCCTGTTTCGCCGACCCAAGCCCGCGCATTCTGGAAAAGGCGCAGCCACGGGGCGTCCTCTCCCCATTCCGGCGGATGCCAAGAGTGCTGCAGGGTACGAAACACTCTCTCTGGATGCGGCATCATGATGGTAAAACGCCCGTCCGTGTTGGTCAGCGCCGTTATTCCTCCCGCCGAACCGTTCGGATTGGCGGGGTAATCCTCGGCGACAGCCCCATCCGCATTGATATAGCGCAGGCAAACGAACTCTTCGAGGGCCGCCACGTCGCATTGCGGGTCGATACGGCCTTCCCCGTGTGCAACCACGATCGGAAGGCGGCTACTGGCCATGTCCCGGAGTAGGATAGAAGGTGATTCGAGAATCTCGACCTCGCACAGTCTGGCCTCGAATTGCTCACTGAGATTCGATACGAAACGCGGCCAGTGCGACGTGCCGGGAATCAGTTCCTTCATCTGGGACAGTAATTGGCAGCCGTTGCAGACGCCTAGTGCAAAAACTTCTGGCCTCTCGAAGAAGTTTTTGAATATCTCTCGTAACTCTTTATTATAAAGGATATTTTTTGCCCATCCTCCTCCGGCTCCGAGGACATCGCCGTATGAAAACCCACCACAGGCAGCCAGGCCCGAGACGTCATCCAGAAGGCGTGGGTCGCGCTGGAGATCATTCATATGCAAATCCTTGCAGACGAAGCCGGCCCGAGAGAACGCGGCCGCCATCTCGACCTGCCCATTGACACCCTGTTCTCTCAAGATCGCGACGGTCGGCGCTGCACCCGTATGGATGTAGGGTGCCGCTGGATTCTTCCTGATTTCATAGGACAATTCCGTGAAAAGCGGTGGGACGCCCCATTGTTCCCCGCTTTTGTATTCGCTGCGGGCGCATTCCTCGTGATCCCGGCGCCGAGCGATCTCGTAGCTGGTGCGGCTCCACAATTGCTGCAACCCAGGCAGCGGCCATACGTCTTTCTCCTCTCCCCTGCAGCAAAGTCGGAGCACGGGATCAGGGATCAGAGTGCCGATCGATTCGCAGATCAGACCGGCCGTCCTGAATCGGTCCGCGATCTCCTCCGCCTGCTTGCTTCGAACCTGCAGCATTGCTCCGACCTCCTCGTTGAACAGGTAGCTCAATAGGTCGTTTGTCGCAATCGGAAGATCAATGTTCAGGCCTACATGCCCGGCAAAGGCACATTCGCAGAGGCAGGCTAACAATCCTCCGTCGGAACGATCGTGATAGGCCAGAACCGCGTCTTCATCCAATAATTCCTGAATCTGGTCGAAAAAGGCTGCTAGATGAGAAGGATCATCCACGTCCGGAGTGTCTGATCCTGTTTGCCTGTAAGCCTGTGCCAGTGCTGATCCGCCCAAACGCCGATTTGAATTAAGACTCACCAACAACAGGCATGAATCGGGATCGTCCCGCAGCTGAGGCGTGGCATGGCGTCTCACATCTTCGACCGGTGCAAATGCCGAAACGATCAGCGATACTGGCGAGGTTACCTGCTGGTCTTCCCAAGTCGCCTGCATGGACAGCGAGTCCTTGCCCACGGGAATTGCAATGCCGAGTTGCGGGCACAATTCCATGCTAATCGCCTCGACTGCCTCGTACAACCCGTACAAGGATTCCGCTTCGGAACCTGCGGCCATCCAGTTGGCGGACAGGCGAATTCGAGTGCGGTCGCGCACCCTCACGCTGGCTAGATTGGTGAGGGCCTCCGCTACCGCCATGCGCGCGGAGGCAGCCGGTCGATGGATGGCCAGGGCGGGTCGCTCCCCCATCGTCATGGCTTCGCCTCCCACTCCTTCGAAATCGCAAGCGGTCACCGCTGCATCCGCAACCGGGACTTGCCACGGTCCTACCATCTGGTCCCGAGCCGTGAGCCCGCCTACCGAGCGGTCCCCGATGGTGATCAGAAATAACTTTGAGCCCACACAGGGCAACGTCAACACCCGTTGCACCGCTTCTGAGAGGTCGATGTCCCGTAAATCAAGCGGCACGTCTGGCCAGTTCACCGAGGGGACGGCCATGTTCATCCTGGAGGACTCCCCGAACAGGAACGCTAAGGGCACGTCTGCGACCGCTTCACCAAAGCGTGGATCGACCAGATGCAGTTGTCCATCTGCCGCCGCTTTCCCGATCACCGCGAACGGACACCGCTCCCTTCGGCACATCTTGGCAAAATCCTCAAGCGTCTCTTCCCGGATCGCCAGCACGTAACGCTCCTGAGATTCGTTGCACCAGATTTCCCGCGGGGACATTCTGCTGTCGGCACAAGGGATCTCCCGCAGATTCAGTTCGGCTCCGCCCGGTTCCCCGTCGATTAGTTCCGGAATGGCATTGGAGAGCCCTCCGGCGCCCACATCGTGCACAGACAGGATCAGATTATCCGTCCCTCGCGCCGTACATTGTTCGATGACCTCCTGCGCGCGGCGCTGCATTTCGGGATTGCTACGTTGTACCGAAGCGTAGTCCAGCCCTTCGTCACCAGCCCCCGTATGCTGTGACGATGCGGCTCCGCCACCCAAGCCGATCAACATGGCTGGTCCACCTAGGACCACAATCAGAGCCCCTTCGGGAATCGGCTGTTTCTGTACATGGTCGACGCGGATGCTGCCGACACCTCCCGCGATCATGATCGGCTTGTGGTAGCCGAAAGTCTTGCGTCCCGCAGGCGTAAGCACCTCGTTCTCCAGGGTACGGAAATAACCTGTGAGGCATGGGCGCCCAAATTCGTTGTTGAAGGAAGCCGCTCCAATCGGACCCTCGATCATGATGTCCAGTGGGCTCGCCATGCGAGGTGGAGGCTCTCGGGAGGAATCTTCCCAGGGGCGTGGCCATGTGTCTAAGTTGAGATTCGATACGGTGAACCCGCACAGACCTGCTTTTGGACGCCCTCCACGGCCGCAGGCGGTCTCATCGCGGATTTCTCCGCCACTACCAGTCGCAGCCCCTGGAAACGGCGAAATACCGGTCGGATGATTGTGGGTTTCCACCTTGATGACGATCCCGTAGTCATCGTCCACGGCGTTCCACGAGCAGGTCTTTGGGTCCACGGCCAGTCGTCCACCGCGACCTGCATCGAGTACCGCAGCATTGTCGCGGTAGGCGGACAAGGTTCCGTCGGGAGAAACCGCATGTGTGTGCTGGATCATTTCGAACAGGCTGTGTTGCATTGATTTTCCGTCAATCATCCAACGTGCGTTGAAAATCTTGTGTCGGCAGTGTTCTGAGTTCACTTGGGCGAACATCATCAACTCGGCATCCGTTGGATTCCTCCCGAGCCGGCCATAGGCCCGGATCAGATATTCGATGTCCGCTTCGGAGAGCGCCAGGCCGTACGTCTGATTGGCTATGCGCAATGCTTGTGCTGGCTCGGAACCCAAAGAAATCCACTCAAGTGGAGTCGGTTCCAGGTGTGCAAGAATTTCGTCGCACTGCTCCGGATGAGTCAGGATGGACTCGGTCATCCGGTCGTGCAGCAAGGCAACTTGCTGCGGAGAGGCATGATCCACTCCCTGCAGACGGTATTCAATCCCCCGCTCCACTCGCAAAACGGCAGTCAGTCCGCAATTCCGGATAATTTCGGTCGCCTTGCTGGACCACGGAGAGATGGTGCCGAGTCGTGGAACGACGAGTATGGACAGGTCGGAGTCCAGTTCACTCGCGACAGGCGCATAATCCAGCAGTTCTACAAGGGTTTTCTCTTCCGCTGACTCCAGGGCGCGCTCGCAGTCAGCAAAATGCAGGAAGCGTGCGCTGGCAACCTGTCCATCGCCGTTCGTCCGCAGTCGGGCATTGAGCCGGTGGCGAGAGTAATCGGTCAGCGCTTGGCCGCCGGGATAGGAGCGAACGGGCATGAATGCGATGGTCGGCGGATCGGTTCGTACTGAGGCAGATCAACTCCGCCCCTTATTATCCCGTATAATGGCCGAAGATGACTTGGGGGTGACCTGGTTTCGACGGCGGTTACTGAATCCAAGGCGCATGCCGAGGCGGCAACGACCTCGTAAAAAAGGGTTGCACAAAAAATAGTTGCCAACGACGACAACTACGCACTAGCCGCCTAATCTCGGCTAGTCATCCTTTCGGGAGATGCTTGTGGACCCCGATATGGATGTCGACTACACAAGATCGCCGTTCGGTCTGTCTGGAGCTGAAAGGTTAAATTAAACATGCAGGCTGGTGGTCATCGGGCCTTGTCCGTCGGGTGTTGACCATAAGACAAAAGACGGTGCTAAGCATGTAGGGCCGAAGAGGAGGAATTGCCGGACGCGGGTTCGATTCCCGCCACCTCCACCATATTGTAAATAGCCCTAACGAGCCCTCACCAGCCATTAAGGTTTTTTATTGACCTACGACTTTACTTTCAAGGCATGAGGGTAAATGCTGATTTCTGAGGATACTTATCTCCTCAAAAATACTCTTTCTCAAGCAACTGGCCTCGTATTCCAACACATCTTCGCGCCGACACCTGACTTGCCCGACTAGTTTCATATAAATCGGCCCTATACCTTCCGTCTAGAGTCACTTCACTCCGCTGCCATAGATTGCATTAGGTGTTAAGTATTTGATCTTTTGCATATGATATCTCCAGAACTCATCAATGACACTCCGAGTTTAGAGACTGTTATTGAGCATATCAGAATCATGTCTGATCAATACTAAAAGAGCCCGGAGATGGACAATCCAGAATATGTACACCCGAAAGCACCGCCATGTCTCTGCGTCATGTTGCAAGGTCATTCTTTTCAAACTTGTTTAGGGCATCATGTCCACCGGCGTGAGCCATAACTTGCATTAGTTCTATTGTCATGGACGATGGTTCCGAAGAAACCTTTAGCAAAAGAGATATTATGATGTTGCCATCAGGGCATGATGCCTGGACGGTCGGAAGCGAGCCATGTGAGTTTATTCAATTCTCACAGGGAGAAAATTACTACGAGGATCGTATTGAGCATCAACATTAATGCCACTGAAATAAAATGTTAGGCCTCCCTACATTTTGGTATTAAGCCTGAGTAAAGCAGCTGAGTAATTATTTGGGTCCTGACTAAATTAAATAACCCCGTTTTATAACGGGCCATTTAATGTGTAAATGAATAACTGTTTTTGGCCGCAAACAGGCACTTTGAATAAATTAAAAAGGCATTTCCTTGGCGATTCTATTGCGGAGATGCAGGCAAATGTGGGGCTGTATTTTTGCCAGAAATCCATATGGTATACTACAAAAAACAACGATAGCAGGGCAGTTCAACTGCCAGAGGTAAACGGGCGTGAAGGATGCACAGCCCAAGATCAACAACACCGGAAATTTCAACGCACCTCTCTCATCCCCCCCTCCCCAACTAGTTCGAACAGGCACATTTCTCGCCGCCGCATTGCTCCTCGTTTTCACGGCGCCGGTGCAAGCGGACGAGGCCGAGCTCGTGAGCAACATTAATCAAGCCGACGATAGTGACCTCTCACTGAATCTGACCGACCTTGCTCAAGGGTTTATGACGGGCGGGAATACAGGGGACCCAGGCTACACACTGGGAAGTATCCAACTTTACCTAACCGGAGAGCCGGACAGCGGCGGTGGAGTGAGGGTAGGATTGTATTCGATAGAGAGCCTAACGGGCGAGCCAGGCACTGAGCTATGCACCTTGAGTAACCCAGAAGACTTGGAGATCGGACTCCGGAGATTCGGAGCCGATTCTTCCTGCCCCGAGCTGGCTGCAAACACTTACTATTTCGTGTACATGGCCTATACCCGCAGCAACAATGCATATAGAGTGGGATATACGTCTTCCAACAATCAAGATATCGGCGCGGCTCCAGGGTGGATCATCAACGAAAAATACTACTTTCGCAGTAAAACCGGCAACACCTCTTGGCGAGAGACCTCTGTTAGCAGAGCGATTAAAATCAGGGTGGGGGCGGCAAACACTCCTCCCACGGCTTCGCCCCAGGAGGTGTCCATTGACGAGGACACGGAGCACACCTTTACGGTGTCGAGCTTCGGCTTCAACGACGGCGACGGCGACCCGTTGGCTCGCGTGGAAATCACCTCGCTGCCTGGGGGCAACGAGGGGGTGCTGTTGCTCGACGGAGCGGCCATCAGCAGTGCTCCCCAAGTGGTGGAGGCGACCGAGCTTACCAATGGCAATCTAAAGTACGCCCCCCCGGACAACGATAGTGGCGACGACTTCACGACGTTCAACTTCAGGGTCTATGATGGCTGGGACTACAGCGACTCGACGTACTCCTTCACTTTTGACGTGACGGCAGTGAGCGACGCTCCGATAGCCAATGCGGGTCCGGACCAGGGGTTTTCGGCCGACACGCTGGTGAGCAGTGGGGACACGGTGATGCTGGACGGTACCGGCAGCAGCGATGCGGATAACGACATGCTGACCTATCTCTGGGTTCAGACGGCACCGGTTGCAGGGCAACCGGGGTCCGGGGTGGTGCTGGACACCAGCACGCCGTCTCAACCGACGTTCGTGGTGCCGCAGCTGCCGGCGAACACGACGCTGACGTTCAGTTTGACGGTGAGTGACGCGGACAGCTTGACGGCGGACGATACAGACACTGTGAGCATCAGGGTGACGGCGGCCGGCGACGCTCCGACGGCTGATGCGGGTCCAGACCAGGGGTTTACGGCCGACGCGCTGGTGAGCGAGGGGGATACGGTGATGCTGGACGGTACCGGCAGCAGCGATCCTGAGGGCGTCGAACTGGAGTATACCTGGGTTCAGACGGCACCGGTTGCAGGGCAGCCGGGGTCCGGAGTAGTGCTAGACACCAGCACGCCGTCTCGACCGACGTTCGTGGCGCCGCAGCTGCCGGCGAACACAACGCTGGCGTTCAGGTTGACGGCGAGCGACGGGGTGAACACGTCTATACCGGACGATGTGAGTATCAGGGTGACGGCGGACGACGACGCTCCGACGGCCGATGCGGGTCCAGACCAGGGGTTTACGGCCGACGCGCTGGTGAGCGAGGGGGATACGGTGATGCTGGACGGTACCGGCAGCAGCGATCCTGAGGGCGTCGAACTGGAGTATACCTGGGTTCAGACGGCACCAGTTGCAGGACAGCCGGGGTCCGGAGTAGTGCTGGACACCAGCACGCCGTCTCGACCGACGTTCGTGGCGCCGCAGCTGCCAGTGAACACGACGCTGACGTTCAGATTGACGGTGAGCGACGGGGTACACACGTCTATGCCGGACGATGTAAGTATCAGGGTGACGGCTGCCCTTGCGCGGATAAACCGGGTCAACGAGGAGATATTGCCACACGTGGCCCAGGCGATAGCGGCGAGCACGCTGTCTGCGATCACGGGTCGTATGGATGCAGCGGTCTCGGGGATCCCGGCGGGAGCATTCAACTTAGCGGGCGACTCACAGCTTTTTCACGTTTTGCAGTCCAGTGGGCAAGCACTGGAGGACGGCACGCTGGATTTTGCTGAATTGCTGGGCAGTTCATCGTTTGTACTGCCGCTCAATGCAGCCGAGGATGGCGGAGTAGGCGGTATGGGCGGTCTTGTGGTGTGGGGCAGCGGCGACTACCGCGAGCTGTCGGGTGGCGAGGACAGCGCGGTGGACTGGGATGGCGACCTGCTCAATTTTCATCTGGGTGCGGATATGTGGATACGGCCCGATCTTCTCGCCGGACTGTCGGTGTCCCGGTCCCGGGGTTCGTTCAATTTTACGGACAGGACTGACCTCTTGGTCGTGGATGGCCGCTATGAGAGTCGCATGGCCAGCGTGTATCCTTACGTGAGCTGGTCTCGACCCGAAGGACTGAGTCTGTGGGCGACGGTGGGCTACGGGGAAGGCGATATCGAGATCGACGAAGATGGCGTGGAGACACAGTCGAGCGACACCGAAATGAGGACGGTAGCGGCGGGAGCAAGCTTCAAACTGCTTTCGAACGACGACCTGATCGTCGGGGGCACGACGACCCTCAGACTCAAGGGCGAGGGTTCGCTGGCGCGGGTCAAGGTCGAGGGGAACGGCCGGATCAATCCGCTCATCTCGGACGTCCGCCGTCTTCGTTTGTCCTTTGAGGGCAGCCACGAGCACGAGCTTGGCTCGGGTGGGCGCCTGATCCCATCGGCGCAACTCGGACTTCGACACGACAATGGTGACGCGGTGACCGGCGTTGGCGTCGAGGTCGGTGGCAGTCTTCGCTATGTGGACCCAGCTTTGGGTCTGACGGTAGAGGGCCGCGGGCGACTTCTGGTGGCTCACCGGGACGACTACGAAGAATGGGGTATCGGTGGACTGGTTCGCCTCGATCCCGGCACCGAGAGCCGCGGCCTATCCGTGAGTCTGGCTCCGACCTGGGGCGAGACGCAAAGCGGTGTCCAGCAGTTGTGGAATGACGGCATGATCGACCGGGCGGCCAACGACGACATCCCGCAAATGCGGCTGGACGGTGAGCTCGGCTATGGCTTAGGCGTGCTCGGCGGAAAAGGACTGCTGACGCCCTACGGCGTATTCTCGCTGGCGGGTGAAGGGTCGCAACTCTACCGGATCGGAACCCGCTTCGAAATCGGGTCGACGCTCCAGCTCAGCCTTGAAGGCGAGCGCCACGAGGCGGCCAATGGCTCGGCCGAGCACGGCGTCATGCTACGGGGTCAGCTCCGGTTCTGACGACTGTCGTATGCCGGCCCTTGACGGGTTGCTCCGCTGGTCCTCAGCGTTGATCTATTCATCGTTACGCCAATACAATGCCAAGGTCCGGCTCATGTGCCGGAACACCGTTGAGGGTCGACGCAATACTCGACACCACACGTTCTGCTACGACCTTGGCCGGATCGGTTCGACCAAGAATCAGATTGTGCTAATTTCCATACAACATGATACCTAAGGGCCTGCGTACGGATAAACTCGCATGAACATGTCCCAGCTTTTGATGAACAGAATAGATTGGAATTTAGGAAGCTGAATCTGTGTTCCGCCTCGCCACCATTCTTCCAAACACAACGCGTCTCTCCGGGGTAGTTACCCGGAGCGACATGCGTCCAAAACCCCTTCTTTTCAAATGGTTTGAAAGATCCTCTTGCTCGCGGTGAGCCGAATCGACCTTGAGAGCACGCCGTCACCCTCCGCCGGTCGGCTCGCTAGAACGTCACCGTCAGTCCGGCATTGACGCCATAGTCGTCGACGCCATCGCCGTACCGGCCGTGGTAAGCCAGGTTCAGCACGGCCTGATCCGAAAGGCGATCCTCAAAGCCGAACTCGGCGACTGCAGCATCGCGTGCCGTTGGCGCGCCCTCAATCGTGAAAGCGGGCCCGCCCGCCAGCCTGGAGGTGGATGATGGGTCGATGTCGTCAAAGGCATGTCGCCAGCCCACCAGACCGCGGGCCTGCAGCCTGTCTGTCAGCTCCAGTGCGCCGCGCACGCCCAACGTGGTGAACGTGCGGCGATGGGTCTTCGAGGATGCCGTCAGCGCTGCGGTGCCGCCAGTTTCGTTGAAACCCTCTGTCTTGAGATGGATCGAGGACACGCTGGTAAACGGCTCCAACCTCAAGTTGCGGACCTGCATCGGGTGGCCGGCTTCGGCAAACACCTGCCAGCTCCAAGCACTATAACTCGCCGAAAGCCGCTCGGAGAAGCCGGTGAAGCGGACCGCACGGTTGGCCTCCAGGGAGTAATGCCCGTTGTAGATCGTGCCGAAGCGGAGGTTCAATGCTCTGGTCTCGGCCCCACCATACAGACCGACCAACCAGGTATCGGCCGAGCCGGCAGATGCCCGGGCCCGCTGGGTCACCCTCGTATGGCTGTAGCCGCCGAGTATGCCCAGCCGCCAGTGTTCGTCCAGACTATGGTCGAAGCCGAGCAGGACCCCTCCTAATTCCGTGTCCATCTGCGCCGTGTTGCTCGTGGCATCGGTGTCGCCCCAAGTGCCGTAGCCAGTCATCCACCACCCGGCGCCTGCGGTCAGATGCCGGGTGATGGCCGCGACCGGCCGTTGACCCGTGTCCAACAGTGCCCCATTGAGGGAGGCATGCACCTCTCCCGCCAGCGCCTCATAGGCTGCCTGTGCGTCCTGCTTCGTAGTCAGCGCTAGTACGGCCTGTGGCAGATCATCGGTGATCGACAGGTGGTCGAGACTACGGGCCGCCGCCCGCTGGTTGGCTGTTTCGGCAAAGTCGTCGAACTTGTCGCCCTTGCTGATGGGAGACAGCATCACAGAGTCGGCATCATAGCTCAGCCTATTGTCGATGAATAGCGTGTCGATTACATCGGCGAATCTGTCAGCAACCCCGTCAGTAGCTTCCAGAATCGTGTAGGTACGGTCATCGGCATAAGTGATGCCTGTGACTCTCAACATGCTGCCCTGAAGAGTAGCCGTGCCAGCCACGCTCAGCTTGTCACTACTCTCCGTCTCCGGGTCGATGGTGACGATCAGTATGCCCTCTGGCTGGTTCACGAAATTGCCGATGAGGGTGGTGTGCTGTACCGCGTGCGCACCGCCCGGCGACAACTTGCCCCAGTTGGTGAAGGTATTGCCGGCACCGAGATCTACCAGGCTGCCGGAATGGAATGTCGCGCCTTCCCGGTTGTTGAAGGCATTCACTCCGTCGCCCAGATCAATATTGCCGAGGGCCGTCAGCGTGCCGTAGTTGTTGATCGTCTCGTTGCCGCCACTCCCTCGCACATCAAATGATGCGCCGGAGATCGTCACCGCATCGTGGATCGTCAACGTGTTGGTCGCGCCCCCACGAAATTCGACACCACGGGCCTCGGTGCTGGCGATGGTGCTGCCCTCGGTCCCTCCCTTCAGCGTGATGTCGATGTCGCCATCGGACCGGACATCGATCCCGTCGCTGCCGGGACCTTTAGCGTTGATGTTGCCCGCCACGGTCACCGTCACGGGACCGTCGTCGGACCGGGCAGCTATCCCTTCGTTCGACTCGCCCTCGGTGGTGATATCGCCCGTCATGGTCACCGTCACCGCGCCGGCATCCCTACCCTCCACATCGATCCCTGTGCTGTTTGTGCCCTTATTCCAGATATTTCCCCTCACCGCCACCACCACAGCACCGCCACGGGACAGGGCATGGATCCCGTGGTTTCTGGTGTTGTCGGTCTCGTCGCTTTCGGTGATGATATCGCCCGTCATGGTCACCGTTACCGGGCCGGTATTGCTACTCTCCACATCGATTCCTTCACTGTCTGTGCCCTTGGTCCTGATGTTCCCCGTCACGTCAATCGTCACCGCAGCATCATCCCTGGACCGTGCATAGATCCCTTCGCTGTCTTCGATGCCCTCGGTGGTGATATCGCCCGTCACGGTCACCGTCACCGCGCCACCCCTGGACTGGGCATCAACCCCTTTGCTGTCCTCGCCCGCAGTGGTGACATCGCCCGTCACGGTCACCCCAACCACACCGGTGCCACGGCTCTCCACATCGATCCCTTCACTGTCTGTGCCCTTGGTCCTGATGTTCCCCGTCACGTCAATCGTCACGGGAGCGTTGCCCTCGGACTGTGCAAAGATCCCTTCGCTGCTCTCGCCTTCAGTGGTGATAGCACCGTTGGTGATGTCGGCGCTCTTCACCGTCACCTTCAGCGCGCCGTTCTCGGACTGTGCAAAGATCCCTTCGCTGTCCTCGCCTTCGGTCGCGACATCGCCTGTCACGTCAACTGTGACATCGCCAACTCCATTGGAATCCACCTCGATCCCTTGGCTATTTTCGCCCGTGGTCTTGATATGACCCGCCACGGTTACCTCAACCGCGCCGTCGGACTCGGCAAGGATTCCTTCGCTGCACCCGCCCATGTCGTTGCACCCACCCTCGGTGGTGATGTCGCCCGTCACGTTCACCGTCACCTTGGCGTCGCCTGCGGATCGTGCATAGATCCCTTCGCTGTCTTCGAGACCCTTGGTGGTGATATCCCCTACCACGGTAACCGTCACCGCGCCGCCACCGCTGGGATCGTTCTCATCCTCGGACCTTGCGTCAATCCCTCCGCTTTCATTACCTTCGGTGGTGATATCGCCCGTCACAGTGACCATCACCTCGCCGGCTCCATCGGTATATGCCTCGATCCCTTGGCTGTCGTTGCCCGTAGTCGTGATGTGGCCCGTTACGTCGACCGTAACATTGCCGCCGGAACTGGCGTCGATCCCTTCGCTTGCCGAACCCGAGGTGCGGATGCTATTCTCGCCAGTATTGATGTCGAGATTGATGTCATCATTACTGGAATGAAACGTGATTCCCCCTGTCCCAGCGGGAGGAGCAAGATCCTGGGTTAGATTTTCCACCCTGAGCGTGGTGTAATTGTTTTCTGACAACTCCAAATACGACAAGTCGCCTTCGCAGGTGACCGTCTGGCCGCTTGTGGTGCACTGGGGCGTCGGTATGAAGTCCTGCGCCTGCGCGGTGAATCCGGCGCTGAAGAACAGTATGCCCGCGCCGCACCATGCGTGGCGGCGTAAGATCGTTTTTGAAGCGCCATGTGCGCTACCGTCTCCGCGAGAGCATTCAGCGCTTCTCGCACATCTCGTCTTTCGCATAACGACACTCCATGTCTAGCGTTCAACATCCTTGCCCTAAACGACCCCCCCCCCCCGAGATTCCACACACAGGGCGTCGGGTTGCCGTTTGGGTGTTGCCCTTTGAGTATAACTCGCTTAAGTGTGCTTTGACAACCTCGTGCACAGGTCTACTACTTTTCGGAACAGACATCGCTTGGCAAATGTTCCCTGACGTATTCTGACGGGGTCATCAAATCGAGGCTTACATGGGGCCGGATCCGGTTGTAGACAGCCTCCCATTGCGCCACTGCCGACGGGCATCTCGCCAGCGGCGCCCCTCCGACCCGTCGACACGGCGCACGAACTCTATCGCGGCCCTTACGCATGGCGTGCCGCTAGCACCAGGGTGAACAGCATCTGGAAAGACGATCCGGCATTCGGCTCCCCAGACTGGAACTGGAGATCTTTTGACCGGAGACGGAAATCGGAGTGGATTACCAAAATCGATAATTACGAGAAAGTCGCAAGCCCTCCATACATTTTGTATCCCCAGCAAAGGCGCATTTTGTCAATTCGATATACTGTGTGTCAATCCTAATTTTGCGCATAAACCCACTTGTCACATGACTTTTGTCGTCCTTGAAGACTGCATCAAATGCAAGTACACCGACTGCGTGGAAGTCTGCCCGGTCGAATGCTTCCACGAGGGCCCGAACTTTCTGGTGATTGATCCCGAGGAATGCATTGACTGCGCCCTGTGCGTGCCGGAGTGCCCAATCAACGCTATCGTGCCGGAAAAAGATATCCCCGAGGATCAGCGAGAATTCCTTCAGATTAATGCCGATCTAGCTACCGAATGGCCGGAAATCAGCCGCCGGAAACCTCCTCCGCCTGGCGCGGACGAATGGTGCGGAAAACCCGGAAAAAAAGCGTTGCTTGAGCTCTGAATGAGACGGGTTGCTTGCCCCCTGCATATGCCGCTGGGTGGTCATTGCGCCGAAGTCATCTTGGAGCGCCATGCGGAAAACTTGCCGGATCTGACCAACCTCGTCATTCTGACGCCGAATGCTACATCGAGCCGGGCCTTGCGTTCGGAACTGCTGCATCGCGCCGGGCGGCGAGAATGCCGGGGGCTGTTGCTGTCTCCCATCCTTACCTTTCCGCTGTGGGCCCGGCAAAATAGTCAATTCAGCGGCACGGAGAACCATCTGTCCGAACTGTTGGATTTGGTGAGCACCCTTCATCAGAATAAAGTCCTCCAAACCCTGAGCCAAACGGACTCCTGGTCCGTAGCCCGCGAAATGATGGACCTGTTCGATCAACTCTGGCTAAATGAGGCTTCATTGCCATCAGACCAAGAAGAATTAACGTCACGGCTTCGCGAAGCCTATCGCATCGCGGGCAAGTCGCCCGACCAACTGGGAGACGAAGCGCGTATTATCCACTTGCTTTGGACCGCTTGGGGTAAGAGTTCAGGAGACTTGCTCAGTTCCGGAAAATTCTATCGCGAGTCCTTACGGCATCTGGTCGCTCCCCCGAAGACGAAAGCCATCTACGTCTGCGGACATGACCGACTTACGGTCGCTGAAATCGAAGCGCTCAGGCGGCTGGATGTAAAAATTCCGGTCTCCATTCTCACCCGGCCACGGGTTCTCATTCCTCTGGATGCCGACCCTCCTGCCGCAAGCGCCCCGTCCTCTTCCTACACTATCATTCTGCAGGAAACTTTCGCACGTGAAAAGTCGACCTTCATGGAACGCGTGCAGGCCTGCCGGACGAATCACCCCGAAGATCCGCTGGAAGGCCGACTTTCCACTTTCATCGCCGAGCAGGCGGAGCCTCATGCCCGAGGAATCGACATCCAAGTCCGGCGCTGGCTGAAGGAGGGGCATCGAAACATCGGGTTGGTCACGGAGGACCGCAAGCTGGCGCGCCGGGTTCGCGCTTTGCTGGAGCGGGCTGGCATCCAGGTCCAAGACTATGCCGGCTGGGCCCTATCCACCACCAGCGCTGCCAGCACCATCGAGCGATGGCTTGAGTGCTTGGATCAGGATTTCCACTATTTGGCATTTCTGGACGTTCTCAAATCGCCATTCGTGCGCTTGGTCGAATCTCCCAACCATCTGGATCAAGTAAGGGATTTTGAGCAGTGGCTGCATCTCCACAATATCCACGGCGGCATAGACAACTACCGAGAGATCGCAGACGAAGAACCCGAATGGATGGGCGTGCTTGATTATATTGAAAAGGCTGCGCATCCCTTGCAGGCACTCCGGGATCGGCCCACCGGAGAGGAGTATCTGGGGGCCTTGCTGGAAAGCCTGGATCTTTTAGGCTGCCGGCCGTGTCTGGCCGACGATGAAGTTGGGGAAAAGATTCTGTCGGAACTGGACCGGATGCGCTTCCAACTGACACAGAGTGAAACTCGGTTTCCGAGGTCCCAGTGGCATGCCCTGCTGCGCCGGACGCTGGAACAGCAGAACTACCGGCAGAAATCATCCCAGAGTGCGGTCTCCTTGATCAACCTCGACCAAGCCCACCTTGCCCACTTCGACCGCTTGATCGTAGCTGGAATGGATTCCCGGCACTATCCAGGCACGGATTCCTCTTCTCTCGTATTCAATGATTCGGTCCGCAGCGACTTGGGATTGCCCACGCGCATCGAGTTGCGGAAGCTAAGCCTGCAGCAATTCCTGTCCCTGATCCTGTCCTCCGGGCAGGTTCTCCTGACTTACCAGAAGGCTGACCAGGACGAGCCGCTTTTGCCAAGCATCTGGTGGACCCAAATCGAGGTATTCCACCGTTTGGTATACAAGACTTCCCTGAAGGAGCCATCCCTACCCATACTCAGTCTACATCCGGGTGCCTGGGTTCGGCCTACCGACTTTCAAGTTCGCGAACCCCCTTTCGATCTCATGCCAAGGCCTCCTGCCCACCCGGAATTGCTGCCGAGCCACATCTCAGCCAGTGGGCACCAGGCATTGATCGACTGCCCATATCGCTTCTATGTTCGTTATATGCTCCATATCCGAGAGGCCGAAATTATCCATGAGGAAATGGATGGTCTGGAGTTCGGCAGTTACGTCCATCGGTGCTTGGAAGCCTTTCACACCAGTATTCCCGGAGCCCCGGGACCTTGGCGTGGCCTAATTGTCGGGCACGAGGCCTCCACATTTAAGCTGTTGCAGGAAATCGGCGAGCATTTTATCGAGCAACTCACTCCAAGCCCTTCGAATATCATGTTCGCGGAACGGTGGAAGGCAATCGCTCGGCGCTATGTACAATTTCAGAAAGCAAAAGAAAGCCAACAGACTGTATTAGGAAGTGAGCAACAGATGGAACGCGAGATTGACAAGGGCCTGACTCTCGACGGACGCATTGACCGGGTCGATCAAGACGAAAGCGGCAACCGGATCGTCATTGACTACAAGACCGGTTCCCAAAGGATCTCCCGAAATGAGATACGGAGTGGCGAACAGGTTCAGTTGCCTAGCTACGCATTGATGGCGGGATCCATCGAACGGGCGGAGTATTGGTGGCTAAGCCAAGATTTTCGGGAAGAGATCCCACTGACATTCCTAGAGGGCGAAGACTTGGCAAACCTCAGCCAGAAGGCGCACAGTCGGTTACGTGACGTGTTCCGGAGCCTGCGCGCGCGGAACGAAATGCAGGCCAACGGAAACGAAGCGACCTGCGCCCTTTGCTACGCACAGGGGGTGTGTCGCAAGGACTTATCGGGCAAGGAAAGGATCTAGCTTATAATATAATTATATTATATATCAAATAAATACTTCGAATACCTAGCATAGATTCCGATGACACGCTGATTGACCCTGACAATAAATATTTGGGTGGCCATCAGAACCGGTACTCGAGATTCAGGCTATGCTGAAGACTCCGATTTTTCAGTGGGCGCAACTGGCTGGCTCCCCAAGTCTTGCAACACATCGCATAGCAATAAAAGATCTTCAAATGCTTGGGCCTTGCCTTGAGGACGGCGCAGCAGGTAGGCTGGATGATAGGTTGGAATCACGGGAATCCCCGATCCTGACATCTCGTGCACGGTACCGCGTAACCGTCCGATCGGTGTCTCAACATCCAAGAGGTTGTGGGCTGCCACGGCACCCAGTGCCAAGATGGCTCGAGGCCGGATCAGATCAATCTGGCGATCTAGGTACGGCCGACATTTCTCCGCCTGCTCCAGTGTAGGGTTTTCATTATTAGGCGGCCGGCACTTCAAGATATTCGCAATGAAAACCTGCTCCCGGCTTAGCCCAATCGCCGCCAGCATGCTGTCCAGCAACTTCCCGGCGCGGCCGACGAACGGTTCTCCTTGAGCATCTTCATCCGCCCCTGGCGCCTCACCGATCAACATCAAGTCTGCATTTTCGGCTCCCACACCAAACACTGTGTTCTTTCGGGTCCGATGCAAATCACACAGCACACATTCCGAAACTTCCTTACGTACTATCCGCCACTGGCGCAGATGCCGCCCCTCGGCATCCAGCGTCAGTGTCGTGGTTTTGGATTTCTCCTCTTCCACGTTTCCCGCGACCTCAGCCGTCGGATCATTCATTTCCTCTGCTTCGTTCCCCGCTCCGTCCGTCCCGTTCGAATCCCGATGACGCCATCGGCCTAAGCCCAACTCCTTCAGATGTGCGTCGCTGGGCCTAGTTTTGCTGCCGGACATCAGATCCCACGTTATATGTGATCCAGCTGTGGATGCATTCGCCCCGGTTCCCGAATCAGTTTGTCGAGCGCATTCAGGTAAGCATGCGCGGAAGCAATGACGATATCCGTATGTGCGCCTTGCCCGTTGACCACCATGCCGTTCCTGCGCAAGCGAACCGTGACTTCCCCTTGAGCATCCGTGCCAGTCGTAATATTGTTGACTGAATACAGTTGCAACTCTGCCTCCGAATTGACAATGCTTTCGATAGCCCGGAAAGAGGCATCCACCGGCCCTCCCCCGGAGGCTTCTCCGTCATACTGTTCACTCCCTCGCGCCAAGATCACCCGTGCCACGGGCGTTGTACCCACTTTCGAGGTCACTTCAAGGTCAACCAGCTGGTAGACCTCCCCGTCTGACGCCTCCGTATCCACCAGCGCCAGCCTCCTCAGATCGTCATCATAAATTTCATGTTTTCGGTCTGCCAGTTCCTTGAAATGGGCAAAAAAGGCATCCATCTCGTCGTCCCCGATCATGATCCCGAGTTTCTGGATGCGATCCATGATGGCGCGTCGCCCGGAATGCTTGCCTAAGACAATTCGGTTGTCGGACCAACCCACATCCTGAGCCCGCATAATCTCGTACGTTTCCCGATATTTGAGCACCCCGTCCTGATGAATGCCGGATTCGTGCGCAAATGCATTAGCCCCTACGATCGCCTTGTTCGGTTGCACTGGGAATCCGGTCACGCTGGAAACCAGGCGCGACGTTGGAACGATCCGGGTCGTGTCGACTTCGCTATCGCACTCGAATACATCCTGCCGCGTGCGAACGGCCATAACGATTTCCTCAAGCGAGGCATTTCCGGCCCGTTCTCCCAGGCCATTGATGGTGCATTCGACCTGGCGGGCTCCATGGCGTACTGCGGACAGGGAATTAGCGACAGCTAAGCCCAAGTCGTTATGACAATGCACCGAAAACACAGCTTGATCCGAATTTGGGATCCGTTCGATCAATTCTCCGACCAACTCGCCGAACTGGAACGGAAGGCTGTACCCCACCGTATCCGGAATGTTGATGGTTCGTGCCCCGGCCGCGATCACCGCTTCGATGACCCGACACAGAAAATCCAGGTCCGAACGTCCGGCATCCTCGGGAGAAAATTCCACATCGTCAGTATATTGCCGGGCTCGCTTTACCGCGGCCACGGCATGTTCCACCACCTGCTCCGGTTGCATGCGAAGCTTTTGCTCCATATGAATCGGGGAGGTTGCGATGAATGTATGGATGCGCGGGCGCGCAGCCGTTCTGAGTGCCTCGGCTGCCCGATCGATGTCCTTGCCCAAGGCGCGCGCCAATCCGCAAACCGCACTGTCGGTCACCTTCTGGCCGATCTGCCGCACGGATTCGAACTCGTCCGGACTTGCAATCGGAAACCCGGCTTCAATAACATCGACACGCATTCCTTCCAAGGCACGAGCGATATTCAGTTTTTCGTCTCGCGTCATGGAAGCCCCGGGACTCTGCTCGCCATCCCGAAGCGTGGTGTCGAAAATGATCAACTTGTCCATTTCTGGATTTTCCCTTGGCTTTGATCCCTCGTTACAGGGACATGGGGTCAACTGTTGGTGTCAGGCGTTTAATGCGCCAAATCGATTGTCAAAGTAATAAATCATGCCGCTACTGCGGCAGGAGGAAATCAGTCCAAAGCAGGGCGACACGGCGCACTGCCGTGTCGAGAGGGAGAGAATCGTACGAAACCTTCATCATGATGCGCAAACGGCACGGTCCTTAGAATAACCGAATTTCGACTTTTCCGCTAATGGCGCCAAGGCAAAAACCCGCTCGCGGCACAAAAACCTGTGTCAGGCGAACGAGGGTCGCCGCCGGTGATAGTGCTTGACGTCGCGGAAGCTTTCGCCCTCCTCGTCGGTTCCAGCTCCCAAATACAGTTCCTGCACATCCGACCGTCCCATCAGTTCTTCGGAAGGACCGTGCAGCATGACCCGTCCGTTTTCAACCACGTAGGCTTCGGTCGCGTAGTTGAGCGCAATCCTGGCATTCTGTTCGGCGACCAGGAAACTCACTCCTTCGGTCTTGTTGAGGCTCTGCACGATTTCGAACACCTCTTCGACCAACTGCGGGGCAATGCCCATAGACGGTTCGTCAAGCAAAATGAGTTTCGGGCGCGACATCAAAGCCCGACCGATGGCGACCATCTGCTGCTCGCCACCAGAGGTGAAGCCAGCCTCGCTTTTCCTGCGTATCTTGATGCGCGGAAAATATTCGTAAACCAATTCCAGATCCTTTTTCGCCTGTGCACGGTCTTCGTGAATGAATGCGCCGGTCATCAGGTTCTCTTCCACCGTCAGATGCGCGAAGCAGTGCCGCCCTTCCAATACCTGTGCCACGCCACTCTTAACCAGGTCATACGCGCTCATCCCCGCGATGTCTTCACCGAGAAGCTCGATCGAACCCTTGCTGATCTGGCCACGTTCAGCCGGCAACAGGTTGGAGCATGCCTTGAGGGTCGTCGTCTTGCCTGCCCCGTTGCCACCCAGCAACGAAACGATGGCACCCTTCTGTACCTGCAGGCTGATGCCGCGCAAAGCTAGGATCACACGGGCATAAGTAACTTCGATATTGTTGATGGAAAGCAAGACATCGGTCATGATTCTAGCTCCAGTTGTGTGGGCCGCGTCTGAGGCGAAGCGGAGCACGCTTGGCGTCAGAGGCAACCTTTTCTACAAGTCGTCCCTCTAGAGGGAAGAGGTCGGGCGGGGGTTGCCCCCCGCCGTTCCTCTGAATGTATACCGCTTCGATTAGACTTCGAAGTCGTCGCGCTGGGCAGGATCGTTGCAATCACGCGGGGTAATCCCCTCGTTTGCGACTGCGTTCTCTGCCTTTGCATCGATGATGGCTTGCGAAAGTTCGACATCACCATCAATCCAGTCACTTGCGACCTCCCACTTCGTCTCGGCATATACCCACCGCATGAACTTGGCCTGGTGGCCGCCTACATGGTCCATGCAGTTGGTCTTGATCTCCGGAACCAGACCGTTAGCACCCAACTCGGTCAGGCGTGCGGTATCCAGGTTCAGGTTCTCAAAGCCCCAGCGTACCTGAGCGGAATTGACGTCGGGCCCGAAACGAGCCTGTGCGACGCGAACCGCTTCCAGGTGGATGACACCAGCCATCACGCCGAGGTTCCAGTAGTTGGAACCAATGCGGGATTTGTCTTCCAGGTCACCCATGCCTTGGTCGTACAACTTTTCAACGATCTCATCGATCACCGAAGCCACGCGGCCCGTCGGGTGCGTGGTGATGGCCTGGTAGCCGTTGGCGGAAGAGCCAGCCGGCTTCACGTCACCATCGTCGTTGCTCCAAATGTTGCCGATCAGGTTGGAAATCGGGAAGCCCATGCGGACACCAGTCTGCATGGCAACCGGATTCATCACACCCCAGCCGCGCAGCACCACGTAGTCAGGCTTCGAGCGGCGGATTTTCAGCCACTGGGAAGTCTGCTCGTTGCCTGGATGGGGAACTTCGATCGCTTCAGATGAACAATTATGCTTCTCACACAGCATGTGCGTGAATTCGACAGCCTCACGGCCATAGGTGGAACCGTGGAACAGTAGGGTGATCTTCTTGCCCGCCAGATTCTCCATGCCGCCTTCCAACTGGCCGATGTAGGCCGTGATGATGGAATGCTCGTCATAGGTGTTGATACCTGGCATGAAGTAGTACGGGAAGACGTCACCACGCTGACCTTCGGTACGGCCGTGGTTGACTGCGATGATAGCAATCTTGTCCTTACGGCCCTGCGCCACTAGAGAAGTGGAAATACCCACAGACAGAGGGTCGAAAAACAGGGCAGGTTTGCCCTGGAATTCTTTCTGTCGATGATAGCACTCCACACCCTTTTGGTCATTGTAGTTGGTCTCACACTCGTTCCAGATGATTTTCATGCCGCCGACACCGCCTTCGGTCATGTTCATCAATGTGTAGTAATCGATGATCCCACCGAAGTAGCCAGTGCCACCCGTTGCGTACGGCCCCACTCGATAGACCGGCATGGGGATGTAGACTTCCCCTTCGGCCATCACTGGAGGAGCGGTCACGGCCATGGCGGTAGCCATGGCAATACCCGTTATCCAAATTTTGGTTTTCATAATTTCTTTGCCCTCCTATAAGAGGCTTTTTTAGTTATGGTTTGCAGTTAACTGCTTTTCAGCAAGCCTTTTTTACACCCAAATGCCCCTTTTAGCAAATGCCCTTGGGGAGATTTGCAGGTAATCCCGAAAAATCAGATAGTTAGATTTCCTCTAAACGGCCACGGCACACGTCAATGCGGAAATGGCCAAGTTCGCAATTTCTGCTTCGCCGTCGCCCACAGTGCGGCCAATCCGCCCGGTTCGCGAATCAGCAACGCGATGATCAGGATGCCATACATGATCTTGGCGACGTTGTCCACCACGGCGGTGTCGAAGGCCCCTTTGAATATGTAGTCGCCCGCCCAGGAAAAGAGGATCGGAAACTCGTACACCAAGATGGTGCCGTAGAACGACCCGGCGATCGAACCGAGCCCGCCAATAATCACCATGAACAGGATCTCGAACGAGCGGTTCATCTCGAAAGTGCGGATCCCCAGCACCTGCAGATAGGCGTAGCAGAATAGTGCCCCGCCCACACCGCAGTAGAAACAACTGACGAAGAACGCCAGCATCTTGGTACGTATCACCGGGATGCCGATCACGCTGGCCGCGATGTCCATGTCGCGGACCGCCATGAAGTTCCGCCCGGTCGCACTTCGCATCAGGTTCTTGGCAAATAGCGCGAGCGCAGTGACAATGCCAAGCGACAGCAGGTACTTGGCCTCGAAGCTGGCCATGTCCACGTCGAAGGTCTCCCCGATCCCGAACAAGTCGAAGTGATGATCCGGCAAGGTGACAGTGGCAGTCGCATAGTTCAGGAAGTACGGATAGGAGCGGAAGAACCACAGCGCGAAATACTGCGCCGCCAATGTCGATACCAGCAGGTAGAAGCCTTTGATTCGGATGCTGGGCAGGCCGAAGATGATGCCGATCACGCCGGTTACCGTGCCCGCTAACATCAGCGCCAGCGGCAGATTCATCCATTCCGGGCTGCGCAGCATTATGTTGAATGTAAAGAATGCGCCAAAGCACATGAAGCCAGCCGTGCCGAGCGACAACTGCCCCGTCATACCAGTGAGAAGGTTCAGGCCGAGTGCAGCAGTGCCGTAAGCCAGGATTGGAATCAAGTGGGCTGCCAACCAATAGTCGCTGGCGATAAAGGGTATGACAAAGACCATGAACAGCATGAACAAGGCCATCGCCCATTTGTCGAAAGGAATCGGAAAGAGTTTCCGATCCTCAATATAGCTGGTGATGAACGTGCCGGTTTCGCGATAAATCATGGCTAGACTCTTTCGATGATTTTCAGCCCAAACAGCCCAGATGGTCTAAACAGCAAGAAGACCAAAGCGATGAAATAGGAGAACCAGGTTTCAATACCTTGCACGCCGATCAAATCGCCCAGATAGATCTCGCCCATTTTTTCACCGACCCCAATGATCAGGCCGCCCACGATGGCACCGGGAATCGAGGTCAGGCCGCCGATCAGAATCACCGGAAGCGCCTTGAGCACGGCCTCCACCAGCGTGAACGATACGCTGACCCGCTCGGCCCACAACAGGCCCGCGATCAGCGCGATGATGCCGGTTACAGCCCACACCAGCGCCCACACCCGGGACAATGGTATACCCACCGCCATGGCGGCCAGGTGGTCGTCGGAGACAGCGCGCAGCGACATTCCGGTCCGGGTCTTCTGGAAGAAGACAGCCAATATCAAAATCATGGTGCCAGCCACGATCGTGGCGAAGATGTCGAATTTGGATATCAGAATGTCCAGCCATTCAACGTAATCGACAACGAAAATTGTCATGTTGACCGGATCCAGCAGCGCCAGATCCAAGAAGTTCGCCAGCTGCAGACCGTGGATTGCAGAGTCCCACATGTATTGGGAAAAGCCTTCGATCAAGATCGCCAGACCGACCGTTGCCATGAACAGCGACAACAACGACTGGTTGGCCAGCGGGCGCATCATGAACCGCTCCACGAGAATCCCGAACACCACCATGGTGCCCATCGAGACGGGCAGCGCCACCCAGAAACTCACGCCGCCCTCAGTCAGTTTGACGAAAGTCAACGCCGCGAACAGCAACATGGTGCCCTGCGCGAAATTGAAGATCCCCGAGGATTTATAGATCAGGACGAAGCCGATTGCGACCAGCGAATACATGATGCCGGACATCAGCCCGCCGACGAAAATCTCAATAAAAAAGACCCAGTCGAAATCCATACTCGTCTCCTTCAGTGCGTCACGCCCAGATAGGCATCGATCACATCCCGGTTGTTCTTAATTTCGTCTGGAGTACCATCCCCGATTTTCGCGCCGTAGTCCAGCACCACCACGTGATCGGAAATGTCCATCACTACGCTCATGTCGTGCTCGATCAGCACGATCGTGGTCCCGAACTCGCGATTGATCTCAAGCGCGAAACAGGACATGTCCTTCTTCTCTTCCAGATTCATGCCGGTCATCGGTTCGTCCTGCAACAGCATGATCGGTTCGGCCACCAGTGCCCGAGCCAACTCGACACGTTTTTGCAGGCCGTACGGCAGCTTGCCGACCGGTGTCTTCCGGATGCCCTGCAGGTGCAGGAATTCGATGACTTCCTCGACCGCCCTACGGTTTTCCACCTCTTCGCGCCGGGCACGGCCGATGTTCAGCCCTTGCTCGATCCAGGTGGAACGAATCTTCATGCAACGCCCGGTCAAGATGTTCTCCAGCACGGTCATGCCCTGGAACAGCGCGATGTTCTGGAAGGTTCGGGCCATGCCCAACTGGGCGATCTGCCGCGGGCGTTTCCGGGTACAGTCCTGTTCTCTGAAGACGACCCGACCTGTCTGCGGGACATAGACCCCGCTGATGACGTTCAGCATGGAACTCTTGCCCGCGCCGTTGGGTCCGATGACTGCACAGATCTCGCCTTCCGCCACATCGAAACTGATGCCGTTCAGCGCGGTCACGCCACCGAACGCCAGGGTGATGTTGTCAATTTGCAGAATCGGGTTTCCAGCGGCCATTTCAAACGTTCCCCAAAGGCAAGGTGTAGGACTCCTCGTCCACCGGGTCCGTATAAGTGTACTCCAACGCGTCGCTGTAAAGTGCGTCGATCAACCCCCGGTGCTTCTCCGCCACTTCATGGCAACGCAATTTCCGGGTCGGCGTCACCTCTCCGGCCGAGGCCATGAATTCACGATTCAGGATGGCAAAGCGCCGCAATTGCATGCTGGCGGTTTCCGGGTTTTCCGCAAGGAACTCATTAATTTTCTGGAGATATTCGCGCACCATTTCCTGCACCGAGGCGTGGGCCGACAAGTCAGCATAACCCGTGTAGCGCAAGCTGCGCCGATCCGCCCAGGTGCGGGTGATCGTACCATCGACCGTCACGATGGCGACCGGATATTCCCGGCCGGCTCCGATGACAATCGCCTGCTTGATGTATTCGGAAGAGCGCAGGTGGGTTTCCAGCATGTCCGGCGCAAACGCACCGCCACCATTCAGCTTGCCCATACGGGAGATTTGCCCGTGCACATGAAGTCGTCCTTGATCGTCCAGATGGCCCGCGTCATGGGTCCGCACCCAGCCATCCTTGGTGCTCTCGGCCGTCGCCTCCAGATTCTTGTGTATCCCTTTCATCTGCCCCGGCCCGCGGAACCAGATTTCGCCATTCTCGATACGCACCTCCGTGCCATCGAGCGGCACGCCAACCGAATCTGAATTCCAGTCTTCGGACGACTGCATGGTCACGCAAGCGCAGCCTTCGACCTGTCCGTACGTCTCGCGCAAGTCAATGCCAATCGCCCGGAAGAAGTTGAACACGTCCGGCGCGATCGCGTCGCCGCCGGTCAGCGCCAAGCGCAGGCGGCTCAGGCCGTAGATATTGCAGAACGGGCTGAATGTGGTGATGCGAGCGAACATGAATAGCAACCAGTCGACGAAAGAGCCTCTCCTGCCTTCAGCCCGGTGCGAAGCGACCGTCATCACGGCGCGCAGGGCCGCTTTGTAGATCTTGGTGTCCAGCGTCCTGGCGCTTTCGATCCGGTTGGAGGCGTGAGTGTAGATATACTTGTAGACGTAGGGCGGCCCAAACAGGATGGTCGGGCCAATTTCCTGCATGTTCTCCAGTACCGTGTCGTCACTCTCCGGGCAGTTCATGGCGCATCCGGTGACCATGGTCAGCGAATAGGAAAACAGGAAATCGCTGGAGGCCGACAGCGGCAGGTACGCCAGCAGGCCGTCCTTCTTGGTGATGGTCTCACGTTGCGCGATGCTTCGGGCCGTAGCTATCAGGGCGCCGTGCGACAATTCGACCGGACGCTCCGATCGGCCAGTGCCAGATGTGAGCAGGATGGTCGCAATCTCTCCCGAGTCCCGCTGCCCATCCATCTGCTCCAAGAATGCGGTCGATGCTTCGATCCCTTCCAAATTCTCTGGCAGCGACATCAGTTCCGGCTGGGCGTAGTTCTCCATGCCCCGCCGATTGATGTAGAAAATTCTCTTCACGCAGGTTTGCTCGCATTCCAGCAAGGCATCCACATGCTGCTGTTCGAACGCGAGAATGTGCTCGACATCGGTGCTTTGGACTTGCCGCCGGAGCTCCTCGCCGAACGTATTCGAGTCGATAGGAATCACGACTCCCCCAAGGCTGTGCACCGCGAGGTAGGCCAGATACATGTCGGTGTGGTTGGGGCCGAAGACCCCGAACGAGGTCCCCACCCCGACGCCCTGCTGGCTGAGTAACTGAGCCAGAACGGAAACCTTATCGCGGGTCTGTGCCCAAGTAAGGGTGTCCCAGATGCCCATGCGCTTTGTGCGCAGGGCCGGAAGGTCTGAATTCTTTCTTGCTTGCTCCAGCAGCAGTGCGAGGAATGTATCCATCAACTCCAGCCATGTAGAAAGTTAGAGACAGGTATTGTGCTCATCTGCTTCCCGCGAATTTCCGCAAGATGTGGATGCGCATTATACCTAAAGTTGAGTATGGCCCGCCTAGGGAGATTCAGGCAAACCACCCGTGTCACCGGCGCTCCCGGAAGAATTCTCGAAGCAATTCACCGCACTGCGCCGCGCGTACGCCCGAGGTGACCGCGAAATGATGATTTAGGAAATCCAGACCACCGGCATCATATGCCCCCCCGAGGCAACCCGCCTTGGGGTCTGCGGCACCGAAGACCAGGCGTTCCATGCGTGCCGCGATCGCCGCGCCGACGCACATCAGGCAAGGCTCGAGCGTCACGTAAAGGATGGCGCCCGGCAGACGATAGTTGCCGAGCTTCAGCCCGGCCTCCCGCAATGCGACGATCTCGGCATGCGCGCTGGGGTCGTTCTGCCCGATGCTGCGGTTGTGTCCAACACCAATCACGGAGCCTTCCAGCACCACCACTGCACCGACCGGCACTTCTCCGGCATCAGCTGCCTGCCCCGCCAACTCCAGGGCCCGGCCCATCATCTCTTCGTCGAACGTGCCCGCTTGCGTCACTCCCACTCCACGGTCGCAGGCGGCTTGCCGGAAATGTCGTAGCATACCCGGGCGATGCCGTCGATCTCGTTGATGATGCGCCGTGCGCACCGATCCAGGAACTCATCCGGCAGGCGCGCCCATCGGGCGGTCATGAAATCCTGTGTCTCCACCGCGCGCAGGGTCACCACATAGTCGTAGCGCCGACCATCGCCCATCACGCCGACCGCCCGCACCGGCAGAAACACCACGAACGCCTGCGCCACCTTGTCGTACAGATCCCAGGTGCGCAGCTCCTCGATGAAGATCCGATCCGCCGCGCGAGCCAACTCCACGTATTCGCCACGCACCTCGCCCAGGACACGGACACCCAGGCCCGGCCCTGGGAACGGATGGCGGCCGATCAACTCCTGCGGCAGGCCCAGCGCCTGCCCGATCCGGCGCACCTCGTCCTTGAACAGTTCGCGCAGCGGCTCGACCAGTTGCAGGTGCAGCGTTTCCGGCAGGCCACCCACGTTGTGGTGCGACTTGATCAGGTGCGCCTTGCCGGTCGCAGCGGCTGCGGACTCGATGACGTCCGGATAGATGGTGCCCTGGGCCAGCCAACGCACGTTCGGCAACTGCTCGGCCTGCTCCTGGAATACATGGATGAATTCGCGCCCGATGATCTTCCGCTTGTCCTCCGGATCCGTCACCCCGGCCAAGGCGGACAGAAACCGCTCCCGGGCGTCCACCTGGATCATCCGCACACCCAGGTGCTCGGCGAAGGTCTCACGCACCTGCTCCGCCTCACCCGCCCGAAGCAGGCCGTTGTCCACGAAAACGCAGGTTAGCTGTTCCCCGATGGCCCGCGCCAGCAAGGCCGCCACCACCGACGAGTCGACGCCGCCGGACAGCGCCAGCACCACGCCGTCCTTCCCCACCTGCGCACGCACCGCCTCAATGCAGTCCTCGATGATCGCACCGGGCTCCCACAGGCCGTGGCAGTCGCAATACTGCCGCACGAAGTGTTCGATCAGCCGCTGCCCGCCCGGGGTATGCGTGACTTCCGGATGAAACTGCAGGCCGAACCAGGGGCGTGACTCGTGCGCGAGTGCCGCAATCGGTACACTCTCGGTGGAGGCCACGACCCGGAACCCTTCCGGCACCGTGTCCACATGATCACCATGCGACATCCACACCTCGGTTTCCGGGCCCTCGCCCAGTGCCTCTATTAAGGGGTGTGCCCCGTCGGGGTGCAGGGTCGCCAGGCCGAACTCCCTCCGCCGCCCGGCATGCACCTCGGCGCCATGCCGACGGGCCAGTGCCTGCATGCCGTAGCAGATCCCGAGCACCGGGACGCCTAGGTCGAGCACCGCGTCCGGCACGGGTGGATGGGCATCGTCGGTGGTGGTCTCAGGCCCGCCCGACAGGATCACGCCGCGAGGCTCGAAGTCCAGGATCTGTCCTCCGGGCGCGTCGCAGGCATAGATCTCGCAGTAGCAACCCGCCTCGCGCACCCGGCGCGCGATCAACTGAGCATATTGCGAGCCGAAGTCCAGTACCAGGATTCGCTCGGAATGGATGTCCGCGGTCACCGATTAGATCTCGGTCCGATAGTTGGGTGCCTCTTTGGTGATCAGCACGTCGTGCGCGTGGCTTTCCCGCAGGCCCGCGAGAGTCACCCGGATCAGCCGGGCGCGACTGTGCAATTCGTCCAGGGTGCGGGCGCCCACGTAGCCCATTCCGGAGCGCACGCCGCCAATCAGTTGGTGGAGCACGCCGGACAGCGGCCCCTTGTAGGGAACCCGTCCCTCGATTCCTTCCGGCACCAGTTTCGAGGCTTCCCGCTCCTCGCCCTGGAAGTATCGCTCCCGGGAACCGTGCTGCATGGCGCCGAGCGAACCCATGCCGCGGTAGAGCTTGTACGACCGGCCCTGATAGAGCTCTACCTCGCCGGGCGCCTCGCTCGTGCCGGCGAGCAGGCTGCCGACCATCACGGTCGAGGCTCCGGCCGCCAGCGCCTTGACCGCATCGCCCGAATAGCGGATGCCGCCGTCCGCGATCACGGGAATCCCACGGTCCCGCAGAACCGCACAGGCCTCGCCGATGGCGGTGATCTGGGGCACCCCGACCCCGGCCACCACCCGCGTGGTGCAGATCGAGCCGGGTCCCACCCCGACTTTGACTGCGCTCGCTCCGGCATCCGCCAGCGCCAAAGCGCCCTCCTTGGTCGCGACGTTGCCCGCGATCAGTTCCAGGTTCGGGTGGACGCCACGGATCTCCCGCACCCGCTGCAGCACCCCTTCCGCGTGTCCGTGCGCGCTGTCCAGCGTCACCACGTCCGCACCGGCCTCGACCAGCGCCTCCACGCGTTGCATGCCTCCCGTCTCCGCGCCCACCGCACCGCCGACCCGCAGCCGGCCGTGCTCGTCCTTGCAGGAATTTGGATAGTCGGTCGACTTCTGAATGTCCTTGACGGTCACCATCCCGCGCAGGTGGAAGTCCGGGTCAACGATCAGGAGCTTTTCAATGCGGTTCTCGCGCAACAGCTCCTGGACGACCTCGAGGCTGGTCCCCTCCGGTGCCGTGACCAGCCGTTCCTTCGGCGTCATGATGGTGCTCACCGGTTCATCGAGGTGCGTCTCGAAACGCAGGTCGCGATGCGTGACGATTCCGACCAAGTCCTCGCCGTCCACTACCGGCACGCCGGAGATGTTGTGTGCGCGGGTCAACTCCATCACCTCGCCTACGCTGGCACCCGAGTGAATCGTCAACGGCTCGCGAATCACGCCACTTTCGAATTTCTTGACTCGCCGCACCTGTTCGGCCTGCTCGGTCAAGCCCTGATTCTTGTGCACCACGCCCAACCCGCCTTCCTGGGCCATCGCGATGGCGAGGTCCGCCTCGGTCACCGTGTCCATGGCGGCCGAAATGAAAGGAATACGGAGTTCGATGTTCGGGGTCAGCCGCGCCGTCAGCTCGACGTCCCGCGGCAAAACTTCTGAGTGGCCGGGCACCAGAAGCACATCATCAAATGTCAGCGCTTCTTCGATCGAGGCGGCCATCAGGCTTCGGAGATATCTGAAATGTCCATACACTATCATAATCTATCGACCTTAAAAATTCAAAATTAATGTCTCCTCCCCGGTCCTTTTCCGCTCTCCAAACCCGGCTCGAAATCTACGCCCGGCTGGTCCGCCTGGACCGCCCGGTCGGCATCTGGCTGCTGCTGTGGCCGACCTTGTGGAGCCTGTGGCTGGTCTCCGGCGGCCTCCCCGCGACCCGCCTGCTGCTGATCTTCATTGCGGGGGTGATCCTGATGCGTTCGGCCGGGTGCGCCATTAACGACTATGCGGACCGGGATCTGGACCGGCAGGTCGATCGGACCCGCAACCGCCCACTGGCGCAAAGGGAGATTCCACCGCGCGAGGCGCTGTGGGTCACCGCCGCCCTGCTCGTCGGCGCGCTGGGGCTGGCCCTGATGCTGCCCCCGCTGACCCTGGCGCTGGCCGTGCCGGCCGCGCTGCTGGCCGCCACCTACCCGTTCGCCAAGCGCTGGCATCACCTGCCGCAGCTGCATCTCGGCCTGAGCTTCGCCTGGGCCGTGCCGATGGCCATCAGCGCGTACACCGGAGGCTGGCCCGAGGCTTGGGGCTGGCTCGCGTTTATCGCCACCGTGCTGTGGGTCGTCGCCTACGACACGCTGTACGCGATGGCGGACCGGGAGGAAGACCTAGCGGCCGGCAATCGATCCACCGCCATCCTGTTCGGCTCCGCCGACATCTTCATGGTGGGGCTGCTGCAGGGGCTGTCCCTGCTGGCGCTGCTGCTGGTCGGAATTCGGCTCTCCCTGCCCTTCGTCTACTACGGAGGACTGGCGGCAGCCCTCGCGCTGATCGCGAACCAGATGTGGCGGATTCGCGGCCGGAACCCGGAAGCCTGTTTCTGGGCCTTCAACAACAATGTCTGGGTCGGGGCAGCGGTCTGGGCAGGCATCGTCCTGGCCACGACCGACCTCTGAAATTCCGGTGGAGCAGTCGCCCGAATACCGCCTCTTATAATGGTGAACCGCAGGCACCAATCGACCGCATGTCCCACACCGCCCGCCACGACTGGACTCTCGCCGAAGTCCATGATCTTCTGAACCGCCCGTTCAGCGATCTGATCCATCAGGCGCAAACCATCCATCGCGCCTGCCACGACCCCAATCAGGTGCAGGTCAGCACCCTGCTGTCGATCAAGACCGGGGGGTGCCCGGAAGACTGCGCCTATTGCCCGCAGAGCGCGCATTACCAGACCGGATTGGACCGCGAGAAGCTGCTGGACCTGGATGCGGTTCGGGAAGCCGCCCGCCACGCAGTAGAAAGCGGCGCGACTCGGTTCTGCATGGGGGCGGCCTGGCGCGCACCGACCGACCGCGACCTGGACGGCGTGGTGCAGATGATCGAGGTGGTTCGCGAACAGGGACTCGAGACCTGCGTGACGTTGGGAATGCTGAGTTCCGAACAGGCAGAACGACTCGCAGACTGCGGCCTGGACTACTACAACCACAACCTGGACACGTCGCCGGAGTTCTACGGCGAGATCATCACCACCCGGACCTACCGGGATCGACTGGAAACCTTGCAGCATGTCCGAGACGCCGGCATCCGGGTGTGCTGTGGCGGCATCCTCGGGATGGGCGAATCGCGGCAGGACCGCGCTGGCCTGCTGGTTCAGCTCGCGACCCAGGACCCGCATCCGGAATCGGTTCCGATCAACCTCCTGATCCGGGTTCCCGGCACCCCGCTGGGCGAGACAGAGGCGCTGGACCCGCTCGAGTTCGTACGCACCATCGCGGCGGCACGAATCACCATGCCCTATTCCATGGTCCGCCTCTCCGCAGGCCGCGAAGACATGACCGATGAGCTGCAGGCACTGTGCTTCGTGGCTGGCGCCAACTCCATCTTCTACGGCGAAACCCTGCTGACCACGCCCAACCCCGACACCGCCCGCGATCAGGCGCTGTTTTCCCGCCTGGGCCTGACCGCACAACCCAACTCCTCCCCGGCTTCCTGAGCCCTCCCATGAAGGATTGGCGCCGCCCGCGCCCGGCGACTCTTCGGCGGCAACGGATCCTACGCGGAGAAGGTTCCCTGGATGGCCGCCCGCAGTCGATCTGGTGCGACAACGACTATCTGGGCCTGAGCCACGAGCCCCGGGTTCGTGAAGCGCTGACTGTCGCGGCCAGTCTCTACGGTACCGGCGCGGGCGCCTCACCGCTGATCACCGGCTACACCGAAGCCCATCGGCACCTGGAGGAACGCCTGGCCACCTTCACCGGGCGCGACCGTGCATTGGTTTTCAGTGCCGGCTACCTCACCAATCTCGGGACCGTGCAGGCACTGGCCGAGCGCGGCGACACCCTGATCGAGGATCGTCTGAACCACGCCTCGCTGCTCGATGCCGCTCGCCTGTCTCGCGCCAAATGCCTACGCTACCGCCATGCCGACGCGGCCGATGCGGCCAGGCTGTTGCAGGAACACCACGCCCGGCTGGTTCTCACCGATGGCGTCTTCAGCATGGATGGAGACACTGCGCCAATCGCCGAACTGGCGGCGGCCGCCCATACGCGCGATGCCCTATTGATGTGCGACGACGCCCACGGCATCGGGGTCCTCGGAAACCAGGGCGGCGGCCTGCTTGAGGAAGCCGGGCTTTTGCAGGCGGACGTACCACTGCTGGTGGGAACTCTGGGCAAGGCGCTTGGCGCCCAAGGCGGATTCGCCGCCGGACCTGCCGACCTGATCGAACATCTTCTGCAATACGCCCGCAGTTACGGCTACAGCACCGCGCTGGCCCCGCCGCTTGCGGCTGCCGCCGACCGGGCCCTGCAACTGCTGATCGATGAGCCGGAACACCAGGCACGCTTGCGCGACAACATCGATTATTTCCGCCAATGCGCGGATCAGCAAGGACTGCCGCTGCAGCCTTCGCGCACGGCCATCCAACCCTTGATTCTGGGCGATCCCGAATCCGCGCTCGCAGCAAGCCGGTCCCTGTCGGAGCAGGGTTTCGCCGTGAGCGCCATCCGCCCTCCCACCGTCCCCGAAGACACGTCCCGGTTACGCATCACCCTGTCAGCGCGTCACACGCGCGGGCAAATCGAACGTTTCTGCGGGGCGCTGGCCGCCTGCCCCTCTGTTAAACTGGCGCAATGACCCTAAGATACAGAAAAATCCTGCTCGGCGTCACCGGCAGCATCGCCGCCTACAAGGCTTGCGAACTGGTGCGCCTGCTGGTTCAGGACGGAGCCGAGGTGCAGGTCGTGATGAGCCCAGCCGCGGAACAATTCGTCGGCGCCATGACGTTCGAGGCATTGAGCCGCAAGCCCGTGCGCACGGCCTTGTTCGACCGCGAGGTGGAAATGGCGATGAGCCACATAGAACTGGCCCGATGGGCGGATGCCGTGGTCATTGCGCCAGCCTCCGCCAACTGTCTGGCCCGGCTTGCAATGGGCCTGGCCGATGATCTGCTTACGACCCTGTGCCTGGCTACGCGCGCTCCGGTCGTAATTGCCCCGGCCATGAACACGGCGATGTGGGAGAACCCTGCGACCCAGGCGCATGTCCATGCCCTGGTTGAGCGTGGCGTTCAGGTGGTCAGCCCGGCTGTTGGCGAGCAGGCATGCGGAGAAACCGGCCCGGGCCGCCTGCCCGACCCGGAATATCTGCGTGCAGTCATCGAGGATCTCGGCACGGACCGCGCCCTGCAGGGCATCCATGCCATCGTCACTGCAGGACCGACCCGGGAGCCCATTGACCCGGCTCGCTTCATCAGCAATTTCAGCACCGGCCGGATGGGCTGCGCGCTCGCCGACGCACTACTGGAGCGTGGCGCCCGCGTCACCCTGATCCACGGACCGATCGACATCCCGCCGTCCTCGGACGCCGACTGCGTGGCCGTCACGACCGCTGCCGAAATGCTCGAAGAAACCTTGAAGCGCTCGGAAGACTGCCAGTTGCTGGTCGCGAACGCGGCCGTGGCAGACTGGCGCCCCTGTGCGCCCACCGACCGCAAGACCAAGAAGGCCCAGGAGGTGCGGACCCTGGAACTGGAGCCCACTCCCGACATCCTGGCCACTCTCGGGCAGCAGGCATCGCGGCCGTATCTTGTAGGGTTTGCGGCGGAGACCGAAGATTTGGAAGAGAATGCGCGCGCCAAACTGCGTGCCAAGAATGTGGATCTCATGGTCGCCAACCGAATCGGCCCGAATCACGGGTTTGGAGATGCGGAAACCACGCTTGAGGTGGTGGACGCCGATTCCGTCACGCGGCTTGGTCCCGACTCCAAGAACACCCTGGCGCGACAGCTGGTCGATCACATCACGGCCCGGCTGTCCCCCGCCTCTTCGGTGGTCGACTTCCTCCATGCTGCCCGTCGAACTACGCATTCTGGATAAACGGCTCGGTGATTCCATCGAGCTTCCGACCCGTGCGACCGAAGGCTCGGCCGGGCTGGACCTTCGTGCATGCCTCAAAGAACCTCTGGCGCTCGAACCCGGTCAGTCCGAACTGATCCCAGCCGGATTCGCCATCCACATCGAAGACCCCGGGTATGCCGCGCTGATCCTGCCGCGTTCCGGGCTTGGCCACAAGCACGGCATCGTGCTCGGCAACCTGGTCGGGCTGATCGATTCCGACTACCAGGGCGGGATCATGATTTCATGCTGGAACCGCGGCCACGAGGTTTTCACGGTCGAGGTCGGCGAACGCATCGCGCAACTGATTGTCGTGCCGGTGCAACAAGTCGACTTTAAAATTGTCGATGAATTCCCGCAAAGCGCACGCGGTGCGGGCGGATTTGGACATAGCGGGAAACAATGAACGCCATTCCGGAACACATTTTTCGAGCCTACGACATCCGAGGCATTGCCGGCAGTGAACTGGATGAGGCGTTCGCCCGGAGACTCGGCCAGACCGTAGTCGCCGAATACCCTGGCGCCCAAGAAGTCGCCGTCGGGCGTGACGGGCGACATTCGAGCGATGCCCTGGCCGCCGCCCTGATCGAGGGGCTTGCTGATGCCGGCGTGACTGCACATGACGTCGGACTGGTCCCGACTCCGGTCCTGTATTTCGCGACCCACGAACTCGGCCATGGTTCCGGCATCATGGTGACCGGGAGCCACAACCCTCCCGAATACAACGGATTCAAGATGGTCTTCCAAGACCACACCCTGGCGGGGGACGACATCCAAGCCCTGTGCGCCCGCATGTTGCAGGATCTGCCCTGCCCCGGCGGAGGCCAGCGGCTTGAGAAAAACGTGTCGAGGGCCTATGTCGAGCGGATTGCCAGCGATATCCAGGTGGCCCGCCCCATGCGCATCGCGCTGGATGCCGGCAACGGCGTCGCCGGTCCCATCGCCGCCGAAGTGCTGCGCGCCTGCGGCGCGGAAGTGACGGAGCTGTACTGCGACGTGGACGGCGATTTCCCGAACCACCATCCAAACCCCAGCGATGCGAAGAATCTGCAAGACCTGAGGACCCGAGTGCTGGAAGACAAGCTGGATTTAGGACTGGCGCTGGATGGCGACGGCGACCGGTGCGGCGTGGTCGATGACCAAGGAGAGATTCTGTGGGCGGATCGCCAGCTGATGGTCCACGCCGTCGACGTGCTCGATCGCGAACCGGGCGCCACCGTGGTGTTCGACGTCAAGTGCTCCAGCCTGCTGCCTCGCGTCATTGAGGAATCAGGTGGCGCACCGGTAATGGCGCGGACCGGGCACTCGTTCATCAAAGCGAAGATGAAGGAGACCCAGGCCGCCCTGGCGGGCGAGATGAGCGGACACCTGTTCTTCCAGGAACGCTGGTACGGATTCGACGACGGAATCTACGCTGGCGCACGGCTCCTGCAGATCCTGGCCGAGAAGGAAGAGCCGGCCAGTGCGGTTTTTGCCGCCCTGCCGCAGGCCTGTGTGACGCCGGAAATCAACATCCCGTTCGAAGTCGACGGGGATCAGCACCGGTTCATCGAGAAATTCTCGGCCTGCGCCGAATTCCCCGGAGCACGCCTGACCAAGATCGACGGCGTCCGCGCCGACTTCGAAGACGGTTTCGGGCTGGCACGAGCATCCAATACCACTCCGTACGTGGTGACCCGATTTGAAGGAACGACCTGGGATGTCATCGAACGAATCCAGGCCGAGTTCCGCAGGCAAATGCTCGCCGTGGACCCTGGGCTAGAACTTCCATTTTAACCTTCCGGTATGTCTGAAAACCCTCCTTCAGAAACCGCCCCCTTTTCAGTCCTGTTCATTTGTACGGGAAACATGTGCCGCAGCATCATGGCGGAGGCCCTTCTCTCCCACCATGGCCGCGATCGCGTCCGCGCATGCAGTGCCGGCAGTCATCCCGCCGGAGTCGTCCATCCCCTAGCCCTGAAAGTACTGGCTGAACTCGGCATTGATGCAAGTGATGCCCACAGCAAATCCTGGGACGAGTTCGCCGGCCAACCTTTTAATACGATCTTGACCCTCTGCGACTCCGCAGCAGGCGAAGCCTGCCCCTGGTTTCCCGGTTCCGTCATCCGGGCGCATTGGGGGACCCGGGATCCTTTCACCTTCACTGGAAACGAAGAGGAAACCCTTGCCTGTTTTCGAGAGGTCCGAGGCCATCTGGAGGCCCGTGTCCGGGCTCTGCTGGCTCTGCCGCTGGAAACCCTGGACCCGCCGGAGCTACAGAAAGAACTGTCTGCGATCGGACTGAGCTGACGTGCCACCCCTATAATGGCGCCGTCTCAAATCTGCCGGATTAATTCATGACGCTCGCCACTGCCGACATTTCCGACCAACACCCAGACGAAGTCCAGATTGCTGAACCGGGGTTTCGCGATTACGGAGGAATCCCTGCATTCGCGGGTCCGATTTCCACGGTGAGTTGCCAGGATGACAACTCCAAGGTCCGGGAAGCGCTGGAAGAGGAAGGAAATGGCCGTGTCCTGGTTGTGGACGGATCCGCTTCCATGCAGTGCGCGTTGCTTGGCGACATCCTCGCCGCCATGGGACACGAACACCACTGGGCTGGTGTCATCGTCAACGGCTGCATCCGCGACTCCGCAGTCATCGCCACCATTCAGATCGGCGTCAAGGCCTTGGATACGAATCCCTTGAAAAGCGTGAAGCGGGGAATCGGGGACCGTGATGTTCCAGTCCGCTTTGCCGGAATCGACTTTACGCCCGGCCACTGGGTCTGCGCCGACCCGGACGGCATCCTGGTCGCGCCCCGGGCACTTGTCTGATCGTCCGGAAGTCCGTTCCGGTCAGGATTCGATATCGCCCCGGCGCCCACCCCGGCGCCTCAACCGGATCAGATACAGCACTGGCCCTGACAGCGCATAGCCACCGAACAGCAGAAGCAATACGTTAGGCGGATTGATCGAAAACAGCAGCAGCCCCCCCAGAATAATCAGCCAAGTGACCAGGCCGACGCGGAATTTAGGCTGGGTTTCCTTGAAGCTGTAGTAGCTGAACCGGCTAACCAGCAAGACGGCAATCAGCAGGGTCGCCGCCAATGCCGCTTCCTTGAGTTCAACGCCGGTATAACCGTAGCTGTCGGCAACCCACATCCCCGCCATCAGGATCCCTGCCGCAGCCGGGCTCGGCAATCCTCGGAAAAAGGCCCGGTCCTGAGAGTGGGCATGCGTGTTGAAGCGTGCCAGGCGCAGGCCGACGGCCGCCATGTAGAAAAATGCACCCAGCCAGCCGAGCTTGGCCCATTCGCCGCCGACCGGTTGCATGAACTGCAGGGACCACTCGTACATCACCAGTGCCGGCGCCACCCCGAACGCGAGCATGTCGCTCAGGCTGTCGTAATGCAGGCCGAATTCGCTGGCAGTGTGGGTAAGGCGGGCGACCCGCCCATCCAGCGCATCAAGAACCATGGCGACGAAGATCGCCAACGCGGCCGGCTCGAAACGCTGTTCGATGGCGAAGATCACCGCGGAGAAACCAGCGAACATCGCCGCCGTGGTAAACAGGCTCGGCAGCAAATAGATGCTGCGGCGATAGCGACGGGGACCCTTCACGGGATGGGGGTTTGAGGAGATGGCGTCGCGGCGGGAAATCGCCGCGACATAAGCGTTTGGCTTTGGCTTAGACGAAGTTGACGATGCACCACGCGAGCAATGCGTATATCGCCCAAAACACAACCATCGATACGAGGTTGCCGATCATCTTTGTTCCTCCAGAGTTGCCAGAGTATTGTCGTCGCGCAAATTTGCTGCGCTCTTCAATTCTAACATGACACCAGTCTAGCAAGTGCCCCCTAGTTACGGCTCCGATCCACCAGACGCTGCTCGCGAATCCAAGGCATCATGTCTCGCAATTGCGCCCCGACTTCCTCTATCGGCTGGTTTTGGCTGGTATCACGCAGTTGCTTGAGGTGCCCGGCCCCGGCGGCATTCTCCTTTACCCACTCCCGGGCGAATTCTCCGCTTTGGACATCTGCCAGGATCTTCTTCATCGCTTCGCGTGCCTGATCTCCGACCACTCTCGGTCCGCGGGTCAGGCCGCCGTATTCGGCCGTATTGGAGACCGAATAGTTCATGTTGGAGATGCCGCCCTCGTAGATCAGATCGACGATCAGCTTGAGTTCGTGCAGGCATTCGAAATACGCCATTTCCGGTTCGTAGCCCGCTTCGATCAGGGTTTCGAATCCTGCCTCGATCAGGGCCGTCACGCCGCCGCACAGCACGGCCTGCTCGCCGAACAAGTCGGTCTCGGTCTCGTCACGGAATGTGGTCTCAATGATTCCGGCCCGGCCACCACCGTTGGCGCTGGCGTAGGACAGGGCCTTGTCCCGGGCTTTGCCACTGGCATCCTGGAATACCGCGATCAAGGTCGGGACTCCGCCTCCTTGTGTATAGGTCGAACGCACCAGATGCCCGGGGCCTTTCGGGGCGATCATGATCACGTCCAGATCCTCGCGCGGGCGGATCTGCTCGAAATGAATGTTGAACCCGTGCGCAAACGCCAGCGTGGCGCCTTCCCGGAGGTTGGGCTCGATCTGATCTGCGTAAAGCGCGCTCTGGTGCTCGTCCGGTGCCAGCACCATCACGATGTCGGCCGCCGCCGTCGCCTCTTCGATTCCGGCGACTGCGAGTCCGGCCTCGCGCGCCTTGGCCTCGGAGGCGGAACCTGCCCGCAACCCGACGACGACCGAAACCCCGGAGTCTTTCAGGTTATTGGCATGGGCATGCCCCTGGGAGCCATAGCCGATGATCGCCACCGTGCATCCCTGCACAATCGACAGATCCGCATCCTGATCGTAAAAAACCTTCATAGTCAGTTTCCTTGCCGGTGTGAGGTTCCGGCGGTTGTCATTGATTCTGCCGTATGGAGAGTGCCTGCTCGCCCCGTGCAATGCCCAGCGGTCCGGAACGAACCACCTCCACTACCTCGTGTTCTCCCATCGCCGCGATATAGGCATCGATTTCCTCGCTCGTGCCAACCACCTCGCTGGTGTAACACAAAGCGCTGACATCGGCAATGCGTCCCCGGTAGACCTTGTTGACGCGCTGCAGGTCGTCCACGCTGCCTTCGTCGCGCAGCCGCAGCTTGATCAGCGCCATCTCGCGCTCGACGTGATTCTGCCCGGTCAGATCCACCACCGTGACCACGTCCACCAGCTTGTGCAACTGCTTGGTGATCTGTTCCAGTATCCGATCATCGCCGAAAGTCACCAGTGTCATGCGGGACAGGGTCTCGTCCGGCGTCGGCGTCACCGTCAGTGACTCGATATTGATGCCGCGCGCAGAGAACAGGTTCGCGACCCGCGACAGCGAGCCCGATTCGTTCTCCAGGAGGACGGCCAGAATTCGCCGCATTTCAGGACAGGATCATTTCGTTATGCGCCGCGCCCGGGGCGATCATCGGGAACACGTTCTCGCGCGGGTCGGTTATGAAATCGGCAAAGACCAGCCGGTCCTTGAGGCTAAGGATCTCGCGCAGAGCCGGCTCCACGTCTTTCGGCTTCTCGATCTTCATGCCGACATGCCCATAGCTCTCCGCCAGTTTTACGAAGTCCGGCAACGCATCCATGTACGACATGGCGTAGCGGGAATCATAGAAGAAATCCTGCCACTGGCGGACCATCCCCATATACCGGTTGTTCAGGTTGATAATCTTGATCGGCAAGCCATATTGCCGGCAAGTCGACAGTTCCTGAATGCACATCTGGATGCTCGCCTCGCCGGTCACGCAGCACACCAATTCATCCGGATGGGCCAGTTGCACGCCCATCGCTGCCGGCAGCCCGAAACCCATCGTGCCAAGCCCGCCGGAATTGATCCAGCGTCGCGGTTGAGTGAATTTGTACAGCTGCGCCACCCACATCTGGTGTTGCCCCACGTCAGACGTCACGAACGCGTCGCCGCCCGTCTGCTGGTACAGATGATCCAGGACATACTGCGGCTTGATCTCTCCGTCCATGTCCTGTTGGTACGCAAAGGAATCCTTCTTCGCCCATTCGTGGATTTGGTCCCACCACGGGGAGATGTCGGGCAATGAATGCTTGCCGTCGCGCAACTCCTCAATCAGCGCGCACAGCACCTTGCCGGCGTCGCCCACGATCGGGACATGCGCCCGGAAGTTCTTCGAGATGGACGACGGGTCGACATCCACGTGGATTACCTTGGCGTAAGGGCAGAAGCCGTCCAATTGCCCCGTGATCCGGTCATCGAAGCGGGCCCCGACGGCAATCAGGACGTCGCTGTGGTGCATCGCCATGTTTGCTTCATAGGATCCGTGCATGCCGAGCATCTGGATGAACTGCGGGTCGGTGCCGGGGAATGCGCCGAGGCCCATCAGCGTGTTGGTGATGGGAAATCCGGTCAGCCGCGTGAATTCGATGAGTTCCTCATGGGCGCCACTGGAAATCACCCCGCCGCCGCTGTAGATGATTGGACGCTCGGCCTTCGCGATCAGCTTGGCCGCCCGCTTGATCTGTCCCGTATGCCCCTCTAGGGTCGGCTGGTAGGAACGCATGCCCGGGTCCTTCGGGTAGGAAAACACCATGGACTGTTCCGTCACGTCCTTCGGGATGTCCACCACCACCGGCCCCGGCCGCCCGGTCCCCGCGATGTGAAACGCCCGCTTGATCGCCAGCGGTAGGTCTTCCACCTTCTTCACCAGGATATTGTGCTTCACGCAGGGCCGCGTGATGCCGACCGTGTCGACTTCCTGGAAAGCGTCGTTGCCGATCAGCGCAGTGCGCACCTGCCCGGTGAACACCACCAGCGGCACGGAGTCCATGTAGGCATCAGCAATGCCGGTCACGGCGTTGGTCGCGCCCGGGCCGGAAGTCACCAAAACCACCCCGACTTTTCCGGTCGATTTGGCATAGCCCTCGGCCGCATGTGCCGCGCCCTGCTCGTGGCGCACCAGGATGTGATTCACTTCCTGCTGCTTGTGCAGTTCATCGTAGATGTGCAGCACGGCGCCGCCAGGGTAGCCAAACACGGTGGTGGCCCCTTCCTCGACCAAGCAGCGGATGAAGATTTCCGCGCCGTTCAACTCCTGCGCCTCAGGATTCGGGTTTTGTTTCAGGTTGTCCATGCGATTGCTTAAAAGCCTCACGGAGAGCATGCCATGCCCTCGCGCGCTATTGTGCGCCAAAAGCCTTTATTTTTCAAATTGAAATGGAAATGAAAACTCGATTCGACCATCCCGAAATACTGAATTTCATCTTTTCTGAAAATATGCCATAATTTTAGTCCAAATCGCCCTTGCTGCTGGATGCGGAAATGTTGGAAGCGCTTGTTGTCTCGAACAGGGGCCAGATTACCCTGCCTGCTGCAATTCGTAAGCGCTTTGGAATCAAAAACGACGATGTCATGCTGCCTGACGACCGCGATGGAGAAATTACCCTAAAGCCCGGCATCACCATCTTGATTCACCGCTACCGTTCACCGCCACACACAACCCGAACGGGAAAGCCGCTCTGATTCTCGAATTGGGCACTCAAGGGAAATGGGCGCTTGCAACGAGTCCTACGCATTGAAGAAAGCCCACCGCAATTTGCAGCGGCATTTCTGAAGTCGCTCTCGGAATGATTGTGGACGACTTCCCATCGATCAAGTTTTCCACGTTGGTCTCTCTGATCCTCAATTTTCAACCTCCCATTTATTTCGGCCACCTGGCAATTATTCCCATGCCTCGGTGCATGTGCCAGCCTGCGACAGGGCTTCGGGCACATCATTAATTTCAGCCGCCTTCCCGACCATGCAATAACACCATTCCCTATGACGATTATCAGTATTGACAGCTTCAACCCAGCGTTCTGCAGTGGTTCCCTTGATGTCCTTCAAGGGGTCATGAAATAATTTGGTCTCCAAAATAGAGACACTTCCGCATCGGCACTGCACGGCATTATGAGTTCCAACGACACTCTCCAGGGGGAAAAATCCGGGCCCATCGCCTACATGGCAGGGAATGGCGTTGCCGCCAACCTAGTCATGCTAGCCATCATCGCCGCCGGATTGTTATCGCTGGTCAGTCTCGAACAGGAAGCATGGCCCACGATACCCTTCAACCATATTGAAGTATCCATAGCCTACCCAGGTGCCACCCCTCAGGAGGTGGAAGAGGCTATCGTTATCAAGGTTGAAGAACAGGTCAGCGGCTTGAATGATGTAAAAGCGGTCAAATCAGTAGCAGCTCCCGGAATGGCTTCCGTAAGAATCCAAATGAAATCGGGGGCAGATATGAGTCAAGCGCTGGATGATGTCCGATCTGCCGTTGACCGGATTCAGTCATTTCCGGCTGGCGCGGAGCGGCCCGGGATCAGGGAGATGACCAATCGTCAAAGCGTAATCCGTCTAATTGTCTATGGCAATGTCTCCGAGCACTCGCTCAAGGAAGCCGCGAACTTGATCGAGGATCAATTGGCCACTCTTGATGATGTGTCTGATGTGAAAACCAGTGGTGTGCGGCACTATGAAATCTCCATTGAGGTGCCTTTGCGGCGACTTAGATCCCTAGGACTCACGCTGGAAGATGTTGCAGATGCGATTCGCCACGGTTCCCTTGATCTGTCGGCTGGCAGTATTAATACCCGGGAATCCGAAGTGCGTGTGCGTATCCTCGGCCAGAGCTACGATCAACAGGATTTTGAGGAGATTGTCGTACTCAGCCGTAGTGACGGCACCATCGTGCGCCTGCGTGATATCGCCACAGTGCGTGATGGGTTTCGGGACACCGACTTGATTGTCCGGCATCAGGGTCAGCCCGCCGCGTTTGTCGAGGTCTACCGGTCGGAGGACGAAAGGGTGATGGATGTCGCCACAGCCGTGCGAGAACACATCGCTCACGTGGTGACTCCATCTCTTCCGAGAGGCATAAATGTCACCATTTGGAACGACGAATCCCAGATCTATGCGGAACGCGCCGGTCTCCTCCTCAAAAACGGTTTTCTGGGTCTGTTGCTTGTCTTGATCGCCTTGACCCTGTTTCTCGAGATTCGCCTCGCCTTGTGGGTCGCCGTAGGTCTTGTCCTATCGGGTATTGGTGCCGTGGCCGTAATGCATGTATTCGACCTTTCGCTCAGTTCCGTATCCCTGTTCACGTTTGTTCTTGCTATTGGTATCGTTGTCGATGACGCTATCGTGGTAGCCGAGCACGTCCACTACGAACGCAAGAAGGGTACGCCGGGTATTGTCGCAGCAGTGCGCGGCGCAAGACGGATTAAGACGCCGTTGATCTTTGCTGTGCTCACATCAGTGGTGGCATTTACTCCTTTGCTGTTTCTTCCTGGAGGCATCGGCGACATCATGCGTCCTGTATCCATAGTGCTGATCGCCATGTTGATGATTTCCCTGATCGAATCGTTGCTAATCCTGCCGAATCACTTATCTCACTTACACGGCCCAGAATGGGCGCCAACAAACCCTGTAGATCGATTCTTCACAAGCATCCAAAGCTATTTCAATCGCAGCCTGAACGGATTTCTGGAAGGCCCATTGGATCGAATGTTGCGGTTCGCGACGAGCCAGCCCATAGTGACGATTGCTGCAGCCATCGGCATATTTATCGTTTGTGTCTCCCTGCTTCCGGCCGGAATCGTTAAGACCAGCTTCACTGAAGCGGTGGAAGGAGACTTTGTAACAGCCAATCTTGAGATGCCCGAAGGGACCACTGCGTTGCGAACCTACGAGGTGGCAAGGGAACTGGAGGCAGCGGGACTTCGAGCGATAGAACGACTCACGCTCGACCGGCCCAAGGATGTGCCTCCTTTGTTGTCCGGGGTGACTTTGACTGTAGGCATGCGTGCACGAGTCGAGGGCGGAGGGCTCGTTCCAGAGCCTACTCTCAATCCACCAGCCAATATCGCTACTATCCAGTTCAAGCTGCTGAGTGCGCAGCAGCGTCGCATTACGGCAGGAGAGATCGTGGAGGCATGGCGAGAAGAAGTGGGTATCCTGCCCTATGTGCGCGGCCTCACCTTCAGCGGCAGGCTGATTGAGCTGGGTAATCCTGTCGAGGCCGCACTATCGCACCCAGACCCAGAGCGCCTCAACCAAATCGCAGGTTCCTTGGCAAACAGCCTGAGCAGCTTGTCAGGTGTTTTCGATGTACGCTCTGATCATACCCCCGGCGTTAGGGAAATACAGATTGAACTGCGGCCAGAAGCACGGACTCTCGGTCTTACTCTTGACGAGGTGGCTCGGCAGACACGTGCCGCCTTCTTTGGCGCGGAGGCCCTGCGGATGCAACGCGGTCGTGAGGAGGTTCGGGTATATGTACGTTTGCCTACCGACGAACGTGACGCCATCAACGAAATTGAAAACTATTTGATTCAAACACCAGAGGGGGCCGAGGTGCCCTTGCGTGCAATCGCCGAACTGAGCCAAGACATTTCACCGCCTGCCATTCGACGCAAAGATGGACATCGCGTAGTCACGGTAACAGCGGACGTTGCCCCAGCGATAATTTCAGGTGGGGAAGCTAATGCTATCTTGGAAAATTCGATGCTGGCAGAACTTATTGCCGCCAACCCAAATCTGACGTATGTATTAGGAGGCGAACAGCAACAACAATACGAGTCATTTGACGCATTGAATCGCAGTTTGATTCTTGCGCTGCTTGTAATTTACGGTCTGTTGGCAATCCCCCTTCGCTCCTATACCAAACCGTTTATTATCATGGTTGTCATCCCGTTCGGGCTGGTGGGAGCCATATTGGGTCACTTGATTCTGGATATCCCTTTCAGTAGCACATCCGCGTTTGGCTTTGTTGGCCTGAGTGGGGTCGTGGTAAACGATTCCTTGGTGATGATCGACTTCATCAACCAGCGACTCAGGGAAGGTGCTCCAGCGCGGACCGCGATCATTGATGGCGCCAAGGGACGTTTTCGCCCGATTTTGCTGACCTCAGTGACTACTTTCCTCGGCTTTACACCCCTGATTCTTGAACGCTCAATTCACGCAAAGTTTCTTGTCCCGTTTGCCGCATCGCTTGGTTTCGGCATTCTTTTTACCACGGCCATAATGATGATGCTTGTACCTGCAGTCACAGCAATCCATCTCCACGCAAAAATACCTCACGGGACTCCAGACACCTCTGAGCGCCAGGTGCTACTCTAATCCAATCCGCTGGGTTGTCGAGTTAGTTAACCGAAGAAGCGAATTACTTCATACGTGATGCAGAGAACAAGCGGCCCCCAGCCCAGGATCGACCCTACGATCAGAGTAGTCAGTTGAACGGGGGGAGTTGGTCGACTACCAGTAACTAGTTCGCCGAGAGAAAGTATCACGCCATTGCCGTCAACAATGGGGCCAGGTAAAAGATTGATGATGCCTAGGGCAACGAAAAACACTGCAAACAGCTTCGCATATTCGGTAATTCCCAATTGGTTGCCGTCTTCGCCGAGCTGTAATAACTGAAGGGGACCGAAAAAATTTACAATACGCATGTCGCCGAAAATCATCTGAAAACCGGCTATTGCCATGGTAAGGCCCATGGTGAATGTCTCCACAACAGCGTCTATCATTCGGCCGAACACGGATTTGGTTGAGGTGAATGTTCCGGCGGATGCGGCATGGGCAATTCCAAGGTCATCAAAGACGTTTATGGACCCTTGATCTGACTGCCAATCTTGGATCAGGATGCTGTAATCGTAGCGCTGATCGTCTCGCATAACATTCAATTCTAGGGTCCCGGTATCACCGATTCTACGAAGCAGACCAAAACCAATATCCTGCCAAGAGTTTGTTTCGACTCCATCGATGCCGACGATCTGATCACCACTACGTAGGCCAGCGGCGTATGCCTCGGTATCCTGACCAATGACGTCAATAACCGGGATACTCTGCGTGACGTTGCCCAATTGCAGGATTAAGAAAATGACAAACGCCACCAGAAAATTCATCCCGGAGCCTGCTAGTGTGATAAACAGCTTACGGGCCGGCTTCGCTTCTTGAAACGATCGTTCCTTATTATCTTCAGTTATCTTGCTGCCATGACCGTCAAGTAGTTGGGTGAATCCGCCAAGTGGTATTAACTTCAGATTGAAAACCATGCCCTTGCTATCGGTGTGCTTCAAAATAGTCGGTCCAACACCTATATCGTAATGCTCTACCTGAACGTCGGACAGCTTTGCGGCAATGCAATGTCCGTATTCATGCACTATTACTCCGAGGGATAATGTGACAATGATGGCAACAACGTATATTGTTACTATGTCCATGAAAACTCTCTGTGCAAGAATTAATCAACCCGGATTTCTCACCCAAAGGAGGAGGCGGGAACCAGTTTCTTCTGTTAAATCGTAACGTATAAAAACTACGGGACAGGATTTCCCGAGTTCAATTATGACAGTTTAGCACGAGACCGGCCCCGAAACGACTGGATTTCCCGGCGTATTTCTGCCGCTGGGTGCAGGGTGCGCTGGCGTACGGTGTGGCGCCGACGCGCTCATTGCGCACCAGCCGGTAGCCGACGCAGGTGCGGCCTCCTGCTCTTCGTGTGGAAGTCTTTCGGATGAAGATGGACGCAAGATAGCGTCCCCGAACCGGAGCGCCAGCGGCTTATTGCGCCGCGTCAGTCTCGGTCTGAACCCTCATGTCTTCGGTGGCAAACTGGATGCCGCCCGTAACCACCCGTTGCCCGTTTTCAAGTGACCCAACGACATAAACTTTATCGTGGGCGCGCTGCAGGACGCGCACCGGAACAATGTGCACGGAGTTGCTGCCGCGAACCACCCAAACTTCGTTGCCTGGCTGCAGTGCCGCGCGCGGGACATGATAGTACGCCTCCGGCGCAAGACCTTCGATTACCACCTCCACGAACTTGCCGATCAAAAGCGGCGGGGTGCCGCCAGTTCCATCAGCCGAGACATCTCGGGAAAAGGGATTTGGCACGCGCACGATCACGTCGATAGTCCGCGTCTGCTTGTCGAGCGAGGTTTCCGCCCGGTCAACGTAACCCTCCCAAGAGTGGTTGTCATCGCCGTATCGAGCGGTCACGCGCGCGGGCACCTGCCGTTCGGCATCTCCTGCCTGAAGTTCCCACAATCCGGGAATCAATGCGGCGTTGGCATCGGACAGGGGTACGACCACCTCGACCGCATCGGCGGCAAAAATCCGGCCCACGGCCTGCCCGGCGGTGACGAACTGTCCCAAATCCACTGATTCATCCCGCACATAGCCGCTGAAGGGTGCCCGTAACCGGGTGCGGGACAGGGCCAGTTTGGCTTCGCCGACCCGGGCTTCCTCGCGATCGAGCGCGGCTTTTGCCGCCTTCAGCTGCGGCTCCCGCAAGGTCAAAGGGTTGGCCTGGTGCGCCGAAACTTCTCCATTCGAAAGCCGGTCGGAGAACTGTTCGTACTCGGTGCGGGCGATGTCCGCTTTCTCCCGGGCTTCGAGAAGTTCCACGCGCTTGGCTTCGAGGTCGGCTTCCGCCTCGCGCACGCGATACAGATAGTCTTCCTCTTCGATCCGAAAGACTGTCTGCCCCGCCTCTACCTGCCCACCGCTTTGGAATCCCGGATCAACCCAGGCAATCTTGCCGCTGACTTGCGGGATCATGTCGATTTCCGCACTGGGCCGCACCGTGCCCGCTCCGTACACGGGGATGGCACCCGCACCCGCGACAACCCCGCCGGTCTGTGCGAATGGAATTTGGGGCGGCGGCTCGCGGCGTTCGGGCGCAGGTGCCAGCGACACCAGAAAAACTGCCAGCCCCACGGAGACGGCGACGATGACGGCGGCAACCAAGAAGCCAATTCCTCTGCCCATGCTAGTTCACCGGACTAATCTGCCACCGCCACTATCGTAGCATCCCTGCCTCGGAACGGAACTGTAGATGGCTGCTGCGAAAGATAGGCTCGAGGTTCTCGTACATGGTATGGATTCCCAGGTCAATCGGCAGGTAGAGACGCAGGCTGAAGGTTCGACGCATGGTCAGAACTGCCAGGCTCAAGAACAGCCGACCCAGATGCCACCCACGCGCCCCCCAAAGCGCGATGCAACGTCAGGCGAGCATAGCCCAGATCCCGCGCCGCTGCCGCAAGTGCAGAATTTGCGCTGACGAAAGTCTGCGAGGCCGTCAGGAAATCTTCGTAATCCGCCACCCCGGATTTATATCGCCGTTCCTGGTAATCCGCTTCGGCCTGGGCTTCTTCGGCAAAGGATTTCCTCAAGACATAGAAGCGGCGGCTGGTTTCCCATCCGATCAAGGCGGCTTCGACTTCATTGACTGCAGCAACGACAGTGCGCCCATACGCGGCAATCGCTTCATGCAACCGGTTCTCAGCAAGAGCTACGTTGTCCCGCAAGCGCGAACCCTGAAATACCGGTCCCAGCAAATTCACGGTCAGGTTCCGAAACCACTGATCGGGGTGGAACCAATTTTCAAAGTCTGAATTCTGCAGTCCGATGGAACCGGACAGCGACAAGGATGGCATCAACTCCGCACGACGCGCGCCAACCGTATGACGGGCCGCCTCCATTCGCTGCCTGGCTGCGCCAACATCGGGACGCTGCGCCAAGAGGTCGGCCGGTATCCCTGCCGGGACGGGCTCAAGCGCGATTGATGGCGACAGGGAATCAGGCAACATGTCGGCCAGATCCCCGCGGTACCCTCCCAACAATACCCACAGGCGCCCTTCCGCATCGGCCAGCCGCCCTTCGACCCTCGGCAAATCGGTCTCTGCATCCCACAGGTCCCGGCGCACCCGGTAAAGGTCGCGGGCACTATTCAGCCCCCGGTCGTACCGGAACTCAGCCAGTTTTTCGCGTTCCCTGAAGATCTCCACCATCTCGCCAGACAATTCCAGTTGGCGCCGCAGGTAAGCGATCTCCAGATACGTACGAACGGTTTCCGCCACGACCCCGATACGGGCGGCGCGATAATCCCATTCCGAAGCCAAACGTTCCGCCCCGACAGCACGTGCTTCGTTGAGGTTGCGATCCCAAAAGTCGACTTCATAAGAAAAATCTGCACTGAGCGTGTAGGTGGTTAAGCCAAGTCGGTCGGGTAGTTGCAATCCAAAGTCTTGATCCAACTCGTCTACTTGCGCGCCGATCCCCGCATTCGTCGGCACGCTGGTGTCTTCAGCACCGGCGGATGGCTGGACCCGCAGAGTCCTGGCAGAGTGTGCGATGCGTTCCCTTGCCCTAGCCTGATCGACCCGTGCAACGGCCTCCGCCAAATGGTAATTCGAAGTAAGGACAGATTCAACGATCTGGTTCAGAGTCGGGTCATTGAAGGCCTCCCACCACCCTGATGGATCGTGCTGGCCTGGCGCGGTACTGCCAACAAATTCCTCGGGTAGTTGTGTCGTCAGATCGGACGCTGGAGGAGCCAGAGACGGTGAACAAGCAGTAGCGAGGCAGCTGGCCAAGATCGAGAATACCGCCGCCGGCATGGCGTGCCCTCGCGGCCTTATGGCTGTAGTCCGAAAATCCGGCATCGATGTCGTAGGGAGGGTTTCAGACCGTTCCGGCTGCCTGAGGTCCGGCAAATGAGCGACAAGCTGGTATATCGTGGTCTGCATAGCAGCGACATGCCGTCCACTCCCCCCGAGTTGGATGGCTTCCCATTATATGGGGTCTCCTAGGTTTGTAGTTCTACCAGTTGTCATAAATGGCCAAATTCTGGTATCGTAAAACAGTTTTCAACCTGCTGATTATGGAATTTAGGCCATCTGAACGCAGGATTTCGCGGGAATTGCGAGTGGACCGCATCAAACATTACGACATTGCCTCGCTTCCACCCTTTCCCGAGGGCTGGTACTTCATTGGCAGTCGTCGGGCCATCCTAAAAGAAAAGCTGGTTCAAAAGACCTGGATGGGCGAGAAGATCATTGCCTGGTGCGACGATGCAGGCCGCATCTGCGTGGCCGAATCGACCTGTCCACACCTGGGTTCTGAGTTGGGGCCTTCCGCTGGCGGTCAAATTCGCGCCGGCTGTCTCGTCTGCCCGTTCCACGGTTATGAATACGACATAACCGGCACATGCGTTGCCACGCCCTACGCCCCCCCGCCAAAATCGACTCGGCTCAGAGTGTTCGAGACGCGGGTGATGGATGATCTGGTCTTTGCCTGGTGGGGAAGTGGTGGGCGGCCACCGCAGTGGGGTCTTCCTGGGGACCCGCCGATGGGTGCGGATTGGGATGAAATCGGATACCGAACCATGCAGTTTCCCGGCCATCCCCAAGAAACCACCGAAAATTCCGTGGACATCGCGCACCTGCGGTACATTCACGGCTACGACAGCGTGCACCCGGTCGGTTCGGTTTCCGTAGACGGGCCCCATCTCAAGAGTTGTTTTGATTTCAAACGTACCCGAGTCATCGCCGGAATCAAGACGATTTTTGACGTTTCCGCGATCGCGCACGTCTATGGCTTTGGCTTCTCATACGTCGAAATACGCGAACATTCCATTGGCATGGATTCGCGTTTATGGGTATTCGCCACGCCGGTCGACGACAAACATCTTGAAATGGTATTGGCCTCGCAAATGCGGAAACTGCGGAAACCGAAGCGATTTATGGCCGGTTTGCGGTTTCTCCCACCGGGATGGCGCACCAAGGCCATGAACCAGATTATCCTGAGCACGCAAAAACGCGATGTTCTTCAGGACGTTACAATATGGGGGCAAAAACGGTATCGCCCCCGCCCGCGGTTATGCCAAGCTGACGGCGAAATCGGGAAATATCGACGCTACTGTGAACAGTTCTACCCGAAGCACCAAATCGGCCACCAAGACGGGCGCGGCAGTGAATCATCCGAACGCAGCAACCTCGATACCTCCGCGCAGGTTTTGGATGAACAACAGCAACTTTCATAAGGGAATCCGATCGTGAGATTCGCTGAAGAAATACTCCTGATGCTGCTCGATGAGAAGACGGGGTATTTCATTCCCATCCCAGAGTGGAAGATGTCCTGCGTGCTCGCAGGGGGTGTCCTGATGGACCTTGCGCTGGAGAATCGTATCGATACGGATGTGGAAACACTCACTCTGATCGACGCGACTCCCACTGGAGACAAACTTCTGGATCCGACGCTGGAAGAAATCGCAAAGGAAACTGAAATTCACCCTCCCCAATTCTGGATCGAACGTATTGCACGGTATGCGGATGCGATCAATACGCAGGCGCTCCATCGCCTGTCCAAAGCCGGCGTTCTCGATGCGGATGAAGGCGGGTTCTGGAACCTGTCCAGCAAAGTTGCCCGCTCGGGGCGTTATCCCCTAGTAGACGGCAGGACCGGAGAAGAGATCAAGAGCCGGATCATGCGGACGCTGCTCGATGACGAGATCCCGGACCCGCGCGACATTGCCATCATCGGTCTCATGCACAGTTGCGGCGGCATCCGCGCGATGATGGAACCCGAAGAATACGAACTTGCCGAAGAACGAATCGAACTCCTCAGCAAAATGGACCTGATCGGGCAGAACATCGGGGCTGCGGTGCACAGCTCCTATCGTCCCCCGGAGAGCATGCGTACGGTGCGACACCGGGCAATGCCGGTTGTGGGGCTGAAGGAGATGCTTTTCTCGAAAACATTCCGCTCGAGAGACATGACGAAATTCTTCGCCGAACAAGCCAAGAAGCATGGGCCGGTTTTTGAGTTAAGGGGTGGCGGTCGAAAGATAGTTGTTCTCGCCAGCGCGGAACTGAACCATTGGTTCATCCAAAAAGGCCGTCTCCACGTCCGTTCGCAGGACTTCATCGAGGACTTCCAGCGTACGTGGGGAACCGGGCGGTCCATTGCCAGCATGGATGGTGCCGATCATTTCCGCATGCGCCGGGTGGTGCGCGCCGGCAATTCCCGCGCTGTTGTCGAGGATCGGCTAGATGAAGTTCTGTCCTTGGCCCGAGGACATTTCCACAGGTGGGGAATCGGAAAAGCCGTGCGCGGTGAGATGGCATGCCAGCGGTTGGTCGGCGAACAGATCGCAAACCTCAGCGTAAGCATTGCGCCGGCCGAGATCCTTGATGATCTCCTCAAATACGAATACCGGGCACTTATGGTCACCATCCACAAGTTCCTGCCTCACTTCTTGTTGCGTACACCCGCGATGAAGCGTGCTCTCAAACGCGTACTGGATCTTTATGCCCAGATCCACGCCTCGCACACTCCGGCACAACGGGCGGGCAAGCGGCGAGACTTGGTCGATGATCTCATGGACCTGCATTACTCCGACCCTCAATTCTTGCCGGAGACCGATCTCGGCTTCGCGTTCATCGCGCCGATCATCGCCGGACACTACCTGGGAAGCCAAACGACTTTCGCCATCTACGAATTTCTCAAAAATCCAGACTTGCGGGAACGGATTGCCGCCGAGGCGGACGCGCTTTTTGCCAATGGGGATCCAACTGCTGCGGATCTTGATGTATCGGCGATCGATGTGACACACCGGTTTATCATGGAAACGCTTCGGGTGCACCCCGTAATCCCCATTCACTTGCGAGCCGTGATGAACGGTTTTGAAGTCGAAGGCTACAAGATCCCGCCCCATACCACGCTCATGGTCGCTTTCACCGCAGCTCATTTCGACGAGAGGTTTTTCAAGGATCCGGATACTTTCGACATCGACCGCTTTGCGCCACCCCGAAGCGAACATAAGCAATACCCGGGAGCTTACGCACCGTTCGGCATCGGAACTCACACTTGCGGGGGCGCACGCTGGAGCGAGTTGCAGCTGGCCGTCAACCTGCTACTGATTGCCCGCCACCTTGAACTGGAAATGGATCCGCCAAATTACAAACTCGGGATCAACCCGATACCCAAGATGAGCCCCGACAAGAAATTTGGGTTCCGGGTAGCGCGGCATCGACATCCTTTCGAAGCCATTGAGACCGCTTACCACTCTGTGAAAGATTGAGCCAAAGCTCACGCCTTTCAGAGATCCTATTGAAGAGTTGAGGGCCTGCCGAAGCAGGCCCGTTCAGTTAAAAGAGGAAGCTTCCAACCAAACTCCAGGTGCGAGGCTCGCCGAGCGTGCATCGCTGCGCGCCTTGGCCGGTGCTCGTGTCCGTCAACCCCAGTGAACCCACCAACGGCTGGGAGTATTTGGTCTGACAGTACTCCTCGTCAAAGATGTTCTTGACGAATACAGACACTTCCCAATCGCCATTCTGGCTGCGCACGCCCGCCCCTCCGTTGAAGAGGTTGTAATCGCCTTGCATGGTGTCCGGATTCTGGTTCGTATCCGAACCCACATTCTGGTCATCCGTGTACTGGTATTCTCCGCGGATAAACCAGTCCGCAGCAGAATCTGGCAATGAATCGGTCCATTCGGCGGACAGAGCCACTTGCCACTTCGGGGAGAAATGGTTGCGCTCTCCTTTTATGTCGCGAGTCGGGTTTGCTCTTGCTGCTGCAGGAAATTGACCATCGCATTCGGCCTGTAATTTCAGACCACCCGCGACTTGGTTCGTACAAGCCGCATAAGCGTCGCGCGCCGCCGAGGCCGCAGCGACGTGACCCGGGAGCCCGGTGGCATTGGGAAAACTATCGAACTCCGAATCCAGATAGCTCACACCCAGTGTGGCGAAAAACTCTTCCCGTGGCTGGAAGAGCACGTCCAACTCAACTCCCTGTTGCGTGAGATCACCGGAATTGTGCACAATGAGGTTTAGGCCATCGAACTGGCGTTCCTGAAAATCGCTGACCTTGGTACGGTACAGCGTTGCATTGGCGACGAGCCGCCCTTCCATCATGGTCCGTTTGATGCCCAATTCGTAGTTCTTGGTGGTTTCAGTGTCGAACTTACGAGTTCTTCCTGCTAACGCGACCTTGCTGTTGAAGCCCTCAGGATTGAAACCACCCGATTTGAAGCCGGTGGAAAAGTTGCCAAACAGCATAGTGTCATCGTCGAGAAAGTAGCTGAGGTTGGTCAGCCAGGTCATCTTGTCTTCGTCGTGTTCCAGGTCTGGGTGGCTTTCATTCTGACGCAAATCCAGACCGAACGGATTTGTCGGCGAACTGGCTTCCGCCACCGGATTGGAGACAACACTGACGAAACTTCCATCCTTTTCGCTTCGAGTAAAACGGGCACCTGCCGAGAGGCGCCATTGCGGGCTCAGATGATAGGTCCCATGCGCGTAGGCGGCATAGTTTTTGACATCCTGCTTGAAATCCGTCACAGCCATGTCCCGTCCTCCGAGAATGCAAGTCCCCTTTGCCGCCGCCGCCGTCCCAACGGCGGCCCCTTGCACTGCCTGCTCAACAGGAACCGGTTGTTCTATAAAATCTCCAGGATCTGGAGTTTGCGGGTCCTCCACTAATAAATTGGCCGGTGTATCCAATGCTTGCTGAGATGCAGCTAAGGCCGTGAGACGGAGAGTCGTCACACCGTAATCCGGCATGGTCGGATCGGAAAGATTAGCAACCAAGGGGTCAAGAGCTTCATAAATTGCCCCCTGCAACATAGGGTCGGGGATTAATTGGCCCAGTCGATTGTTCAAGTCAGTCTTGGCCTTCACGATCGCGCCTTGCAAACGCATTTGGTTGGCGGGGTCGGCCAATGAAGCAGGGTCACTCAATAGCGGGCCCAATACCGGACTGATTTCAGTTCCCGCTTTCATCAGAAGATTGACCAGAGCAGGTGTCAATGCCTGGATTTGCGCTGTTACCTGGGGGGCAGCTTGGGGATTAGCTTGGGCTAGGGTTTGAATTAGGCCGGGAATTTCCGCCCCGACACTTGCCCCCACACGCCTTCCGTATTCCGTCCCAAACACAACGTCTCGGGCACCTGCATCCTCGATCACGACAAAACCGCCGGGCGCAAGCGGATTTGCAATCTGAACGTCTTGGAGGAGTTGCCTCCGGTACAGATTTTCGACCATCCCGCAGAAATCCTCCCCAAGGCGGAAATTGCTGTCCAAGGTATATTCTTCGTCGTAGTAATAGAGGCCCAGCACGTATTCGAAATCCTCACCCTCGGGAGATGTGATCTGCAGTTCCTGAGAAAAAGTTTCCACGTCGTACCACTGATCAGTCGGGACCAAATCCGCCGGCAGACGGATGACCGACTGGTCCAGACTGTCGTTCTCCCAGTCCCGGTAAGCCGTTATCGAACGGATTGTATGATCGCCGACCGCCCAGGTGACATCACCGCTCAGGCCCCATTGTTCATCGTCGGCATCGTCGCGATGCATTTGGTGGAGTTTGTGGTCATAGACATCCTCCGCCTCCGGTAACTCGCCGGTGGGCAAAATATGGGCAAGTCCATATAGGGTTTGACCCGGCGCCGTATCCCCGATGAATTCAGCGACCGCGCCCTCGTTTCTCAGCCGGGAGTAGTCTGCCGTTAACAGAATGTCAGTGGTGGCACTCGGGGTTAAAAGTAGTTTGCCTCGCGCGGTGAGGTCTCCCCAGTCGCCTACTGTGCTCCGACTGCCTCCCCCGGTGAAAGTGTTTTCGCCATAACCATCCCGTTCCGACGCCTGAAATGCAAGGCGGGCCGATACCATCTCGGAAATGGCACTATTGATATAGCCGGAGACACGTTTTTCATCATAATCGCCATAGCCGACGGCAATCCGTCCTTCATGCTCATTCGTCGGGTTTTTAGTCACGATGTTAATCGCGCCCATCGAGGCATTGCGCCCGAACAGGGTGCCTTGCGGGCCGCGCAGCACCTCCGCACGATCCAAGTCGGTCATGCTGCCGACGATCGAGGACGGTCTCGGATAGTACACACCGTCGATGAACACCGCCACAGTCGGCTCGATGGCACTGTTGCCGACCGAACCCACACCGCGCAAAATAATTCGCTGGTTGGCGACCGCACTGGACTGAGGCAGACTCAGGTTGGGAGCATAGCGCGCCATGTCCCGGAGAGTGTTGACGTTCGATTTCGTGAAGAAGTCATCGGAGAAAGTCGAGACAGAAATCGGCACGTCCTGCACGTTTTCTTCACGCTTCTGCGACGTGACGATGATTTCTTCGATTTCCGCTATCGCAGTGCTACACAAGGCCCAAGCGAGAACAAACGAAACGCCCGCACGAAAATTTTTTGTCAGTCTCATGATTTCCTCGCTCCTTTTGAGACAGGGTGCTTAAAAAAACAGCCGGCTGCCAATGGCATTGGCGGTTTGTTGTATGTCGGGTTGCCAATGGAGAGCCGTACTCATGTACCTTGACTTTTGCGCACAGGCCGCTGCTCGACCGTCAATCTCGATTCTGGACGCGAACCAGCTTTCTCGCTTCATGATTAGTACACGATAGGCATGCGTTGCCAGGCTAATTCCGTGGATTGACAGGATTATAGCACCCGAAATCCGGACATTAAGGCCCTTTATTACAAAAAATTGACCCTTGAAAGAACCGGCCAGAAGTCCGAGCATTCTCCGGTTCGTTCCGGCAAGGAGCCGGGCGGCCATATGCGCCACCTCGGCATTGCGATATGCACACTCCCTATATCGGAGAGTGCGCCGCTGAATAATCAGGCCTTTTGCAACCGGAAATAGAATTTCCCGCCCTCTTCAGAGGATTCCAGCAACGGATTCCCGGTCTGCTTCGAAAATGCTTCGAAGTCCTTGACCGCACCGGGGTCGGTCGCGACCACGCGCAGTACTTGTCCACTGTCCATAGAAGCCAAGGATTTTTTCGCACGCAGAATGGGAAGAGGACAATTCAGCCCGGAAGCATCCAGTTCTTGGTCAAAATCTGCCATGTGTATAGCTCCTGTCGGTAGTGGTAACGCCCATTATATGCTGGCGTACAATGATTCAATGATCTGCCTCTGGGCGAGACACCGACCTGCGCCGTACAGGCGTCCGACCGGAAACTCCGGCTCAAGGCTCGCTGTCCAACCCATCTACGACGACGCAGCGGACTGGCCTTCTGACATCCCTGGCATGCATAAGATATGGTTTCCCCGTTCCGTTCCGCGTCTTTCCGGCACATGAAAAAAGCACTTTCCGCCTGCATTTCCAGTTGTCGCGCCACGCGGGCAGGAGTTCTAGGCTTGCTGCTGGCTTCGCTCACTGTCGGCACCGTCAATGCCTACACCGACATCATTGACGACTCCGACCTGCCCAGTGTCGGCGAACCGGCCGACCGCGTCATGACCCAGACTGAGGAAGCCCGGATCAAGCGTTTCCTAAAGGCCCAGTTGTATGGCCACCTGCCAGTCAGCGAAGATCCGGAGTCCAATGCCTACCTCCGGGCTTTGGCGAATCACATCCTCAGCCGCACCGGCATCACACAGGAATTCGACCTGCTGATCGTGCGCAACCGGCAGGTCAATGCTTTTGCCATGCCCGGAGGATTGCTGGCGTTCTACACCGGCCTGATCACGAAAGCACGAAATGAGAGTGAATTGGCAGGTGTTGTCGCACATGAAATGGCGCACGTCACGCAGCGCCACCTGGCCCGAATGCAGGACTACATGACCAACTCGAACTTTAGCCTTCTCACCATGGCGGGGATAATTCTGGCCGGGGTCGCCCAGACATCCGCATTGCTGCCGGCCGCTGTATTGAGCCAAGCCGCGGAGGCGCAGCGCTTTCTTAACTATTCCCGCGCCAATGAGCAGGAGGCGGACCGGTTTGCGAGTCAATTCCTGGCGAAGTCTGGTATCGACCCGAATGGGGTTGCCAACTTTTTCGAGGTCCTGCTCAAACACTCCGACTACCGTTACGGAAAGGACTTTGAGTACCTAAGCACTCATCCGGCCACTCCGTCCCGAATCACGGAGGGCCGGGACCGGGCGCGACAATACCAAGGCACCTATCTCCGGGACAGAGAAGAGTTCCGCTTCATCCGCCAGCGGATGATCTCCCTGCAGACCCCCACGCATGAAAGGCTGGATCTGTTTCAGAACCGGCTAGACTCGGGCCACAAACCGGAAGCGGCCGAACAGTACGGGATTGCGGTGGCCTGGCAGAAGCACGGCGATCACGCAAAGACTCTGGAGCTTTTGCACAACATAAAAATCGATGCGCCGGAACTGCGCCTCCTGCTGGACATGGCAATCGCCGAATCGCATAGGAATCTGGGCCAGTTGGACCAAGCCATCGAGATGCTGGAATTCCTTCATCAGGGAAATCCCACCCACACGGCCGTGGAATTCTACCTGGCACAAGCTTATCTCTCGGCCGGACAAGCCAAACAAGCGCTGAAGCTGATTCGTAAACGGCTTCGCCGTGGCATCGAGAGTCCCCAGACCTACCGGATGCTCGCCGAAGCGGCCAACGCGACGAACCAGCCAGTCATATCGCATATCGCACTGGCGGATCACTACCTCAGCAAAGGTCAACTCCGGCAAGCTGCCCTCCAGTTGGAAATTGCGGAAAAACACACCAAAGCCAACTCGGCGAACCAAGCCAGAATTGACCATCGCCGCATCGAAATCCGGATTATGGCGCAAGGAATGTACTGATTCTGCCATATAATGGACTCATGGAGCACTTGACTCTACCGCAACAGTCACGCCGCCTGCTGCTTCAGGCCGTCGCCGCTCTGCCGATGCTGGCTCTCGCCTCCCGCCCGGCCCTCTCCAGTTTGCCGAAGTCCTTTTCGGCGGAAACCCTGGACGACGCGCTGGCCGAACTCACCGGCGGGCAAAGCATCCAGGATCATCCGGACATCGAACTGGACGTGCCGGACATCGCCGAAGACAGCGGCAAGGTGCCGGTTCAGGTCTACGCCCCTCTTCCCGGTGCCGAGAAGATCAGCATCCTGATCGAGGCCAACCCGGTCCCGCTGATTTCGGTCACCCATGTCCGGGGGCAGACCGAACCCTACGTCTCGCTACGCGTCAAGATGCGCGAGACCTCACGAGTCATCGCGCTGGTGCATACGCCTGACGGCATTTTCCAAGCAGCACGGGAAGTCACGGTCACCGCAGGCGGTTGCGCATAAGCGCATCGCCCTACGATCTGCAATTTAGGTATATGTAGCCAGGCCGGGTGGATACCCGGCCTGAATCGAATCAGTCGACAATGTCTGCCAGCGTCCTAGGCATAGGCGTGAAATCCGGCGAGATCGCCTTGGCCGGACAGATTTCCACGCAGGCATAGCAGCGAATGCACTCTTTCTCGTTGATATAGAGCGTGTTGTAGTACAACCCCGCAGTGGCGGCCGGTTCGACTTCCTCGTACTCCATGGTTCCCGGGGATCCGCCATCGGTGCGATGCAGGCTCGAAACTTCCACGATGCAGTTCTCCACCGGCTTAACCATCAGGCATTCGTCGCACAGCACGCACTTGGAATTATCGATCACCGGTACCGGCGAGCGCGCGTCCTCGAACTTGTCGTAGAAGATATTGCGGTTTGCCAGGCCCGCTTTCTGAAGCACCGAGATACCAGCGTCGATCATCGGCGGCGGGCCGCAGAAATAGGCCTTCATTCGGTCGACGCTCACTTGCCCGGTTGCCAAATAGTGCTGCTTGAAGTAGTCCGTCACCAGTCCGCGCCCGCCGGTCCAGTCGGAGTCTTCCGGCTCTTCGTTGAGCACCTGGTGGAACTTCAGCACATAGTCCGGATGCCAGCGCTTCTGCAGCGCCTCGATCTCTTCATTCAGGTAAAGGTCCTTCTGCGTGCGGGCCCCGTAGAAGAAGTAGCAGTTCCGGGCAACCCTAAGGTTCACGGCATGCTCGATGATGGCGTGAACCGCGCTCATGCCGGAGCCGCCCGCGATGCAGACCATGTCCTCGTCGGATGGGTCCAGTTTGAACTTGCCAAGCGGGCCGGACAGGGTCACTTCTTCGCCAACGCAATCTCCTCCCGCCAGCCAAGCGGACAACTCGCCCCCCGGCACCAGGCGGATGTAAAACGTGTGCTCCCCCGGATTCTCCGACTCCGGTGCGCGAGCGAAGGAATACGGACGCGGCTTGCGGATGCCCGGGACGCGGATGGTCCAGAACTGGCCCGCCTCCCCGATTTTCCTTTTGTCCTCGCACTCCACCACGATCTCGTAGGTGTCGTGCGTCAGGTTCCGCATGCTCTTGACCCGTCCCCCCCGGAAGCCGACACGCAGGGTCTGAATTTCGCGATTCGGCTGCGGCAGGGCCAGCGGGTCCCGGCAGCCCTCAAACATTTCCTGTGCCATCAGTTGAAGACCTCCGGATGCTCCTGCTTGGCATATTCGAGAATCTGTTCATCGGTCGCCTCGGTATCGCGGTTCTTGTTGCGCCATGCCGCGACGTAGCCTTCGATGCCGCCGAGCTCCTTGAGACGCGTCTTCTTGGTGGTCTCCGGATCCGCCTTCTCAATCTCGGCCAGGCACGAGTAGAAGGTCGGGCTCATGCCGAAGTCGGTCAGCATCTCCGAGTTCAGGACATTCACATTGATCCCTCCGGGGGTGTTGCTTCCCTTGAACTGCTTCTGCGTCGCGCACACGCCATCGAGCAGGCCTTTAATGACGACCGCGTAGCAATAGGTTTCGCCGCGGTCGTTGTACAGGCGCACCAGATCTCCATCCTCGATGCCCCGCTCCTTGGCGTCATTGACGCTCATCTCTACCGTGGGCCGGGACATCATCGCCTGCAGCCTCGGCACCGACTGGAACGAGTCGCCGATGAAGTAGTGGGAGGCCGAACTCAGCACCTGGATCGGATAATCCTTGCGCTTCGGATCCTCCTGGCCTTCTATTTCCGGATTGTAGGTCGGCAGCGGATCCTGTCCTTCGTCTGCCAACGTCTGGCTGAAGATCTCGATCTTCTTGCTCGCGGTCGGCCAGCCGATATTCAGGAAATCACGCCGCTTCGACTTGTCGCTGGCCCGTGCCCAGCCATTTTCCACCATCTGCTCGTAGGTAATCCCTTCCATCAGCGGGTTGACCTCTTCGTCGAACAGGATGTCGCGGATCATCTCTTCGTCGGTCTGGGTGAATGCGTCATCACTTTCCTCCACGTAGCCCATCTTCTGCGCCATGCGGCGGAACAGCTCGGTATTGGCACAGCTTTCGCCCAGCGGCTCGATGACCGCCTTGTTCAGGTTGAAGTGCCAATGTCCGTAGGCCGCATGGAGATCCATGCGTTCGAGCTGCGTGTCTGCCGGCAGCACTACATCCGCATAGTTGCAGGTGTCCGTCCAAAACGTGTCGTGCACCGCCACGAACAGGTCGTCGCGCATCAAGCCGCGGCGCACATTGCCCGAATTCGGCGCGCAATTCGCCGGATCCGAGTTGTACACGAAGATCGACTTGATCGGCGGGTCCAGCGGCTTGTCGTCCACACCAATGTGGTCGGCGAGGGCGCGCCCGATCTGCACCATGTTGACGACCCGCTTCTCGGCCCGGTTGCCGAGATCCGGGCGCTGCAGTTTGGCCAGGTTGAACTGCAACCACATCTCCTCCAGCGTCCCGAACGCGGCACCGCCGTTCGGCGCGCGCCAAGCGCCGGTGATGCAAGGCATCACCAGGATGGCCCGGCAGGTCTGCCCCGAGTTCTGGTGGCGATTGAGCCCGTAGTTGGCGCGGATGAAGGATTTCTTCGCCTTGCCGTACATCAAAGCAAATTTCTCGATGTCCGCCTCCGACACGCCGGTGATTTCCGACACCTTGTCGAGCGGGTATTGGGGAAGTTTCTCGTTGATGAACTGCTCCCAACCAAGCGTCTGCTCGCGCAGGAATGCCTCGTCATGCAGGCCGTTGTCGACGATGACCTTCATCGCACCCAGCGCCAGCGCGGCATCGGTTCCGGGACGCGGCTGGATATGCCAGTCGGCCATCATGGTCGTGCGGGTCATCCGGGGATCGATGACAATCAACTTGGCTCCCCGCTCCTGAGCTTCGCGAATGAACGGAATGGCGTGCACCCCCGTACTGACGAGGTTGGCGCCCCACAAAATGATCAATTCCGCTTCCTGGACCGCATCGTGAACGGCCGGCCCATTGGCCACGCCGTACGTGTGAATGCCGGCCCACATCGCGGCGTAAATGCAAATGGACTGCTCCAGCCGGGCCGCTTCCATCTTGTTCCAGAAGCGCTGGTCCATCGCCCAGTAGCCCAGCATGCCCAAGGTGCCAGAGTACGAATACGGCTGCACGGCTTCTGAGCCATACTCGGCGATCACTTCCTTGAAGTTGTCGGTGACCATGTCCAGCGCCTCGTCCCAGCTGATGCGCTCGAACTTGGCCCCGGGTCCCCTGGGTCCGACCCGCTTGTGCGGGTACAGGACCCGGTTGTCGTTGTAGACCAGGTCCAGATAATGATTGACTTTGTTGCACAGGTAACCGCGCGTCACCGGATGGGTGGGATCGCCTTGAACCCGGACCGCACGCCCTGTGCTGTCATCGCGGGTCACCAGCATGGAGCAGGTGTCCGGACAGTCGTGCGGACAGCACACATGGTGCAAAGAATGCCCCTCGGGCACCTTGATTTTTGAAACTTGCGTCATAACCTATCCTCGAAAGATCTCGCAGTAGGCATCCTGCCTTGGATTCTTTGAATTATACACAAACGGGATGGGGGTTTACGCCTCTTTGGTCCTCCGTAATCCCCGTGGAGCACGCGACCGACGGTCTTTTCGATTCACGGTCTCAGGCCCGCATGCCATCAAGTCAGGGATGGTGGGTCGTGCAGGGATCGAACCTGCGACCAACGGATTAAAAGTCCGGTGCTCTACCTAGCTGAGCTAACGACCCAAAGTCCTGTTTATACCGCTTCGTGGCGTCGCCATTTCTGGGGGACCAAGCGCAGGTCGGCCATTCCGGCGACCAGGGCGCTCCCCCAACTTGCATCGTCCTCGTAGACCATTTTGTAGTATTGGACCTTCATCGTCAACGCGCTGCCCAGGCAGATGCTGACGAAAGTCAGGAACGAACCGATCGCCAGCGTGGAGACGCCGGAAACCGCCTGCCCGATCGTACAACCGATCGACAGCACCCCGCCGAATCCCATCAGCAGCCCGCCGGTCACGTGCCGCGCGACATCGCCGAGCGACTGGAACCATTCCAACCGCAGCCGCCGTGCGACCATCGCGTAGAGGAAAGCCCCGGCAATCACTCCCGCTCCCGCCACCATGGCGAAACTCATGAACCGGCTGGCCAACCCGGTCTCCAGGTAGCGGATCAGAACCGCCGCCGGCTGCACGAAAGTCAGCGACTGGGCACCGACCCCGTAGGGCTGCTCATCGCCCTCCAGAAAGGCGACCTCCTCGATCAGCCCCTGCCCCATCGGCCCGGCCGTCACGTACCAGGCCGCCGCGACACAAAGCCCCAGCACGACACCGGCCAGCACGTTGTCTCGGTTTTTCACGAAGTCGGAGGAACGCAGCACCCAGACCAGCATCAGGGCCGCGACGAGCAAGCCGACGGCGAGCGTCACCGCAGGCCCCGACAACCCTAGCGGTCCGGACACGGTCGCCCCCAGGGACTGGTCCGCGATGCCCAGGTTCCGAAGATCGATGAAAGCCGGCTGCATCCACTGCAGGAACACGTAGTAGCCGAAGTTGGTGAAGATCATCAGGTAGCCGGCGATTCCCATCGCCAACAGCACCGCCACCGACTTCAGGTTACCCCCACCAATGCGCACCATGGTGCGGTTGCCACAGCCGGAACCTATCGTCATTCCCACCCCGAACAGGATGCCGCCGATGATGAAACGCGGCCACGGAAACACAGCGGAGCGGTACGGCGGCCGCCCAGTCTCCGCACTCGTGGTCAGGCTCATGTCTGCCAAACCTATGTATTCGAGGACGGCCACGCCCAGCACCGCCACCGCCATGCCGAGCACCCAGGCCCGCATGCGACCGGAATCGCCCATGTTCACGAGGTCCGAGACGGCCCCCATGGTGCAGAAATTTGTTTTGTAGGCCACCGCGCCCAGGACGATCGTGATGATGAATCCGGCAAGCAGAACCTGGCGATAGATTTCAAGTTCCATAGGAAATCATATGTCGTGCAGCAAGAGGTTCAATTGTACAACGGGGTCTCGGCCCGAACAGATGATATCTCCGTCCTGCAGATTGCCGAGATGCTACGGCTTGTCACAAGAAAGGATTTCGGATTGTCAGAGAATCAATTTGTGCCCATGCGCAGGCCTTCACTGTCAGGTGTTCAGCAATACTCGGAGCAGAATTTTTGCCCACCAGGGAACCCTGTCTGCCGTCCTGACGGACGCCCGACCAAGTGTACAGGGGGTAGGGTAAGTCGTGCACAGACTCAACTCCGATCTAGGGGGTGGGTACAGGACGCGGATCGCGCCATCGTGCTAGCCAAAATAAGGAAACCCCTATACCCGGATCAGCGTCGGTCTACCTTGAGCAGCTGTACAAGGCATCTGCCGCTGCTTTCCCCTCATCGTCCGCTTGTATAAAGTCGAAGAACGCGCCATCCGTGCCATTCTTGATGACGAACGCATAGCGAAACGAAGACGGGTCATCGTCCAATTCCCCTAATCCCCATCTCCATACTCTCCTGATCCCTTCCACCCTGTACCAAGTGTCGTTTACCTGGTCTGTCATGTAGATGCTGGAACTGTTTTCAGCCACAACAGCACGTACAGACTCGCCGTACAGACCCTCGAACAGCGGGAAGCACTCCCAGACATCTGCGCCTAGTGCTGGCGTTGCTAGGCACAACGCCAGAATTGCGGCCTTGGCGCTCATGTGAGGCAGAACTCCCAGCGTTCGCACATCCTGCCTCAGGCCCGCTTGCCGTCCGCGGGCAGGAAGGAAATGTTCAACGCTCATTCACTTCCTCTCGAGTCAGTTTCCGCCCGATAACGAGTTGCCCGTGCAGGGCTCGAATGGTTTCGTCATACGCCTTGAGTTGATCTTGTGCCCGAGAATATTCGGCCAGCCACAACCTAAACTGGGCGTTCAGCGTGGTGTTCTCTTCCATCGCCCTCTCGCGTGCTGCTTTGATCAGGCTTTCATCAGCACTCAGCGTGATATTTTTCATCGGTTTCACCCTGAGAATGTGTGCATTATTATATATTTCTTTCAAGAAGTTCTGGCGGGAGTCTCTACTCTCCCTGGTAGCAAGTAGGATCCTCGACCTCGGCTGCCTCAAACCCTTCGCGGCGCAGCCGGCAGGCCTCGCAGCCCCCGCAGGCGCGACCCTCGGAATCCGCCCGGTAGCATGAAACGGTCATCGAGTAGTCGACTCCCAGCTGCACCCCGGCACGGATGATTTCAGCCTTGCTCCAGTCGATCAACGGCGTGTGGATGCGGAACGGGCGACCTTCCACGCCGTCCCGGGTCGCCAGATTGGCCATCTTCTCAAAAGCCGCGATGAACTCGCCCCGACAATCCGGATAACCCGAATAGTCGATTGCATTGACGCCGATGCAGATGTCGTGGATGCCCCGTGCCTCGGCCAGTGCGAGCGCGATCGACAGGAACACGGTGTTGCGGGCCGGCACATAGGTGACGGGGATTCCGTCGTCCGGCCCTTCCGGCACGGCGATTCCCGGGTCGGTCAGCGCCGAAGCGCCGAAGCGTGCCAGATCCAGCTCCATCTCCACCAGTTCGCACCCCGTCTCCCGAGCCAGCCAGCGAGCCGCCTGCAGCTCCGCTCCATGCCGCTGCCCATAGCGGACGCTCAGGGCGATCGGGGCAAACTCTTCGGCGCGGGCCCAGTACAAGACCGTCGCCGAATCCATGCCGCCGGACAACAGGACTACGGCCGGCCTAGCGTCCCCGGACATCACCCCACAGCACCTTGTGGAGCTGAACCTGCAGGCGCACCGGCAGTGCGTCGGCCACGATCCACTCCCCCAGTTGCCCCGCGTTCTGCTGCTCCCAGGACGGCGAGAAGAATACTTCGCAGTCCCACCGGCGCCCCTGCACCCGCTCGCGCGCCCACTCGTAATCCTCGCGCGAGCAGATCACGAACTTCACCAAATCCTCGGGCTGCAGGTGTTCCAGGTTGCTCCAGTCGTTGCGCGTCTCTTCGCCGCTGCCCGGAGTCTTGATGTCCAGCACCTTGAGGACCCGCGAATCCACTTCCGATACGGACAGCGCCCCGCTGGTCTCCAGGGTCACGCGATACCCCTCATCGCACAATGCGCTCAGGAGTCTCCCGCACGCCGGCTGCGCCAGTGGCTCGCCACCGGTCACGCAGACCTCCTGCATCGGCTGTGCGGCGACGGCCTGCAGGATTTCCTCCAGGTTCATCCATTCGCCCTCGGTGAAGGCATAGGCAGTGTCGCAATATCCGCACCTCAGCGGGCAGCCGGTCAGGCGGACGAATGCGCTCGGCCGGCCGCTGGCCGTTCCCTCTCCTTGAATGGAATGGAAAATCTCGGTGACGCGCAGCCGGATATCCTGCGCATCCTCTGGAATCATTGCTCGCCGCCCGTGCGGCGTTGCAGTCGGTCCAGCCGCAACTGTGCCAACCGGGCCAGGTCGCTGCCGGGGTTCTGATCCCGGACCTCGACCAGAATGGCTTCGGCTCGTTCGAGGTCGCCCAATTCGAACCATGCGTAGCCGGTTTTCAGGCGCGCCGCCTCGCGGCGCGGATTGGCATCGTCGGCAATCACCTCGGCGAAAGCGGCGATCGCATCCTGGAAGCGGCCTTCCACATACAAGGCCTCGCCCAGCCAGTAGCGGGCCGCCCCGGCATCCTCATGGCCCGGGTATTTGGTCAGGAACTCGCGGAACAGCTTCGCCGCATCGTAGAAATTGAGATTCCTGAATGCCTCCCGGCCCCGCTCGTACAATCTCGCGGCCGGCTGGTACAGCGTCGGTGAAAAAGCGGGTTTTTCATCTGGCGGAACCGATGCTTCGTCCTGTACGGAATCATCCTCCGGCAAGGGCTCGCTCTCCCCCGTCTCCAACACCGGCGCAAATGTTTCTTCCTCTTCTACCGCCGAAGCATCTGACTCCTGGGGCGTCAACTCATCCCGACTTTCGGAAGCCTCTCCGCTCTCAGGTTCGGAACCATCCGGATCCTCGACCGCGGGTTCGTCCCGCTGGGCCCAGAGACTCTCGACTTCCCGGCGCAGTGCCTGCTGCTCCGCCTCCAGGCGGACCAGTTCTTCAAGTATTCGCGTGATTTCGGGGGAATCTTCTTGCGCCGGGCGTTCCTCCTGCGCCTCGAACAGGGTCGTCGGATCCATCACGCTTTCGGATTCCAAGGCATCCGGCCCCTGCGTCGGGGACCCCTGGCGCTGAGCCCGAAGTGCCTCGATTTCCTGCCTCAGCTCCCGCTGCTCCGCTTCCACGCGCTCCAGCGCCTGGAACACCTGCTCGAACCATGGCGGCTGGGAATCCAATGCGGGAATGGGATCCTGTGCGAAAGCACAGATGCTGCAGACAAAACCGCCCGCCAACGCGAATACACGCCCTTTCCTGCCCCAACGGACGGAACCGGTCACTCTTCCAGGATAATTTCGACCCTGCGGTTTTGTCTCCAGACGCCCTCGCCCTGGCCTGTCACCGCGGGAAGTTCTTCGCCGTAGCTGACCCAATCCACCTGTTCCGCCAGAGCGCCCCACTCCAGGATCATGTCCCGCACGCTCTGCGCCCGGCGTTCGCCCAGCGCCAGGTTGTAGGCCCTCGTGCCCTGCTCATCCGTATGCCCCTCCAGGCGCAACCGGCCGGATGGGTTACTCTGCAGGTGCATCGCCGCGCGCTGGATGATTTCCGCAAACCTTGGCTTCACCTCGGTGCTGTCGTAGTCGAAGTAGACAGTCATGCCCTGCCCCGCAACATCCGCGACCGCTCCCGCGTCATCCCCGGGATCTCCTCCCGGGCTGGTTTCCAGGTCGCCCATGACAATGTTACCCTCGTCGTCCAGGGCCACGCCCTCAACCGCATCTGGATCATCTTCCGCCAGCAGGATTTTCGAGTCTTCCACGGCGGAGGGAATTTCTTCTTCCGGTACGCTGCAGGCAACGAGTGAAACACTCAGCCCCAGCAGGAACAACGGCAAAATGGTGCTTGAAAAAAGTCGTCGCATGTGCAGTCCTTCAGCGTCGATAGGGAGACCACGCGGGCTCGCGCACATCCGAGTGGGCGAGCCTCAAACGCTGACGAATTCTACCATTATGGCTGGCCAGCATCAGCACTTGCTCCCCGGCCCGGGTCGTGCTGGCGTAGATCAGGCTGAACCCGTTCGGTGCAAACGACGGGGCTTCGTCCAGGGTGCCGGAGGACAACGGGAACAGCCCTTGGCTCTCCGGTTCGAACAGCGCCACGCCATAGCCTCCCTCCTCGGTCGACTGGACGAACGCCAGGTACCGACCGTCGGCGGACACCACGGCGTCCGTGGTGTAGTTGCCCGGGACCGGCAGCATCCGGGCGCTCGGATCGCGCAGACTCTGGCGGTAGAGTTTCGGCTTCCCTCCCCGGTCGGACGTGAAGACCAGCCCCTGCCCGTCAGCCTCCCAGGCCGGCTCCGTATCGATCCCCGGGCTGTGGGTGAAGCGGGACAAGGCCCCCGTGTCCAGCGCATAGATAAAGATCTCCATATCCCCGTCGACCGCCATGGCCAGGGCCAGCCGCCGACCGTCGGGCGAGAAGGCTGGTGCGCTGGAAGCGCGCCCGGAACCCGGTAGAGCCCTGCGACTCGCGTCCCGCAGGCTCTGCAAGAACACCTGAGGGCGCCGGGCCTCGAACGACACGTAGGCCAGGTGCCTTCCATCCGGCGACCAGACCGGCGACATCAGCGGGCGCGGCGAGGTCAGGATCGCGACCGGACCGTGACCGTCCGCATCCGCCACGTACAGGCGGTAGTGGACCCGGCCGGACGTGCGGGTCTGGCTGACATAGGCGATTCGGGTGTCGAAGGCGCCCGGGATGCCCGTAACCTGCTCATGCAGCGCGTCCGCGGCCTGATGCGCCAGACGGCGCAGGTGCTGCGGCTTCGCCGACAGGCGGCGCGCCAGAATGGCCTTGCCCGCCAGCAAGTCGAACAATCGGAGATCCAGCTGGAGCCGGCCTGGTGTCAGTTGCTGCACCACCGCCGTCACCGCGTATTCCGCCGGGTTGCCGTCCCAGGCGTCCCAGTTCAGATCCTCCCCGTTCACGGTCGCCTGGGACGTCGTTTCAGGACTCAGCACCCGGAAAAATCCGCTTCTCGCCAAGTCCGCCCCCATCACTTCCGCCAGCTTGCGCTCGGATTCCGAATGCGCGACCAACGCAATGGGAATACCTTGTTCAACACCCTGACTGACATCGACCCGAAACTCCGCCTGCGCCACGGCCGCACACAGCGACAGCAGCAACGCACAGGCACGCGGGCAGACGCTGGTCATGTCAGCGGGCCTTCTTCGGGAAGAACGTGATGACCAAGCGGTGGTCGAACAGTTCCGGATCCGGGGGACGCGGCAGCGGGCTGGCCTTCAGCACGGCATTGCGCAGGGAGTCCTGCCAGGCCTGCGAGGCCCGGCAGCCTTGCACCTTGGCCGACAGCACTTCTCCTCTTTCATCTTGTTCCACCACCACCTCGCAAGGCGCGGTGCGGACCGCCGGGGGCTGCAGCCAGACCCGTTCAATTCTTTTCTTGATCGCAATGCGCCAGATATCTGCCTGCCGAGCCCGCCGGGCAGCCTCCCGCTGGCGCCGTCGCGACTGTTCTTCCCGGCGCGCCTGCGCCCGGTTTTCGGCTTCCTTCAGCTTTCGCGCCTCCTCTTTGACCTTGCGTTCGGCTTCGGTCCGCGCCGCCGCCCTTTTCTTCTCTTCGGCTTTCCGACGCGCCTCTTGTTCCCTCTTGCGTTTTTCCGCGCGCTTGCGCTTGGCCTCCTCTTTCGCCTTGCGCTTGGCCTCGGCCCGCGCCGTCGCTTTTCTTTTCTTCTCTTCGGCCTTCAGACGCGCCTTCTCTTCCGCCCTGCGTTTCTCCGCGCGCTTGCGTTCGGCTGCTTTTCGCTGTGCTTCGCGCTCCCGCTGTTTGCGCAGCTCCTCTTCGCGCAATGCCTGCCGGTGCGCCTCGCGTTTCTGCTGCAGCAGTTTCTCGTCGGCCGCCTGCACGCGCACCGCCTCAACGTCAGGGCGCGGCGGAACGTTGGAACGGGCCGGTTCGGCCCCGAACTGCAGCAGCAACCCCACGATTACTGCATGAACAAGGATCGCGCCAAGCCAGGATGCCGGGCTGATCTGGCTGTGGCGGATCCCCCGCGCCTGCCGGCTCATGGGGTCTCCGGCGGAGGCTGCGTGAGCAGGCTCAAGGCCGGGACTCCCGCCTGATCGAGCCGGGCAATGGCCGCCACTACCATGCCATACGGCAGCCGGGCATCGGCACGGACGTACAGCGTGTCGTCTTCGCCCTCCTGGATCATGCCCTCGACCAGGCCCGGCAGGTCTGCCTCTTCCACGGGATAGGCAAACACCCCTTCCCGAATCAGGCGGAGTTCTCCATTCTGATTGATCTCCAAAACCAGCGGCTCGCGGTAGGGCTCCGGCTCGACCGGCTCGGAAGCCGCCTCCGGCAACTCGATCAGCAGGCCTTGCTGCATCAGCGGCGTCGCGATCATGAAGATCAGCAGGAGCACCAGCATGACGTCCACGTACGGCACGATGTTGATTTCCGATATGTGGCGGCGCGAGCTTCGCAGCGGAGTCATGACCGATCCTGCTTGGCCAAGGCCTCACGCTGCAGGAGCGTGGTGAATTCCTCGACGAAGTTGCTGTACTGCGTCAGCAGCTTGTCAACCCGGTCCGTAAACCGGTTGTAGGCAATGACCGCCGGAATGGCGGCGAACAGGCCCAGGGCCGTCGCCACCAGCGCCTCGGAAATCCCCGGAGCGATCATGGTCAGCATGGAAGCGCCCCGGGTCGGGTCCAGCGAATGAAAGGCGTTGATGATGCCCCAGACCGTTCCGAACAGCCCGATGTACGGGCTGGTCGAGCCGATCGTCGCCAACACCGGCAAATGCATCTCCAGATGCTCCGCCTCCCGGGCCAACACCACCCGCATGCTTCGCACCGCGGTGTGGCTGATCGTATCCGGGGACAATTGCTTATTCCGGGCGAGCTGCACGTATTCCCGGAAGCCGGCGCAGAACACGTCCCCGAGCGGAGGGCGCGACTGTCGCTGGCGCATCTGATCGTAGAACTGCACCAGTTCGATGCCCTGCCAGAACTTGTCTTCGAACTTGATCGCCTCCTGGTGCTGCCGGCGCAGGATCTGCGCCTTGTTGAAGATGATGACCCAAGAGACGAACGAGGCCAAGACCAGGATCAGCATCACGATCTGCACGGCCACGGAAGCCTGGCCCAGCATCTCCAGAATTGAAAATTCAACCATTGTTCTCACATTTTTCGTAAAGATCGGGCGGCAACGGCGCGGGAGACCAAGTCTCCGTGCTCAGGCACGCCACCTTGACGGTCGCCTCGGCCAGGCACTCATCTTCCCGCCACAATGCCTGCTCGAAGTCGAGCGAAAGCCGGGCCCTCCTGGACAGCCGAGTCCGGACCGTCAGTTCATCATCCAGCCGACCCGGGAGCCGATAGCGCGCCGACAGGCTGTGCACTGCAAACACGCGCCGGTGGTCCCTCTCCAGCGACGCCAGGGTATGCCCGCGGCTGCGGAGCCATTCGGTCCGCCCGCGATCCATGTAGCGGATGACTGCCGCGTGGTACAGCACGCCGCCCGCATCGGTATCCTCATAATACACCCGCACCGCAAGCTCCTCCACGACTAGTCTTCCGACTGCGGCAGCGGCAATTCGTCCGTTCCCGGCAACGGCTCCAGCCCCAAATGCTCGCGCGCCCGCGGCGTGGCGACCCGGCCCCGGGGGGTCCGCATCAGGAAGCCCAGTTGGATCAGATAGGGTTCGACCACGTCCTCCAGCGTCCCGCGCTCTTCGTTGACGGCCACCGACAGGCTGTCGATCCCGACCGGCCCGCCGTTGAATTTTTCGATGATGATGCGGAGGAACTCGCGATCCAGCCGATCGATGCCGCAACGGTCGACACGCATGAACTCCAGTGCCTCCGCCGCCACCGGGGCAGTCACCCGCCCCTCGGCCCGGACCTCCGCATAGTCGCGCACGCGCCGCAGCAGACGGTTCGCGATGCGCGGGGTGCCGCGCGAGCGGCGGCCGATCTCCAGCGCACCGTCGTCGTCGGTCGGAATGTCGAGGATGCCCGCCGAGCGCTGGACGATGCGGGCCAGCTCCTCCGCAGAGTAGAAATCGAGCCGGCCGACGATGCCGAACCGCGACATCAGCGGCGGCGTCAGCAGCCCGGCCCGGGTGGTCGCGCCGACCAACGTGAACGACGGCAGATCCAGCTGGATCGAGCGCGCCGCGGCGCCCTCGCCGATCATCAGGTCGATCCGGCAGTCCTCCAGCGCCGGGTACAGGATCTCCTCCACGGCCGGCTGCAGGCGATGGATCTCGTCGATGAACAGCACGTCGCCTTCCTGCAAGCTGGTCAGGATCGCCGCCAGGTCTCCGCCCCGCTCCAGCACCGGCCCGGCCGACTGGCGCAGCTGGCCGCCCATCTCGTGGGCGACGATGTGCGACAGGGTCGTCTTGCCGAGCCCGGGCGGCCCGAACACCAGCACATGGTCCAGTGGCCGTTCCCGGCGTCGCGCCGCTTCGATGAACACCCCGAACTGCTCGCGCAGCTCCGCCTGCCCGACGAAGTCCGCCAGCGTCCGCGGGCGGATGCTGTTCTCCAGCGACGCCTCGCCTGGCGCCGCACCGCGCTGCAGCAGCTGATCCTCGCTCACCGCACGCTCCCCTGCAGAGCCTGGCGGATGATTTCCTCAGCCTCCAGTCCTTGCGTCTCAATGGTGCCGATCATGCGCCGGGCCTCCGCCGGCTTCCAGCCCAGGCGCACCAGCCCTTGTTGCGCCTCGTATTGCGGCGTGGCCGCCTCGGCCACTTCGGCATCCTCTGCCTTCAGCACCATGTGCCGCAGTTCCACCAGCAGCCGCTGGGCGGTCTTCTCGCCGATGCCCGGCACCTGCGTCAAGCCCTCCATGTTCCCCGCCTCCACATGCTGGCGCAACGTCGCCCCCGGCAGTGCCGACAGGATCGCCAGTGCGGTCTTGGCCCCGATCCCGGAAATCCGCATCAACTGGCTGAACCGCTGGCGCTCCGTCTCGTCGGCAAAGCCGAACAGGGTGTGTGCATTTTCGCGCACCACCAGCAGGGTCGGGAGCACCACTTCCGCATCGTCCTGCGGCAGCTTGTCGAACGTGGCCATCGACGCCAGCACCCGATAGCCCACGCCGCCCGCCTCCACGATCAGTTCCGGAGGCTGCCGGTAGGTGACGGGCCCGCGCAGGTACGCGATCATGTCGTGCACTCCTGTGGCGTCAGCAGACGGCTGTGCGCGTGGCACAGGGCCAGCCCCAAGGCGTCCGCCTCGTCCGCCTGCGGCGATTCGGCAAGTCCCAGCAGGCGCTGCACCATGAACTGGACCTGCTCCTTGGTGGCCCCGCCCCGGCCGGTGATCGCCTGCTTCATGCTGCGCGGGGAATACTCGAACACCGTGACCTCGCGCACCACGCAGGCGCTGATCAGCGCGCCGCGGGCCTGCCCGAGCTTGAGTGCCGTGCCTGCGTTGGCGGCGATGAACGACGCCTCGACCGCGGCGCAATCCGGCACATAGGTTTCAAGCACTTCGCTGAGTTGTCGGAACAATTCCCCCAGCCGCTGGGGGATCGGGCCCTGTGGCGGACAGATCTGTCCGCTGGCCTGGTAGCGGTGGCGGTATCCGTCGGTCTCGATCACGCCGTAGCCGGTGCGCCGCAGGCCGGGGTCCAGGCCAATCACCCGAGTCGTTTCAGGTCGCATACAGGGAGTCCGGAACACTCGCGTTGGTATAGACGCTTTGTACGTCGTCCAGCTCCTCCAGCCCATCCACGAGCTTTATGAGCTTCAGTGCCGCTTCGCCTTCCAACTCGACCAGGGTCTGCGCCCGCATCGTCACCTCGGCGTGATCCGGCGCCTGCCCCGCCTCGGTCAGGCTCTGTCGGACTGTCATGAAATCCTGGGGCTGGGTCAGCACCTCCACCGAATCGTCGTCCAATACCACCAGATCATCGGCGCCCACCTCCACGGCCTGCTCCATCAGGCCGTCCGCATCCGTGCCCGGCGCGTAGCTCAGCACCCCCACCGCCGAGAACAGGTACGTCACCGAGCCGCTGTTGCCCAGGCTGCCGCCGTGCTTGCCGAGCGTGTGCCGGACCTCGGAGACCGTACGGTTCCGGTTGTCGCTAAGGCAATCGATCAGCACCGCCACCCCACCCGGACCGTAACCTTCATAACGGATTTCCTCGTACGCGGCGCTATTCGCATCGCCGCAGCCGCGCTTGATTGCGCGCTCCACCGTGTCCTTCGGCATGTTCGCCGACATCGCCTTGTCCATCGCCAGGCGCAACCGGGAATTGTCGGTCGGGTCCGGCCCGCCGATCTTTGCCGCCACCATCACTTCCCGGATCAGCTTGGAGAACAGTTTGCCGCGCTTGTCATCCTGCCGCTTCTTGCGGTGCTGGATATTGGCCCATTTGCTGTGACCCGCCATAATCTAATGTGCCCCGCAGCAATCTCCACCTATCTTAAACCCGGAGCCGGCTCGATCGGAACCCAGTCCAGAATCGCCTGCCGGTTCGTGTAGGAGGACGCGCGCTGCGCTGCTTCCACCCGGGGCAGCCACTCGTATTCCGCGTGCTCCAGGGCATCCAGGGTCACCGGGCAGGCATCGGACACCGCCAGGCGAAACACGTGCTCACGATTCTCCGTCACCCCCTCGGCGTAACGGTGGCGCCAGATCTTGTAAATCTCGAACAGGTGACTGTCGTGGCAGTCCTCCAGAGCCGCTGCTTCCAGCCCCGTCTCCTCGATCAGCTCCCGCCGGGCGGCCTGTCCCGGTTCCTCGCCCCACTCCAGGCTGCCGGTCACCGACTGCCAGAATGTCGGCGGCTCGTGCCGCCTGAGCATCAGCACCTGGGCATCGGCGCTGTAGACCACCACCAGCACTGATTCCGGCCGCTTGTAGGCAGGCGCCTCCGCCGTCATGAGCGCTCCCGGATCCGACTGAGGCCAAGCTCGCGCAGCTGATCCATCTCCACCATCTCGGGTGCCCCGGTTAGCAGGCAGTTGGCCGTCTGGGTCTTGGGGAACGCGATCACGTCGCGGATCGCCTCGGCCCCGGTCAGAAGCATGACCAGGCGGTCGAAGCCGAACGCGATGCCGCCGTGCGGCGGACAACCGTAGCGCAAGGCATCCAGCAGGAATCCGAACTTGGCGCGCGCCTCCTCGGCGTCGATACCAAGCAACGCAAAGACCGACTGCTGGATTTCCGTACGGTGGATACGGATCGAACCGCCGCCGACTTCCACGCCGTTGATCACCATGTCGTAGGCCCGCGCACGCACTGCGCCCGGGTCGGTTTCCAGTTGCGCCACGTCCTCGATCGCCGGTGCCGTGAACGGATGGTGCATGGCCAGCCAGCGTCGCGTCTCGGGGTCCCGCTCGAGAAGCGGAAAGTCGACCACCCAGAGCGGCTGCCAGCCGCCTTCGCTCAAGCCCAGGTCTTCTGCCAGACGCCCGCGCAGAAAAGATAGCGCGGCGTTGACGATATCCGCGCGGTCCGCACCGAACACGATCAGGTCCCCATCCTGTGCACCCGTGCGTTCCAGGATGCCGGATACCGCCTCGTCATGCAGGAACTTCAGGAACCCCGCCTGCAGACCATCGCGGCCCTGCCCGACCTGGTTGCACTTGATGTAAGCGAGGCCCTTCGCGCCATACGGCTTGATGGCTTCGGTGTAAGCATTGATCTGTCCGAGGCTCATGCCTGCCGCCCCCGGAATACGCATCGCCGCCACCCGCGCGCCCTTGCGATTGGCCGGCTCCCGAAAGACCTTGAACTCCACCCCGGTGAGGAGATCCGCCACATCCACGAACTCCATGCCGGAGATTCGAAGGTCCGGGCGGTCGGTCCCGAACCGGCGCATGGCCTCGGCGTAGGCCAGGCACGGGAACGGCTCCGGCAGGGAAATCTCCGCCACCTCGAACATGGTGCGCGCCAGCCCCTCCATCAGATCCAGGATCTGCGCCTCCTCGAGAAATGAGGCCTCGACATCGATCTGGGTAAACTCCGGCTGGCGATCCTGGCGCGGGTCCTCGTCGCGGAAACAGCGCACGATCTGGTAGTAGCGGTCCACGCCGCCCATCATCAGCATCTGCTTGAACAACTGCGGAGACTGCGGAAGCGCGAAGCATGCCCCGGTGTGGGTCCGGCTCGGCACCAGGTACTCGCGGGCGCCTTCCGGGGTCGCGCGGGTCAGCATCGGCGTCTCGACTTCCAAGAATCCTTGCGCATCCAGGTAATGCCGCACTGCGGCCGCCAAACGGGCGCGGGTGCGCAGGCGCGCCTGCATCACCGGCCGACGCAGTTCCAGGTAGCGGTAGCGCAGGCGGTGGTCCTCATGTACCTGTTCGTCGTCCAGCTGGTACGGCGGGGTGTCGGCCGGGTTCAGGATATCCAGTTCCGCGCAAACCACCTCGACTTCGCCGGTTGGCAGCGCCAAATTGACCGTCCCCTCGGGACGGGCTCGAACCTGTCCCGTGACCGCCAGCACGAATTCGGTGCGCACTTGTTCGGCCAGCGCAAACAACTCGGCCTGTTCGGGATTCACCACGACCTGGACCAGTCCGCTGTGGTCGCGCAGATCCACGAAAATGATCCCGCCATGGTCGCGGCGTCGGTTGACCCACCCGAACAGCCTCACCTCCTGTCCGATCTGGTCCGCCCGAACCTCCCCGCAGTAGCAACGCCTCTCAGTCATCTCAGTGCCCCGCCTTCAACCGCCGGAGGCCCCGGCCTGCGACGCGTTCCCGCCGGATGTCTTCGCTTCGGGCTTGCCCTTGGAAGATGGGCTCTTATCGGTTTTTGACTCCGCCTTTTTCTTGTCTGCGGCCGGCTCCTTGTCCGCTTCCTTGCGCGGCGTCTTTCCCTTGAAGTCGGTCTCGTACCAGCCGCTGCCCTTGAGTCGGAACCCGGCCGCCGTCAGCTGCTTGCGCAGACGGTCCTCGCCGCACTGCGGACACTGGGCCAGAGGGGGGTCATTGACTTTCTGCAGGACCTCGAGGTCATGCCCGCAGGCTTCGCAACGGTACTGGTAGAGCGGCATCGTCAGATCAGGCGCGGTTCATCGGCGCGCTGATTATAAGGCTCGACCGGATCGCCAATCCGGATCGGACCGCCTTCCAGGATACGTGCCGTCACGCCACCCATCCCGGTCATCGCGTTGCACCCGCCGAAGCCCAGCGCCGCCTCCATGGCACGGCATGGCGGACAATCGCCGGTGCCCTCGAACAGCGCCGCGCCAACTCGGAACCGCCGCCCGATCAAGGCCCGGAGATTGATTCCGGACACCACGAGGTTGCGACGCAGCAGGCCCGGCTCCGGCGCGCGTTTCGCCAGCGACCCGATCACGGGAAGATGTTCGGACTGCATCAGGGTCACCTGGCGCCGCCCACCTGCGCGCTTGGTCGCATGGTCTTCAGCCAGTCCGCGGTCCGGGATTGCCTGCACCTCTTCGAGAACTTCGACGGGTTGTCCGCGCCGGGAGCGAACTCCGATCCACTCAACACGGCCTGCAGCGGGAAAACAGGCACGCGGATCATCCGAACTCATTCCGCCGCACCCAACCGGGTCACGCCGTCCATCCAGGGTTCCAGGCACTCCGGAATCCGCACGGATCCGTCCTCGCACTGGCGGTTTTCCAGAACCGCCACCAGCGTCCGGCCGACGGCCAGGCCGGAGCCGTTCAGGGTATGCAGCAACTGCGGCGCTTCCCCGGGGCCGGGCCGAAAACGCGCCTTGACCCTCCGCGCCTGAAAGTCCCGGAAATTGCTGCAGGAAGAAATCTCCCGATAGGTTTTCTGGCTGGGCAACCAGACCTCCAGGTCATAGGTCCGTGCAGCCGCAAAGCCCATGTCACCCCCGCACAGGGAGACGACGCGGTACGGCAAGCCCAACTCTTTCAGGATGGCCTCCGCGTGGAGGGTCAATTCCTCCAGTGCCGCTTCCGACTCCTCCGGGCGCACGGCCAGAACCAGCTCCACCTTCTCGAACTGATGCTGCCGGATCAGGCCCCGGGTGTCCATGCCGTACGATCCCGCCTCGGCCCGGAAGCACGGCGTATGCGCTAACTTTTTCCAAGGCAGGTCGGGGGCTTCCAAAATCGTGTCGCGCAGCAGGTTCGTCAGCGGCACCTCGGCGGTAGGAATCAGGAAATGCTCCTCGCCGTCCAGCGCGAACAGGTCCTCGCGGAACTTGGGTAACTGCCCGGTCCCCTCCAGGCTGGCCGCGTTCACCAGGTACGGAACGTAGCATTCCTGATAGCCGTGCCGGCGCGTGTGGACGTCCAGCATGAACTGGGTCAGCGCCCGGTGCAGGAGCGCCAGTTCGCCCTGCAGCACCGAAAAGCGCGCCCCGGACATGGCCGCGGCCTGCTGCGTGTCGATCAGCCCCCAGCGCTCGCCGAGCTGCACATGATCGAGAGGCTCGAAATCGAGGTCCGCAGGCTCGCCCCAGCGGCGCAACTCCAGGTTGTCTTTCGGGTCCTTGCCGTCCGGAACTTCCGAATCCAGCAGGTTCGGCACCCCGACCAGCCACGCATCAAGCTTCTGCCGGATCGACGCCAGTGCCGCCTGGCGGCTCTTCAACTGGTCACCCAACTCGGACACCTGTGCCATCAGTTCGGCGGCATTCTCGCCCTGTTGTCGGGCTTCGCCGATGCGTCGCGACAAGGTGTTGCGCTGGGCCTGGAGGGATTCCGCCGCGCTTTGCACGGCCTTGCGTTCCGCCTCCAGTTCGGCGTAGGCCGCCGCGTCGAAGACAAATCCCCGCCGGGCAAGGTTTTCCGCGACCGCGCGCGGGTCGGCGCGTAAGACTTTAGGATCCAGCATGCGCGCGCTCGTCTACGCGCTCGGCGGCTTCCAGATTCCGAACGCCTTCGCGGGGTCCGCGGCCGGCGGCTCTGGCCGCTGCTGTGCCTGATTGATCACATCATTCATAACATGTCCGCTGAACGCATTGATTTCGCCAAGTAATTCTTCTTTTTCAGAGGGCGGACGGTTGACGTTGCCGACCAACAGACCGACCACGGCCGCCAGGTACTGGGCGGAAACCATGGTGTCCTGGCACTGGGCATCGTGCTCCTGCAGCACGTGCATGAGTTTCTGCAGCAATTCTCGGCTTAGGTTGATCGGTTGTGCCATCGGCTTCTCGCCCCCGGTTCAGGCGGACAAATGGCGCGCCCGGAGGGATTCGAACCCCCGACCTTGTGGTTCGTAGCCACACACTCTATCCAACTGAGCTACGGGCGCACGGGACATCAGATGCCCTAAATCAGGCAAAACCGAATTATAGCCGATGGGCCATTCAGCGGGTTTCTCGTAAAGACGAATAAACCCGACGTGGATGCCCTAGTGGCAGGCCTGCCCGAGCGCCTTGAGCCGCCAGTAGTTGTAGGGCCAGGGCGTCACGAACCCCGCCGCCAAGGCTGGCAATAACGACCACCAGCGCAACTGCAGGCTGCCCACCAGCATCCAGTCCGTCAGGTTCATCGCGATCTCCATCGACAGCATGCTGATCAAGCTCATTCCCGCAGCCGTGCGAAGGGCCTCGTTGGCCGGCATGCTGCGCATCAGCAGGATCGTCTCCAGGACAATGCTGGTCAGGATACCGTTGAACATGGCCAGGGCGAGCACCAGCCAGGGCGAAACTTCGATCTGGTAGTGCTGGAAGTAGTAGATCGTGCCGAAATCGCCAATGGCGCAGCCGATCAGGCACCAAAGCGTGTTGTAGGCAGACTTGCCCCAGGTATGGCGGCACCGCCAGTCGATGGAATACCAGTGCGCAGCCTGCTCCACGGCTCAGCCCGGCGGCCAGCCGAATGGGCGCCCGGCCAGCAGGTGCACATGCAGGTGGAACACCGACTGCCCGACTTCGGCACCGTTGTTGATCACCAGCCGGAAAGCTTCCCTGCAATCCAACTGCTCGGCCACCTTCCTTGCCACCAGCAGCAAATGGCCCAGCATCGCCTGGTCCCCCTCTTCCGCATTCGCCACCCGGTCCAGCGGCTTGCGCGGCACGATCAGTACATGCGTGGGCGCCTGCGGATTGACGTCCCGAAACGCCACGCAGACCTCGTCCTCGTACACCAAATCCGCGGGGATCTCGCGGTTGATGATTTTCTCGAATAGGGTCGGCTCGGTCACGCTCGCCTCAGAAGCAGACTACATTACTGTTCGGCATAGGCCCGAATGCGCAGCAGCAATGCCTCGATCAATTCTCCCCGCAGTTCCTTCTTCAAATACCCCCGTTCCTCCTCGGCCGCAAGGTATTCGTCCGGGTCGAACAGCCAGTGCTGATAGCGCGACAGGACGGTCGATGCCGACGGCTTCTCCCCCGGTCGCTGCAGGCGCACGCCCAGATGCAGCCCGACCTCGTATTCCCGAGCGTCCATGTCCGTGCTCACGCCGATGACCTGGTGGCGCTCCTGCGGACCTTCCAGGTGGACGACCAGGTCGGCCGCCGCATCGCCCGAGACCACCTTGACCCCACCCCCGCGCAACCGGCGCCGAAGCGCCTGGCGGAATTCCGGCGAACCGCCGACCAAATGCAGCGAGGATTGCGGGATCTGGGTCGCGACCCCCTTGGAGTCCGCCAGCTGAAACCCGCATCCGCCGAGGGCGAGACCGAAGGCCGCGCCCAGCAGGACAGAAGCTTTACGCATCGCGCACCACCACGTTGACGAGTTTATGGGGGACCTGAATGATGCGGACCACGGTTTTCCCTTCGGTGAAGCGCTGCACTTTAGCATTATCCAATACTTTACGCCGCAATTCATCCTCGCTGATATCTACCGCAAGTTCCAGATGTGCGCGGACCTTGCCGTTCACCTGGACCACGATCTGCTCGACCGAGCGCTGCAAGGCGGTTTCGTCCGCTTCGGGCCAAGGCTGATCCAGAACCGCCCCGTCAAACCCGAGCTCGCGCCACAGCACGTGAGACAGGTGCGGGACAATCGGCGCCAGCATGCGCAGCATCGCTTCCAGGCATTCGCGCACCAGCGCAGGCTCCGCCCCGCCGGCTTCGGAAAGATGCATCAGGTCGTTGAGCAATTCCATGTTGGCGGCGATCGCCGTGTTGAAGGTATGCCGCTGTTCGACCACGTGTCCGACTTTTCGGATCGTCTCGTGCAGCTTGCGGCGCAGTTCCTCCTGCCGTGCATCAAGTCCATCGGCTTCGATGCCCGCCGCGGACGCGCACTCCCTGTGCTGGTGGACGAACCGCCAGAACCGCTTGAGGAATCTGGAGCACCCTTCGACTCCGCTGTCGGACCACTCCAGCGTATGTTCGGGCGGCGACGCGAACAGCACGAACAGGCGCACCGTGTCCGCGCCATAGCGTTCGATCAGCGGTTCCGGGTCGACCACGTTGCCCCACGACTTCGACATCTTGTGGCCATCCTTGAGCACCATGCCTTGAGTCAAAAGGTGCGCGAACGGCTCGTCCCCATCGACCAGCCCCTCGTCGCGCATCAGCTTGTGAAAATAGCGGGCATACAGAAGATGCAGGATGGCATGCTCGATACCTCCGATGTACTGGTCGACCGGTAGCCAGTAGCGCGCGCGATCATCCAGCATGGCGTCATCGGCGTCGTGCGAGCAGAATCTCGCCTGGTACCAGCTGGATTCGACAAACGTGTCGAACGTGTCCGTATCCCGCTGTGCCGGCCTTCCGCATTCCGGACACGGCACGGTCTTCCATTCCTCGGGGATATCCGCCTCCGGCGGCAGTGCCTCATCGAGAGCGACCGGCAGATTTTTCTCCGGCACCGGCACGACGCCGCATTCCCCGCAGTGGATCATCGGCACCGGGCAGCCCCAGCGGCGCTGCCGGGACACCCCCCAGTCGTGCAGCCGGTAGCGCACCACGGATTCCCCTCGCCCCTGCTCGGACAGGCGACGCGTGATCGCGGCGTAGCCCTCCTCGGAGCTCAATCCGTCGAACTCCCCGGAATTGACCAGCACGCCCCATTCCGTATACGACCCGGCATCGAGGTCGGCCTGCGAACCGTCGGCAGGGGCGATCACCTGCCGGATCGGCAGGCCGTGGTGATGCGCGAACTCCCAATCGCGCTGGTCGTGAGCCGGCACCGACATCACCGCCCCGGAACCGTACTCCATCAGCACGAAATTGGCCACCCACACCGGCAACTCCTCGCCGGTCAACGGGTGCAGCGCGTTCAGTCCCAGCGGGTGACCCTCCCGGTCCCTGGCCAACTCTTCCGAGACTTGCGCAGAATGATTAAGAAAATCATGTAATTCTTTATTCGTTCGAGAGATTTCCTGAACGATCGGATGCCCCGGGGCCAGTGCCATGTAGGTTGTTCCCATCAGGGTGTCCGGGCGCGTGGTGAACACCGTCAGCGGCTCTTCCCGGCCTTCCAGGGCAAACCGGATTTCCACCCCTTCCGAGCGGCCGATCCAGTTTCGCTGCATTTGCAGCACCTGGGTGGGCCACCGCCCTTCCAGACGATCCAGGGATCCCAACAGTTCCTCGGCGTAGTCGGTGATGCGCAGGAACCACTGCTCCACCTCCCGCTGCTCGACCAGGGCACCGGAACGCCAGCCGCGCCCTTCGATCACCTGTTCGTTCGCCAGCACGGTCTGATCGACCGGGTCCCAGTTGACCAGAGCCTTCTTTCGATAGGCCAGGCCTTTTTTGAACAGTTGGATGAAGAACCACTGCTCCCACCGATAGTATTCTGGATCGCAGGTCGCCAGTTCGCGCCGCCAATCGTAGCCGAACCCGAGACGCTGCAACTGTTCGCGCATGGCTTGGATGTTGCCCCGGGTCCAGGCGCCGGGGAGCACTTTGCGTTCCAGTGCGGCATTTTCGGCCGGCAGACCGAAGGCATCCCACCCCATGGGCTGCAGCACGTTGTCGCCCCGCATCCGCCGGTAGCGCGCGATGGTGTCGCCGATCGTGTAGTTGCGCACGTGCCCCATGTGCAACCGGCCGCTGGGATAGGGAAACATGGACAAGCAGTAGAACTTGCGGGCGCCCGGGCGCTCCTTCGCGGCAAAGCACTCGTTTGCCCGCCAGTACTCCTGAGCTTCCCGCTCTACAGCTTCAGGGTCGTAGCGTTCCTGCATGTGAAAAGACGGAGCATCCGGAAAAGTCTTTGGCCCGCATGTTACCACCGGGCATCCTTTTCCTCTGCACGCGGACAGTTACAATAACGGGACATATTCACGAAATTTTCCCTCCGAAGACTTCCATGCAGATTCTGATCTCGGCCTTCGAGTACGTCCGGGAAACGCTGCATCACTTCCGGAAGACCGAAGCCTTCAGCAGCGTCGTGCTGGTGGCCGCCGCCGCCGCCGCCATGATCCTGACCAATACCGCGGGACACGAGTGGTATGAACGCTTCATAAATGCACCGGTTTCCCTGGTGCTCGGTCCTGTCGCTCTGCACAAGACCGTGCTGCTCTGGGTCAACGACCTCCTGATGGCGATTTTCTTCTTCGTCATCGGGCTGGAACTCAAACGCGAATTCATGGAGGGGCACCTGTCCTCACCTGACCGCGTTGTTCTACCGGCCCTTGCCGCCGTCGGCGGCATGCTGGTGCCCGCCTTGCTGTTCACCAGCCTCAATTACCAAGATCCGATCGCCATGCGGGGGTGGGCCATCCCCACGGCAACCGATATTGCATTTTCGCTCGGCGTGCTGATGTTGCTCGGTACGCGGGTCCCGTCTGGACTCAAGGTGTTCCTGTTGGCTCTGGCCATTCTGGACGATCTAGGTGCCGTACTCATCATTGCCCTGTACTACTCGGAAGACCTGTCGATGGAAGCCTTGCGCTACACCGCCCTGTGCCTGGCGATCCTGATCGGATTCAACCGCTTCCGGGTCAACAGTTCCGTCCCTTATCTCGTGGTGGGGGCAATCCTGTGGTACTTCGTCCTAAAGTCCGGAGTCCACGCCACCATGGCCGGCATCCTGCTGGCATTCACGATTCCGACCCATGTTCCGCATGACTACCAGTACTCGCCACTGACCCGACTGGAAAACCACTTCCACGGCTGGGTGGCCTTCGGAATCCTGCCCATCTTCGCCTTCTGCAACGCCGGGGTCTACCTGCTGGACACGACCTTCTCCAACCTGGGCGACTCGCTCACGCTCGGCGTCCTGCTGGGATTGCTGGTCGGCAAACCTATCGGGATTTGCCTGTTCGCCGCGCTGGGATTAGCGCTGGGGCTAGGCTCCCTCCCGAGCGGCGTGCGATGGCCGGCATTTATCGGCATGTCCTTCCTGTGTGGAATCGGGTTCACCATGAGCCTGTTCGTTTCCGCGTTGGCGCACGGCAATATGCCTGCATTGATCGTGGAAGACAAGATCGGCATCGTGCTCGGTTCCCTACTGTCGGCGTTGATCGGATTCTTCATCCTGAAAGCGACGCTTGGCAAGCCCAAGCCCGAACTTCTCAGCACTCCGTAGGGCGACGCCCCGTGTCTGCACCACTCAAAACCCTGCTGGCCGTCACCTGCCTCGTCATCGTGGCTGCAGCCCTGCAGCAGGCGCGTGAGATTGTCGTTCCCTTCCTACTCGCCGTCTTCATCGCCATTGCATGCGAACCGCCCATGAAATGGCTGCGGGGGCGCGGATTCCCCAACCTGCTCGCACTGGCGACCGTGATCGCCAGCCTGATTGCCGCCGGAATCGGATTCGCCGCCCTGATTGGGGCTTCCGTCACCGGCTTCCGCCAGACCATGCCAACCTATTACGAACAGCTTCGCGAACATGTGGGGCACGTCGGGCAGTGGCTTGCGCAACATGGCTGGATCGAAGTTGATGCCGGGCTTTCGTCCTATCTGGACCCGTCATTCTTCCTCAACCTGGTGGCGGACCTGCTCAGCGGGTTCGGCGCACTGCTGACCAATGCCTTGCTGATTCTGCTTGCGGTCGTATTCATTCTTCTGGAAGCTCTCGAACTGCCGCAAAAGATCCAGCGAGCTTTCAAGAATTCGGATTCCGGTTTTGATCTGAGCCAGTTCACAGACAGTGTCAACCGCTACCTCGCCACGAAAACGCTGACCAGCCTCCTGACCGGCGTGCTGGTGGCCGGTTGGCTGGCACTGCTCGGCCTCGACCATGCCATCCTGTGGGGCCTCGTCGCCTTCCTGTTGAACTACATCCCCAATGTCGGCTCCATCCTAGCCGCCATCCCGGCTGTCCTGCTGGCCTGGCTGCAACTCGGACCCGCCATGATGGTTCCGGTCATTCTCGGCTATGTCGTCATCAATACGGTCGTCGGCCAGATTCTCGAGGCGCACCTGATGGGCCGGCGCCTGGGCCTGTCGGTGCTGGTGGTGTTTCTTTCCTTGGTGTTCTGGGGTTGGCTGCTCGGGCCGGTCGGCATGCTGCTGTCGATCCCGTTGACCGTCATCATCAAACTGGGGCTGGAATCCAGCCCCAATACCCGGAGCGCGGCCATCCTGCTGGGCCCCGCAAAGGAACCGGACAGCCGCGCCTGAACCATCGCCTGTCGGCCTAGAGACTTATAGAATCAGTCGCCTACGAATCCGTAGGCCACTCAACAAGGCCCCAAAAGGATCGGGCACAACCTGATGGTTGCGCCCGACATATCACTCAATTCCGCCTGAAAGCGCGGGTCTGCAAAACTTAGAAGTTCAGCATGGCCTTGGCGTAATAGAATCCGCCATTGAAATCGAACGGCGTGGATTCGGGGTAGCGGTTCCCGTAGAATCCTTCAAACTTGTGTCGCGTCGGTTCGTTGTCAAACAGGTTCTCTGCACCGAAAGCCAAAGCGAAGTTGTCCGTGAAATGATACGCCGCCTCAAAGTCCACGAGTGTACGGGCTTCGGCCTTCATCATGTCGTTGTCCAGACCCGCCCCCGCGTAATCCACATGAGCTCCGTAGTAGCGCAAGCGGCCCAGGATCTGCCACGGGCCGGATTCGTGGTCGGCTGTAAAGGTCCAGCGGACTTTCGGCCGCCCGTCTTCGATGATGTGTTTCTTTTTGGCGTCAATGGTTCGGGGATTGAACTTGTCAACTTTCGTCCGGTTCCAGTTCGCCGCGAGGGTCAGCGTAGTCAGCCCGTCCAGGAATTCCATCGGATAGGTCGCCACGACATCGATCCCTTCGGTGGTCGTGTCAAAGTCGTTGGCAAAATATTTCGCCTCGCCGATGGCGTCGATGGCCGGCACCTCGGAGCGCAACGCCTCTCTTTCCGTTAACGCCTTTTCCAACAGGTCCCTTTCGTCGCCGCTCAGTGCCGTTGGGTCATCGTCAACCACTGAGTCCAGGACATGACTGAATTTGCGGGACGCGCCACTTGCCATCACGGTAGATGCATCTTCTGACATCTGTGCTTTTTTTTCGTCGTTCATGCCATCAAAATTTGTACTTTTACTTTCGGGGAGACTGACGCAGTCCCCTGTTGCACCGACTTTCCTCATCAGCAAGCAATCAATCGGCTCCTTGGAGGTGGATCCGATCCGATCGTCGACCTCGATGTGGTAGTAGTCGATGGTCAGGTCAAAGCCGCCAACATTGATGACGGCACCCAACCCGAAACTGGTCGATTCCTCCGCATCCAGCGGCTCGGCGACCCCTTGCAACAATACGTGCGTCGGGGGCAGTGTGAGCTGGTCGATCAGCTGTCCTTCCGAAATGCCCGTCGTGACGTTCTGCACATTCGCCTGACCCACCGTCGGCACCCGGAAGCCAGTGCCGACCGAACCCCGCAGGGCGAGATCTTCCGTCGCCTGGAGCCGAGCAGAGAACTTGCTGTCCAAGGTCGAGTCGAATTCTTCTGGATCTTCATGCCGGACCGCCAAGCCCAGCAGCAAGTTTTCTGTCACGTCCGACTCGAAGTCGATGTAGGCCCCGATACTGGAACGGTCTTCCTTGCCTTCCGCGCAGGGCGGAAATCCGGTAAAGCCATTGGAGCCGACCCCCAAGGCCTGATACTTCGTCACCAGGTCTGTCCGGGCACTGTAGTCCTGATATTCCTCGCAGGTCATCGACGCCAGGTTTGCCGGCTCTTCGAATTCGCCGACATCGCTAGTAGTAGCATCACCATCCTCGTTCAAGTCAGTTGAGTAGTAATCGATGAACCAGGAATTAAGCTCGCCGCGTTTCGTCTCGAATTCCTCCTCCCGGTATTCCACGCCGAATCCGACATGTAATGGAGAATAGAAGGCATCAACATCGACTTGCGTCGTGAAGTCGAGATTGAACGTGTAGTCGGTCTCAACGTAGCCGCCCGGGTTGTATGAAGTCGGAATGTCGTTCTCCTGCGCCGCCAGCTGCGGATTGATCGTGTTCTTGATGAAGTGATCGACTTCGTGTCGGCCATACACGCCACTGAAATCGTAGGTGAAGTCTTCCGCCAATTCTCCGCGAATACCGAACGCAATACTCGTATCCTCGACATCGCCGCCGAATTGCGGCGTGAAACCGGCCGGGAACCTGAGGTTGAAGGCGTAGCATCGCTCACTCCCAGGAGCATTTAGGTCCTCCCTCTCCACCAAGCCCTGGGCCGAATCCTCCAGGGTAGGCGCCACGCACCCACTGGGAAGGGTTTCCCAAGGCATCTGGTCGATCACGAGGGAGTCCCGCTGCTCGTCCGAGATGGCATCGGGACGGGTCACATCGCCCGCGAAAATCCCGGTGCGCCGCCGAGGACTACGGTAATAAAACCCGCCCTCCACGGTACGTTCGGCGTAATTGCCAAACGCATAGGCCTCATGCAGATCGCCCAGCCCGATGGCGGCATTTGCGAATAGCTTGTAGTTGTCCTTGATGTCCGGAGCCCCCCAGACCATTGCCGCAGGCATTCGCACGTGCGGGTTGCCCGCGTTGATCAGATAGTTCGATCGATCGCTCTGCGAGCTGCGACTGGTCGGATCGGCTTCGTTGTACTCCGCGCTGAGGTTCAGAAATCCATTTTCCGTCAGTGGCAGGCCGACATTGCCGGCTATCGTGATGTTCTCGCCGTCGCCGTAGTAGTACTGGCCCCAACGGACATCCAGGCTTCCTCCTTCGGAATCCTCTTTCAATACGAAGTTTATGATTCCGGCGACCGCGTCGGATCCATACTGCGCCCCTGCGTTGTCGCGCAGAATCTCCACCCGGTCAAGAGCGATGGCGGGAATGGCCGAAAGGTCGGCCCCATGCGACCCGTCGTTCAGGCCGTTGCCCAAGAACGTGATGACCGAGGATCGGTGACGGCGCTTGCCGTTGACCAAGACCAACGTCGAATCCGGCGGGAGGCCGCGCATGTTGGCAGGTCGTACCAAGGTCGCCGCATCGCCGATCGGCTCCAAGGCCACGGTGAACGACGGCGCTATCCGGGACAGCATGTCCTCCATCCGTGACGCGCCTTGTCGGAGTAGCGAGGTGGAATCAAGCGTATCCACCGGAACCGCCAAGTCGGCTGCCGACCGCTCGTGGCTACGAGTACCGACAACAGTGATCTTCTCCGCCTCTTCCTCCTCAGCCAAAACTAAGGTATTGCCACAGAAAACCGCAGCCAGGAAACAACTGGGAACAACAAAAAGTTTAGTAAGACGCATGATAAGCCCCGCAAGCATCAAGTGTGCTTATCATACATAGATTTCTCTTTCCCCCCCTTAGTCCCTTCACGCCCTGTATCTTTCCAGAGCCTCCCGCATGGCCGCGGCCTTATCCAAACATTCCTGGTACTCCGAGTCCATTTGCGATCCATGCGTCAGCCCACCGCCCGCATACAGGCTGGTCTCCCCTGCCGCCTGCACCATCGTGCGGATCGCAACGCTGCTGTCCATGTTCCCGTCGAAGCCAACGTAGGCGAGGCTGCCGCAATACACGCCTCTCGGCCTCGGCTCCAACTCCTCGATGATTTCCATGGCCCGGCGTTTCGGGGCTCCGGTGATCGACCCTCCGGGGAAACACCCCTCAAGAAGATCCAACGCCGTCCGGCCCTCGTGCAACATCCCCGTTACTGTGCTGATCAAGTGGTGCACCGTGGCGAAGCTCTCGACCTTGAACAGTTCCGGCACCTTGACCGTCCCCGATGCACAGTTCTTGCTCAGGTCATTGCGCAACAGATCCACAATCATCAGATTCTCAGCGCGGTCCTTCATGCTCTCCCTCAGTTCATTGCGCTGCTGCTCTTCCTGTCCGGGAATGCGGCGGGCCGTCCCCTTAATGGGGCGGGTCTCGACTCGCCCGCCAGTGACCTCCAGGAACCGTTCCGGAGAGGCGCTGGCGATTTCAAGTTCCGGATGGTTGAAGTAGGCGGAGAAAGGCGCCGGATTAATCGTCCGGCTGTATCGGTAGGCCGTCCATAGCCGGCCTTCGCTCGGTGCTGAAAAACGCTGCGCCAAGTTGACTTGGTAGCAATCACCCGCTTCGATGTAGTTTCGGACAGCCTGAAACGCTTCCGCATAGGTCTCTTGCGTGAAATCCGAATGCAGCGACTCCAGCACCCGGTACGGGTACTCCCGGGCAGAAGGCTCGTCGAGCAGCCGGCCGCACAAGTCCTCCCAGACGAGCCGGGTCGCGGGAATGCGGTCGTGCGTCGCCAGATAGCAGCGCTGTTCCTGATGGTCGCTGACGACCGACCAGTCATACAAGCCTACCGCCAACTCCGGATAATCCGGCATGCCAGTCCGAGGGGAGGTTAGGCTGACGCACGCCCGGCCAAACTCGTAAGACAGGTAGCCGATCGCACCACCGCAGAAGGGAATCCGCGCGTCTCCCTCTGCCGGCGGCCCGAGCAGTTCGGTGAGCAGGCGGAAGGGGTTGCCGCGCAGGACCTGCCTCTCGCCTCCCCGCGTCAAAACCGCCTGCCGGCCAGTACACTCGAAAGTCGCGTACGGCTCAGCCGAAAAAATATCAAAGCGGCCTTGGCCGCTCTGGTCATGGCAACTGTCCAGTAAAACCGCCCAAGGCCGGTCGGCAAACCTACTGAAGCGGCGTGTCGGATCCGCCTGCCACGGCAACTCAACGAGACGCATGTTCGAGCCGGTACAACTCGGCAACGGAATAGGCCGGCAAGCAGTCCGCCAAGGTGAAGGTTCCTTTCGTGGCAACGCGGGACTTGAGCAGGACATCGACGTCCTGGTACACCAGGCCGCAGCGGTCAGCAAGCGATGGCAGCAAAAATCGCCCGGTGCCCGCACCGACCAGTACTCCCGACGAACCCTCGGATACGTGCACACGCAGGCTTTCCAGGATCCGGCTCTGCTGCAGGTCGGCGAAAATCCGTGCCAGTCGAATCCATTCGTCCAGATTCGCGCCCTCTTCGCAGTCCCACCCAATCATCCGGGCGATCCGTCGGGCCGACTCGAACTCGGAGCATCCGGTGCCGTCCGCCGTGTCGAAGGGGTACAGATTGTCCGGCAATTGCCCGAGCAGGTTGTAGACATCCGCGGTAGTCGCAAAATGCTCTGCCATCAGGTTGCAGGGAGTCCCTCCCACTTCTATTTGAGCCGCCAGGCTCATCAGTGGCGTCCGGGCCACGCCGGTGTACAGGAGTTCCTGGTAGGCCAAGCGTTCCGCATCGCTGAACCCGGTCGCCACCGCTTGGTGCCCCCGAATCCGAACCAAGTCCGTCGTGGTGCTTCCAATATCCACGAACACACCCTGCCCGACGAAGCGCGCGATCAGCCGTGCCGAGGCATACCAGTTCATGGAACCAATCATGTGCGCATGCCGTACTGGATCCTCGACGAACTCCGAACCAGTCGAGAAATAAGAAAGGGCATCGCCAGACAAAACCTGCGCGAGGCAATGGACGATTCGGCGCACTCCTTCAGCGCGCGTCGGGAAGATGTCCGCCAACTCCCCCGTCATCGTGACGGCGTGCCGCAAACCCTGTCCGCCTGCCTCCTCGCGGATTCCGCCCACCGCCTCCGCGAAACGGTCCAGGCCTTTCCACAGCGGCACCATCCGGTGCCAGGCCTGCAGAGCCCGCCCGCTCTCATCCACCTGCACCGCCTTGACGTGGGCGCCCCCGATGTCCCAGCCCATTACATCGTTCATGCCGGAATCCCCGCACAGTCAAAGAGCCGGAGCATCCGCTCGGCGAGCGGCACCGACAATCCGGCATACGTCAGGGTCAGGCGCGGATTGATCTCCAGCACGGTCAGCGAATCCCCCTGCCACATTCCGTCCACGCCAATGTAGCCCCGCAGCCCCGGCACCGCGGCCATGATCTGGGAGGCCACAACCTGTGCCGTCCCCCTGAATCGCGGGTTCCCATCGAGTCCACCGGTTTCAATCCTTTGTACATGCAGTTGCCCCTCCTGGTTCTTGCAATGAATTCTATTGCAGGACAGGACTTCCACTTCGCCTTCCCCGGCCAACAGGCTCAGGCTGACTGCCTCTCCGGGAACCCAGGGCTGCCACACCCACGGATCCTCAGGGTCCAAAGCCAGCAAGCCGGGCTCTGCACCCAGCACGAACGTTTCCTCGCAGCCGGCCCCATAACGGGGCTTGATCACGCCTTGCTCAGGCAGTGGTTCCGGCGGGGCCCACACCCGCGTATCTACTGCGGGAATGCCGGCCGTCTGGAGCTGGCGGTTGAGCGCCCATTTGTCTGCGGCCAGACGAATCGCCTCAAGCGAGCAATTCAGATTCTTCCGATCTTCGTCCAATACTTCCTCGCACAGACGCTCAAGCTGGCCTTCACTTTCAGGAGCGATCACCAAAATCGCATCGCAGTGGCGAACGAGGTCCAGCCAGGCATCGTGCCACGGGCCATCGGGATTCCAGCCCTGCACCCTTTCTGGCAAGTCGAATGCGAACCGTTCTTCGATCAGGGTATAAACTTGCACCGAATCCGGCAGACGCGAAAAGTCCGCGAGTGCCGCTTGCAGCATCTCGCGCCCCTGCCGAAGCAAGTCCGGGGACGGCGAGTCGCCCTGAAAGCCCCCGCCGCAAACGTACTCGAAAATAAAAACCTTCATCCCCATGTGCCGCATCATTCCCGTGCTTGACATCCGACAGGGACAGGTCGTGCAGGCCGCGGGAGGCGACCGCGCGCTCTATGAGCCGATCCAGTCCACCCTGACACGCAGCGTGAACCCTGTCCAGGTGATCGATGACCTGCTCCGATTCGCTCCTTTTCCGATTTTCTATCTGGCCGACCTCGACGCCATCATGGGCAAGCCCACCCAGCGCCGGCTCATTGTAGAACTATGCCGCCAGTATCCGGCTGTTGAGTTCTGGGTGGATGCTGGACCGCCCCCAGGGCCGGGAGAGACCTTTCCAGACAATTTTCGCCCGGTTCTCGGAACCGAATTTGCGTGCGATTGGACCCACCACGATGATCGTGTGATCCTGTCGCTTGACTTCGACCGGGAGGGCTTGCGCGGCGGCACCGGGATCTGGGCGAAGCCTGACTCCTGGCCTGCTCGCGTCATCGTCATGTGCCTGCACCGGGTCGGCTCCATGGAAGGGCCGGATTTCGAACTTTTGGAGCAAATCCGGATGATCCGGCCTGATTGCAGGCTAACCGCAGCCGGTGGAGTCCGGAATGCGGACGACGCCCAGCGACTTCTGGACGCCGGGATGGACGCCCTGGTGGCCAGCGTGCTGCACCAAGGGCGAATTTCTGCCAAGGAAATCCAGCAAATCCAAGCCAGCCGCACCGCCTTATAATGATGAAAGCCGGGAGGCCGTAAAACCAACCTGGTTGGTTTTACCGATATCCAGAATATAATCAATACTTCAGGAAACAGACGTAACTCAATGATAGACCGTGAATTTATTTCTCTTGGTATTGCCGTACTGACGGTTTCCGACAGCCGGGACGCCAGCCAGGACAAATCCGGCGATCTGCTGGTCGGGAAGCTTGAGGCTTCCGGGCACCGGCTGGCGGCGCGGGATCTGGTCGCGGACGACGTCTACCAGATCCGGGCCCGGGTTTCGGCCTGGCTGGTCGACCCGGACGTCCAGGTGATCCTGACGACCGGAGGGACCGGCGTGACGGGACGGGACGGGACACCGGAGGCGGTCGCCCCCCTGTTGGACAAGAGAATCGACGGCTTCGGGGAAATGTTCCGATCGCTTTCGTATGAAATCATCGGGACATCCACGCTTCAGTCCCGGGCCATGGCCGGCGTCGCCAACCGTCGCTACTTGTTCTGCCTGCCCGGCTCTCCGGGCGCATGCCGGGACGCGTGGGAGAAATTGATCGAAAAGCAACTGGACTACCGGACCCGTCCCTGCAACCTGGTCGAACTGATGCCGCGCCTCGGCGAATGATTCAGCCACCGATATACGACATCTCCACTTTCTTCATCCGGGACGTCTCTTCGGTACGAAGTTCGGAATAACGGTCCCCCCGGTTTTTCCACAAGCGGATCAGATCGCGCCGCAGCGCCGCATCGTCCGCCCCTGAACGCAACAGACTCTTCAGGTCGTGTCCGTCTGACGCGAACAGGCAGGTGTACAGCATACCGTCCGCACTCAGCCGCACGCGGTGGCAGCCGCCGCAAAACGGCTGGGTCACGGACGCGATCACGCCGAACTCGCCCTGCCCGTCCCGGTAGCGCCAGCGCCGCGCGACTTCTCCCGGGTAATTCGGGTCCGCGGATTCGACCGGCCATTGCCCGCCGATCATCCGAAGGACCTCTTCGGCGGGCATGACTTGATCAAGCTTCCAGTCGTTGGCGTTGCCGACATCCATGTATTCGATGAAGCGGAGGATATGCCCCGTGCCCCGGAAATGCTCCGCCATCGGCAGGATCTGGTCCTCGTTGGCGCCACGCTTGACGACCATGTTGATCTTGACCGGTCCGAGGCCGGCCGCGGCGGCGTGGTCGATGGCCGCCAGCACTTCGTCGACCGGACGCTGTACGTCGGAGAGGCTTTGGAATACTTCGTTGTCCAATCCGTCGAGGCTGATCGTGATCCGGTTGAGCCCGGCTTCGGCCAAGCGCGCAGCCGCCTCGCCGGTCAGCAGGGATCCGTTGGTCGTCAGGCAGATGTCCTCTATTCCCGGAATCCCGGCCAAGCGCCCGACGAGATTATCCAGGTTCCGCCTGAGGAGAGGTTCGCCACCGGTCAGGCGCAGCTTGGCCACCCCCAGCCCCGCGAAGATGCGGGCCAGTCGCTCGATTTCCTCGAAAGTCAGCAACCGGGAACGCTCCAGGAAGACGTAATCGGAATTGAAGACCTCCTTCGGCATGCAGTAGGTGCAGCGGAAATTGCAGCGGTCGGTCACCGAGATCCGCAAGTCGTGCAGCGAACGGCCGAAGCGGTCCAGCGGCGACTGGGAAGAGGCGGACGGAGCGGTCGAAGCGTTCATTCAAGCGTAAACCCCTTTATCAACCCGGGGTCGAGGAGTTAATAGCCTATTTTACGGCGATATCCCCGCCCCGGGGCGGGGAAAATGCCTGAATGGAGCCAGATCAGGCGAACGGTGCCGCCTGCTCCGCATCCGGAGCCGGCTGGAGTTCCGCAGCGGGAATCTCCTCGGAAGCCGGTTCGCCGACTTCATTCGCCGCCGCCTGGATGTCTTCCAGCGACAAGGACAAGTCGGACTGTCGGCGTTTCATGTGGTACGCCAGCCCTGTGCCGGCCGGGATCAGCCGCCCGACGATGACGTTCTCCTTCAGTCCGCGCAGTTCGTCCCGGTCATCGCGGATGGTGGCCTCCACCAGCACCTTGGTCGTCTCCTGGAACGAAGCGGCCGAGATGAACGATTCCCGGCTGAGGGACGATTTCGCAATCCCGAGCAGCACCCGCTGGAATTGGATCTGCTGGTCATCCGCCAGTTCGCGATTCTTTTCGATTGCCCGTGCGTGCTCGACGATGTCACCCACCATGTAGGTCGATCCTCCAGTCTCCACGACCTGCACCTTGCGCAGCATCTGCCGGATGATGACCTCGATGTGCTTGTCGTTGATCTTCACGCCCTGCAAACGGTAGACGTCCTGAACCTTCTGCACGATATGCTCGGTCATGGCTTCCAGTCCGCGCAGCCGAAGCACGTCGTGGGGGTTGAGTTCCCCGTCGACCAGCACCTCTCCGCGCGTCACCCGAGCCCCTTCGAAGACGGTCACGTGGCTGGTGCGCGGGATGTGCATCTCCTCCACCGATCCGTCGTCGGCCGTGATGTACAGACGCTGCTTGTTGCGCACCTCGGTGCCGTAGCTAACCACGCCCTCGATCTCGGCAAGTACCGCGTTGACCTTTGCCTTGGTCCGCGCCTCGAACAGGTCGACCACGCGAGGCAGCCCTCCGGTGATGTCGCCGGACTGGGTCCGGGACGACAGCGGAATCCGGGCCAGCACGTCGCCCTGCTCCACCGCGGTGCCTTCGGCCAGGCTGATCATGGTGTCGGCGGGCAAGGTGTAATGCACCGCCTTTTCCGTTCCTTCGAACAGGACCGGTTTGCCGGACTTGTCGACCAGATCGATGGCCGGGGTCAGCGCGCGCCCGGATGGCGGTCGATCCTTGGCGTCCAACACGCGAATGCTGGACAGACCCGTCACCTCGTCGGTGGTCATGCGCACCGTCTCACCATCTGCGAAGTCAACCAGGCGAAGGTAGCCTTTCCGGTCTGCCAGCAACGGCTGGATGTGCGGATCCCAGCTGGCCAGCATCTGTCCGGCAGTCACGGCCTCACCTTCCTGTATCTTGAGGAGGGCTCCATAAGGCACCTGGTAGACCTCCTGCTCGCGGCCGTGGTCGTCCGTTACGATCAACTCGCCGGAACGCGAGGTCACCACCCAAACCTTCTTCCCGCGCGGCAGGGTCTCCAGTTGCCGGAACTTGACCTTGCCGTCGTCGCGGACGGTGACATTGCTGACGGACGTGACGGCGCCGCTGATCGCGCCACCGATATGGAACGTCCGCATGGTGAGCTGCGTGCCGGGCTCACCGATCGACTGCGCGGCGATCACGCCGATGGCTTCACCCCGGGTCACCAGGATGCCGCGCGCCAAGTCCCGCCCATAACATTTCGCACAGACGCCGCGCAGGGTCTTGCAGGTCACGGCGGAGCGCACCTTGATCTTGCCGATGCCCCAGTCGTCGATCTTGGCAACCCATTCCTCGTCCAGCAGCGTGCCGGCCGGGATCAGGACCTCCTTGCTGTCGTCGCCACGTGTCGTGTCTTCCGCGGTCACGCGCCCGAGCACTCGTTCCGCCAGGGTCTCCACAACGTCCGCGCCTTCGATGATGGGCCGGATGACCAGCCCGTCCTGGGTTCCGCAATCATCTTCCACCACCACGAAATCCTGCGCGACGTCGACCAGCCGCCGGGTCAGGTAGCCGGAATTGGCGGTCTTCAGCGCGGTGTCGGTCAGCCCCTTGCGGGCGCCGTGGGTAGAGATGAAGTACTGCAGGACATTCAGCCCTTCGCGGAAGTTGGCCGTGATCGGGGTCTCGATGATGGTGCTGTCCGGCTTGGTCATCAGGCCGCGCATCCCCGCCAGCTGGCGGATCTGGGCCTTGGAGCCCCGCGCGCCGGAGTCCGACATCATGTAGATCGAATTGAACGATGGCTGCTGCACCCGGTTGCCCTCGCGATCCACCACTTCCTCGTGCTCCAGACGTTCCATCATCTTCGCCGCCACATCATCGTTCGCCTGAGACCAGCTGTCGACCACCTTGTTGCGGCGCTCGTCATTGGTCAGCAGGCCGCGGGCGTACTGCTTCTCGATTTCCTCTACCGTGTTGCCGGTGCTCTCCAGAATACCCTCCTTCTCTTCCGGCACCACCATGTCGTCGACGCCGAAGGAAATACTGGCGATGGTGGAATATTCAAAGCCGGTGTACATCAGGCGGTCGCAGAAGATCACCGTGTCCTTCAGGCCCAGGCGTCGGTAGCAAGCATTAATGACGTCGGAGATGGCGCGCTTGTTCATGTCCCGGTTGATCAGCTCGAACGGCAGGCCTTCGGGCAGGATGTCCGCCAGCAGGGCCCGCCCCACCGTGGTCTCGACCCGCGCCAGACCGCCGTCCGGCTGCGGCAGCCGGACCGTGATGCGCGCATGAAGTGCGGCCTGGCCCGAGTCGTAGGCCCGTTTCACCTCGTCCATGTCCGCCAGCACCATGCCTTCGCCGGCGACGTTGATGCGGGCCCGCGTCATGTAGTACAGGCCCAGCACGATGTCTTGGGACGGCACGATGATCGGTTCGCCGCTGGCGGGCGACAACACGTTGTTGGTCGACATCATCAGCGCCCGCGCTTCCAGCTGCGCCTCCATCGACAGCGGCACGTGTACCGCCATCTGGTCGCCGTCGAAGTCGGCGTTGAACGCGGTACAGACCAGGGGGTGCAACTGGATCGCCTTGCCCTCGATCAGGACCGGCTCGAACGCCTGGATACCGAGCCGGTGCAGGGTCGGCGCACGGTTCAGCATGACCGGATGCTCGCGGATCACCTCGCTCAGGATGTCCCAGACCTCCGGCCCCTCGCGCTCCACCTGTTTGCGTGCCGCCTTGATCGTGGTGGCCAGTCCACGCCGCTGCAGCTTGCCGAGGATGAACGGCTTGAACAGTTCCAGCGCCATCTTCTTGGGCAGGCCGCACTGGTGCAGCTTCAGCGTGGGCCCGACCACGATCACGGAGCGCCCGGAATAGTCCACACGCTTGCCGAGCAGGTTCTGGCGGAACCGTCCCTGCTTGCCTTTGATGACCTCGGCCAGCGATTTAAGACTGCGTTTGTTGTCGCCGGTCACCATGCGCCCGCGCCGCCCGTTGTCGAGCAACGCGTCCACCGCCTCCTGCAGCATCCGCTTCTCATTGCAGATGATGATGTCCGGGGCACCCAGTTCCAGCAGCCGACGCAACCGGTTATTGCGGTTGATCACGCGCCGGTACAGGTCATTCAGGTCGGAGGTGGCGAAACGCCCGCCCTCCAGCGGCACCAGCGGGCGCAGGTCCGGCGGCAGCACCGGCAGCACGGTCAATACCATCCACTCCGGCTTGTTGCGCGAGTGGAGGAACGCCTCGTACAGCTCCAGGCGCTTGGTCAGCCGCTTGATCTTGGCCTCGCTGCGGGTCTTCTTGAGTTCCTCTCGGATCCGTTCCGACTCCTTGCGCAGGTCCAGGTTCTTCAGCAGCGCCTGCACTGCCTCCGCGCCCATCATCGCCTCGAAGTCCTCCCCGAAGCGGGCGCGCCTTTCCTGATATTCCGGCTTGGTCAGAAGCTGCCGCATCTCCAGGTCGGTGTTCAGCCCCGGATTGGTGACCACATAGCGCTCAAAAGTCAGGATCTTCTCCAAGTCCGGCAGGGTCATGTCCAGCATCAGGCCGATCCGGGACGGCAGGGATTTGAGGAACCAGACGTGCACGACCGGGCTGGCCAGCTCGATGTGGCCCATGCGCCGGCGGCGTTCCTTGGCCCGGGTGACCTCGACTCCGCATTTCTCGCACACGATCCCGCGGTGCTTCAGCCGCTTGTACTTGCCGCACAGGCATTCGTAATCCTTGATCGGGCCGAAGATGCGCGCGCAGCACAGGCCGTCGCGCTCCGGCCGGAACGTCCGGTAGTTGATGGTCTCCGGCTTCTTGACTTCTCCGTAGGACCAGGAGCGGACCGTCTCCGGGGAGGCCAGGCTGATCCGGATCGCGTTGAAGTCGGTCGGGTCGTTGAGGGGCCGCAGCAGTGCAAAAGGTTCTCTCATGATGTTCTCCGGTCAGGTCTGCCTTATAGGGGCAGCGGCGGCAACGGGTCCACCGTTCGGTCGCGTTCCATATCGATGTTGATGCCGAGCGCCCGCACCTCGCGCAGCAGGACGTTGAACGACTCGGGCAGCGAGGCCTGAAGGTCCAGTTCGTCCCCGATAATGCTCTTGTACACGCGGTTGCGTCCCTCGACGTCATCGGACTTCACGGTCAACATCTCCTGCAGGGTGTAGCTGGCCCCGTAGGCCTCAAGCGCCCACACCTCCATCTCGCCGAAGCGCTGGCCGCCGAACTGCGCCTTGCCGCCGAGCGGCTGCTGGGTGACCAGGCTGTACGGGCCGGTGGAGCGCGCGTGCATCTTGTCGTCCACCAGGTGGTTGAGCTTGAGCATGTACATGTAGCCGACGGTCACCTCACGGTCGAAGCCGTTGCCGGTGCGCCCGTCGTACAGCCGCGTCTGACCGCTGGACGGCAACCCCGCCAGCTCCAGCATGGCCTTGACCTCCGGCTCGTCGGCGCCGTCGAACACCGGCGTGCCGACGGGGATGCCGCCGCACAGGTTCTCCGCCAGCGTGCGGATCTCTTCCGCGCCGAAGCCGCCGAGCTTCACTTCCTGGTTTCCGTCCCCCTGGTAGATCCGCTCCAGGAACTTCCGGATCTCGGTGGCCTTGGAGGTCTGCTCGAGCAGCTGGCGAATCTGCACCCCGAGAGTCTTCGCCGCCCAGCCCAAATGGGTCTCCAGCACCTGCCCGACGTTCATCCGCGACGGGACGCCGAGAGGGTTCAGCACGATGTCGACCGGCGTGCCGTCTTCCATGTACGGCATGTCCTCGACCGGAACCACCATGGAGACCACTCCCTTGTTGCCGTGCCGCCCGGCCATCTTGTCGCCCGGCTGCATGCGCCGCTTGACCGCCAACGAGACCTTGATCGTCTTCAGTACACCGGGCGCCAATTCGCTGCCCGCCTCGATCTTCTCTTTCTGCTGCACGAACTGCTGGTTCAGCAGGTGGCTCTGCGACTGCAGCCGCTTCTGCAGCGCCTCCAGGCTGCGGCTGAGTTTTTCCTGGCGCAGGCTGATCTTGAACCAGTCCTTGCGCTCGAGGCCGTCCAGGTACGCCGCCGTGACCGTGAAGCCTCCCTTCTTCTTCGGCCCCTTGTCCGCCATCTTGCCCTGCATCAGGGTGCGGGCGCGCAGGTAGATGTCCTCTTCGTAGATGCGCAGCTGATCCTCCATGTCCTTGCGCGCCTGTTCGACCGCGGTGGTTTCCACCTCGACCGCGCGCGCATCCTTGGGCTCGCCTTCGCGTGTGAAGATCTGCACGTCGATCACCGTGCCTTCCATCCCCGAGGGCACCCGCAGCGAGGTATCCTTCACCTCCGATGCCTTTTCGCCGAAGATCGCGCGCAGCAGTTTCTCCTCCGGAGTCAGTTGGGTCTCCCCTTTCGGCGTCACCTTGCCGACCAGGATGTCGTTCGGGCGGACTTCTGCGCCGATATAGACCACGCCGCACTCGTCGAGCTTGCCAAGCAGCCCTTCGCTGACGTTCGGAATGTCGGCGGTGATCTCCTCCGCCCCCATCTTGGTCTCACGCGCCACGCAGGTCAGTTCCTCGATGTGGATGGTGGTGTAGCGATCCTCTTCCAGCACCCGCTCCGAGAGCACGATGGAGTCCTCGAAGTTGTAGCCGTTCCAGGGCATGAACGCGACCAGCATGTTCTGCCCCACCGCCAGTTCGCCCAGGTCCGTGGCCGAGCCGTCCGCCAGCACGTCCCCCTTCTCGATGCGGTCGCCGGGGCGGACCCGGGGGTGCTGGTTGATGCAGGTGCTTTGGTTGGACCGGATGTACTTGGTCAGGTTGTAGATGTCCACGCCGGACTGTCCGTCGCCGGCCTCCTCGTCCTCGACCCGCACGACGATCCGGTTGGCGTCCACATCGTGTACCGTGCCGCCGCGCTGCGCCAGCACCATGGTGCCGGAATCCACCGCCACCGCGCGCTCCATGCCGGTTCCCACCAGCGGTTTCTCGGCGCGCAGGGTCGGCACCGCCTGGCGCATCATGTTCGATCCCATCAGCGCCCGGTTGGCGTCGTCATGCTCCAAGAACGGGATGAGCGAAGCCGCCACCGAGACGATCTGGCGCGGCGAGACATCGATGTAGTCGACCTTCTCCGGCCGCTCCAGCGTGAATTCCTTCTGATGGCGGCAGGACACCAGCTGGTCCGCGAAGCAGCGATTCGCATCCAGCGCCGCGTTCGCCTGCGCGATGATGTACTGCCCTTCCTCGATCGCGGACAGATAGTCGATCTGGTCCGTGACCCGGCCGTCGGCCGCCTTCCGGTACGGGGTCTCCAGAAAACCGAAGTTGTTGAGGCGGGCGTAGACCGCCAGGGAATTGATCAGGCCGATGTTCGGCCCTTCCGGGGTCTCGATCGGGCAGACCCGCCCGTAATGAGTCGGATGCACGTCGCGCACCTCGAAGCCGGCCCGCTCGCGGGTCAGTCCGCCCGGGCCCAGCGCGGAAATCCGGCGCTTGTGCGTCACCTCCGCCAGCGGATTGTTCTGGTCCATGAACTGCGACAGCTGGCTGGAGCCGAAGAACTCCTTGATCGCAGCGGACACCGGCTTGGCGTTGACCATGTCCTGCACGGTCAGGTCGTCCGCCTCGACCTGGGTCAGCCGCTCCTTGACCGCCCGCTGCACCCGCGACAGCCCGGTCCGGAAGGCCTGCTCCACCTGCTCGCCGACGCAACGCACCCGGCGGTTGCCCAGATGGTCGACGTCATCCACCCCGTCGCGGCCCTGGTGGATGTCGATCAGGACCTGCAGCACGCCGACGATGTCCTCGACCTGAAGGACCCCTGGGCCCTGCATGTTATCGCGCCGCAGCCGGCGGTTCAGCCGCATCCGGCCGACCGGGGAGAGATCGTAGCGCTCCGGGTTGAAGAACAAGTTGGTGAAGTGATTGCGCACCGTCTCCGCCGTGATCGGCTCGCTCGGGCGCAGGATCCGGTAGATATAGGTCTGGGCCTCCAGCACCACCGCCTCTGCGCTGTAGCGGGGCGGACGGAAATGGAAGTCGTCCGTGCGCAGGGTGCCGGGGATGCCTTGCGTCGCCTCGGAGTTTTGAATGATCTCGAAGCTTGAGACCGGCAGGCCCATCAACTCCTCCAGCAGGTCTTCGTCCAGCAGGGCATTGAGACGAAGCCGACCGTAGATCTCGCCGGTCTCGGGGTCGAACAAGTCGCGCGCCAGCGCCCGATCGTAGAAGAACGAGGCCCGAACCTCGATTTCCTTGTGCCCCGCTTCCCGCAGTTTCTTCACGTGAATCGGCATCAGGGTGCGCCCGGCGCGCACTTCCACGCCGGCTTTCTCCACCCGGACGTCGAACGACAACTTCTGTCGTTGGAAGTGCTCCACCTCGATGAAGAAGCGGCTGCGCAGCGGCAGGGAGACGGCGCACAACTCCGGTAACTTCCCGGCCCGGGCCGCCGTCAACTTGGTGCCGACCTTGACCGCAATGCGGTCCTCGTGCAGCAGCGTGAGCGGCAGTTTCTTGCCGATGAACGAGGCCGGGCGTACCTGCCAGCCCTTTGCATCGAAGACATACGCGTCGTCTTCCCCGCCCGGGGCCAGGAATTCCCGAAGGAAGTCCTGCGGCACCAGCAGGTTTTCCACGCCGTCCTGGACCAGCTTGGCGATCGCGGCCGAAGTCAGCTTCTTGCCCTTCGCCAGGACTGTCTCTCCCTTGTCGGCGTCCATCAGCGGGAATGTCAACTTCGCGCCCTCAAGCAGCGGCAGCGGCACCACGCGCCACTGCTCCATCCGCACCGGGCAGCGCGTCGTGAAGGTCTCCAGAATCTCCTCTTCCGACATGCCGATCGCGCGCAACAGGATCGTCACCGGGATCTTGCGGCGGCTGTCGACCCTCAGGTACAGCAGATCCTTGTGGTCGAACCCGAACTCGAGCCAGGAGCCGTACTCCGGCTTGATTCGGGCGTGGTGGAGAATCTTGCCCGAGGAATGGCTTCGCCCCTTGTCGTCGGTGAAGATCACCCCCGGTGACTGCAACAGCTGCGACACGACCACCCGTTCCGTGCCGTTGATCACGAAGGTGCCGTGCTCGGTCATCAGCGGAATGTCGCCGAGATAGACTTCCTGTTCCTTGATTTCCTTGACCTTGCGCGGAGCGCCCTTGGGCGCATCCTTCTCGTGGATCACCATCCGCGTCTTGACCCTCAGGGGCGCCATGTAGGTCTGGCCCCGCCGCTGGCATTCGCGCACGTTGAAGCGCGGCTCGCCCAAATCGTATTTGAGGCAGCTCAGATCGATATGCCCGGCGTGGCTGACGATCGGGAACGCCGCGTTGAGCACCGCCTGGATGCCTTGATCCTTGCGCTTTTTCGCCGGCACGTCGACCTGCAGGAAGCCGCGGTAGGATTCGCGCTGTACCTGCAGCATGTCCGGGATCGGAAGCACCTCCGGAAGCTTTCCGAAATCTTTCCGGATGCGTTTTTTCTCAGTGTAGGAATAGGGCATGCCCACCTCGGGGATCGTCAATTAAAAAGATGCCAGCGGCACGCTCGGCGTGCCGCCACGTCGTGGTTTGTTGCAGGACCGCGCACTGAATTACTTCAGTTCGACGGTTGCGCCCGCTTCCTCCATCTGTTTCTTCAGGTCCTCGGCCTCCTCGACCGGAACCCCCTCCTTGACTGCGCACGGCGCGCCTTCCACCATTTCCTTGGACTCCTTCAGCCCCAGGCCGGTGATCGCACGGATCACCTTGATGACGCCGATCTTGTTATCGCCGACCGAGGCCAGCATAACCGTCCGTTCGGTCGCCGCCTCTTCCTCGGCCGCATCGCCGGCCGCTCCGGCCACCGGCGCCGCCGCCACTGCCGCCGCTGCGGAAACGCCGAATTTCTCCTCCATCGCGGAGACGAGGTCGACGATTTCCATCACGGTCATGTTGGAAATGACGTCGAGGACATCTTCCTTGGAAACACTTGCTGTCGTCATGGGTCAATAGCTCCTTTGGTTGCAATCGGTAATCAGGATGCCGCCTGCTGGCGGTCGCGGTGCGCGGCTAACGTGCGCACCAGCCTGCCTGGAATGTCGGCTGTCATGCGGACCATCTTCTCGATCGGCGCACGCATGACCGCCATCAGTTGTGCCAGCGCTTCGTCGCGGGTCGGCAGGTCTGCCAACTTCCGCACCTCGGCCACTTCCAGCACGGCACCATCCATGGCGCCGAACTTGAGTTCCAGCAATTCGTTCTCTTTGCCGAAATCCCTGAACAGGCGCGGGCCGTCCATCGGTTGCTGCTCGGAGAAACCGAGCAGCAGGGGGCCGATCAGGCGCTCCTGTGCGCAGGCGTAGTCGGTCCCGTCCAGCGCCCGCTTGGCCAGGTTGTTCTTGACGACCCGGACGGCGACGCCGCAATCCCGGGCCTGTCGGCGCAACCGAGTCAGTTCGGCGACGCTCATCCCCCGGTATTCCGCCGCCACCAGCGACTGCGCGCCGGCCGCAACCCGCATCACGTCCTGCACGATGGCTTCTTTTTCTTCGCGTGTGCGTGCCATGATCGCTCCCTCACACCGTCGCCGGGTCCACCCGGATGCCCGGCCCCATGGTCGGGGACATGGTGATGCGCTTGATGTACACCCCCTTGGAGGAGGCCGGTTTGGTTCGGATCAACTCCGCGATCAGGGCGCGGAGATTTTCGGCCAATGCCGCCGCCTCGAAGCTGGTCCGCCCGATCGAGCAGTGCACGATGCCGCCCTTGTCGGTGCGGTAGCGGACCTGCCCGGACCTGGCTTTCTTGACCGCTTCGGCCACATCGGGCGTGACCGTCCCCGTCTTCGGGTTCGGCATCAGGCCGCGCGGGCCCAGGATCTGTCCCAGTGCCCCCACCACGGGCATACTGTCCGGTGTCGCGATCACCGTGCTGAAGTCGAGATCGCCGCCCTTGATCTGTTCGCTCAGGTCCTCCAGGCCGACCACATCGGCACCTGCTTCGGTCGCGGCCTGCGCCGGATCACCCTGCGCGAACACGGCCACCCGCGTACGCTTGCCGGTGCCTTGCGGCAAGACCATCGCGCCGCGCACGTTCTGATCGCTCTGTCGGATGTCTACCCCGAGGTTGACGCTGACGTCGATGCTCTCCTCGAACTTCACCGTCCCGCTTGCCTGGCGCACCAGATCGACCGCCTCGTCGACCGGATACAGCCGCTGCGCATCAATCTTGTCCCGGGCCTCGGTGATCCGCCGGTTCTTCATAGGTCCGTCTCCAGGCCCATGCTACGGGCGCTCCCTGCGATGATCTTCACCGCGGCATCCATGTCGTTCGCGCTCAGGTCGGGCATCTTGACCGTCGCGATTTCCTCCAACTGCCGGCGCGTCACCTTGCCGACCTTCACCGAGTTCGGGGTGGCGCTGCCTTTTTCAACGCCGGCCGCCTTTCGCAGCAACACCGCGGCGGGCGGCGTCTTGATTATGAAGTCGAAGCTGCGGTCTGCATATACCGTGATGACCACCGGCAGCGGCATGCCCTTCTCCATCGACCCCGTGCGGTCGTTGAAAGCCTTGCAGAAGTCCTGGATGGCCAAGCCGTGCTGGCCCAGGGCCGGCCCGACCGGGGGTGCCGGGTTGGCGGAGCCCGCCGGCACCTGAAGCTTGACGTAGGTCTGGATTTCCTTGCCTGCCATGAGCGGGTCCTCAGTCCTTGGTGACTTGGTCGAAACTCAGTTCGACCGGCGTGGAACGTCCGAAAATCTGGATGGCGACGCGCAGGCGGCCCTTTTCATGGTTGGCCTCTTCGACCACGCCGTTGAAGTCGTTGAACGGCCCGTCGATAACCCGGACCACTTGGCCCGGCTCGTACATTACCTTGATCCGCGGTGCCGCCTGTCCCTCTTCGGCCCGGGCCAGGATGGACTCGACCTGAACGTCCGGAATCGGCTCCGGATGATGCCGTGCGCCGCCGATGAAGCCGAGCACCTTGGGCGTGTTGCGCACCAGGTGCCAGTTCTCCTCGGACCATTTCATCTGGACCAGGACGTAGCCAGGGAAAGTCTTGCGCCGGATGACCTTCTGCTTGCCGTCACGCAACTCGATGCTCGCTTCCGATGGCACCTCGATGCGTCCGAATTCGGACTCCTTGCCCAAGCGCTCGATGCGCTCCTGCAGCTGGACCCGTACCCGCTCCTCGTAGTTGGAGTAGGCGTGAACCGCGTACCACTGGAGCCCTTGGTCTTGGTCGCTTTCTTGGGTCTGCTCTTCCGTCATCGTCCTCACCCCAGAAGCAGGCTGACTCCCCAAGCGAGGAGCCGATCCAGCAGCCACAGAAACAGGGCCATCACGATCACCGCCGCGAACACCACCAAGGAGGTCTGCAGGGTTTCGGCGCGGGTGGCCCACACCATCTTGCGCACCTCGGTGCGGGATTCGCGCATGAAGACCACGAAGCGCTGGCCATGCGCCGAGCCCACCGCAACGACCGCAGCCGCCGCGAACAGCGCGACCAGGCCGAGCACCCGGTAAAGGAGCGCCTGATCCGCGAAATAGTAGAAACCGCCGACTCCCGTCAGCAGCAGTGCGGCCACGGCCGCCCATCGGATCATGTCGGCTTGCGAAAGACCCGATTCGATGCGTTCCTGCACCATCACGCGACCTTCCATTGCTGGCAGGCCAGGAGGGACTCGAACCCCCAACCTGCGGTTTTGGAGACCGCTGCTCTACCAATTGAGCTACTGGCCTTTGCAGACACGACTTTACCACCCTTGGGTTTGGTCCGAAGCAACGCCTGAACGGTTACTTGGAAATCTTGGTGACCACGCCGGCGCCGACCGTGCGGCCGCCCTCGCGGATTGCGAAGCGGAGACCTTCCTCCATCGCGATCGGCGCACCCAGCGCCACCTCCATCGACACGTTGTCCCCCGGCATCACCATCTCCGTCCCCGCCGGCAGCGTCACCGCCCCCGTCACGTCCGTCGTCCGGAAGTAGAACTGCGGGCGGTAGCCCGTGAAGAACGGCGTGTGACGCCCGCCCTCGTCCTTCGACAGAATGTACACCTCCGCCGAAAACTCCGTGTGCGGCGTGATCGAACCCGGCTTGCACAGCACCTGCCCGCGCTCCACCTCCTCGCGCTTCGTGCCGCGCAGCAAGGCGCCGATGTTGTCCCCCGCCCGGCCTTCGTCCAACAGCTTGCGGAACATCTCCACCCCCGTGCACGTCGTCTGCTGCGTCTCCCGGATCCCCACGATCTCCACCTCGTCGTTCACCTGCACGATGCCGCGCTCCACCCGGCCCGTCACCACCGTGCCGCGGCCCGAAATCGTGAACACGTCCTCCACCGGCATCAGGAAGTCCCCGTCCACCGCCCGCTCCGGCTCCGGGATGTACGCGTCCATCGCGTCGATCAGCTGCACGATCGACTCGATGCCGTGCTCCCCGGTGTCGCCTTCCAGCGCCTTCAAGGCCGAGCCGATGATGATCGGCGTGTCGTCCCCCGGAAACTCGTACTTGCTCAACTCCTCGCGGACCTCCATCTCCACCAGCTCCAGCAACTCCGCGTCGTCCACCTGGTCCGCCTTGTTCAGATACACCAGAATGTGCGGCACCCCCACCTGGCGCGCCAGCAGAATGTGCTCCCGCGTCTGCGGCATCGGGCCGTCCGCCGCGCTCACCACCAGAATCGCCCCGTCCATCTGCGCCGCGCCCGTGATCATGTTCTTCACGTAGTCCGCGTGGCCCGGGCAGTCCACGTGCGCGTAGTGACGGTTCTGCGACTCGTACTCCACGTGCGCGGTCGCGATCGTGATCCCGCGCTCGCGCTCCTCCGGCGCGTTGTCGATCTGCGAATAGTCCCGAACCTCGCCGCCGTGCGTCTCCGCCATCACCCGCGTCAGCGCCGCCGTCAGCGTCGTCTTGCCATGGTCCACATGCCCGATCGTCCCCACGTTCACGTGCGGCTTCGTTCGTTCGAATTTCTCCTTGGCCATCGTCTTTCTCCCTGGTCGTTAGGTTGTGTCTCAATCTGGAGCCCATAACCGGACTTGAACCGGTGACCTCTTCCTTACCAAGGAAGTGCTCTACCGACTGAGCTATATGGGCCGCGTCCCCCCCGCCGTCGGCGGCAGTGGAGCGGGTGAGCGGAATCGAACCGCCACTATCAGCTTGGAAGGCTGAGGTTCTACCGTTGAACTACACCCGCCCAACCTGCTGTTTCCGCTGGCTTCCAGCCCCCTGGTGGAGGGGGTAGGATTCGAACCTACGAAGGCTGAGCCAGCAGATTTACAGTCTGCCCCCGTTGACCGCTTGGGTACCCCTCCCAAAATTAGGCTAAAGTATGGATTATATCATAAATTGAATGTTCAACTAGGCCGAAAAAGCCACGCGAAACCGGGGTTTAGACGGAAAAACCGCATGGAGCTGGCGAGAGGATTCGAACCCCCGACCTGCTGTTTACAAGACAGCTGCTCTACCAACTGAGCTACGCCAGCCCGGCCCGTGGTGCCGCCTCATTATAGTGAATCATCCTCGGTTTCTCGGCGCAATGCAGCCAGAAGTTTCTTGCAGGCCGGATCCAGGGGAGCCCGCGCCGTCACCGCAGACCCGTGCACCGGATGGGAGAAGTCCAGCGATCGCGCATGCAGGAACAACCGTCTGAATCCCTGCTCCCGAGCCCAGCCGTTGACCCGCCTGCTGCCGTAGCGGTCATCTCCGACGACCGGGTGGCCAGCCTCGGCCGCATGTACCCGGATCTGGTGGGTCCGCCCGGTCTCGATGCAGGCTTCCACAAGGCAGCTTTGCTCGAACTGCTCCAGCGGCCGGAACCGGGTGTACGTTTCCTTCCCGGTCTCGTCGACCATCGCCTTGCGATGTCGGGCATGGTGCCGATTGATCCGGATTGATTGCCGGGCTTCCCGGACATGCTCTGGCCATTGTCCGGCGGCCAACACCCAATAGGTTTTCCGTACGGTCCTTTTCCGGAACTGCGACTGTAGGTTCAACAAGGCGCTGCGGTTTCGGGCGATCGTGAGGCATCCGCTGCTGCCCCGATCCAGCCGATGCGCAAGTTCCAGGAATTCACCCTCTCCCCGATGCTGCCTCAGCACGTCAATCAGTCCGAAACGAATCCGGCTGCCACCATGCACGGCAAGCCCGGCCGGCTTGTCCACCACCAGCAGCTCGTCGTCTTCGTACAGTATCGGAATCGGAATATCGGGCAGTGGCGAGTCGGGCCGGGCCGGGCCCTCTGGACTGTGCGGAGGAATCCGCACCTCGTCGTCGGCCCGCAGACGGTAGGACGGCTTCGCCCGACCGCGGTTGACCCGGACCTGGCCGGTGCGAATCCACCGATACACGACCTGGCGCGGCACTTTCACCCGCGCCAGCAAATAGTTGTCCAGGCGCCGTCCGGCATCTTCCGCATCGGCGACAGGCCGCTGCACAGGATGACGCTTCGGAACCGCCTTGCCTACAGTCACCGGAATCGTCAAATCAAGGAATCCACGCTGATGCCCAAAGCACCAGCAATTGCAGCCAAGGTCCTGGCCGATCCGGTACGCTTGCCTCTTTCGATCTGCGAAAGATAAACGGCATTGATGCCCGCAGCCTCCGCCAAATTTCTCTGAGTCATTCCACGGTAGCTACGGTAGACCTTGACAGCATTCTCCCCAGCCAACAAGCGGTCGGCCACCTCAATGGGAAAAAATTCTTCCCCTACAGCCATCGCCTGATCGTAGAGTTCTTCGTCACTCAGCTCCGCCTCGGCATTCTCCTCACTCCACCGCCGGTACTCCTCCCAAGGAATGATGGCGAAGGCGGGATTTCCCCCATCGTCTAGAATCACTTGCGGCTTGGCCATGTCGTCCTCCTATTCTCTGTAGATATCGCCACGCGGACCAATGCGCAGAATGCGAATCTCGCGAGCCTCATCGTCCCGTTCGTAAATGACGCGCCATCCACCGACCCGCAAGCGAAAACCAGGGCGTCCGTGCAGCCGTACCACGTCAATGTCTCGCCGATCTGGCTCTTCTGTCAATTTCTCCAAGGTCATCACGCACGCGCCGAAAATCCTGCCTTGGCATTTTTAGTAGGACCTTAATGGCGTGCCTTCTGATGGTCAGCCGGTATATGGAATCCATTCCTCTCAGTAATATAGCATATCGCTTTATTTATGTAAACGAATCTAAAAGCAAAACGCTATATGTCAACGCCAAGAATCAGCATCGGTCCCAGATGGCTCGTATAATGCCAATAGGTGCTTCTCATGATCCGTCTCGACCCCAAGCAGTTGGATGATCTGGCTCAGCGCCTGGACGCGTTGATCCCGGAATCCCTGCACTCAACCCGCGAGGAAATCCATAAAACCGTCCGGGCCTGCGTCGAGGCCCTCCTGCAACGACTGGACGTGGTGACCCGGGAAGAATTCGACGTGCAGTCCAAGCTGCTCGCCAAGACCCGCGAGCGACTGGGGGAACTGCAGAAACGTCTGGATGCGCTGGAGCGCGGTCAGGATCCTGAAGACCCGGTCAGTTGAGACTTTCCAACATATAGTCGACGGCCATCTGGACCTGCTCGTCCGACAAATCGGGACGCCCGCCCTTGGGCGGCATCAGGTTGAGGCCGTTGAGCACGCTCAGGTACAGGGCTTCTTTTCCTTTCGACAAGCGCGTCCCCCAGCCTGCGGGGTCACCCAATTTCGGCGAGTTCAGAACGCCGGTAGTGTGGCAAGCCTGGCAGACGGCGTTGTAGACCGCCTCGCCCGACCCGAAATCCGGCGCTGCCTGGGCATCCGAGATGAGCGCCACGGAAGCGGTGGCGACCGGGGCGTCCCCGGTATTGAGCCGTCCGATCGGCGCAATCCGCTGGTGGATCGCTTCGGCCACTTCGGGGTCGCCCAGCTTCAGGTCCGGCTCCACGATGTTCTGCGCGATGATGAACAGTACCAGCGTCATCGCGACCAGTACTCCGAGGAGGCCCATGAAGAAAGTCGGCGTTGCCATGACGTTCAGTGCTCCTTAATCCTGTTATTCCAAACCGGGGCCATGATACTCAGTCCAGCGCGGAAAACGCCTGGTCCCGGATGTCTTCGATCGTTCCGACCCCATCGACCACGTGATACCGCGGTGCTCCTTCTCCACCGGATTCCGCCCAACTAGAATAGTAGTCGATCAACGGTTCGGTCTGGTCATGATAGACCGTGAGGCGCTGGCGAACCACTTCCTGGCGATCGTCGTCGCGTTGGATCAACGGTTCTCCCGTCTCGTCATCCAGTCCATCTTTCCGGGGCGGATTGTTCTCGATGTGGTAGACGCGCCCGGAGGCCGGATGAACCCTCCGCCCGCTCATGCGGCGGATGATCTCTTCGTCGCTCACCCGGATCTCCACCACGTGGTCGATCTCGATCTCGTAGTCACGCAAGGCTTCCGCCTGCGCCAACGTCCGGGGAAATCCGTCCAGCAAGAACCCGTCGCCGCAATCAGGCTCGGCGATCCGCTGTTCGACCAGGCCTAGAATCAACTCATCCGGCACCAAGGCGCCTTGGCTCATGATCTGCTCGGCTTCCTTGCCCAGTGGCGTGCCGTCGGCCACCGCCTTGCGCAGCATGTCGCCCGTCGAAATCTGTGGAATGCCGTAGCGCTCGCAGATGTAACTGGACTGGGTGCCCTTACCAGCGCCGGGCCCGCCCAACAGAATAATGCGCATCGGTATCGTGCCAGTTCAGATCGTACGGCTGGCCCGCGTCAATCCACGGGCCGCGCGAATTCTAACACAGGCATTCGTGTCGCAGCGGAACCCGGAACGCTTCTGCCGGATACTTCAAGCCGTGCCAGTCGGCTCCTTCACGGTTCCGGATGGAACCAGCCCGGCAGCACGGAATCCTTCGAACATCCCATCCAGATGGGACACTCGGATTTCCAGAGCCGACACGCGGTTCTCCAGCGCTGACATGCGGTTCTCCAGCGCTGACATGCGGTTCTCCAAAGCCAACATGCGGCCTTCCAATGCCGAAATGCGCCCCAGGACGATCTTGCCGTGCGCCAGCATGCTGCCGATGACCGTGACGATCAGGATAATCAATTGAAAATCATCCATAATCATGATTCATTCAGGTCAGGCAGCCTTAAATTCCAGCCCGCAATTTGCTTGGGAAACCCCTCGTCAAATCCGTTCTCGGAGGGCATGAAAACTCAGTGCAGAGAGTGTAGCACCGGCTCTCCGGCGCCCCAGGCAGTGGCGGAGTACGCTCAGTCGTGTTCGTCGATCCAGGCCATCTGGATGGCCTCCAGGATGCGTTCCCCGCAATGTTCCGGATCGTCCTCGAAGTCCTCAAGCGCCAGGACCCAGTCGCGCAAGTCGGTGAACCGCACGTACTGCGGATCGACCTCCGGGTGTGCTTCTTCAAGCTCGATCGCGAGGTCCAGCGAATCCGTCCAGCGAAGCCCCATCGCTCCCTCCTAGTGATTCTCGGAAACCTGGTTGATAGTGTAGCGCGGAAGCTCGACCACCAGGTCCTCGTCCCCGACGATTGCCTGGCAACTCAGCCGGGAATCCGGATCCAGGCCCCACGCCCGATCCAGCAGGTCCTCCTCGTCTTCGCTTGCCTCGTTCAGCGCGTCGCCCCCTTCCCGGATGTAGACGTGGCAGGTTGTGCACGCGCAGGATTTTTCGCAGGCATGCTCGATCTCGATGCCGCGGGACAAGGCCGCGTCGCAGATGCTCACGCCAGGCTCGACCTCGACCACCTGCTCGGTCGGGCAGATCTCCTCATGCGGCAGGAATCGTATCGTCGGCATCAGTCCTGCTCCTGGAATTCCTCAAGCCTGCGCCCCTGCATGGCCTGCTGGATGCTGCGGTTCATGCGTCGCTCCACGAAAGGAGCGCAAGCGTCTTCAAGCGCCTTGATGCCGGCGCGGATCGCATCGGCGTCCGTCTCGTCCCGCGCCTGTATCAGTGCCCGGGTCGCCGTCTCGATCCCGCTGCGCTCCGCATCGTCCGACAGTATATGTCCGTCCGTCTCCAACGCGTCCCGCAAAGCCTGCACCACTCGATCCGCCTCGACCCGCTGCTCGTTCAGGGCGCGGCTCGCCACATCCTCCTGCGCGTGCTCGATCGAGTCCCGGAGCATCTGCTCGATTTCCGGCTCCTCCAGTCCATAGGATGGCTTGACCGACACTCCGGCGCGTACGCCGCTCACGGTCTCCGCCGCCTCCACCGTCAGCAGTCCGTCCGCATCGACCTGGAACTCCACCCGGATGCGGGCGGCGCCCGCCGTCATCGGCGGGATGCCGCGCAATTCGAAGCGCGCCAGCGAGCGGCAGTCCGAGACCAGTTCCCGTTCACCCTGCACCACGTGCACCGCGAGCGCAGTCTGCCCGTCTTTGAAGGTGGTGAATTCCTGGGCATGATGGGCCGGGATGGTGGTATTGCGCTCAATGACCCGCTCCACGAGCCCGCCCATGATCTCGATCCCGAGCGACAAGGGGATGACGTCCAGCAGCAGCAAGTCCTGGTCCTGCGCATTGCCCACCAACACATCGGCCTGAATCGCGGCGCCCAGCGCCACCACCCGGTCGGGGTCGATCCCGGTGTGGACTGCCCGGGAGAAAAACCTCGAGACCTCGCGGCGCAAGTACGGCATCCGCGTCACGCCCCCGACCATGACCACTTCCTGAATGTCTGCAGTCGCGACTCCAGCGTCCGACAGGGCGCGGCGGCAGCACCGCAGCGTCCGTTCGAGCAACGGGGCCGACCGCTGCTCCAATTCTTCGCGGGTCAAGGTCAACACCTTGCCGCCGCCGCAGTCGATTTGGGCCGAATCCTGCTCCGACAATGCCTCCCGGGCCTGGCGCACCGCCTGGAGGATCGTCCGCGTCCAGACCCGGTCCACCTCCTCCGCGCCGCACTCTTCCTTCACCCAATCCAACAGGATCCGGTCCAGGTCGTCGCCGCCCAATTCGGTGTCGCCGCCCGTCGCCCGCACCTCGAACACGCCCCGGCTCAGGTGCAGGATCGAAATGTCGAACGTCCCCCCGCCCAGGTCGAAGACCGCAATCAGCCCGCGGTCGTCCTCCTGGTCCAGCCCGTAGGCGATCGAGGCCGCCGTCGGTTCGTTGATCAGCCGCAGGACCGGCAACCCCGCCAGGCGCGCCGCATCCTTGGTCGCCTGCCGCTGGGCTTCGTCGAAATAGGCCGGCACCGTGATCACCGCGCCGTCCAGCTCACCGCCGAGTTCCTCTTCAGCCCGGGCCCGCAGAGCAGCCAGGATGTCGGCCGAGATCTCCACGGCGGTTTTCGGTCCGGCCGCCGTGCGGAAGCGCGGCACGCCCGAAGTCGAATCCTCGACGAGATCGTGCGCCTCGTCGATGTCCCCGGTGCCGCGGCCCATCGAGCGCTTGATTGAAAAGAACGTGTTGCCCGGATCGCCTGCAGCGCCTTGCGCCGCCGCCCATCCCACCGTCGCCGGCCCGTCTCCGTAGTGCACGACCGAAGGGAGGCGATGGCGTCCCTCGGCTCCCGGCAGCGTGACCGCCCGCCCGTCCCGCATCACTGCAACCAGCGAATGCGTCGTGCCCAGGTCGATGCCGCAGGCGCGGCGTTTGGGTTGGGCCTGTCCCGGTTCAGAAATCTGCAACAGTGCCATTCTTTATCCTGTAGAAAATTGCTCCCTGCGGACCTGCAGCTGTTGCTGTAGGCGACGGTAGAAGCGAAGCTTCAGCAAGACTTCCCGCGCGTCCAGCCAGCGTCCTCCGGCGTAGCACACCCCGAAGTCCTCCCACAGCGCCCCGGCCTCCCGCTCCAGGCGGACGCCGAAGGCCTCGGCTTCCGGCAATCCGTCGAGCTCCTCCAATCCCTCGCGCAACTCCATCTGCTGCATGAGAAACTCGACCTCGGTCGACGTGTCCTTCTCGTCATCCACCACCACCTCCTGCAACTGAAGCAGGTAAGTCGCCCGCTCGTGCCGGTCATTCAGGGTGCGGTAGGCCTGGTTGACGTGGGCTGCAGCCTGCGCCGCGAGGCGTTTCTCCTGGGAGCCTGCCGCCGCGAAGCGATCCGGATGCAGTTCCCGCTGCAGGACGCGGTACTGCTCGATCAGCTGCCGCTCGTCGACCTCGAGCGCGCACGGCAACTGAAACAGTTCGAAATAATTTTGGGGAAGTTCCAGCGGCACCGCCGTCCCCTGGTCCCGTGCTCAGATACTGAAGCTTTCGCCGCACCCGCAACGCGCTTTTTCGTTGGGATTGGTGAAACGGAACCCCTCGTTCAGTCCTTCGCGCCCGTAATCCAGTTCGGCGCCATCCAGATAGGCCAGGCTCTTCGGGGAGATCACCACCTTCACGCCCTTGTGCTCGAACACCTGGTCGTCCTCTTCCAGGTCATCGGCGAATTCCAGCACGTAGGCCATCCCGGAACAGCCGGTGGTCTTCACCCCCAGGCGCAAGCCGAGCCCCCGTCCGCGCTTCTCCAAGTGGGCGCGGATCTGCCCGGCCGCAGCCTCGGTCAGCGAGATGGCCATGCCGGTTGTGGCTCAGACGGCTTCCGCCAGCTGCGCCTCGTCCGGCGCGTCGGCCTTGCGGGCCTGCTTGCCTTCGTAGTCCTCGATCGCCGCACGGATGGCGTCTTCCGCCAGAACCGAGCAGTGGATCTTCACCGGCGGCAGCGCCAGTTCCTCGGCGATGTCGGTGTTGCGGATCTCCCCGGCCTCCGCCAGGGTCTTGCCGCGTACCCACTCGGTCAGCAGGCTGGACGACGCGATCGCCGAGCCGCAGCCGTAGGTCTTGAACTTGGCGTCCTCGATCAGGCCTTCGTCGCTGACCTTGATCTGAAGTTTCATCACGTCCCCGCAGGCCGGCGCGCCGACCATGCCGGTGCCTACCTGCGCGTCGTTCTTGTCCAGCGAACCGACGTTGCGCGGATGTTCATAGTGATCCAGAACTTTTTTCCCATATGCCATGATGCTTTCTCCTGCTTAGCTTTGTCAGTGTACCGCCCACTGCACCGAGTCCAGGTCGACCCCTTCCTGGTACATCTCCCAAAGGGGCGACAGGTCGCGAAGCCGCTGCACGGCTTGCTCGATGAGTGAGATGGTGTAGTCGATTTCTTCCTCGGTCGTGAAACGGCCGATGGTGAAGCGCAGCGAACTGTGCGCGAGTTCGTCGTTGCGGCCCAGCGCGCGCAGCACGTAGCTGGGTTCCAGCGAGGCCGAGGTACAGGCCGAACCGCTGGACACCGCAACGTCCTTCAGCGCCATGATCAGCGATTCGCCTTCCACGAAGTTGAAGCTGACGTTGAGGTTGCCCGGCACCCGCTGCTCAAGGTCGCCGTTGAGGTAGACCTCCTCCATCTGGTTGAGGCCGTTCCAGAGCCGGTCGCGCAGGGCGCGGATGCGGGCCGATTCCTCCGCCAGCTCCTCGCGGGCGAGCCGGAATGCTTCGCCCATGCCGACGATCTGGTGCGTCGGCAAGGTGCCGGAACGAAGCCCGCGCTCATGCCCGCCGCCGTGTATCTGCGCCTCCAGGCGCACCCGGGGCTTGCGGCAGATGTACAGCGCGCCGATCCCTTTCGGGCCGTAGATCTTGTGTGCGGACAAGGTCATCAGGTCGACCTGCATCGCATGCACGTCGATCGGGATCTTGCCGGCGCCCTGCGCCGCGTCGACATGCAGGATGATGCCGCGCTCGCGGGTCAATTTGCCGATCGCGCCGATGTCCTGGACGATGCCGATCTCGTTGTTGACGTGCATCACCGACACCACCACCGTGTCGTCGCGCAGCGACGCCTCCAGCTCCTCCAAGTCCAGCAGACCGTTGGCCTGCGGCGCCAGGTAGGTCACCTCGAAGCCTTCCCGCTCCAGCTGCCGGCAGGTGTCCAGCACCGCCTTATGTTCGGTCTTGACGGTGACGATGTGCCTGCCCTTTTTCTGGTAGAAGTGGGCGGCGCCCTTGATCGCCAGGTTGTCCGACTCGGTACCGCCGCTGGTCCAGATGATCTCGCGCGGATCAGCGCCGATCAGTTCCGCGACCTGCTTGCGCGCCTCGTCGACCGCTTCCTCGGCGTGCCAGCCGAAGCTGTGCGAACGCGAGGCGGGATTGCCGAACTCGCCGTCCGGCGTCAGGTACTGGCGCATCTTGGCCGCCACCCGCGGGTCCACCGGCGTGGTGGCCGAGTAGTCCAGGTAGATGGGGAGATTGATGTCGTTCATAGGACGGCCTCCTGCCCCTCCATGGCCGGACTCACGGGGAAGCCGTGGTGCTCGGCGAATTTCACGTTCTGGCGCAAGGCCACTTCGCGGACCCGCCGCTGGCTCAACACGTCCGCCAAGCTGACGCGGTCCAGATAGCGTTCGATCTCGCGGCCCAGCTCCTCCCACAGGCCGTGGGTCAGGCAGGGCTGGTTGTCCTGGCAGTTCTCGCTCCCGCCGCAACGCGTCGCATCCACGCGCTCATCGACCGCCGCGATCACCTCGGCGACCGAAATAGCCGGTACGTCCCGCGCCAGGCAGTATCCGCCACCAGGCCCGCGCACGCTGTCGACCAGTCCGGCCCGGCGCAGGCGGGAGAACAGCTGCTCCAGATAGGAACGCGAGATGCCCTGGCGCTCGGCAATGCTCGCCAGCGCCACCGGCCCCTGCTCGCCGTGCATCGCCACGTCCAGCATGGCGGTCACGGCATAACGTCCTTTTGCATTCAATCGCATAACATCAAGTCTCCGGCGATGCGGAACCAAGCTCATATTGACATACCTGACCAGAATAGTCAAGTATTCCTTAAGGGATAGAGCCGGAAAGGCTGGAAATACCTGCTTGCTTTATGATAGCGGGACTTTCGTCCGCTCCCGAAACAACTTTTTGAGGCCGGGGATTCATCGCGGGCGGTCCTTGCCCGCAACACAGGACTAGCATGAGCGCATTGCTGAACATTGCCGTCGATGCCGCCGAGGCGGCCGGCCGGATCATCATCCGCCACCACCACTTCACTGATCGGGTCAAGGTGGAGCGCAAAGGCGCGCACGACTTCGTTTCCAGCGTGGATCGCGAGGCCGAGCAGGAAATCGTCGCCCGCCTGCACAAGGCGCACCCGGAACATGCCATCCTGGCGGAGGAAGGTGCCGCCAATGATCTCCCCGATGCCGAATTCGAATGGCTGGTCGATCCGCTGGACGGCACCACCAACTTCCTGTTCGGCATCCCCCACTACGCCGTATCCATCGCCCTGCGGCAGCGGGACAGGCTGCTGCTCGGGGTCGTGTACGATCCGTTCAAGCAGGAGCTGTTCACCGCGGAAGCCGGCCGCGGGGCCTTCCTCGACGGGCGGCGCATCCGTGCCCGCGCCGGGCTGGGACTGGCGGACGCCCTGCTCGCAACGGGTTTCCCGTTCCGCGACGGCGCGGACCTCGACCACTACCTGGCCACCCTTAGGGCCCTGATCCCGGAGACCTCCGGAATCCGCCGCGCAGGCTCGGCGGCGCTGGACCTCGCCTATGTGGCGGCAGGACGATTCGACGGCTTCTGGGAATTCGGCCTCAAGCCCTGGGACATGGCCGCCGGGATCGTTCTCGCCAGAGAAGCGGGCGTGGTCGTGAAAGACCTGGACGGCGGCGAGGACCCGCTTGCCAGCGGCAACATCATTGCCGCCGCACCGAAAGTTCTGGAGGAGATGCTGGGGCGGCTTGAAGCCCTGGAGAAACAGCCAGCCTGAATGGCCGGTCTGCCGGCCCGTCAGGTTTGACAGTATTGTATGACCATGCCATACTTTCCGTATGGCCAAGATGACAATCCGCTCGACCTACTCGCTGGACGTCGGGACTGTGCAGAAACTGGATCGCTTGGCGGAACACTGGAGTACTTCCAAATCCGACGCGCTACGGCGCGCCGTCGACAAGATGGCAGAGCAGACCCTGCGCGACCGGGAGGATGCGATCAAGGCTCTCGATGAACTACAACGCCGGGTTGCCGAGGCCGGGATTGATGTCGAGAAGTGGGCGGAAGAAACCGAGAAAATACGCCGAGAAAGCTCCTTGCACCGTCTTCGGTGGCTGCCAAAGACATGATCCACCTGGACGCGAATTTCCTGATTTGCGCGACCGGGGAGAATTCTCCTGAAAGCGAAAAACTCAGGGAGTGGCTGCGCGCTGGGGAGATCCTCTGCATGAGTGCCATCGCCTGGGCCGAATACTTGTGCGGCGAGCCGCTTGCGGAACCGAATTTACCTATTGCCAGACGCCTCGTGGTACGGCAGATCGATTTCACCGATGAAATGGCGGTGCTTGCGGCCCGGCTGTTCAATGAAACCGGACGCCACCGCAGGATGTTCATGGACTGCATGATCGCCGCCACCGCAATCGCAGAACAGGCCCCCATCGCCACCGCGAACCTGAAGGATTTCCGGAAATTCGAGCGTTTCGGGCTAACCCTCGCGCCCACCAACCCCCACTGATCACAAGACCCGCCCCTACGGCCGGTCGTCCACATCCTCGACCGGGGTCACCTCAAGGTCGCGGCCGCTCACGCCAAGCACCAGCAGGGAGCTTCCCGCCACATAGATCGACGAGTAGGTGCCGATGATCACGCCCACGATCAGCGCAATGGAGAACGCGTGGATCACTTCGCCCCCGAAGAAGAACAGCGCGAGCAGCACCAGCAGCGTGGTCAGCGAGGTCATCAGGGTACGCGACAGGGTCTGGTTGATCGAGACGTTGAGGACTTCGGTGTTGGAATGGCGCCTCAGCTGTCGGAAATTCTCCCGGATCCGGTCGAACACGACGATCGTGTCGTTCAGGGAATAGCCGATCACCGCCAGGATGGCCGCCAACACCGTCAAGTCGAACTCGATCTGGGTCAGCGAGAAGAATCCGATGGTCACGATCACGTCGTGCACCAGTGCGACCACAGCGCCGAACGAGAATCGGTACTCGAAGCGCAATGCCACGTAGATCAGGATCAGCCCAAGCGCGTACAGCATGGCAAGACCCCCATCGTCGCGCAGTTCCTCGCCCACCTGCGGGCCAACATACTCGACCCGGCGCAGTTGAAGCTCTCCTCCGCCGCGCAGGGATTCCAGCACCTGGTTGCTCAACTCGCTCTGGGGACGTTCGTCCGGCTTGATCCGTATCAGTACGTCCTGCGCCGACCCGAAGTGCTGCACCACCGCCCGGTCGAAGCCGGACGCCTCCAGTCGCCCGCGAATCCCGTCGAGCTCCACCGGAGCCGGATAACCGACCTCGATCAGCGTCCCACCCTCGAAATCCACGCCCAGGTTCAGACCCTGGAACAGCAGCGAACCGAGGGACAGGACCAGCAGGACGCTCGACAGGATCATCGCATGTCGGCTGCGCCCCATGAAGTCGAGATCAAGTTTGCGCGGGAGTAATCGCATGGTCAAACCGCCAAGGTCGGCGTGCGCTGGGTCCCATAGATTTGGTTGATGACCGCCCGGGTCCCCATGATCGCGGTGAACATGGAGGCCACGATGCCGATGGAGAGGGTTACCGCGAACCCCTTGATCGGTCCGGTACCGAAGGCAAACAGCACGATCGCCGCGATCAGGGTAGTGATGTTCGCATCGGCGATGGTCGACAACGCCTTGCTGTAGCCGGCCTGGATGCTGGCCTGGGGCGAGTTGCCGTTGTCCAGTTCCTCGCGAATGCGCTCAAAGATGAGCACGTTGGCGTCCACCGCCATGCCGACGGTCAGCACGATGCCGGCAATGCCCGGCAACGTCAGCGTCGCGCCCGGAATCATCGACATCACCGCCACGATCAGGATCAGGTTGGCGACCAGCGCCAAATCGGCGACCAGCCCGAACAGGCGATAGTACAGCATCATGAACACCATCACCAGCAGGAAGCCGATCAGCACCGACAGTGCGCCGAGCTCGATGTTCTGCTGGCCCAGGCTCGGCCCCACCGTGCGCTCCTCCACGATGTACATGGGCGTGGCCAGCGCGCCGGCGCGCAGCAGCAGCGCCAGGTTGCGCGCCTCGCGCGAAGTATCCAGCCCGGTAATCTGGAACCGCTTGGACAACTGCTCCTGGATGCGCGCGACGTTGATGACCTCGCGGGTCTCGCGAGTGACCATGTGCGGCTCGCCGTCGGTCACCACCGTGTCGCTGCGCTGCTCGATGAACACCACGCCCATCAGCCGCTTGACATTCTCGCCGGTTACCTTGGCGAATTGTCGGGCGCCATCCCCGTCCAGCGTAATGTGCACCGCAGGCTGGCCGCGTTCATCAAACCCCGAGGACGCGTCGATGATGTGCTCCCCGGTCAGCATCACCCGGCGCTTGAGCAGCACCGGGTTGCCGTCTCGTTCGTAATACAGTTCATCGGCCAGTGGAACCTTGCCGGTCTCGGCGGCCAGGTAGGGGTCCGACTGCTCGTCTACCAGGCGGAATTCCAGGGTGGCGGTCGCCCCCAGGATCTCTTTGGCCCGCGCCGTATCCTGCACGCCCGGCAACTGCACCGCGATCCGGGTACGCCCCTGCTGCTGGATGACCGGTTCCGCCACGCCCAGTTCGTTGACCCGCTTGCGCAGCGTGATCAGGTTCTGGCTGATGGCGTTGCGGCGGATCTCGCTACGCGATGTCGGGGTCAGCCGCATGACAACGGACGACTGTCCCTCGGTCTCTCCCGTGGTGACGTCGAAGGTGCCGAAATAATCCTCTTCGACCGCCTCTTCAACCTGTTCCAGAGTCTTCGTGTCGCGGGCCAGGATATGCACCTCCTCACCATGCACCCGCACTCCCCGGTAGCGAATGTCCTGTTCGCGCAGAAGGGTCCGGACATCCATCGCATGTCGTTCGTACGCCTTGCTGATCGAGGCATTCAGATCGACCTCAAGGAGAAAGTGCACGCCGCCGCGCAGATCCAGCCCGAGATTCATCGGGTACGCGTTCAGCGCCTCGAGCCAACCCGGCGTGGCCGGTGCCAAGTGCAATGCCACCGAGAACCGGTCAGACAGGGCGCTGCGCAATGCGTCCGCGGCCTTCAACTGGTCTTCCGGGTCGGCGAAGCGGACCAGCAGGGACTCCTCCCCTTCCCGCTCGACCCGCTGATAGGGAAGCCCCTTCAGCTTGAGGATCTGCTCGACCTGCTTCTGCTCCGCCCCCCCGACGGCGACCCGGGACGAAGAGACCTGCACCGAGGGGTCCGAGGGATACAGATTCGGAGCTGCATAGAATGCCGCGATCAGCAGGACGCCAACCACCAGAAGGTTCTTCCACCATGGATATTGATTTGCCTTCATGGATTTGTCCAGAGGCCGCCGGTCCGGCCGCCCGAATCAGTCACTTTTCGCGAGCGAACCCTTGGGTAAGACATTGCTGACCGAATCCCGGCGCAGGCGGACTTCCACGCCCTCCGCCAACTCCAGGTGCACCGTGCTGGATCCGATATGCGTGATCCGTCCCATCAAGCCGCCGTTGGTGGACACTTCGTCGCCTTTTTGCAGGGCATCGATCAGGGCGCGGTGTTCCTTGACCCGCTTGTTCTGCGGACGAATGATCATGAAGTACATGATCGCGAAGAAGATCGCGATCATAGCGAACATGGACCAGCCGCCCATGGCGCCTCCCGCACCCTGCGCCATTGCGTCGTCGATCAGAATCATGGGGTCGGATACACCGGTTTTGGGTGAAGCGCATTATGCCATATGGAATGCCTTAACACGCCATGCGATCTTCCACGATCCGACAAAATTCCATCGCCTCTGCCAGTCCCCCAGCGTCATTGTGCAGAAGCACAAACGCGATGTCGTACCAATCCCTGGCCTTGCGAGCCCAAGGCTACCGCCCTGATTCGCGCTATCCGGCTAGTTGCGGCTGATATCGTTCGACGTTGATTCGGTCTTCGCCCTTGCGGGCCTGGGCAAGATCCCAAGCCGTTTGCCAGCGCAGCCAGAACTCGGCACTGGACCGCCCGCCTTCTCCAGGCGAATAGCCATCTCTGGAGAAATAGCCGCGTGTCCGAATCGGAATCCGCCGAGGCCGCCAAAAGCTGTTCGACTTCCTCGTCTTCTACAACCGCAACCTTGCCGTCCCGGCCCGTCGCCTCATCGACGATGTGCAGGTACTCAAAGGAAAGCGCCTGTTCTACGAGGCCAACTGCATCGGCTGCCACCGGCCCAAGTTCGTGACCCGGCGAGACTCCATCAGCGAAGAGCAATCCTTCCAGTTGATCTGGCCCTACACGGACCTGTTGCTGCACGACATGGGTGAAGGGCTGGCTGACGACCGCCCGGAAGGCATGGCGTCCGGGCGCGAATGGCGCACGCCGCCGCTGTGGGGCATCGGCCTGACCGAAATGGTCAGCGGCCACACCCTGTTCCTGCACGACGGTCGGGCGCGCAATCTGCTCGAAGCCATCCTCTGGCATGGCGGCGAGGCGGAAGCCGCGAAACAGTGCGTCGTCGACATGACGAAAGAAGAGCGTGCAGCCCTGCTCGCCTTCCTGAACTCGCTGTAGAAGCACGGGCGCGAACCTCCCCTCCCCTAAAATGGGGCAAGCCCACCTCTTCGTCGCATGAAGCGCTTCTACATCCGATGGATTCCCGTCTTGCTGTCGCTGGCCGCAGCGAGTGCCATCCTGATCTACTGGGCTCCGGGAGAGAACCCGCCCGACACCTGGTCCCTGACCATCGACAGCACCGGCGGTACGCACCGTTTTGCCGTGGAACTGGCGCTGACCCCGCAAGCACGTGTGCGGGGGCTCATGTTCCGCGAAGACCTGGCCGACGATGCCGGCATGCTGTTCGTCTACGACCGGCCGGGTGTACAAACCATGTGGATGAAGGACACGCCTCTCTCGCTCGACATGCTGTTCCTCGATCCGGACGGAGTCATCCGCCGCATCGTGCGCGACACGGTTCCGCGATCCTCCGCCACGATCATCAGTCCGCGCGATATCCTGTACGTGTTGGAACTGCGCGCCGGGGTCACCCACAGACTCGGCATCGAGGCCGGAGACCAAGTCCGGAACCTCCCCTCGCCGGATCAATCTTCCGGCCCTTCCTCCCGGTAAGCCTCCGACAACCGGCCCGCGAGCGCCCTTAGTTTTCCCGCCTCGATCGCAGCGCGGATTTCGCGCATCAGTTGCTGGTAGTAATGAAGGTTGTGCAAGGTCGCCAGCCTCGAGAACAGGATTTCCCGACCCTGATCCAGATGCCTCAGGTAGGCGCGTGAGTAGTTCTGGCAGGTATAGCAGGCGCATCCTTCCTCGATCGGCTCGGTCTCCCCGGCATGCCGCCGGTTCCGGATGCGCAGGACCCCGCCTCGGGTGAACAGGTGCCCATTGCGGGCGTGACGGGTTGGAATCACGCAATCGAACAGGTCCATGCCGAAACGAACCGCATCCACGATGTCGACCGGACGCCCCACCCCCATCAGGTAGCGTGGTTGCCCGGCCGGCAGGTGCGGACCCAGCGCCCCCAGCACCGTGCTGCGCTCCTCGAAACTTTCTCCCACGGACAAACCCCCAACCGCATAGCCGTCAAAGCCGATCTTCTCCAGGCGCTGCTGGCACTCCAGTCTCAGTTCCGGATACAGCCCGCCCTGCCCGATGCCGAACAAGGCGGCCGAATGTCCGCCGTGCGCCTGCCTGCTCCGCTCGGCCCAGCGCAGCGACAACTCCATGGAAGCCCGGGCCTGCTCCCGGGTCGCCGGGTGCGACGTACACTCGTCGAATACCATCACCACATCGGCATCCAGCGCGTGCTGCACGGCAATGGATTGCTCCGGATCCAGGAACACCTCGTCGCCGTCGACCGGCGAGCGGAACCGGACTCCGGCCTCGCCCACCTCTCGCCACGGCGCCAGGCTGAAAACCTGGTAGCCGCCGGAGTCCGTCAGGATCGGCCCCGGCCAATGCATAAAGCGGTGCAGTCCCCCGTGTCGCTTGACCACTTCCGTCCCCGGGCGCAGCATCAGGTGGAAGGTGTTGCCCAGGACCATCTCCGTCCCGCAGGCCCGCAGTTCTTCCGGCGTGACCGAGCGTACCGCGCCGTGCGTCCCGACCGGCATGAACGCCGGGGTCTGCACCGTGCCGCGCGCGAACTCCAGCACGCCGCGCCGCGCCGCGCCGTCCGTATGGGTCACTTGAAACTTCATCGCGCTCAAAGGATCAGCATGGCATCACCGTAGCTGTAGAAGCGGTAGCCCCGGTCGACGGCATGACGGTAGGCGCGAAGCGTCTCGGCATGCCCTGCGAACGCGCAGATCATGACCAGAAGCGAGGAACGGGGTAGATGGAAGTTCGTCATCAGCCCGTCGGTCGCGGCAAATGGGCAGCCCGGATAGAGATACAGGCGGGTTTCGCCTTCGAAGGGTTGCAGGCGACCGGACCGCGCCGCGGATTCCAGCGCCCGCGCGGAGGTAGTCCCGACCGCAACCACCCGCCCGCCGTGCGAACGGGCCTGTTTGATTCGGACACACGCTTCGGCGCTGACCGACAGCCGTTCGGCGTGAATGCGGTGATCGCGGATGTCTTCCGATTCGATGGGCTGGAAGGTCCCGGCGCCCACGTGCAGCGTCACGAAAACCCTCCCGATGCCCTTCTCCTCCAGGCGGTGCAACAGCGCCTCATCGAAGTGCAGCCCCGCCGTCGGTGCGGCCACCGCGCCGGGATGGTGCGCGTATACAGTCTGGTAGCGATCCCGATCCCGCGGTTCCGGGGTGCGATCGATGTACGGCGGCAGCGGCACCTGGCCGTGACTTTCCAGAAAATCTGCGATATCCGTCTCATCCGGGAGCTTCAGGACCCAGAACCTCCCGTCTCGCCCCTCGACTTCAGCCCGCACCTCTCCGGGGAAGATCAGTTCCGTGCCGGATACAGGCGGGCGGCTGAAACGCAACTGCACCAGAATCCGCTGCTGCGGGAGCAGGCGCTCAACAAGCGCTTCGACCTTGCCGCCTGTCGGCTTGCGCCCGAACAGGCGGGCCGGGATCACGCGGGTGTCGTTGAGTACCAGCAGGTCATTGGGGGCAAGCAGGTCCGGAAGGTCACGGATTCCCCGGTCGCTGAGTTCGCCGGTGGCACGATCCATCACCAGCAGGCGGCTGGCGCTCCGATCCGGCAGAGGGTGTTTCGCGATTCGTTCGGGCGGCAGGTCGTAGTCGAAGTCGGCCGCCTTGAAATGCGCCTGCGGTTCAGCCGAAGAGCGGCTTTCGCACGATGATGTCGTCACGGCCGGAACCGGTGGAAATCAGGTCGACCGGCACATCCAGATGTCGCTCGACTGCGGTGATATAGTCCTGGGCCTGAGCCGGTAGATCATCGAAGGTCCGAGCTTTCGTGGTGGCACTCTGCCATCCGGGGTAGTCTTCGTATTCCGCTGCCTGGCCGACCGCGTCGTAGCCGGTGCACACGCGAATCACCGGAAACGAATCCAGCACATCCAGCTTGGTCAGGCACAGGCTGCTGACGCCATTGGCACGCATGGCCCGGCGCAACGCCACCACGTCGAGCCAGCCGCAGCGCCGGGCCCGGCCGGTCGTCGCCCCGACCTCCGCGCCAAGCTGTGCCAACTGCGCACCGGTCTCGTCGTGCAGTTCCGTCGGGAACGGCCCGGCGCCGACCCGGGTGGTATACACCTTGACGATCCCGAGCACCGCGTCGATATGCCGCGGCCCGACGCCTGCCCCCACGCATGCGCCGCCGGCCACCGTGTTGCTGGATGTGACATACGGATAGGTGCCGTGATCGATGTCCAACAAGGTCCCCTGAGCGCCCTCGAATAAAAGATTCTTTCCATCCCCGCGCAACTCCGCGCAGCGCTCCGAAACATCCACAACACAGGGCTCCAGACGATCGGCAAGGGCCCATGTTCGTTCCGCCACCTGCGCGGCATCCACTGGTTCGGCTTTATAATAGCTTTGTAGCATAAAATTATGATATTCAATAAGTTCTGAAAGTTTCTTATCTCGGGATTCTGATTGGTAGAGATCTGCGACCCGCAAACCCCGGCGAGCGGCCTTGTCCTCGTAGGCCGGGCCAATCCCGCGCAACGTCGTTCCGATTGCCGAGCCGCCCCGGGCCCTTTCACGCGCCTGGTCGAGCGCCACGTGAGACGGCAGAAGCAGAGGGCAGGCGGCAGAGACTTTCAGTTGTTCCAGCACCGGGAGATCTTTGCCCAAGAGAAAGTCGATTTCCTCGAACATTGCTTCGAGCGACAACACCACGCCGTTCCCAATCAGACACTCGACGCCAAGGTTGAGAATGCCGGAAGGGATCAGATGCAAAACCATCTTCTCGCCATCGACCACCAGGGTGTGTCCGGCGTTGTGCCCACCCTGGAACCGGATCACCGCATCGGCATCGGCTGCCAGAAGATCGACGATCTTGCCCTTTCCTTCGTCGCCCCACTGTGCGCCGACGACGACAACGCTCCGGTTCATGGTGTGATCGGGCGCACCACCCAGGCGCCGTCTTCGTTCACCAGCTGCTCCGGGCACCCGGATTCGTTCGCGGAATCCTCCGGACCCAATCCCCGGACGACGGTGTGGCCCTGCAAACGCAATCCGGCGATCGCATCCTGCAGGGCCGGATCCTCATCCGCCATCGCATAGATCCGACGGCGCTCGTCCACCGTCAGTGAGCCGCACCGAGCCAGCGTGCGCAAGTCCAGGCTGAAGCCGGTCGCCGGGCGCTCGCCTTGGGCACCGTAGCGCCCACCGCGGGCGATTTCCTGACCCTGACCCTCCATGTAGGCGGCAAATACCAGGCCGCTTTCATAATGAAAGCCGCTGGCCTCTCCCAGGTCGAAATGCAGCTGGACCTCCGGGTGGGCGTCGCGAACCCGGGCCGCCACTACGCGCAGCGTCTCCAGAGCTGGCTGAATCCGTTCCCGGACACCTTCCATTTCCTGCACCGCACGATCCAGCACTTTTTCATCCGGCCCCGACAAATCCGGAAGCCTCCGGATCATCTCGGCCACCGGGGTATTCGCGGAACGAGCATCCAGCCACGCACCGAGGTCGGCATGCGCCTTGCGCTGAATCAGCTCGAACAATTCATCGCGTTCCCGGACATTCCAATCCGTCTGTTCCACCAGCGCCCTGAACACGCCGGCGTGTCCCATATCCAAGCACCAACGGGCACACCCTGCGGTCCGCAACGCAGCACACAGCAGCAAGACAATCTCAGCATCACTCTGCATGCCCTCATGCCCGTACAGTTCTGCGCCGACCTGGATCGGGTTGCGCCCCCCACCGAGAATCTCGGGGTGCGCACGAAGCACGGAGCCCGCGTAGCACAGGCGCACGACCTGGTCCTGTGGCATCTGCTGTCGGTCGATCCGGGCGACTTGCGGCGTGATATCGGTACGCACTCCCAGCGTGCGTCCGGACAGCGGATCCGTCAGCCGGAAAGTCTGTCGGTCCAAGGCGTCCCCACCGGTCACTAGCGCGTCACGGAATTCCACCAGCGGCGGAGACACCAGGGCGTAGCCCCAGCTCTCGAAACAGTCCAACAGCTGCCGCCGGCATGCTTCCAGCACCCGGGCCCGTTCCGGCAAGACTTCCTCGATTCCTTCGGGAAGCTGGTCCGAGGTCAGCGGCTTCACGTCAGCCACCGCGTGAGATATAGAAGCAATACGCCGAGCGTGACCGCGATCAGCCCCATCATCCGAAACTGCACGGTCGGCAGTCCGATCATGCGCAGCATCATGCGCCGTGCCAGGTCCGGGCTCAGGAGAGCGACGAGGCCCTCCAGCATGATCACCAGAGCGATGGCCGCCAGGACAAATTCCCACTGCATGGCGGGGAACCGGTATTACTTCTTGGGTTGCTTGAAGTATTGGAAAAATTCCGAGTCCGGCTCCATGACCAGCACGTCTCCCTTGTCTCGGAACGTATTGGTGTAAGCGTTCAGGCTTCGGGTGAACGCGAAGAACTCGGGATCCTGATTGTAGGCTTCGGCATAGATCTCGGTCGACTGGGCATCGCCGTCGCCGCGGATCTTCTCGGAATCGCGATACGCCTCGGCCTGAATCACCGTCCGCTGGCGGTCGGCGTCGGCGCGGATGCGCTCCGCCGTCTCCTGGCCGCGGGCACGGAAATCCTTGGCGGTGCGGCTTCGCTCCGCCCTCATTCGCCGGTAGACCGACTCGCTGACCTCATCCGGCAGTTCGATACGGCTGATGCGGACATCCACCACCATGATGCCAAGCTCGCTCGCGTTGTTGCTGGACTGCACCAGCATCACGTCCATGATTTCGCGCCGCTCGCCGGAAATCGCCTGCTGGATGGTGCGTACGCCAAACTGGTTCTTGAGTCCATCCTTGACGATCTGGGTCAACCGCCCCTCGGCGCGCAAACGATCGCCCTGGGTGGCACGGAAGTATTGGCTGACGTTCTTGATCCGCCACTTGACGAAGAAGTCCACCGATACGTTCTTCTTCTCACTGGTCAGGAACAACTCCGGCTTGGAATCCAGCGACAGCACCCGGGCGTCGAATTTCTGCACGTTGTTGATGAACGGCATCTGGAAGTGCAACCCTGGCTCCAGGTTGGCGCGCCGAATGTCGCCGAGCTGGAACACGATCGCCGTCTCGGTCTGGCGTACGTAGAACGTGGAGGCCCACACGAGCACCAGCACGATGGCTGCCAAAATCAGGCGCACCTGCATGCTCATCTCAGCGTCCCTCTCTCAGGCGCGGCGCGAGGCTTCCAGAGCCTGAGGAACTTCCTCCTTGCCGCTCCGGGGATGAAGACCTCGGCGATCGAACCGAACCGCGTTGTTCCAAGATCCGGTCCAGCGGCAGGAACAGCATGTTGCTCCCCTTGTCGACATCGACCACCACCTTGGAAGAATTGGACAGGACCGACTCTACCGCCTGCAGGTACATGCGCTGGCGGGTCACCTCCGGCGCCTTGCGGTATTCGGTCAGCAACTGGGTGAAGCGGGACGCCTCACCTTCAGCATTAGCAATCACCTGGGCACGGTAAGCCTTGGCGTCCTCCATTATCCGCGCGGCTTCTCCGCGCGCCTGCGGCAGGATTTCGTTGGAGTAGGCCTGCGCCTCGTTCTTGAAGCGCTCCATGTCCTCACGCGCCTTGGTCGCATCCTGGAAAGCATCCTGCACCGCGTTCGGAGGCTGCGAGTCCTCCAGATTAACGGTCAGAATCTCGATGCCGGTTCCGTAAGTGTCGAGGATTTCCTGCATCAGCGTCATGGTCCGGTCGGCGATTTCCGCGCGACCTTCGCGCAGGATGAAGTCCATATTGTTGCGACCCACCACGGTGCGGATGGCACTGTCGAGCACGCCGCAAATCGTGCTCTTGAAGCGGCAGGCACGATCAAACGCAATATCCGGGTTTTCGACATTGAACAGATAATCCTCGGCATTCTTCAGCCGGTACTGCACCGAGAACTTGAGTTCGACGATGTTCTCGTCCTGCGTCAGCATGGTGGTCCGCTTCTCCACGCTTCGGTTGCCAGTCACATTGACTACCTCGACACTCTCGATCGGATACGGGATATGCCACCCCGGTCCCGGCATAGTGGTGCGCTCATGCTTGCCGAAACGGAGCACGACGCCACGCTCGCTGGCTTCAACGATGTAGAAGCCGGACAACAGCCACAAGATCAGGAGGACGAGCAGGATGCTGCCGGTGCCGACCGACCATTTGCGGCCACCCCCGCCTCCACCGCCCTTGCGACCTGAACCGAACAGGCGTCGGAACAGTTTGCCGAACAGGTCATCCAAGTCTGGCGGCCCCTGCCGCGCATTGCGCTGCCACGGGTTCCCACCGTTGTCGTTCCAAGCCATGAAAGTTCCGAAATCAGGACGCGTCAACTATTCTAGCAAAGGAGGCCCAAGTGTTACGCAAGAAGTCTCTTCCAATGGGACATGAGCCTGAAGCGGGAACGGCTTCCAATGAGAAGTGAACCTGGAGCGGAACCTGTAATGCGGCTTCACCGTCATCGTGTCAATCTGCACGACCTTGCCGATAACATCGTCCAGGTCACCTCAGCCGCGCTGCGCCCGCGGACATGGGCAGCGCGGGTGAAGCCCCCCGCAACCCCTCGCCTGATAACGCCGGCGTCCACGGTTCAGTGTCGGCCGAAAACCCCGCCGGCGCCATCGAGCGGCCGACGGACCCGCGCTCAGAACCGCATCTGTGCCCGCAGCATCAGGCTGTGATCCGCCGTGGCGCCGGTCTCGCGGCGTTCCCCTTCCAGGCTCAGATCAAACGACCGTCCAAGCTCGAAGCGGCCGCCGAGGCGGTAGCGTTGCTCGTCCGCACCGGACAGCGTCAGGCCGCCATAGGGCGTGAGCAGCCCGCGACCGCCGGACGTGCCCCAGCCATAGCCGATCTCGGCATCGAGACTGACCGCGGGCTCGTCGTCGCGGATCGCAAGGTCGGCCGTGCCCTCATCATAGAGCCGGCTATGCCCGCTCTCGAGCTCGCCCCAGGTCGGCGCCACATTCAGCGACAGACCCCGGCCGTCGCCGCCCGGATCGATCTGCACCCGGCCGCCGACGCCCCACTCCTCGTAGTCGTCCCGGTGGGTCACCAGCACGCGGGCGCGGCCTTCCACGGTCAGGCCGAACGCCGGGTCGTGGTAGCGCAGCGTGCCGCCGAGCTCCGCGCCGGCGCCGGTCACCCCGTCGCCGCCGTCATAGCGCAGCCCGACTTCCAGCGACGGAACAACACTCGACCCCGAAGCCAGCCGGCGGTCGTGGCTCGCTTCGAGCAACATGCGCACCCGCTGGACCTCGGAGGTCAGCGGGTTCATGCGGTCACTGCCTTCCAGCTTGACCCGGGCGAACAAGCCTTCGCCCTTGAACCTCAGGGTCGTCGGGCCGCCCTCCATCAGGTCGTCCTGCGACCACAGCGCGCGGTTCAGGCCCGCCGCCGCCGTCTTCATCTCGGTGTCGCTCACACGCGTCGCCAGACCCGCTTCCTCGATCTCGACCTCGCCCCGGCCGTAGCCCACCGTCGTCCACACCTCGAGCCCCTCCCGCACCGACCAGTTCACATAGGGGTGCACACTGGTCATCCGGCTCTCATAGTCGCCACTGATCGTCAGCGGATCGGTCCGGTCGGTATAGTCGAAAGAACCGAGCGAGCGGGACACGGCAAACCCGGCCAGCAGATCCGGCCGCAGCCGCGTGTCGGCGCCGAGGTGGAAGCTCCGCACGTCGCCGCTCCAGTCCACGCCGCTGTCCTCGCCGTCCGACAGTTCGCGGTAGTCGCCGCTGCCCCACACGGTGAGGCCCGGCGCGCCACCCCCCGCGCCGCCGAGCGGCAGCACGAAGGACGAACCGTCCAGGAATCGCTCCAGGCTCATCGCGTCGTCCCCCAAGGCCTGTCCGCTGGATCGCAGCAGGCGGTCGAGGTCGGACAGGTCCAGCAGGTTCGTGGCCGCCGCCGGCGTGTCCGAGATCGCCGCGTCGATGCGCCCGGTAATCGCCGACAGCGTGCTGGCGGCCATCGCCTGGGTCAGCTGCGGCAGTACCTCCCGGTTGACCCGGTCATGCCGCGCCCGCGCCGCGGCCTCGACGTCGTCCCGGATCGTTCCGGTCCCCACCGGGTCGTCATCGAGACTCATGCCCGAGACGTCGGTCGGGTTCGACAGCCGCACCACGAAGGTCTCCTCGCCTTCCGCCCGGGCGTCGCCCGAGGTCTGCACCGTCAGGGTCCGGGTCAGCGGTTCGTCCGGCCTGAAGGTCAGGCGCCCGGAGGCCGCCGCGTAGTCCTCGGGCGCCGTCGCGGTGTCGTCCGCCGTCGTCCAGTCGACCGTCACCTCGCGCGCCACGCGGCCCGACATCGTGACCGTGAACTCCGCCGGCTCGCCCTCGTCCACCGTCGCGTCGGACAGGCTCAGCGTCACCAGGCTGCCGTCGCCGATCGTCGCCGTCGCGCTGTCGGGCATCCCGAGGGTCACCGGGTCGGCGGTGTCGGACAGGCTCGACAGGGTGACGATCAGCGTCTCGCCGTCGTCCAGCACCGCGTCCTCGATGGTGGCGATCGAAAGGCTGCCGCTGGAGGTACCCGCCGCGAAGGTCAACACGGTCGAGCCCGGCGCCGTGTAGTCGTCGCCGGCGGTCGCCGTGCCGGAGAGCGTGAACCCGACCGTCAACTCCTCGCTGGTCACGCCGCCGTTCACCGTCACCGTGAAGCGCGCGGCGGCGCCTTCATTCACCGATGCGGAATCCGCCGCCACGCTGACGGTCAAACTGTCGTTGTCGATTTCGGCCGCGACCACCGGGTCGATGATGAGGTTGTTGTAGGTGGTGTCGGAACTCGTCGGGGTGTGCTCGAAGGTCGCCGTGCCACTCAGCCCGTCGTCGTCGTCGAGCGCCGACACGGTCACCCTCTGCGGCAGATTCCAGTTCGCGGCGCTGAAGGTCAGTTCGGCCGGACTCACCGTCAGGTCGGCGTCGCCGCCCGCGGCCTTCGACACCGTCACCGTCACCGCCGCCGTCGGCGGCGTGTCCAGCACCAGTTCGTACTCGCTGCTGAAAATGCCCTCGGTCGCAAAGATCCTCTCCCGCGACACCGCCACCCCGGGTTCCGCTTCGGTCGCGACCACCGCGGCGATGCCGAGGGTCGGGGGGCCGGCGGTGGTGTCGTAGCCGGTGTCGGCGCTCGCCGACGTGTGTTCGAAGGTCGCCGTGCCCGCCAGCTCGTCGGCGTCCGCCGCCGCCGAGATCGTCACCGTCTGCTCATCCGACCAGTTCGCGGAGCCGAAGGTCAGCGCGTTCGGACTCGCCGTCAGGTCGGCATCGCCGCTCGCCGTCACCGTCACCGTCACCGCCGCCGTCGGCTCGACGTCCAGCACCACCGTGTAGGTGGCGCTGCCGCCCTCCGGCGCGGTGACCGTCTCCCGCGACACCGTCACCCCGGGTTCGACTTCGCTCGCTTCCACCGCGTCGATGCGGAGGCCGCGGTAGCCCGGGTCGGCGCTCGCCGAGGTGTGCGTGAAGGTCGCCGTGCCCGCCAGCGTATCGGCGTCCGCCGCCGCCGAGATCGTCACCGTCTGCTCATCCGACCAGTTCGCGGGGCTGAAGGTCAGCACGGCCGGACTCGCCGTCAGGCTAGCGTCGTCGCCCGCGACCTTCGCCACCGTCACCATTACCGCCGCCGTCGGTTCCGTGTCCAGCACCACCGTGTACTCGGCGCTGCCGCCCTCCGGCACCAGGAACGGATCCGCCGCCGTCACCGTCACCCCGCGGTCGTCGTCCACTTCGACCGCGATCACCGAGGCGATGGCAAAACCGTCGTAGCCGGTGTCGGCGCTCGCCGCCGTGTGCTCGAAGGTCGCCGTGCCGTCCAGCCCGTCGGCGTCCTCGGCCGCCGACACCACCACCGTCTGCGCCACATTCCAGTCCGTGTCGTCGAAGATCAGCTCGCCCGGACTCGCCGTCAGGTCGGCGTCTTGATCCTGGCCCGCGGCCCTCTGCACCGCCACCGTCACCGCCGCCGTCGGCCGCGCGTCCAGCACCACCGTGTAGGGGACGCTGCCGCCCTCGGCCACCGCGACCTTCTCCCGCGACACCGTCACCCCGGGTTCGGTCTCGGTCGCTTCTACCGAGGCGATGGCGAAGCCGTTGTAGATGCTGTCGGAACTGGTCGCCGCGTGCGCGAAGGTCGCCGTGCCCGCCAGCGTATCGGTATCCACCGCCGCCGAGATCGTCACCGTCTGCGCCACCGCCCAGTCCGCGGGGCCGAAGGTCAGCGCGGTCGGGCTCGCCGTCAGGTCGGCATCGCCGCTCGCCGTCACCGTCACCGTCACCGCCGCCGTCGGCGCCGTGTCCAGCACCACCGTGTAGGGGACGCTGCTGTTCTCCGGCACCCGGAACGGATCCGCCGCCGTCACCGTCACCCCGGGTTCCGCTTCGACCGCTTCCACCAAGCCGATGCCGAGGCCGGCGTAGCCGGCGTCGTCGCTCGTCGCCGTGTGCTCGAAAGTCGCCGTGCCGTCCAGCCCGTCGGCGTCCACCGCCGCTGCGATCGTCACCGTCTGCGCCATCGCCCAGTCCGTGGGGCTGAAGGTCAGCGTGGCCGGACTCGCCGTCAGGTCGGCATCGCCGCCCGCGACCTTCGACACCGTCACCGTCACCGCCGCCGTCGGCGGCGTGTCCAGCACCACCGTGTAGGGGGCGCTGCCGCCCTCCGGCACCGTGACCGTCGTCGGCGCCACCGTCACCCCGCGATCGTCGTCGGTTTCGGTCACCACCACCGGATCGATACTGAGCCCGGTGTCGTAGCCGGGGTCGGCGCTCGCCGCCGTGTGCGTGAAGGTCGCCGTGCCGTTCAGTCCGTCGTCGTCCTCGGCCGCCGACACCGTCACATTCTGCGCCACATCCCAGTTCGTGTCGTCGAAGATCAGTTCGCCCGGACTCGCCGTCAGGTCGGCGTCGCCGCCCAGGGTCTTCGCCACCGTCACCGTCACCGCCGCCGCCGGCGCCGTGTCCAGCACCACCGTGTACTCGGCGCTGCCGCCCTCGGCCACCGCGACCTTCTCCCGCGACACCGTCACCCCGCGGTCGTTGTCCGTTTCGGTCGCCTCCACCGAGTCGATGTCGAGGTTGCCATCTTGGTAGTTGCTGTCGGAGCTTGCCGAGTAGTGAGAGAATTCCGCCGTGCTGTCCAGCCCGTCGTCGTCCTCCGCCGCCGACACCGTCACCGTCTGCGCCGTCTCCCAGTCCGTGGGGCTGAAGACCAACTCGGCCGGGCTCGCCGCCAGGTCGCCGTCGCCGAACGTCACCACCGTCACCGTCACCGCCGCCGTCGGCGCCGTGCCCAGCACCACCGTGTAGGGGGCGCTGCCGCCCTCCGCCACGATCAACGGCGTCGTCGGCACCGTCACGATCACCAGGTCGTCGTTGTCATCTTCGAGCGCTGACACCCCGGCGATGTCGAGCGCGTGGTAGTCGGGGTCGAAGCTCGCCGAGCGGTGCTCCAAATTCCCCACGCCATTCACCCGGTCGGCGTCCTCCGCCGCCGACACCGTCACCGTCTGCGGCAGGTTCCAGTTCGTGCCGTCGAAGACCAGTCCGGTCGGACTCGGCGTCAGGTCGACGTCACCGCCCGCGGCCCTCTGCACCGTCACCGTCACCGCCGCCCTCGGCGGCGTGTCCAGCACCACCGTGTAGGGGGCGCTGCCGCCCTCCGGCACCATGACCCTCACCCGCGACACCGTCACCCCGGCTTCGACTTCGCTCGCTTCCACCGAATCGATGCTGAGCCCGGTGCCATAGCCGGCGTCGGCGCTCGCCGAACTGTGCGCGAAGGTCGCCGTCCCGGCCAGTGCATCGGCGTCCACCGCCGCTGCGATCGTCACCGTCTGCGCCGTCTCCCAGTCCGTGGGGCCGAAGGTCAGCGTGGTCGGACTCGCCGTCAGGTCGGCATCGCCGCTCACCGTCACCGTCACCGTCACCGCCGCCGTCGGCCCCGTGTCCAGTACCACCGTGTAGGGGACGCTGCCGCCCTCGGCCACCATGACCGCCGTCGGCGTCACCGTCACCCCGCGATCGTCGTCGGCTTCGCTCGCCTCCACCGAGCCGATGCCGAAGTCGGCGTAGTCGGGGTCGGCGCTCGCCGAGCTGTGCTCGAAAGTCGCCGTGCCGTCCCGCCCGTCGTCGTCCTCGGCCGCCGTCACCGTCACCGCCTGCGCCGTCGCCCAGTCCGTCGGGCGGAACACCAGCTCGGTCGGACTCGCCGCCAGGTCGGCATCGCCGCCCGCCGCCTTCGCCACCGTCACCGTCACCGCCGCCGTCGGCTGCGTGTCCAGCACTACCGTGTACTCGGCGCGGCCGCCCTCGGCCACAAGCAACGGATCCGCCGCCGATACCGTCACCCCGATGATGGAGGTGTCGATCTCGGTCGCCGTCAAGTTGGCGGTGAGGTTGTTGTAATTGGAGTCGGAACTCGATGCCGTGTGCGTGAAGGTCGCCGTGCCCGCCAGCCCGTCGTCGTCCTCGGCCGCCGTCACCGTCACCACCTGCGCCGTGTCCCAGTTCCCGCTGTTCCCGCCGGTGAAGGTCAGCGTGGCCGGACTCGCCGTCAGGTCGTCGTCGCCCGCGACCTTCGACACCGTCACCGTCACCGCCGCCGTCGGCTGGGTCATCAGCGCCACCGTGTAGGTGGCGCTGCCGCCCTCCGCCACAAGGAACGGATCCGCCACCGTCACCCTCACCCCGGGGTCGTTCTCGACTTCGGTCGCTTCCACCGAGTCGATGCCGAGACCGGCGTAGCCGGCGTCGCCGCTCGCCGACGTGTGCGCGAAGGTCGCCGTGCCCTCCAACCCCTCGGTGTCCTCGGCCGCCGACACCGTCACCGTCTGCGCCGTATTCCAGTTCCCGCTGTTCCCGACGGTGAAGGTCAGCGTGGCCGGACTCGCCGTCAGGTCGCCGTCGCCGCCCGCGACCTTCGACACCGTCACCGTCACCGCCGCCGTCGGTTCCGTGTCCAGCACCACCGTGTACTCGGCGCTGCCGCCCTCGTCCACATCGATCGTCGTCTCCGACACCGTCACCCCGCGGTCGTCGTCGGCTTCGGTCGCCTCCACCGAGTCGATGCTGAGGGTGTTATCGGTGTCGTAGGTGGTGTCGGAGCTATCCGCCGTGTGCGTGAAGGTCGCCGTGCCGTCCAGCCCGTCGTCGTCCTCGGCCGCCGTCACCGTCACCGTCTGCACCGTATTCCAGTCCGTGTCGTCGAAGGTCAGCGTGGTCGGGCTCGCCGTCAGGTCGGCATCGCCGCCCGCCGTCACCGTCACCGTCACCGCCGCCGCCGGTGCCGTGTCCAGCTTCACCGTGTAGGTCGCGCTGCCGCCCTCCGACACAGAGATCTCCATCTCCGACACCGTCACCCCGATGAGGTCGTTCTCGATTTCGGTCGCGGTCACCGAGGCGATGCTGAGGGTCGGGGTGTCGGTGGTGTCGTAGGTGCTGTCGGAGCTTGCCGCCGTGTGCTCGAAGGTCGCCGTGCCCGCCAGCCCGTCGTCGTCCTCGACCGCCCTCACGAACACATTCTGCGCCGCCAACCAGTCCCTGGTGCTGAAGGTCAGCGTGGTCGGGCTCGCCGTCAGGTCGGCATCGCCGCCCGCCGCCTTCGTCACCGTCACCGTCACCGCCGCCGTCGGCTCGGTCGCCAGCCGCACCGTGTATCTGCCGTCGCTACCGCCCTCGGCCGCAGTGAGACTCTCCCGCGACACCGTCACCCCGATGGGGTCGTCGTCGTCCTCGGTCGCAGTCACCGGGTCGATGCTGAGGCTGAGTCTTTCGTAGTTGGGGTCGGAGCTAAGCGGGTCGTGAACGAATACCGCCGTGCCGTCCAGCCCGTCGGCGTCCCTGCGCGCCGACACCGTCACCGTCTGCGCCGTCTCCCAGTCCGTGGGGCTGAAGGTCAGCTCAGCCGGGCTCCGCGTCAGGTCGGTATCGCTGCGCGCGGTCCGCAACACCCTCACCGTCACCGCCGCCGTCGGCGCGGTCGCCAGCACCATCGTGTAGGTGGCGCTGCCATCCTCCGCCACACGGAACGGATCCGCCACCGTCACCGTCACCAGGTCGTCGTTGTCGTTTTCGTTCGCCGGCACCTGGTCGATGCCGAGCTCGTGGTAGTCGGGGTCGGAGCTTGCCGACTCGTGCAAGAACCTCGCCGTGCCGTCCAGCCGGTCGGCGTCCTCGGCCGCCGACACCGTCACCGTCTGCGCCGTATTCCAGTCCGTGTCGTCGAAGGTCAGCGTGGTCGGACTCGCCGTCAGGTCGTCATCGCCGACCGCCGTCACCGTCACCGTCACCGCCGCCGCCGGTGCCGTGTCCAGCTTCACCGTGTAGGTGGCGCTGCCGCTCTCGGCCACAGTGAACGGACCCGCCGCCAACACCGTCACCCCGATGGGATCGTTGTCGATTTCGGTCGCGGTCACCGAGGCGATGCTGGTGATATCGTAGTTGAGGTCGGTGCTCGCCGCCGCGTGCTCGAAGGTCGCCGTGCCCGCCCACCCGTCGTCGTCCTCGGCCGCCGACACCGTCACCGTCTGCGCCGTATTCCAGTCCGTGTCGTCGAAGGTCAGCGTGGCCGGACTCGCCGTCAGGTCGCCGTCGCCGCCCGCGACTTTCGACACCGTCACCTTCACCGGATATGCCGGCTCGGTCGCCAGCCGCACTGTATAGGTGGCGGTGTCGCCCTCATCCACAGTGAACGGATCCGCCGCCATCACCGTCACCCCGGTAGGATCGTTGTCGATTTCGGTCGCGGTCACCGAGGCGATGCTGAGGCCGTCGTAGTTGAGGTCGGTGCTCGCCGCCGTGTGCGTGAAGGTCGCCGTGCCGTCCAGCCCGTCGGCGTCCTCGGCCGCCCTCACCCGCACCGCCTGCCTAATACCCCAGTTCGTGGTGCTGAAGGTCAGCGTGGTCGGACTTGCCGTCAGGTCGGCATCGCCGCCCGCCGCCTTCGTCACCGTCACCGTCACCGCCGCCATCGGCGGGGCCGTCAGCCCCATCCCGTAGTAGCTGTCGCTGCCGCCCTCGTCCACATCGATCGTCGTCGGCGACAGCCTCACTCTGGGGTCGTTGTCGGCTTCGGTCGCGGTCACCGGGTTGATGCTGAGGCCGGCATAGCCGGCGTCGGAGCTCGTCGCCGTGTGCTCGAAGGTCGCCGTGCCGTCCAAATTATCATCGTCCTCGACCGCCGTCACCATCACACTCTGCGGCATATCCCAATTCGCGGTGCTGAAGGTCAGCGTGGTCGGGCTCGCCGTCAGGTCGGCATCGCCGCCCGCGACCTTCGCCACCGTCACCGTCACCGCCGCCGTCGGCGCGGTCGCCAGCACCACCACGTATCTGCCGTAAATACCGCCCTCGGTCACAGTGAGACTCGTCCGCGACACCGTCACCTCGCGGTCGTCGTCGGCTTCGGCCGCCTCCACCGAGTCGATGATGAGGCCGCCGTAGCCGGCGTCGTCGCTCATTGCCGTGTGCGTGAAAGTCGCCGTGCCATCCAGGCCATCGGTGTCCGCCGCCGCGGTGATCGTTACCGTCTGCGCCGCCAACCAGTCCCTGGTGCTGAAGGTCAGCGTGGCCGGGCTCGCCGTCAGGTCGGCGTCGCCGCCCGCGGCCTTCGCCACCGTCACCGTCACCGTCGCCGTCGGTTCCGTGTCCAGCACTACCGTGTACTCGGCGCTGCCGCCCTCCGGTACAGAGATCTCTGTCGGTGCCACCGTCACGCCGCGGTCGTCGTCGGCTTCGGTTGCGATCACCGAGTCGATGCTGAGGCGGTGGTAGTTGGAGTCGGAACTCTCCTCCGTGTGCCTGAAGGTCTCCGTGCCGTCCAGCCCGTCGGTGTCCGTCGCCGCGGCGATCGTCACCGTCTGCGCCGTCGACCAGTCCGTGGTGCTGAAGGTCAGCGTGGTTGGGCTCGCTGTCAGGTCGGCATCACCGCCTGCGGCCTTCCCCACCGTCACCGTCACCGCCGCCGTCGGCGCGGCGTTCAGCACTACCGTGTACTCGGCGCTGCCGCCCTCCGGTACAGAGATCTCTGTCGGCGCCACCGTCACCCCGGGCTCGACTTCAGTCGCCACCACCGAGTCGATGCTGAGGCCGGCGTAGCCGGTGTCGGAACTCTCCGAGGTGTGTTCGAAGGTCGCCGTACCGACCAGCCCGTCGGTGTCCGTCGCCGCGGCGATCGTCACCGTCTGCGCCGTCGACCAGTCCGTGGTGCTGAAGGTCAGCGTGGTTGGGCTCGCCGTCAGGTCCGCATCGCCGCCTGCGGCCTTCGCCACCGTCACCGTCACCGCCGCCGTTGGCGCGGTGTTCAGCACTACCGTGTACTCGGCGCTGCCGCCCTCCGGTACAGAGATCTCTGTCGACGCCACCGTCACCCCGGGTTCGACTTCGGTCGCGGTCACCGGGTTGATGCTGAGGCCGCGGTATTCAGTGTCGGAACTCTCCGAGGTGTGCTCGAAAGTCGCCGTGCCGGCCAGCCCGTCGGTGTCCGTCGCCGCGGAGATCGTCACCGTCTGTGCCGTCGACCAGTCCGTGGTGCTGAAGGTCAGCGTGGCCGGGCTCGCCGTCAGGTCGGCGTCGCCGCCCGCGGCCTTCACCACCGTCACCGTCACCTCCAGCCCCGGTTCCGTGTCCAGCACCACCGTGTAGGTGGCGCTGCCGCCCTCCGGCACATTGAACGGATCCGCCACCGCCACCGTCACCCCGCGGTCGTCGTCGGCTTCGATCGCCCCCACCTCGCCGATGATGAGGCCGGTGTAGCCGGGGTCGGAGCTTGCCGAGGTGTGCTCGAAGATTGCCGTGCCGTCCCGCCCGTCGTCGTCCTCGACCGCCGACACCGTCACCGTCTGCGCCACATCCCAGTCCGTGGTGCTGAAGGTCAACTTGGTCGGACTCGCCGTCAGGTCGGCGTCACCGTCCGCGGCCTTCGACACCGTCACCGTCACCGCCGCCGCCGGTTCCGTGTCCAGCACCACCGTGTAGGTGGCGCTGCCCCCCTCGGGCACATCGACCTTCGTCTTCGACACCGTCACCCCGCGGTCATCGTCGGCTTCGGTCGCCTCCACCGAGTCGATGCCGAGACCGGTGTAGCCAGGGTCGGAGCTCGCCGAGGTGTGCTCGAAAGTCGCCGTGCCGTCCAGCCCGTCGGTGTCCGCCGCCGCGGTGATCGCTACCGTCTGCGCCGCCAACCAGTCCCTGGTGCTGAAGGTCAGCGTGGCCGGGCTCGCCGTCAGGTCGGCGTCGCCGCCCGCGGCCTTCGCCACCGTCACCGTCACCGTCGCCGTCGGTTCCGTGTCCAGCACTACCGTGTACTCGGCGCTGCCGCCCTCCGGTACAGAGATCTCTGTCGGCGCCACCGTCACGCCGCGGTCGTCGTCGGCTTCGGTTGCGATCACCGAGTCGATGCTAAGGCGGTGGTAGCCGGCGTAGGAGCTCGTCGACGTGTGATTAAAGGTCGCCGTGCCGTCCAGCCCGTCGGTGTCTGTCGCGGCGGAGATCGTCACCGTCTGTACCGTCTCCCAGTTCGCGGTGCTGAAGGTCAGCGCGGTCGGACTCGCCGTCAGGTCAGCATCGCCGCCCGCGACCTTCGCCACTGCCACCGCCACCGCCGCCGTCGGTTCCGTGTCCAGCACCACCGTGTAGGTGGCGCTGCCGCCCTCCGGCACAGAGATCTCCATCTCCGACACCGTCACCCCGCGGTCGTCGTCGGCTTCGTATACTCTGACCAAAGCGAGGCTAAGACCGGCGTACTCGGTATCGGAACTGTCCGAGGTGTGTTGTAAGCCCGCCGCGCCGTCCACCCCGTCGGCATCCTCGGTCGCCGACACCGTCACCGTCTGCGCCGTCTCCCAATCCGTGGTGCTGAAGGTCAGCATGTTCGGGCTCGCCGTCAGGTCGGCATCGCTACCCATCGTCCTTGCCACCGTCACCGTCACCGCCGCCGTCGGCGCGGTGTTCAGCGCCACCGTGTACTCGGCGCTGCCGCCCTCCGCCACACGGAGCGGATGCGTCGGCACCGTAAACTTCGCCCCGGCATCGTTCTCGGCTTCGGTCGCGGTCACTGAGTCGATACTGAGCTCGGTGTCGTAGCCGGTGTCGGCGCTCGCCGACGTGTGCGTGAAGGTCGCCGTGCCGTCCAGCCGGCCGGCGTCCTCGGCCGCCGACACCGTCACCGTCTGTACCGTCTCCCAGTTCGCGGTGCTGAAGGTCAGCGCGGTCGGACTTGCCGTCAGGTCGGCATCGCCGCCCGCGACCTTCGCCACCGTCACCGTCACCGCCGCCGTCGGTTCCGTGTCCAGCACCACCGTGTAGGTGGCGCTGCCGCCCTCCGGCACATTGAACGGATCCGCCACCGCCACCGTCACCCCGCGGTCGTCGTCGGCTTCGGTCGCCGCCACCCAGTCGATGCTGAGGCCGTGGTAGCCGGCGTAGGAGCTCGCCGACCTGTGAATAAAGGTCGCCGTGCCGTCCAGCCCGTCGGTGTCTGTCGCGGCGGAGATCGTCACCGTCTGTACCGTCTCCCAGTCCGTGGTGCTGAAGGTCAGCATGGTCGGACTCGCCGTCAGGTCAGCATCGCCGCCCACGACCTTCGTCACCGCCACCATCACCGCCGCCGTCGGTTCCGTGTCCAGCACCACCGTGTAGGTGGCGCTGCCGCCCTCCGGCACATCGAACGGATCCGCCACCGCCACCGTCACCCCGCGGTCGTCGTCGGCTTCGGTCGCCGCCACCCAGTCGATGCTGAGGCCGTCGTAGCCGACGGAGGCGCTCGCCGACGTGTGATTAAAGGTCGCCGTGCCGTCCAGCCCGTCGGTGTCTGTCGCTGCGGAGATCGTCACCGTCTGCGCCGTATTCCAGTCCGTGTCGTCGAAGGTCAGCGTGGTCGGGCTCGCCGACAGGTCGGCATCGCCGCCCGCGACCTTCGCCACCGTCACCGCCACCGCCACCCTCGGTTCCGTGTCCAGCACCACCGTGTAGGTGGCGCTGCCGCCCTCCGGCACATTGAACGGATCCGCCACCGCCACCGTCACCCCGCGGTCGTCGTCGGCTTCCAATAAGCTGACCAAACCGAGGCTAAGACTGGCGTACTCGGTATCGGAACTGTCCGAGGTGTGTTGTAAACTCCCTACGCCATCCCGCCCGTCGTCGTCCTCGGTCGCCGACACCGTTACCGTCTGCGCCGTATCCCAGTCCGTGGTACTGAAGGTCAGCGTGGTCGGACTCGCCGTCAGGTCGGCATCGCTGTTCGCGCCCTTCGCCACCGTCACCGTCACCGCCGCCGTCGGCGCGGCGTTCAGCACTACCGTGTACTCGGCACTGCCACCCTCCGGCACACGGAGCGGATTTGTCGGCAGCGTAAACTTCGCCCCGGGGTCGTTGTCGACTTCGGTCGCGGTCACTGAGTCGATACTGAGCTCGGTGTCGTAGCCGGGGTCGGCGCTCGCCGCCGTGTGCGTGAAGGTCGCCATGCCGGCCAGCCCGTCGTCGTCCTCATCCGCTGCGACCGTCACCGTCTGCGTCGTCTCCCAGTCCGTGGTACTGAAGGTCAGCATGGTCGGACTCGCCGTCAGGTCGGCATCGCTGGCCAACGTCCTTGCCACCGTCACCGTCACCGCCGCCGTCGGTTCCGTGTCCAGCACCACCGTGTAGGTGGCGTTACCGCCCTCCGGTACATTGAACGGATCCGCCACCGACACCGTCACTCCCTGCGCGTGGGCGAGAGTGGAGGCTCCAAGCAGCAAAACCGCTACCGCGCCACACCATGCGTGGCGGCGTGAGATCGTTTTTGGGGCGCCATGCGCGCTACCGTCTCCGCGAGAGCATTCAGCACTTCTCGCACATCTTGTCTTTCGCACGACGACACTCCATGTCTGGCGTTCAACATCCTTGCCCTAAACGACCCCCCCCCCCCCGTCGAAATTCCACGCACGGGATATCGGGTTGCCGTTTGGGTGTTGTCCTTTGAGTATAACTTGTTTAAGTGAATTTCGCCAACCAGAGTCTCTTGGGGCTTCGCGATTTACCCCTGGATTCAACTTGCAACTGCAACGCTACCGGCAAGCGGCGGGAGCGGGCAGTGAATTGCAGCAATCTCTCGCTGTCAAACCGCCCAGACGAGAGGCAATGACGAGCAGTTACCCACAATTCACCCAGAGGCAACGATACCAGATTGGGCCTGACCCCACTGAATTCCAGCTGAGCCAGGCGGAGATCGCCCGGTGCCTGGGCGTGAACCGGAGCACGGTCAGCCGCGAGCTGAAGCGCAACGGCTGTCCACGCCGAGGACAGTCCCGGGCCGACCGGGTGCAGCAGAAAGCACGAGCCCGTAGCCGGCAGAAAGTGCACCGGCGGATTCCGGACGCGCTGCGGCGGCAAGTGGAGGCCCTGGCCTTTACTGCACTATCCCTCCGCAGACCTGATGGGAACATGAAAGATAATCCTATTTATCATTATAGACATAATAATCAATTATTTATAATATATATATAAACAAATTCTTGGAGGTCACGGTGTTTCCGCAGCTCATTTGTCCGTCTTCCGCTTACATTCCAGCCCCCACCCCTGCACCCTGATGGGACTTGGGTCTCAAGTCTTAATTATTGTCGGTGTCCGATAAGTCCGGGGAGACGACGATACCACCCGATCAGGGGTGCGACACTCAGCTTTCTTGAAGTTTGCGCTGCCTACTCCTAGTTGCAACTCCGTCACCCACGCTGACCCACCAGACTGAGTACCGGTCCCCGCGACGCATCCGGGACCGTTACTTGAAATCTCTCGAAGCGCGTAAGATATTGGGAAGGCAACCACAATCGCATTTCGCATTCCCCCTGCTCCGTAAACCACTCTTCCTCGACCTGTCCGACCCTGTGCAATTCCGCTCGAAGCGGATAGGCCGTGATCGGCAATCGAAGGTGCACCTCGGAATCCCCGGCCTGAATCTCCTGCAACAACCGCGCGCGCAGTGTCTCCACTCCCGCGCCCGTGCGAGCCGACAGCCACACGCGGTTGGGCATTTCCGAGGGTTGCACTTCCGGCGCCAAACGGTCCGCCTTGTTATAGATCTCGACCATCGGGACTTTTTCCGCACCGATCTGCGCCAGCACTTTTCTCACCTGCGCCGCATGTTCCGCGCTTCTCTCGTCGCTGCTGTCGATCACGTGCAGCAAGAGGTCGCATTCGCGCAATTCCTCCAGCGTCGAATGGAATGCACGCACCAGTTCCACCGGGAGGTCTCGGACGAATCCCACAGTGTCGGACAGTACCGCATCTCGCCTCTTATTCAGGTGGAGGCGACGATGTGTCGGATCCAGCGTTGCGAACAATTGATCTGCAGTTGGCACGTCACTGCCAGTCAGGCGATTGAACAGAGTGGATTTGCCGGCATTGGTATAGCCGACCAGTGCTATGTGGAAAAGCCGCGCCCGTCGCCGGCGCATCCGGCTCTGACTTCGTTGGCGTTCCACCAGCACTAATCGCCGCCGCAGGGCCTGAATCCGGCGCGTCAGCAACCGGCGGTCCAATTCCAACTGGGTCTCGCCCGGCCCGCGCAAGCCGATGCCGCCCTTCTGCCGCTCCAAGTGGCTCCATCCGCGCACCAATCGGGTCGACAAATAATTCAACTGCGCGAGTTCGACCTGCAGCTTGCCTTCGTGCGACCGGGCACGCTGCGCGAAAATGTCCAGGATCAATCCGGTACGCCCCAGCACCCGACATTCCAGTTCCGCTTCCAGGTTGCGTTCCTGGCTCGGGCTTAAATCCGTGTCGACGACCGCCAGTCGAACACCGTGCCGGAGGCAGCATTGCCGAAGCTGCTCGGCCTGGCCGCGGCCGAAATAGAAACGAGGGTGCGGGCTGCGGCGGCGGAAGTCCAGCTGGGCCTGCGGCACCAGCCCGGCGCTCCGCGCCAGCTCCATGAATTCCCCGCGTCCGGAATCTTCCGCCCGCGTGTCCGCACCGACCGCCACGTGCACCAGCACGCATGCAGGGTCAACGGAGACCCGCTCAAACAAGCAGGATGCCTCGCTCCCGACTAATCGGCCGGCTCCTCGCCCGGCAGGTGTTCCAGGTCCACCGGATGCGACGGGACGATCGTGGAGATCGCATGCTTGTAGATCACCTGATTGACGGAGTTCTTAAGCACGACGACGAACTGGTCGAACGAATGCACCTGCCCCTGCAACTTGATGCCGTTGACCAGATAGATGGAGACGGGAACATGCTGCTTTCGCAGTTGGTTGAGAAACGGTTCCTGAATCGTTTGTCCTTTAGCCATCACCCCACCTACGGCGGAATTTATTCTTTTTATTATTCAGGCTCCACCCCGGTCTCAAGTCTCTGAAAACCGCCAGCGGGCCACCGCCGCAACCACATTGTCAGGGCGCAGACAGTCCGTCGCACAGTGTATCACGTCCGGTGCATGCCGCAGCCAGCTCAATTGCCGTTTCGCCAGCTGCCGGGTGGCCGCCACCGCCTGCTCCCGCATCTGTCCGCGAGTGCAGGCCCCGTCCAGATGCCGCCACACCTGCCGGTAGCCCACGCAGCGCATTGCCGGGCAATTCAAACTCAAGTCTTTGCGCGCATGGAGATGCCGGACCTCTTCGACCAGACCCTCCTCCAGCATGCGATCGAAGCGTTCGCCGATCCGCTTCTGCAAATACGCGCGATCCTTCGGCCAGAGCGCCAGCCGATGGTAGGCGATGTTTCCCGGTGCCGGCGGCGGTTCGGCAATCCATGCGCTCATCGGTCGGCCGCTCGACTCGAACACTTCCAGCGCGCGCACGATGCGCTGGCTGTCGCCCGGCTTGAGCCGTCGCGACATCGCAGGGTCGCATCGGGACAGGCGCTCATGCAATGCCGGAGCCCCCTGCGCCTCCAGTTCCCGCCGCAAACGCTGCCGCACTTCCGTGTCCGTATCCGGGATATGCGACAGCCCCTGCATCAAGGCAAGAAAGTACAGGCGTGCACCGCCGACCAGCAGCGGGATGCGACCCGCGGCATGGATCTCTTCGATGTGTCGGTGCGCCTGCCGGGCGTATTCGTAGGCGGAGAATTCTTCCGACGGATCCAGGATATCGATCATGCGGTGCGGCGCGATAGCCAGGACCTCCGGGTTCGGCTTGGCGCTGCCGATGTCCATCCCGCGATAGACCATTGCGGAGTCGACGCTGATGATCTCGAGCGGCCAGCGGCGAACCAGTTCCACCGCGCAGTCGGTCTTGCCCGTAGCGGTCGGCCCCATCAGGGCCAGCACCTCGATTCGCTGTTCGCTCACTGCCCGCGCATGAACAACTTGTCGAGCTGGTCGATGCTCAGTTGCACCCAGGTCGGGCGTCCGTGGTTGCACTGCCCGGATCGTTCGGTCTCTTCCATGTCGCGCAACAGTGCGTTCATCTCGTCCAGGGACAGTTGCCGTCCGGCGCGGACTGCGGCATGGCAGGCCATCGAGGACAGCAATTCGTTCTCCTTCTCCCGCACCCGCTCGCTCTGTCCGTGCTCCACCAGGTCCGCCACCACGTCGCGCACCAGTGCAGAGGGGTCAGCCCGCGACAGCAGCGCGGGTACCGCACGGATCCGCAATCGGGTCGGCCCGGTCACGTCCACCTCGATGCCCAGACTCTGCAGAAATTCCCGATGCTCTTCCACGCAGGTGATTTCGGATTCGCTCAGGCTCAGGCCCTGCGGCACGAGCAACGGCTGCATGCGCACCCCCTGTCCGTCGCGCGAGGACTTCAGGTGCTCGTAGGTGATGCGTTCGTGCGCGGCATGCATGTCGACCAGGATCATCCCTTCGGCGTTTTCCGCCAGGATGTAGATCCCGTGCAGTTGCGCCCGGGCGAATCCCAGCGGCGGCACGTCTCCGGGAGAAGCGGCGGGCGACTCCGTCGCGGCTCGCAGCGGAGTCCCGCCGCCATCGGACGCAGCGGGCAGCGGCATCGGAGATTGCTGCGCTTGCGGATTCTCGTTGACCAGAGCCCTGAAGTTCGCCACGTCATGTCCAACATCGCCGGGACGCACCGTGCCGATCGCCTCGGCCACACCGTGCGCGAGAATCTGGTGCACCTGGCGGGACTCCCGGAAGCGCACCTCCATCTTGGTCGGGTGCACGTTGACGTCGACCTCTCCGGGTGGCACCTCCAGGTAGACCACGTAGCAGGGATGGCGCTGGCCGTAGAGCACGTCGGCGTACGCCTGCCGGATCGCGTGCATCGCGACCTTGTCGCGCACATGGCGTCCGTTGACGTGAAAGTATTGCTGGTCCGGCTGGCTGCGCGAGTAGGTCGGCAGTCCAACCCAGCCGAACACTCGCACTTCCCCCATGGACTCTTCAAAGAACGTGGCCTGTTCGGCGAAGTCACTGCCGAGCACGGCCTCCAGTCGCTCCCGTTCCGTCACGCCGTCGCCGACGCCCGGGTAGTGCAGCAGGCGGCGCCCGTCGTGGCTGGCCTCGAACGTCACCGCGAGATGCCCGAGCGCCAGGCTGCGCAGGACCGTGGCAATGTGTCGCCATTCGGTCGCGGGCGCGCGAAGAAACTTGCGCCGTGCCGGCGTGTTGTAGAAGAGGTCGCAGACCTCCACCGTGCTGCCGCACGGGTGCGGATGTGCACACGGCTCTTCCCCGGCTGCCTCCCCTTCGAGGCGCCAGCCATGCGCCTCGCCTTCCACCGCGGATGTCAGCGTCAGGCGTGAGACGGAGGCGATGCTCGGCAGCGCCTCGCCGCGAAACCCCAAGGTTCGCAGCCGCCACAGGTCGTCGGCATCGGCCAGTTTGGATGTCGCGTGCCGCGAAAGCGCCAGCGCCAATTCTTCGCGGGCGATGCCGCAGCCGTCATCGACCACCGCCAAGCGCCGTCGGCCGCCTTCCTCCACCTGCACCCGGATGCGACGTGCACCGGCGTCCAGGCTGTTCTCCACCAGTTCCTTGACCACGGAGGCCGGCCGCTCAATGACTTCCCCGGCCGTGATCTGATTGATCAGACCCGCGCTAAGTTTCTTGATGCCCATCCCGGTAAATGCCGCACCTCACCGTTTCCACTCTTGCATCATAACAGCAGACCGAATGCCGGATCCGCTTGCCTGGAAACCCGTCAATCGGGGCCTGCCCGCCGGGCGAAAACCTGGTCCGGGCTGCGGAATGCCTTGAACTCCAGCACGTTGCCGGCCGGGTCGCGCACGAACGCGGTCGCCTGCTCGCCGACCTCTCCCCGAAAGCGAACGGTCGGCTCCAAGTCGAACGCCGCGCCACAGGCGCGCAAGCGCTCCGTCAGGGCTTCCCACTGCTCCCACTCCAGGATCAACCCGAAATGAGGCACCGCGATGGACTCCCCATCGACCGGATTGCGGGCCTCTTCCCGAACCGCGTCGCAGCGGTGCACCGTGACCTGGTGGCCCATCAGGTCGAAGTCGATCCATTTCCCGGACGCGCGCCCGATCCGGCATTGCAAGATCCCGGCGTAGAAGGCTTCCGCTGCAGACAGGTCGTCGACCGCAATCGCCAGATGGAAGCGCGGGCGCGACTGGTTCACGGCCGCACGGGATGTCGGAGGTAGGTCGGCTGGGCCTGTTCGAAATCTGCCACCCGGCCGGCACGGAAATCTCGCAGCGCGAGCTCCAGTACCGCTCGGGCATCGGGCCGCAGCCCGGGCTCCACGCCCGTTCCCGTCTCAGCGGCCGGCTGCATTTCGGGCAAGGCCCAGCCGGACCCGGCACCTTGCCAGCGGCCGGGCAGCGAGGACAGTTGCGCGAACAACTCCGCCGGTGTCGACAACGATTCCGGATGCAGCATCGAAAGGTTTTCGGCATCGACTTCAAACATCGCCCAGTAGACTTCTTCCAGCCGGGCATCCATCACCGCGAGCACCGGCGAGAGCGGGTGTTCGCCCCAAGTCTTCCAGGCCAGCGCGGCCAGCGAAGAGACCGGCAGCAAGGGTAGGCCGTGGGCGACCGCCAACCCCTGCGCCAGCGCGGTGGCCACCCGCACGCCGGTGAACGTTCCCGGGCCGCGGCCGAACGCCACCGCCGCGAGGTCCCCGGCCGCCACCCCCGCCTCGCCGAGCAATTCGTCCACTTGCCCCAGGATGTGCCGGGTATGCTCCCGCGGTACCGTCAGGGTGCGTGCCTCGATCTTCCCGCCCGCGGCCAGTGCCGCCGAGCAAATCTCGGTAGAAGTCTCCAGCGCCAACACCACGGGAGCGTCTTTCACGCAACCCGCTCCTGCAGGAATTCCAGCGTCTGGTCAAGATCAGTGCTGACCGGCATGTCTGGCAGGCCGGCCGTAAGGTGGCGGCCGTACCACTGGCTCTGCAGCCGCGGGTCGGCGATCACGGCCACGCCCTGGTCCGTCACGCTGCGGATCAGCCGCCCCACCCCTTGTTTCAGCATCAGCGCGGCCCTCGGCAGTTGCAGTTGTCGGAACGGATCGCCGCCCGCCTCCCGGATCGCGTTCATCCGGGCCTGGTAGAGCAGGTCGGTGTGCGAAACGAACGGGATCTTGTCGATGATTACGCAACTGAGCGCGGAGCCGCGAATGTCCACGCCTTCCCAGAACCCGACCGAGCCGAGCAGCACCGCGTCCGGCCGTTCGGTGAAGCGCTCGAGCAGCTTCCGCCGCGGCGCCTCGCCCTGCCTGAGCAGCGTGCAGTCGAGACGACCCTCGAGCCACTGCCCGGCCTCTTCCATCGCGCGCAGGCTGGTGAACAGCAGGAAGGTCCGGCCTCGCAACTGCTCGAGCAGCGGAAGCACGGCCTCAAGCATGGCCTCGTTGTACTCCGGGGTACGCGGATCCGGCAGCCCCGGCGGCAGGTACAGCAGGGTCTGCGCCTGGAAGTCGAACGGGCTGTCGAGCTGCAGGGTGTCGGTGTCCGCACCAAGACCGAGTTTCCGGATGAAGTAGTCGAAGTCCCCGCCGACGGACAGAGTCGCGGACGTGAACACCCAGCGGGGTGCGTACCGTGCGCGCGCCTGCGCGAAAATGCCGCTGACGTCGATCGGCACCTGGTGCAGGGCGAAACCCTGCCGGGAGAGATTCAAGTATTCGCAGCACTCCGACTCCCCGCTCGGCCAGCCTGCCAATTCTTCCGTCAGCCGTCCGCATCGCTCGACAAGGTTCTCCATGTCCGGACCGTCCTGCCGACGCTCTTCGACCTCCCTCAGCAACGCTTCCAAGGCGCTGACCAGCGGCCGCACCCAGTCGGCGAACGCCGGTGGCGGCGGGATGCGCTCGCCTGGCACTTCCCCTTCCAGCGCGGCATGCACCTGAACCGTCACCTGCTTCAGGGCCCGCCGCACCCTGTGCACACATAGGATTAGCGCTTGATTCCCGTCTGGTTCGCGCTGCGCCACCGTCTCCGCATCGCGGCACAACTGCTGGATCCTGGCGGAACTCAACTGACTGCTCCAGAACAGTTCCAGCACCTCTGCCAAGCGGTGTGCCTCGTCGAACACCAGCACCTCGAAATCCGGCAGCAACTCGCCGAGCGAATCCTCGCGCAGCGCCAGGTCCGCTGCGAACAGATGGTGGTTGGCGATCACCAGGTCCGCCCGCCTCGCCCGTTCGCGAGCCCGAACCACGAAGCAGTCCTCGTATTCCGGGCACTTCTTCCCGAGACAGTTCTCCAACGTCGAGGTGATGGCCGGGATGATCGGGTCGTCTTCGGGGCAGTCGAGTTCCGCCAAGTCGCCGGTACCGGTGTCGCCCACCCACGCCTGCAACCTTCCCATCTGTTCGTCCGAGCTGCGACCGAGACCGCCATCCGCGTAGGCCTGGTAGCGATGGCGGCACAGGTAGTTGGCGCGGCCTTTCAACAGGCAGATCCGGTCCGGCGCAGCGGTGCGCGCCGATTTGAGCGCGACCGGCAGGTCTTTTTGGAACAATTGATCCTGCAGGTGACGGGTGCCGGTTGCGACCAGGGTCTTGTGCCCGGACGCCAGCACCGGCATCAGGTAGGCGAACGTCTTGCCGACCCCGGTGCCCGCCTCTACGGCCAGCGTGCGCTCCCGACGCAAGGCGTCCCACACGGCGGCCGCCATGGCGCTCTGTTCCCCGCGCGGGTGGTAGCCAGAAACCTCCCGGGCCAGCTGCCCGTCGCGGCCGAAACAGGTCTCCGCATCGAACTGCGGTGTCGACACGGTCAGCCGGCGTCCTCAAGCAGCGCCACGGCGTGTACGGCAATGCCCTCGCCTTTCCCCAGCGCGCCGAGACCCTCGTGCGTGGTTGCCTTGAGGTTGACCCGTCTCTCGTCCAATTGCAGCAGTTGCGCCATCGACCGGACCATGGCTCCGCGGTGCGGCCCGAACCGGGGGGTCTGCGCGATCACCGTGACGTCGACATTGACGACACGCAGGTTCTGCGCCTGAATCTTTCGCAGCACATCCTGCAGCAGGTCGCCGCTCGCCGCGTCGCGGTAGCGGGCGTCGCTATCCGGGAAGTGCTGCCCGATGTCCCCCAACCCTGCCGCGCCGAGCAGGGCGTCCATCAGTGCATGCAGCACCACGTCGCCGTCGGAATGGGCCGCCACGCCCTGGTCGTGTTCGATGCGCACGCCGCCGAGCCAGAGGCCATCCCCGGCGGTGAATGCGTGAACGTCATAGCCGTGCCCAATACGCATGATCCGGATCCTGTTGCAAAATCGACTCGGCCCGGGCGAGATCCTCGGGCCACGTCACCTTTATATTATCCTCGCACCCGGCGATCAGGCGTGGCCGGTAGCCGCCATGCTCCATCGCCCGCGACTCGTCGGTCACTTCCACGCCGTCGCCCTGTGCCTGGCGCAGGCAGCGGATCAGCGTGGCTAACTCGAACAACTGCGGCGTCTGCGCCCGCCACAATCCCTGCCGATCCTCGCTCGCAGCGACCCGCCCCTCTTCGGCACGCTTGACGCTGTCCGTCACCGGCACCGCGAGCAGGCCCCCGTCCGCATCAGCCTCGCGCAGCAGCTTCTCGACATTCGACCGCCACACGCAGGGCCGCGCGACATCGTGCACCAGCACCCAGGCATCCTCCCCGGCATGCCGGCGCACGGCTTCCAGCCCGCGCAGGACGGTATCCGCGCGGGTCGCCCCGCCGGGCAACTCCCGAAACGCCACTCCCGCCGGAAGCGGCGGCGGCTCGCCGCCGAGCGCCGACTCCGGCAGCAGCAGGGTAATGCTCCGAACTGCCGGGCGGCACATCGCCAGCGGCCGCAACGCGTAGTCCAGCATGCGCCGCTGCCCAAGCGGCGCGTCCCACTTGGCCCCGCCGAAGCGCAGCCCGGAGCCGCCCCCCGCCACAATCGCGTGTACTTCCCTGGTGTCGTCCATGCGCATCTTCACGGGGTCTCGGGAATCGGCTCGGGGGAGGCCGGCTCAGAAGAACGTTCGCCGATCTCGGGGCCGACCAGTTGGTAGAACTTCTCGTCCTCGCGAATCATGCCGAGGCGGTCGCGCGCCAGGCTTTCGATCCCTTCCAGCCCGGAACGCAACTCTTCCAGCTCCGCCGACAGGACGCGGTTGCGCTCGGCCAGTTTCTCGTTTTCTTGTTTCAGGCGCTGGACCTCGCCCGCCTGGTCCCACAGGCTCAGCAGGCCTCCGTCGCCAGCCACCAGCAGGTACAGCAACCCTCCCAGCAGCGCCGTCATCAGCCAGATCCGCACGCGCATCGCGAGAGACCCGAAACGTCAGGAGGACGAATTCAATGCCGCAAACGCCCCGGCTCCCGCGTAGCTTCCCTGCTCGCCCAGTTCCTCGGCGATTCGCAGCAATTGATTGTACTTGGCGACCCGGTCGGAACGGGACAGGGAGCCGGTCTTGATCTGCCCGGCGCTGACCGCCACGGCCAGATCCGCGATGGAAGTATCCTCGGTCTCGCCGGAGCGGTGGGAGACGACCACCCGGTAGTCCGATTCCTGAGCCATCCGGATCGCCTCCAGGGTCTCGGTAACGGTCCCGATCTGGTTGAGCTTGATCAGGATCGCATTGGCGATGCCCTGTTCGATCCCCTGCCGGAAGATTTCGGTGTTGGTGACGAACACGTCGTCGCCAACCAACTGGACGCGCCCGGACAATCGCTCGGTCAGCAACTTCCAGCCGTCCCAGTCGTCTTCCGCCATGCCGTCCTCGATCGACAGGATGGGGTAGCGGTCGACCCAGCCCTCGAGCAGTCCGGCAAATTCCTCCGAGGAGAGGCTGCGGCCTTCCGACTCCAGATGGTAGCGCCCGTCGCGGTACAGTTCAGAGCTGGCGATGTCCAGGCCGAGATATACGTCGCGTCCCGGCTCGAAGCCGCTGCCCCGGATCGCCTCCAGCACGATCTCAACCGCCTGTTCGTTGTTCTCGAGGTCCGGCGCGAAGCCGCCCTCGTCACCCACCGCCGTATTAAGCCCCCGCACTTTCAGGTCGCGCGCCAGTCGGTGGAAGATCTCCGCGCCCCAGCGCACCGCCTCGGCCATGTCGGGCGCACCGACCGGCATCAGCATGAACTCCTGCATGTCAACGCTGTTGTCCGCGTGGGAGCCCCCGTTGATCACGTTGATCATCGGCACCGGCAGCCGGTACGGGCCCGGGCCGCCAAGCCGCCGGTACAGGGGGACCGCCTGATCACGCGCCGCGGCATGGGCGCAGGCCAGCGACACAGCCAGGATCGCATTGGCCCCGAGACGGCCCTTGTTAGCGGTGCCGTCCAACTCGATCATCCGTCGGTCCACGGCCTCCTGATCGTCCGCGTCCATGCCGAGCAGGGCTTTCTGCAGTTCTTGATTAATGTGCGCCACCGCCGTGCGCACACCTTTCCCACCAAAGCGGTCCGCTTCGCCATCGCGGAGCTCGAGTGCCTCGCGGGCGCCGGTCGAGGCGCCGGACGGTACCGCCGCGCGGCCCGACACGCCGGTCGACAGGAGCAGCTCGGCCTCGACCGTGGGGTTGCCCCTCGAGTCGATGATCTCGCGGGCGTGAACAGCAATGATCTCAGACATGGAAAACTGGCGGTCCGCCGCGTTTCGGGCAATCCGCCCGCCGCATTGTACCGAAGGGAGACCCGTCGCTCACGACCGCCCCGAGTCCCGGTTCCGCAGGCGGCGCCACCAGCCTCCGGCCTGTCGGCCCCGGGTGCCCGCTTCCTCGCGGACGCGGGTCAGCAGCTTGCGCGCCCAGGGGAATTCGCTGGCCAGCGTCGCCAGCCCGACCAGGATCACCACCAGCCCCGGCCCCGGCGTGACCAGCATGACCAGCCCGGCCAGCAGCACCGTGCCGCCGACGATCAGCACGACCACGCGCCGAATCGGCGTCGGGACTTTCATGTCTCAGGCCCGAGGCAGGGTGACACCGGTTTGCTTCTGGTACTTGCCGCCGCGGTCCGCGTACGAGGTCTCGCAGGGCTCGTCGGTCTCGAAGAACACCAGCTGCGCCACCCCCTCGTTGGCGTAGACCTTGGCCGGCAGCGGCGTCGTGTTGGAGAACTCCAGCGTGATGTGCCCCTCCCACTCCGGCTCCAGGGGCGTCACGTTGACGATGATCCCGCAGCGCGCGTAAGTGGACTTGCCGAGACAGACCACCAGCACCGAACGCGGCACCCGCAGGTACTCGACGGTACTGGCCAGGGCGAACGAGTTCGGCGGGATGATGCACACCTCGCCCTCGTAGTCCACGAAGCTGTCCTCCGCGAACCGCTTCGGATCCACCATCGCGGAGTTGATGTTGGTGAAGATCTTGAAGTGCGTGGAGCAGCGGACGTCGTAGCCGTAACTGGAGGTGCCGTAGGAGATGACCCGGTGGCCCTCCGCCTGGCTGATCTGATTCGGTTCGAACGGCTTGATCAGGCGCTCCCGTTCGGCCATCCACCGAATCCAGCGATCCGACTTGACGCCCACGGTCAGTCGTTCTGGATGACGATGCGCGGGAACTTGGCGCTGTAGTCTTTCGCCTGCGCCGCCAGCCGGGCGGCCGCGCGGCGGGCAATGTCCCGGTAAATCTGGCTGATCCTGCTGTCCGGGTCCGCCACTACGGTCGGCGTACCGCTGTCGGTCTCCTCCCGGATGCGCCGGTCCAGCGGCAGCTGGCCGAGCAGCTCCACGTCGTTCTCGTGGGCCAGGCTCGCGCCACCGCCCTCGCCGAAGATCGGCTCCTCGTGCCCGCACTGGCTGCAGAGGTGCAGGCTCATGTTCTCCACCACGCCCAGCACCGGCACCTCGACCTTGCGGAACATCTTCAGCCCCTTTCGCGCGTCCAGCAGAGCGATGTCCTGTGGCGTGGTCACGATGATCGCGCCGCTGACCGGGATCTTCTGCGCCAGCGTCAACTGCACGTCGCCGGTGCCCGGCGGCAGGTCCACCACCAGGTAGTCCAGGTCGCGCCAGCGGGTGTCTCCGAGCAACTGCTCCAGCGCCTGGGTCACCATCGGGCCGCGCCAGATCATCGGCGTCTCCTCGTCGATCAGAAACCCGATCGACATGGCCTGCAGGTCATGGCTCATCATCGGCTCCAGGCTCTTGCCGTCCTGCGACTCGGGCTGCCCGGAAATGCCCAGCATGCGCGGCTGGCTCGGACCGTAGATGTCCGCGTCCAGCATGCCGACGGTGGCGCCCTCCGTGGACAGCGCCAGCGCCAAGTTGATCGCCGTGGTGGACTTGCCCACGCCGCCCTTGCCGGAGGCGACCGCCAGCACGTTCTTGATGTTCTCCATCGGCTTGAGGTTCTTCTGCACCGAGTGCGCCTGGATCTCCCAGTCCACCGCGACCTCGAAGCGGGCCCCGTCATCCAGTTGCGCGAGGCGTGCCTCGACGGCCTGTGCCAGCTCGTCCCGGATCCCCGCAGCCGGATAGCCCAGCTGGATCTCGACCCGGGCCGCGTCACCATCTACCGCCACGTCCTTGAGCGCTCGGGCCGCCACCAAGCCTTGGCCGGTCCCGGGATCCTGCACGTCCTGAAGCGCGTTCTCGATCTGCTCCCTGCTTACGGTCATCGGCCGGTCTCTCCCTTAATTAATGTCTGTTCCGCATCCTGTGCCCATCCATTATACGGGCGGGGCAGCCCGCGAATGCGTAAAAGTCCCGCCCCATTTACAATGGCGCAGCGAACCCGTCCCCCCGTCCGATGTCTTCCCCGCGCCGCATCCTGGTCACCAGTGCCCTGCCCTACGCCAACGGGCCGATCCACCTGGGCCACCTGGTGGAGTACCTGCAGACCGACATCTGGGCGCGCTACCAGCGCCTGCGCGGCGAGGACTGCACCTACGTCTGCGCCGACGACGCGCACGGCACGCCGATCATGCTGCTCGCGCAGCAGCGCGGCATCAGCCCCGAGCAGCTGATCGAGGAGATCGGCCGGCAGCACCGGGAGGACTTCGCCGACTTCCTGATCGAGTTCGACCGCTACCACAGCACGCACAGCGAGGAGAACCGCCAACTGTCCTGCGGCATCTTCGAGGCCCTGTCTGAAGCCGGCCACATCCACCGCAAGACGATCTCGCGCTACTTCGACCCCGTCGCCGGGATGTTCCTCTCCGACCGCTACCTGCGGGGCACCTGCCCGCGCTGCGGCGCCGAAGACCAGTACGGGGACGCCTGCGAGCAATGCGGCGCCACCTACGATTCGAGCGAACTCGTCAACCCGCGCTCGACGCTCAGCGACACGGCTCCGGAGTTGCGGGAAACGGAACACCTGTTCTTCCGGCTCGGCGACTTCACCGACTTCCTCCGGCAGTGGGCCGCGCACGGCGGCGTGCAGCCGGAGATCAAGAACAAGCTCGACGAATGGTTCGAAGCCGGGCTGCGCGACTGGGACATCAGCCGCGACGCACCGTATTTTGGGTTCGAGATCCCCGGCAGCCCGAACCAGTACTTCTACGTCTGGCTGGACGCGCCGATCGGCTACATGGCCAGCCACCTGAACCTGTGCCGGGAGCGGGGCTTCGACTTCGACGGCTACTGGTCCGCCGACAGCGAAGCCGAACTGTACCACTTCATCGGCAAGGACATCGCCTACTTCCACACCCTGTTCTGGCCCGCCCTGCTGCACGGCGCCGGCTACCGGACGCCGAACGCGGTGTGGTGCCACGGCTTCCTCACCATCAACGGCGAGAAGATGTCGAAGTCCACCGGCACCTTCATCGAGGCCCGCACCTACCTGCACCACCTCGACCCCGAGCACCTGCGCTACTACTTCGCCGCCAAACTGTCGCCCGACATCAGCGACATCAACCTCAACCTGGACGACTTCGTCGCCCGCGTCAACAGCGACCTGGTCGGCAAGGTGGTGAACATCGCCAGTCGCTGCGCCGGCTTCATCGAGAAGCAGTTCGGCGGGCGGCTCGCGGAGCGGCTCCCGGAACCCGCCATGTTCGAGGATTTTGCCGCGGCCGCCGACGGCCTGGCCGAACACTACGAGGCGCGGCGCTTCTCCCAGGCCATGCGCGACATCATGGCGCTGGCCGACCACGCCAACCAGTACCTGAGCCAGGAGAAACCGTGGGAGACGGTGCGCGACGCCGCCACCCGCGAGCAGGCCTGGGAGGCCTGCACCCAGGGCCTCAACCTGTTCCGGGTGCTGGTCATCTACCTGAAGCCGGTGCTGCCGGCGCTGGCGGCCAGGAGCGAGGCCTTCCTCGACTCCGGTCCGCTGGACTGGGAGGCCCGCCTGGCGCCGCAGCTGGACTGCCCGATCCAGCCGTTCACCCCGCTCTCCACCCGAATCGACCCGAAATCCGTCAATGCCATGATCGAAGAAACCAAATCCGCCAGCGCGCCGCCCGAGCCCGAGCGGTCCGACACCCTCCCCTACGAAGACTTCGCGAAGGTCGACCTCCGGGTCGCCCGGGTGGCGGAGGCCCGCCTGGTCGAGGGCGCCGACCGGCTGCTGGCGCTGACCCTGGACCTCGGCGACGAGCAGCGCCAAGTCTTCGCCGGCATCCGCGCCGCCTATCCGCCGGAGCAGTTGCAGGGCCGGCTGGTCGTGGTGGTCGCCAACCTCGAGCCGCGCAAGATGCGCTTCGGCACCTCCGAGGGCATGATCCTGGCCGCGGGGGACGACGAGAGCACGTGGCTGCTGACGCTGGACGAGGGCGCGCAGCCGGGCATGAAGATCCGGTGAACGCCGCCCGGGTCGCCTGGATCGCCCGCCCGCAGTGCGTGGGCTGCACCCTGTGCATTGAGGCCTGCCCGTTCGACGCCATCGCCGGCCTCGCGCAAAAAACTCACTGCGTGCTCCCGGACCTGTGCACGGAATGTGCCCTGTGCCTGCCAGCCTGCCCGGTCGACTGCATCTCCCTGCGGACGGACCCGGGACACCCACCCCGCAATCGCGACTACCGTCTCCAGGCGCGCGACCGGGCCCGGCGACGCCTGCAGCGCCTGGCGGTGCTGCGCGCCACGCACGAACGTCGGCTGCAGGACGCACACGCCCGCTTCCGGGACGGCGGCACCGACGCGCGGCGGGCTGCCATCCGGGACGCCGTCGGCCGCGCTCGGGGCCGCACGCCGCCGCCCGACTGATGGACGCGCGCCAATGCGCGCGGATCTTCCGCCGCTTCCGGAAACTTCGCCCGCAACCGACCACCGAACTGCGCTACCGCAACGCGTTCGAACTGCTCATCGCGGTCATCCTGTCCGCCCAGTGCACGGACGTCGCGGTCAACAAGGCAACGAAGAAATTGTTCGCCCGCGCCCGCACCCCGAAATCCATCCTGACGCTCGGCGTCTCCGGCCTGACTCCCTACATCCGCTCCATCGGCCTGCACAACAGCAAGGCGGCCAACATCATCGCCACCTGCCAGGCGCTCATCGAGCAGCACGGCGGCCAGGTGCCGCAGACCCGCGAGGCCCTGCAGGCACTGCCCGGCGTCGGGCGGAAGACCGCGAACGTCATTCTGAACACCGCGTTCGGGGAACCCGTCATCGCGGTGGACACCCACATCTTCCGGGTCAGCAACCGGATCGGCATCGCACCGGGCCGGACCGTGCGCGAGGTGGAGGACGGCCTGATGCGCCAGGTCCCCAAGGTGTTCCTCAAGGACGCCCACCACTGGCTGATCCTGCACGGCCGCTACACCTGCACCGCGCGCAACCCGAAGTGCCCGGAATGCGGGATTTCCGACCTGTGTGAGTGGCCGCAGCGGCGCCTCTGAAGCTCTCCCCGTCGTTGGCGGGAAACATCCGCGTGAACTGCGGAGATCCAAGACGTGCCTGCGGCGGCAGGGCGGTGAGGCCCTGGCCCGTAACATAGTGAAGTCAGGCGGAACTGGAAGGGAGAGGCTCGAGGGGCCCGATCCGCTGGTTTACCGGTTCTCGGATGTCATGCCGTCGATCTCTCCGATGGCGGCGACGGCACGGGATGCCGTTTCGCGGATGCGTACAGCCAGAGTCCCGATATCGTCCACTTCAACAGCCTGGGAGACGGCAGCCTGTGCTCTCGGTGGCAACGCCTCGGTCGTGCAGCCGTCCCTCGCGACCAGCCGCAGGATTCCCCTGAGGCTCCGCCACAGTTGAATCGCCTCGCGGAGCTGCTCCGCGGCATCCTCCGGAATCAACCCGTGAACACCGGCGGTTTCGAAGACGCGGACCGCATCAGGATCGGTGATGTCCGGAACTTCTTTCGCGTACTTTAGTTTCAGGAATCGGGCAGTGCGCTCGAGATCGCGAATGCCCCCGCCCATTTCCTCAAGCGAGAACAGGCCGGGCACCGCCGTGCCGAGTGGCGCCCGCGACAGTTCAGTGATCAGGAAGTGCCGCGACGGGCTGAACGCCAGAAGCTCGCGCCGCAGTTCCTCAAAGCGCTCTCCTGTCCGTGGCCCGTCCGGCGCAACGATGCATCGGGCATCGGTCAGATCCTGGAGATCGTCCACCGAACCGGCAGTCTGGTGATGTTCGAGAAAGCTGGCGAGGGAATAAGCCGGACGCCTTTCCGACGCGGGGGCGACCGCCGAGAACAGCAGGCTGTCCCGCGAGAGCATCCGAAGCGTCTTCAAGAAACGGCGAGCCAGAAGCTCATAGTGCTTTGGGGGGTCGCCCTCGTGTAGCAGCAGGACATCCAGTTCCGAGCCGAAGGTTACCTCTCTGCTGGCCAGCCCCTTCAACACAATCGCATAAAGCCCGCTTCCGGCACCTGGGTTCCCCCGCTCGACGAAGTCCTCGCAGACGGCTGACAAGACAGCGGAAATCGAGACCTCAGCGACCCGGGAAAGCGCCGCCGCCGCTTCACCCGGCATCAAGTTGCCCCGCATCGTGTGTATGCCCACCTGGAATGCCTTGCCGTTCGACCACTCGCGCGCCGCTTCGACCGCCTCTCCGGCATCTTGAGCGGGGAAGTCGGCAAGCTGCTCTTTCATTTCGGCGATGCCGAGCTCGCGGGTCCAGTAGAGACGGACCAGGCCACGACGGGCGATTTTCTCAGACTCCGGGTCCGGGCCGAAACCGTCCGGGAGACTCAGATCGGTAAACTCCCTCATCTGAAGACTGTCCAGAATTTCCGGGGCATGATCCATCCATTCGGCCAACCGTGGTGCGGTGTTCAAGATTTCCGATATCTGATCGAGGGCGGCTGGCCGAGCCGCGAATGCTGGGCTATCGTAGGCTCGCCAATCGTCAATCTGAGGATAGAACCGAGCGCGGGCTTCATCCACCAGCGGGTCCATGGTCGCGAACCAGTACTTCGGAAACAGGGCCAGGCCGCTCATGGCGAGGTAGGTTCCGGGAAGTTGCGGCGCCGTGTCCTCGCCGTGATACTGCAGCAGGGGATAACGTCGGCTGGACGCTGCATGATGATCGGGGTGACGCTGGGCGTTGTAGAAGAGCCAGTTGGACAACCGGTAGGACGCACTCCAGGTATGGTGTGGCTGAACCTGTTCGAACCGGCCGCTCGGCAACCGGATGCGTCTGAGTCCGTAGTGTTGAATATAGTCGGCAAGCCGCAATTGGAAAATTACGCTGCCGCACAAGACGGCGAAGATCAGGACCCCCCAGACGCCGCCCATCCAATAAGCCAGCACATACCAAGCGGCGGTCTCGACGAAGTAACGCCAGAACGCATTCGTGTAATGCCAGCCGGGCAGGAGGCGGCGCCTCAGGCGCTTCTGCTCGTAGCGCCAGGAGGACAGGAAGATTTTCGGCAGATTCTTCGCATAGAAGCGCCAGAAGCTCTCCCCTTTGGAAGCGGACTCGGGGTCTCCGGGCGTGCAGACCAGAGAATGATGGATGTAGACGTGCTCCGTGGCATACAACGGGAAGGAAACGGACGCCAGCAGGAATTCGCCGATCCGACGCTCCCACGCAGCGCGCCGGTGAACGAATTCGTGGGCAATCATGAAAACGGACGCGGACATGCCAGCCAGCAGCACGACCAGCAATGCGACTTCCCAAGTGGATAACCTGTCGGCCACGAGGATCTGCCAGAGCGTGAACACGAGGGTGGTCGGCCAGAGTGCCGCCCAAGTCCAGACGGACAACTTGTACCAGAACAACCGGCTTTCGGTCGTCTCCCCCAAATCCATGTTCCGCTTTTCAATGCCGAAAACGGGATCAAGGTTGTTCGCGAACAGGACGGCGAACGGGATCGCGATCCACCAGCCACCCCAGAACGCGGCGCCTGCCACTAGGGGGAAAACGGCGAGCGGGAGATAATGCGGGAGGGCGTTCCAGAACGACGGAGCGACCACCCTTCCTCCTGCCGAGACGGTTTCAACCGTTCCGTTGGGTTGCTCTGCCCCGGTCTCCGCCATGATGTCTTCCAACTACGTTGCGTGAGGGTTGAAAGCCTAGAAATGAGGTCCGAGAGCCTTCTCCCCGATGCCCGAAGAGAAGGCCTGAGGGAATCAGGCCCTTGGCCGTCGGCAGCATCGGGGGTACGCGACGCTGCGCGCGGATCTCTGTCGTCAGCATCTCAAAGTCGTCCGCCCCATCCATCCCCGCTTTTACTCTGTTGGTTCGACCCTCGACCCCATCACCATTTCCCTCGCCACGCTCCCCTTTTGCCGGAAGCCTGACTCTTGCCTAATCTTATCACCGGCTGATCCCGCATGGCCGCTACACCTGCACCGCACGCAATCCGAAGTGCCCGGAATGCGGGATTGCCGACCGTGCGAATGGCCACAGCGGTGCCTTTGAGGTCCGATTCCAGGCCAGCGGGAAGCTGCTGTCAGGGGGGAACCAAGCTGAATTTTTCCGGTCATATGGTCTGTTACAATCGAGTCGATAATTTCTGTTCCCCATTCATCTAAGGAGTACCTGACACTATGAATCAGAAAGATCTGAACCCCATCGCACTGGCCTTGGGCATCACAGGCGCACTGGCGTGTTCCAGTGCCGTAGCCGCCGATAATCCTTTCAGTCTGACTGAACTGTCTTCCGGCCAGGTGTACGCTGGCGAGCACGGAGGAGAGGGCAACTGCGGTGAAGGAAAGTGCGGCGAAGGCAAGTGCGGTGAAGACGCCAAGGACGGAGCCGCTGAGGGCGAGGCACCGGCTGAAGAGGGGGCTGAAGAGGAGGCTCCTGCTGAAGGCGAAGCCGCAGAAGGCGAAGCTGCAGAAGAGGGGAAATGCGGCGAAGGCAAGTGCGGTGAGGGCAAGGGCGGCGGTGATGCCGAAGGCGCGGCTTCCGAGGGCGAAGCGACCGAAGGCGCAAGCGAGTAAAGCTATAACCGTCGGGCACGCACAGTGCCCGCAACTGGACTCCCGAAGGGCGCGGACTTCGTCCACGCTCTTCGGGAACTCCCCCCGCCGGACGACTTCAAAGCCGGTGCTGCCTGCTTTTAACGAGGACCTGCATCATGAGCCTGATCCGTTGCGCCTGCCGCGCCTACCACTCTCTCGAACGGCTGCAGCCGCTTGACTTCCTGCCGCCACTGCTGCTGCGCCTGTACCTGGCCCCGATCTTCATCGAGGCGGGGTCTCGCAAGCTGGATCTCCCGAGCCTGCTGCCGAACGCCGGCACCGTGCAGTGGTTCGAATACGGCCTGGAACTGCCGTTCCCGGCCCTGATGGCCGCCCTGGCCGGGTGGGCCGAGCTGTTCGGCGGCATCCTGCTGCTGGTCGGCCTCGCCACGCGCTGGATGAGCTTTCCCCTGATGGCCACCATGCTGGTCGCCACCTTCGCCGTGCACTGGAAGAACGGCTGGCTCGCGATCGCCACCGGCGGCGGCTTCTTCGCCACCGAACGCACCGCCGAGGCCGTCGAGCGGCTGCAGGTCGCCAAGTCCATCCTGCGCGAGGACGGCGACTACGCCTGGCTGACCGAACATGGCAGCCTCGTCATGCTGAACAACGGCATCGAGTTCGCGGCCACCTACTTCATCATGCTGCTGACCCTGTTCTTCATCGGCGCGGGACGCTACGTCAGCCTGGACTACTGGATCTCGAGATCCTGCCGGAATGCCTGCCCGAACGAGTGAAATGCCGCGCCCGCGCAGCTCGGGCCTGGGCCTGCGCCGCGACATCCTCGACGAGTTCTCCCGGTTCGAGGACGGCGCAATCGACTTCTTCGAGGTCGCCCCCGAGAACTGGATCGGCCTCGGCGGTCCGCTGAAGTCCCGCTTCGACGAACTCGCCGAGCGCTATCCCATCACTACGCACGGCCTGTCGCTGTCGCTCGGCGGCCCGGCCCCGCTGGACCGCGAACTACTCGAGGGCATCCGCGGCTTCCTGGACGACTACGGCATCGGCCTGTACAGCGAACACCTCAGCTACTGCTCGGACCACGCGCAGCTCTACGATCTCGCACCGATCCCGTTCACGGACGAGGCCGTGCATTATGTCGCCGATCGGATCCGCGATGTGCAGCAGACGCTGGACCGCCAGATCCTGATCGAGAACGTCTCCTACTATGCCGCTCCAGGCAAGCAGATGGAGGAAATCGACTTCGTCCGGGACGTGCTCGAAGAGGCTGACTGCCTGATGCTGCTGGACGTCAACAACGTCTACGTCAACTCGGTGAACCACGGCTATTCCCCGCACGCCTACCTGGACGCGCTGCCCGCCGAACAGGTGGCGTACTTCCACATCGCCGGCCACTACAACGAGGCCGAAGACCTGATCATCGACACACACGGCGCCGACGTGATCGAACCGGTCTGGGACCTCCTGGATTACGCATACGGACGCTTCGGCCCGTTGCCGACCCTGCTGGAGCGCGATTTCAATTTCCCGCCGATCGAGCAACTGCTCGGGGAAGTCCAGCGTATCCGCCACCACCAGGCGCAGGCGTCCGACCCCGCCTGACGCGATGGCCGCGCGACCCGACTTCCAGCGCGTTCAGGAAGAATTCTGTGCGCACCTGCGCGACCCCCGCCGCAACCCCCGCCCGGAAGACGTCGAGGAGCGGCGCATGGCCGTCTACCGCGACCTTTTCTTCAAGAACATCCAAGGATTCGTCGAGCGTTCGTTCCCTGTGACCGCCCGGCTGCTCGGGCCGGACACGCTGCGCGAACTGTCCTATGCCTTCTTCTCGCAGCACGGTTGCCACACCCCGTACTTCCACAAGATCGGACAGGAATTCGTCGATTACCTCTCGCGGGGGCACGTCGGCGAACCCGACGTGCCCCCCTTCCTGGCGGAACTCGCCCACTACGAGTGGACCGACGTCAGGGTCCGGCTAAGCACCGAAGCCGTTCCGCACGATCCGAACCGGATCGACCCCGACGGCGACCCCCTGGAACACCCCGTGGTCCTGTCTCCGGCGTCGGAACTTTGCGTTTATGCCTACCCGGTGCATCGCATCAGCCAGAGCCACCAGCCGCAGCAGAAGCCCGAGAACCCAACCTTTCTGTTCGCATTCCGCAATTCTGCCGGAAAAGTCCGGTTCATGGAGCTCAACCCGGTCACCGCCCGGCTGATCGCCCTGCTGAAGGATCAGCCCGATATCCCAGCCCGGTCGCAACTCGTCAGGATCGCCGCGGAACTCGGACGGGATAGCCCCGAGGCCGTGGTCGACGGTGGCCGGCAGGTCCTGGAGCGGCTGCGCGAACGCGGTGCCATCCTCGGCGTGCTCAGCTCCCCGGCCTGAATCGACGCCGGGCTCTCCCCGGAAGCGTCCCCCGACCGCCGAAGCATCAGTTTTCCGTCGAGCCATTCCTGTATCAGGATCCAGATCTCCCGCAGCGAGACCTTCCGCTCGAGACTTTCGTAGATCGCCAGGAAGAAGCCCGGCTGGCACAACGGGTCGACGCCCTCGTCGTAACTCCGATACCGGCGCACGAATTCATCGTAAAGGAGATACTGCAGATCGTCCGAAAGAACCCGGGGACGTCCGCGGCACTGCCGGCCGTGCATCTCGCGTGCCGCCGCGTACAACTGGCAGTTCATGCCGTAGTAGCGCATCATCAGATCCCGCGGCGCGCCCGCACGGATCAGCTCCACGCACTGGCTGATCCAGCGCGCCGAGGCGATGGCCGTGTCGATCGACTGATCCAGAAGACGACCGTCGATCTTCACGGTGGTGAAAAACCAGAGGTACCGGGCCAGCTTCTGGAGTTCCACCCAGGGGCGCAAACTGATGAACTCCGCCTGCTCCGGCTCAAGGCCAATCTCGCTCAGCGCCCGCTGCTGGTTTCGGCGGTACAGGGTAATGACGTGATTGAACAGGTTCAGGCACAAGTCGACCTCCTTGGTCTTGGACTGCGAGCCGCTCAGTGCGACAGGATCCTCGAGAACCAGGCGGTAGCACTGCTTCAGGACTTCGAACTGCAGGCTGAAAATGGCGAAGCGTCCGGCGACGCCGCTGAGTGTGTTGCTTTCGAATGCAGAGAGTTTGCTGATCCGGTTCGCTTGGCTACGGTCAATGTCCAGGGCAGCCAAGGCCGCCCAGTCGCCGTCGTGGTAGCAGCGCGAAATGTAGCTGATAAGCGCAAAGCTTGAAAGGTTTTTTGTTTTCATTATTGCGTTTCCGTTCCTTGGCCCCGTCTGCCATTCCGCATCGCCTGGCATGAGCGGGAAACTCCCACCGGACGAAGTCGGGAACCGGCGGGTGCCGGAGTATTCGGGAAAGGGTCAGTCGGAAACAAGGGATTGCCCTCATGCCCGACCGGCCGGCACGGCTACTATTTCGCCTTATCGCACCGGCCAATACCGCAAGCCGCCGAAACACTTCCTTATGTGAAGGAGAACGCATGGTCTTGTCCCATATTGACGAGTTGGACTCATCGCTGAAAAAATATACACCATGGGGGGCAATTGTCAAGGTTATTGATTTATGAGGAATTTTTTTATGAAACTGCGCTGCATCAACACGGCCTCCTCCCCCGCTCTACAACCAATATGCCGTTCGGGTCATCACCCGGGCCGCGGCCGCCATGCCAAAGCGTATGGGTGCCGACACGCTCTGGGCGCCGGCATCGGCCGCCTGCCGGCGATGGCGTTCCTCATCTTCTCTCATCTGCCCGACGATTGCGCGGCTGCGCGCATCCACTTCCGGCAGGCGCGCCAGATGAGACTCCAAATGTGCACCGACCTGTCGCTCCGTCTCTTCCACGAATCCCAGGCTCCGGCGATCCCCGGCCAGGCCGGCAGCCAGCCCGATGGTCAGGGAGCCCAGACCCCAAAACGGTGTCAGCCAACTGACTCTCGAGTCCAGTTCGCTCAACCGGCGCTCGCACCAGCGCAGGTGATCCGTCTCCTCCCGGGCCGCCATCCGCATGTGCGTGCGGATCGCTTCGCTGCGTGCCACCAGGGCCTGCCCCAGATATAGGCCTTGCGCCGCAATCTCCCCTGCGTGGTTGACCCGCATAAATGCGGCGGATTCCCGTCTCTGCGACTCGTTCAGACTGTCATCGGGCAGCGGTTGCGCCGGATACGGCCGCGCCGCCCTGGACGGAGGGTGCAGGTCGGAAAGCCACCGGCCTGCTTCATTGAGCAGGTGATCTACCGGGCTTATTCGACGCATGTTCGATCCTGCAGTTGCTCACGCAGCAAGTTTACGGGATGTTTGATGGCAACGTCCAGCCCGGCCGCGCGAAATGCCCCGCGCAAGTGCAACGCGCAACCGATATTGGCCGTCACCAAGATCTCCGCCTCTCTGCGCGAAACCTCCTCGACAATGTCCCCCGCCAAGGCCCGGGCCGTCTGCGGCGTGCGGAACATGGCCACGCCCGCCGCTCCGCAGCACTGAGAGTGACGGGATTCAATCACGTTCAACTGTGGAATCTTTTGCAGCAAGCGGACCGCTGAGCCGGTATCCCGCAGGACGTTGCGGGCACTGCACGGATGGTGCAACAGGACCGTCTTTTGCAGCGGCCGGAACGAAAGCTTCTCCTGTTGCGAAGCCAGGTATGCCATCACTTCGCAGGGCTTGCCCTCCCATTCCATCGCCTCGGCACTGTCTAGCAGGTGCGGGTAGTCCATCAACTCCGCCGAGCATCCGGTGGCGATCGAGACCAGACGGTCGAATGCACGCAGATTAATACGCTCGGCATTGCCTCGCACATGTGCATCGGCGTTCGCGGCTCTCCCCTGATGCCGATCCAGCGCGCCGCAGCAACCCGACCCCTCCACCCACGCAACCCGGGCGCCGCAATGCTCCAAGAGGCTCGCCGCATCGTTGAGCGTGACCCGGTCCACAACGTCCGACACGCATCCCGTGAACAGGCCGACCAGAGGCCCCTTGGCGTCGAGCATGCGCTTGCGCTGCAGCATGATGGAATCCGGCAGCAAGCCGAGCAATGGCCCGCTGACGCGAGCGAGACCGCTGACCGTCGTCAGCCAGAACCCGAAGCGCAGCAGGATGCGGCCGATTCCAGAACAGAACAGGCGGCTCCACCAGATCCCCTGTACCGGCCAGCGCTCACGGGCCTGATCCATCAGGTGGCCGAACGGAACCCGGGCAGGACAAACGCTTTCGCAGGCCCGGCACAGCAAGCAGCCGTCCAGGCGCGCCCGGAGTCCCGGGCTAGGCTCCATCTGCCCACCCGCCAATGCTGCAATCAACTCGATGCGTCCGCGCGGGGAGTCCCCTTCGCGGTGGTGAACCTGCCAGGTGGGACAGTGTGGAAGGCAGAGGCCGCACTTCACGCAACGGTCCGCCTCGGCCTGGATTCCGGATTCAGGAGAAGCCGCATTCATGGGCAAACCATACCAGAATCACGGGATTTTCCCTTTCTGAATGCCTTGGGCCCTATTCCCATAAAAATAAATTATCAGCAGCAGGATTTCCATACAAAATCAGAATAGTCATAAGTTTTTCACATCTCCCCTGCCGAATTCCCCTCAAAAACTGGTTGAACAGGAACATTTCCCCAGTCATTTCAGCGCTTTTCCACAGAATCGAAGGGTTCTCCACATAATTTAGCTGAGTGCTCCACATTCCTCTACACTCTATGGTGGTTGACATGGAGAATTAACTCTATATATTGTGGATATCCCATTGTGGGATATTCCTTTTGCCTGTAAGCAAGCGGGATGCATCCGGAGTCGAGCAGCCTCCGGATGGGGTCCGAATCCATAAATGGAGGGATAACTAAAAAGATGACCACCGAAACCATCTCCGAACAACCTTCCGCCGGCAAGCCGAGCATCGCCACCGGCGCGGCGCGGCCGAGCGCACTCACCGAAGCCAGCCTGCAAGCCACCGCTCCCGGGAAATACCGGGTCATCCGCCGCAACCGGCAACTGACACCGTTCGACGAATCCAAGATCCGGGTCGCCATCACCAAGGCATTCCTCGCCGTCGAAGGCGGCACCGCCGCCGCATCCAGCCGCATCCATGATGTGGTCGACGACCTCACCCGGCAGACTGTCCATGCGCTGACCCGCAGCCATCCGGAAAACGGCACGTTCCACATTGAGGACATCCAGGACCATGTAGAACTGGCCCTGATGCGCGGCGGCCATCACAAGGTGGCCCGGAAGTACGTGCTATACCGGGAGGAGCGCGCCCGCGAACGTGCCGAGCGCGACGCGGAAGAGCAAAGCCCCGAAGAGCGGGCTGCCGCTCCCATCCAGGTCAAGGCGGCCGACGGCTCCCTGTGCCCGCTGGACACGGAGCGCCTACGCAAACTCGCCGATGAGGCCTGCCGGGGCATTGACGACGTCGCACCCGACCCCGTCGTGGAGGAAACCTGTCGCAACCTGTACGACGGCGTCCCCGAGGCGGAGGTCGACCGCCAGCTGACGATCAGTACCCGTAGCCTGATCGAGAAAGATCCCAACTATACGTTCGTCGCGGCACGGCTGCTGCTGCACAGCCTGCGCCGGGAGGCGATGGGATTCGTCTACGACGCGCCCGTGCAGACACAGACCGTAGAGATGACCGTCGACTACGCCGACTACTTCCCTCACTACATCCGCCGCGGCACCGCACTCGAACTGCTCAGCCCGCATCTGGCCCAGGAATACGACCTGGAAAAATTGGCCGCCGCCATCGTGCCGGAGCGGGACATGCAATTCACCTATCTTGGCCTGCAGACGTTGTATGACCGCTACTTCATACACTCGAACAGCACCCGTTTCGAAATGCCTCAGGCCTTTTTTATGCGCGTGGCCATGGGCTTGGCCGGACCCGAAGTGGACCGGGAAGCCCGGACCATCGAGTTCTACAACCTGCTGTCGACTTTCGACTTCATGAGCTCAACCCCCACCCTGTTCAACTCAGGCACCCTGCGCCCGCAGTTGTCCTCCTGCTACCTGACCACCGTGCCAGACGACCTGGACGGCATCTTCAGTTCCATCAAGGATGACGCCATGCTATCGAAGTTCGCCGGCGGGCTCGGCAACGACTGGACCCGGATCCGCGCCATGGGCTCGCACATCAAGGGCACCAACGGACGCTCCCAAGGCGTGGTGCCGTTCCTCAAGGTGGCCAACGACACGGCCGTCGCGGTCAATCAGGGCGGCAAGCGCAAGGGCGCCATGTGCGCCTATCTCGAAACCTGGCATCTGGACATTGAGGAATTCCTGGAGTTGCGCAAGAACACCGGCGACGACCGGCGACGCACGCATGACATGAACACCGCCAACTGGGTTCCGGACCTGTTCATGAAGCGCGTCGCTGACGACGGCGACTGGACCCTGTTCAGCCCGAGCGACACGGCCGACCTGCACGACCTGGTCGGCGAAGAATTCGAGGCCCGCTATGTCCAATACGAGGCAATGGCGGCAAACGGGCAAGTCGAAAACTTCAAGACGGTCCACGCGAGGGACCTGTGGCGAAAGATGCTCGGCATGCTCTACGAGACCGGCCATCCCTGGATTACCTTCAAGGACGTCTGCAACCTGCGCTCCCCCCAGCAGCATCATGGCGTGATCCACTCGTCCAACCTGTGCACCGAGATCACACTTAACACTTCCGACGATGAGATCGCCGTGTGCAATCTCGGTTCCATCAACCTTGCCGCCCATGTCGACGATAACGGCCTGATGATGGATAAACTCGAGCGCACCGTGCGCACCGCCATGCGCATGCTGGACAACGTCATCGATTACAACTACTACAGCGTCGCCAAGGCGCGCCGCTCCAACCTGCTCCACCGCCCGGTCGGGCTTGGCCTGATGGGCTTCCAGGATGCGCTGTACCAGTTACGCGTCCCCTATGCCAGCGAAGAGGCCGTCGAATTCGCCGACCGGTCCATGGAAGCGGTCAGTTATTTCGCTATTTCTGCTTCCACCGACCTGGCCCAGGAACGCGGCACCTATCCGAGCTTCCAAGGGTCGCTGTGGTCTCAGGGAATCCTGCCCATCGACTCAATCGAGAAGGTGCGCCAGACGCGGGGCGACAAGCGGTTCTACCAGGTCAATGCTGACACCACGCTGGACTGGGACGACCTGCGCGAGAAGGTACGCCTTGGAATCCGCAATTCCAACACGATGGCCATCGCACCGACCGCCACCATTTCCAATATCACCGGCGTAACGCAAAGCATTGAGCCCACCTACCAGAACTTGTTCGTCAAGTCCAACCTGTCCGGCGAATTCACGGTCGTCAACCTGTACCTGGTGCGTGACCTCAAGAAACTGGGGCTGTGGGACGACGTGATGATCAACGACCTCAAGCATTACAACGGAGGCATTCAGGACATCGCCCGCATCCCGGACGAGATCAAGCAGTTGTACACCACGGCATTTGAACTGGATCCGCGCTGGCTGGTGGAAGCCGCCTCACGCCGACAAAAATGGATTGATCAGGCGCAGTCGCTGAACCTCTACATGGCCACGCCCTCCGGGCGCGATCTTGACAATCTGTACAAGCTGGCTTGGGTGCGCGGCCTGAAGACTACCTACTACCTGCGTTCGCTCGGCGCCACCCATGTCGAGAAAAGCACCGGCGACGAGCGCAGCCACCTCAACGCGGTTGCCGCGAATGCGGTCAGCCCGGACACCGGCGACAGCGCTACTCCGTTCTGCTCCATGGACGAAGACTGCGAGGCCTGCCAGTAGTCCCCCACCCACGAAGGAGGCCATCATGACAACTACGACTCCTACCGCTTGGAATGATCCACTCTCTGTGCCGGACGCCCCACCGCCGGCCGTCGACCTCGCCTTGGAATCAAACCTTCCCTCGCCTCCGGCCGTCACGGAAACACCTCCCGCTGAAGCCGGTGCCGGAGCCACAGGCCTGGAAACCCTGGAAATGGGTGCGGCCCGCATCCAGGTGGACGACAAGCAAATCATCAACTGCCGTGCCGACCTGAACCAGTTGGTTCCTTTCAAGTACACCTGGGCCTGGGAGAAATACCTGTCCGCCTGCAACAATCATTGGATGCCGCAGGAAATCAACATGACCGCAGACATCGAGCTGTGGAAGGACCCGGACGGCCTGACCGAAGACGAACGCATGATCGTCAAGCGCAACCTCGGATTCTTTTCCACCGCCGACTCGCTGGTGGCCAACAATCTGGTGCTGGCCGTGTACCGGCACATCACCAATCCGGAATGTCGGCAGTACCTGCTGCGCCAGGCGTTCGAGGAAGCGATCCACACCCACGCCTACCAGTACTGCGTCGAATCACTGGGACTGGACCAAGGCGAGGTGTTCAACATGTATCGGGAATTGCCGTCCGTGGCCCGCAAGGCGGAATGGGCGCTCCCCTTCACTCATAGTTTGGGGGATCCGCAGTTCCAGACTGGGACCTATGAGAACGACCAGCGCCTGTTGCGCGATCTGATTGCGTTCTATGTCGTGTTCGAGGGAATCTTCTTCTACGTGGGATTCTCGCAGATTCTGTCGATGGGCCGACGCAACAAGTTGACCGGCGTTGCCGAGCAGTTCCAGTACATCCTGCGCGACGAGTCCATGCATATGAATTTCGGCATCGACGTCATCAACCAGATCAAGATCGAAAATCCGCAGTTGTGGTCCGGAGAATTCCAGCAGCGGATGATCGACCTGATCCTGGAGGGTGTGGAGTTGGAAATCGCTTATGCCTACGACACCATGCCGCGCGGCATTCTGGGAATGAACGCTCCCGTCTTCGAGGACTACGTCAAGTTCATTGCCAATCGAAGACTGGCTCAGATCGGCCTGCCGACGCAGTTCCCGGGGGCCCAGAATCCGTTTCAGTGGATGTCGGAAACCCTGGACCTGAAGAAGGAGAAGAATTTCTTCGAGACCCGAGTGACCGAGTACCAGACCGGCGGGGCACTCAGTTGGGACTGACTGTTGGGGGGATGCCAACCTAGCGCACGCTGCTCCAGCGTGCGCTTTTCATTTGAGGTTGCCCGGTGTTCGCTCGACCTGCATGGCGCGATGACGCACCCGTAAACCTGCGCAACCGGATCGGGCTATGGCTCGGGCCACTGGCCTTCATCCTGATTCTCGCCTTTACCGACCTCGACCCCGGAAATCCGATGGTCACCCGCATGGTGGCCATTACTGCCTGGATGGCTATCTGGTGGGTCAGCGAAGCCATCCCGATCGCCGCTACCGCCCTGATGCCGCTGGTGCTGTTCCCGGCCATGGGCATCATGCGGGGTCGTTACACTGATGTCTCAAGGCGGGTCGATTTCGAAGATACCGCGCTCAGCGGCGGACTGGTCCCCGGCGATCTGAGCATCAGTCTGCACAACGTGGTCAGCCAGTACATGAGCTGGGTCACGTTTCTCCTTCTGGGAGGGTTCCTCGTGGCGATCGCGGTGCAGAAGTGGAACCTGCACAAGCGTATCGCGCTCAACATCCTGCGAATCATGGGCAACCGGCTCGACACCCTCGTGCTCGGGTTCATGTTGGCGGCCTCCCTCCTGTCGATGTGGCTTTCCAATACCGCCACCACTATGATGCTGCTCCCGATCGCGCTGTCCGTCGTCCTGTTTCGCGAGGAGTTCCATGCGGCCCAAGGCACCGCCGATACTCCTCCGCATCCCCGCGAGAGGAATTTTTCCCTTGCCCTGTTGCTGGGACTTGCGTACGCCGCCTCCATCGGCGGCATGGCCACGCTGACGGGGACGCCACCCAACGCCATCCTGGTCGCCCAGTTCGAGCAGTTGTATCCGAATGCGCCGTCCATCTCGTTCGCCTCCTGGTCGATGATGGCCATGCCCTTCTCGTTCCTGTTCCTAGGATGCGCTTGGCTGTTGTTGACTCGGCTGGTCTTTCCTCTACCTCCTACGGGCCAGTTCAGTGGCGGTGATCTGATTCTCCGACAACACCGGGATCTCGGACCCATGGGCCCGGAGGAAAAGAGGGTTTTGGCGGTGTTCGCCACTCTGGTGGTCCTGTGGTTCACCCGTAAGAAGCATCTGTTCGGCAGCGATATCGACATCTTTGGCTGGAGCCATTACCTGGACCTGTTTCTGGCCCGGCTCGACATTTCTGCCATCGGCCCGATGCTCGACGACGGCACGGTCGCCATCGCCATGGCACTTCTGTTGTTCGCGCTTCCCGCCAAATCGACTCATGGCCGGCTGCTGGATACGGACGACCTGAACAAAGTCCCCTGGGGTGTGCTGATTCTGTTCGGCGGTGGCCTGGCATTGGCCAAAGGATTCGGAGTTTCCGGGCTGTCCTCCTGGGCAGCCCAGCAATTCGAAATCCTGCTGCACGGCAGCAGCTCGCTCGTGGTAGTGATGAGCACGGTCGGCTTTATCACCGGCCTGACGGAACTAACCTCCAATACGGCCACCACTTCTACGGCCATCCCGATCATGGCCAGCCTTGCGCAAGGCATCAATGTGCACCCTCTGTTACTATTGATTCCGACGGTCCTCGCCGCTTCCTGCGCTTTCATGCTGCCGATCTCCACCCCGCCCAACGCCATCGTCTACGGCTCCCGGCGAGTCCCGATCATCAAGATGATCATTGCCGGAATCTGGCTGGACATCCTTTCGGTCGTCATCTTGACCATGCTCGTCTTCAGCCTGGGTGATTGGGTGTTCGGGCTGCTTGGCGAATTCCCAGGCTGGGCCCTACAATGAGCCCGGCTCCCCAATTCTGCTTCCGTTCACAATCCATCCATGAATTCTCTCGCTGATCACGTCGCTGTCGTCACCGGGGCTGCTGGCGTGCTTGGCCAAGCCACGATTCGCGGCTTCGAGGAACGCGGCGCCTTCACCGTTGCCGTGGATTGCGATGCCAAACGGCTGGAAGAGGTCCCAAGCTCTGCTACCCATGTCTGCGACTTGACCGACGAACCCTCCGTCAGCGAAGCCTTCAGCAGAATCCATCAACTCAAGGGACGCATTGACATTCTCGCGAATGTCGCCGGTGGGTTCGCAATGGGACCGAGGGTCGAAGAAACCACCGTGGACGACTGGGCGGGCATGTTTCGAATCAACGCCGTCACCGCCTGGCTGGCCTGCAAGTACGTGCTGCCCATCATGCGGGAAGCGGATTTCGGCCGCATCATCAACGTAGGCGCCCGAGCCGTGCGCAAGCCCGGAGCACGAATGGCTCCCTATTGCGTCTCGAAAGCGGCCGTGGTTACCTTGACGGAAGTGCTCGCCCTTGAATGCGCCGAGACCGGAATCACGGCCAACTGCATCCTGCCCGGCACCATTGACACCCCTCGCAACCGCGCCGACATGCCTGATGCCGACCACTCAAGATGGGTGCCTCCCGAGAATCTCGCTGCCGCCATTGCCCACCTCGCCGACCCGTCCAGTCAATCCATCAACGGCGCCATCGTGCCAGTCTACGGACGCAGTTGACGAGAAAGATCTGGGAATCTCTCTGCAAAGATTCCTTTCCCTGTTTTTGCAGTGGATTCGAACCGATGCCCTGTGGCGTCAGGCGTAAATTGAACTCGGCCCGTTGTACAGCAACAAGACTGGGCGGGCTACTTAATTAGGATTCGCTCGACTTCGTATTCGCCATAAAATTCCTGACCGAGCAACGATAGCACTCCGTTCTTTCCAAGCAAATGCAAGGCGCCAACAGCAATGAACGCATTGCCCTCGCGAAACGCCGCGCCCATGTAGTGCGTCATCACAACGCTTCGAATATCAATGGCATGCTTTACATATGTCTCATAATGCTTCCGTTTGCTCGGATCCTTATCAATAAAGTCCGTCGACAGATCCATCATGGCCTGCAGATCTTCGCGCCCATAGGCCAAAACGATCTCTTCCATGGTGTGGCGCATTTCCGGGAATGCGCGCAACTTGTCCTCCAGCAGCGAGACTTGTGAATCCATTGGCATCGCATAGAACGCAGCCAACAGCTCTTCCGGACTCTCGACTTGATATAACTCTTTGTCCTGCAGCACCGCCAAATCCAGAAGCTTCTGATCCACAATCGGCCCTTGGTGCTCTGACTTAATAGCGAGACTGTGGATCGCGGCCCACGGTTTTACGCGGCGTGCAAATTCCTCATCGACCTGGTTTCGCTTGAGGATCGTGTATACCTTTTGCGCCAGTTCCTCGCCGGCGACCTCCGCGAGCGTCTGCTTGCCCGGCAGCATCATGCGACCGCGAATATTCTGGAGTCCATGGTAGGGATTCCACAACTCACTGCCTGGAAACGCTTCGATGGCATAGCCCGACGACTTCGTGAATACCTCCATCACCCGTTGCGGAATCCGCGTGACGCGCTCGTCGTTGCTGTGGATGGTGCCGAAGATATGCCCGACGACCTTGCCGTCCTTGCTCACCTGCCAGAAGGTTCCTTCCGAAAACGGTTCAGGCCTTTGAGAAACGTAGATGGACCCGGCCAGGAGGATAAACAGAAGCGCTATGAGTGCAGCCGGTGTGAAACGTTCGGACATCTTGCTGGTAAAGAAAATCGTCGGAAAATACTGGCCGCAAGTCTATCACAGGGGCTCGTTCTCGCAGCATATCTGCCGAATGAGGAAAATTCTCTTGACTCGGGTGCAAGCCCCGCAAGTGGCCGTAGTCAGGCGACTTGCCGACGAACCAGATCCTGAAAGACCCCACCGATCTCCATCAGTGTTTCGAAAGTCCCCACTTCGACCACCTTCCCGGATTGCATCACGTAGATTCGATCCGCTTGACGCAACGTGGAAAGACGATGGGCAATAACGATCCGAGTCGAGCGCAGGTTCGCGAGGTTATCCATGATCTTGGCCTGATTGTCGTTGTCGAGCCAGTTCGTTGCCTCATCGAGCAGCATGATTCGAGGATGCTCGATCAGCGCATGGGCGATCATGATGCGTTGGCTTTCGCCTCCCGATGTAAGACTGCCTCCTCCCACACATGTCAGCATTCCCATCGGCATCTCCTTGATATCACGGTCGACAGATGCGGCCCGGGCGGCAGCCCACGCATTCTCGGCTGCAATGTCTTCCTGATTCCCGACGATGTTGTCCCACACGTCCTCCGGATGAAGCTGCACATCCTGTGGGACCGCGCCAATCTTCCGGCGCACTTGCTTGATGTTGAGATGCCTCAGATCGCGTCCGTCGTAGTACACCGCCCCGGAAGATGGATGATCTAGACCAAGCGCTATGCGGAAAACCGTACTCTTGCCTGCCCCTGATTCGCCAGCAATGGCGACAAATTCGCCGGGATTGGCGCGAATCGTGACATCGTCGAGAATCAGCGGGCCGTCAGGATCGTACCGGAAAGTGATATGGTCCATCACGACTTCACCTCCCAAGCCCTCGACGAGTTCTCCATCGGAACTCGTCTCCGGGGATTCGTAGAGAAATGGCCGAATCTGATCGAATGCTGGCATGATGGCGGCAACGGAACTGAACGATGCTCCAAGCCGGGCCACTGCCGTCTGGAACACTATGAACACGAGATAGATGACAAGAAAATCTCCGATCTCGATGCCCTCTCGGCCCGGTAACACCATCACCAGGAACAGCACCGCCCCGGCAAGGAGTGGCAACGCAGCCCCGAATGCCTGCAAATGATCTTCCAAACCGCCGAGTTTGGACTCCGCGCGCTTCTGCTCGCGGTAATCTCGGGCCAGAACTGCAAAGGCGGTCCCTTCCGCGTCGTCAACCCTCAACTTGGAAATGCCGTTAATAAACTGGAACAATTGCCCTGCCATACGGTGGATCGCCCGAATCACCCGGCCATGAGGCGGGATTTGCTGCAGGCCCAGCACGACGGTTACAGCCAGGGACAAAAGACCGAAGGCGACCGTAACACTTCCCAACGTGGCATCGTAGAAGAAAATCAGGAGGAACGCGGGCAGTAGGAAAACGATCGACAACACCGCGTTGGCAATCACATCCCGTACAGCATCACGGAGAGCTTGGAACGTCATGCCTCGCATAGCGAGATTGCCTGCTGGATAGCGCCGCAGGAAGCTTAAAGGCAATCGGAGCAGGCGGTCCCAGAATGCAGCTTCGATTCGGGAAGCGCCACGCCCCTCGAGGCGCATGAGCGCCATGCCCTGGAGGATATGCAGCAACGCCCCAATCAGGGCGAATGCCGCCAATGCCGCAGTCGCCAGATACAACAGACTGGTTTCGCCGGTGGGAATGACCTCATCCGCGACAAAGCCCACCACCACGGCAGGCACCAACATGACCAAACCGCCAAACAGTCCGGCTGTTGCAAAACGCGCGAGATCGGCAACCAGACCCTTCCGGACAAGCCGATACAGATCCATCAATCCGATCTTCCCCGACGTCAGTGGCTGGTAGAACACCCAAGCATCAGGTTGGAGGGCCTTAGCACGCTCGGCAGTTACCCGGGTACTGCGCTTCCCAACCGGATCGACCTCCCGATAGTGCCCCAGCATGCCAGGCAACAATGCCACAGGTTGGTCGTTGTCCACCCGAAACGCCAACATTGCGCCATTGTCCCCAATCCACCAGCGCTTGTCCCAAGCGAGCCGCACCTGTCGGCTGCGCACCCCGGATGCATCCAGGATGTCCCCGAGTTCCGGGACAGAGTCGGCGACTCCCGGTTTTACAGACCACTTAAAGTCCATGCCTTCATGTTCCCCGACTATCTTCAGGGCTTCGAGCAATATCACGCTATCCGCATCGGCGCTTCTCTTCTCCGGAAGGTCGTAAAGGTTGAACAGACGGTGTCGGGCACGCGCTTCATCGCTGCGGCGGCTGGTCACTCGATCCCGTTCCAGGTTCGCTTGATCAGCAGTTGCCAAACTGCGATTAAGTCGTTCATGAGAAAACGCCGTTATATGGAAATTCGCTAAGGCAGGCAGGAGAAGCCCGTCTTCGGCAAGGTCTTCCGAGGATCGGGAGGATAGTCGAGTTTTCCCCATCAGGGTCAACCATGTCGCAGGCGTGAGCGGTATGGTGTCCGCGATCGCTCTGTCTCGCGAATCTCCTTCGGTGGGATCAATCAAACCGAGAAACAATCCCGTGCCTGGAGGCAATTGCGAGATCCACACCACACCCTGCCGGGACGAAAGCGTACCGCCCACTTCCGAAAAGGCCTTGCCGGGCTCGACTGGCGAGTCTGGCCGCGGCCGTTGTCCTGCATCCCGGGACAACTCGGCAGAAATGTCCTTAACCCATGCGTCGACATGTTCCGCCAGTTCCGTGCCCTGGATCGCGCTGAGGCTTTCGACTGGAAGACGCCGCAATACTGTATCCGGCAACCCTTTTGCAACCAGGCTGAAGACCGTGCCATTCTCCTGCGGAGCGACGCCCGGCAGGAGACGTCCGGAATCGGCGCGCAGTAGATGCTGCGGTGCCGCTTGGTCCACTCCGTCTCGGCGCTCAACCAGAAACAGGTCAACCACCCCTTTCTCAATGAACCAGATGGATTCCGGGTCACCCATGTCTATCGGCAGGTTGCCGGCGCAGGACACCGACACGCCCGATTGAGCGGCCAGATTGGCAAGTGAATGGAATTCCGGAGGCTTCATTAGGCTAGCCCGCCCGGACAAGCCGGTGATAGGTCCCGCCCTCGTCCGCCATGAGTTCGTCGTGGGTGCCACGCTGCAATTCCTTGCCCTTCTCAAGGACGATAATCTGGTCGCAGTCCCGAACCGTGCTCAACCGATGCGCCACGATCAGGCAACTAATCCCTCGGCGGCGTAGCGCGTCATCGACTAGGTCTTCGGTGGCGGCGTCGAGAGCGCTCGTTGCCTCATCGAGAATCAGTACCGTCGGATTGCCGACCAGCGCACGCGCAATCTCCAACCGTTGTCGCTGGCCACCGCTGAAATTGTCCCCGTCCTCCTCGACCTGCGTCGCGTAGCCTAGCGGCCGGCTGAGAATCTCATCGTGGATGCAAGCATCGCGGGCCGCAGCAATCAGGATGTCGTCTGGAACAACAGGGTTCCAAAGAGTAATGTTGTCGCGTACCGTCGCGGAGAAGAGAATTACATTCTGATCCACCATCGACAGAGACCGTGACAGAACTTCCTCAGGAATCTCATTCCTCGGGTGGCCATCGAACAGGATTTCTCCGGACCATGGCTGGTAGAGGCCAACAACCAGACGCGATAGCGTCGATTTCCCCGACCCGCTCGGCCCGACCACCGCGACCCGTTGTCCCGGCTTGATGACCAGGTTGAAATCCTCGATCAGGGGGGGGCGGTTTCGGTTGTAGCCAAAGGTGATGTTGCGCAACTCCACGTGCCCAGCCAATCGTAACCGTCCATTCAGGGTGGCGATGGAATTCGAGGAATCGTGGCGATGCACCAGCCCCGGGTCCTCTGGAGCTTTCGTGATGTCCTCCAAACGCTGCATGTCCGTCTCAAGCGACTGAAGGTCATCTGCAAACGACACAAAACGTCCGACGGGAGCCAAAAACATCACCGCCACGACGTAAAATCCCATCAGCGTGCCAAGTGTCATTTCGCCCGCTATGACTTCGGTCGCGCCAACAGCCAGCACGGCCACGCTGCCCAAGATCGAGAACAAACCCGGCAAGGCTGAATTCACATGGCTTAGTTCGGAAAAACGCTGGCGCGCATCCAGTTCGCGAGCTTGATGGCCACTCCAACGGGAGAAGAAACGGTCGTCCGAAGCAGTCATCCGCAGGGTGTCCGTATGATGCAGCATCGTTGTGCCGATACCCAGCAACAGGCCCTGTTCCCGTTGCAAAGCATGGCTCGCATCGGCTCGAAAGCGTGAAATCACACGCATCAGCACGGCATTCAGCACAGCCAAGCCCAGAACGATTAGTGCCAGCGTCGGCTCGTACACCAGCATGACGACCAAAAACACCACGCTCATTCCAAGATCAATCAACAAATCAATGAAACGATTCGACAAGCCCTTGGCTATCTTGTCGACAGACAAGACGCGGGCAGACAATTCTCCCGCAAGCCGGTGATTGAAGAATTCGATCGGCAACCGCAACAGCCGCGTCAGGCATTGGTCCCAAGCAACCACCGAGATCCGGGCGGCCAAGCGCCGCAGGCACCGTTGTTTCAACCAGGTTAGTCCGTAAACCAAAACGGCGGCGCCTGCCATGGTGCCAGCTACAATCCCTCCCCAAGGCTCGCCTTCCCGTAGCACCCAATCCACGAAGATGGCCAGTAACGCAGGCGTCGCGAGAGCCAGTACGGTCAACAACAACCCGCATCCAATCGCATAGGCCAATGCATCCCCGGTTCCAGCCAACCAAGCTGGGATATGCTGCAGGATGTCGGGCCGCATGCCTCCAGGCTTGAACTCTGGGCCAAGTTTGAACCGCAATGCCACCCCAGTAAATCCTCCCTCGAATTCCTTCCTCGAAAGCTTGCGGCGACCTGAGGCCGGGTCGTTGAGATAGAACCACTCGCGGTCATATCCTTCCAAGATGAGAAAGTGGTTGTATTCCCAGAACAGAATCAGGGGAAGTGGATTTTTTTTGATTTGGGCGACGTCCCCGAACCAACCGGAACATTCGAGGCCGTAGTACTGGGCGGCGCGCTTGATGCCCGCCGCCGTAGAACCATCGCGGCTGATCTCGCACTTATCCCGCAACTCGGCCAGTGGCACCCATCGTCCGAAATAAGCGAGCACACTGCCCAGACATGCAGCAGCACATTCGGTCATGTGCATCTGTAACAGAAGCGGAGTAACCACGCGCCGCTTCTTACGCTCCTTTACGTGCGGCTTACTGGGTTTCGGCGATTCTTTCGGACTGGAAGAAGGCATTCAAGACAGCCACTCAAAATTGTTCAGGATCCAGGAGTGCGACGAGAGAATGCCGGCCAAGCACGATACGCGCGCGGCATGGAGTGCCGTCCGGCACGGCAAGACCAGATTCAGAGTGAAGAGCGATGTCAACACGGTAGGCATAATCCATGCCTTCGGGCCGAAAGGCCGCAAGCCAGTGCGGCAACGGCCCGGGGATTACAGAAGCGATTTCACCGCCCACTTCATGCGTCGCACCGTCCGGCATCACAACTTCGACCGATGCTGGCATACTGGCGCGTAGGCGTTTTGCCATGCGCGGGGTAATCTGCAGTACCGCCTGGTGCGGACTGTCTTCCTGATTGCGAATTTGAGCGACAACCGACCCGACTGGCAAATAATCTCCCGGAGCAGCCTTCAAAGCCATGATTTCTCCACTCACATGGCTGACGATCATCTCTTTTGCAGTGCGCCGGGCTTCCATTTGTAGCAACGCCTCTTGAGCCGAGGCCAGTAGCAAGTGCGTGCCATCGCCACCCACCTGCCGGATTCCTGCTTCCAGGATTTCGATCTGGTCGCGCAAGGCGATCATCTCGCGCCCCAGTTCCGGCACGGTCTGGCGGGCAATCGCGCCCCCTTCCTCGACCTTGTCTCCAAGAGCAGCCAGAAATTTCACCAGATACCCTGGTTCGGCCGAAACGATTTCGTGGCGAATTCCCGGCTTGAGCAAAACCCCTTCGACTGTAACGCTGCGTTCGATGCTGCCGAACGACACCCAAACCACGAGCGCGAGAAGAACTACACCGATGCCGGCCAGAATGACACGCTCGTGAGGCGCTGCTATTCTCAACAGGTGATCAAGTTGCTGGCGTTTATTCCTATCGGCCGCAGCATCATCGAGGAACAGATTATTGAACATGGGTGTCCCTCCCCCTGCAAAACGCATCTATTATAGACAGCCTCCCGAATCACCATCTAAATCGGGTTTCAACCCCATTCTTTCTGATTTCAACTTGTAACTGCAACAGATTGTAAAACGAAGTGCGAGACGGTCAGTCGACTGTCTCCAAGGAAAGTTTTTCGATTCTCGGCAGCGGCAGCCCGGGTCTCCGGCGTTCCGGAGTCACTTTCGGGCCCGTCCGGCCAAGGAGAGGCGGTTCTGGCGTTGCCAGGCGGGCTTTCGTTTGAGCGCGAAGAGGTGCCTACAGAAGCCGTTCCAACTGTTGCCGCCAGATGTCCACCACGGGAGCATCCGGTCCGAAGAACACCTCGTTCGGAGTGCGCCAGCCGAGGCAGCGCCGAGGCCGATTGTTGAGTTGCTCCTCGACCCGTCGCAACTCGGTCTCGGTGATCGTGTCGAAGCGGCGAGACTTCGGGAAGTACTGCCGGATCAGGCCATTGGCGTTCTCGTGGCTGCCGCGCTGCCAGGCGGCATAGGGCCGGGCAAAGTAAAAGGCCGCCTGCAGGCGCCGGGCGATCCGACGGTGGCTGGCGAACTCGGTGCCGTTATCCGACGTCACGGTGAGGACCCAGGCCGCCAGCGGCTGGAGTCGGTCGATCACCTGTGCCGCCACATCGTCGGCCTTGCGCCGGGCGAGATGGGCCGTCGGGCTTTCTGCCGACGCCGCTGCTCGGCCTTCTGTTGCGCCCGTTCGGCCTGATAGCCTCCCGACCGGCCACTGCCGTTGCGCCTCAGTTCGCGACTGACCGTGCTTCGATGGATGCCCAGCCGCCGGGCGATCTCCGCCTGGCTCAGTTGGTATTCGTTCCGATACAGCTCAATCTGGTCTCGTTGCCTCGCGGTGAGTTGCGTGTAACCGCTCATAATTGCCTCTCATCCAGGCGGTTTTTGACAATGAGAGGGGACCGCAACTCACTCGCCATTCCCGCCGGTTGCCGGAATCGTTGCAGTGACTAATTGAAGCCAGGCTTAATGCTTGACAGGGGAAAGAGAAAGAGTATATTACCGGTGTCATTCTTTAAACCAACGCGAGGGAAATTATGGAATCGATCGTAGAAAGCGCTAGACGGCGTGCCGAACAGATGCGTGAGCATCTGACAGATAAAGCATGTGAAGACGCTGAATTCCGTCAGCAACTAGTTTCAGACCCCAAGGCTGTCATTGCCGAGGAATTCGGCATGGAACTGCCGGAGAATGTGGAGGTCAAGGTGCATGAGTCCACGATGCAGACCCTTCATATCGCTTTGCCGGCGGGCCCGGAACTGAATGAAGAGCAGCTTGAAACAATTGCTGCCGGCCTTTGCTGCTGCCTCTGAAGAAACTTACCTATTCCAATATAGGCAGGTTGAATTAGAAGCAGTTCTGTAAACCAAAATGGCTTCTGGCGTGGAGCACGTGTAACACGCCCTCATTCGCCAGAAGTCGTTGGTTTTTTAAACGCCGCCGTATTTCGGCGGGATTAAATTCTGGAAAATCACTCTCGGCAGAGTTTGCATAAATGACAAGCAAACTCGGCTCCGCCTCCCCATCTTTTGAAGCACGGTTTGGAAAGTGGGTCATTGCGACCCGCTGGCCGATCATTGTTGCCACCTTGGTTCTGGTCGCTGCCGCCGCCAGCGGCAGCTTATTCCTCAAGACTTCCACTAACTACCGCATGTTCTTCAGCGAGGACAATCCTCAGCTACTAGCATTTGAGTTACTGGAGAACACTTATGGGAAGAACGACAACGTCCTCTTCATGATTGTTCCAGAAAACCTCGACTTCGCATCGGAAGAGGCCCTCGCGGCTGCTGTCTGGCTGACCGAGGAAGCCTGGCAGATCCCTCACTCTAGGCGGGTTGATTCCATCACCAACTTCCAGCATACGACGGCGGATGGTGATGATCTGTTTGTTCGTGATCTTGTCGATCCACTGGAACTTGGCGACGCAGAAGCGCGAGCTAGGATCCGCGCAACGGCCTTGGCCGAACCACGGCTCGTCGGCAACCTAGTCGCTTCAGACGGCGGTGTGAGCGCCGTCAACGTGACCGTGGATTTGCCCGAAGAGGACGAAGCGACCAGAGTTTCTGAAATATCCAAATTTGTGTACGGCCTCGCCGCCAAAGCAAAAGAACGATATCCAAGCATTGATATCCGTCTCGCCGGAACGGTTATCATCAACCAGACCTTTTCAGAAGCTTCCATCACCAACCAGAAGATCTTCCTGCCCGCAAGCTTAGCCATCATGGCGTTGATTCTCGGTCTTCTGACCCGGGGGATGGCGGGGGTGATGGCGACCGGGTCCGTCATCATCTGCTCAATTCTGGTATCCCTGGGGTTGGGCGGCTGGGTGGGCCTGCCGTTCTCTCCTCCGACAGCCCCAACTCCGACCATGGTGTTGACGATTGCCGTGGCCAGCTGTGTACACCTGCTGGTTACCATGCAGCAACGCATGCAGGCCGGAGACTCGAAGCACGAGGCTATCATTGAGTCCATCAATGTCAACCTAAGCCCCGTTTTCCTTGCCTGCGCAACCACAGCGTTTGGATTCCTGGCCATGAACTTCTCCGAGGTACCACCATACCGCCATCTCGGGACATTCGTGGCATTCGGAATCGGTGCTTGCTTCCTGCTCTCGGTCACGTTCCTGCCGGCACTGCTTTCGCTTCTTCCAGTGCGTGTCCGGGCGATCCGGCGGAGAAACGATCCGGCAATGGCAGCCCTCGCGGAATTTGTGATACGACGACGAACCTTTCTGTTGTGGGGAGCGACAGCGATTGTCCTGATATTACTGGCCGCCATCCCGAGAAATGAACTGAATGACGTCATGGTGCATTTCTTCGACGAAAGTGTCGAGTTCCGTCAAGACGCTGACTTTTTGGACGAAAACCTAGGAGGAAACACCGTACTTGAATACTCGCTGGCCTCTTCCGGACCCGGTGAAATCTCCGACCCCGCATATCTTGCAGATCTGTCGGCCTTTGCCGACTGGTACCGGGCCCAACCGGAAGTGCGACACGTCACGGTCATCAGCGATACCTTTCGGCAACTCAACAAAAGCATGCACGGCGACGACCCGGATGCCTACCGGCTGCCCACCAACCGTGAACTCACCGCACAGTACCTGCTACTTTACGAGCTTTCACTCCCCTTGGGCCTTGATCTCAACAACCAGATCGACGTCTCGAAGTCGGCCACGCGCATGACGGTGACCGCGAAGACGCTCTCTTCGCGCGAAATACTGGAGCTGAGCGAACGCGCTACGGCGTGGTTGAACGAAAACACATCACACATCATCCGGGCCGAGGTCGCGGGGCCCGCGCTGATGTTCGCACATATCGGTCAACGCAACATACGAGCCATGCTGATCGGAACAACAGTCGCACTCATCGGTATTTCCATCTTCCTCATTGTCGCCCTTCGTTCTTTCCGGCTCGGCCTCGTGAGTCTCGTACCCAATCTCGTTCCTGGCGCTATGGGTTTCGGTGTCTGGGGGCTGGTCGTAGGAGAAGTGGGATTGGCACTATCGGTCGTATTGGCCATGAAGATCGGCATTGTAGTGGACGATACCATCCACTTCCTCAGCAAATACCAGCGCGCGCGACGCGAACACGGTGCCGCACCCAGCGAGGCGGTGCGCTATGCATTTCAGGCCGTTGGGCGGGCATTGTTCACGACCACGCTCGTGCTGGTGTCAGGCTTCTTCATCCTAGTCCTGTCACCATTCATTCCAACCATGCAGGTCGGGCTGCTCACTGGGGCGATTATCACGTTTGCGCTGATCGCCGACCTCTTTCTCCTTCCGCCCCTGTTGATGGCCGTAGACCGGCAACGCCAGCCAGCCAAAACCGTCTCTGCGTAATCCGGCCTCTCTTCCGCGTGGAAGAAAGCATCCGAAAGCAACCCGGCTTAACCGGTCAAGGGCCAAGCAAATATCAGGAAAAAAATGTATGCCTTGACTTGTTCAATTCGGTCGTCGACCAGTGTGAACTTGATATGGTGAATGCCACGGACGAGCACGAATGAGCCAGATTTGCCTGGCAAGGCGTCTGAACCAGACGACCAAGCCACCAGCTCCGACAGCTTTTCCGGAACCGCAAGCTGATCCTCGTGTATGCCGTCAATAAGGGGAGTCCAATGCCGTATCTCTTTGAGCCATTGCCCTTCCTGGGCAAAAAAACTTAGCCCGAGTTTCGGTCCCACGCCATTTTCCGTAACGTCGTAGTGAACCCCTGCATAGGCAAATGCGCCGCGTTCCTTGAAACGTTCCACGGTTGAAGCCACAACCGCATGCTGTCCCGGCCAGTTTGCACGTTCCAGAAATCCCACGACATCCTCTGCTTTCCTAAATTCCGTCGCCGCCAGACGAATTCCCCTGCCCCGCGAGGGAAAGGCACCAATCGCCCGCATTTCCATGTCCGGCTGCATCGCCAGATACACCTGGTCGACTTGTCGGCGTTCGGCCTCGTTCAATTCCCAGCCTGTCGCAGAAGCTACCGCATCGGCCACAGTCCTTAGCTCTTGGAGACTCCGGTCGGAACCATCGCCGATCAACCTTTTTTCAACGGGATACACAAAGACGCCAGGGGGCGGAGGCATTCCGGTTGGCATTTGATCGACATCGTATTCGAGTAACATCTTCCGCCCAATAACGCGGCGCAACGCAGAGTCCTCCGGCTCCATCTCGCTCAGTAATCCGGCAATACCGGAAATTGACGGATCAGCATCTTTAGATTTCCTTTTTTTTTCGAAAACCGTCTCCGACCTGCTCCCGCCAACTAGCGAAACGCCTAAATCCGCTCCTGGCCGGGAATCGTGCAATGGTATTTCGAAGCCAAAAGGAAAAGCCGCCATCGTCACGGGCAACCCGTAAGCTCGCTCCAGCACTTTGTCCCATTCCTCGCTGCCAATCAGTACGGGAGAGACATAATCCCGGAGCCGCTCAAGCAACGCCCCCAAGGAATCTGCCTCGTGAAGAAGGCGTTCCTCAGTATTGATCCATTGTTCTGTAATGCTCATAAGCTAGAGTCAAGTTGAAGTGTAGTGTTCTTTTTTCATGCAACGACCGGAACGGGGTTGAGATCTGCTTCTGTGACGGGGTTTTCGCGCCATTTCATTTCAACCGGCACATCGAACAGGCGGCCGGGCGCAAAGCGTTCCCAAAAATGGCGCAGACCGGGCACAATAACTCTTGCCACCGGCATGCCGATGTCTGGCCGGGTCTGGTCGAGCACCAGGAATTCTAAACCCTTGGCCTCGACCAATCTACGGCACCGTTCTACATCCTCTCTGACATCCGTGGTATCGGGAACAGGATAGTCCAACTTTCCGCGTCGTGCGGCTCCGGAATCCGGAGCCAAGTAGGGATGTTCCGCAAGTCTCGCATTCTGCCACCACCATAGGCACAGTGGGTCGTCGACAGCATGGCCGCAACCGCCACGCTCCGACCCTTGCGCCCAGTTCAGGAACTGATTCAACTCGCACACCGCGCGCAGGGCTGCAATATGAGGGTCAGTATGGGCTCCAGCCCCATAGATAATGTCCTCTGTTTCCTGATCAATCCGTCGCGCGACAGCGACGAAAGTCGGAATGCCGAGGTCATGGGTGACGTCCAGTACCCACATCTCACGACCAAAATCACGGTAGTGGTCTCGTGCGGATGCAAGATATTCGTCATCAAAGCTCTCTAGGTCCACTTCAGGTAGGCTTAATCGGTTGTACCACCAGACAGCAAAGGCATCGCGTTCGACTAGTTCCAAAAATCCTTGCAGGATGGCTTCCTCCAGTGTATTGCCAGCGGCACAGCCGTTTGAGTCTGCCTTGAGGCTCGAATCCTCACGCTGCTCGTCCGGCATGCCGTAGAGCATAGCGGTCGGCAAGTAACGATGCCGAGCCTGCGTGAGCGACCACACGGGCGACCAGTCTATTTCTGCATCCGGGTCGAAGCGTGCCGGAACGAAATTGTACGGGTGGCCGCGGGCATTGATCTCCCCGGCGTTATCCAGTTGCCGGTCGCTGAACAACTGGACATCATTCGGGTGAATTGCTTCCGATTCTCCAGCCTTGAGGAAATCTGAGAAACGTCTCTGGACGCGAATCTCATCGCCATGAAAAGCACCCGAGTAACGCTCGACCGCCTCACAAAGCGCACTTGCTTCGGACTGCCGCGGCGTGCTCCCCTTGCCCGCACTCTTGCTTCGCAGGCTACGCCGCAGCGAACTCAACTTGCTGCTTCTCAGTGCGAAGTTGCTCCCGGCCCAGTAGACATGCAGCCAAGGATCAGCTTCCTCCGTGGTGCGTGTAAGCCATGACACGACCCCGCTGACAGAACTGATCAAGTGCCGGTACTTGGCAAGAGTTTCCTCCGGAGATACCGAGCGCACACCGCCACTATTGCAAATGTCCTTCGGACTCGGTTTCAGCTGCACTGGGACCGGCAGCCGGTCAGGACGGTACAGTGCCTCGTCACCGCATACGATACATTGCGGACGATGCATGACTGGGTGGTGTTCGCTTTTCAGGCGCGCCGCATCCACTGAAAGGACATGCTCATGAAGGAGTGCCATTCCCTCGAAAACCAGCCACTTGGCTATTTCTGCCGCAACGAGGCTGTACATTGCTTCCAAGACGGTGGGTTCGGCAGCGCTTGGCAGGAATGCACCCGCTTCACCGGCAAAGTTGCGCAAGAAATTGTGCACTTCCTGATGTCCACGAAGGCGATATGCGAGACAGGCCCAACACGGCCCCTGCTCCGCCGGCCGGAAAATCGGCCCGAACATGGGGCAGAGGCCCTTCGGCTTGACCAGCATCCACGGCATACCGGACTTGATATGACTCCGATTTATAGCGGCATGTTGCTCGTCGAGGTAGTCGGCACAAACGGTAACGGTAAGAGTCGGAGAATCCCCGCCCGCCCCCACCCCCATGGCATCAAGCCTTCGGGCTATATGGCCGTCATCGCCGACGACCGCGACCTTTGATGTCGCAAGGCGTTCCTCAGCCCACCGGGGAGAAGCACCCAACGAGGACCAGAACGCTGCCGATTCCCGTCCCATGGTGTACTCGCCTGAAACGACATAGCCCCTAGCCGCCAAGGATGTCAATGCCGATTGAACTTCAGATTCCGGATACGTGCTGGAGAGAGTCGCGGTGATGTCGTGGGACGAACGAGAACCGTCGAGTAGCGGCAACAGGTCGGAATGGATGGGCGCACGAAGCAGCGTATTGAAGAGTTCGGAGACCAAAAGCACCTGCCTATCGTCGATCTTGCGAAACTCAAGGTGCGGCGCAAGCACTGGCACCTCGACGAGGCCAAGATCGGCAGCCGTGACCTTTTTCAGGATTCCATGGTTTGATCCCGCGTGTGATGGCGTTTTCTTGCCGGTTCTCTCACCCATGCCTGACCCTCCCAGCCTTGTGCCGCCCGTGCTTATGCACGTACCTGTCTAACGTCGCCCTGCCTCGCGGAACGACTTTGCGGCAAGGCTTCACCTGCGTCACATTTCACGCCAAAGGGCTCCACAAGATCCGTTTATAAGGATGCCAGCCTATTGCTTCCGCGATTCACTAACTTGCGACACACATGGATTCGACATGGGAGGCTTTCGAGTCATGCCGTCAGTGCGTCGATGTCGGTGGCCGCTTGAGAGGCCGTTTCACGAATTGCTGTGGTCAAATCATCAAAGTTGTCCCGCCCGCAGGACCGGGAGGTAATGCCCTTGATTTTCGGAGTTGCCGTTTCGACCGAAAAGCCGTCTTCCATGACCAACCGGAGTATGCCCTGCAGGTTCTGCCACATCTCCGCGGCCTCCGCCAACCGTTCTGCGGCATCAGTGGGAATTAATCCGTTTGCGCCCGCAGTCTGGAAAATGGAAATCGCATCAGGAACCAGAATCTCCGGGGAATCGCCCGCATGAACCAATTGCAGGAACCTGGCAGCACGTTCGATATCCCGGCGACCGCCCCGCATGTCGTCAATCGACAGTAGCCCAGGTTCGGTGACGCTCTCAGCCGCCTTGCGTAACTCGGCAGTCAGCGTGTCACGCGCAGCACCATGAGCCAGAATTTCCTGCCGCGCTTCGGCAAGCTGTCTCCCGGTCCCGGAGTTCCCAGCTTCGAAGACACACCGCATCCGGGCCAAATCCAGCATTTCCCTGGCTGAACCGGTGGATCGATAGTACTCCGTAAATTCAGCGAGAGAATAAACTGCCCTTCTTTCTTCGCTCTTCGCGACCGGCGCGAACAGCAGGTTGCCATGCGACAGAGAGCGGAGCGCCTCGACGAACCGGCGGCACGTCATTTCGTTGTGCGCTGCAGAGGAATCCGTGCCTTCGTACACGATCACGGGACGAAGCTCAACACCGGGTATCGTCTCGCCGCTGGCCAATTCCCCCAAAACCGCCACTGCCGCACCGTCCCCAGCCTGCCAAACATGCCGATTGGAGAGTACTTTTTGAACAGCTAACAGCAAAGCAGCAATCGAGGCTTCGGCGACATTGGACAACGCCGTTCCGGCTTCGACCGGCAATAGACTGCCACGCATCGTATGCATGCTGATCTGGAACGTTTTGTCGTTCGACCAGTGCCGCGCAGTCTCCACCGCTTCCCGAGCCCCCTGGAACGGAATTTCTGTGACCTGTTCCTTCATCTCGGAGACACCGAATTCGCGCGTCCAGTACAGGCGCGCAAGACCTCTGCGGGCGATTCTCTCGAATTCCGAATCCGGCCCAAAGCCGTCCGGAAGATCCAAGTCGGTGAACTCCCTATCTTGCAGGTTTTCAAGTAGTTCCGGAGTGTGGTTTATCCATCCAGCGAGAAGGGCCGCGGTATCGAGGATCTCGCTGATCGCTTCAAACGCATCCGGGTATGTGGCATACGCCCGACTCTCGTAGGCGCGCCAATCGTTGATCTCCGGATAGAACTTCTCGCGCCAGCGATCGACCAGCGGATCCATTGTCTTGAACCAGCGCCGAGGAAACATGGCCAGACCAGCCATCTGGAGATAGCTTCCCGGCAGTTTTGGTGATGCGTCTTCGCTGTAGTGTTGCAACAGCGGGTAGTGCCGGGTTGCTTCTATATGGTGGTCAGCGTGGCGCTGCATGTTGTAAAAAAGCCAGTTCGTGAATCTGCTGGAAGCGGTCCAGGAATGCCATGGCTGAACCTTTTCGTATCGGCCGCCCGGCAAGCGGATTCGTTGCAACCCGTAGTGCTGAGCATAGTTGATGATCTTCATCGAAAGGATCACGCTGAAACAAAGGACGATGAAGATCAGTAGTGCCCACGGTCCACCCATCCAGTAAACCAGCGTGTACCACACCGCAACTCCGAGGAGGTAACGCCAAAACGGGTTCGTGTAATGCCACACCGGCAGACGCCGACGAGCCAACCGGTGACGTGCGAAGCGCCAGGCTTCGAGAAGGCTGTCCCGCAAATCTCCGGGGATATGTTGCCAGAAACTGACCCCTTTGGGAGCGGTCCCGGAGTCCATGGGGGTGCACGCCAGTGCATGATGAACGTAGATATGCTCGGTTGCGTAATGCGGGTAGGAAGAAGACGCCAGCAGGAATTCACCGATCCAGCGTTCCCATGCGGCTTGCCGATGGATCAACTCATGACCGATGATAAAAACTGCCTGAGCGACATTGACCAACACCACCACCATCAACACGATTTCCCAAACGGATAAATGGCCTGCAACAAGAATCTGCCATAGCGAGAACACCAACGTCAGAGGCCAGAGAATCGCCCACAGCCAAAGCGTCACCTCATACCAGAACAACCGACTTGCAGGTGTCTTGCTCGGGTCCATGTTCCGTTCTTCTTTCCCGAACGCGCCGTCGAGACTTTCTACCAGTACGATAAAAGCGAGCGGCCCTGCAATCCACCATCCGCCGTACATCGCGGCAAGAACGATGAGCGGAAAAATCAAGAGAGGCTGGAAGTACAGCAGGGCGTTCCGGACCGAGGGTTCGATTACCTTTTCCGCGACTCCCCCCAAGTCGCCTGTTTCTACTCTGCCCTCTGCCATGACAACCTCCTCGCTTTTAGGTTGGTCCTGCTGGCGCATTTAGCAATTGTCCACGCCCGGAACAGCTATGTCAAGGCAAATGCTCTCCTCGTGAGACAGCATGAAAGCACAAATGTTTAAGGTGCTGACAGCGACATACGCCGTCGATGGCCAAATCATTTCCATCGGCACCGCAACCATTCCAAACCGAGGGCTCTTGCTAAACTGTGTCGCCATGGATCGCAAGCAGCACGCCGCGAAACATGAACTAGAGCAGGCAACCTCCGTTTCTGCTCATTATGCCGAAGTGACGGAACATATGGTTAATTTCGGCGGAGATCTGCTGGCCTGCCACTTCGGGAGCGTTGGAAACTGTTTACTTTCCTGATGCCTCCCACCGCCTTGCCAAGCCAGGCGTCCCTAGAGTTTATGGAGGCAACCGTAAACTACGACCAAGGGTTGCAGGGAGGCATCTTCACCTATCACTTCATTTCCGCGGCAAGACCAGCCTGAAAGTGGCGCTACAACAAATTCGTGGCGGCAACGCACAGACATGCCGAAAATTGCCTGTGACAGGCAGCAGGAAGTTTGGGGCTGGATCAGGATTATGAGGAAACGTAGAAATACGATCCGGAATCAACTGACGATAATCACAGGAAGCAGACAGAAATGATCGAGCAGAATTCCGTCCCGGGCGTCAGCCGAGATCAGAAAGATCGAGAAGCGCGGTCGCACGACTTCGGGAGAATGGCCCAGAGGATGCCCGCTGCGATAGCGGTACCGAAGAATGCTGAGGAAGTATCGAGCATCGTCCGGAAAGCCGCGCGAGACGAAATCCCGTTAGTCATCCGAGGAGGAGGACACTCCCAGGGCGGACAAAGCCTGACAGACGGAGGCTTGGTGCTCGACACGGCGGAACTCGACAAGATTCAACTCCTGGAGCAAGGCCTGGTGCGCGCGCAAGGCGGAGCACAGTGGGGCGAAGTTGTGGATGCGCTGCACGGGACGCGACAACTGCCACCGGTGCTGGCGGACATCGCCGAAGTGACCGTGGGCGGGACGCTGTCCGTCGGAGGCTGGGGAACCAGCTCGCACCGATACGGAGCGCAGGTCGGACAGGTCGAACAACTCGAGGTGGTGACCGGGACCGGCGAGCTCATGCGATGCTCGCGTACCGAGAACACGGATCTTTTCGATGCGGTAAGAGCAGGCCAGGGACAGTTCGGCATCATCACCGATGCATGGCTCCGGCTTCGGAAGGCTGGAGAACGGATTCGACTATACGCGCTCCATTATCACGATTTCGATCGATTCGCGAGCGACTATGAGCAGATTGTCCATGAAGATCGATTCGATCATCTGCGGGCGGAAACCCGGATTCATGATCGCCAAATCGTCTTGGCTGCCGGCATTGAATACGACGGGGATCTTGATGACGGGCAGGCGCTCGAAGGCTTGGGGTATGACGAGGCCGCAACACTCAAGGATACGGCCGAGGTCGGGCGTGCCGGAATGTTTCCGAAATGGGGATTCTTCCGGTTGAATTACCACCCGTGGCGAGATTGGCTCATGCCGTGGGGAGCCCTTCGAACGTTACTCGCTCAGCCCTGGCTGGACCCGGGTTGGGTGCCACGGGTTCCTGACAGTTGGGTCGGAACGTATCCCATCAAGACCGGGGCGATTGACGCCCCGCTCTTCATAAGCCCGGAAGGAGAACACGTGTTCTCATACTCGGTCCTTACCGTGCAAACCCGGCACGAAAAAGCGAGCGAGTTGGCCGGCCGTCTGCGGAAGATCGACAAAACGCTTGTTGATCTCGGAGGCAAGAGTTATTTGTCGGGTGGTACGGGCTACGGACACAAGGATTGGAGGGCGCACTACGGAGAAAAATTCGAAATGGGAACCAGGTGGAAGGAGGAATTCGATCCGAAACGGGTCTTCCGAAGAGAAGGCATGCCGTTTGGAGAAAGCTCGGAAGCTTCTCCCGGCTGACGCGGCTACGCCTGCTACAGCAGGCTGCGCTGCACCGGCCCTTCCTCGTCGGAATGCGGGGCTAGGTTCGAAACCGTCACCCCAAGCAAACGTACTGCGCGGCCCGGCGCAGCGGCCCGGCGCAGCAAATCCGGCAGGATGTCCGCCATCTGCTGGTACGAGGTCAGCGGCCGATCGAACGAATGGCTCCGGGTGACTTGCGTGAAGTCGCTGAACTTGACCTTTACCGTGACCGTCTTTCCGGTCAGATGCTTCTCCTGCAGGTCCAGAGCTACCTCGCGCGCTCGCAACTTAAGCGCTTTCAACATTACCTCCAGATCCCGGAGATCCGTCACAAACGTCGTCTCCGAACCCAGTGATTTACGGGGACGACCCGGCTCCACTTCGCGCAGATCCATTCCGCGCGCCGCCTGATAGTAGTATTCGGCATGCTTCCCGAACAAGGGCTGGAGCCGCCCTAAGGGCCACTGCCGAAGGTCGGCACCAGTTTCGATTCCCAGTTTCTTCATCCGCGCCGCCGTGACCGGACCGATCCCGAAGAATTTCCGGATCGGGAGACGTGCCACCAGTTTCGGGCCATCCTCCGGGCGCACCACGGTCAGACCGTCCGGCTTGTTCATATCCGATGCGATCTTGGCGAGAAACTTGTTGTATGAAACACCGGCCGAGCCGGTCAGCCGGGTCCGCTCCAGAATGCGGCGTTTGATGTCCCGTGCAATATCGGTGGCGATGCCGCCGAACAAGCGGCAACCCGTCACGTCAAGGTACGCCTCATCCAGGGACAAAGGCTCGACCTTGGGAGTGTAGTGATGAAAGATTTCCTGAATTTCCGCCGACACGGCGCGGTACAGATCGAACCGCGGGCGGATGAAGATCACTTCCGGGCATCGCTTCTTGGCCGTCCGGCTGGCCATTGCTGAATGGATGCCAAACTTCCGGGCCTCGTAGCTGCAGGTCGCCACCGTGCCCCGCCGTTCCGGATCTCCGCCGACAACCAAGGGGCGCCCCCGCAACGAGGGGTCTTCGCGCATCTCGACCGCCGCATAGAACGCATCCATGTCGATGTGGATGATGCGGCGTGCATGGGGATCGTCAGCGGAAGCCATGATCCTGCGCCGGTTGCAATTCAGTGAGAGGAAAACCGGGCGCGCACCGCCTCCCGGTCAAACCACCAGGCTGGCGTGATCGCATCGAGAATACGCGCCATCCGTTCCAGAAGCACATCCACATCGTCCAAGTCATACATCTGTATCCAGATTCCGATCGCCTCTTCGTCGGTGATGCCGCGGTGGCGCTCGGCCACCTCCGCCACCTGCTGCCGGGCCAAAAAGATGAGACGGTCGCGCTCCGCGCCGACGGCCCGCTTCTCCATCAGGAAATAAGCCAGCATCGCAGCCACGGCGGCACCGTCGGATTGAGGCGGCGTCTCCTCCACCAAGTGGCGGAGCATCTGCCAGGTCAGTTCCGGGTCTATCGGGCAGGCCAATGCAAGCCAAAGGCCGTGCCCCAAGGCCGGCATGGCCTCCGGCTGTTCACTCAGGTACATGACTTGACAGGCCGAGGCCGCTTCCTCGTAACGTGCCGCCCGAATACCGGCATCCAGCACCTCCCGAGCAACCCCGAAAGCCATCGTTGGTTCGTTCAGATCGAGCAGGACCTGGGAGAGTTCCAGCTGCGCGTCGAGACGTTCCGAATCTTTGAGGTCCGGACGGCCCAGTTCCTGCTCCAGCGTCAACCGGCGCTGCTGTTGCGCCGACTGCCCTGCAGCCTCCCCTCCGTCAATCAGCCGATCCTTCAACCGGCGGGTCTGTCCGAATTCGCTCATGCCTTTTATTGTACGGAGGGCTTGTCCCAAAAAAGAAGCGCCCCCTCGGAAGGGGGCGCTTTTGTGTGGTGAGGTTTTCAGACCTTACGCGTAGCCTGCAACCTTGTTGATCGCCCTGGAGACTTCCAACTCGCCTTCGGAGGCATCGTTGTCATCCCACTTCTTCAACTCCTGTTCCATGAACTTATGGAACACCGGGGGAACCAGCGCCAAGGCGAACAGGGTGAAGTACCCCATGCCCGTATTCGGCGCCCCGACCTCGTCGAGCTCCCAGAAGTGAGTTTCACCACGGTCGTGGTGGTCTGCCTGACGACCGATCTCAATGAAGAACCAACTGGTGAACGCCGTGCTGTTGTCCCAGCTGTGGCGATAGTCGATGGGCTGGCCCTTCTCGCGAATCAACCCATAGTGCTCTAGATAGTTGAGCGCTTCCAGTTCGAAGTTCGAGATCATCCAGATCAGCAACATGGCGCAGACACCGAGCCAGCCGCCCGCGAACCAGAACAGGAACAGCGTCGGAAGGCTCATTGCATAGCCGCGAATCCAACGGTTCTGCCAGGACAGGAACGGCACGCCCAGACGTTCCAGGCGATGTTTTTCCATCGTGTACAGGAACTTGCTCTGGCCGAAATAGGATTTCGGGAAATGAGCATACAGGCTGCGACCGCGTGGCGAAGTTGCGGGATCGTCCTCGCATCCCAGTTCCAGATGGTGGTTGTACACATGCGCGTAGCAGAAATGGGACGAGCCGGACAGCGCCATCATCCAGCGGGCGATCACGAAACTGAAGCCCTTGGTATGCGCCAGCTCGTGGCCGTAGATGATGCCAATGCCAGCGAAGATGCCGGTCGAAACGACCGCACCGACCAACTGCATTCCGGTAATTCCCTCCTGATAGCTCAGGCCCAGGAAAGTGCCGGTTCCCATCGGGACACCAGTCACATACTGGTAGATGCGCCAGCAGATCGCCAGCTGCAACAGGACGAAAACACCCAGCATGCTGTACATGACACCGTTCTGAAGGGCGGGAATGCCATAGGTATCACCTTCTTCGTCAAACCCCGCACCCATGGTGCGTTGTGGCGTGGTGGTGTCGACCAGGATGCCGACGCCCATCAGGGCGACGCCGACCCAGACCCACGGTCCGCCCGCCAAAACCCCGAACAGCGCCGACAGAATCAGCAGCGGCGCGAGGAAATAGCGCAGATTGATAAACAGTTTTTTCACGACTCCTCCTTAGTAGTTCTGACAATCGTGTGAACACGATCCTTTTGCCGCTAATTTAGCACAAATCTTTCATTCTCCCAGTTGGCCTGCAGAAAGGCATCCAGTACAATGGCTGTACGAAATGCCGAATTTTCGGAAATTTTCCTGAACAAAAGGTGGATAACCCGACATGGCAGAATCTCCGCTCCATCCCATCCAGGTTGCTGCGCGCCGCTCGGGCCTGAGCGTCGAGTTGATCCGTGCCTGGGAGCGCCGTTACCATGCGGTCGAGCCTGCGCGCACTCGAAACCAGCGCCGACTGTATCGGGATGAAGACATCGAACGCTTGCGCCTACTGGCTCGCGCTACCGATGCGGGACGACGTATCGGAGACATCGCGCGATTGTCCAGTGTCGAACTCCAGACCATGGTGGAGGGAGACGAACAGGCTGCAGTCCTGGTGCCAACTCTCAGCTCCTCACGGCCTCGCACCGATGCCGTCATGGAGTACTTCGACCAGTGCATCGAAGCGATCGAAGTGCTGGATCCGGAACGGCTGGCCGAGACCCTGAACGATGCCGAGAAAAACCTGGCCGAGCTGTTCATGCAGGAAGACCTGGTCGCCCCGCTGATCCAACACATGCAGGACGAATGCCGCAACGGGACCCTGCGCGTGGTGCAGAAGCACATGGCGGAGGGCGTGATCCGCGGACACCTGCTGAACTACGCCACATGCCCGGGAACCGGCTCTGCCTTTCGCGTGGTCGTCGCGGGCGGGCGAGCCGGCACGGACGAACTTCCGTTGCTGCGCCTGGCCGTGGCCACCCGGGCTTACGGCTGGCGGCCGGTCTTTCTCGGCTCCGGGCTGCCTGCCGACGAGATCGCCTACGCGGCAGAGCGCAGCCGCGCCCTGTGCACCGCCATCGCCGCCCACCCGGCCGACGACGCCCTGCTCCCCAACGAGTTGCGCAAACTGCGCCGCGCCACCCCTGAAGACCACCCCATCCTCTTGCACGGCTCCAACCTGAGCCTCTTCGAGACGGCCATCGACGACACTCGGATCATTCCGACGCAGACGTTCGGGGAGCTGCGTCTCTCCCTGGGCCGGATACAGCTGGATGCCCAAGCCGATGCCGAGCCGGCCTGATCGCCCCCCTTCTCCGTCGCCCGCCACTCTATAGAATAGTCGGAAGGCCCGCCACTCCTGCATTGCTCATGGATTTTCCCCACAGTTTCTCCTACGAGGAGCTCCTGCGTTGCGCACGCGGCGAATTGTTCGGCGAAGGCAACGCCCAGTTGCCAAGCCCCAACATGCTGATGCTGGACCGCATCACCCATATCAGCGAGCAGGGCGGAGCCTACGGGAAGGGTGAACTGAAGGCGGAACTGGACATCCATCCGGATCTCTGGTTCTTCAAGTGCCACTTCCCCGGCGACCCGGTAATGCCGGGCTGCCTGGGCCTGGACGCCTTGTGGCAACTGGTCGGGTTCTTTCTGGGGTGGCAAGGCCATCCCGGGCGCGGGCGGGCACTGGGCGTCGGCCGAGTCAAATTCTCCGGACAAGTGACCCCGGAGAATCGTACCGTGCACTACCACATTCATCTCAAGCGCCTGATCACCCGGTCACTGGTGATGGGCATCGCCGACGGCGTGGTGCAGGTGGACGGGCGCGATATCTACACCGCGAAGGATCTCCGGGTCGGGCTGTTCACCACGCTGGAGCAGTTCTGACATGACACCCCTTCTGGTCCACGCCACGGCCTACCAGTTCCTGGACTTCGAAGAAGACGAAACGCTGCGCCGGAATCTGCTCGAGACCAGCGAAGACCTGCGGCTGGCCGGCAACGTCACCTTGGCTCCTGAAGGCATCAACCTGAGCCTGGCGGGATCGGAACGTGCCGTGAACCGGGTAGAGCAGTTTCTTTTGAGAGAAAGCCCGTTCAAGCAGCTTCAGTTTCGCCGCAGCCGCGTGGCCGATGCCCCCTTCTCCAAGCTGATCATCCGCTTCCGTCCCTCCCTCCTTCCCATCCGCGTGGACACCCCGGTCGCACGCCGCCGACCAGGCACCCACCTGCCACCGTCGCAATTGTGTCAGTGGCTGGACGAGGGACGTCCCATCCGGCTGCTGGACGTGCGCAATGTCTACGAGACGCGCCTGGGTCGGTTTACCGCCGCCGAGACCCTTCCGCTGCACCAGTTCCGGGACTTCCAAGAGATGGCACACGACCTGCCGCCGGACACGCGGCCGATCGTGACCTACTGTACGGGCGGCATCCGCTGCGAACTGGCCAGCGCCTGGCTGCACGAGCGGGGACACCCGGAAGTCTGGCAACTGTCCGGGGGCATCCTGCATTATCTCGAACAATGCGGTGGCCGTCACTGGCAGGGAGAGTGCTTCGTGTTCGACGACCGCCTGGCCGTGAATGCCGAACTGCGGGCCACCTACCCCCAACTCTGCCGCGCCTGCCAGAAACCCCTTGTGGAAATGAGGCTCGGACGCTGCGCGGACTGCGGAGACCCCCGGCTTGATGCTGACTGACATCTGCTGCAACCTGACTCACGAATCGTTCGCCGACGATCAGGAAGAAGTCCTGCAGCGAGCCCGGGAGGCCGGAGTCACTCGGTTTCTTCTGGCCGGCGCAGACCTTGCCGAGAGCCGAGATTGCGTTTCGACCGCACAGCGCTATCCCGACTGCTGGGCGGCAGTCGGCGTGCATCCGCATCAGGCGCGGGAATGGAATCCAGACAGCGCCGAAACACTGCGCGACCTTCAGCAGGACCCCAAAGTCATCGCCATCGGCGAGTGCGGGCTCGACTACTACCGGGACCTGTCGCCCCGCGAGGCGCAGGTTGCCGCTTTCTCGGAACAACTGGAACTGGCAGGTGAACTGGGCCTTCCCGTGCTCATGCACAACCGCGAAGCAGACGAGGATTTCCTGCAGGTCTTCGACAATGCGGCCAGCCGTCCGCCGCGCGCCGTCCTGCACTGCTTCACTGGAGAGCAGTCACTACTGCATGCCTGTCTTGAGCGTGGCATGTACATCGGCGTCACCGGCTGGTTCTGCGACGAACGCCGGGGACAGTCGCTCAGGGACCTGATCGGCGAGATCCCGCTGGACCGGCTGATGATCGAGACGGATGCGCCCTATCTATTGCCACGCACGCTGCGCCCGCGTCCCCGAACCCGCCGCAACGAACCCATGTGGCTGCCCCATATCGCCGAACGGATTGCCGACGCCCGGAGCCTGAGCCTGGATGAGTTCGCCCGCCAGACACAGGCGTGTGCACAGGCATTCTTTGCTTTCCCAGGCTGATCAGTCTGTCCAGCAAGCCGCACCGCACCGCAAGATGCGGGAATACTTGGTTTAAAATGGATTTTCTTTTCCGCTGCCCCCAGCCTCATGGAACACTATCCCGCTTTTGCTCCCGGCATCGGAGCCTGCGCCGAGCAGGCGACCGTCTATGCGCCCTGGGACCGCTCGCCCATCGGCACGATTGATGTTATCGACAGCGGTCAGGCCGACCAGGTCCTGGAGACCGCCTTTGCCATCTATCAGGACAAGTCACGCTGGCTGCCTCCCGCGAAACGCATCGAGGTACTGGAGAAAACCGCGCAGTTGATGGCAGCGCGTAGCGAGGAGCTGGCCGTAGAAGCGGCCCGCGAAGGTGGCAAGCCGCTGCCGGATTCCAGGGTCGAAGTCGCCCGGGCGATCGACGGCATGCACAGCTGCGTGGAAATCATGCGTACCGAGGCGGGCCGGGAAATCCCGATGAACCTGAATGCCGCGTCGGCCCACCATATGGCGCTGACCCGCAAGTATCCAATCGGCGTAGTTCTGGCGTTCTCCGCATTCAACCATCCGCTCAATTTGATCGTGCACCAGGTCGGCCCGGCCCTCGCTTCCGGCTGTCCGGCCATCATCAAGCCGGCGCTCGACACACCCCTGTCGTGCATGCGCTTCGTCGAGATGCTGCATCAGGCCGGACTTCCCGAAGGCTACGTGCAGGCAATCAACCTGGGCGATCACGCGGTTGCCGGGCAGATGGTCGGAGATCCCCGGGTGGCGTTCTTCAGTTTCATCGGGAGCGGCGACGTCGGCTGGATGTTGCGCTCGAAGCTGGCACCCGGCGCGCGCTGCGCGCTGGAGCACGGCGGCATCGCCCCGGTCATCGTGGCGGCAGATGCCGATATCGACGATGCCCTGCCCCTGATGGCCAAGGGCGGGTTCTACCATGCCGGGCAGGTCTGCGTGTCGGTCCAGCGAGTCTACGCCGACCAGAGCATCGCCCAGCGCATTGCCGAAGGACTGGCCGAACTGGGCAACAACATGAAAGTGGGCGATCCGACCGAGGCCGACACAGAGGTCGGCCCCTTGATCCGGCCGGTCGAAGTGGATCGGGTGGAAGCCTGGGTCCAGGAAGCCGTGGACGCGGGAGCACAACTCGTCAGCGGCGGCCAGCGGCTGTCGGACACCGCCTACCAGCCGACCGTGCTACTGAACCCTCCGGCCGATGCCAAGGTCAGCATCCACGAGGTGTTCGGGCCGGTGATCTGCGTGTACGGCTTCGACGACATCGACGCCGCCATCGCGCAGGCCAATGCCGGACCGTATTCGTTCCAAGCCGCCGTGTTCAGCCGCAATATCGACACCGCCTTGCACTGCTACCACCAGCTGGAAGCCGCCGCGGTGATGATCAACAACCACACCGCGTTTCGGGTCGACTGGATGCCTTTCGCCGGCCTCAAGCAGTCCGGCCACGGCGTGGGCGGTATCCCCTATACTTACGAGGACATGCAGGTCGACAAGCTGATGGTTGTCCGCTCGCCGTCCCTCTGAGCCTGGAACCGCTAGTTCTCTTATTCCCATGCGCCTGACCGCCGCCGAATTCCGCGCCCTCCCGCACAAGGCCGTCACCCTGCTCGGCATGTCCGGTGTGGGAAAGACCCGGCTTTCCGAGCGGCTGGACAAGACGCAATGGTTCCACTACTCCGGGGACTACCGAATCGGCACCCGCTACCTCAGCGAGAACATCCTCGACAACCTAAAATCGAAGATGATGGAAGTGCCGTTCCTGGCGGACCTGCTGCGCTCGGACTCCATCTACATCTCCAACAACCTCACCGTCAGCAACCTGGAGCCGGTCTCGACCTTTCTCGGCAAGCCCGGTAATTCCGAGCTCGGCGGGCTGTCGCTGGATGAATTCAAGAACCGCCTGCGGCTTCATCACGACGCCGAAATCAAGGCCATGTGCGATGTCCCGGACTTCATCCGCAAGGGGCAGGAGATCTACGGCTATCCGCATCTCGTGAACGATGCCGGCGGCAGCCTGTGCGAATTGCACAGGCCGGACGTGTTCGACCTGCTGGCCGAACACACCCTGATCCTATACATCCATGCCGACGAGAAGCAGATCGAGGAGCTCTGCGAGCGCCAGGCGAAAAGCCCCAAACCCCTCTACTATCCGGAAGCCTTCCTGGATCAGGCGATCGAGGATTTCATGGCCGAGCATGACCTGCACGATTTCCAGGACATCAACCCTGACGATTTCACCCGCTGGGCCTTCCCGAGGCTGTCGCGGGACCGCTTGGAGCGCTACCAGGGCATTGCCACCGAATACGGGTACACCATCAGCATGGACGAGGTCGGCCGCGTTCGAAACGCCGATGATTTCGTCAACCTGATCGCCCAAGCCATCGAACACGCGGGCTAGCCCCCATGCCCCTGCTGCGCCTGCAGGACCTGCCCAGCCTGAGCCGGATTTCTGAACAGGGAACCCGGGTGACCGAACAGGCTCCGGAGCATGCGGCCCGGCTGGACATCGGCCTGCTCAACATGATGCCGGACCGCGCGCTGGCTGCGACCGAACGGCAGTTCCTGAAGCTTTTGGACAGCCACGATGAACGCTGCTGTGCCGTGCACCTTTTTACGATCGAAGGGGTTCCCCGCGGGGACGAGGGCCGCGAACATCTCCGGCAATACTACCGGGACTGTGCGGAGGTCGACAACACGGGCCTGGACGCTTTGATTATCACCGGGGCCAACGTCACCAAGCCTGACCTGACGAGCGAGCCATTCTGGGACGGCTTGGCCGACGTGCTGCAGCAAGCCGACGATCGCCGCCTGCCGGTAGTCTGCTCCTGCCTGGCCGCACATGCCTCCGCACTGATTTTCCATGGCGTCGCCCGCCGCCACCTGCCATACAAGCGTTGGGGAATCTTCGACCATTCGGTCTGTGCGCCCAACCACCCCCTGGCGGCACATCTGCCGGCCCATTTCGAGATGCCGCATTCACGCTTCAACGAAGTCCCGGAACCGGACCTGCGAGCACACGGCGTGGAGATTTTGGTCACGGGGCCTCAGGCCGGAGTGCAGATGGCCGCGGAGCCGGACGGTCGCCGGCTTTATTTTCAGGGGCATCCCGAGTACGAAGCGGTCAGCCTGCTGAAGGAATACAAGCGCGAGGTCCTGCGTTATCTGACCGAGGAACGCGAAGACTACCCGCCCCTGCCCGACAAGACGTTCAGCGGGCCTGCGGCCGACCTCGCGGAAGCATTCCGCGAGCGGGTCCTGTCACGAAGTGGCGGAGAGGAATTGATCGAGGAATTTCCGGAAGAGGCACTCGCGCGCGAAATGCGCCATCCATGGAAGGAAGTCTCCCGGCAGTTGTTCTACAACTGGCTCGACAGAGTGAAATGATCGCACCGGCATCGTACCTATACACTTCTATGACAAGCGGATTCTGAAAAACTTTTCAGCACTCCCTACAAAAAATCGATGCGTTGCCTCGCCCGTTCTGCCAACTTGGGCAGACCTTTTGCCGTTAGATCAAGAATGAATTCGGAAGATGTAAAGGGAGGATTGCTGTAATAAGCTCGGAGACTCCGTAACACCTCAAGCGCTTCAACCGGGTAGAGATCGAAAGTGCGGGACAGGAACTCATCCGCATTGATGGCCTCTATTGCGAATCTGTCCAAAATCTCGGAGGGGAAATCTCCGGTATTTTCAGTCACGATATGCTGTGCGCCGCATTGAATAGCAGCGGCAAGAACATGCCGGTCATCAAGATCCGGCAAATCTAGCCCCGCAATGAGCGGAACATGACCCGTGACCAGCGCATCCGCGAAATGCTCCCGCATGGCCTTTTCCTGAGAGCGGACACTGGATTCAAGTTGAGGCTTCGACTCAAGCAGGTGGCTCACCCACTCATCGAGAATCTGCTCGGTCCAACGCGCCCGAAAAAGTCCAGCATGAGAGAAGCGAAGAAGAATGTCCGCTTCCGAAACGGAAACAGGACATTTGCGTCGAGGACAACGACGAAACGATCGGCAATGTGCTTCAAGCCGCATCAAACTCCTGACCACGCTGGGCAAGATCATCCAAGGCTTTCTCACGTGAGGCATCACGCCTCTTCTTGTATGCCATCAGATCCTTGTGCATTACACGTCGGTGCGAACCAATCGGAATGAATGGAATATCACCGTCTTTTAAAAGCTTGCTCAAGTAGGGCCGTGAAACATTCAGGATATCCGCTGCTTGTTGTGTCGTAAGCATCGCGCCAGTCGGAACCAAGGTAACCATGTCCCCGTTTGCAATATGCCTCAGCAAGTCAATGACCAAGTCGGCAATTGCAGCGGCTAAGCCCACAGGTTTATCAATGGATCCGCTTATTACCAAAGTGCCATTCTCGGCACGTGCACTTGCCAGCACCGCTGCCGCATCTGCAGCATTGGTAACTTCTTCATGTGTAGGAAGACGGTGCGTCAGATCCAACACTTCCGCCAAATTGCTCATCTCTCTTTCCTCCATATCCCATCAAGTCAAATTGCCACAAAGGCATAAGCTGAACGCTTGCCTATAAGTGTAACATATGAAATAAAAGTAATATCTGAAAAATTTGTCGCGAGAACTGCGGTTTTTACTATATTTTTCTGCTTAACTCTAGTACCGAATGGTATTTGACAGATTAAATGGATTTTATATTGGAATACGCTTCCCATGTTTCCAATGTCTTGGATCATAGGCCATCTTGTCTCCCCACATCCCTTTTCCTAGTTTTTTTGCGATAGACTCATCCTCTTTATATTGATCCCCATAAGCCGCAACCGCCAAGCCTTTTCTAACCATCCTTCTATTTTTATATCTTTGCCACACTAGTGCCCCTGTATATCAAACAGTAAGCCCCCATCGGCCGATCCGGTACAGCCCGCTCTGTAGAAAATAAAGTCCGAACAGGGCCACCATGGGAGACAAATCCAGCATTCCCGTATCAGGCAATACCCCGCGAATCCGCATGAGCATCGGAGTCGTCAGGCTGCGGATCAGGTTTAGGAACTGATTCGCGCCGGCCGACAGTTGCACCCAGCTGGCTATCACCACCACGATCAGGGAAATCAGGTAGATGTTCAGCACCATCCGGCCGATCTGAGTCAGCGCGAACAGTATCAAGCCCAGAACCGAAGCCCCGATTTCCATGGCTCCGCCCAAGTAGAGACGGATCATTTCCAAAACCAGCGCGATCGCAAGCAGGGCGAGATCCCAACCCCGGGCCGACGGCATGACACGCCGGATCGGCTGGTACACCGGATCGGTCACCCGCGCCAGCACCTGCGAGATCGGGTTGTAGAAGTCTGCCTGGTGAAACGTGAGCAGCAACCGGACCAGGATTCCGTACAGATACAGGCTCAGCAAGAACTGGATCAAGTCTATCATCTCAGGCCCGGCCGTTTTCGTCGCCCAGTTCCTCGGCCCGGCGGCGCGCGGCCTCGAGTGCGTTGAGAATCAGGGCCTGGAAATCCGCTGCCGCCAACACGTTCACGGCCGCCTCGGTCGTCCCACCCTTGGAGGTCACTTTCCGGCACAATTCTTGCAGGGAATCTTCCGAGGCACTCGCCAGTTCCTGTGCCCCGCGGGCCGTCTCCAGCACCAGCAGGCGGGCCTGCGCCTCGTCCATTCCCATGCTGCACGCCCCTTCGATCATCGCCTGCATGAACAAGAAGAAATAGGCGGGCCCACTACCCGAAACCGCCGTGGCGACATCCATCAGGGCCTCGTCTTCCACCCAAAGGATCTTCCCGACGCTTTCCATGATCCTGCCCGCCAGCGCGTGTTGCGCGTCGGTCACGTCTTCCCGTGCGTACAGGGCGCTCATCCCGGCGCCAACCAGCGCCGGCGTATTCGGCATGGCGCGTACCACCGGGCAATGCCCTCCCGTCCAACGCGCGAGGTCGTCCGCGCGCACGCCGGCCGCGATGGTCACCAGCAACGGATTGTCCGTGACCATCCAGGGGGCGAGTTCGGTGGCCGTCGTCGGCAAATTGTCAGGCTTGGTCGCAAACAGCACGACATCCGCAGAGGCCCTCGAATACGCCAGCGAATTCTCGTAGTACAACTGCATCAGGCCGAAATTGGCGGCCAGCGCCTGGTGGGACTCCGGGTCGGGATCGGATACCGTGATGTCGCCGGCTTCCCAGCCGGAGCGAATCAGGCCGCCCACCAGCGAGCGACCCATATTGCCGCCTCCGATTAGCAGGAGTCGTGCGTTTTCAGACATGTGTCATTCCCACTCGCGGTGGTGGCAAAATCTCTCAACTCCGCATTATAGGGGGCGAGTTTCCGCAGGAAATACCGCCTGTGCGTCGAACACCGGGCCGTCCACGCACACCCGCTTCATGGCCCAACCGCCTTCGCCCAGCACCGGAACCGTGCAGCCGGCGCACCCGCCCACCGCGCACGCCATGTATTCTTCCATGCAGACCTGGCATGGCACGTCGAATTCCCGAGCCAGCCTGGCCACCGCCTCCAGCATCGGCACCGGCCCGCAGGTATAGATGATCACCTGCTCGCGCTGCCCGGAAGCCTGGGTCTCAAGCCACATCCGGGCGGCCGCATCGACATAACCCTCGTAGCAGCCCGCATAGCCCTGGGTGGAGCACAGGCGAGACGCGACTCCCCAATCCTCGAGCAAGTCCATGCCCGCGATCACACCGTCCGGCATGCCCGGGACCCGGATGGTCGAGGGGCGGCTCGCGAACGGAAAGGGAATCTCCGAGCCCATCACCACCAGCGGCGAGGCATGATCCTTGATCTCGCGAGCAAGGAACAGGATGGGCGGAATTCCGACCCCTCCCCCGATCAGCAGCGGGCGGTCACGATCCGAATCGACCTGGAAGCCCCGCCCGATCGGCCCGAGCGTCGGCAGCGTTTCACCCTCCCGGACCCGCGCCAACTCTTCCGTCCCCTTCCCCACGACCTTGTACAGCACTTCGACCGTCCCGTCCTTCCGATCGGTCCACAGGATGGAGAGCGGGCGGCGCATCACGGCCGGGTCGGCATTGACGCCCAGATGCACGAAACTTCCCGGCGTCGCCGACTCGGCGATCGCGGGGGCCTCGAGCACCAGCGTATGCTGGTCCGCTTCCAGGTGATTCACCCGGGTCACGCGGGCGTCGACACTGTGGATGACGTTGCGGGACTCCGTCATCATGCCGCACCCCCCCGTTCGTAGACAAGTTTCCCACCGCAGATGGTTGCCTGCACCCGGTCGTCGAATCTCCAGCCGTCGAACGGCGTGTTCCGCCCCGCGCTCAGCATCGAGTCGGTCTCGAAAACCCAGGAGTCATCCAGGCGCATCACGCAAAGATCCGCCGGGGCCCCGACTGCCAATGTGCCTGCACCGCGGCCCAGAATCGCCGCCGGGCCGGCCGTGAGCCGCTCCACCGCGCTCGTCCGCGGGAGAATGTCCTCGGTCACCAGTTTCATGGTTAACGGCAACAGCGTCTCGATCCCCGAGATCCCCGGCCGCGCCTCGGGAAACGGCGCCATCTTCGAGTCCGGATCCAGCGGCTGGTGATCCGAGCAGATCGCCTGAATCACCCCGTCCCGCACGCCCTCGCGCAGACGCTCCCGGTCGTGTTCGGTGCGAAGAGGCGGGCTGACCAGCGCATTGACGTCGAACCCTTCCACTGCCTCTTCCGTCAGAAACAATTGATGCACCGCGACATCCGCAGTCACCGGCAACCCCGTTTGTTGCCCGATCTCCAGCATGTCCACCGCCTGCGCGCAGGAAAGACGGCAGAAATGGACCCGCGCGCCGGTATCCTGAACCAACGCCGTCATCTGCGCCAGCGCGGCGGTCTCCGCCGCCGGAGGGATACCCGGCAGGCCCAGTCGGGCCGCGAAGGCGCCCTCATGCGCGCAGCCTTGGCTCGCCAGGGCGTGGTCCAGAGGATGGTAGAACAGGGTCAGGTCCTGGCTGGCCGCGTACTCCATGGCCCGGCGCAGCACCATCAGACTGGCATAGGGCCGCATCCCGTTGCTGACTCCGACGCAACCTGCCTCGCGCAGTGCGCCCAAGCTGGCCAATTGCGTGTCCCCCAGCCCCTGCATGGCCGCACCCAGGGTTTCCAGTCGCACGAATCCGGCCTGTTGCGCCTGCTCCATCAGCAACCGCACCGCCGCCGGCGAGTCCGGGATCGGCTGCGTCTCCGGCACCGAACAGACGGTCGTCACCCCGCCCGCCGCCGCGGCGCGAGTCTCGCTTCCGACGTTGGCACGCTGCTCGCCGAGCGGATTGAGGCAGACCGCAAGGTCCACCGCGCCCGGCATCACCAGGCAGCCCTGCGCATTCACGACCTGCTCCGCCTCGAATTCCTCCGTCGCCAGTTCCACCCCGGCGATCTTTCCTCGGGCACAGAATACGTCGCGCACCGCATCGGTCCCACCGGCGGGGTCGAGGACGTAGCCTCCGCGGATGGCCAGACGCGTCACCAGGAGTGACTCCGCATCGCCATGGACAGGATCGCCATGCGCACCGCGATGCCATTGCGGACCTGCTTCAGAATCACCGAGCGCGGGCCGTCCACCACGGCCGACTCGGCCTCCACCCCGCGGTTGACCGGACCCGGATGCATCACGATTCCATCCTCCGCCAGCAGCTCCACCCGCGCCCGGGTCAGACCGTAGAACTGGTAGTACTCGGCCTCGTTCGGCACGAAACTGCCGTGCATCCGTTCTTTCTGCAGGCGGAGCATGATCACCGCCTGCGCCCCCGCGAGGCCCTCCTCCATGGACTTGAACGGCACCACGCCCAGGCTGGCCGCCTCCCGCGGCAGCAGGGTCCGCGGCGCGACCACCCGGATCTCGCCCACCCCCAGGGTGCGCAGGGCCTGGATCTCGGACCGCGCCACTCGCGAATGCAGGATGTCCCCGACGATCACGACCGTGATCGAGCCGAAGTCCGGGAAATGCTGGCGCAAGGTGAACATGTCCAGCATCGCCTGGGTCGGGTGCGCGTGCCGGCCGTCGCCCGCATTGATGACGCTGACGTGTTCGGCGACATGGCGAACGATGAAATGCGCCGCACCGCTCTGGTGGTGGCGGACCACGAACATGTCGCAGTGCATCGCCTCGAGGTTCCGCAGCGTGTCCAGCAGACTCTCGCCCTTGGTCGTGGCGGCGGTGGCCATATCCAGGTTCAGCACGTCGGCGGACAGGCGCTTGGCCGCCAGCTCGAACGTGGTCCGGGTGCGGGTGCTTGCCTCGAAGAACAGGTTCACGATGGTCTTGCCGCGAAGCAGCGGGACCTTCCGCGCCGCCTGGTCCGACGCGGTGTGGAACGACTGTGCGGTCTCCAGGATCTCTTCCAACAGCGCTGCCGGCAGTCCTTCGATGGTCAGGAAGTGGCGCAGACGCCCCTCATCATCCAACTGACACTGCGCCGCAGGCGGCAACCGGAACAATGTCGGTTGGGTCGGACTCACCGGGCGGGCTCTTCCAACAGCGAGTCGTTGGGTCGCGAGATCACCAGTTCCATGGGGTCCGGGCCCTGCAGCTTGACCCGGTCCTCCGGGCCCAGTTCCAGGCGCATCCCGGCCAAGTCGGGCGCCACCGGAATCTCCCGGCCCGGCCGCTCCACCAGCACCACCAGTGACACCGACGCTGGACGACCATACTCGAATAGTTCGTTGAGCGCGGCACGGGTGGTCCGGCCGGTGAACAGCACGTCGTCGATCAGCAGGACATGCCGGTTGTCCAAAGACGCCGGCATGCGCACCGGCTTCAGCGGCCGCACGCCAGTCCGTCCAACGTCATCGCGGTGATAGCTGACATCCAGCGTGCCCAGCGGCTCGGCAACCGCGCAATGCGCGTGCAGCGCCTCGGCCACCCACACACCACCGGTGTGGATGCCGACGAAGACCGGCAGGGCGATTCCCCGGGTGGTCAGAAAGGATTTAACGGAGTCGCCAAGATGGGCGAGTACGGCACCGACATCAACCTTCTCGTGTGACGACATCCTGCTCCGAAAGCCAGGCGTTCAGGATATAGGCGGCGGCCATCTTATCAGTTTCGCCTCGAGCGGGCCTTCTCCGGACCCCCTCCTGGCGCTGCGCGCGCAGTTCCGCACGGGCGCATTCGGAAGAATAGTCCTCGTTGACCCGGGCCACCGGCAATTCGTAGCGGGTGCCCAGTTCGGTGCAGAAGCGTCGCAATGCGCGAGGCAGGCGGCCGCCCTCCCCGGTCTGCGCCTCCGGCTCGCCCACCACCAGCACGCTCGGGCTCCAAGTCTGGATCAGGCGGTCGATCATCGGCCAATCCACCGCGCCGTCGCGATTGGCGACCACGTCCAGTCCGCGCGCAGTCGCGACTTCCAGGGAGCCTACCGCCACGCCAATCCGGGCCAGTCCAAAATCAAATCCCAGGGCCACCTTGTACGCGTCAGGCATGCCCGCTTCCGAAATACAGAGACGACTCCTCCAGGCCCAGCTGCCTGAGCGCCTCGCCCCAGCGGCGTTCCGGGGGCAGGTCGAACAGCAACTCCGGCGACGGGGCCGTCAGCCACCACGAACCGGTGTCCAGTTCCTGTTCCAGTTGCCCGGGGGACCAGCCGGAATAACCCATCGTCACCAGCAGGTTCTCCGGCCCCTTTCCGACCGCGCAGTGCTCCAGCAGGGAACGGGACGCGGTCACCCGGACGCGGCCGTCGATCTCGGCGCTGTCCGATGTCTCGTACGCCCCGGAGTACAGCCCGAAGCCCAGGTTCGGCTGCACCGGGCCGCCCAGGAAAACCGGCCGGCCCAGGTTCCCCTTCACTTCCGGCGTGATCTTCATGTCGACGAGAAGGTCTCGCAGCGTCATCTCAGACGGATGATTCACGATGAAGCCCATCGCGCCCTTCTCCGCTTCATGCTCGCAGACCAGGATCAGGGCGCGCTGGAAAATCGAGTCCTGCAGATCCGGAGCCGCCACCAGCAACTGCCCGCGCAAGGTCTTCATGGGTGGAGCGTCTCCGGCACGCGCAGTCCGGCCGAGTCTCCGAACAGCCAGCGGCGGCTGATCTGCAGCCGGTCGCGGTGCGCACGCAACGCCTCGGAAAACGGCGCATGCGGCTGCGATCGCATCACAATCCTGTGGACGGCGTCGGCTAGAGGTTCCGGCCCCGGTTCGACCTTGATCTGTCGGACTCCGCCTTGCGCATCCATCATCACATGCACGATCACTTCTCCATTGAGTTCCTGTGCCATGTCATTGCCCAATTGCTCGGTGCGCGCCACCCACTGGCGCACATATTCCTGTTCCAGAGTATACGCTTCCGGCACCCTTCCATCCAAGCCCCTCGCCGAAGCCGGGGCAGGCTGTGGAGAAGAAGGCCACGGCGGCCCTTCTCCGGCCTCTGCCACCGAACCCGGCCAACCCGTACCTCCCGTCCAGAACACCTCGAAGTCCGGCGCCGCCAGCGGCGGCGAGGACGAAAACACCACACCCAGGATGCCCATGCCGTGGAAAGCCAGCGCCAGAAACAGGCAAAAAGCCAGGCGCTCGGAGTCGGGGATCGCGGGGACCAGCGGCTGCATGGGCTCAGGTCTCCAACCAGTGGTCGGCCACGGCGTCCCAGAAGCGCATCGCCACCGCCTGCCCGGTGTGCGCCTCCACTTCGCGGATGCAGGTCGGCGACGTGATATTGATCTCGGTCAGCCACCCCCCGACCACGTCCGCCCCGGCGAAGCAGACCCCGGCTTCCTGCAGGGGTGCCCCCAAGCGTTCCGCGATCTCGCGGTCCCGGTCGTCGGCGGGCTCCACCCGCAGGGTTCCACCCTGGGCGAGGTTGGCGCGGAATTCACCGTCCTTGGGAATGCGTACCGCAACCTCCGGGATCAGTTCGCCGTCGATCAGCAGCAGGCGGCGATCCCCTTCCACGACTTCGGGAAGAAAGCGCTGCGCCATCACCGGCAGGGCGCCCTGGTCCGTGACGGATTCGATGGTGGCGGCCACATCGGCGTCCCCGTGGCGCAAGCGGTACACCAAAGCTCCTCCCATGCGGTCGAGTGGCTTGATGACGATCTCATTGTACTCCGCGAGAAACCCTTCCAGGTCGTCCCGGCGCGCGCTCACCAGCAGCGGCGGCGCGAGGTCGGCGAATTGCACGATGGAGAGTTTCTCGTTCATGTTGCGCAGCGTCTCCGGGGCATTGAGCACGCACACGCCCGCGGCGCGAACCTGGTCCAGCAGCCAGGTGGCGGCGATGTACGCCATATCGACGGGCGGGTCCTTGCGCATCAGCACGACGTCGAATTCCGCCAGCGCGACCCTGGACTCCTCCTCGGCCTGCCACCAGTCGGCGCGGTCGGTGACGCGGACCTTCCGGGCGTGCGCCTCCACTCCGGTAGGGCCGCCGCACAGGTCGGAGGGAGTCATCATGTAGAGTTCGGCGCCGCGCGCCTGCGCCGCCAGCATCAGGGCGACGGTCGAGTCCTTGGCGGGCTGGATCCGCTCGGGCGGGTCCATGACGACGGCCACGCGGCGCAACTCGCTCACGAGCCGCACCCGGGACCGCGTACATCGTCAGTAGCGATAATGCTCCGGCTTGTAGGGCCCGTTCTCATCCACGCCCAGGTATTCCGCCTGCTCCCGCGTCAGGCCGGTCAGCCGGGCGCCGAGCTTGTCCAAGTGCAGGCGCGCGACCTCCTCGTCCTTCTCCTTCGGCAGGGTGTGCACGCCGAGTTCGTAGTCGTCCGGCCGCTGCCACAGTTCGATCTGGGCCAGCACCTGGTTGGCGAACGAACACGACATGACGAAGCTGGGATGCCCGGTGGCGCAGCCGAGGTTGACCAGCCGCCCCCGGGCCAGCACAATCAGGCGCTTGCCGTCGGGGAAGGTCACGTGATCGACCTGCGGCTTGATTTCCTCCCAGACGTAGCCGTCCAGTGAGGCGATGTCGATCTCGTTGTCGAAGTGTCCGATATTGCAGACGATCGCCTCGTTCTTCATCTGCCACATGTGCTCGAAGGTGATCACGTGCTGGCAGCCCGTCGCGGTGACGAAGATGTCGGCCTTCGGCGCGGCCTCCTCCATGGTCACCACCGGCAGACCCTCCATCGCTGCCTGCAGCGCACAGATCGGATCCACTTCTGTCACCCACACGACCGCGCCCTGCGCACGCAGCGACTGGGCGCAGCCCTTGCCGACCCCGCCGTAGCCGGCCACCACGCAGGTCTTGCCCGCGATCATCACGTCGGTCGCCCGCTTGAGGCCGTCCAGCAGGGATTCACGGCAACCGTACGTGTTGTCGAACTTGGCCTTGGTGACCGAGTCGTTCACGTTGATCGCCGGCACCTTCAGCTCCCCTTCGCGGTACATGGCGTACAGGCGGTTGACGCCCGTGGTCGTCTCTTCGGAGATGCCGCGCACCTCCTCGAGCAGGTTCGGGTACTCGTCATGCATCACGCGCGTCAGGTCGCCGCCGTCGTCCAGCAGCAGGTTCGGGTGCCAGCCGTCCGGGCCCTCGATAGTGCGGCGGATGCACCGCAGGTACTCCTCTTCGGTCTCGCCCTTCCAGGCAAACACCGGAACGCCCTGGTCAGCGATCGCGGCCGCGGCATGATCCTGGGTCGAGTAGATGTTGCAGGACGACCAGCGCACCTCGGCGCCCAGCGCCACGAGGGTCTCGACCAGCACCGCCGTCTGGATCGTCATGTGCAGGCACCCCGCGATGCGGGCTCCCGTCAGCGGCTGCTCGGCCTTGTACTTCTCGTGCAGCGCGACCAGCCCCGGCATCTCGGTGCGGGCGATCGCGATCTCGCGGTGACCCCAAGCCGCCAGGCCCAGGTCGGCGACCTCGTAGTCCGGGCGGATTTGAGCGGCAGGCTCGGTCATGACGTTATTCTCCCAGCGCTTTGCGCAGTTGATCCAGCCGATCCAGATTTTCCCACGGAAACACCCCGTCCGGGTAGCCGAAGTGCCCATGCCTGGCCGTGTCCTGGTAGCGAAAGCCGCGAGTTTCGTCCAGCAACCCGAGCATTTTAACGATTCCGCCGGGCGACAGGTTGAAAACCTCGCCCGCCACCAGCACTTCATTCAGGCGTTCTTCTGGAATTGTCCCGGTTCCGAACGTATCAACCCGAATCGACACCGGCCGGGGCCATCCGATCGCATACGCCAGCTGCACCTCGCAGCGTCGGGCGAAACCACCGCCGACCACGTGGCGGGCCACGTAGCGCGCCGCGTAAGCGGCCGAGCGGTCCACCTTGGACGGATCCTTGCCCGAAAACGCCCCGCCGCCATGGCGGGCCATGCCACCGTAAGTGTCGACGATGATCTTGCGCCCGGTGACGCCGCAGTCTCCGACCGGGCCTCCGATCTCGAACTTTCCGGTGGGATTGATGAGCACCTCGAGGTCTTCCGCGCGCAGGTCCATGGGGATCACCGGGTAGATGATCCGCTCGCGCACGAATTCGTGCAATTCCTTTTGCCTCTCCGGCAGCGAATAGTTCTTGCTGTGCTGGGTGGACAGCACGACCGTGTCGACTTCTGCCGGGCGCCCGTCCCCGTCGTAGCGGAACGTGACCTGGCTTTTGGCGTCCGGGCGCAAGACGTCTTTCCCTTCTCCCTTATAGACTTCCTCGTGCCGACGCATCAGTTCGTGCGCATAATGGATCGGAGCTGGCATCCAGGTCTCGGTGTCGTCACAGGCGTAGCCGAAAATGATGCCCTGGTCTCCCGCACCCTGTTCCTCGGCGTCCACGCCTTGCCCGATGTCGGAAGACTGCACGCCGATGCGCGTCGTGATCTCGCACTGGGTCGAATCGAACCCGACCTCAAGTCCTTCGGTGTAGCCGATGTCCCCGATCACGGACCGGACGATCCGGTCGTAGTCCGCGTTCTCAAACCGTTTGTCCGGGGCCAGCGACAGCTCGCCCGCCAAGATCACCTGCTGATCCTTGACCAGGGTCTCCACGGCCACCCGTGCGTTGATATCCCGTGTCAGTGCCTCGTCCAGCACCGCGTCCGAGATTTGATCGCACACCTTGTCCGGGTGTCCCCGGGAGACCGCTTCGGAGGTAAAAAGGCTGTGTCGGCTCAACCGATTCGTCCCGCGTGAATTTGCGCCTCATTCTACAATGAGGCCAAAAACGGGTAGAATCTGTCCGCTCTCAACGTCCCGAAGGAGAATTTCATGGTGACCGTCACTCTGCACGGCAGCGAAGTCAATCTCGAAGGCACCCTGCCGGAGATTGGCAGCGCCGCCCCGGATTTCACGCTGGTCGACCGCGACCTCAACGAAGCCACCCTCAGCACGTTCGGCGATGCACGCAAGTTGATCTCGATCCTGCCCAGCCTCGATACCCCGGTCTGCGCGAAGTCTTCCATCCAGTTCAACCGGGAAGTCCAAAAACTCGACGACAAGTCGGTGGTCCTGGTGATCTCTTCGGACCTGCCCTTCGCCATGACCCGTTTCTGTACCGACCAAGGCGCCGACCGCCTGGTCACCCTGTCGATGATGCGCAACCGAGACTTCGCGCGCGACTACGGCGTCCTGATCTCCGAAGGTCCCCTGGCAGGAATCACTGCGCGCGCGGTGGTGGTGCTGGACAGCAGCAACAAGGTCGTATACACCGAACTGGTGCCCGAGATTGGAGACGAGCCGAACTACGCGGAAGCATTGGCGGCACTGCAGGGATAATCCGGCTTCGGGGGCGCGGCGTTCGAGCCGCCCGACAAGAGAAAAAGGGGACTGATCGCTTTAGTGCTGAAGGGTACTATATAGGCAGATTTGACCGAAGGAGGAATTAGGAAGTGACAGGAAGTTGCTTGATTACAGTTGGATTGATTGTAGACATAGTCGGTGCTTCGTGGTTGTACTGGCATGCCATTAAACTTACAAAGAAAGAAGCAGATGGTTTGGCGGCCACAAGATGGAACGAAAATGAACAACTAAAACAATTTTTCTTGTTCCATACGCGTGATGCAAGGATTGGCTTGTCTATGTTGGTACTCGGTTTTCTAATTCAGATTGCAGGAATTTGGATTAAGTGATTGAAAAAAAGTAAAAATGTGAGTAAAGAAATTTGTTACAGCGTAGCTAACCCATCAGGTAGGGAATATATAGCGGCTATATACAGTTCCTGCTTAGTCGGCTTCCGATTCTCGTACTCCACATGACCAGCCGGACACGACAGCAATACCTTGTGGATCGCTTTCATAAACAAGTTTAGTGAAACTGGCTTGAAGTCAGGCTTATCGGTCATTATCTAAAAAACACCATGTATATTACAAATGCTAAAATCGCAAACAACCAAAACCCGCCTTTGAAAGAGTCTTCAGAATCCTTGCATTCCTTACAGATGTATCGTGTCCTCATGCCTAAAAAACCCTCATTCAACACAATAAGGTCACGTTTCTTCCCGCATTCTTGACACAGGATATTACTCATTTTCAAGCTCCTTTACAGGATCCTTCGGCACTAAAGTATATAAGCCTCAGGAAAAGGGTCCGACTCGGAACGAGAGGCAGGGGCGCATTCGAACATTCAGGCCAGTCTTAGAAGCCGCTGCAATGCGGTTTTCCCTGTGGTCGCGTTTCCACAAATTCGCAAAAGGCTCCCGCCAAAATTTTGTTATACTCATGAATACCGACGTAAGACGTGCCTAACGTGGACTTGAAGAAGCCATCAGTCGAAGCCGCGCTCGCCGCGCTTGAGCAGCAGGTCGATGCACTGACCACGCTGTGCGAACGTCTCGTCAGTGCCAATCAGGTTCTCATCAAACGTTGCGATCAGATGCAGGAGCAGCAGCGCGACTGGCGCCGAAAAAACCGGCAAGCCTCCAGCGCCGTCGAGCAGGTGCTGTCGCAGCTCAAGCCGTACACCAGAATCCAATGAGTGCGGCACCCCAACAGGTCGGCTTCCGTCTTTTCAAGAAGACCTACGAGGTCGCCTGCTCTCCCGCCCAGCGCAAATCCCTTGACAAGGCCATCAAGCATCTGCAGGCCCAGATGCAGAAAGTCCACGACATCGACACCAACGCCAGCATGGACCGCATCGCGGTCATCACCGCACTGAACCTGAGCCACGACTGCCTACACCTCTCGCAAGGGATGCCGGACGACCTGCTGCAACGCATCGATGCGCTGTCGGTGCGGGTCCAGAAGACGCTGGACCGGGTTGAGGAAGCGAACCTGGCGTGATGGAGGAAACCCCATGAACCTTTTTGAGTCATTGCCTCCGCCTGTTACACCAGGCATATCCCCGAACCTATTCCAACTGACTGGGACCCGACGCGTAAATGCCTTTGTGCACGACCGGCATATTTGTCCGGAAAGCCTGTGGCATTTCCCAAGGACCCACTTGAACTTTCGGTTCAGGGTCACGTCCTGGTTCGCGGCAGGCGGAGCGCACTTCCCCTTTTTGCGGACACTCTCCTCGGTGCTCACGCGCCATTTCACACAAAACGGCAGACTCAGCTCAGATGCCGGCAAGAATCGCTAAACGGAAGATCGCCCAGAAGAAGGCCGCGCCGCTCAAGACGGCAAAAAAGAAAAGATAAGCGGGACGAGCCGAATCGCTTCGGCGGTTCGGCAATTTCACCCAGACGGGTTCAACATCACCGAGAACCGTTGCAGACAGCCTCTTCAGGCACCGCGCCCCATGCGTCCTAGAAAAGCCTGGCAGGCCGCGTTCGCCGTCTCTTCATGGTACTGGTAGCCCAGCGTCTCGAGGAATGCCCGCAGTTCACTCATCTCGCCCTCTGGTACCTGCATGCCCACCAGCACCCTGCCGTAAGCGGAGCCGTGGTTCCGGTAGTGGAACAGGCTGATGTTCCAGTTCTGCCCCATGCTGGACAGGAAATCCAGCAATGCCCCGGGCCGTTCCGGAAACTCGAACCGGTACAGGATCTCACGCCGGTCGCTGCTGGTATGTCCGCCGACCAGGTAGCGCAGGTGCAGCTTGGCCGTCTCGTTGTCGCTGAGGTCCTGCACCCCATAACCGCATTCGCGCAGGTGCGCCACCCAATCCGGCTTTTCGGCTTCCGCATTGCGGAACTTGATGCCGACGAAGATCTGGGCGTCCTGGGAGTCCGCATAGCGGTAGTTGAATTCGCTGATGCTGTGGTCGCCCACCGCCTCGCAGAACCTCCGGAAGCTGCCGGGTTGCTCCGGGATGGTCACCGCGAAGATGCCCTCGTGGCCCTCGCCGAGTTCGGATCGCTCCGAGACATGCCGCAGGCGGTCGAAATTGATGTTGGCGCCACTGTTGACCCCGACCAGCATCTGACCCTGGACCGCATGGGTCTGCACGTAGCGCTTGATGCCGGCCACCGACAGCGCGCCGGCCGGTTCCACCAGGACCCGGGTTTCCTCGAAGATGTCTTTGATTGCTGCACAGATTTCATCGATGCTCACCAGGATCATTTCGTCCACGCATTCCCGTGCCAGCCGGAACGTTTCTTCGCCCACCTGCCGCACGGCCGCGCCGTCCGCGAACAGGCCGACCTGCTTCAGGCAGACGCGCTCATCGGACTCCAGCGCCCGCGCCATGGACGGCGCGTCCTCCGGCTCCACCCCGACCACGCGCGTGTCCGGTGCCGCATGGCGCAGCCAGGTTCCCATCCCAGCCAGCAATCCGCCTCCGCCAACCGGGATGAATACCGCATCCGGCATTGCCGCACATTGTTCGCAGATCTCGACCGCAATGGTTCCCTGACCGGCAATCACGTCCGGGTCGTCGTACGGATGCACGAAGATCCGCTGCTCGGCCTCGGCCTTCTGCAGGGCATAGCGGCTCGCCGCATCGTAGTCGTCCCCTTCCAGTACGATGTTGCCCCCCAGGGCGCGTACCGCATTGACCTTGATCGGCGGCGTGGTGCGCGGCATCACGATCACGGCGTCCAGGTCCAGCTTGGAGGCCGCCAGCGCCACCCCTTGGGCGTGGTTGCCGGCGGAGACGGCGATCACGCCGCGGGCGCGTTGCTGTTCGTCCAGCCCGGCAATCTTGTTGTAGGCGCCGCGCAACTTGAACGAAAACGTGCGCTGCAGGTCCTCGCGCTTGAGCCAGATCTCGCAGCCCAGCCGCTCCGTCAACTGCGGCGCCCGTTGCAGGGGCGTACGCTCCGCCACCTCGTAGACCCGGGCCTGTCGAATCCGTTCCAGATAGTCCATGGTGCGCTTCTCCGCCCTGGCGAAAAGTTATAATTACAGGGTTAAACGAGCAGATTATGCCAAATTCCTTCGTACAAGTCGCCACCGTATCGGAAATCCCGGCAGGACAGACCCTCCGAATCCAGCATCAGCAGCGCTACATCCTGCTGGCCAATGTCGGCGGGACCATCTACGCCTGCGACGACACCTGCACCCACGAGGATTCCTCCCTGTCGCTCGGCTGCCTGGACGGGGAGTTGATCAAGTGCACCCTGCACGGCAGCCGCTTCAACGTCCGTACGGGACACCCCATCGAGGAGCCGGCCGAAGAACCTTTGCGCACCTACCCGATCCGCGTGGACGGGGACAGCGTGCTGCTCTGCTGCTGATTCGGGGGCAGGCATGGCAACCGAGTGGCTTGAAGGCACCGTCGTCGAGAACCAGCACTGGACCGACCAGCTTTATTCCCTGCACATCAAGGCGCCGGAGGTCCGGTTCACGGCCGGGCAGTTCGGCCGTCTTGCGCTCGACATCGACGGCGAACGGATCGCCCGCCCTTATTCTTTCGTCAATCCCCCGGATGCCGAAAACCTCGAGTTCTATTCCATCATCGTGCCGGAAGGTCCGCTGTCCTCGCGCCTGGAGTCCCTGGCAGCCGGCGACCGGATCTGGGTCTCCTCGCAGGGTGTCGGGTTCTTCGTGCTGGACGAAGTCCCGGGGAGCGAATACCTGTGGCTGCTGGCCACCGGGACCGGCCTCGGCCCCTACCTGTCCATCCTCGGCACGCCCGCCCCCTGGGCTCGCTACCGCAAGATCGCGCTGGTGCATGCCGTGCGCTATACCCGCGAACTCACCTACCAGAGCACCATCCAGAAACGCCTGAGCCGGCATCCGGACCAGTTCGTCTATGTTCCCTTCGTCAGCCGGGAGGACGACCCCGATGCCCTGCACGGGCGCATTCCCGCCGCGATCGAGGACGGGAGGCTGGCGGAGCGCGCCGGCATGGATTTCGACCCTGCGCGTGCCCAGGTCATGCTGTGCGGCAACCCGCAGATGGTCCAGGACACTTCGGCCCTGCTGAAGACGATGGGAATGGCCCGGAACCGGCGCAGCACGCCGGGACAGATCACGACCGAAAGCTACTGGTAGTTCGCTGCGGTTCTACCGCCCCACCACCCGGTTGCGGATCGCGCCGATCCGCTCCACCTCGCATTCCACCACGTCGCCGGGCCGCAGGTATTCCGGCGGCGTGCGCGCGAAGCCGACACCGCTCGGCGTGCCGGTCGCCAGGATGTCTCCCGGCTCAAGCCACATGCCGCGCGACAGGGCCGCGATCTGTTGCGCAACGCTGAAAATCTGGTAGCGAGTATTGGAGTGCTGCTTCTCCACGCCGTTGACCCGGCACCACAACTCTAGGTCGTGCGGGTCTTCGATCTCGTCGGCCGTCACGATGCACGGGCCCATCGGGCAGAAACCGCTGAGGCTCTTGCCGATGAAGAACTGCTTGTGCCGGCGCTGCAGCTCGCGCGCCGAGACGTCGTTGATCACGGTGTAGCCGAACACATGGTCGTAGGCTTCCTCCTCCGGGATGCCGCGCCCGGCACGCCCGATGATCACGCCCAGCTCGACCTCCCAGTCCAGCTTGTCCGACACCTCGGAATCATAGGGAATCTCCCCGAACGGGTCGTTGACACTGTTGGCCGCCTTGGTGAACACAATCGGATACTTCGGCAGGTTCGGGTCACGCCCGAGCGAAGCGGAAGCCTCCTCGACGTGGTCCGCATAGTTGAGACCCATGCACATGATGTTCTGCCGCGGGCGCGGGATCGGCGCCAGCAATTCGGTCCAGTCGGCCGGGACGAACGTCTCCACCGGCGCGGATTCGAACGCCGCGTGCACGGCCTGAAGTGCCGCCTCACCGCCCTCGATCAAGTCCAACATGGACGCCGGCAGCGACGCGTCGTGCAAGGCCGGCAGGAAGACCAGGTCTTCCTGCTGCACGCCGAGCCCAACCCGGCCTTCGTATTCGATCGTCACCAGCCTCATCCTGCTGCCCTCTTCGCCTTCTTGATCGTCTGGTACGCCTTGGTGAACTGCTTGGTCCGTTCCGTGGCGAATTCCATGAATTCCTTCGGCAGCCCCTTGGATGCCAGCTTATCCGGATGGAAGTCCTTCATCTTACGGGCATAGGCGCGCTGCACCTCCTCCATCGAAGCCGAGGGCTCGATCTCCAGCGCCCCGTAGGCCCAGTCCAGGTTCCCTCCGGCATCCGGCGCCGGACCAGCGCGCCGGGCATGCCCGAGGTACTGGTCGATGATCGCCCGCATCCGGCCCTCGGGGAATTTCAGCGTCTGGCAGCAGGCGTGGAGGATCTGCTCCTCCGAGGGGGAGAGTTCTCCGTCCGCACAGGCCATCGCGACCTGGATCTCGACGAAAGTCGCGATCAGCGAGGGCTCGCTCCGGCAGGCGTGCACCAGTTCCTGCAGGCTGCCGCCCAAGTCGAAGCCCGGCCGGGTTCCGAGATTGAAGTAGTGCATGGCATGCCCGCGCTGTTCCGGATTCAGGCCGAACTCTTCCATGACCTCCTCGGCGCATCGGATCTCCTGTTCCGTCACCCTGCCGTCCGCCTGGGCAATGTGTCCGCTCATCAGGAACACGATGCGCGAGAAGACCTGCCGTCTCTGGATTAATTCGTCGTTGTCGTCCCACATGCCGCTCGTACCGGGCTGTCCGAACATGCCCTGGGTCGTCCTGCCCATCGTGAACACGGCGACCGCCGCGCCCAGGATGATGCCCCAGCCACCGAACAGCCAGCCGCCGACCATCATGCAGAACGCCCCCCAGAACAGAGCGAACAAACAACTGAGAAACTGCACGGCTGCTCCTAGTCCACGTGCCGCACGTAGCTGGGATTGCCTTCCAGGTGCAGGCGCATCCGGGAGCCTTCCAGGCGCAGCGGCTCGTCCTGCCCCTCAAGCCACAAGGACAGCACGATCTCGCCCGACACGTCCAGCGGAATACGCATCATGTTGCGCTGGGTGTACAGACCGTCCTCCACTTCCGCATGCGCGATCAGGAATGGCGGAATCGGCAGATCAGCCGAGAGTCTCGGGGTCCACACTTCGATGAATCCGGCTTGTGTCCACAGGGTTCGCTGGTCCGCATTGTCCATTATTTTCTCTATGTTCGCCTCTTGGAAATGCAGCACGACCTGCCGCGCGGCCAGATCGACCTGGTTGATCCGCAGGTTCCGTGGATCCAGGATGCGGTAGCTCATGCCTGGGCCTCGTAGGCTGCCAGGTAGTCTTCGAAGGAGACGGGCGACTCCCGCTCTTCTTCCTCGATGGCCTGCTGCCGCAACCGGGACTGCTCGGCGACCCGGTCGAAGCGGGCGCGCAGTTCCAGGTCGGGCGGCCGGGCCCTGAAGAACTCCTGATATTCCCGCGAGCGCTGCAGCACCCACTCCACGTAGGCGTCCCCGGATTCGCGCATCTCGACCACCATGCGCCCCGACGGCGTCTGCCTCGGATCCCGCACCTTGGCTTCCTGCACCTCCCAAGCCTGCCGGAACGCCGTCTGTCCATAAGCTCCGTCCAGAAGGTCGCAGACCGGCCGGATGTCCGCCAGCAACTCGTCCGCCCAGCCCCGCAGGGAGATCTCTTCCCCGCGCCGCAGGGTTGCCTCCGGATCCCGCCCGCGGTGCGCGACCTGCTGCATGTTGTGGTCGGCTTCGGCCTGCTCCAGCATAGACATCTCGGGACTGTCGTCCAGCAAACAATACACCACCAGGGCGGTCAGGAAATGCATTGTGGCCGGTTCGATGCCGCAGGGATCGAACGGATCGATGTCCAGCGACCGCAACTCGAGGTATTCCACGCCTCTCTGCCGCAGGCCGCGCGTCGGCTTCTCATTGCCCTGCGGCACGCACTTGGGGCGAACCGGGCTGTAGTACTCGTTTTCGATCTGCAGCTGGTTGGCATTCAGTTGCCGGTATTCCCCGTCGTGCCGGACGCCGATGTCCTGGTACTGGGGGCAAGGCGTGGCGGTGGCTTCCCGCAGGCATTCGATGTAGCCCGCCCGACTGTTGTAGTCGGCATGAACACCGGTGCTGGCCTCCTGGCTGTTCTGGTAGCCGATGCTGCCTTGGCGCAGCGAGGTCGCATAGGGGCCGTAATAGGTGCCCGGGGTGAACATTTCGAGGCTTTCATGCTTCTGGAGGACGAAGGACCGACAGATCGCGGGCGAGGCGCCGAACAGGTACGCGATGAGCCAGCCGAACCGCAGCAGGTTGCGCAGGGCGTCGAAATAGCGCTCGGAGATCCCGTCCGGGTCCGGTTGCCCGCCGAATTCCTGCCGCCAGAACTCCTCCGGCATCGAGCAGTTGAAGTGCACGCCCGAAATCACCTGCATCGAGCGGGTGTACCGGTGACCGAGGCCACGCCGGTAGATGGTCTTCATGCGGCCCGGGTTGGACTCCCCGTAGTACGCCAGCGGGATGTCCGGATCTCCGGCGATCACGCAGGGCATGCTCCCGCACCACAGCCGCTCGGCACCCAGATGGTCGTAGACGTAGCGGTGCAGGTCGGACAGGAACGCATAGGACGCCCCCAGGATGTCAGGCGGCGTGACCAGCTCGATCATCACCTCCGAGTAATCCGTCGTGATATAGGGGTGAGCCAGCGGCGATCCCAGGGCTTCGGGATGAGGTTTCCGGCTCAGGCCTGCCTCCGCATCCACGCGCAGGGCCTCCCGCTCAAGCCCGATCTGAATGTCGCGGAAAACCTCGCGATCGGGTGATTCGCGCCATGCTTCGAGGCGTTGCTGGAAAAGAGAAGTGTTCAAAGGCATGACAGCCCCAGGGGTTTCGCAGGACTCATGTTGGAAAGGACGTGTGGCCACGTCCTTTCGGGAGGCGACTGAATTTCAGCCGGGTTACTTGATGCGCATGGCGATCTGCATGATCACCACGGCAAGGACGGTGGCGCCGATCGCCATCCAGGCCCATCCACTCATAGTATTCTCCTCTCTCAGTGCGTAGGTCGGGACACGCGACATTGTACCGCAAGACAGGGAGCATCCAGTACTCGCAACCGCTTCCATCCGGTATAGTGTCTGAATGGGAAAACTGCAGCGCAGCGAGGCCGAGTGGCGGGCGAAACTGAACACCAAGCAGTTCGCCGTGTGCCGCCGCAAGGGCACCGAACCTCCCTTCCAGGGAGATTACTGGAACTGCAAGGAAGACGGCGTGTATCTCTGCACCTGCTGCGGGGAACCCCTGTTCGACGCGCAAGACAAGTTCGATTCCGGAACGGGCTGGCCGAGCTTCACCCGGCCCGTCGATACGCAATGTTTGGAAGAGAAAGCCGACTCCAGCCACGGCATGATTCGCACCGAGGTCCTGTGCGCGCATTGCGACGCGCACCTGGGCCATGTCTTCCCGGACGGCCCGGCGCCCGGCGGCCTGCGCTACTGCATCAATTCCGTCTCGCTGCAGCTGAAACCGCGAACCGGCTAGCCTGGCGGCTCCGCCAGCGACTGCCGGAAGCCCTCCCAGTCGAAGTGCGGTCCCGGATCGGTCTTGCGCCCCGGCGCGATGTCGCTGTGCCCGACCACCCGCGCCGGGCTCAGTCCGGGGTACGCCACAAATAAGGCCCGGACTATTCCGGCCAGCCGCTCGACCTGAACCGCTTCATAGGGCTGGTCATCGGTGCCTTCCAGCTCGATTCCGATCGAAAAGTCGTTGCATCGCTCCCGTCCTTCGAAGCAGGACTCCCCGGCATGCCAGGCGCGTTCGTGGAACGGCACGAACTGCACCACCTCCCCATCGCGGCGAATCAGCAGGTGCGCCGACACGCGCAGCCCCTCGAGCTGCTGAAAATACGGGTGGGCGTTCGGGTCCAGCGTGTTTGTGAACAGGCGCTCGATGCCGTCCGAGCCGAATTTCCCCGGCGGAAGACTGATGCCGTGGATCACCACCAGATCCAGGCCGCAACCCTGTGGCCGGGCGTCGCGGTTCGGCGAGTCCGCCTGCCGCGCCCCGTGCAGACGCCCGCTTTCGAGGTCAACGTGCATTCCGCCCCTCACACATCGAACGGGCACCTCAGAAGGTGGGGACCGAGTTCGGAGACCGAGCCGCATCCCAACTGGCCCAGCGTGCGATCAACCTCCCCGGCCAGGATCGAAAGCGCGTAACCGGCCCCGGCCTCGCCGCCGGCCGCCAAGCCGAACAGCGTGGCGCGTCCGACCATGACCGCATCCGCGCCCAGCGCCAGTGCCTTCACGACGTCCGTGCCGCGCCGGAAGCCACTGTCCACGAGGATCGTCATCTTTTCGCCCACCGCCGCCGCGATGCCGGGAAGCACCTCGATCGACGAGATGCTGCTGTCCAACTGTCTTCCACCGTGGTTGCTGACGACGAGGCCGTCGCAGCCCGCCTCGACGGCGCGGATCGCGTCCGCAGGAGACAGGATGCCCTTGACGATGAGATTCCGTGGCCATTTCTCGCGCAGCCATTCCACGTCCTTCCAGGTAATGTCGGGCGCGAACAGTTTCGTCACGATCGCCACTCCCGCATCCGCACTCTGCGCTTCCGGCGGCATGAACTCGGCGATGTTCTCGAAACGGGGGATGCCATGCGGGACGAGGACATCCCACACCCAACGGGGATGCCGCGCGACGTCCAGCATGTTGCGCAGAGTCAGTTTCGCCGGCGCGCGGTAGCTACGGCGGTCCCACTCCCGGTTCCCGAAGACGTTGGAGTCCACGGTGAACACCAGCGTCTCGTAACCCGCCTCTTCCGCGCGGCTCAGGATGTCCCGCGTGATGTCGCGCCGGGTCATGGCGTACAACTGCATCCACAAGCGCCCGGAAGCCCCTTCCGCGACCCGCTCCAGGCGGGTGGTCGAAAGCGTCCCCAGACAGAACGGGATCCCGTGCTTCTCCGCCGCCCGCGCCAGGGCCACGTCCGCATCACGGCACAACATGCCGTTGAGCCCGGTGGGGGAGATGACGAGGGGGGAATCGGATTCTCTCCCGAACAGGTTGACCCGCTGATGGCGGTCGGCGGTATCGACCAGTACATTCGGCACGAAGCGGATGGAGCGCAAGATTTCCCGGTTGCGCGCGAGGGAGATCTCGTCCTCCGCGCCCCCCTCGACGTACTCCATCGCGAAGTACGGCGTACGCCGGTACGCAACCTCCCGCAGTTCCTCCACCGAGCAGGCCCGCCTGTAGTTTTTTCCGGAGTAGAGCTTCCGTTTCGGCCGCATCATTGTCGACAAGCCATGCAAGGTCTTCTTGTCCCGTAAGCAATCATACCCCGCCGACCCTCCTTCACCGCCCCCTACTGCTAAAATGCGCTCGCCCCCCGGCAGGATAGAAAGTCCTTGACTACCGACGTCGTCTTCACCATCTTCCTGATCTTCACGGGCGCGGCCGTTCTGGCCACCCTTTCCCTGTTTGCGCGCCAGACGATGCTGGTCGCATATATCTTGCTGGGCCTGATCGTCGGGCCGTTCGGCGCCGGACTGGTGGCGGACACGCAGATGGTCGAGAACGTGTCGCACATCGGCATCATGTTCCTGCTGTTCCTGCTGGGTCTCAACCTGGAACCGCAGAAGCTGCTGCACCTGTTCCGCAAGACCGCCGTCATCACCGGCATCACCTCCGGATTCTTCGCGGTGGGCGGCGGCGCGATCTGTTACGCGCTCGGCTATTCACTGCTCGATGCGGCCTTCATCGGCGCCGCCATGATGTTCTCCAGCACCATCATCGGCCTGAAGTTGCTTCCGACCACCGTCCTGCATCACCAGATCACGGGCGAATTGATGATCAGCATCCTGCTGCTGCAGGATCTGCTCGCCATCATCATCCTGATTCTGATCGAACTGCAATCCGCGGGAGCGGGAGGTGCTGCCACCTCCGGCACCATGGAGATCCTCCTCGTGTTGCTGAGCCTGCCCTTGCTCGCCGGGTTCGCACTCCTATTCCAGCGCTACGTGCTCACCCCACTATTCGCCCGTTTCGACCAGATCCAGGAATACATCTTCCTGCTGGTCATCGGCTGGTGCCTGGGCGTGGCGGAACTTGCCGCCGTGCTTGGCCTGTCGGCGGAGACCGGAGCATTTATCGCCGGAGTCGCGGTGGCTTCGAGCCCGATCGCGAAATTCGTGGCCGAGGTGCTCAAACCCCTGCGCGACTTCTTCCTGGTGATCTTCTTCTTCGCCATCGGCGCCGGATACAACTGGCACGTCCTGATGGACGTGCTGGTTCCGGCAGTGCTGCTGACCGCCTTCGTGATCGCCTCCAAGCCCTGGCTGTTCCGCATCCTGCTGCGCCGGGCGGGAGAGAAGCCGGGGCGCGCCCACGAGGTCGGCGTGCGCCTGGCGAACGTCAGCGAGTTCTCGCTGCTGATCGCGGTGCTGGCGCTGTCCGGCAGCGTCATCAGTGAGAACGCCTCCTACGTCATCCAGACCACCACCCTGTTCACGTTCATCATCTCCTCCTACTGGATCGTCATGTTCTACCCGTCGCCGATGGCCGTGTCGGACGAACTGCGTCAGTTGTAGTGCGTCCCGCTAATCTGCGGACGCAAACCGTCACCGTTGCCTGCTATTTATAATAGCCCGCAGCAAATGAGCCCGGACGTGACCGATTACGCCGAACTGGCGGAATATGTCCGGCCGCAGCCTTGATTCAGTGACGCCATGACGACCCGCCGTAACGCCTTTTACGCCCAGTCCGGAGGGCCGACGTCCGTCATCAACGCCTCGGCCTGCGGCGTGATCGAGACGGCCCGGGCGAACCGTTCGCGGATCGGCCGGGTCTACGCCGGGCGCAACGGCATCCTCGGGGCGCTGACCGAGGACCTGATCGACACCAACCGCGAAACCGCCCGCGCCATCGCCGCCCTGCGCCATACCCCCGGCGCCGCGTTCGGCACCTGCCGCTACAAGCTCAAGGGCCTGGAAGAGAACCGGGCCCAATACGAGCGCCTGATCGAGGTGTTCAGCGTGCACGACATCGGTTATTTCTTCTACAACGGCGGCGGCGACTCGCAGGATACCGCCTGGAAGGTCTCCCAGCTCGCCAGCCGGCTCGACTACCCGATCCGGTGCATCGGCATCCCGAAGACCGTCGACAACGACCTGCCGGTCACCGACAACTGCCCCGGCTTCGGGTCGGTCGCAAAGTACGTCGCCACCTCGATCCGCGAAGCAGGACTGGACGTCGCCTGCATGGCGGCCACCTCGACCAAGGTGTTCATCCTGGAGGTAATGGGGCGCCACGCGGGCTGGATCGCCGCATCCGGCGGACTGGCTTCGCGACAGCCTTCCGAGCCCCCGCACCTGATTCTTTTCCCGGAAATTCCGTTCGATCCCAAGGCCTTCCTGGCCCGGGTCGACGACTGCGTGAAGCGTTTCGGGTACTGCACCATCGTCGCCTCCGAAGGCGTGCGCACCAAGGATGGGAAGTTCCTGGCCGAAACCGGCACCCGGGACGTGTTCGGTCACGCGCAACTCGGCGGGAATGCCGTGATTCTCGCGCAGATGGTCAAACAGGAGTTAGGCTACAAGTACCACTGGGCGGTAGCCGACTACCTGCAGCGCTCGGCCCGCCACATCGCATCGAAGACCGATCTGAACCAGGCCTATGCAGTCGGGCGCGCTGCCGTCCGGTTCGCCCTGGCCGGGCACACTGCCATCATGCCAACCATCGTGCGCACTTCCGACCGTCCGTACCGCTGGAAGATCGGGCAGGTCGCCCTTTCCCGGGTGGCCAACCGCGAGCGGATGATGCCGCGCAGTTACATCAGCCGGGACGGCTTCCGCATCACCGGGCGCTGCCGGACTTACCTGGCGCCGCTGGTGCGGGGTGAGGCTCCGCCCCCGTTCAAGGACGGACTGCCGAAATACGCGGTCCTGAAAAAAATCGCGGTGCCGCGCAAGTTGCCCGCCTTCTCCGTATGACACCGGAGAAAGCCTGAGAACTTCTGCGCAAGTGGGCAACAGGCGGTCACGACCTGATCCGCGAACGGGATCTGGAAAGAATCTTTGACTTCGAGCCGGGCACCCGCTTCAAGGGAGCCTGAACGGGAATCCCCAAGGCGCGCTCCCGATTTGCTGTACGCCACGCCCCGCGGCGCAGGGCGATTCCGCTTCGACGCGGAAGTCGCCGTCGTCTTCCAGGACATGATCGAACGCTCGGTGCCGGGCTACGCCAGCCTGATCCACGGCATCGCCGTGCTGGGCGGAAAATACGCACAGGCAGGTGCGACCTGCTACGACCTGGGCTGCTCCCTGGGCACGGCGGCACGCGCCCTGAGCGCACGGATGGGCCCAGAACACCCGGTCCTGGCCATCGACTCGTCGCCCGACATGATCGCGCGCTGCCCCCGTTTTCCCGACTCTTCCGTGCAGTACCGCTGCGCAGACATCCGGGAGGTGGCGCTGGATGCGGCCGATGTGGTCGTCCTCAACCTGACCCTGCAGTTCCTGCCGCCGGGAGACCGTCTGCCGCTGTTGCAGCGGATCGCCGGGGCCTTGCGCCCGGGCGGGGCGTTGATCTTGACCGAAAAGATCCGCTTCGATAAAGCGGCGGAAATCCTCGTACAGAAGCGGTACGAGAACTTCAAGCGCGCCCAGGGCTACAGCGAGTTGGAGATCAGCCAGAAGCGCACCGCTCTGGAGCAGGTGCTGGTGCGCGATTCCCTGCCCACCCACCGCGAACGCTTGGCAACAGCCGGATTCGATTCCGTCACCGTGTGGTTTCAATGCCTTCACTTCACCTCCATGCTGGCCATTCGCCGGAACGCGAAAGCAGCCTGACCGCACTCCTGCGCTCGTGCGATCTGGAGGAATGGCTCGGGGTCGCCGCGCGACGATGGGCGTGCCCGGAGCACGGAGATTTTCCGCGCTGGCAGGAAACCGTTCGCGCCCTGCCCCTGCATACGGCCCGGCATGTCGAATTGAACACCGACCAGCCGGAAATCGGCACGCTGGAAGAGATGGATACCGAACAGCGAACATGCCTGGCCTCCGGGCTTCGAAAACTCGCGCCTTGGCGCAAGGGTCCCTTTTCGGCGTTCGGCGTCTCCATCGACGCCGAATGGCAGAGTTTCATGAAATGGAATCGCGTCCTCCCGCATGTCTCCGATCTGCGGGGGCGCCGGATCCTGGACGTGGGGAGCGGCAACGGCTACTACCTGCTGCGCATGGCCGGGCTGGGAGCCCATCTCGCCCTCGGTGTAGATTCGAACTGGCTCGCGAACTGGCAGTTCGCCGCATTGACACGCTTTCTTCCGCCCGATCTTCCAGCCTGGATGATTCCGGCCCAATTCGAAGACCTGCCCGAAAGTACATTCGACAGCATTTTCTCGATGGGCGTGCTGCACCATCGGCGAGACCCCCGGGAACACCTGCAACGGCTCCGCCGGTATCTGGAGCCAGGCGGCGAACTGGTGCTCGAGACGCTCATCAGCGAGGAGGCCCCGGCGTCCGGCATGCTCCCCATCGACGGGCGCTACGCCAACATGCGCAACGTCTGGACGCTGCTGCATCCCGACCGCATCCTCCACCTGCTGGACGAAGCCGGCTTCCGATCCCCGCGCTGCGTGGACCGTACCGCCACCACGCTCGAAGAACAACGCACCACCGACTGGATGCCATTCCATTCGCTGCAGGAAGCGCTGGACCCGGAGGATCCAGCCCGCACTGTAGAAAGGCTTCCGGCTCCGGTGAGAGCGATCTTCATCGCTTTTGCATAGCTGAAAGGAACAGTCGCTATAATTGCCGCAATTCATTGCCCTTTGATTTCTACGCATAGATCTTTTGGGTGTCGCGAGAGACGAACACATGTATTCCACTCTGATTGAGACGGAGCGGTTGGCGGAACTGCTGGGGACGCCCGGCCTCGTCGTGCTGGATTGCCGTTTCAACCTCAAACACCCGGAAGCCGGACAGGAAGCCTGGCAGGAAAGCCACATTCCCGGGGCGCGCTATGCCCATCTGGATGACGACATGGCTTCCCCCCCAGACGAAAACAGCGGCCGACACCCATTGCCCGCCATTGAAGCATTCGCGGCCCGGCTCGGAGCCCTGGGCATCCAGGCGGATTCGCAGGTCGTGGTCTACGACGACGCGGGCGGCGCGATCGCCGGGCGAATGTGGTGGCTGCTGCGCTGGGCTGGGCACCCCGCCGCCGCCCTGCTCAATGGCGGCTGGCCCAAGTGGATGCGCGAAGGCCGCCCGGTGTCGGGCGACACTCCGCCGGCGTCGGAAGCCCGTTACGCCGCCTCGGCACAGGACGATCTGTGGCTGACCACCGAAGCCGTGGTGGAGGCCTTGAGCCAGGCTCAGGTCCAACTCATCGACGCACGTGCCCCGGAGCGTTTTTCCGGGCAACAGGAACCGCTTGATGCCGTGGGCGGGCACATTCCCGGATCCCAAAACATGCCCTTCCAGGAAAACCTCGATGAAAACGGGTGCTTCAAGTCCCCCGAGACCTTGCGTCAGCGGTTCGCGGCGCTCGCCGGGGATGCACGCCCGGTCTGTCATTCCTGCGGCTCCGGCGTGACCGCCTGCCATAACCTGTTGGCCATGGCGTACGCAGGACTGGAGCCGGGGCGGCTGTACGTCGGCTCCTGGAGCGAATGGATTCGGGACCCTGAACGTCCCATCGCCACTGGCAACACGTAACTCGGAGACTTTATGTACGCCAAACCCCTCTACTGTCCGCAGTGCGGTGCCGGCAGCCTCGAATACCGGATTCCGCCCGGCGACACCAAGCGCCGCAACCTGTGCGGACGCTGCGGCTACATCATTTACCAGAATCCCCTGATGGTCGCGGGCGCCATCTTGGAGTGGGAGGGCGAGATCCTGCTGTGCAAGCGCGCTATCAAGCCCAAGCTCGGGCTGTGGACGCTCCCCGCCGGCTTCATGGAGAACCACGAAACCGTTGAGGAATGCGCCCGCCGTGAGTGCATGGAAGAAGCCAATGCGGAAATCGCGGACATCCAGCTGTTCTCCATGTACAGCCTTCCGCATATTTCGCAGATCTACGCAATGTACTGCGGGACTCTGGTCGGCGGCAAGGCCGCGCCCGGATCGGAATCCTCCAAAACCGAACTGGTTGCGCCGGAAGACATTCCCTGGGACAGCATCGCCTTCGACGTCATCCAGGCGAACCTTGAACTGTACCTTGAACACGGGCCCGGCAACGGTCGGGTGCATACCGGAACCATCGCGCCCCATCCGGGAGCCGGAGCCCAAGCCGAGAACAGTGCATGAGCGCACGCCGCCTGCTCGCCATCATCGAGCTGGGCGGCTATCCTGATTTCACGCCGCTGTACCGGGAACTGGGATTCTCGGTCGAGATCTGCACTTCCATGCGCAAGGCGCTGATCAGTATCAAGCGGCAACCTCCCGACGTCATTGTCTGCGAATTCAATTTCCAGTCCGACTTCCGCGACCGCACCAGCAGCCTGGAGTCAATGATCGCGTTGGTCCAGAGAAACCCTGAAATCCAGACCCTGGTCATCATGGAGCCCGAACACCGGGTACAGTTCGGTAGAATCAGGGAGCGATACGCTTTTCGCGCCACTCTGGAATTACCCGTGACCGAGACCCAAATGAGACAGGCGCTCGGCGGCGAATCCGAAGCCTCCTCCCAGAGCGAGAACATCCGATGATCAAGGCTTCTATCCTGTCCTGCCTGACCGCTGCGTGCGCGATTCTGCTGGCCGGTGCTGCCGGGGCGCAATCCATCGAAGCGGCACGTGCCGCTCTTGACGAAGGCCGGTTCGTCGAGGCGGCCGAACTCGCCGAATCCCTCGAAACCTCCGAAGGTTATGCCCTCGCGGCTCGATCCCTGGCGATCCACGGCTACCACTTTGCAAAGGACGAGCAGAAACAGTCCCTGTTCGAACGGGCGACGCAACTGGCAGAGGAGGCGGTCCGATTGGATCCGAGAAATCCGCAGGCCCACCTACAGTTCGCACATGCTCTCGGAAGATACACACAAACTGTTGATATTTCAGAAGCATTTGACAAGAGGTATCCGGAAAAAGTGCACGAGGCGCTTGAAGAAGCACTCCGGCTAAAACCGGACATGGCGGCCGCCCACTTCAGTCTGGGTTCCTGGCATGCGGAAGCCCGCCACGGCGGAGGAGTCATAGCGGGCATCCTCTACGGAGCCAACGAAAAGGAGGCGCTTGCCCATTTCGAACGAGCCTTCGAACTTGCACCCCACGACATCCCCACGCTTTACCGGTACGCGCATGGGCTCCTGTTGCTGAATCGGGACCCGAACTACCAGCAGGCGTACGACCTGCTCACCCGTGCCGTCGAGATACCGTCGAAGGACGCCTACGGCCGCATCACCCATAAACTGGCGGTCGAGTTGCTGGCAGACCTCAAGGCTCATCCGCCGGAACCGCCGCGAAACCCTGCCAGGCTCGGCCAGTAGCGTCCCGATCGGTCGGCCATGATTCGATACGAACAGCGAGTGCCCCCCGGCAAACTCGAAGTCTGGGCGGTGGAGGACTGGCCGGAATGGAGTGCTCCGATCGGCCGGACCACGCGCAAGGCGGTCACGTTCGAGGAATATGTCCTGTTCGACGGCCGCCTGCGGATTCACGCGGAAGGCCAGGCTCCCATTGAACTGCGCGGCGGCGACTGGTTCGCCCTGGAACCGGGTGCGGTCTGCGAGATCGAGATCCTGGAGCCGGTCAGCGGGTTCCGTCAGGCCGGCACCTTGGGCTGAACCTTCGAGCCGCCACGGCACGGCGGGCTGTCCGGCACGTCCGGGTCGGCTTGCCACTCCTCCTCGCTCAGGGTGTGCAGGGCCAGCGCATGCACCTGCCCGGCCAGCTCTTCGGCCAGGATCCGGTTCACCCGCCGGTGGCGGTTCACCAGCGATTGCCCGGCAAACTCCGCCGCCGCCACCGTCACCTTGAAATGCGACTGCGCTCCGGGCGGGACGTTGTGCATGTGGCTCTCATCCTGCACGTCGAGGTAGGCCGGCGCCAGCTGCGCCTGCAGCTTGTCGACGATGTTCTGCCGCATGTCCATGGGGAAGATTGTCGCTTAAAGAGGCAGGGGAAGAAAGCCGGGGCCCCTTCCCTTCGACTGTTGCTCAAGCATCAGCAGGCGCTGCCGGGACGGGACATTCCGGCTGGCTCGTCTTCGGACACCTCAATCAACTGCACGTACGGGACTTTCCGCAGAGTCCATTTCCCGGTGAGTCGGTCGAACTTCGAGTTGACAAAACACTTCCAGTTCTCGTCGTCGATGTCCATGTGGTCCGCCCGGTAGTAGTAACCCGGATAGCGGGTCTCCTCGCGGAACTTGATGTGCTTCATGTGCGCGAACGCCGTGATCAGGCGGTGGTAGTTCTCCCACGCCCGCAGAAGTTCATGCAGGTCCTTCGCACGCATCTTCAGCGAGTCCTCGCGCAGCATTTCCAGTTTCTTCTCGGCCATTTCCAGCATCACCTTGTTGGTCTGGTACAGGGTCGAGACGCCGGCCACGTACTCGTCCATGACTTTCTGCAGACGGAGCTGGAACATTTTCGGCGTGATGTAGTGCGGGTTGACGTCGATCGCCGTGGTGTAGTCCTTGTGCTCGAGGAAGTTGCGCACCGGGCGGTAGATCTCCTCCACGATATCCTCCACCGAACGCCCCAGCTCGGGCTTGAGGCCCGGATGGTCGAGCACGTACTGCACCATCGCCTTGGCCGCGATCCGTCCCTCGGAATGCGAACCGCTGGAAAACTTGTGCCCGGAAGCGCCCACGCCGTCTCCAGCGGTGAACAGGCCGGACACGGTGGTCATCCGGTTGTAACCCCAGTGGTAATGGTCGGGGGTTCCCGGGATGTCCTCGGGACCGGACGCCCAGATTCCGGCGCAGCCGGCATGCGAGCCCAGCAGGTAGGGTTCGGTCGGCATCAATTCGGACATCTCCTTGTCCGGCTCGATGTTCTCGCCCGCCCAGACACCGCACTGGGCGATGGTCATGTCGAGGAAGTCTTCCCAGGCCTCGGCCTCGAGATGCTTGATCTCCTCCGGCGTCATGCTTGCCGCCAGTTGCGCCATCGCGGAAGGGGTATCTATGAAGATCGGGCCGCGGCCTTCCTTCATCTCCTTCATCATCATGTGGTTGCGCAGGCAGGTTCCCATCTTCGGGCCGTTGGTGTAGGCGTCGTAGCCGTAGGTCTTTAGATCCTCGGCGTTCTTGGCCTGATAATTCTCACCGAACGCATTCATGGACTTGGCCTTGAACAGCAGGAACCAGGCGCCCACCGGGCCGTAGCCGTCCTTGAAGCGAGCGGGCACGAAACGGTTCTCCATCATGGTCAGCTCCGCGCCGCACTCGGCCGCTATCGAGTAGGTGGAGCCGGCGTTCCATACCGGATACCATGCCCGTCCGAGGCCCTCGCCCACGGAACGCGGGCGGAACACATTGACGGCACCGCCGCAGGCCAGCAGGCAGCATTTGAAGCGGTAGACGTAGAGCCGGTCGTCGCGAACGCTGAACCCTGCCGCACCGGCCACCCGGTTCGGGTCGTTCTTGTCGGTAACCAGGCGCACGATGAAGACGTGTTCCTCGATGTTCTCGGTGCCCAGAGCCTTCTTGGCGGCCTCGGCCACGATCCACTTGTAGGATTCGCCGTTGATCATGATCTGCCAGCGTCCGGTGCGGACCGGCTTGCCGCCGTCGACCAGCCGCTTGCCCTCGTCCCCAGGCTGTTTCCAGATCGGGAGGCCCCATTTCTCGAAGTTGTGTACCGAGTCATCGACATGCCGGCCGACGTCGTACACGAGGTCCTCGCGCACGATGCCCATCAGGTCGCCACGCACGTAACGGACGTATTCCGACGGATCGTTCTCGCCCATGTAGGTATTAATCGCGGACAGGCCCTGCGCCACGGCACCGGAGCGATCCATTGCAGCCTTGTCGACCAACTTGACCTTGAGGTCGGTGCCCTCTTCGCGCGCCTTCTGCACCCAGCGCGAGATTTCGAATGCCGCGCCGCAGCAAGCCATGCCGCCACCGATGATGAGGATATCAACCTCTTCTTCTACGATTTCGGGGTTTCCGAACTCTCCCATGATCCTGCGACTCCGTGTCGATCAGCTGGCCACAAACTGCGACATGTCGCAGCTGTGCGTCCTTTTAGTGAAAAGCGTGCCGTGATCCTTGCCTTCCGACATCACTGCCTCGTTCTCGCCGCCGTACGGGTCGGCCGAACCTTCCGGCGTGGTGCGGACCGGGAACTTGAAGCGCTTCGTGGTGCCATTGCGAAACTTGATGCGCCACATGATGGAATCGGTTCCACGCAACGGCTGTACCGAAGCACCCAGCGGAACGACGTCCGCGTAATGTCGACATTCGACCGCCTGTTGCGGGCAGATCTTGACGCAGGCATAGCACTCCCAGCACTGTTCGGGTTCCTGGTTGTACGCCTTCATGGCATGGCCGGTCTCGGAACCGTCCTTGTCCAAGCGCATCAGGTCGTGGGGACAAATGTACATGCAGGCCGCTTTGTCCTGGCCCTTGCACCCATCACATTTGTCGGTGCGTACGAAAGTCGGCATAAGTCTCCTCTTGGTTGTCTGTTCCGCTGACGCCCCGTCAACTTCAAATATCTAATGTGCCAGATTGATCGGGGTTTAGGGCATCACAATTCTGTTGAAGATATAAGAAATAAAGGGGCCGATTTAGCCCCTTTACGAATCACTCGAACATTTCGGCCAGTTCGTCGAACAGTCCCCCTTCGCCATCCTCGTCCTCATCTTCCTCTTCCTGCCGGGCAGGTTCGTTCTCGGGCCCGTCCTCAAGCATCTCGCCCAAATCGTCGAACATTCCGTCCTCTCCGGTTCCACCCTGGCCCCCGGCCAACTGCCGGGCGCGTTCGGTCTCAAACGCCGCTATGTCTCGCAACGCACCGCGCGCGAAGTGGAAGTCCACGCCGTCGCGCAGCGGGACCTTGGTCGAATCGCCCTTCTCGAGCCTCTTGCGCAGAACATTCCGCCAATATTCGTCTGGAATGTCAGCGAAAGCACCCGGCATCTCCTGGCGCTTGATCTCTCCCTCCACCCGGACCATCTTCTGTCCGAACAGGAATCGTTTCTTGTATTCTTTCTCGTCGACCTTCAGCCCCGCCAGCTTGATCCGGTAGCGGATGTTCGGGCAGGACTTCAGCCCGAATGCGCGGTCTTTCTCGACGCCTTCACTGACGCACTGCGAGCGGACATAGTACAGGTAGCCCCTCTCAAGCTGGATGTCCGTGGCCTCGATCGCGTTGCGCAGGGCAGCCTCGCGCTCCACCCGCATCCGCGCCTGGTATTCGTGGTCCTGCCGGTCGACGTACTCGTCGGTGTAAGCCTGGTATTTTTTCTTTTCTTCGCCAGCCGGCTTCGAGCACAGCAGCGTGACCTGCTCGGTCGTGAAGCCTTTGTCCAGATAGAACTGGATGTCGTCCCGGGAGCAATCCGCCCACGCCAGAGGGGCGGAAAACAGGAGCAGGAGGGTAGCCGCGCGGACGTTCATGGAAGTACAGTGGTGGGGGTTCATTGCCGAACCTCGTATTTTACAGGTTCAGCCTTCCCGAATCCTCTCGCCCGCATACAACTGGTCCACCTCACCCCGACAGCGAACCAGATCGTGACGGTCTCCATCGACCATCACCTCGGCGACCGGTGGCCGGGCATTGTAGGAACTGCCCATGGAAGCCGCGTAGGCTCCGCAGGAGAACACCGCCAGCAATTCCCCTTCTTCCACCGAAAGGCGTCTTGAGCGGCCCAGGCAGTCGGTCGTTTCGCACACCGGCCCCACGACATCGCAATTCCTCCGTTCCCGCCCCTCCATCTTCGTGACCGGCATGATGGCATGCCAGGCCCCGTACAGAGCCGGGCGCATCAGTTCGGTCATGGCCGCGTCCACCACCACGAAGCGCCCGCCCGCGGTGTGCTTGATGTATTCCACCCGGGTCAGCAGAATCCCTGCATTGCCCATCACGTACCGCCCCGGTTCGATAACCAGGGACAAGGGTCGGTCGCCGATTACCTCGCGCAGACCCTCCGCATAGGGCTCAAGCGCTGGCGGCTTCTCGTCGTGATAGCAAATTCCGAGCCCTCCGCCCACATCCACATACTCAAGGTCGATCCCTTCTTCGCGCAGCCGGTCCGCCAGATCTACCAGTTGCCGTGCCGCCGCGACGATCGGTTCGGCATCGACCAGCTGGGAGCCGATATGACAGGCCACGCCGCGTATCTCCAGCCCGCCCAGGCGGTTCGCGATGCGGTAGGTGTCCAGGGCCTCATCCCATGGAACGCCGAACTTGCTGCCACGAAACCCGGTGGCGATATGCGGGTGTGTGTTCACCTCGATGGCCGGATTGATGCGCAGGGAAACCGGCGCCACTTTCCCCTCCTTCTGTGCAATACGGGAAATTCGCTCAAGTTCGCTCGGCGACTCCACGTGAAAGGCCCCGATGCCCGCATCCAACGCCTGCCGGATCTCCTCCGACGTCTTGCCGACTCCCGAGAACACCGACTGTGACAGATCGCCGCCCGCCGCTTGCACGCGCGCCAACTCGCCTCCGGACACGAGGTCGAACGCGCAGCCCAGCCGCGCCAGATACTGCAGCACGGCGAGGTTGCCGTTGGCCTTGACCGCATAGCAGATCCGGTAGGACTGCCCGGAGAAAGCGGTCCGCAACCCCTCCACCTGGCGCTCCATCGCAGCCGCCGAATACACGAAGCACGGCGTGCCGTGCTCTTCGGCGATCAACTCCAGCGGAACCGACTCGGCGTGCAGCCGATTGTCCTGATATTCGAAACCTTCCATCAATCGTCAGCCGCGGCCCCCGGTGGGGGCTCAAGCGGTCCCATCTGCCCGCATCCAGCCACCGCTCCGGTCAATACGAGACCCAGGAAAAACCATCGTAAAACACTCATGAATCCTCTCCCGTCAGTGCGCCGCCTAATATACTATGCGCCCAACCCGAATCCTGCCGCACACTGGAAAATCAAGCCCTTCCATGAGCCGATCCGACGCCCTGATCCTAGAGCCCGATGACGGCCCGGCGCGCTCTGCGCTGATCTGGCTGCACGGCCTGGGCGCCACCGCCGACGATTTTGCGGGCCTGAACCTCCAGTTGCAATGCCCGGGCCTGCGCGTGATCGCACTTCAGGCCCCGCTGCAGCCGGTCACGATCTTCGGCGGACAGGTCGTACCGTCCTGGTTCGACATCCTGCCGAAGCCGGGTGGGCGCGTCACCAGCAACTTGGACGAACTGGAGGAAAGCGCACGGCGCATCCACGCCGAATTCAAGCAACAACGCGAAGCCGGAATCGACCGCCTCGCGATCGGAGGTTTCTCCCAGGGAGGCGCGCTGGCCCTGTTCGCCGCACTGACTCACCCCGAGCCCCTGGCCGCAGCCGTCTGCCTGTCCGGCTACCTGCCGCAGGACGAATACCTGACGCAACGGGCCGAGCACCTGACGTTGCAAACTCCCGTGTTCATGGCGCACGGCTCGCAGGACGATGTCGTCCTTCACGAGTATGGGGAAGTCAGCCGCGACTGGCTGCGCGGGCACGGAGCCTCGGTCGACTGGTACAGCGAGGCGTTCGCCCATACGGTCACCGCGGAGGAATTCGCCGCACTGGGCGAGTTCCTGCGCACGCACCTAAGCTGAAGCGGGGAGTTTCTCGCTAGGGCTGTTCCGGCATCGCGAGCGGCCCTGCCGCGAGCTCTTCTTTTGCCTGTGCCACCCGTTCGCGCACCGCATCGGGGGCAGTGCCGCCGTGCAGTCCGCGCGCCGCGACCGACCGATCCGGGGTCAGCGATTCAAGCAGCCCGGCATCAACGGCCGGGCTGAACTGCTGGACCTCTTCAGGTTCCAGCGCATCCAGTGTCACGCCCCGCTCTGCCGCATAGGCGACGATCTGCCCGGTGATGCGGTGCGCGTCCCTGAAGGCCACGCCGCGCGCCACCAGCGCATCCGCCAGGTCCGTGGCGGTCGAATAGCCGGATGCCGCGGCCTCCCGCAACCGTTCCCGGTCGAACTCCATCGCCTGCACCACCGCCCGCAGCACCGACAGGCAGGCGAGCGTGGTGTCCACGCTGTCGAACAGCGGCTCCTTGTCTTCCTGATTGTCCCGGTTGTACGCCATCGGCTGCGCTTTCATGAGCATCAACAGTGCCTGCAGGTGCCCACCGACCCGTGCACTCTTGCCGCGAATCAACTCCAGGACATCCGGGTTCTTCTTCTGCGGCATGAGCGAGGAGCCGGTGCAGTATTCATCCGGCAAGTCGACCCACCCGAACGCCGGGCTGGCCCACAGGATGATCTCCTCCGCCACCCTGGACAGATGCACCATCAGCAGACTCAGGACGGCGCAAGTCTCGATTACGAAATCCCGGTCGCTGACCGCGTCCAGCGAGTTGTCGCACAGCGCGTCGAAACCCAGGAGCCCCGCCAAGTACTGCCGATCCACCGGATAACCGGATCCGGCCAAAGCCGCAGCACCCAGCGGCAGCGTGTTGGTCCGCCGGAAGGCCTCCGTCAACCGCTGCCGGTCGCGCCGCAGCATCTCGTACCAGGCCAGAAAATGGTGGCCCAAGGTGATCGGCTGCGCCGTCTGCAGGTGGGTGAAGCCCGCCATCAGGGTCTCCGCCTCCGCCTGGGCCCGTTCGACCAGAACCGACTGCAGGGCATGTGCCTCGGCATCCAATTGCGCCTGCGCAGCCCGGGCGTACAGCCTCAGGTCGGTGGCCACCTGGTCGTTCCGGGAACGCCCGGTGTGGAGTTTCTTGCCGACCTCCCCGACCTCGGCGACCAGCATCGCCTCGATGTTCATGTGCACGTCTTCAAGGCCCGGATCCCACTCGGCTTCGCCGGAATCGATGCGCGCGCGAACCAGCGCCAGACCCTTGACGAGGGTCTCGCATTCTTCTTCGCTGAGCACGCCCGCCCGGTGCAGTCCACGGGCGTGCGCCTGCGACCCCTGGATGTCATAGGGGTACAGGCGACCGTCGAAATGGACGGACGCGGTAAACGTCTCCACCTGGCTGTCGGTCGCCCGAGCGAACCGTCCAGCCCAGGGTTTCACTGTAGAATGGGACTTATACACAGTTTTATCCATGGGAAAGCTGCATATCCATTGACAGATCGTTGGGGTCGCTTGAAAGGACCCCGCCCGAAGGCCCGGCCCTGACAGAGGCGAACGCCCCTCCCTGTCCAGCCGCGCCAGTCCCCAGCGCCAATATATTGAACGCGGCATTGATGTCCGCATTCCCCACGTATCCGCAGGATACGCATTTGAATCTTTCTTTCTTTCTGTTCGCATCTGCCACATGCCCACAACAGTGGCAACGCTGGCTGGTATAGGCTGGATTCACTGCTTCCACCTGGTACGCCTTGTACTCCAGCATCCAGCGCAACCTCCCCCAGCCGCTCGCCGCGATTTCCCGGTTCAACCCGGACTTCGCTTTCACATGCTTGCCCGGTTGCTCCACCGTGCCCTTGGCCGACTTCATCATTCCCTTGATGTTCAGACCCTCAAGATAGATCGTCCCGAAACGCTCTGCCAGATCATGGCTGAGCTGGTGCCGCCAGTTGTCCCGGATGTTGGCGATCCTCCGCGACAGTTTCGCCACAATCCGTCGTTCCTTCTCGCGCCGCCTGGAGTTCACCTTGATGACATCACCCTGCCGGGTTCGTCTCGGAGCTCCATCCGCATCCAGCAGAGGCACCTGTCGGCGGCGATTCATTTTCCGTTGATGCCGCCTTAATTTTGCTTCAAGTTCGGAGGCCTCCGGCATGAAGATCTGCTTGTGCTCCGTGGTCGCCACATTCCATTTGCCCATGTCCAGTCCAATCACCTTGCCATTGTCCTCCGGTTCCACATCGGGAATCTCCCAGAACACCGACGTATACCACTTCCCGTTCGGGCGCTTCACCACCACCGCCTGCTTCGCTTCGCCATATGCCCACGGGTCGCCGCCCCGACGACTGATTGGCACCCAACCGACTTTCGGCACACACAATCGCCCCCCCCGAATCCGCACATCCTGTGGGATCGCAAACGAATCTCCATCTTCACGGTACTTCCGTTTCGGAAAGCCACGCTTGCCCTTCCTAGCCTCTTTTATGGCATCCGCATACCGCTTCAGTGCGTAGCGGACTTCCGCATATGGCAACTCCCTCAGCCATTCATGGCCTTCGCTGCTGCGTAATTTGGTGAACTCCAACCCCAAGCTAAAGAAAGTAGCCAAAGGCTTTTCGCCCTTGCCCTCTTTATAAGCTTTCATCGCGTCCCGATTCTGCCCGATTGCCCAGTTCCAGACATAGCGATTGGCACCAGCAATCTGGGCCAATTTTTGCGCCCGGCGCAAAGTCCCCGGGTGCAGACGATAGACGGAGGAGCGAATCATGCTAGTTCAATAAACCATTATGTCTGTCACCGAATCAACGTCAAGGGCCCTGTAAAGGGTGCCTTGTGAGATTGATATCGGCCCCTTAATTGTCCTCATCAAGACCAAGTACTTGACGGCCAAATTTCGGATTGTCATACTCTTGAGACCACTCTTCCCTGTTTCCTGAAATTCCAAGACGTTTTCGAGTTGATTCCGCTATGGCTTTAGCAACAAACTAGTTCAACGACTGGTTCGCCATACTCCGTGAGGGCAACACGTTCTCCGTTTTGGACAGCGTTAACAAGTTCGGAGGGGCGCACTTCTGCTTCGTGAATAGGAAGCTCCATTCCCTTACCCGTCCAACATTTCTGTTGCTGCTTCGGTCGCTTTCTCCCCCGACGATCTTTTCCCGAGTTCTACAAAATTGACCCCCTGATCTTGGCTACTTTCGTACTCCACCAGACCAGTCGGTACGCTACCGAAGACAGTTTTTGTGGCAGCCATCAAAACAGCATCTCGGACATAAGGGTCATCTGCCGCCTTCACAAATGCCTGAAAGGTTTTAAGGCTCAAAGCGCGGTGTTTATTCACTGTTGCTTGATGAATTAGTGCGCGATAGATACGCCCACACCAGATTGTCCCTGTGAAGAGAACAGCAATAATTGCTGCTTTACTAGCAACGTTGCGGAGGGTTTCCCAACCATCGGCCTTTGGTGAAACTGCGGGCCAAAAATAGGACCCAATCGCCGCACCTATAGTTAGAGCCGCAAATGCAGCCGTAGCAATCAGCCACTTTTTTGACCGTGCGCCAAGTGTCGATGCTTCATCATAAAACTCTTCCGTGAATGTGGCTACTCCTGTGCTCGCTGCTGCTTCGCGAGCAGCTTTTATGATTTCTTCTATTTCGTTACTCTTATCGCTAGACGATATTTTTGTTGCCTCAAGAATTTTTTTTGCATCACCAACCGCTTGATTTAGCTTTTCCATGTTTTCCGCAACATCACCGCGTCTATAGGCGAGGTATGGGATATGGGGACTTGCAACAACATGCAAAGCCTCGACTTGCGCATGGAGGCTACTACAGAGATTATCTCGCCTACTGCCTGGGTCTCCCCCTTCGAGCGAGAATTGATTAATTCCTTCTAATTCGGTAACTACTCCCGGAATATGCTGAATTATCTGTTGTGCGGCAGCATCAGTTAGGTATTCAAGCGGTAAATCTAAAAGATCTGTAGCCATAGATAGAGCTAGATTAATGTCCGCTCGTGCTTCTTCAAAGTTTATTGGTCCCCAGTCATCTCTGCGGTTAATTAGTTCAACATCGACATATTGTGCCAATGATTGAAGTTGCCCTTTAAGGTCATCGATATAGTCCTGCGTTGCCATATTCCCAGTTCCTTATAGATTAAATCTGACTGAACTATCAGCGTCGCCACTTCCAGCCCTTTCATAGATGCCATCTAACACCCTGCCCATGGAATCTGCCTCAGCAATCGTGCCATTCTTCAGGGTGAGTACAGCGAGCCAGAACTCTTTGTTCCGGTGCAGTACATCGCATACATTCCATCCATGACCACATCCGGATACCGCTAGTGAGTATGCATTGTAACTCACAGTCTTTAGACATTGAAATTTAACAAAAATAATTGTAGATACAATGGGTTATGTAGTCATCATGAGGATACGCTAGGATACACTCTAAATCGCTCTCTGCGGGTGTCTCGGCAACCCGCAGAATTAACGAATTAACAAGGTTCATTCATGCCTAACAATTGCTGACATCATCCCAATGTCTACTCACCAGACCCCGGAATCCCAAGAAAAATTCAATCAGCTGAAAGCCCTGCTGAGGGAAATGTTCCAACTTGACCGGGGCGATCTTGACTTTGGCTTGTACCGGATCATGAACATGATGGCGGACAAGGTCACGAAGTTCCTTGATAACGACCTGTTGCCTCAGGTCAAAACGATATTAGCCGGGGTCTCTGATGAGGACAGGGCCGACCTGGAAAAACATATTGAAGACGCGAGAGCGATGGCCAAAACGCTGGGAATCAACCCAGACGATGCACCGAAAGTAATTGAACTGAAACAGCTGTTGGCCGAAGCAAGAACAGATTTAGCATCTTGACTGCCCACTCCAAGCAGGTCGGGCCTAACGCCGCAATCCATGAAAAAAACCAATTCGCCGACATCCTTTGAGGACAAGGTCGCCGTGCTGATTGATGGTGGTCTGGAGTTGTATTGGGATCGAACCGTCGTCATGGCTCCGGCCCAGCGCGAAGCGGTTTCGCGGCTGGAGAAAAAGTTGCGGGAGGGGTTCGATGTGGACGGCGTGCGCTACGACCGTCCGGATTCGCTCAAGCGGGCGCAGTTGGCCGCGAGCCTGATCCCGCAGGCACTGCAGCGCGGCGATGATTCGCTGGCCGCCACCGCACTGGCCCTGACCTGCACTTCCCTGCCCGACCTGAAACAGGTCCAATATCGCCGACGGCAAGGCGGCAGCTGGGACATCGCTTTCGTCAGCGACCGCTGCTACGCACCCGAAGAGCGACCCATCCAGTTGATACCTCGCACCCCATGAACCAGCCCCTCTGCCGCATTGCCACCCGCCGCAGCCCGCTCGCGATCCGGCAGGCCGAACTGGTGGCTGATGCGCTGGCCCGGAAACCGGGCCTGAGCACGGAACTGCTGCGTGTGCAGACCGAAGGCGACCAGATGCTGGACCACCCATTGGCTGCCATCGGCGGCAAGGGCCTGTTCGTCAAGGAACTTGAGCAGCGCCTGTTGTCCGGCGACGCCGACCTGGCAGTTCATTCGATGAAGGATGTACCGGCAGACCTTCCGGCCGGCCTTACGCTGGCCGCGATCTGCTCCCGCGCCGATCCCCGGGACGGCGTCATCGCCCCCCGCCACAAAACACTTGGGGCGCTGCCCGCGGGCAGCCGGGTGGGAACGTCGAGCCTGCGGCGCAAAGCGCAGTTGCAGGCGCGGTTCCCGGAACTTCAATTTCTGGATCTTCGGGGTAATGTCGGGACCCGCCTGAAGCGGCTGCAGGATGGAGATTTCGAAGCCGTCGTGCTGGCCCGTGCGGGCCTGCAGCGCCTAGGCCTGGACAGGCAGATCACCCAGACCCTGGAACCTGAAGAATGTCTGCCCGCCATCGGCCAGGGCGCGCTCGGCATCGAGATCGCCGAAGATCACCCGCACGCCCGTACCTGGGTCGCCACATTGCACGACGACGCGACCGCCACCGCCGTGACCGCGGAGCGCATGGTCAGTCGCGCCTTGTCCGGCAGTTGCCAGATTCCCTTGGCAGCTCATGCTGTCTGTACCGGCGCCCAAGAGGTCCAGCTGCACGCCTGTCTAGCTCGTCCGGACGGCAGCCTGATCCTGCGTGCGGCGGCCGAAGGAGAACCCAGGATCGCCGGCGCGATGGCCGCAAAACAACTGCTGGAACAAGGCGGCGCGGACATCTTGGCCGAACTGGGAGTCGAAGGCTACGCATGAGCAATGCACTCTCAGGCCGTCGAATCCTGCTGACCCGGCCTGAAGGGCAAGTCGAGTCTTTGGCCGCACGCCTGCGCGCACAAGGTGCGGAAATCAGCCACTTCCCCGCCATCCGAATCACCCTGACGCCACCGGATTCGACAGCCCGGGTCTTGGTCGAGCAGGCAACATTCGTCATCTTCGTGAGCGGCAACGCGGTGCGAGGCCTGATGGCGGGTCCCGACCCGCTCGTGCATGTCGTCCGCCATGCTTCCGGGATCGCCGCCATCGGCCCGGCCACAACCCAGGCCCTCCTGCAGGTCGGCCTAGAGCCCGACGTCGTGGCCCCTCCCCCGTACAACAGCGAGGCACTGTTGTCTTCGCCCATGCTGCAGAGTCTGAAGCACCGGCAGGTCGTCATCGTCCGAGGGCAGAGTGGGCGAGAGATGCTGGCCGAAGAACTGGGACGGCGCGGCGCAGAGGTGCGATATCTGGAAGTCTATCGCCGCGACCCGCCGATCGAGAGATTGTCCCTTGAGAAAATGCCCGGCGGCCCTCCGGAGGCAACCTGTATCACCAGTGCCGAGATCGCCGAAAACCTTCTGCGGTGCGTCATGTCGGAAGAGGAAGCCGCACTTCGGCGGAGCGCACTCATCGCCGGCAACACGCGGATCGCCGAGGCCTGTCGTAAACTTGGCTACGCTGCCCCTGCCGGAGTGGCCGAAAATCCTGGGGACGACGCCATGATCGATGCCTTGACCTGTTACTTCGCGGCCTTGCCGCCAAACGCATGAGCCGCGCCACGCGACTGGGCGTTGCATTGACCGTGATCGGCTGGCTGGGCCTGATTGCGGTTGGAGCCCTGCTGTACATGCTGTGGACCGACACGCAGACCCGTTTCCTTGAGCTGCGCGACCGCCAGCTCGAAACCCACCAGTCAGCGCACCAGGCACTGATGGAAGTCGACCGGCGCCTGGCCGGCCTGTCCGAGGAGCAGCACCGGACCCAGGCTCTGGTGGACCAGTTCCTAGAAGAACTTCGGATCCGTTACACGACCTACGAGACCCTGCTACAGCAGAAACTGGCCCCGATTTCGATTGCCCCCGACCCGCGCCAATATCCGGTCGAGGAGCTTTCCTTCCTGCTGCAGATCGCGCAGTACAAGCAGCATTATCTTCAAGACTCCCTCGGCACACTGAGCGCCCTGCGCCAAGCCCGTCAAGTGCTGGACACCCTGGATCCGGTCCACTACCACACCCTGATCCAGCAGGTGGATCAAGCAATTACAACCCTGGAAGGCTACCGGGGCGAGGAGGCGGAGCATGCGCATCGCATCCTGACCGGAAGCTGGCTCGTGCTGAGCGAGAAGATCGGGCAGTTGCAGACGGCGGTCGAGCGCCAGAACCAGACCTTGGCCACCGGCGGCTGGAGCCGGATCTGGGATTCCATCGTCGAGCAGTTCGACGAGCACCTTGAGGTGCAGCAAGGTGCCCCGCAGGCGGTGCAGACCATTTCAGCCTACCAGCACATCCTGATCCTGTACGCCACACAAACCGAGCTGTATCTGGCTCGTCTGGCCTTGCAGTCCCATCGCTCCGATGCCTACACGCAATCCCTGGAGCATGTTTTGGCCCTGCTTTCGCAGCCGGCGCTTGAGGACAGCTATCCGGCGCTGAAGCACGACCTGGAGGCGCTGCGGGAGCAGAACCCCTTCCCGCCCTCCATTGATTTCGAACAACTGACCCGGACGCTACCACCGAATCAATGAAGATCCTGGTGCTGATCTTCGTGGCGCTGCTGGTGACGAGCCTGACGGCCTGGACTGTCCAGACCCAAGGAGGTGAAGTCATCGTGCATGTGGCCGACTTCACGGTCCGGGCTTCTCTCCTGATGGCCTTGCTGGTCAGCATCGGGATTATGTTCGGGATTTTCGTGCTGGTGGGACTGCTGTCGCGAACGCTGGAGACGCCGCAGCGCCTTCGGAAACGGCATCGGCACCGCCGCCGCGAACGTGCGGATTTCCTTCTCGCACAAGGGCTGCGCAACATGCTGGAAGGCCAGCTGGACGCTGCGCGGCATGATCTGGAGCAGGCGGCGAAGATGGCACCCAAGCAATCGCTGTTTCATCTTCTGGCCGCTTCGGTCTGCATTAAAGCCAACGACCGGGATGGCTGGAATGCACACCTGCGCGCCGTCGCCGACCCCGACCATCAGGCGGCCAGCATCTCGCTCAAGGCGGACGGCCTGGTTGCCGCGGGAGAATGGGAAGAAGCCTTGGCCGTCCTACAGGTTCTGGCAGGCAACAACCCGAAAAGTCCCCGGATCCTGCGCCAGTTGGCCCGTTGCTACCGGGAACTGAACAGCTGGGAGCGGTTGTTCGAACTGGGGCGAGAGCAGGTACAGCTTGCGAATCTGCCGCCGGACGAAACCCGCCAGTGGCTGCGCGATGCCACCCATCGCCTGTGCGAGGACACTGAAGAGTCGGAATTGAAGTCCCTTTGGCCGAAGCTCGGGGATGCGCGCGACGATCCGGAAGTCCTGCGCCACTACATCGGACGGCTTCAGCGCTGCGGGCTGTCGCACCCGGAACTGGAACCGCACCTGCGCAAACTGCTGGACGCCAACCTCGACGACACGGCAGTCGAACTGTACGGCCTGCTGCCGAACCCGATTACTCCGAACATGGTGGAGAAGGTCAGGAAATGGCTGGCGCGGGACCCGGAGCGGATCTCGCTGAAGCGCGCCCTGGCGCGGCTGTACAGCCGCCTCGGGCAGCACGCCGAGGCTCGCGAGCAACTGGAGGCCCTCGAGAAACGCGGCGGGGACGCCCTGCTGTACCGGGAACTGGCGGAGACCTTGGAGCGAATGGGCCAAGGCGAAGCCGCACAGGCATACTACCGGAAAGGGCTGCAGTCCCTGGGCAAGCTCCCTTAGTGCAGGACGGGCGTCGCCGACTCCGGCGCATCCGAGCCGGACGGGGGCGAGGCGTGGTGCATGATCATGCGCCAGCCTTCGTCCGTGCCGCAGTAGATGTTGGTCGCCAACACGATGCCGACGACATGGTGCTGAAGGTACAGGGTTTCCGTCAGATGGCTGATGGCGAACTGAGCGGCAAACTCGTCCCGGTAATGGTATTCCCGCTCGAAATGAAACGGCACTTCCGCCTGAAAGATCTGTTTCCAGCTCTCCTCCACCTCCTCACGCCCGGTCAACAGGTGGCCCCCGGGATGGATGCAGAATATGGAGCGGTCCGTCGCCCACACCTGCATCATGGCCCCGACATCCTGCTGGGCGAAGGCCTCGTAGAAAGCGTCTTCGGCTTCGACCGCGGAACGGAACATGTGGCACACTCCCCTCCCGCCCATCATACTCCGTGTCCTAGCAATGCTGATTAGTTAGAATAACGGCATGAAAGGCTCCCGCTACTACGCTGCCATCTCGCCCTGGACCGTACTGGCCACGGCCGTCAGTTGGGGACTAGCCGTGGCATTGGGTTTCAACCTTCTCGGGGGACCTTTCGAGGCACGCAGTTGCCAGACAGGCTGCGTACAGAGCCTGGCACTGGCTTCGTTCATTGTTGCCGTCGCCGGCGTACTGGTCGGCCGTCGGCCTCCGCATCACCTGGTGACCCTGCTGTGCCTGCTCTCCATGCTGGGCCTGATTCTCATCTACCTGACCACTTTCTTCATCGGCGTTCTGTTCAGCTGACCGGTCCCCACAGACCGCGGATCGCGGCGATTCCCTGTGCGCCGGATTCGACGGCCGCATCCTGATCCTTCAGGCTCATTCCCCCGAGCGCGTATATCGGCAATGCTGCATCGGCGATCATCGACGCGAAACCGTCCCAACCCAGTGCCCGCGGCGAATCGCGCAGCGGCGACAGCACTGCGAAATCCACGTCGATCCGGACCGCCTGATCCAACTCCTGCGGGTTGTGGCAGGATGCGCCCACGAGAAGATCCTCCGGCAGCGGGCGGGAGGTCAGCGGCATAAGGCGTGCACTCGCAAGGTGAACCCCGTCCGCCCCCCACCGGGCCGCCTGTTCGGGCTCGCCGTTCAGCACAACCCGTGCACCCGCGGCATGAATCTGTTCGATCACCTCCTGCGCGAGCCGTTCGTATGCCGGGCCCGAAAGCGAATGCGCACGCAGTTGAATCAACTGCGCGCCATATTCCAGCGTCGCCGACAGGTCGGCCTTCCAACGGCTTATGTCGCCTGCCGGATCTGCGCTGATCGCGTACTGCGGGGGCAGTTGAAGCGCACGGATCACCGGGAGGCTTGCCGGCGGCGTGGTCCACTGCCGCAGTTCCGATAACGGCACCCAGCGCACCTCCTGGCCCTCGCACCCGCTGGCCATCCCGTCCCAGGCCGTCACCCGGAACACCTCGAAATCCATGGTGAATTCGGGATAGGCATAAGGAAAGCGGATCAGCCGCCGCCAGGCTTTCGCCCGGATGCCGATTTCCTCTTCCAGTTCCCGCACCAAGGTCTGTGTCGGGCTTTCACCCATCATCCTCTTGCCGCCCGGAAATTCCCATTTGCCGCCCTGATGCGCAGACGTGGGCCGCTTCGCCAGCAATACTTTCGGCACCCCCTCATCCGTACTGAGCACGGCTCCCGCGACCACCGCCATGGGAGTCTCAGCCATGGGGTCAGGTCCGGTATTCGGCGTTGATCTTCACGTAATCGTAGGACAGGTCGCACGTATAGAGGCGGGTCTGCGACTCGCCGAGGCCCAGATTCACGCGGATGGTGAATTCCTCGCGTTCCATGACCGCGAGACCTTGCTCCTCCCGGTAGTCCTCGGCCACGGCGCCACCCGCCACCACCGGCACATCGTCCAGGCAGACCCCGATCCGGTCCATGCGCGACAGGTCTCCGACGCTGCGCCCGACGGCGGCCAGGATCCGGCCCCAGTTGGGATCGCCGGCGAACGCCGCCGTCTTGACCAGAGGCGAATGCGCCACTGCACGCGCCACTGCCTGTGCCTGTTCCGGGGTTGCCGCCTGCTCGACTTCGATCGTGATGAACCGGGTCGCACCCTCGGCATCCCGCACGATGGCCTGGGCCAGCGTCTCGCAGGTGTCGAAGACAGCCTGCTCCCAGGCCTGAACCTCCGAATCGCTCAGGTCCGAAAGCGCCACGCCGCTGGCGCCGGTCGCCACCAGTACGCACGCGTCGTTGGTGGAGGTGTCGCCCTCCACGGTGATCGCGTGGAAGGACGTCTCGAGCGCACGTTCGAGCACCTGCTCCAGGACCGCCGCGTCCACCGCCAAGTCGGTTGCGACGAAGGCCAGCATGGTCGCCATGTCCGGGCAGATCATGCCCGCGCCCTTGGCCATTCCGGTGACGTGGAGATCCTTCCCGCCACCCTTCATCCGGCAGCCCTCCAGCTTGACCCGAGTATCGGTCGTCAGGATTGCCTGCGCCGCTTCCGGCCAGCCGTCGGCGGACAGCGCCTGTCGCAACTGCGGCAATGCCGCCTCAATCTTTCCCACGTCCAGCTTCTCGCCGATCACCCCGGTCGAAAACGGCAGGACCTCGTGCGGATCAATCGCGAACACCTCCGCGGCTGCCATGCAACACTGCCGGGCGTCGTACAGGCCCTGCTCGCCCAGCCCGGCGTTGGCGCAACCGGCGTTGATCAGCAACAGCCGAGGGGAACGTATCCCCAGATGTTCGCGCGCGATCTCGACAGGCGCCGCGCAAAATCGATTGGTCGTGAACACGCAGGCCGATTCCGTCCCGGGCGCCAGCTCCAGTACCGCCAGGTCCAGCCGCTCCCCAGCGTACAGGCTCGCGCTGGCGGCCGCCAAGCGCACCCCAGGGACCGGCTGCCAACTCATGCCACCCGCCGGGTCTGCGCGCCGCAGCAATGCTTGTACTTCTTGCCGGATCCGCACGGACAAGGCTGGTTACGCCCGACCTTGGAAGCGGCCCGGCGGACCGTCGGCGGCGGCGCGATACTGGCGGACGGCCCCTGGGCCTGCAGCGAGGGCTGCGGGCGCTGCACCGGGGAGACCTCCTCGCCCGACGCATGCCGATAGTCCAGGTCCGACATCGCGGTGGATGGCTTCTCCAGGGAATCCAGTTCGTCCGGGGAGCCCAGCCTCAGCAGGCACAGCAGGCGGATGAAGTCGTTCTCGATGCGGTCCATCATGGCCTGGAACAGTTCGAAGGCCTCGCGCTTGTATTCCTGTTTCGGGTTCTTCTGCGCGTAGCTGCGCAAGCCGATCCCCTGGCGCAGGTGATCCATCATCGCCAGGTGCTCTTTCCAGTGCAGATCCAGGGTCGTCAACAGCAAATCCCGCTCCAGGTGGCGCATTGCCTCCGGCGTAATCTCCTGCTCCTTGTCGTGCAGTTTCTGCTCGACGGACTGCCGGATGCGTTCCTCAAGCGTCGCGTCGTTCAGTTCCGGTTCCCGCTCCAGCCAGTCGCGCACCGGGGCCACCAGGCCGAAGGTCTCGGTCAGCGCCTGTTCCAGCCCTTCGGTGTTCCATTGCTCTTCCATGCTCTCGGCCGGGATGTAGTCCCGGTAGACCCGCTCTACGACATCCATACGGATCGATGCGGCGTGCTCGGACAGGTCCTCGGACTCCATGATCTGGTTGCGTTGCTCGTAGACCAGCGTGCGCTGGTCGTTGATCACGTCGTCGAACTCCAGCAGGTGCTTGCGAATATCGAAGTTTCGCGCCTCCACCTTGCGCTGGGCGTTGCCGATCGCCTTGGTGACCCAGGGGTGCTCGATCACCTCGCCCTCCTTCATGCCCAGGCGCTGCATCAGGGCGGACATCCGCTCCGAGGCAAAGATACGGATCAGGCTGTCCTCCAGCGACAGGTAGAAGCGGCTGGAACCCGGGTCGCCCTGGCGCCCCGAGCGGCCGCGCAGCTGGTTGTCGACGCGCCGCGACTCATGCCGTTCGGTGCCGACGATGTGCAGTCCGCCCGCAGCCACGACCTGGTCGTGCCGGGCCTGCCACTCGGCCTGGGCGTTATCGCCTGGCTTGGACGCCCCCGGCTCCGGCAACGCCTCCAGCGCACCGCCGAGCACGATGTCGGTACCGCGGCCGGCCATGTTGGTGGCGATGGTGACCGTGCCGGGCCGTCCGGCCTGGGCGATGATGTGCGATTCCTGTTCGTGAAATTTTGCATTCAGGACCTGGTGCTTGATCCCGGCCTTTTGCAGCAGCCCGGACAGCAGTTCGGAGTTGGCGATCGAGGTGGTGCCGACCAGCACCGGCTGCCCGCGCCCCACGCAATCCCGGATGTCCTCCACCACCGCCTCGTATTTCTCTCCGGCGGTCAGGAACACCATGTCTCCGAGGTCTTCCCGGATCATCCGCATATGGGTCGGGACGACCACCACCTCCAGGCCGTAGATCTGCTGGAATTCGAACGCTTCAGTGTCGGCCGTGCCGGTCATGCCGGACAACCGGGAGTAGAGCCGGAAGTAGTTCTGGAAGGTGATGGACGCCACGGTCTGGTTTTCCGTCTCGACCGCCACGCCCTCCTTGGCCTCGACGGCCTGGTGCAGCCCGTCCGACCAGCGCCGTCCCGGCATCTTGCGGCCGGTGAACTCGTCGATGATGACGATCTTTCCCTCCTCCGACACGATGTAGTCGCGGTCGCACTGGAACAGGGTCCGCGCGCGCAGAGCGGCGTTGACGTGATGCAGCAGGCGGATGTTGCCGGCTTCGTACAGGCTGGCTCCCGGTGGAATCAGCTTCTCGTCGGACAGCAGTTCCTCGACCCGGTGGTGGCCATCCTCGGTCAGGTAGGCCTGGCGCGCCTTCTCGTCGATCCGGTAGTCACCCGGCCCATCCTCCTCCTCCTGCAGCTGGAGGCGCTGGACCATATGGTTCATCTTCTGGTAGAGGTCGGTGCGGTCCTCGGACGGCCCCGAGATGATCAGCGGCGTGCGGGCCTCGTCGATGAGGATCGAGTCCACCTCGTCGACGATGGCGAATTCCTGCCCGCGCATGACCCGGTGCTCGGCCCGGAACACCATGTTGTCGCGCAGGTAGTCGAAGCCGAATTCGTTGTTGGTGCCATAGGTCACACTGGCTCCATAGGCTTCACGGCGCTGGCCACCGTCGAGCCCCTGCACGATTACGCCCACGTTCAGGCCGAGCTGCTCGTAGATCGGGCGCATCCAGTCTGCATCACGCCGGGCGAGGTAGTCGTTGACCGTCACCACATGCACGCTCTCGCCGGCCAGTGCGTGCAGGCAGGCCGGAAGAGTCGCGACCAGGGTCTTTCCCTCGCCGGTGCGCATCTCCGCGATGCCGCCTTCGTGCAGCACGATGCCGCCGAGCATCTGGACGTCGAAATGCCGCATGCCCAGCGTCCGGTGCGCCGCCTCGCGCACCAGCGCGAAAACCTCCGGCAGCAGGGCGTCCAGCGTCTCTCCCCCGGCGAGGCGGGCGCGGCACTGGTCGGCGCGTTCGCGCAACTGTGCGTCGTCCGCGTCCTGCAACGCGGCTTCCATCTCGTTGATTTTCGACACCGTCCGCCGATGGCGCTTGAGGAGCCTCTGGTTGCGGCTGCCGAAAAATTTACGGGCGAGTGAAGTAAACATACTGGAATCGCCGGTAAGCGATTGGAAAATTATAAGTGCGAGCCGCGCGCGGTTTCAGCGGCGGGCAGACAGGAACTTCAGAGGGTCGGCAGTTTTTCCGTTCTTCAGCACTTCGAAGTGCAAGTGCGGCCCGGTCGAACGGCCGGTCGAACCGACCAAGGCGATTTTCTCACCACGCTCGACCATCTGCCCGGACTTCACCAACAACTTGCTGGCATGGCCGTAGCGGGTCTGGTAGCCGTTCCCGTGCCGGATATGCACCGTCAGGCCGTATCCATCCCGTGTTCCTACAAACTCCACCATGCCGCCCGCCGCCGACCGGATCTCGGTTCCCTTGCTGGCGGCCAAGTCGATGCCCTGGTGGAAGGCGGTGTGCCCATGGAACGGGTCCTGGCGCATACCGTAATAGGATGAAACCCAGCCGGAACGCACGGGCCAGCTGCTGGGATACACCTCGCTCGCCAGGCGCCGGTTCCGGATCACGTCTTCCAGGACGTCCAGCCACAGCGTTCGGTCCTCGATCTGGCGGTGCAAGTCGTCGATGGAGACGCCCAGGTCAGTCGCGGTCGGCCCGAGACCCGAAGACGCAACGGTACGTCCGCCCAGGCCCGGTTCCGAGCCGAAGTCGAACTCCGCGCGACCCTCCAGCTGCGCGAGCTCCACCAGCGTGCCGCCCAGCGCGTCCAGGCGCGCGATGCGCGACTGCAGCCGCGCCAGCTGCGAAGTCAGGGCGTTGATGTTGATCTGGCTCTCGCGGTGCATCTCCTTCATTGCCGCTGCGTGCGCGATCAACGTGCCGTCAATCGAATTCAGCAGGGCCTGTTCTCGGTTCAGGGCACCCTGATGGAACGCCACCGCGACGATCTGGGCGAGCACGGCCGCCCCCGCGACCCCGAGGCCGAGACGCCGCCAGCCCGCGGCTTTGCCGGAGGCTTTGGCATGGCGGATAATGGCAGCGGAAGACTGCCCGGTCCGATGAAGAAGCTTCTTGACCATCTCGATCCTTACCTGCTGGCCCGCATCCGCCTACAGTTGGCCATCACCCAGAGCCTGCGCCGGCAGCTTCCCGAACCGCTGGGCGAACGCTGCTGGTGCAGCGACATCGAAGGAGCCACGCTGACGGTCTCGGTCGACGACAGCCAACAGGCGCCGCTGATCCACTACCAGCAGCGCGAACTGCTCAAGCACATCAATGCAGAATTCAAGGGCCGGCTGAACCGGCCATTGCGCCAGCTCCGGATTCAGGTTGCTGCGCGTCAGGCCGGCCACGACTAGGCGTCCTTCAGGCCGGACTGACCTGCGCGAAGCAGACCGGGGCCTGGCTGGTGTCTTCGAAACTGACCAGTTCCCAAGCCGACTCAGTGGCCAGCAGCTTACGCAGCAGCTGGATGTTGAGTTCATGCCCGGAGCAGTAGCCCTCGAAGGCGCCAATCAGGCTGTTGCCGAGCAGGTAGAGGTCGCCGATGGCGTCGAGCACCTTATGCTTGACGAACTCGTCGGAATATCGCAGGCCGCTGTCGTTGAGGATGCGGTTGTCATCCAACACGATCGCGTTGTCCAGGCTGCCGCCGAGGGCCAGGTTCCGCTCGCGCAGGAGCTCCACCTCATGGCGGAAACCGAACGTGCGCGCCCGCGACACCTCCTTGATGTAGGACGTGCTGGAAAGGTCCAGGGTTGCGGACTGGCGGGTGTTGCGAATCACCGGATGGTCGAAGTCGATAGTGAACCCCACCTTGAAGCCGTCATGCGGGGTCAGGCGCACCCACCGGCGGCCCTTCTCGTCGCGCACCTCGACCGGCTCGCGGATTCGGATGTAGCGTTTCGGCGCATCCTGCTCGACCAGGCCACCCGAATGAATCAGGAACACGAACGGGCTCGCGCTGCCGTCCATGATCGGGACTTCGCTGGCGTCCAGGTCCACGTACAGGTTGTCCACCCCGAGGCCGGCGACCGCCGACAACAGGTGTTCGACCGTCGAGACGTGAACGTCGCCGTTGGACAGCGTCGTCGATAGGCGGGTGGCGGAAACCTGGTCCGGGTGCACCCGGATACGCACGGGCGGATCGAAATCGACCCGCCGCAGGACCACCCCGGTGTCGGCCGGGGCCGGGCTCAGGCGCATCGAGGTCTTCTCCCCCGTATGCAGACCGATGCCCTCTGCACAAATGCTCTGCTTCAGGGTGTGCTGACGAATCATTTCGGAAAATGCCGGATCATTGCGGCCCGCCGCGCGTCAGGGCCCCCTGTTTCGCGGACGCGCGTATTATTACAGAAAAACGAAAGTTTTTCCATCTCCGCGCGTTCCTCCCCCCCGGCAAAAGCCGGGGGCAGCAGGCCGGAGCCGGGCCCCTTCCCCAAGGGTCGGTACCGGTCAGTCATGCTGCTTGCGAAGGTAGGCCGGAATGTCGAACTTCTGCCGTTCCTCTCCCTTGGTCCAGTCCGGGTTCTGCGGCTGCGGCTTCCGGGCCAGGTTGCCCTCGGTATGGATCGGCGGCACCGCGGCGATCTTCTCTTCCGGCGGCTCCATCCCGTCGCCGTTCTCCCCTTCGCGGGTCGAACGCGGGGCCTGGGTAATCCGCCGCGGAGCCTCCAGTGCGGTCAGGGCCGGTTCCGCTTCCCGCTGCTCCTTGGCACCGAAGCCAGCCACCACGATGGTTACCTTGAGCTTGTCGCCCATGTGCTCGTCGTAGGTCGTGCCGATCACGATTTGCGCGTTCTCGGCCTGCAGCGGCTGCAGTTCCTCCGCGATCTGGCGGAACTCCGGCAGCGCCAGCCCCTGGCGGGTGGTGGTCACGTTGACCAGCATGGCCCGGGCGTCGGTGATGTTCACCTCGTCGAGCAGACGGCAGTTGATGGCCTGCTGCGTGGCTTCGACTGCCCGGTTCTGGCCGTCGGCGGTACCGGTGCCCATCATGGCCATTCCCTGCTGCTGCATCACGGTGCGCACGTCGGCGAAGTCGACGTTGATGGTGCCCGGCCGTAGGATCAGGTCGGAGATCCCGCACACGGCGCCGTGCAGCACCTTGTCCGCCTCGAGGAAGGCATCTTCCATCGAGATGTCCGGATCCAGCTCGCTCGTCAGCCGATCGTTGGGGATGGTGATGATCGAGTCGACATGGGCGCTGAGCTCGCGGATACCCTCCTCGGCGAGGCGGCAGCGCTGCTGCCCCTCGAAGCTGAACGGGCGGGTCACCACCGCCACCGTCAACACCCCGGTCTCCTTGGCCAGTTCCGCGATGACCGGCGCCGCGCCGGTGCCGGTCCCGCCGCCCATGCCGGCGGTGATGAACAGCATGTCGGTGTTCTCGACCAGCCCGGCCAGCACCTCCCGGCTCTCCAGCGCCGCTTCGCGCCCGACTTCCGGCTGGGCGCCGGCACCGAGACCCTTGGTCGTCTCCCGGCCGATCTGCACCGGCTGCCCCACCTTCAGGTTGCGCAGGACCTGCGCATCGGTGTTGACGCAGAAGACTTCCACGTTCGCGGCCAGTTCGCTCTCCATGCGCTGCGTGGCGTTGCCGCCGCCGCCGCCGACGCCGATCACCTTGATGCGGGCATCCTCCTGGTCCGGCTGAACGGGTGTGAACACGAGTTCCGCCGTCTCTTCGGCAGGTTTGGACGGATTCGTCCGGTCTAATTCGTTTATCAAAGTCATTTTCTTAATCTCCAGTTGTCGTAAAAGTTAAATCCATGAAAGGACGCGCTGCCGCCAGGAATCGGCTACAGCCGACGGTCCCAGGTTCGGCCGCGCCGGGTCGTGGTAGGTCAGCAGCCCGATCCCGGTGGCGTAAATCGGCTGGTTGAAGCGTTCGTCGCGGAACCGCAGATGCTGCGGCCCACCCACCCGGACCGGGCGGTTGAACACTTCCTCGGCCAGCAGGTCCAGGTCTCGGACCATCGCCCCGCCGCCGGTCAGCACGAGGCCGGCACCTTCGATCTTGTCGTAGTAGCCGGAGCGGCGCAGTTCGTCGTTGATCAGCTCGAATAGTTCCATGTAGCGCGGGCGGATGATGTCCACCAGCACGGATCCGCGCAACTGCGCCGGCGGGCGTCCGCCGAGGCCCGGCACCTCCAGGATCTGGTCATCCTGTTTCGGGTTGCTGATGGCGCGACCGTGCTCGATCTTGAGCTGCTCGGCATCCTGCACCCGGGTGCTCAGGGCAATGGCGATGTCGCGGTTGACGTGGTCGCCGGCTACTGGAATGGTGGCGGTGTAGTGGATCGCGCCGGAGTAGAACACGGCGATGTCCGAGGTTCCGCCGCCGATATCGACCAGGCAGACCCCCAGTTCGCGCTCGTCCGGGGTCAGCGCCGCCTCGCTGGACGCGAGCTGCTCCAGCACCACGTGGTCGACGGTCAGGCCGCAGTGGCGGACACACTTGACCAGGTTGTGCAGGGCCCCGGCCCCGGCAGTGATCAGGTGTACGCGCGCATCCAGGCGGACCCCCGACATGCCAAGCGGGGTGCGGATCCCGTACTGGTCGTCGATCGCGTACTCCTGCGGCAGCACATGCAGGATGCGCTTGTCGTCGGTGAGCTTCACCGCGCTCGCCGCGTCGAGTACCCGTTCCACCACCGACGCCGTGATCTCGCCTTCGCGCACCGGGATGGCGCCGCTGGCGTTGAGGCTGCGGATGTGGCTGCCGGCGATGCCGACGTTGACGTTGCGGATGGTGCAGTCGGTGATCTCCTCGGCCTCCTCCACGGCACGGCGGATCGACTCCACCGTCTCCTCGATGTTGACCACCATGCCGGCCTTGAGGCCGTGCGAGGCGGTGGTGCCACAGCCGGTGACCTCCAGTTCGCCATCCTCGTTGGCGTGCGCGACCACCACCACGATGCGGGACGTGCCGATGTCGAGCGCGACCCGCTGGCCCGGGCTTGCGCGACGCTGCGTGATCGTCGAGAACATGCGTGAGAACAGTCTGAACCGCTTAGGCTCCAGCGGCAGGACTGCGGAATGTGAGTTGTCCATCGTTTTTCCTCCTATGATTCGGTTGCGGACCCGACCGCAAACCCGTTCGGGTAGCGCAGGTCGATCGTCGTGTCGGACGCGGGCGCGGTCCGGGCGTAAGCCTCGTAGTAGCGCAACCAGCGTGCCAATCGTTCAAACGGGCGGACCCGCCCCAGCGTGAGGCGCATCCCCGAGAGCGTCGTCAGGTGCAGCGAGCGGAACTTGGTTTCTTCCAGCCGGACCAGGCGGAGTCCGTACGGCGCCAGCAGCGTCCGAATCTGCTCGGCGTACCCGAGCAGGACAGCCTCGCGGCCCGGCATCCCCGCGATTCGGAGCAGAGACGGTTCCGGCTGCTGGCCGCGCATGGCGAACCGTTCCCCTCGTTCGTTCAGCAGCCCGCCCGCCTCCCAGCGCGCGACCGGGATCTGCTCGACCACTTCGATCCGCAGCGTGCCCGGCCAGTGGCGGCGGATCCGCGCCCGCTGCACCCAGGCGCTCTGCTCAAGCCGCTGCTCCAGCCCGTCCAGGTCCTGGGTCAACATGTTGCCGGCCAGCGCCCCCGCGACGATCTCCTGCAACTGGATGGGGTGCAGGTAGTGCAGCGTCCCGTGCAGGGCCACCTGGCGGATCGGGAGATTCGCCGGATTCGTCAGCCACAGGCTGCCGCCGACGGCCAGCGCCAGCATCGCCGCCGCACCCGCAAGGCGCATCACCAGGCCGGTCGCGGACGGCCTAGCCATGGGTCGACTCCCTGGCGGGCTCCCGCAGGCGGGAAGTTTCGAGCATTTGCACGATCAGGTCCTCGTAATCCAACCCGACCGCTTCGGCGGCCATCGGCAGCAGGCTGTGGCGGCGCAGGCCAGGCGCGGTGTTCACTTCGAGCAGCCACGGCCGGTCCAGCTCGTCCAGCATCAGGTCCACCCGGCCGTACCCCTCCGCCCCGGTGCATTCGAAGGCATGCATCGCCAGTGCCGCCAGTTCGTCCTCCATCGCCCGGGGCAGGCCGCAGGGGATGTCGTAGCGGGTGTCTTCCGACTCGTACTTGGCCTGGTAGTCGAAGAATTCGCCCTGCGGGCACAGGCGGATCAATGGCAGCGCCTCGTCCTGCAGGATCCCGACCGTGTATTCGGCGCCCTGTACCATGCGCTCCAGCAGGACCCGTGAGCCGTGCCCCCGGGCCTCCTCGACCGCGGGCGCCACGTCTTCGGCCCGATGCGCGAAGATCACGCCGATGCTGGACCCCTGGTCCACCGGTTTGATCACCAGCGGCAGGCCCAGGTCCTCGGACTGATCCTCCAGCCGGTCCGAATCCGCGATCACCCCTTTCGGAGTCGGCAAGCCTGCCTGCCACCAGCGCTTCTTGGTCTCCAGTTTGTCCATGCACACGCGCGAGGCCTCCGGCCCGCTGCCGCTGTACGGCAGCCCCATCTCCTCCAGCGCCTGCTGCGCTTCTCCGTCCTCGCCGCCGATGCCGTGCAGGGCTAGGAAGCAGCGGTCGAAGTCCTGCTCCGCAAGCTGCGACAGGGTCTCGCGCTGCACATCGACCGCACGGGCCTCGATGCCGCGTGCCTGCAGCGCCTCGCAGGCGCACTGCCCGGAGATCAGCGAGATCGACCGCTCCTCGGACCAGCCGCCCATCAGCACCGCGACGCGTCCGTATTCGCTCATGCGGCCTCCCCCAGGATGCGAATCTCGAGTTCGAGGCGCACGCCGCTGTGTTCCTCGACCGCGTCCCGGACATGTTCGATCAGGCGCTCGATGTCGGCCGCGCTGGCCGCCCCCCCGTGAACGATGAAGTTGGCGTGCGTGCGGCTGACCTCGGCGCCACCGATCCGGCAGCCCTTGAGGCCAGCCTCTTCGATCAGGCGGGCGGCGTGGCCGCCGGGAGGGTTGCGGAACACCGAGCCGCCGCTCGGTTGGGACACTGGCTGGGTGGTACGTCGGCGGTTCATCAGTTCCCGCAGCCGGCGCTCCGGCTGCGCCGGATCTTCGGCCGGTTCCAGACGGAAGGTCCCGGCCACCACGCCGTGCCCGGCGGGAATTTCGGCGAACCGGTAGCCGGCCTTGATCTGTCCGGCCGCGAATTCGTGGCGGGCGCCCTTGCGGTCGACGGTCTCGATGGACTCGACGAAGTCCCAGAGTTCGGAACCGGCCGCCCCGGCGTTCATCGCGAGGGCGCCTCCGATCGTGCCGGGGATGCCGGCCAGGAATTCCAGTCCGCCCCAGCCCGCCGCCGCGGTGAGTATTGCCAGGCGGGCGCATGAGGCACCGCCCTGGGCCTGGACCTTCGGCGGCTCCAGCACGATCTCGGACAGCGACTCGCACAACTGGATAACCACCCCGCGCATGCCGCCGTCGCGCACCAGTACGTTGCTGCCCCGCCCAAGCCAGGTCAAGGGCACATCCACCTCAAGCCCGGCCAGGTAGGCGCTCAGGTCGTCGAGGCTGCTCGGCGCGAATACGCGATCCGCCGCGCCGCCGCAGCGCCAGGTGGTATGTTCGGACATCGGCACCTTTCGGTGCTCGCCGGCGATTGCGACCACCATGTTCAAGATGCCTCCCTCTGAGCAAACTGCGCGGGCAGTTGCGCCGCCCAGGTCTCGATACTGCCTGCTCCCATGGTCATCAGCAGGTCGCCGGGGCTCAGCAGGTCCAGCAATGCCGGGAACAACTGCTCGCCACCTGCGGCGCGCGCGGGGCTGGCGCCCTTCTGCTCCAGTTCCCGGGCCAGCGAATTGCTGTCGGCGCCCGGGATCGGCGCTTCGCCCGCCGGATACACGTCCAGCAGGAGAAGCACGTCAGCCTGGGCCAGCGTGCGGACGAACTCTTCGAACAGGTCCCGCGTGCGGGTATAGCGATGCGGCTGGAACACCAGGACTCGCCGGCGCTTCGGATGGACCTCGTGCGCTGCGGCCAGGGTCGCCTCGATCTCGGTCGGGTGATGCCCGTAGTCGTCCACCCACAGGATGTCGTCGGCGCCGGGCAAGGCACCATGCGCCTCGAATCGCCGGGCGATGCCGCCGAAGCTTTCCAGCGCGCGGGTGGCCGTCTGAAGCGGTACGCCCAGATCCCGCGCCACCGCCACCGCGGCCAGCGCATTCAGGACGTTGTGTGCGCCGGGCAGCGCGAGGCGGACCCGGATCTCCTCTCTCGAATCCGCGACGCGGAGGGTGAAGGAGCAACCGGAGCCTTCCGGCGTGAGGTCGGTGGCCCGCAGATCCGCATCCGGGGCGTCGATTGCGTAGGTCACGGTCTGGCGGCCCAGATCCGGGCGCAGGGCAGCCAGGCGCGCATCGTCCGCGCACAGCACCGCCAGCCCGTAGAACGGGAGATTCTGCAGGAAACTGTGGTACGCCTCGGCCAGTTTTTCGATGTCGTCGCCGTAATTGACCAGATGGTCGTTGTCGATGTTCGTCACCACCGCGACCAGCGGGCTGAGGTGCAGGAAAGAAGCGTCGCTTTCGTCCGCCTCGCAGACCAGGCAGTCGCCCTCGCCCAGCGTAGCGTGCGAGCCGCTGTGCCGGACCTGCCCGCCGATGATGGAGCTGGGACCGAGGCCGGCCTCGGCCAGCAAGTGGGCAATCAGGCTGGTGGTCGTGGTCTTGCCGTGCGTGCCGGCCACGGCAACCCCATAGCTGAAGCGCATCAGTTCGCCGAGCATCGCCGCACGCGGCACTACCGGGATGTGCGCGGCCTGCGCAGCCTGCCATTCCGGATTGTCGGGTGGGACGGCGCTGGACACCACGGCCACGTCGGCTCCCACCACCGCGCCGACTTCATGCCCAATGCGGATCTCGGCACCGAGTTCGCGCAGATGACGGGTCCGCGCATTCTCCTTGAGGTCGCTGCCGGAAACGGCGTAGCCGAGCCCGCACAGGACTTCGGCGATGCCGCTCATGCCGGCACCGCCGATGCCGATGAAATGGATCTGGCGGATATGCCGCATCGGCATGCGCCGGCGCATCGCGTTCACGGGCAGAACTCCAGCAGGCAGTCGGCGACGTCGCCGGCCGCGTCCGGGCGGGCCTTGCGCAGCGCGGCCCGGCTCATGTCGACCAATCGCGAACGGTCCTGCGCCAGTTCGGCGAGACGGGCGGCAAGCCGCTGCGGGGTGAATTCGTTCTGCCCCCAGACCTCAGCCGCGCCACCGTCGGCGTACTGGCGCGCGTTCTCAAGTTGATGCCCATCCGCAGCATGGGGGTACGGCACCAGCACGGCTCCGCGCGCGCTGGCCGCGAGTTCCGCCAGGGTCATCGCGCCCGCCCGCGCCAGCACCAGGTCGGCCCACACGTACGCCGCGTCCATTTCCTCGATGAATGCATCGACCCGGGGCTGTGCCTCCGGGGGATAGCGCCCGGCGACTTCAGCCGGGTCGGAGCCGGTCTGGTGCCAAACCGAGGGCCGACGCTCCTCCGGCATCGCGTTCAGGGCTTCCGGCACCACCAGGTTGAAGATCTCGGCGCCCTGGCTGCCGCCGACCACGAGCAGCCGCAGCGGCCGTGACGGCACGTCGGAGGGCAGCGGCTGAGCGCACAGCGAGACGCGGACCGGATTTCCGAGATGGACCCCCCCGCGGATGCCGCGGACGTCGGAGAAGCCGAGCAGTACTCGCACCGCGAAGCGGGCCAGCACCCGGTTGGTGAGCCCGGCCACCGCGTTCTGTTCGTGCACGATCAAGGGCACCCGGCACAGCAACGCCGCCAGCGCCACCGCGGACGACGCGTAGCCGCCCATGCCGAGAACCACCGCCGGGCGGTGCTTCAGCAACAGGCCGATACCGAGGCAGACCGCCCACAGCACCCGCGGCGTCACACTGATCAGGCCCCACAGGCCGCGTCGCCTCGGCGCGCGCAGCGGCATCCAGATCATCGGGAATCCGGCCTGGGGCACGAGCCGCGCCTCCAGCCCGGCCCGGGTGCCGACCCACCGCACCGGCACGCCGCGCTCGCGCAGGCGTTCCGCCACTGCCAGCGCCGGAAATACGTGTCCGCCGGTGCCGCCGGCCAGGATCATGACGGGTCGGGCACTCATGCGCTGCTGCCCCCGTGCCGGGACTTCGCGTTGCCGATGCCCGGCAGGATTTCCGCCTCGTAGCGCGCGCGCCACAGCAGGCCGAGGCCGGCGAGCGTCGCGAGCATCGAACTGCCACCCGCGCTCATCAGAGGCAAAGTCAATCCCTTGGTCGGCAGCGCGCCCATGTTCACCGCGATGTTGACGAAGGCCTGCAGGCTGATCCACAGGCCGACGCCGTAGGCGACCGTCGCGGCAAAATGCTGTTCCCGCGCCTGCGCCTGTCGGGCAATGCGGAAAGCAGCCACCAGGAACATCGCAAACAAGAGGATGATCGCCACGGCCCCGATCAGGCCGAGCTCCTCGGCCGCGACCGCGAACACGAAATCGGTGTGCATCTCCGGCAGGTAGAAATGCTTCTGGACCCCGTCGCCGAGGCCGCGCCCCCACATCCCGCCGCTGCCGATCGCGATCAGCGACTGGGTCAGCTGGTAGCCGCTGTCGAACGGATCCGCCCAGGGATCGAGGAAGGTCTGGATGCGCATCAGCCGGTACGGCGCGGCGACCGCCAGCCCACCCATCGCGACCGTGGCACCCAGCGCGCAACCGAGCAGCGCGCGCAGGTAGCCGCCGCACAGGAACAGCATGCACAGCGCGGTGGCCGCGATCACGCAGGCGGTGCCGAAGTCCGGCTGCAGCAGCAGCAGCAATACGGTCAGGGCCACGACGCCGAGCGGCAGCAGGATGCCGCGCAGGCGGGTCTCCAGGAGTATCCCGTGCTGCGCCACGTACGCCGCCATCCACAGCACCAACGCCGGCTTGATCAGTTCCGACGGCTGGAATCGGATCGGGCCCAGGTCCAGCCAGCGCGTACTGTTATTGACCGAGTGCCCCAGCCCCGGGATCAGCGTCAGGGTCAGCAACGCCAAGGAGATCACCCCGTACCAAGGGGCCAGCCTGCGGTGCACGTCCAGCGGGATCCGCGCCAGGACCAGCGCCAGCAGGACGCCGACCGCCATGAACAGGGATTGACTCTTGAAGTAGTACAGCGCATCGCCGTGCATGTTCACGGAGATTTCCATCGAAGCGGAGGTCATGGCCACCAGCCCGATCGCCAGCAGCATCGCGGCGATGCGCAGGTCGGGCGAGGACGATTGCCCGTTCATGCGGCAGACTGCTCCAGGGTGCGTACGCGCTCGGCGAAATCCTCGCCGCGCTCCTCGAATCCGGAATACTGGTCGTAGCTCGCGCAGCCGGGGGACAACAGCACGCAGTCGCCGGGTTCGGCCAGTTTCGCGGCCTGCGCCACCGCCTGCGCAAGATTTGGCACTTGGACCACCGGCGCGCAACCGGTCCAGGCCTGCGCCATGACCTCGGCCGATTCCCCGAACAACACCAATGTTCGCGCGTGTCGAGACAGGGCGAGGGTTGCCCGCCTGAGATCCTCCTGCTTGGCCCGCCCGCCGGCAATCAGCACGCAAGGCCTTTCGAATGCGGCCAACGCCGCCTGCATGGCGCCCAGATTGGTGGACTTGGAATCGTTGACCCATGTGACGCCACCGAATTCCGCGATCTTCTGCAACCGGTGCGGCAGCCCTTCGAACGAGCGCAGGGCCGGCGCCGCCTGCTCCGGCGCCACGCCGAACGCCTCGGCCAAGGCCAGCGCGGCCAGCGCATTGGCCCAGTTGTGTCGTCCCGCGAGCGGCAGTTCCGTGCACGGCAGCAGCCGCTGCCGGCCCTGGCACAGCCAGACCTGCCCGGCGTGTTCGCGCAGGCCGAAGTCGTCGTCATGCAGCGCGACATCGAGCCCGAAACTGATCGCCCGGCCCGCGGTGATGCCGGGGCGGGTGTTGGGGTCGTCGCGGTTGAACACCGCCACCTCGGCGTGCCGATAGAGACGGTGCTTGATCTCGCGATAGGCTTCGAAACTGCCGTGACGGTCAATATGGTCCGGGCTGAGGTTGAGCAGGCTCCCGGCCCGGCAGCGCAGGGTTTCGGTCGCTTCGAGCTGGAAGCTCGACAACTCCAGCACGTAGGCGTCCGGTGCCGGATCGCGCAGCAGCGACAGCGCGGGCGTGCCGAGGTTGCCGCCGGACTCGACCTTGAGGCCGGCCTCCTCGAGCAGGTGCGCCGCCATCAGCGTGGTGGTGCTCTTGCCGTTGCTGCCGGTGATGCCGAGCACCGGTGCGTTCGCCTCGTGGGCGAACAACTCGATGTCCCCGAACACCTGGGCGCCGCCCGCCCGTGCGGCGCGCAGCGCCGGGTGGTCCAGCGAGACGCCCGGGCTGACGATCACGGTATCCGCGGACTCGAATTCCTGGAGGTCCGGGTCGCCGCTGACCACCGCCGCCTCCGGGCAGTCCTCGCGCAACTTGGCCAGGGCCTGCTCCTTCGGCGCGGCGTCCCACACCGTGAACGGCTCGTTGCGTCGGCGCAGGTAGTGCGCCACCGACAGGCCGGTGACGCCCAGGCCGACGACCAGGGTTCTCATAGTCACGGGCGCAATGATCGAATCCATGGTGCCCTCCTTGTTATCGAACTTTCAGGGTGGCCAACCCCAGCATCACCAGAACCACCGTGATGATCCAGAAACGGACCGCGATCCGGGGTTCCGGCCAGCCGCGTAATTCGAAGTGGTGATGCAACGGCGCCATGGCGAAGATACGCCGCCCGGTGAGGCGGTACGAGACCACCTGAAGCACCACCGACAGGGTCTCCATCATCATCACGCCGGCCATCAGGATCAGCACGATCTCCTGGCGCAGCAGCACCGCCACCGCGCCGAGCGCGGCGCCGATCGCCAACGCGCCGACGTCGCCCATGAAGACCTGCGCCGGGTAGGTGTTGAACCACAGGAACCCGAGCCCCGCCCCCACCAGCGCGCCGCAGTACACGATCATCTCGCCGGCCAGCGGGACATGCGCGATGCCGAGGTATTCGGCGAACTGCATGTGCCCGGTGGCGTACGCGTACACGCCGAGCCCGCCTGCGATCAGCACCGACGGCATGATGGCGAGTCCGTCGAGGCCGTCGGTCAGGTTGACCGCGTTGCTCATCAGCACCAGCATGAACGCGGCCAGCGGCACAAACGCCCAGCCGAGATCGAACTGCCATTCCTTGATGATCGGGAACACCATGCGGGTTTCCACCGGGTCGACCGCGCTGGCGTACAGCGCGAGGGCGACGGCCATGCCGATCAGCACTTGCAGCGAGAACTTGAGGCGCGCGGTGATGCCGCGGCCGCGGCGGAACTTGTAGAAGTCGTCGAGGATGCCGATCAGCGCGTACAGCACGGTCACCGCCACCAGCACCCACAGGTAGCGGTTGTCCCAGGCACCCCACAGCAGCACCGAGCCGAGCAGCGCCAGGATAATCAGCACCCCGCCCATGGTCGGCGTTCCGCCCTTGGACTGGTGCGAGGCCGGGCCGTCGTCGCGCACCGTCTCCCCGATGTCCCGCGCCTGCAGCCAGCGGATCACCGCCGGGCCGATCAGCAGTGCGATGCCAAGCGCCGTCAGCAATGCCAGGATGCCGCGGACCGTCAGGTACTGGAACAGCGCGAAGCCCGGATCGAACCGTTCGAGCCAAGTGAAGAATTCAAGCAGCATGTGCCTCGCCTCCCGGCACCAGCCGTTCCACCAGGTCTTCCAGCCGCGCCGCGCGGGAGCCCTTGATCAGCACTGCGCACTGCGGCCCGAGTCGTGCACGCAGCTCGCTCGCCAGCGTCTCCAGGTCGGCGCAGGCCTGCCCCCCCGCTCCGAACGCGCGCGCGACGCGATCGGCATGCGGGCCCAGCGCATACAGCCGGCGCACGCCGGCCCTGCGTGCGTAATCGGCCACTTCCTCGTGACACTCCGCGCTGTACAGGCCGAGTTCCTTCATTTCTCCCATGACCATCCAAGGCTCCCTGCCCTGCGCCATCAACACGTCGATGGCCGCGTGGAAGGAACCGGGGTTGGCGTTGTAGCTGTCGTCGATCAGTTGCGCGCCGCCGAGGCCCTCGACCAGGTGCAGTCGGCCGCCGATGGCGAGCCGGAAGCCCGAAAGCGCCTGCGCCGCCCGCTCGAACGGCATGCCGAGCGCCACCGCCAGCGTCACCGCGCAGGCGGCATTGCGCGCGTTGTGCGTGCCCTCAAGCGACCAGTCGATCTCGACGCTCTCGCTGCCGCAGCGCAGTTCAAGCCGCGACGGAGCGGCGAGGCGGGCCTGGATGTCTGCCGCCACCCGCAGGTCGGCGGAGAAGGTCATCACATCGTGCGGTGCGGCCGTGGTGCGCCACTGGAAGGCGAATGCGTCCTCGGCGTTGACGACCGCGACGCCTTCCGGTCCCAGACCCTCGAAGATCTCGGCCTTCGCCCGGGCCACGCCCTGCAGGCTGCCGAAGCCTTCCAGGTGTGCCTGCGCAGCGCAGGTGACCGTGGCCGCCTGCGGTTGCGCCAGCGCCGTCAGCCGGCGGATTTCGCCAGGATGGTTGGCGCCCATCTCGATGACCGCGTACCGGTGCTCGGCCTCGAGACCAAGCAGCGTCAGCGGCACGCCGATGTGGTTGTTCAGGTTGCCCGACGATGCGAGGGTGTGGCCGTCGGCTCCAAGGACGGCGGCGGTCATCTCCTTGGTGGTGGTCTTGCCATTGCTGCCGGTGATGCCTGCCACCACGGCGTCGTGCTCCGCCCGCCAGGCCGCGGCGATGCGCTGCAACGCCGTGAGCGGGTCCGGAACCACGATCTGCGGGCAGTCCACGGAGAGTTCGCGCGCCACCATCACCCCGGCCGCGCGTCCTTCACACTGCGCGGCGAAGTCGTGGCCGTCGAAGTTCTCGCCTTTCAAGGCCACGAACAGTTCGCCGTCGCGCAAGACCCGGCTATCCGTACCGACCCCGGCGACCGGCGCGTCCGCACCCTTGAGTTCGCCATCGGCCCAGGCCGCCAGCTGCGCAAGCCGCATCACCCTCATGCGTCCGCCTCCAGTGCCGCGCGAACGGTTTCGTGATCGGAGAACGTCCGCGCCCCGTCGGCGGTAAGTTGTTCGGACTCGTGGCCCTTGCCCGCGATCAGCACCACCTCGCCGGGGGTCGCTTCCCGGATCGCCCGGCAGATCGCCTCCGCGCGGTCGTGCTGGACGGCGACCCGTGCGGGTTCGGGAAGGCCTGCGAGGATGTCCTGGACGATCTGTCCGGGTGCCTCGCTGCGCGGATTGTCGTCGGTCAGGGTCACGCGAGATGCCAGTCGCTGCGCGATCTCGCCCATGCGCGGACGCTTGCCGCGGTCGCGGTCGCCGCCGCAGCCGAACACGCAGTGGATGTCCGCACCGAAATGCCCGCGCAGCGCGCCGAGCGCCGCTTCAAGCGCATCGGGGGTATGCGCGTAGTCGACGAACACCGGGCTCGGCGTCTCGGCCACGCGCTCCAGGCGGCCCGGCACCGGCGACAGGCCTTCCATTGCCGCCACCACCTTCGCCATCGGCGTCCCGCGCGCGTGCACGACGGTCGCCGACAGCAGCAGGTTCATCACGTTGAAGCGGCCGTACAGGCCCGGCGCCTGCACCGCGTGGGTCTCGCCGGCGGCGGTCCATTCGAAAGCCAGGCCCTGCGGCGTCATGCCGGTGACGCGTGCGGTGGACCCGGCCGGGGCGTCGATCGCACAGGTATGGACCTGCATCTGCGGCCCCAGCCGCTCGGCCAGCTGGCGCCCGAACGGGTCATCCAGGTTCAGAACCACGCGTCCGGGCTTCAATTCCGTGAACAGGCGGCGCTTGGCCGCGGCGTAGCGTTCCGGAGTCCGGTGGTAGTCGAGGTGATCGCGTCCCAGCGTGGTGAAGACCGCCGTGTCGAACCGCACCCCGTCGCAGCGATGCTGGTCGAGGGCGTGCGAGGAGACTTCCAGCACGGCCACCGTATCGCCACGCTGCACCATGTCGAACAACTCCGCCTGCAGCCGCACGGCGTCGGGCGTGGTGAGGCCGGTCGCATGCAGGGCATGGAGCCTGCCCGCGCCCAGGGTTCCGATCACGCCGCAGGATTGCTCCAGCGCGCCCAGGATCTGCGCGATGAGGTGGCTGGTGGAAGTCTTGCCGTCGGTGCCGGTAATGCCGATGATCGGCAACTGGGCCGATGGCTCGCAGTAGAAGCGCCCGGCGATCGTGCCGAGCAAGCGCGACAGTTCCGGCACTGCCACGCACGGGACGTCCACGCAGGGAGGCGCCTGTTCGGGGGCCGGCTCGTAGATCACCGCCGCCGCGCCCCGCTCGAGCGCTTCGGGCAAACCCTCAAGGCCGTGGCGCCGGGTTCCCCGGCAGGCCGCGAAAAGATCCCCGGGACGGATCGCCGCGCTACAGCACTGAATGCCGGCGATTGCACAGTCCCGGGGAACGGGGGCAAACCCTTCGAGTAAGTCCGACAGCGAGGCCTGCAGAGTCATCCGGCGCCTCCGGACGAGATCCGGCTCATCCATTCCTGATCGTCGGGCAGCACGTTCAGCAGGCGCAGTGCCTCGCGCGCCACCTCGCGGAACACCGGGGCGGCCACCTGCCCGCCGTAGTACTGTCCCGCGCTCGGGCTGTCCACCAGCACCAGGATGGCCAGGCGAGGGTGGCGGGCCGGCACCACGCCGGCGGTCAGCGCGATGTGGTGCTGCTTGGAGTAGGCGCCATCGATGACTTTCTGCACCGTGCCGGTCTTGGCCGCCACGGTGTAGCCCGGGATCCGGGCGCGCCAAGCGGTGCCGCCGGGCTGCGTGATCTTCCCCATCATGCGCAGCACCGCATCGCAGAACTCGCGCGGCAGCACGCGCTCCCCGTCGGACCGGGGATCGGCGAGGAAGCTGATCGGATGGCGCACGCCGTGGTTGCCGAGCACCATGTACGCCTGCGCGATGTGCAGGGGCGTGGCGGACAGGCCGTAGCCGTAGCCGAGGGCGGCCTGGTCGACCGGCGTCCAGTGCTGCGGCTCGCGCAACACGCCACCGGTCTCGCCCGGGTAGCCGATCCGCAGCAGCTGTCCGAAACCGAGCTGGTCCAAGGTCCCCCACAGGGATTCTGCGGGCAGGTCCAACGCGATACGGGCCGACGCCACGTTGCTGGACTTGATCAGCACGCCGCCCAGGTCGAGCTCGCCGAAATCCTTGATGTCCTGGATGAGGCGCCCGCCGATTTTCCATTTGCCCCGATTCGTGTCGAAGCGGCTGTTCTCGTCGTAAATCCCAGTCATCAGCGCGGTCAGGACGGTGAACGGCTTCATCACCGAACCCGGTTCGTACGGGTCGGTGACGGCGCGGTTGCGGCGCCGGTCGGACGGCGCCGTGCGGCGCACGTTGGGGTTGAACGACGGCGCCTGGGCCATCGCCAGCACTTCGCCGGTGATCACGTCCAGTACGACCGCGATGCCGTTTTGCGCACGGTGCTTGAACACGGCGGCCTGCAATTCCTGGTAGGCCCGGTATTGCAGCCACAGATCGATGCCGAGGCGCAGGTTCTCTCCATGCTTCGGCGGGCGCACCTGGGCGAGGTCGTCGATGACCCGCCCGTAGCGGTCCTGGCGCACCCGGCGCGCGCCTGGCCGCGCACGCAGCCGGCTGTCGAAGGCGAGTTCGAGCCCCTCCTGCCCGTTGTCGTCGATGTCGGTGCCGCCGATCAGCTGCGCGACCACCGCGCCGGCCGGGTAGTAGCGGCGGTATTCCGTGATCAGACCGACCCCCGGGATCTGCAGCGCGGTAATCTTGGCGGCCAAGTCCGGCGTGACCTGCCGGCGCAGGTAGACGAACTTGCGATTCCGGCGGTCGAGCACCATCCGCTTCAGCTTCAGTCGCGACAGGCCCAGTTCCCGGGCCAGTTCGAGCCATCGGTCCTGCGATTCGATCAATTGCTTCGGCTCGGCCCACACTGACTGCACCGGGGTGCTGATCGCGAGCGGCTCGCCTTGGCGGTCGAGCAGCATGCCGCGCGAGGCCGGGATCGGCACGGTGCGCAGCTGGCGACTCTCGCCCTGTGCGGTCAGGAACTCCTGCTCGGCATACTGCAACTGGACGGCGCGACCGGCCAGGCCAAGCCCGGCCAGCAGGAACAGGCCAAGCACCAGGCGGCGGCGCCAGTCGTAGAAGACGCGGCGGACGATCTTCATGGACTCAGCAGGTTCACCTTGGACGGATCGGGCCGCTGCATGCGCAGACGCCGCACCGCTTCCTGCTCCACCCGCGCGTAGGCGGCCAAGGTACCCTGCTCGAGCAACAGCCGTCCCCATTCCGTCTGCAGGCGGTGGTACGCGTGGCGCTGTTCCTGGATCTGCTTGAACACCACCTGGTTGGAGTGCTTGACGTAGACCACGCCGATCGCCACCGCCAGGTTGGCGAGCAGCAGCAGGCCCCACAGGATCATGCCGCGCACGGCAGCCTCCGGGCTGTGCGCAGCCGAGCCGAGCGGGCGCGCGGGTTGCGGTCGATCTCGGAGGATGCGGGGCGGATCAGTTCGAACACCTCCAGCGTCGGCTCGAACGGGGGAGGCGGGCGGTGCCGGCCGACCGGCGGCGGCTGGCTGGCCGCGCGCAGGAAGCGCTTGACGATGCGGTCCTCCAGCGAATGGAAACTGATGACCGCGAGCCGCGCCTCGTCCGCGAGCAAGGCCACCACCTGCCCCAGCAGGGCTTCCAGCTGTTCGAGTTCGCGGTTGACGAGAATCCGGATCGCCTGGAAGCTGCGCGTGGCCGGATGCAGGCGCGCCTCGGTCTTGGGCACCGCGCGTTCGATCAATTGCGCCAGGGGCCGGGTGCGGGTCAGGGGAGTGCATTGTCGGGTCTCGACGATGGCGCGGGCGATGCGCCGGGCGTAGCGTTCCTCTCCGAATTCGGACAAGACGCCTTCAATTTCCTTCTCTTCGGCCTGCGCAAGCCACTGCGCGGCAGTGCGTCCGTCCCCGCTCATGCGCATGTCGAGCGGACCGTCCTCGCGGAAACTGAAGCCGCGTTCCGCAGAGTCGAGTTGTGCCGAGGAGACACCGAGGTCCAGCAACAACCCGTCGACTTGGCGCTGCAGGCCAGCCTGGGCAAGGCGCTCGGGCAGGGCCGCGAACACGTCCTGCACCACGGTCACTCTCGGGTCGCCTCCGAACGTGCGTCGCGCATGGGCGCAGGCTCCGGGGTCTCGATCCACAAGCCATAGCCGGCCACCAGGGCCAAGCTGTTCGAAGATTCTGCGGGCATGTCCGCCACGGCCATAAGTGGCGTCGACGTAAAGGCCGTCGGGACGAATGGCAAGTCGGACCAGGGTTTCGCGCAGAAGGACCGGTTCATGCGTCTGCCCTACCGCCATTAGAGATCGAGGTTGGTCACGGTGTGGGCGAAGTCTGGGTCGCCGAGAACCTGCGCCCAGTTCTCGTAGCGCTGCTCGTTGGCCTGCGCCGCCCACAGCACCAGTTTCTTGCTCTGACCGATCAACTCTGCGTCGCGCTCCAGCCCGGCGTAGCGGCGCAGGCTCGGCGCCAGCAGGAGCCGGCCCTGGCCGTCGAGCTGTCGTTCGTCGGCATGTCCGATGAGCATTTCCTGCAGCACGCGGTTGGCGGCATTTCCACTCGGCAGAGCCTGCAGGCGCTGCTCCAGTTCTTCCCACACCGGCAGCGGGTAGATGGCCAAGCTGCGATCATGGAACATGGTGGCGACCACATGGCCGTCGCATTGCTCGAGCAGGGGTTCCCTAAAGCGGCCAGGGACCGCGATGCGGCCCTTGTCGTCGACGGTCAGTAGACACGATCCCCTAAACATAGGCCCGGCCTCCCCCGAAGTGGAGTTCTCCACTTATTTCCAGTAATTTCCATTCTATTCCATTCAGAGGGGACAGGCAACCCTATCTATAAAAAATTAAGAATTTATCAATAAATATATGTAATATAATAATATTATAGTTAATTCTTTCGTCAATTCAGTGAAACATCCGGGCAGGACGCACCCGGATTCAGGGCGAAATTTCCACTTTCAGGCCGCCGAAGAGCGACGTGGAAAAGTTTGCGGTTGGCGCCCCAACTGCATGAAAAGCCTATGGATGGGGAAGCGGGCCTGTAAGCCGGGTTCTGTCGAGGACAGCCATTCATCTGGGCGGGACGTCGCCGCCCCGCTCTAGCGACCTACCCGGGAGCCAGGCAGGACACCTGATCGCTCCCCTATTGGGTCTTGCTCCGGATGGGGTTTACCCTGCCACGTCTGTTGCCAGCCGCGCGGTGCGCTCTTACCGCACCTTTTCACCCTTACCGGACGAATCCGGCGGTATCTTTTCTGTGGCACTGGCCGTGGGCTTGCGCCCCCCAGGCGTTACCTGGCATCCCGTCCTGTGGAGCCCGGACTTTCCTCCGCACGAGGCGGCGGCTGCCCGGCCCGCTTCCCCACCCATCATACTCCCTGCCGCGCGCGCTCAGCGCTTCAGCGCGAGTGCGCGGGCGTACGCCGCCTTGTGCGCCGCGCCCAGGCAGTCCCGCGCCAGGGCGGCCGCCGTGCGCACCCCGATCCCCGCCGCGAGCAGCGGTTCAAGAAACGCATCGAGGGCGTCGTCCGAGACGCCGGCCACCTCTCCCGCGCCCTCGACCACCACCACGAATTCGCCGCGCTCGGGGATACGCTGCGGGTCCAGTTCCTCGGCCGTCCCCCGCCAGACCTGCTCGTGCCGCTTGGTCATCTCGCGAACCCACGCCACCTGCCGATCCAGCTCCAGGACCGCTTTCAGATCCTCGGCCAGCGCCCGGATCCGGTGCGGCGCCTCGTACACCACCCAAGTGCGCGTCTCGCCGGACAGCTCTGCGACCCGTTTGCGCCGAGCCACCGCACGTGCCGGCAGGAAACCCTCGAACACGAAGCGCGCGGCGTCCAGCCCGGCAACCGACAGCGCCGCCGCCACGGCGCATGGGCCCGGCAGCGGCACCACCGCGATCCCGGCCCGAAGCGCGGCCTCCACCAGCCAGCGGCCCGGGTCGCTGACCAGAGGCGTTCCGGCGTCGGACACCAGCGCCCCGGAAGTCCCCGTGCGCAAAGACCGAACCAGGGCGGGAACCGTGCGCGCCTCGTTTCCGCGGTGCAGGCTGCGCAGCCGTGCGCCCGCCCCCAGGTGCGCCATCAGCTTGCGCGTCTGCCGGGTGTCCTCCGCCGCAACCCACGTCACCGTGCTCAGTACCCCGGACGCCCGGGGGCTCAGGTCGGCCAGGTTGCCGATCGGCGTCGCCACTATGTACAGGGTCGAAGGCTCGGCGTTCCAGTCTGGCATGCGGGCATTCCGGTCCGACGCCGGAAACGGCGCCGCGCATCATCATACCGGGCCGCCGCCGGGCAGGAAACCCTGCCTTTACAATAGAGCCCGTTCTTCCAGAAACCATGCCGTCGCGTTTATCTCTGGTTCCGCTTCTCGCCGCCCTGTGGCTCGTTGGCTGCGAGGTCGCGCCGCCGCCTACGGCTCCGTCCTGGGACGAGGTCCTGAGCCTGCCGCCGGAGCAGGCGTGGGAGGAGGTGCGCGGCTGGCCCGAGGACGAACGCCCGCTGAAGCAGTTCGAACTACTCCGCGAGTGGGCCGGGCTCGAACGCTGGAGTGCGATCTCGGCGTGGCTGCCCGAACTTGACGTTTCCGCCCTCGATTCGGCGCAGAAAACGACCCTGCGCCTGATCCAGGCACAAGCCTTGCTGCACGGCGGCGAGGAACTCGCCGCACTGACTGCCCTCTCGACCCTGCCTGACGATGACGTCGTCCTCGAATTGCGCGCCCGCGTCTACGACCATCTCGGCGATCCCGAGAACGCCCTGCGCATCCGCCTTCGCCTGGCCGCGCGGCCCGGCGACGACGCCCTGCGCGACGCACAGCACCGCAAGACCTGGGATACCCTGCTCACCGCGCCTCGTACCGACCTCGAGTCCTGGCGGGACCGCACCGGCGACGCTACCTGGCGCGGCTGGCTGGAGCTTGCGCTGCTGGCGCGCACCGACGGGCCGCGCAGCGCCTCGCCGCAGGTTGACCTCGACGACTGGAAACACCGCTACGACGGGCACCCGGCGTGGCGCTGGCTGCCGGCCATCGCCAAAGCGTTCGAACGCCTGCACCCGGACCTGCGCAGGCTCGCCGCCCTGATTCCGGTCAGCGGCGACTTCGCGCCGATCGGCCGCGCCATCCGACTCGGCATCGAGGCCGGCATGCGCCGCCAAGCTGGCAGTGTGCCCAAGTTGCGCATTTACGACACCGGCGACCCGGTGCATACCCCGAGCGAGCTCTACCAGCAGGCCGTCGCCGAAGGCGCGCAGCGCATTATCGGCCCGTTCGACAAGGACACCGTTAGCCGCCTCGTGCGCACCGGGACTCTGCCAATTGATACGATCAGCCTCAACTACCTCGACCCGAACACCCATCCCCCCGAAAACCTCTACCAGTTCGGCCTGCTGCCGGAGGACGAAGCGACCCAGGCCGCCGAACGCGCGCTTGAGGAAGGCCGCCGCGACGCTGTCGTGTTCGCGCCCGCCAGCACCTGGGGGCAGCGTCTCGACCGCGCGTTCACCGAACGCTTCGAAGCCGGCGGCGGCACCGTTCGCGGGCACGGCTTCTACTTCGCAAACGCCTCCGACCATGCCTCCAAGATCAAGGACATCCTGAAACTCTCCGAGGGCGAGCACCGCAAGCGGCAGCTCGAGGAAGTCCTCGGCCGGGAGGTAGTCTCCCGCCCGACCCGCCGCCAGGACATCGACATGGTGTTCCTGGCCAGCTCGCCGCGCAATGCCCGCCTGTTCAAGCCACAGCTCGACTTCTACTACGCCGGCGACCTCCCTTTGTACGCCACTTCACACATCTACACCGGCATCCCGAGCCCGCTGCAAGACCAGGACCTCGAAGGCGCACTGTTCTGCGACATCCCACTGGTGCTGGACGACCGGTTGCGCGAGCGGCTCGGCACGTCCCTGCATGCACGCCAGCTGCCGCGCTTCGCCGCACTCGGCGCCGACGCCTACCTGCTGGCGACGAGCCTCGGTTACCTGGAGAACTATCCCGACGCTACGCTCGACGGTTGGACCGGCGCACTCTCCCTGCGCGAGGGACGCCGCGTGTTCCGGACTCTCGAGTGGGCCCGCTTCACCGGCGGCCGCCCCCTGCCCGCGCCACAGCCGGAGCGCGGAGCCGGCCAGCCATACTACCGCACCCAGGACTGAACACACCCGGAGCCGCCAGGCGGCCTCCGCTCTATGTAGAATGAAGGCCGAGCCCCTGGATTGCCGCCCATGCTGACCGTCACCGAAGACATGCTGCTGCTCACGCTACAACGGGACGGCGGACGCTTCCCGGGGAGCAGCCGGGCGACCCTGCGCCACGCCCTGACCGGCTCCGCCCTGCTGGACCTGGAGCTCGCCAACCGCATCGACACCGATCTCGAACACCTGGAGGCGGTCGACCCGACCCCTACCGGCAAGCTTTTCCTCGACCCCGTGCTCGCGACCATCGCGAACAGCGACAGGGCCCGCGACATCTGGGACTGGCTGCAGGCGCTGGTGCCCGAACACGGCGACGCAATCCGGGAGCACGCGCTCGCCGGCCTCGTCGAGCAGGGCATCCTGGGGTACCGGAAACGGAGCTTCCTCGGCCTGCGGGCCCCGCGCTACCGGCAGACCGGCGAGACCGACGCCCGGGAGCGTATCGCCAGCGTCCTGTTTTCCGAGGACGAGATCCCGAATCCCCAGGACATTGCCCTGATCTGCATCGCCGACGCCTGCGACCTGCTGCATTCCCTGTTCCGGAAAAAGCGGCTGAAGGGCACCACGGCCCGCCTCCAGCAGTTGCGCAAGATGGACCTGGTCGGCGGCGGGACGGTGGCGCAGATCGCGTTGTGGAACCTGGAGCACTCCGCCCTGTAGGCCGTGCCGGGAATGGGGTCATGATAGAGTACCAGACCGGATTTCCCGACCCGACGAACAGGAACATGGCCGCAGTCCACTGTCGACGCTCCCGGTTGCACCCAGCGTTCCTGTGCAGTGCCGCGATCCTGTTCGGAAGCGGCTTGGCTGCAGCGGCGGACCTGTCGACCTTGACCCGCCTTGCCGCCAACTCCACCGCCGAGCAAGCGAGCGCCCAGCAGAAGATCGACCAACTCGACGAGGCTGCGCAGGATGCCTACGCCGAGTACCGCTCGAAACTGATCGAACTGGAAGGCCTGCGCACCTACACCCGCCAGTTGCAGGCCCTGCTCGACGAGCAGCAGGCGGTCCTCGACGACCTCGACGCGCGGATCCAGAAAACCGGCTCCATGGACCGCGAACTGATTCCCCTGATGGAGCGCATGCACGACGCGTTCGGCACCCTCATCGAGCAGGACATGCCGTTCCTCGCGGCCGAGCGGCAGAACCGTCACGCGCGCCTGCGCGCAATCCTGGACAACCCCGAGTTGCCGCTCGCCACCAAATACCGCAGCCTGTACGAGGCCTACCAGATCGAACTGGACTACGGGCGGACGTTGGAGACCTACTCCGACACCCTGGAGATCGACGGCAAGAGCCTGATGGTCACCATCCTGCGGGTCGGACGGATCGCGCTGTACGCGATGTCTGCCGACCGCAACATCATCTACGAATGGGACAACCAATCGAGGCAGTGGCAACTAACGGAAGGACTGCGCCATAATCTGGAGAAGGCGGTCCGCATGGCAAAGAAGCAGGTCGCACCAGACCTTCTGGTGCTTTCGGTGCAGGCGCCGGAGGACGCGCCGTGATTCGGGCCGCCACCCTAGTCCTGGTGGCGATCGCCCACACGGCAGCGATCTCGGCACCTCTCGATGACCTGCTCACGCGCATGCGGGCCGACCAGACGCAGGAGACCCGCGAGATCCAGGAGCGTCTGGCGAAGTTCCGCGCCACCGCAGAAGAACGCGCGGCCATGCTCAAGGAGGTCCAGGGCCTGATCCGCGCGGAAGAGAAGCGCAGCCGCGACATGGAGAAGCGCTTCGCCGAGGGCGAGGAGGAGCTGGTCCGCCGGCGCGAGAAACTCGACATCCTCACCGTGCACTACAAGGAAGTGCTTGCCACCGCCAAACTGTGGGCGGTCGAGCTCAAGGGCCACTTCCTGCAGTCGCTGGTCAGCACCCAGATCCCCGACCGGATCGCGCCGCTCGACATCATCGGCGATGACGAGCACGCGACCACCGTCGCCGACATGGACCAGCTGCTGTACGCGGCCCTGGAGGAGTTGAACCAGCAGGGACGGGTGGTCCGCTTCGACACCCAGGTCACCCAGCCCGACGGCATGCGCACCGACGCCTCGGTGGTTCGCGTCGGCGTGTTCACCGCCTCCACCGACGGCCGTTTCCTCAGCTTCACCGACGACGCCCGGGACCTGGTCATCCTACCGCGCCAGCCGCCGGCCTCGCTGCGCGGCGTCGCAAGCGACCTGCAGGGGGCGATCGAAGGCCACGTACGGGCCGTCGTCGATCCGTCGCGCGGCGCCATCCTCTCGCTGCTGGTGGACGCGCCGGACCTGCTCGAGCGGATCGAACAGGGCGGGGTGATCGGCTACCTCATCATTCTCATCGGAGTGTTCGGCGTCCTGTTCGCGATCGGTCGCAGCATTGCGCTGGCCGTGCACATGCGCCGGGTCCGGCGCCAGCAGAAAGACATCGACCATCCCAAGGCGAACAACGCGCTCGGGCGCATCGCCGAGGTCTACCACAAGCACGCGGACATGGATCCGGAGTCGCGCGAGGACCGGGTGCACGAAGCGATCAGCGAGGAACTGCCGAGGCTCAACTGGGGGCTCAACATGCTGCGCGTGCTGGCGGCCGTCGCCCCCCTGCTCGGCCTGCTCGGCACCGTGACCGGCATGATCCAGACCTTTCAGGCCATCACCCTGTTCGGCACCGGCGACCCCCGCATGATGGCCGGCGGCATCAGCCAGGCCCTGGTCACCACCGCGCTCGGCCTCAGCGCCGCGATCCCGATCCTGCTGCTGCTCACCATGGCCCGCTCCTACAGCGTGCGAATCCGCCAGATCGTCGAGGAGCAGAGCCTCGGGCTGGTCGCGCACACCAAGCAACCATGATCCAGGCCTGGCTCTACGGGCACTACTCGAACGTCGAGGCCCTGCTGTACACCGGCGGCGACGTGCTGCTGATCCTGTTCGGCGTCGCCTTCCTGCTGTGGTGGTTCATCATCGAGCGGATCTGGTTCTTCTTCGGCCCGAGCCGCCACCGCCGCGACGCGAAGCGGCTGTCGGACAAGCTGGAACTGGTGCTCGCCTGGGAGGCGCGCTGGGACACGCGCAAGGCCCTGTGGCTGCGGCGGCGGTGGGTATCCGAATCGCGCATCCGCGCGAGCCACGGCATGATGGCCATCAAAGGGCTGGTGCAGATCTGCCCACTGCTCGGCCTGCTTGGCACCATCACCGGCATGGTCGAGGTGTTCTCGACCATGTCGATCACCGGCAACAACAGCGCGCGCCTGCTGAGCGACGGCATCTCCCGCGCCACCTACCCGACGTTCGCCGGCCTGGTCATCGCCCTGTCCGGCTACTATTTCATCACGCTGTTCGAGCACCGCGCGCGCCGCGAGAACGCGGTCCTGCGCGAACACCTGCTGCTGCCGGCCCGCATGCGCAGGTAACCGCCCGCCCACCGCCATGAGAGTCATCCACCGCAGCGAATCCGAGGAGGACCAGGGGATGGACATCACCCCCCTGATCGACATCGTCTTCATCATGCTGATCTTCTTCATCGTGACCGCCTCCTTCGTCAAGGAATCCGGGGTCGAGATCGACCGGCCGAAAGCGGACACCGCGGTCATGCAGAGCCAAGGCTCCATCCTGATCGGCATCACGGACGAGGACGAGGTCTGGATCAACCACCAGCCGGTGGACGTGCGCTCCGTGCACGCCCACGTCCTGCGCCTGCAGGCCGAGAACCCGCAAGGCAGCGTGGTCATCCAGGCCGACCGCGACTCCCGCAACGACATGCTGGTGCAAGTCATGGATCAGATCCGGCAGGCCGGGGTGGAGAAAATCGCCCTCGCGGCGAGCCCGGATCAGCAATGACCCTCCGGGACGGGCTGCGCATCCCCCTGATTACGGCGGCCGCTGTCGGCGCGGTGTTCGCCCTGTTCATCCTGATGTACTCCCTGGTGGCGACGGACCTCGCCGGCCTCCGGGATGCCCCGGACCCGGTGCGCTTCGACTTCGTGCGCCTGCAGAAACGCGATCTCACCCCGGCCCAGCGCAAGCTGCCGCCGAAAACGCAGAAGCCGAAGAAGCCGAAGATGCCCGAAAGCCGACAGGAGGCCGAGTCCCTCAACCCGGACAGCCTGAAACTCGCCGCCAGTTCGGCCACCCCCTACCAGCTCGACCTGATGGCCGGTGGCGACCTGTCGAAGGGCTGGGCCAGCAGCCGCGACCCCCTGCCGATCATGCGCGTCACCCCGGTCTACCCGTCCCGCGCAAGCCGCCGCGGCATCGAGGGCTGGGCCGAGGTCGCGTTCACCATCAACACCAACGGCGCCACCGAGGATGTCCGGGTGGTCGCCGAAGATCCGCCCGGCGTGTTCGGCCGCGCCGCCACCAAGGCCGTGCGCAAGTGGAAATACAAGCCTCAGGTGGTCGACGGCAAGGTGCAGCCACGATCCAACGTTCGCGTGATGCTCAAGTTCGAGCTCGAGAAATGAACGCCCGCCTCGCCACCGTCGCCGTCCTCGTCGCCGCCGTGCTGGCCGCCCCGCCACTGCCCGCCGCCACACTCTCCGAGAAGGTGTTCCGCAAGCTCAGCGAGATCTACGAGTTGCGCGAGGCGGACAAGCCCACCGAGGCACTACGGGCAACCGACAGCCTGCTGCGCCGCAAGCTCAGCGACTACGAGCAGGCCCAGACCCTGCTGCTCAAGGTCGACCTCCTGCTCGGGCAGGACCGCTACCGCGACGCCATCACCCCGATGGAGGCCGCGCTCGCGACCGGCGCCGTCCCGGAACAGCGCCTCGACCAGATCCGCTACAACCTTGGCCAGCTGTACAGCCAGGTCGGCCGCTACCGCGACGCCATCAGGACCCTGGAGGCCTGGGTCCGCGACGCGAAGGATGTCCCCGTCAATGCCTATTTCGTGCTGGCCGCCTGCCATCTCGAACTCAACGCGCTACGCCCCGCCCGGCGCTGGGCGGACAAGGGCCGCGCCGAGTCGGACAAACTGTCCTACTCGCAGTACCAGTTCCTGGCCTCCATCTACGTGCGGCAATCCGACTGGTCCGCGCTGCAGAAACTGCTGGAGGAGGCCATCCAGGTATTCCCCGACAAGGTCGAGTTCTGGCGGCAGCTGGCGCAGGTGCACATGGAGCGCGACCGCGAGTCGCAGGCGCTGGCGGTGCTGCGCGTAGCCTACTCGAACGGGCTGCTGAAGCGCGGCGACGACCTGGTCCGGCTGGCGCAGCTGATGCGCCTCCAGAACGCGCCCTGGCTGGCCGCGAACGTGATGGAGGACGGACTGCGGCGCAAGATGATCGAGCCGACCTCGCGCAACTGGCTGCTGCTTGGCCACTCCTGGATGGCGGCGCGCGAGTACGATCGGGCCTACCCGCCCCTGACCAAGGCCGCCGAAATGACCAAGAAGCCGCGCGACTGGCTGCGCCTGGCGCGCTTGTATGCGCAAAATGCAGGCTGGAGCGGTTGCTTGAAGAGCGCCGACGCCGGCCTGCGCGCCGGCCCCAAGGACCCCGGACCGTTCCAACTGCTGCGCGGCATCTGCGCCTACGAGGAGGGGAATTTCAAGAACGCCCTCGAGGCCTTTGCGAAGGCCCGGAAGAGCAAGAAGTCCGCCGCCGAAGCCCGCGGCTGGATCCAGTTCATCGAGAACCTGTGACCGCCGAAGCCAACCGAGACCCGACCGAACTGGCCCAGTTCGACCGCCCGGACCTGGACTGGTGGGACCCGCAGGGCCCGATGCGGGCCCTGCACGCGATCAACCCGGCCCGCTTCCAATACATTGAAGAGCATTGCCTGCTGGCCGGGAAGACCGTGCTCGACATCGGCTGCGGCGGCGGCCTGCTGACCGAATGCCTGGCCCGCGTGGGCGCCGACGCCACCGGCGCCGACCTGTCCGCCACTGCGCTGGAGCAGGCCCGGGCGCACGCCCGGGAACAGGCCCTAGACATCGAATACCTGGAGCAGGACGCGAATGCGCTCGCCGAGCAGCGCCCCGAAGTGTTCGACGTCGTGACCTGTATGGAACTGCTGGAGCACGTCCCGGACTTCCCGGCCCTGCTCGGCGACTGCGAGCGACTGCTGCGCCCGGGCGGCTCCCTGTTCGTGTCCACGCTCAACCGCACCGTCTCCGCGTTTATGCTTGCCATCGTCGGCGCCGAGCACCTCGCCGGGATTCTGCCGGTCGGCACGCACCGCTACGATCGCTTCATCCGCCCGTCCGAGCTGGCGCAGGCGGCGCGTGATTTACACCTCGAGGTGGAAGATGTCCGCGGCATCGCCTACAACCCGCTGGCCCGCACCGCCCGGCTCGGCGGCAGCCCCCGGATCAACTATTTGATGCACCTGCGCAAGGCGGCAGAAACGGAGGTGTAAGCCAGATTTGCAAGTGGTTATTAGAGCTATACATTCAGGGAATCATGTATGGGAGCTGACCTGCTTGAGGGAAGAATCCGAACATAAAATATTTATTTTTCATATAGATAAATAATAAACCTATATTTATTTTATTTTCAATAGTTTGTATAGGCTACAGAATAAAGTGGATGTTAGCGGGCAAAAATAATTAAAAATGACTTGGAAGTTTTCCAAATTTTTCGAAGGGATTTTGACTGGAAATTGGCACGTATAATGCCCACTCCCTATACTGCATCATTGTAAGTTCGCCCGGGCCGGATACAATTGCGCGGCCGTGCAGCGGTCGACGTGTGACGATCCGACGACGGGGAACGAAGGCCATCGCTCCTCCACCGCCTTGAGTCTGCTTGATCAACGCGTAGGCTCTTGGAACCCCCAAAGCGTGGCCAGAGGAGACTCAAATGGCCAGTGAAGAAACAGGCGCGCAGTCAGACAAATGGCTTGTCAACTGCGATGACATTATGGCTGTAGCGAAGATCATTTGGGATATCTCTGAGGACCTGGAAGAGAAAATTCATCCAAACGGCGGGGACGATAAGCAAGATCCGGGACAACGATCGGGTGCGGAGAAAATGGATGCCTTTATGGGAGCATTCTATTTGGGCCCAGCGCTGACCGCGCTTGGAATCGAATTGGCGCTTAAGGCGTGGCAGTGCCGTGTACGGGAGGGAGCCATTCCTGACCAAGAGCACGATCTCCTCAAGCTATTTTCAAACTGCCCGAAGGAATCCAGGTGCAGCTTGAGGAGGCTTGGGCGAATAGGGAATGGCCTCGCGGCGAAATGGACACTCTGGCGTATCTCGATATGAACAATCTCGAGAACCTCTTGATGTCGAGAGAGTCGAAACTCAAGGAGGTGCTGAAGACACACCGCCAAGTCTTCAAAAAACGGGAGTCATATGGTTTTCTAAAAAACATTATCCGCGAGTAGGTTTTCGCGTCGTACCTGCTTATGACTTCCAGCCCTAAACCGTCATGCTGGCTGATTCGACGCCTGTGAACGTGAAACCCGAAGGGCGGTTTCTGCTGCCCGTGGTGTATCATTGTGCTCAATGCTCTCTTGGCCCCGGTATTAACGTTTTTCCCCGAACCCTGCTCCTCCGCACCAGGCAAAAACCCCCGAAAACACTGAACGACTCTCAATCCTCCCCGTGCCCCATCCCATCCAAGGCGTGCTCATGGACCTGGACGGAACCTTGGCCGACACCGCGCGCGACCTCGTCCCCGTCCTCAACGCGCTCTGCCTGGAAGAGAACCGCCCGCCGGTTGACTACGACGTCGCCCGCAACTGCGTCTCGCAAGGCGCCCGGGCGCTGATCCGGCTGGCCTTCGGGGACGGCCTCAGCGACGGCCAGGAAGAGCGCCGGGTGGCGCGGCTGCTGGAGCTTTACGCCGAGACCCCCTGCCGTGAGACGGTGCTGTTCGACGGCATGACGGACCTGCTCGAATTCCTCGCCCAGAACGGCACGCCCTGGGGCGTGGTGACCAACAAGTCCGGCAACCTCGCGGGAGCGATCATCGACACCATGGACTTCCCCACCCCGCCCGCCTGCCTGGTCAGCGGCGACACCCTGCCGCGCCGCAAGCCCCACCCGGAGCCGCTGTGGGAGGCCGCCCGCCGCATGGACGTGGACGCCCACCGCTGCCTGTACCTCGGCGACGACCCCCGCGACATGCAGGCGGCCCGGGCCGCGGGCATGACCGGCGTGATCGCTGCGTTCGGCTACATCCGGCCCGAGACCGACCTCGCGAGCTGGGAGGGCGACGCCACCATCCAACATCCCGCCGAACTGAAGGCGTTCCTCAGCTCGTCCTCGTGAACACCTGGATCTGGGCCCTGATGTTCGTGTGCGGCCTGTCGGTCGGCATCATCGTCGGCCTGTGGGTGTCGCAGCGCCGCGACCAGCAGCACCTCGGCCAGCTCAACCAGACTCTCAAGGAAAGCTTCTCCGCACTCTCGGTCGAGGCCCTGGAACGCAACGCCGATCGCCAGCGCAACTCGCTCGAGACCACACTCAAGCCGCTGCAGGAGGCGCTGGAGCGCGCGCGCAAGCAGATCGACGACATCGAGAAGGATCGGCACACCGCCTACGGTCGGTTGACGCAGCAGTTGCAGGACGCGGTCACTTCGCAGGAGCAGTTGCGCCGGGAAACCCAGACCCTGTCGCAGGCGCTGGCCCGCCCGCAGGTGCGCGGCTCCTACGGCGAGGTCACACTGCGGCGGATCATCGAACTGGCCGGCATGACCGCGCACGTCGACTTCGTAGAGCAGGAAGCGCAGGCCAGCGGCCGGCGACCGGACGTGGTGGTGCGCCTACCGGAGAACCGGGTGCTCCCGATCGATGCCAAGGCCCCCCTGCAGAAGTACTCCGACGCCTACCGCGAATCCGACCCCGAACGACAGAAGGCACTGCTGCGGGAGTTCGCGGCCTCGGTACGCGCCATGGTCACGGACCTGTCCCGCAAGGAGTACTGGGCCGGCTTCGCAAGCGAGAATTCACTCGACTTCGTGGTGATGTTCGTGCCCGGCGACCAGTTCCTCAACGCCGCGCTGGAGCAGGACCCGGAGTTGATGGACGACGCCCTGCAGAAGAAGGTCCTGCTGGCCACGCCAAGCAGCCTGATGGCGATCCTGCGCGCGGTGGCCTACGGCTGGAACCAGCAGAAGGTCGCGGAGAACGCCGAGAAGATCCGCAGGCTCGGCTACGAACTATGCGATCGCGTCGCCGTCTTCTCCGAGCACATGGCAGCCCTTGGCAAGTCTCTCGGCGGCAGCGTCGGGCGCTTCAACCAGATGGTCGGCTCCTGGGAGTCGCGCGTACTGCCGACCTCCAGCAAGTTCCGCGAGCTCGGCGTCGACGCGCACAAGAAGAACGCCGACGTTGAGGAGCTAACGCATATCCCGCGTCACGTGACGTCTTCGAAGGACTCCTCTGACGATGCCGCCTGACGCAGCCCAAGAGCAGGCCGAATACGCACCGTCCCCCGACGCCCTCGCCGACCGCGTGGTGCTGGTCACCGGCGCGAGTTCCGGCATCGGCCGGGCCTGCGCCTGCGCTTGCGCCGAGGTCGGCGCCACGGTCATTCTGCTGGCCCGCGACGTCCCGCGGCTGGAAATGACCTACGATCGAATCCGCGAGGCGGGCGGGCCGGAGCCCGTCATCCTCCCGCTCGACCTCAACGGCGCGACGATCGGCGACTATGCGCAGGTGGCCGAGCGAATCGACCAGGACTTCGGCCGCCTGGACGGGCTGCTGCACAATGCCGGGCTGGTCGGCGGGCTGCGCCCGATGCGACTGCTTGAGCCGGCCGACTGGACCCGGCTCGCGCGCGTCAACCTGCTGGCACCCTGGTTTCTGACCCAGGCCTGCCTCCCCCTGCTCGACAAGGCGGAGGATCCCGCGATCGCGTTCACGCTCGACGGGCAGTCGCAACGCCCCTACTGGGGCGCCTACGGCGTGGCCAAGGCGGGACTTGCGGGACTGGTCGAGATCCTGTCGCAGGAGCTGGACGGCGATCGCCCGATCCGGGTCAACGGCATCGACCCGGGGGCCGTGGAGACACGACTGCGCCGGCAGAACTATCCCGGCGAACCCGGTGGCGCGCACACGGCTCCGGAAGAGGTCGCGCCCGCCTTCGTCTATTTCCTGGGTTCGGACAGCCGCGGCATCACCGGGCGCACCGTTCTACTCAGCTAAACTCCACCGCCTGTCCGTAGGCGCAGCGGGACCGCAGGCGGCATTCCCCGCAGCGCGGCTCGCGCGCCAGGCAGACCCGCTTGCCGTGCAGCACGATGCGCGCGTGGTACTCGTTGTACAACTTTGCGTCGCGCGGCAATTCGCGCTCGAACAGCTGGCGCAACTCCTCGTAGCCGACCCGCGACGACACCAAGCCCATTCTTGAGAACACCCGCCGGGTGTAGGCGTCCACCACGAACACCGGCCGGCCGAGGGCGTACAGCAGGATGTCGTCCGCCGTCTCCGGGCCGACGCCATGGACGGACAGCAGTTCTGCACGCAACTCCTCGGTATCCCGTCGCTTCAGCCGGTGCAGCGGTCCCCGTTCCCGGTACCACTGGCACAGGGCGCGCAGGCGCTTCTGCTTGACGTTGTAGTAGCCGGACGAACGGATCAGTTCGGCCAGTTGTTCGGGCGACAGGGCCAGGATCGCTTTGGCGTTGAGGCAGCCGGCCTCGCGCAGGCGGGCGATGGATTTCTCGACATTGACCCAGGCGGTGTTCTGCGTGAGGATGGCGCCAACCATCAACTCGAAGGCGCTGCGCGCGGGCCACCAGCCGAAACGGCTGCTTCGCAGGGGGGTGGAATGCTGCCGGCGCAGCAGGCCGAGAATGTCGTGCAGGCGACTCAATTGAGCCTATAGGGCCTGGACGATTTCCTCGGTCATCTTCTTGGCGTCCCCAAACAGCATCATGGTCTTGTCGCGGAAGAACAGTTCGTTGTCCACGCCGGCGTAGCCGGAACCCAGGGAGCGTTTGATGAACAGGGTCGTGGCCGCCTTCTCGACATCCAGGATCGGCATGCCGTAGATCGGGCTGGTCGGATCCGTCTTGGCCAGTGGGTTGGTGACGTCGTTGGCGCCGATTACGAACGCCACGTCGGCGGTCGAGAACTCGTGATTGATTTCCTCGAGCTCGAACACTTCATCGTACGGCACCGAGGCTTCCGCCAGCAACACGTTCATGTGACCCGGCATGCGCCCGGCCACCGGGTGGATGGCGTATTTGACGTCGACACCCTTCTCCTTCAGCAGGTCGCCCATTTCACGCAGTGCGTGCTGCGCCTGAGCTACCGCCATGCCGTAGCCCGGCACCACGATCACCATGTTGGCGTTGCTCATGATAAAGGCCGCGTCGTCCGCGCTGCCCCGCTTGACCGAACGGCTGCCAGTTGCCTGCGCTGCCACCGCCACCGTGTCACCGCCGAATCCGCCCAACAAGACATTGAAGATGGACCGGTTCATGCCCTTGCACATGATGTAGCTCAGGATCGCGCCGGACGAGCCGACCAACGCGCCGGTAATAATCAGCGATATATTGCTCAGCGTGAAGCCGATGCCGCAGGCGGCCCAGCCAGAGTAAGAGTTCAGCATGGACACAACCACCGGCATGTCCGCGCCGCCGATCGGGATGATGATCAAAAAGCCGATCAGGAAAGACAGGATCACGATCGCCCAGAACGAAGTCGGGTCCTGCGCGAAGACCAGTGCGACGACCAAGCCGACGATAGCGATGCCAACCGCGGCATTGAGCGGGTGCTGCAGCGGGAATACCACCGGGTTGCCGCTGACCAGGCCCTGCAGCTTGGCAAATGCCACCACGGAGCCGGAGAAGGTGATCGCGCCGACGGCGGCACCAATGCTCATCTCGATCAGCGAAGCGGTGCCGATGTTGCCGAAGCTTCCGATGCCGTAGGCCTCCGGATTGTAGAACGCGGCAATCGCCACCAGCACGGCGGCCATGCCGACCAGCGAGTGGAAAGCGGCCACCAACTGCGGCAGCGCCGTCATGTTGATGCGGAACGCCACCAGCGTCCCGATCGAGCCACCAACGAGGATGCCGGCGAGGATGATTTCGTAACTGATCACCTCCGGGTCCAGCAATGTGGTGACCACGGCGATGACCATGCCGATGATGCCCATCACGTTGCCCTGGCGCGCCGAGGTCGGTGACGACAGCCCGCGCAGCGCCATGATGAAGCACACGGCGGCGACCAAGTAGGCGAATCCGGTCCAGCTTGCACTCATGTCTCTACCCTCGCCCGCTTATTTCTTCTTCTTGAACATGGCCAGCATCCGCTGGGTCACCAGGAACCCGCCGAAGATGTTGACCGAGGCCAGCGTAACGGCCAAGAAGCCCATCAGGCTGGAGAAGTCCACGTCCGCCAGTTCGGCCGCCGGGCCCGCGGCCAGCAGGCCGCCGACGATGATGACCGAGGAGATGGCGTTGGTGACCGCCAGCAGCGGCGAATGCAGTGCCGGAGTCACGCTCCACACGACATAGAAACCGACGAAGCAGGCCAATACGAATACGGTGAACAGGTTCAGGAACGAGGTCCCCCCGGCCGCGGCATCTCCCGCGCCGGCTGCGGACATCGCGAAGCTCGCGACTTCCGAGACCTGGACTAAGCCCTGGGTGAATACGGTGGCGTCGAGCATCATGACATCAGCTCCTTGATCCGGGCATTGACGACCTCGCCATCGCGCGTCAGCGCGGTCTCGGCGACCGTCTCGTCCTCCCAGTCGAGGTTGAGGGCACCGTTCTCCGCGTCGATGTGCGGGGTCAGGAAATTAAGAATGTTCTTGGCGAACAGGTTGCTCGCGTCGCGCGCGAGCCGCGCCGGCATGTTGTCGTAGCCGATGATGCGCACGCCCTGGTGCTCGGCCACCACGCCGCGTTCGGCGCATTCGCAGTTGCCGCCGGTCTCGACCGCCAAATCGACGATCACCGAACCCGGCTTCATCGACTCGACCATCTCGCGCGTCACCAGGATCGGTGCCGGACGGCCCGGGATGAGCGCGGTGGTGATCACGATGTCCTGTTCCTTGATATGCCCGGCGATGACCTCGCGCTCCTTGCGCTTGTAGTCTTCGGTCATCTCCTTGGCGTAGCCGCCGGAGGTCTCGGCATCCTTCATCGCTTCTTCGTCCACGATCAGGAACTTGCCGCCCAGGCTTTCGACCTGCTCGCGGGTGGCGGGGCGCACGTCGTAGGCGGTGACTACCGCGCCGAGGCGCTTGGCGGTAGCGATGGCCTGCAGGCCCGCCACGCCGACACCCATCACGAACACGCGTGCGGGCGCCACGGTGCCAGCCGCGGTCATCATCATCGGGAAAGCGCTGACGTGCTCGGTGGCGGCATCCACGACCGCCTTGTAGCCGGCCAGGTTGCTCTGCGAAGAGAGCACGTCCATGGACTGCGCGCGGCTGATGCGCGGCATCAGGTCCACGGCGAAGGTGGTGAGCCTGCGCGCGTTGTAGCTCCGCGCGGAGTTGGGGCTGGAGAGGGTCGCCAGGTGGCCGACCAGGATCGCGCCTTCCTTCATCAGGGCGATCTCGTCCATTCCTTCCTCGGCCGTCATCGGCCGCTGGATCTTGAAGACCAGGTCCGCGTTGCCGAGCGTGGCGGCGGCATCCGGAGCGACGCTGGCCCCGGCTTCCTGGTATTGTTCGTCGGTCACGCAGGAACCGGTTCCACAACCGGCCTCCACCACGACCTCGACCCCCATGCCGGTCAGTTTCTTGATTGCGTCAGGGGAAATCGCCACCCGGTTCTCGCCCGGGCGGATTTCTTTTGGAATCCCGATTCTCATGCTGGGAAGTTGGCTGGTTGTTCAGTTTGAGTCAATCAAAAAAACGCAGCCCCGAACGCGGGAGATGCGTTTTCGGGAGGCCATTATACCTTACTCGATTTTCGGCTCGCCATGCGATCCGGGAGAGTCAGGGCCTTTCGGGCACCTCCGGACGGCCCCGGCCGGAGGGGCGCTTCGGCAGCTTGCGCGACGGTGCCCGCTTCATGCCGTGCAAGGCCGGCTTCGCGAACGCGAGCCGCTTCTTCATGATCCGAATCGCATCGGGATGGCTGTCGATGAGCACCGCGCTGCGCCCAGCCCGCACCGCGGCCTCCCCGGTCGTCCCGCTGCCCGCAAAGAAGTCGAGCACCCGATCCCCGGGATTGGAGTGAACCTTCACGATCCGGTCCAGGATCGCCCGCGGTTTCTGCGTCGGGTAGCCCGTCTTCTCCTTGCCGGTCGGGCTGACCACCGTCTGCCACCAGGTGTCGGTCGGCGTCTTGCCCCGGGCGGCTTTTTTCGGTCCCACCAGCCCAGGAGCCATGTAGGGAATTCGGTCGATGTCGTCGTAGCGGTACGTGTAATCCTTGGGATTCTTCGCGTACCAGAGGATATTGTCGTGCTTGGGCGACCAGCGCTTCCGGGACCTTCCCCCGTAGTCGTACGCCCAGACGATCTCGTTGATGAAGCACTCCCGGGCGAAGATCCGGTCCAGCAGGACCTTGCAATAGTGCACCTCCCGGTAGTCGACGTGGAGGAACAGCGAACCTGCTGGATGCAGGAGCCGGTACGCCTCCTGCAGCCTCGGCCCGAGGAAGGCGAGGTAGTCGGAGAAGGCATCCTTGAATTCCAGGCTGCCGAGCCGGGTGGTCCGGTATTTCTGCCCCTGGAAGCCAGTGCGGTCGCCATCGGCATCCCGGGTCGTCTTCAACCGCGCCCGCGTCTGGGTCTTCCCCGTGTTGAACGGCGGGTCAATGTAGATCAGGTGGAAGGTTTTCTCCGCGAACCGCCGAAGGATAGGAAGGTTGTCCCCGAAGTGGATGTCCAGCGATGGTGGAATCACGGGGTCTGAGGCAGGCTGCCGGTCCATCAAGGATCTCCTTCGGGACACGCCCTCCCTCACATTCCGGGTAATCCACGGGAAGCCGCGTGTTCGGCCGTCATTATGGCACTGCCGCCATCTCAGAAGCGTTCCGGATTCCCACCTACGGCAACAAATAAGAACCAATATACAAATGAGAATGATTCTGATATACTATTTGTATCGCAGGTGTGGGATGCCTACTTTTTGGGAAACACCATGCCAAATAAAACCGGAAGAATGTCCAGTCCCCGCCCGACCAAGGGCCTGTGCGGCAGCCTTGCTCTGCTCATCGCCACCTCCGTATCCGCGGAAGAACTTTCCTCCGACATCGACCGCGAGGTCATCATCGTCGGCGGCTACCAGGAAGCCTACGAGACCGCTGGCTCGGCCCACTTCCTCGGGCCCGAGGAATTACTGAAGTTCAACTACTCCGACATCCAGGACATCATCCGCGAAGTGCCGGGTGTTTCCGTACAGCTTGAGGACGGCTACGGGCTGCGCCCCAACCTCAGCATCCGTGGCACCCCGACCGAGCGCAGCAGCCGCGTCACGCTGTTGGAAGACGGCGTGCTGATCGCGCCGGCACCCTACTCCGCGCCATCCGCCTACTACTTCCCGACGGCGGGCCGCATGCACGCCTTCGAAGTACTGAAAGGCCCGGCCGCGATCACCCAGGGGCCGTACACCATCGGCGGAGCCCTGAACATGATTTCCACGCCGATCCCGCGCGACATGGCCGGCGGCCTTCTGGTCGAAGGCGGCGGCTACTCCGACCGCCGCCTGCACGCGCATGCGGGCTTCACCTCGGACACCGGCGTCGGCCTGATGTTCGAGACCCACGACTGGGGCTCGGACGGCTTCCAGAAGATTGACCGCGACGGCGGCGACACTGGGCTCGGCATCCAGGACCATACGTTCAAGATCCGTTACGCGACCCCGGACTCGCGGCATCAACTGGACTTCAAGTACCAGTACGCGGACCAGGACTCCGACCAGAGCTACCTCGGCCTGACCGACGCGGACTTCCGAAAGGATCCCTATCGCCGCTACGGCCTGTCGCAACTGGACAACATCAAGACCCAGCACGACCAGCACATCCTCCGCTACCGATTCAAGGCTAGCGACTCCCTGGCGATCTCCATGACCGCCTACAACAACGAGCACGAGCGCAACTGGTTCAAGACCGAAGGCCTTGACCTCGACGGCACCGACAACGGGAACTCCTTCGAGAGAGACAGCTGGTACAACGTCATCCAGACTGTCAACAAGGGCGATGGGCGATGCCTGGCCCACACCTTGAGCGGCCTGGGGCTGGCGGACGGTTCCGCAGACGGCGCGGATCCGGGGTTGAACGACATCACCGTCGATAGTGCCAAAATCAGCTTCTCGAAAGGGCGCAGCACCGTGGCGGGCGACAGCCAGGACGAGTGTGATGCCAAGCTGATCACGACCGACTCGAATGCGGATTCCTACGACGACGACAAGGCAGCCCTCGCGAAACGCGTCAAGGCGGAAGTGTCGAAGCTCGTCGGAGATTCCGTCACGGAAACCGATCTCAACAGCCGGGTAGACACGCTGACCAACAATCTCATTGGTGAGCTCGCGGGGCATAACGCCAGCGGCACAGGGGAATCCATCGACTACTTCAGCAACGAGAGGCTGCAAGGCATCCTGGACGGCACGGAAGACACCGCCGAGGGCGGCATTCAGCTGAAATCCAATTCGCGGGAATACTTCTCCCGCGGCGTGCAGGTCCGGCTCGACTGGAACGGTGAGCTAGGCGGTGCCCATCACGACGTGGAAGTCGGCTTGCGCTACCACGAGGATGAGGAAGACCGCATCCAGCGCATCGACGCCTACACCCAGAAAGACGGAAAGCTCATCCTGCACGATGCGGGGGACTGGGGCCACCAGAGCGCCGGCAACCGGCTGCAGGAGGCCGAGGCGATCTCGGTCTATGTCCACGATCGCATCGAGTGGGGCTCCTGGGTCTTCACCCCGGGCTTCCGCTACGAAGACATCAAGCAGAAGCGGACCCGCTGGGAGGATCCGGAGCCGGGCAACCCCCGCGCGAACTTCCGCTCCACCCGGAAGAACGACACCTCGGTGTTCCTGCCGGGCATGGGCGTCCTGTTCAACGTCGACGACAACTGGTCCGTGCTGGCCGGCTACCACAAGGGCTTCAGCGCGCCGAGCAACTCGCCTGGCGTTAAAGAGGAAGAGGCGGACAACTACGAGCTCGGGGTCCGCTACGCCGGCACTCACGTGCGCGGCGAGGTTATCGCGTTCTACAGCGACTATGAAAACCTGGTCGGCGAGTGCACCAACTCGTCCGGCGGCAATTGCGAGCCCGGCGACGCCTTCAACGGCGACGCCGCGACCGTCGAGGGCGTGGAAGCCATGTTCGTGGCCAACGTGCCGCTCGACGAGACGCTCAACCTGCCGCTGTCGTTGTCGTACACCTATATCGACGGCGAGTTCGACACCAGTTTCGCCGACTCGCTGTTCTTCGGCGACGTGGAGAAAGGCGACCCGCTCCCCTACATCCCGGAGCACCAGATGCGCGTGTCAATGGGACTGGAGAGCACGGACTGGTCAGTCAACCTCAGCGGCAAGTACTCCGACGAGATTTGCGTGAAAGCGGCCTGCGGGGCGTTCGAGAAAACCGATTCGTCCTTCACCGTGGACTTGTCCGGCAGTTACCGGATCAACCAGAACATCAGCCTCATCGCGCGCGTGGAGAACGTGACCGATCAGGAAGATCTCGTTGCTCGCCACCCGTACGGCGCCCGGCCCAACAAGCCGCGCACCGCGATGGTCGGGTTGCGCGTCGAGAACTTTTTCTAGCCGGCAGGGGAAAGGAGCCTGCCATCCCACAGGCTCCCGAAACCGTCGGACAGGCAGTCCCCCGTCACTCCTGCGACAGGCGGGGGGGCTGCCGACCCAAGGCAACCCTCATAACTCCTGCGATAAGCGAGAGGGTTGCCGCCTTTAATCTTCTATTGCGTGGAAATCCCGTCGGGCAAGATTCCCGCGAACAGGAAACAGGCGCAGCTTCGGGCGCCGACCCGGGCCGCCCTGCCCTCTGCCCAACCGGGCCGCTCTCCCTCTTCGCTCGCGAACACGCAGTGCCAGGTGCCGGCCTCCGCCACCCGGGGCAGCACCAACTCCGCCTCTGATCCGGAAACATTCAGCAGCACCGCCACCGCCTGCACCTCGTCCTCGCCGAACCTGCCCTCCCGCGTGTCACACAAAAGCACGCTCAGCGCCTGCGCGTCGTGCCAGGCAGCCCCCTCGAGCCGCTCACCGTCGGCCCCCAGCCATTCGACATCGCGCCACCCATCCGGATTCGTCGCATGGCCGTGCAGGTGATCTCCCTGGCGTAGCAACGCCACTGTATTACGCAGCCGGATGAGCGCCCGCACCTGCGCCTGGAAATCCGGATCCCCGGCCAGGCCCGACCAGTCCAGCCAGCCGGTCTCGTTGTCCTGCGCGTAGGCGTTGTTGTTCCCGCCCTGAGAGTTTCCGAACTCGTCGCCGGCCAGCAGCATCGGGGTGCCCTGCGACAGCAGCACGCTCGCGAGAAGATTCAGGCGCTGCCGCCGCCGCACAGCGCGAATCCTCGCATCGTCGGTCGGGCCTTCGACTCCGTGGTTGCAGCTGTAGTTGTGCTCGTGCCCGTCGCGGTTGTCTTCCCCGTTGGCCTCGTTGCTGCGAACCTCGTAACTCACAAGGTCCTGCGCGGTAAAGCCATCGTGGCTCGCCACGTAGTTGACGGAAGCCCAGGGCTTGCGGCCTTCCGCCTCGAAGATCTCCGCCGAGCCCAGAAAACCGCCCGCGAACCCCTCCAGTCCACCGCTGTCGCCGCGCCATGCCTGCCGCACGGCATCCCGGTAGCGGTCGTTCCATTCGGCCCACCCCGGAGGGAAGCCTCCAAGCTGGTAGCCGCCCGGCCCGACGTCCCACGGCTCCGCGATCAGCTTGACGCCCGAGAGCATCGGGTCTTGTTGCAGTTCCAAGAAGAAAGGGTGCTGCCGGTCGAATCCTTCCGCACCGCGCCCCAGTACCGTCGCAAGGTCGAAGCGGAACCCGTCGACGCCCATTTTCGTCGCCCAGTAGCGCAGGCTGTCGAGGATCAGGCGCCTCACCTGCGGATGGTCCGCGTTCAAAGTGTTGCCGCAGCCGGTATCGTTGACGTATTCGCCGGGGTCTTCCGCCATCGGGCGGTAGTAACTGGGGTTGTCGATGCCGCGGAAGCTGAGCGTCGGCCCCAGGCGGTCGCCCTCCGCCGTATGGTTGTAGACGACGTCGAGCACGATTTCCAGCCCGATCTCGTGGATCGCGTCCGTCATCTCGCGGAATTCGGAAATGTTGCCCCCGCGAAGATATCGCGGTTCCGGCGCGAAGAACCCGAGGGTGTTGTAGCCCCAGAAGTTGCGGAGCCCACGCTGCGCCAAGAACGGCTCGTCGACGAAGGCCTGCACGGGCATGAGTTCGATCGTCGTGATGCCGAGCGCCTTGAGGTAGTCCAGTACTTCCCGGTTCCGCATGCCGCGAAATGCGCCGCGGTCCGCTTCCGGCACAGCAGGGTGGCGCATGGTATAGCCCCGCACATGCGCCTCGTACAGGATCGTTTCCTCCCACGGAACACGAACCCGCCCCCGGGGTTGCTCTGCGGCACCGTGCACGATGCCCTTCGGCACGAAGGGCGCGCTGTCGCGGGTATTCCGGAGTGAATGATCCTCCGGGCCGGAGGGATCGAAATCGAAGAGTTCCGGCGCCCACTTCAGCGAGCCTGACAGCTCACGCGCATAAGGGTCGATCAGCAGCTTGTCGGGATTGAAGCGCAGTCCTGCCGCCGGATCATAGGGACCATGGACGCGGTAGCCATACCGTTGCCCGGGTCGGCAATCGGGGACATAGCCGTGCCAGATGTCGTCCGTTCTCTCCGGCAAGGCGATGCGCGCGGTCTCATTGTTCTGCGCATCGAACAGGCAGAGCTCGACCGCTTCGGCATGTTCGGAGAACAGGGCGAAGTTCACGCCCTTGCCATCGAATGTCGCGCCGAGCGGCGCAGGAGAACCGGCCTCGATCACGGAGTGAGGGGCGTCAGCTTCCAGATCTCGCGGTTGTAGTCCGTGATGGTTCGATCCGTAGAGAACTGCCCGGAAGCCGAAGTATTGAGAATACTCATCCGCGTCCAGCCCGGCACATCAAGGTACGCGTCCCCCGCCCTTTTCTGCATGTCGACGAAGGAGCGGAAGTCGGCGGCGGTCATCCAGGGGTCGTCCGAGGTCTTGATCGCATGCACGATGGCATCCAGGACGCCGCCCTCGGCACAGTCGAAATGCGCGCTCTCCACCAACTGCATCACGCGCGAGAAGTCCGCGTCGGCGTCGATGATCGACTGCGGGTCGTAGTCGGGGCGCATCGCCTCGATCTCCTCGACCGTCAGCCCGAACAGGAAGAAGTTTTCGTCGCCGACGGCGTCTCGGATCTCGATGTTGGCGCCGTCCAGCGTCCCGATGGTGATCGCTCCGTTCATCATGAACTTCATGTTTCCGGTTCCGGACGCCTCCTTTCCTGCCACGGAGATCTGTTCCGAAAGATCCGCCGCCGGGCAGATCACCTCCATGGTCGACACGTTGTAGTCGGGAACGAACACGAGCCTGAGCCGGCCCTCCATGGCCGGGTCGGCGTTGATCACCCGGGCGACCTCGTTGGCGAACTTGACGATCCGCTTCGCCATGACGTAGTCGGGTGCCGCCTTGCCGCCGAGGATGATCGCGCGCGGAGGGTCGCCGACGACATCGCCGCGCTTGATGCGGTCGTAGAGATGGATCGCATGCAGGACGTTCAGCAGTTGCCGCTTGTATTCGTGGATCCGCTTCACCTGGACGTCGAACAGCATCCCGGTGTCGATCCTCATCCCCGTCCTCGACTCGATCAGGGCCGCGAGACGCTGCTTGTTGGCCTGCTTCTCGCTGCGCCACGCCTGCTGGAAGTCAGCATCGTCGGCATGCTCTTTCAGCCTTTGCAGCTGGTGCAGGTCCGTGATCCAGCCCTCTCCGAGGGTCTCCGTGACGAGCTTCGACAGGCCGGGGTTGCAGGCCGCCAGCCAGCGCCGCTGCGTGACCCCGTTGGTCTTGTTGTTGAATTTCCCGGGCCACAGTTCGCTGAAGTCCCGGAACAGGCCCTCCCGCAGCAGCCGGGAGTGGAGTTCGGCCACCCCGTTGACGGAAAAGCTGCCGACAATGGCGAGGTAGGCCATCCGGACCACCGGGTCGGAACCGTCCTGGAACAGGGACATTCTCTGGATCCGGTCGGGATCGTCGGGCCAGCGCTGCCCGACCTCGGCCAGGAAGTGCGCATTGATGTCACGGATGATCTCCAGCACTCGCGGCAGCAGCCGCTCGAACATCGCGACCGGCCAGCACTCCAGGGCCTCCGGCAGCAATGTATGGTTGGTGTAGGCCATGGTCTGGCGCGTGATCTCCCAGGCGTCGTCCCAATCCAGCTGATGATCGTCGATCAGCAGGCGCATGAGCTCGGGCACCGCGACGGCCGGATGCGTGTCGTTCAGCTGGAAGCAGTTCTTGGCGGCAAAGCCGCTGAAGTCCTCCCCGTGTTCCTGCGTCCAGCGGCGCAGGGTGTCCTGCAGGCTGGCAGACGCGAGAAAGTACTGCTGGCGCAGCCGCAGTTCCCTGCCGTTCTCGCTCGCGGCATTGGGGTAGAGCACCATGGTGATGGTTTCCGCGCTGTTCTTCGCGGCCACCGCGTCGGCATAACCGCCCGCGTTGAATTCTTCCAGGTCGAACGCGTCCGTCGCCTTGGCCGACCAAAGCCGCAGCGTGTTGACGGTACCGTTGCGATAGCCCGGCACCGGCACGTCGTAGGGCACGGCCAGGACGTCGTGCGTGTCGACCCAGCGCTCGCGCTGCCCCCCGTCCGCGGCGCAGTCGGCTTCCTTGTGCCCCCCGAAGCGGACCACCTGGGACAACTCGAAGTGTGCGATCTCCCAGGGATAGCCCTCCCGCAGCCAGGGATCCGGATCCTCGACCTGGTGGCCGTCTTCCAGCCGCTGCCGGAACATGCCGTACCGGTAGCGCAGGCCGTAGCCGATGACGGGAAGGTCCAGCGTGGCGCAACTGTCGAGGAAGCAGGCCGCCAGCCGTCCCAGCCCCCCGTTGCCGAGGCCCGCATCGTGTTCGCGTTCGAGCACGGAATCCAGCGTCATGCCCAGACGTTTCAACGCCTCCTCGCACGCTTCTTTGAGGTCAAGGTTCAGCAACGCGTTGTTCAGGAGTCGCCCCATCAGGTATTCCAGGGAGAGGTAGTGCACCCGGCGGCTGTCCGCCTCCAGCATGGCGTAGCTGGTGTGGTTCCAGCGTTCCATCAGGCGGTCGCGCACCGCATAGGCAATGGCGTGGTAGACCAGGGGGGAATCCACCTGGACGGCGTGCCGGCCGAGCGTGCGGTTGCAGTGGCGGACGAAATCCTCCACCAGCGCATCCGCGCCCATGTCGAGCGGGGAAGCCGGCACGAACTGGAGGTTCTCGGCCGTCCGGGTTTCCTTGAAGTCGGAGGTCATCCCAAACCCTCCCTTATTCCGATGGGCCGGGCTTCAGCATGAGCGTCGCCAGCGGCGGCAAGGTGAGCTCGAGCGAGAACGGCCACCCGTGGCAGCCCTCCGCGCGGGCCTGCACCACGCCCAGGTTGCCGAGCCCGCTGCCGCCGTACTCGGCCGCATCGGTGTTGAGGACTTCCGCATAGGTGCCGCCCTGAGGGACGCCAATGCGGTAATTCCTGCGCGCCACGGGCACGAAATTCATGATGATCAGGATGGGATCGCCATTATGCGCACGCCGAAGCCACGACAGGACCTCCTCGTCCCCGCCGATCCATTCGATTCCGGTTGGCTCGAAATCCCTCTCGTAGAGCGCAGGGGTGTCCGCGTACAGCCGGTTCAGGTCGCGTACCAGCTTCTGCACGCCGGCATGCATCGGCGTATCGCACAAGTGCCAGTCCAACGACCGGTCGTGGTCCCACTCGCTGCGCTGGGCGAGCTCGTCCCCCATGAACAGCAGCTTCTTTCCCGGGTGCCCGTACATGTAGCCGAAATACGCGCGCAGGCTCGCAAACTCGCCCCTCTCGTCCCCGCCCATCCGGTCCAGCAGGGAGCCCTTCTGGTGCACCACCTCGTCGTGCGACAGCGGCAGCACGAAATTCTCGCGAAAGGCATACAGCAACCCGAAGGTCATGGCGTTCTGGTGGTGCTTCCGGTGCACCGGGTCCTTGCCCATGTAGAACAGCGTATCGTTCATCCAGCCCATGTTCCATTTATAACTGAAGCCAAGCCCGCCCATGTAGGTGGGCCGCGAAACGCCCGGCCAGGCGGTTGATTCCTCCGCGATCGTCACGGCGCCCCGCTGATGGACCTCCTCGTTCAGCCGGCGCAGGAACGCGACCGCTTCGAGATTCTCGTTGCCGCCTTCTTCGTTCGGCAGCCATTCTCCAGGCTCACGAGAGTAGTCGAGGTAGAGCATGGAGGCGACCGCATCGACCCGCAGGCCGTCGAAGTGGAACTCGTCCACCCAGAACAGCGCGTTGCTGACCAGGTAGTTGATCACTTCGTTGCGGCCGTAATTGTAGATCAGCGTGTCCCAGTCGGTGTGCTCGCCGCGGCGCGGGTCCTCATGCTCGTACAGGGCGGTACCATCGAAACGGCCCAACCCGTTCGGATCGCGCGGGAAGTGGGCGGGAACCCAGTCCACGATGACGCCGATCCCTGCCTGGTGGAAGCGATCGACCAGGTATCTCAGATCGTCCGGCTTGCCGAAACGCCAGGTTGGAGCGTAAAGCCCGACCGGCTGGTAGCCCCAGGAACCGTCGAACGGATGCTCGGCCACCGGCAGCAGTTCGACATGCGTGAACCCCATGTCGGACACATAGTCAACCAGCTCGTCGGCCAGCTCCCGGTAGCTGAGCCAGCGATTGCCTTCCAGCGCGTTCCGGCGCCACGAACCCAGGTGCACCTCGTAGGTGGACTGCGGCCGGTCCAGTGCCATCGCCCGCCCGCGCCCGGACATCCAATCGTCGTCCTGCCAGGCATGGCGGCTTTCGTAGACGACGGAGGCGTTGCCCGGTGGGGATTCCGAGAACCGCGCATAAGGATCCGACTTCAGCGGCAGGAGATTGCCCGCCGCGTCCAGCAATTCGAATTTGTAATGGGTGCCTGGACCGGCCCCCGGAATGAAGATGTCCCATACGCCGATGCCCGGGTGGAACCGCATGACGTGCCTGCGCCCATCCCATTCGTTGAAGTCCGCGATCACGCTCACGCGGCTGGCGTTCGGCGCCCACACCGCAAAGTGCACGCCCTCGACCCCGAGGAGTTTCACCGGATGCGCGCCCAGCTTGTCGTACAGGCGCTGATGCTGGCCCTGCCCGATCAGGTGCATGTCCAGTTCGCCGAGCGGGGACGGGAAGCGGTACGGGTCTTCGGTCTCGAACGTGCCGTGCTCGTTGGTGATGCGCAGACGGTAGCGCCGGCTGCGCGGCGGGAGTGGTCCGATGAAGACGTCGCCCGAGCCCTGCCGTTCCATCCGTGCCAGCAATTGACCGTCTCCGTCGATCAGATCGACCGCGTCCGCGCCCGGCTGGAAGCACCGCACCACCCGGGAGGCTCCAACCTTGTGAGGCCCGAGAAACGAAAAGGGATCGGCATGCCGGCCGGCGGCGACGGCCTCCAGGATTGCGGGGTCGCAGGCGGACTCAGGGGTTGCCGCTTTCATAAAGCATCCGTTCGTACTTGGCCGCGCTGGCGTCCCAGTCGAAGCGCGCGGCGGCCGCCGCGCGGCACATTTCCTCCCATCGCCCGGACGAGGACCCGCGAAGCTCAAGCGCCTCCCGGACCCGGTCGAGGAAGCCGGCCGCCTGCATCCGGGGCGTATCTCCGCCGAACACGAAACCGGTGACCCCGTCTTCGACGGTCTCCTTGAGGCCGCCGACCTCATGCACCACGCAGGGCTGCCCGGCCCGCATGGCGAGCATCTGGCTGATGCCGCAGGGCTCGAACTGGCTCGGCATGAGAAACAGGTCGCCGCACCGGTACAGCAGGTCCGACAGTTCGTCGGAGTAGCCCTGCAGATACAGGAAGTTCGGGTGCACGGCCGCATGGTCGGCCAGGAACGCCTCGCAGTCGAGATCGCCCGTGCCAAGCATGACGAACAACGCGTCGTCGCCGAGAGACTTGAGCAGGGCTGCCAGAGTGCTGCCGCCCTCGCCCGCCTCCTCGCGAAGCAACTGCATCTTCTGCGTCGTGATGCGCCCGATGCTGGTCAGCAGGGTGCCGGGGCGTTGGAGGGGAAGCATGGCGAGCCGCTCGGCCGCCAGCACGTGCGCCCGGCCCTCTCCTTCCCCGCCCTGCCAGCGCGCGAGTTCGGACTGCATGACTTCCGCCAGGCGAGTCCATTCCGGCGCCTGGACCGGTTGTGCCGGATACTCGCAGCCGTTCAGGATGCCGACGAGGCGGCCTTCCGACTGCGCCTTTTTCAGGTCTTCCTCAAGGCCCTCGCCACCGCTGTAGCCGCGCTCCGGCGCACTCGGGCGGGTGATCTCCTCGGCGTAGACCGACGAGACCGTGTTGACGCCGTCGGCCAGGCGGATCGCGGCGGCCATGGGATTGACGCAGTCCGCCCAGCGGGGATCCGCGACGGTCCCCATCTCGAACGCCAGATGCGGAAACCAGGTACGCAGCGAGGAGGCATGGCCGCCCAGCGGGCGGACGCCCTGCAGCGCCAGGTTGTGGATCGTGTAGACCGTGCGTATTTTCTTCAGGGGCGAGGATGCGGAGTCGAATTCCCGCAGGACCAGGAACAGCGCCGCCGGCCAGTCGTGGAGATGGACGACATCGGGTTTTTTCAGGGCTCCCTCGCAGATCGCCGCGGCGGCCGCGGCGCAGAAGAACGCGAACTTACCACCGTCCGTCTCGAACGGCGCGTCATCCTCGTCGTCGCAGTAGACGGCGCCGGGCCCGTGCGGCTGGAAGCGGGCATGGTCCAGGACATAGTGACGCACGCCGGCGTCGGGATCCAGGGGGATTTCGCAGAGGGCCACCGATTCCGCCGCACCAGCAAACCCCACGTTCACGGAGGCGATCGGCCTCGCTTCGGGAAACTTCGCAAGCAGGCCATACGCCGGCGTCAGCACGGCGGGCTTCAGGCCCCGGCGGGCCAGCGCCACCGGCAGTTCGCGCATCACGTCTCCCACGCCGCCGACCTTGCCGTGCGGCAAGGCGCCGTTTTCGGCGGCCAGCAACAGGATGTTCCGTGCCGAACTCATGGAAACTCCGGGCTTCAGCGGGTGAAGTGGAGCTTCTGGCCCAGCATGTCCGGCGTGACGAGTGTGATGCCCTTGGGCGTGATGCGGAATCCACGGCCGCGGTCCTCGTCAGGATCCACGCCGATGACGGAATCGTCCGGGATGATCGCGCCGCGGTCGAGGATGGCCCGCTCGATGCGGCAGCGCCGACCGATCTGGACGTCCGGAAGCAGTACCGAGTCCTTGACCGTGCCCTGGGCGTCGATCCGGCAGTTGGAGAACAGCAGCGAGCGCTTCACCCGGGTGCCCGAGACGATGCAGCCGCCCGAGACCATGGAGTCGATGGCCTCGCCACGCTGGTCCTCTTGGTCGAACACGAACTTGGCAGCCGGGTAGTTCTTCTGGTGTGTCATGATCGGCCAGTTCTTGTCGTACATGTCCAACTGGGGCGTGACCGTGATGAGCTCCATGTTCGCCTCCCAGAAGGCGTCCAGCGTCCCGATGTCGCGCCAGTACGCCTGCGCGCCCGTTTCGGGATCGCGGAAAGGGTAGGCGTGAACCTTGTGGTTCTTGATGATCGAGGGGATGATGTTGTGCCCGAAGTCATGCGCGCTGTCGGGGTCGTCGGAATCCTCGATGACCTGGTCGTACAGGAAGTCGGTGTTGAACACGTAGTTGCCCATGGAGGCGAGGCACACTCCTTCCTTTTCTGGGACGGGTGCCGGGTTCGCGGGTTTCTCGTCGAAAGCGATGATCTGGCCGGTCCCGTCGGCGGTCATGACGCCGTACTGTCCGGCCGCCTCTTCGATCGGCACCTCAAGGCAGCACACGGTCATGTCCGCCCCGCTCTCCGCATGCTTGGCCAGCAGCGGGCCGTAGTCCATCTTGTAGACGTGGTCCCCCGCCAGGATCAGCACCAGCTCCGGGTTGTGCGTGCGGATGATGTCCAGGTTCTGGAAGACCGCGTCCGCCGTGCCGCGGTACCACTCGCCGCCGACCCGCTGCGAGGCCGGCAGGACCTCGACGAATTCCTTGCTGCCCAAGGAGAATCGGCTCCAGCCGTGCACCAGGTGCTGGATCAGCGAGTGCGCCTTGTACTGGGTCAGCACGCCGACCCGGCGCAACCCCGAGTTGATGCAGTTCGAAAGCGGGAAGTCGATGATGCGAAACTTGCCGCCGAAATGCACCGACGGCTTGGCGCGCCACTGCGTCAGTTCGTGCAGCCGGGAGCCTTTGCCCCCGGCAAGCACCAGCGCCACCGTCGCCCTCGTCAGGCGACTGATAAAACGAGTTTCGGCGGTATCCATGGCCGCGATCCCGGGGTGTTCCCCTGTTGCCCGTCTTCGGGGAGCCGTCGCGGAATGCGGCGGTATGTCAATTATATTGGATTTGGCCCCTGATCGCACGCCGCAGGGTCTATACCGGCTCCTGTCACCAGGCTTTCTAGCTCCGGGCGGATTCGCTGAGCGCCCCTTGTACCCACTCGCGCACTTCAGGAGTGACCTCCCCGTCCTTGAGGCGCCAGCTCCAGTTCCCGATTACCGTGCCCGGCGTGTTCATCCGCGCCTGCGAATCCAGGCCCAGGAAGTCCTGCATGGGAATGACGGCAAGATCGGCCGCCGTGGAGAAAGCGAGGCGGATCAGGTCCTGGTGGATCGTCTCCGGGCTACCTTGCACGTGCCGCAGGACGTTGGATTGGAGTTGCGGCGCCTCCTCCAGCCCGTTTCGGAACCAGCCCACCGTCGTGTCGTTGTCGTGCGTGCCGGTGTAGCACACGGAGTTCTCGGGGATCAGTGCGGGGTCGAATGCCTTTTGGGTCACCATGAACTGCAGCACCTTCATGCCGGCGAGCCCGTACTGGTTGCGTAGCGTCTCGACTTCCGGCGTGATGATGCCGAGGTCTTCGGCAATGATGGGCAGGTCTCCCAGGGCATCGCGCAACGCATCGAGAAGATCCCCCGCCGGGCCGGGCCTCCATTCGCCGTCCCGCGCAGTTTCCGCCCCGGCCGGGATAGCCCAGTAGGACTCCAGGCCCCGGAAATGGTCCAACCGGACGAGGTCGGCCAAGGCGATGGCGTGGCGGACCCGGGCGATCCACCACCGGTAGCCGTCGGCCGCGTGCCGCTCCCAATCGTAGAGCGGATTGTCCCAGCGCTGGCCGTCTTTGCTGAAGTAGTCCGGTGGGACGCCGGCGATGCGGGTCGGGTACCGGCTTTCGTCCAGTTGGAACAGTTCGGGGTTCGCCCAGGTGTCCGCGCTGTCCAGCGCGACGTAGATCGGCAGGTCGCCCATGAGGCGCACGCCTCGTCCGTTCGCGTATTCCCTGAGCTTCCGCCACTGCTCGAAGAACAGGAACTGGACGGACTTGATGCTCTCCAGTTCTGTCCGGGCGGCCCTTTCGATTTTTTGCAGGGCCTCGGGGTCACGCATCGCGTGAGGCTCGTCCCACTCGGGCCAGGCGCGCTGCCGGTACCGGCCCCTCAGGACCTCGAACAATGCATAGTCATGCAGCCAGACCGGATCGTGGAGGGCCACGAATTCATCCCGCGCCTGTCGCTGCGCCGGCGAGGCCGCAGCCTCGAAGCGCTCGCCAACGCGGGTCAGCAATTCCAGCTTGAGGGGAAGCAATGCGGGAAAGTCCACCCGGTCGCGGGACAAGTCCCGGAAAGGAGAAAGCTCGTGATCTTTGATGAAACCCTGATCGCGCAGCGCTTCCAGGTTGACCAGCAAGGGATTGCCGGCGTAGGTGGACGGCGACTGGTAGGGGGAATAGGCGTAGCCGGCCGGGCCGACCGGCAGGAACTGCCAGACGCCGAGGCCCATCGAGGCCAGCGTGTCGATGAAGCGGTACGCATGGTGGCCGAGTTCGCCGATGCCGTAGTCGCCCGGGAGGGAACTCAGGTGCAGGCCGACTCCGGCCCGGCGCGGCGCTAGCATGGTCAGCCTAGAGTCTCAAGCATTAGGCAACAATTCCTGTGGCTCGGCACGGCGTGTGAGACATTGTCACCATCGTGCGATGCCGATAATAGCCCAGTGTTGTTAATGGGAGTTCAAAATGCTCTCAATATTTTTCCACGACCAACGAACCAGCCGTCCAGCATTCCGAACTGGAGTTGGTTGAGCATCTCTATAGCCAATTACTTGAATGATAGGCTTATTCAAGTTGCATGCTATCGCGACCTCCTTTAGCACACCAGGAGCGCGATACGTGTTTTCACCAACGAGCACAATCACAATATCTGATCGGTTGATTCTTCTTGCCGCCTCCTGTAGCCAATTCGACTGAGGAGCAGCCTCTTTCATCGACCAATCCGCTGCTTCAAATGAGGAGTCAGGCAATTTAAACTGGCCAGCAAAAAAGTGTTTTAATGTTTGATCCTCGTCAAAATCGAAACTGATAAATGCTCTTTTCATCCCCAAAACCTCAAATTAGTTCTTCTTGCGGATACGGATAGCCTCTTCAACAGCATTAGCAAGATGCTGCTTAATCCAACCGTAACGTTCCCGGCTATTGCGCCCTGCTGGGTTGTAACATTTCGCTATGGTAGAAAGTTTTTTACCACTTTTCCCATGGGTTATATGAGCAAAAGGATCCGATCCCATCGTGGATATATATCCATCTTTATTTTTTAATCCGTGGATGTAAATTCCAACAACACCCATTCTGGAATCCCACGCTTTGACAATTTCATAATTTATCCACTTCCGCCCCGCCGTATTCGAACCAACAAGAACAACCGTGCAGGTTCGCTCAATCATCTGTTCATTAATCCAATTTTTGATTACTTGGTCGCCTCCTCGTTTGATTGTTTCCCAATCATTGTCAGTTGCGGGGCGATTCCCTTCAATCGTACCTATTTCCCGCACCGTGCTAGCGCGCCAATTATCCGGTTTATAGTGAAAACTATAGAAAACTTGCCGTACCATCACCTAGTACCCGTGCCACAAGATGGATTATGAGCACAATCATCACAATCAGGAGAGCGCCATAAAATGAGCTGACAGACCATGACCCGGCGATCTTCTTGAAGGAATCAACCGCAGAAACATAGGGGCGGTAGTCTAGATCGAAAAGCGGAACCGAATCTCCAGCAACAATTGCACGGTAAAGTTCTCTATAGCACTTCTCAAGATGGAGATATCGAGCGTCAATTATCCAAAAGGCAATAACTGGGACGCATCCTCCTGCCCCAATCAACCAATGCGGGCTACGAGATATCCCTGCAAATACGATAACCGCAGTGACTAATGATACGGCCCATGTTTTCATTTGCGCGCTGTTCCCCGCCATCCGGGTCACGACGACTTGCACCATCCTCAGGTGCTCGACTTTTTCATTCAAAGTACTACCACCCACCACACAATCACTCGTGTTTTGTGCTGCTTTCAAATATGTTGGACGCTAGGAAGCATCTTACCATTGGCAGATCAAACTTGAAGCCTGATTCCTCTTTCAAGGGGTCACTATAACTCAACAATAGAGGCTCTACCAGATGGCATAAAACTTGAAATCAGCTTCTGGCCTGATCGTCGCTTACTCAAGGATATGACTTCGCCAAAATAGCCAATCCCTCCAGCACCAGGTCCGGCACGGCAACCATCGGCGTCTGGCACCAAACCTGCAGCTTCTCGGCATCACCGCCGGTTATTATGACCAGGGCGGCTCCCAGCGTATCCTCGCGCAACCGCGTGCACATGGCGTCGATGCCTGCGGACAAGAGTTTCCAGACCCCCGATTCGATCGCTTCCGCCGTGCTGGCGTGGATGGTGATGCGCGGATTCACCGGGGGTGCGTGAGCGGCAGCGGACAACATCCCCAGACCGTCTTTTTGCCGGGAGTAGCCCGGCACGATCCAGCCGCCGCAGTGCTGGTTGTCCTTGGTCAGCCCATCCACGGTAGTTGCGGATCCGGCATCCACGACAATCAAGGCCGAACGGGTCCGCTGACGCGCCGCCTGCATCGCCAGCAGTCGGTCCGCCCCGAAGGTTTCCGGCTGCGCATAGTGCAGATCAATGTCCCCGCGCACCATCTCGGAATTGGCCCAGACCACCGTCTGGCCCCACGCCTTCTCGACGCCTTCCCGCAACTCATCCCCGTCACTGCCTTGCATGGTCGAGACCGCGTACAGGGCCTCCTCCTGATCCTGGCGCCTGCGCAGCGTCGCGTACAGCCGGTGGATGTCGGCGATCGGAGTCGCCCCGAGCCGGATGATCTGGCCGTCCCGCTCCTCGCCCAGTTTGGCGCGGGTATGGCCGAGGTCCAGCAGCATGGTCATCGCCGAAGCAGGCGCACGTCGGCGCTATCGAAACGCCGCACGCCTTCCGCTCCTTCGACCTGCAAGCACCCGCGGTCGTCCACGCCCAGCGCACGGCCTGTGTATGTCACATTTGATACGGTCACGCGCACCTCGCTACCTTTGAGACCGTCGTACGGGTCAAAGTATGCCTTAAGTTCGCCCGGAGCGCCACCGTCCATGCGGGCGAGGCAGGTGTAAACCGCCTCGATCAGGCCGGCGGCCAGGTAATTCGGATCAGGGCGCTGTCCGCAGGCGCGGGCAATCGAGGTTACCGGACGGTCCAGTTTCGGCACATCCTCCGCGTTGATGCCAACCCCGACCACGCAGCGGGTCTGCCCGCTGCGGGCGCGGCATTCGGTCAGGACCCCGCCGAATTTTTCGGAACCGTACATCAGGTCGTTCGGCCAGTTCAGGCAGGGCTGCCCGAGCCCCATCTCGCGCAAGCGCTTGACCAGGGCGATGCCGACCCACAATGCCAAGGCCGCCGGCGCTTGCGCCGGGAAGGCGTGCAATACCGAAAAGCACAGAGCCCCGTCGGCCGTCTCCCAGTTCCGGCCCTGGCGACCGCGGCCCCCGGTCTGTCGGCGCGCAACCTGCACCCGGTCGCGGGCATTGTCGTCGTGCAGGATATCGTTGGTGGAGGCGACTTCGTCGACCACCTCAATCTTGCCGAGCCGGGCGCGAACCGCCTCGGGCAGGGCCTCGGCGATCCGTCCAGCGTCCAGCGACAGGGGTGCGGGAGATCCGGTCATGGGTACATTAAACAAAAACGGCCCCACACGAGGCGGGGCCGGATGTGAGGTGCCTGGCGATGTCCTACTTTCACATGGGGAAACCCCACACTATCATCGGCGATGAACCGTTTCACGGTCGAGTTCGGAAAGGGATCGGGTGGTACCAGTTCTCTATGGTCACCAGGCGAAAAAAGATTTGGATGATTCACAAGCGCTCAATCAAGCGGAAGGTCTGAAGTAGCATGGTCAAGCCTCACGGGCAATTAGTACTGGTTAGCTTCACTCATTGCTGAGCGTCCACATCCAGCCTATCAACCTGGTATTCTTCCAGGGCCCTACTGGGACTCGAAGTCCAGTGAAACCTCATCTTGGGACAGGCTTCCCGCTTAGATGCTTTCAGCGGTTATCCCTTCCGTACATAGCTACCCGGCAATGCCACTGGCGTGACAACCGGAACACCAGAGGTACGTCCACTCCGGTCCTCTCGTACTAGGAGCAGCCTCCCTCAAGTTTCAAACGCCCGCGGTAGATAGGGACCGAACTGTCTCACGACGTTCTAAACCCAGCTCGCGTACCACTTTAAATGGCGAACAGCCATACCCTTGGGACCTGCTTCAGCCCCAGGATGTGATGAGCCGACATCGAGGTGCCAAACACTACCGTCGATATGAACTCTTGGGTAGTATCAGCCTGTTATCCCCGGAGTACCTTTTATCCGTTGAGCGATGGCCCTTCCATTCAGAACCACCGGATCACTAAGACCTGCTTTCGCACCTGCTCGACATGTCTGTCTCGCAGTCAAGCACCCTTATGCCTTTGCACTAAACGCACGATTTCCGACCGTGCTTAGGGTACCGTCGCGCTCCTCCGTTACTCTTTGGGAGGAGACCGCCCCAGTCAAACTACCCACCATACACTGTTCCTGGCCCGGATTCACGGGCCTAGGTTAGAACCCCAAACATGTCAGGGTGGTATTTCAAGGTTGACTCCACGACCGCTAGCGCGGTCGCTTCAAAGTCTCCCACCTATCCTACACAAACAGGTTCAAAGTTCAGTGCAAAGCTGTAGTAAAGGTTCACGGGGTCTTTCCGTCTAGCCGCGGGTACACTGCATCTTCACAGCGATTTCAATTTCACTGAGTCTCGGGTGGAGACAGTGTGGCCATCGTTACGCCATTCGTGCAGGTCGGAACTTACCCGACAAGGAATTTCGCTACCTTAGGACCGTTATAGTTACGGCCGCCTTTTACCAGGGCTTCGATCAGAAGCTTCGCCGAAGCTAACCTCATCAATTAACCTTCTGGCACTGGGCAGGCGTCACACCCTATACGTCCTCTTACGAGTTTGCAGAGTGCTGTGTTTTTAGTAAACAGTCGCAGCCACCTGGTCACTGCGGCCTCCAGCCGCTCGGGGAGCAAGTCCCGTCACAGCCAAAGGCGCACCTTCTCCCGAAGTTACGGTGCCATTTTGCCTAGTTCCTTCACCCGAGTTCTCTCAAGCGCCTTGGGATTCTCACCCCGCCCACGTGTGTCCGTTTAGGGTACGGTTCTGCGTAACCTGAAGCTTAGAGGTTTTTCCTGGAAGCATGGCATCAGCGGCTTCGCCCCAAAAGAGGGGCTCGGCATCACGTCTCGGAATTGCCGCACCGGATTTACCTGGCACGACTTCCTACACGCTTGAACCGGGATATCCAACACCCGGCCCGCCTGGCCTTCTCCGTCACCCCATCGCAGTTACGCAAAGTACAGGAATATTGACCTGTTTTCCATCGACTACGCCTTTCGGCCTCGCCTTAGGAGCCGACTAACCCTGAGCCGATTAACGTTGCTCAGGAAACCTTGGGCTTACGGCGTGCGGGTTTTTCACCCGCATTATCGTTACTCATGTCAGCATTCTCACTTCTGATACCTCCAGCGGACCTCCCGGTCCACCTTCAACGGCTTACAGAACGCTCCTCTACCATGCGTCCGAAGACGCATCCGCAGTTTCGGTATGTAGCTTAGCCCCGGTAAATCTTCCGCGCAGACCGACTCGACCAGTGAGCTGTTACGCTATCTTTAAAGGATGGCTGCTTCTAAGCCAACCTCCTGGCTGTCTGAGCCTTTCCACATCGTTTCCCACTGAGCTACAATTTTGGGACCTTAACTGGCGGTCTGGGTTGTTTCCCTTTCCACGACGGACGTTAGCACCCGCCGTGTGTCTGCCATGATTGCACTTTCCGGTATTCGGAGTTTGCCATGGTTTGGTAAGTCGGGATGACCCCCTAGCCATAACAGTGCTCTACCCCCGGAAGTGATACATGACGCTCTACCTAAATAGATTTCGAGGAGAACCAGCTATCTCCGAGCTTGATTAGCCTTTCACTCCTATACACAGCTCATCCCCCCATTTTTCAACATAGGTGGGTTCGGGCCTCCAGCCGGTATTACCCAGCCTTCACCCTGGCCATGCATAGATCGCTCGGTTTCGGGTCTGCTCCCACCGACTTGACGCCCTATTAAGACTCGGTTTCCCTACGCCTTCCCTATACGGTTAAGCTTGCCACTGAAAGCAAGTCGCTGACCCATTATACAAAAGGTACGCGGTCACCCCGAAGGGCTCCCACTGCTTGTATGCATACGGTTTCAGGTTCTATTTCACTCCCCTCCCGGGGTTCTTTTCGCCTTTCCCTCACGGTACTAGTTCACTATCGGTCGGCAGAGAGTATTTAGCCTTGGAGGATGGTCCCCCCATGTTCAGACAGGATTTCACGTGTCCCGTCCTACTCGAATAACGTAGTTTGTCTTTCGCGTACCGGGCTATCACCGTCTATGGCCGGCCTTTCCAGGCCGTTCCGCTAGAGTCCACAACGCTTTAGGGCTAGTCCCCGTTCGCTCGCCGCTACTTAGGGAATCTCGGTTGATTTCTTTTCCTCCGGCTACTTAGATGTTTCAGTTCGCCGGGTTCGCTTTCGGACCCTATGTATTCAGGTCCGAATGGCCCCGAAGGGCCGGGTTTCCCCATTCGGAAATCCCCGGATCAGAGCTTGTTTGCCAGCTCCCCGAGGCTTATCGCAGGCTACTACGTCCTTCATCGCCTTCTGCCGCCTAGGCATCCACCATATGCACTTGGTCACTTGACCATGCAACTCCAGACGATCCGGAGCCGCATTATTTTTTTTCATAACGATCGACTTGATTGAGATTGAAACCAAATTCCCCGAGGAGGGAAAAATGGTCTCGCATGTGAATCATCCAAACTGTAAAACAACCACGCCGACTGCAGCGACGACGCGAAAAATCTTGTTTGACGGAAGGCGGGTTGGTGGAGCCAGGGAGGATCGAACTCCCGACCTCCTGCGTGCAAGGCAGGCGCTCTCCCAGCTGAGCTATGGCCCCGGCTCTACCCGGTTGGTGGGTCTGGGTGGATTCGAACCACCGACCTCACCCTTATCAGGGGTGCGCTCTAACCGACTGAGCTACAGACCCGTATCCGGGCGGCGCTGCCTGTCGGCACACCCTGCCAGTTCCGTCTGGTTTTCAGATCAAAGCTTGTGTGGTCGTCCGCCGAGTTGTGTCCTTGCTCTTTAAGGAGGTGATCCAGCCGCAGATTCCCCTACGGCTACCTTGTTACGACTTCACCCCAGTCATTGACCACACCGTGGTGATCGCCCTCCCTAAGGTCAGGCAAACCACTTCTGGTGCCGCCAACTTCCATGGTGTGACGGGCGGTGTGTACAAGGCCCGGGAACGTATTCACCGCGACATTGCTGATTCGCGATTACTAGCGATTCCGACTTCACGGAGTCGAGTTGCAGACTCCGATCCGGACTGAGACCGGCTTTGAGGATTAGCTCCCCCTCGCGGGTTGGCAACCTACTGTACCGGCCATTGTAGCACGTGTGTAGCCCAGGCCGTAAGGGCCATGATGACTTGACGTCGTCCCCACCTTCCTCCGATTTGTCACCGGCAGTCTCCTTAGAGTCCCCACCATTACGTGCTGGCAACTAAGGACAAGGGTTGCGCTCGTTGCGGGACTTAACCCAACATCTCACGACACGAGCTGACGACAGCCATGCAACACCTGTCTCCGCGCTCCTTGCGGCACCCCACCATCTCTGGCAGGTTCGCGGGATGTCAAGGCCTGGTAAGGTTCTTCGCGTTGCATCGAATTAAACCACATGCTCCACCGCTTGTGCGGGCCCCCGTCAATTCCTTTGAGTTTCAACCTTGCGGCCGTACTCCCCAGGCGGTCAACTTATCGCGTTAGCTTCACCACTTGACCCTCAAACGGGTCCAACGGCTAGTTGACATCGTTTACGGCGTGGACTACCAGGGTATCTAATCCTGTTCGCTCCCCACGCTTTCGCACCTCAGAGTCAGTTTTGGCCCAGTAAGCCGCCTTCGCCACTGGTGTTCTTCCGGATATCTACGCATTCCACCGCTACACCCGGAATTCCGCTTACCTCTGCCAAACTCTAGCCGAACAGTATCAAATGCAATTCCCAGGTTGAGCCCAGGGATTTCACATCTGACTGATTCAGCCTCCTACGTGCGCTTTACGCCCAGTAATTCCGATTAACGCTCGCACCCTCCGTATTACCGCGGCTGCTGGCACGGAGTTAGCCGGTGCTTCTTGTTCAGGTTAAGTCAAGGCCCGGAGGTATTCGCTCCGGGATTTTCTTCTCTGATGAAAGTGCTTTACAACCCGCAGGCCTTCTTCACACACGCGGCATTGCTGGATCAGGCTTTCGCCCATTGTCCAATATTCCCCACTGCTGCCTCCCGTAGGAGTCTGGGCCGTGTCTCAGTCCCAGTGTGGCTGATCGTCCTCTCAGACCAGCTACAGATCGTCGCCTTGGTAGGCCATTACCCCACCAACAAGCTAATCTGACATGGGCTCATCCAGTAGCGCGAGGTCCGAAGATCCCCCGCTTTCTCCCGTAGGACGTATGCGGTATTAGCCCGAGTTTCCCCGGGTTATTCCCCACTACTGGGCAGATTCCCATGCATTACTCACCCGTCCGCCACTGTCCAGCTCCCGAAGGAGCCTTCTCGTTCGACTTGCATGTGTTAGGCATGCCGCCAGCGTTCAATCTGAGCCAGGATCAAACTCTTCAATTAAGACGTACACAGATCCGAAGATCCGTGATTGTCAGATAGTGCAGAGTTCGCCCTGTCCGTTGAAAATCACAAAATTTTCTCAGGCGTGGCGTTCTGCCAGGTTTACGTTGAACACGCGACCCGACGAACGACCACACAAGCTTTGTATCTGATAACCGAATTGTCAAAAATCTTGCCTCGTACCATGCGAGGCGGCAGACAAGTTTAGCACAGGCAAGACTACCCACCCCAGCAACAGCACCAAACAAAAGCATTTTGCCTATACTCAATCTCACAATCTGAGCGCTAGGCTATAATTCCACCAGACTAGCAAGAGAGTCCAAATCGTGACCGCATCGCGTGGTTACGAGTTCTACCTGAATGAGTTAATACAGCAGCAAAAACAGCTATGGAAGAATCTAAATGGATGGCAGCAGAGGAAGCCTCCGAGTATCTTGGTATCGAGGAAGGTCAACTCAATGACCTAGCAGAATCGGGCGACATTCCACGCCATAACATTGGCGAAACCTGGAGATTTCACCGGGACGACCTCGATGCTTGGGTTCGAGCAAGCCGACCTATCACGGACTTTTTTACCACTGTTGAGTACTCAATCGAAGAGAATACTGAACTGAGAGACCCTCAGCGCGAAGCCCATGCCGCAACTATTGAACATTTTGCATGTGGCAGAGACCCCGCAATCCTCCAACTGCCAGTCGGATGTGGAAAGTCTGGCTTGATCGCGATTCTCCCATTTGGCCTTGCACATGGACGCGTACTTGTGATTTCTCCAAATATCACAATTCGGGACAGCCTCTACGCCGACCTCAACATAGCTGATCGGCGTAACTGCTTTTGGAGGAAGCGCTCAGTTCTCCCTCCCGATGTGATGAGCGCTGGGCCACATGTAGCCATTCTCGACGGCAAAGGTGCCAATATTCACGATTGCGAGAATTCACATATCGTGTTGACAAATATTCAGCAACTTGCCAGCAGTGCTGATCGTTGGCTTCCAAATTTCAGTGACAATACTTTTGATCTGATTCTCGTTGACGAAGGTCACCACAGTGCCGCTAATAGCTGGAAAAAGGTTTTTGACAGATTTCCAAACGCCAAGATCGTAAACCTTACTGCAACTCCTTATCGGGCGGATGATCAGGAAATCACAGGAAAACTCGCTTATCGTTATTCATTCAAACGAGCAATGGTTAAAGGCTACATCAAGCGACTTCAAGCCGTCTATGTTGCTCCATCCGAAATCACTTTCACATACGAAGGTGATACGCAGACCCACTCCCTAAATGAGGTCTTACAACTCAAGGAAGAGGAATGGTTCAGCCGTGGTGTTGCGCTTTCGGCGGCGTGCAACGAGGACATTGTTACTGCGAGCCTTGATCGTCTAGAGCAACTCCGGCAGACAGGGACAAGACACCAGATCGTGGCAGTGGCCATGCAGATCGATCATGCCAAAGCTATCAGGTCGCTCTACATTGAGCGCGGATACGAGGCAGAAACCATTCACAGCAAAATGTCGATCGAGGACCGAGTGGAAGTTATTCGTAAACTAAAAGCTGGGTTAATCGATGTCATCGTCCAAGTTCAAATGCTCGGCGAGGGATTTGACCACCCACCCTTAAGCGTTGCTGCAATTTTCCGCCCTTTCCGTAGCCTTGGTCCTTATCTACAGTTCGTGGGCCGTACTATGCGAGTGGTTGTACAAAATGATTCCCGCCACCCTGACAACTATGGATACATTGTGACCCATGCTGGGATGAACCTCGATACGCTTTTAACAGACTTTCGGGATATCGAGAGAGAAGATCAGCAATTTTTGACTGGGCTCATTCAGGGAGATGAGCCAGAACCCCCGCGTGAAGTAATCGAAGGTCGCGCACGAATGAAAATTAAGTCTGACATGGTGGTTCACGACGAAATGGTGGATTCCCTCATTGAAGAAGACTTCCTAGACCCTGACGACGAATTGGTTTTTGAAGAGTTACGTCGTAATGCAGAAATGATGGGCTTAGATGCCGAAGCAATCATTGCAACAGCAAAAGCATCGGCACATGGGACCACAAGGACTGTCTCCGCTCCTGAACCTTTCGCTGTCAACCCACAACGAGAGCGTCAAGAGGCACAAAGGCGCTTAAACGAGCGCATCAAGATGACTGCGCGAGTATTTCTGAATCGAGCAGGACTTGCCATGGGAGGACGTGACATTTCCGGCAAATTGCTACCCCACACTGCCGGCGTCAACTTCGTAGCGGCCCTTCAAATTTTCAACCAACAAGTTAACAAGGCTGTAAATACTGCCCCTCGGGGAGATTGGAGTCTTGATGAATTGAAAAAAGCTGAACATATGCTTCCCGAAATTCTTGAAGGAGAGGTGCGTAGGCTCAAAGCTAAACAGCGTGAGAATGCGGAAAATCCATTAAGCACAAGAGAGAAAACTCAATAATGGCAAAGCGTGGCCCCACTCCTTCTCTAATTGGTAGTACACATGGTACTGTTGCTTTCCACAATGCTGGCAGGAAATCCACATGTAGGCGATGCGCGAAAGACATTTTTAAAAATGCCTGGTGTGTTCGAGTGTCAAAACCTGGGCAGATGGGACCAGGCTCGCCTTACTGCGTAGATTGCTTCACCGAGGTACTCGACCAAACTCAGTGCAGACTCGACGAATTGCGATCTAAGCTTGACTCCGTAGTTGGGCAACCTAATAAATAGGGGGTTATATACGATAGTGCCAAATTTCAGCAATAGACTTTTCTGGCGCCTCAACACAATCTACACAGACTTCAAAAATATCCTTGTGGTTGGATTTGACACAGTCATGCACACGCTACCTCGCATAAATAAATCATTTGGAGGATAGTTTCGTGATCGATTTTCAGGCTTTCGTCGACGATTTTGCTATCGGTTTAGTTGCGGCCGATGCGGAGCGCCCCATAGCCGTGAATCGAAAATCAGGTCAGCCTTTCCAACCTGGAATAGGGCCTCATGGCGAAACACAGGCTATAAAGCTAATTTTGGAGAAGATGCAGGCGAGTCACCCGGCCAAGTACGGTCACGTTGAATTCGAAGTGCCGTATCCAGACAAGTCACTCCGGAAATGTGATCTCTCAATTACTCACAATGGAAACTCGTTGTTTATTGAATGCAAGATATTCCGCATGCTCGGCGACAACGGCAAACAAGACAATAACAGACTAAAGTACATCCTATCACCATATCCGAAACACTATAGCGCGTTGACAGACTGTGAGAAATTGCGGCAATCCGGATTTGCGGGGCGGAAAGCAGTTCTTATCTTTGGATATGAAAATGGTGTTTGGCCGTTAAGGCCGGTTGTTGACGCATTTGAAATAATTGTAATCCACCAAGGCAATATTGGGCAAAGATACAGTGCTACGTATACGGGGCTTTGCCACCCGATACACATTTCCGGCGAAGTTTTTATCTGGGAAGTATTTTGATCGGAGGCTATTCGGCTAGATGCGATCTTGAGATGTTTCAGTCGCGGGCACTTTAGCCACAAAAGTACTCCATGAATTTTGGCATACTTTCACGAAACCCTAGATCTCCCATACTTGCTATTCCCAAAATGTAAAGGAGGCCCTCTCCATCATTTTCTACACGTACATTAAATTACGAACTAAAATCCATCAAATACGTTTCGTCATCAATTTTAGTAAAAGAAACATTCGTACGGCCATACTTTTTCAGGTGCTCGAGGGTTACTCGCTGTCCTGACTGCAATCCCATTCTAGTGCGAATGTACTCCCCCAATAAAGCATTGCTTTCCTTTGTATGCAATGCTTTATCCCCATCTTGTGCTACAACAAATATGAAACTATCTTCGTCATCGGTCATAACAATAAATGGCTCTCCTCGCGGAGGGAAAAACTTTTTCTTAACGATGTTGGACGGCACCGGGATGTATGCTTGATTTTTGTCTCGCCCCTTGCGCTGCCCCCAATTCAAGCCTGCTTTTTCATGTATCTTTCCTGTTCTTGTCAACAGACTCAGGGCAACCGTTTCGTCTGGAATTTCTTTTGTTCGCGGAATACCTCTTATTCGTCTAGTCTCAGTGGGGATTAAGTATCGGGATACTGCTTTCTTTTCAAGGCAATCTACGGTGTCGCGCATAACTGCTTCGTATAGCGTCCGCACTGATGAACAGGCGGTACTAACCATATTCTCTGTCTGTGCATTGCCAAAAGCCCTCTGTGTGTAATTTGCTGAACCAGAAAAAGCTACAACAGGAGAGCCGCGATTAGTCGACCAGAGATATGCCTTAGCATGAACTGGTTTATTATTTACAACATAGCGACAACTGAAATCAAGGCCATATGCGCCTCTTTCTGCTAGTTGGCAGAAAGCCATATGTTGAGCTCTCTCTATTCCGCATTGTTTAGTCATCCCGACAATTAGTTCAATGGACACCTTCGCCTTCAAATCTGACAATTGCTCCATGTGTCGATCAGCCATGCTGGCTGTCGCAAAACCGCTTACAATCTGGAGACGGGCTACTTTTGGCTGCAACGCTGGATTTATCAGCACCTGCTGAAAAAGATCCTCAGTTAGTTCGGACCGGGACATCATGCTTTACTAATGTTTGCAGTATTGCCCTGAAAATTGCCTTGGCTCCCACTGGTGGAACTGCCATTCCTATTTGCTTCCGCACAGACTCTTTTCCGCCAGAAAACACAAACTCATCAGGAAAGGATTGTAGTCTGGCGCGTTCTCTATTGGTCAATGCCCTTGGCTCTTTCCAATGGTACAAATGCGTTCCCCCACCTCCCGAGCCAGTAACAGTATAAGAAGGTTCATCCGGCTTTAGGCGACGATATATCTGGCTAATGGTTGCCTTACTTTTCATGTCCAGCCTCAAATGCGGTGGCAAGTTAGCTGTAAAAGCGTTTTCCCCTGGTTTGATGTGAGTGAGCCGGTCTACTACTACTTTGGACTGTTTTGTAAGCTCGTTGTTATGCGCGTCTCTGGGAATATTAGCTAAAGCCTCACGACAAGTTATCGGCTTGCCTTTATGTGTTGGAACTGGATGCGAGAAATCAGCGACTTCCAGATCCTCTTTAAATCCTACAATTATGATCCGACGCCGGGCCTGTGGAACCCCATATTCCTCAAACTTGTATGTATGCGGCCACACGCTATAGCCAGTTTCCTGTAGGGCTGCAAGGATAATTTCAAAATCCTTGCTATTACCACTAGAACTCAATCCACTGACATTTTCGGCGACGAAGAAAGACGGCTGTAAAGTTTTTAGGGCCTTGATGCCCCAGCGATACAACCCCCCATATTGTCCTGATATGCCTTGTCTGTCTCCAACTACGCTGAAGTCATTACACGGGAAACCAAAGGCCAATCCATCAATAGCCGGAAGCTTGGAAAAGTCTAACTTTTCGACCTTGCCACAGTAAATTCTGTGTTCGTCGATTGGCAGATTGCTTTGCAACGAAGCGCAAGCATCTTCGTCCATATCATTGGCCCAAACATGAACAAATCGGTGTCCGTTTATGCCAGCTTTGTGTGCGCCCAATGCCATCCCGCCTGCACCCGCGAAGAGTTCACCGAGTCGGTAAATACGATGTTTAGGACAGTGTTGCGCCATTTTTACAAGATGTTCCCCAGCCTACGGACGCACACACGATCCGTCGCCAGGCACCAGTCAAACATTGGTGTACAAATTTCCTCATTGGAGACATCACGGGAATAAGCACCAACGGTAGAAATATACCATATCTAGAATTTCTTATGAGCAAAGACTCGTATATCCTGTGTATATGCTATTTGTTCTAACCACTGTAACGAATCAGAAGTCCATTAATTCACCAGCCGGAATTGCCGCAATAACCCTACAATTTTTGCAAATTAATGCTCCTTAATAGTACAGAAAATTCTGTACGTTCCCAGTTAGGCTATTCATCAAGAAAACCTACTAGCCGCTCAAGCAATTCATCTTGATTTCCAGCAGAGATCTCACATTCCCATATGATCATGACTTGCCACCCCATTTCCTCCAGTGCAGATACAGATACGGCATCGCGTTTACGGTTCGCCTCGAGTTTGGGCTTCCAATAATCCGTCCGAGTCTTAGGCATCGTTGCCCTTTTACACCCCTCGTGACGATGCCAAAAGCAACCATGCACAAATATCGCTTTTTTACGACCGCGAAAAACGATGTCTGGTCGACCAGGAAGATTTTTTGCATGAAGTCTAAAACGGTACCCATGCCCGTGCAACAATCGGCGGACAAATATTTCAGGTTGCGTGTCTCGTGCACGGATTCTCGCCATCAGTGCGCTGCGCTTTGGGCTAGGAGGAGGATCGAATTGCATATACCCCCATGATATGATAAAGGATTAGGAAATCGCCAATTTTTGTTGCGCCTTTGTACGCCCCCTGTGGTAATTCTCAATGAGGGCGGTCGATCTTTTTTGTGGTGGAGGCGGATTTTCGGATGGTGCAATACGCGCCGGAATCGACGTTCCGTTAGCTTATGATATTGATCCCGTATTAACCTCGTCGTTTTCGAAAAATTTTCCACACACTCAGCTGAAACTTGGCGACATTGCGGAGTTGTCTGGGTCCGCAATACTTGAGGCGGCTGGCGAACCCATTGACGGGTTATTCGGAGGACCGCCGTGTCAAGGGTTCAGTTTGATTGGCCGTCGGGATGCCAAAGATCCAAGGCGGCTCTTACTTGGACATTTTTTCAGGCTTGTCAACGAAATTCGTCCCACTTTCTTTGTCATGGAAAACGTTGTTGGCTTGAGTCAAGGATCAACAAAAGCAGTTTTACACGATGCTTTGGATCAGGTGCCAGATTGCTATGATGTGCATGCGCCCATAATACTCAATGCGTCAGATTTTGGGGCCGCAACAAAACGCAAAAGATTGTTCGTTATCGGCGTCAATACCTACCGGTCTGAAAAATTCTCGGCAGAGATGCTGGATAAATACAAGCGCTCAGCAGTAACCGTCAAAGATGCTATTTTGGACTTGACTAATGCTTCCTTTATCGGCAAGGATGACTCTGGCATGGACTTTTGGCATGCAACATATGAGGGTGATTTGTCGGAATATGCAAGATTCTTGCGTACTGAAGACCAGAGATTCTCCGGACATCGTCGGACAGTTCACACGGAAGCGGTTATTGAGCGTTTCCGTGCCGTCAAGCCGGGAGCCATTGATCCAATTGGCCGGTATCCGCGACTAAAATGGTCAGCCACCTGCCCGACGCTCCGTGCAGGAACTGGACCAGACAGAGGTTCTCATCAATCAGTGCGGCCAATTCATCCAACTGAGCCAAGAGTCATAACGGTGCGAGAAGCCGCACGCCTTCAAGGCTTCGCAGACCGTCACATTTTTCATGCGACCATATGGCACAGCTTTAGAATGATTGGCAATAGCGTTTGCCCCTTTGTTGCGGAGGCTATTTTCAAAGCAATCGCCGAAAGATGCGGAGGCGATGACTTCTAGCTCAAATACCTGCGCGGAATGCTAGCCAGAGGCCGATTAACGCTGGAACATAAGTGGTGATGGTGATATGTCAAATCCAGATGTTTTAAACGGGGCACCAACAAAGCGTTTCTTTGTTTCTATGTTGCCGCGCGACATCGAATTAGATGACGCAATTCTCGATCTCGTTGACAACTGTATTGATGGCGCGATGCGTCAAGGAAGAGAAAAACTTGATACTGAATGCCCTTTCGAAGGTTATTGGTGCAATTTGATAGTCAACCAAACGGAGTTTGTTTTAGAGGACAACTGTGGTGGTATTCCGGACGATTATCTGGATGCTGCATTTCGCCTCGGTAGACCTAGAACGGATTTGGACAATGATCTACCAACAATTGGCGTATATGGCATCGGGATGAAACGAGCCATCTTCAAGATGGCGAAAGACGCAACGGTCGTGTCGCAGTCAGCTGATCGTGCCGTCGAAGTGCAGTATAGTGCTGAGTGGTTGGACCCAGATGAAGAAAATTGGGAGTTGCCACTACGTGAGGTAGAGAAAAACGGCAACTTAGGTGTGGCGATACGGATTACTAATCTCCTGCCCGATGTCTCCAGTAGATTCAGCAGGGAAACGTTTTTAGATGATTTGTGCGATAGATTGGGTCAACACTTCGCTTATATCATGGGAAAAGGGTTTGTTATCAAACTGAACGGAGTTCAAGTCCGGCCCGAAACGGTACGGCTCATCTTTTCGGGAGACATTGAGCCTTTCGACTACGAAGCAAATATCGGCGGCGTGAGAATAAAGGTAACGGTTGGTTTCTACCGCAATCTCACACGGCAAGTGGAACTCGAAGAGGCAACAGACCCAGAAAGAAGCGATCCAACAGCACGAGCAGCTGGTGAAGCAGGAATTACAGTAATATGCAATGATCGAGTAATAGTCATGTCGGATAGGACCTCCATAACAGGTTGGGGCATAGCAACTACACCTAGATATCATCCGCAGTTCCGTGCCATATCTGGCCTCATTAGTTTTTTCTGTGATGATGCGGAGCTTCTTCCAGTTTCTACGACCAAAAGAAACTTGGACACGGACAGCGACACGTTTATGCTTGCAAGAAATGCCGCCATGGACGGCATCAAACTTTTTGTTGGATTCACGAATCGCTGGAAAGGAAGCGAAGAAATGGTCGATAACTTGCTCAGCTCAGAAAAGCGGGTAGAAGCAAAGTCAGTTTCGCTAGTTGCAGAAAAAGGTCAAGTGGTTCGTGGTAGCCAACACCAAGAGAAGAGATATGTACCCGATTTGCCCAAACCCAAAGGAGTCACAAAAAAACGTCGTGTGGCCTTCTCAAGGGATATTGGTGAGATCAAATATCTAGCTGACTTTCTGTTGGGAGATACAGACGCCAAAGCAGGAGATGTAGGTGTGGCAGCATGGGAAGAAACGCTGAAAAGGTCTCGCGAGCAATGAGTGCTGAAAATCATTCATACCGCCTTCGCCCCAACAAGTACGTGGACCGGGAATTATTTGCGGAATTTGTGTCCCTTTTGGTAACTGATGCTGGCCCAGACAATTACGTTTACATATCCATGGGAGGCAACCATTTAAGTGATCATCTGGCAATCTATCGGCGAGCTGGCTTACGCAAACTCTACTCATTCGATTGGGATGAAACTGTGGTAGACCGCCAGAAATTTAACGCTCCATTTGATGGTGTCACATGCAGAGCCCACTCCAGTGAAGAACTCCCTGTGCTTCTCGATGGCATTCTTTCTGAGTTCGAGGCACACCAGGTAGTTGTGTGGCTGGACTACACCGCAATAGATCGGAAACGGCAACTCACAGAGATTCAAGAGTTGACGTCAAAGCTCACTGTGGGAGATGTTGTTAAAGTGACGATGAATGCAAATTTTGAGGGAATCAATCAACTTAGAGATGAGTTGAGTCCCACCGAAAAAGCACTGCCTAGAGGGAAACAAAATGCAATATTATTGAAGCACGAACTTGGCACCTACATGCCCAGGTCAATCACAGATATAAACTTTGGCCAGATGGTGGAAGTTTTGGCGAAATGCATTGAACGAGCGTATGTATTGGGTATGGAAGAAAGTTCCGAAGACAAAACGCCATCCCCGGTACTTTTGACTAGGTATAAGGACACGACGCAAATGCTAACAGCAACTATCATGGTCACAGATAGAAATGGAACTCCGGATCTGCCAAAGGGTTGGGCCTACGCCCCATCGAACTGGGACCAAATAGAAATAATACGTGTTTCCGAACTTTCGACACGCGAACGCTTGGCCCTTGACCAACAAATGCACAAGGAGTATGAAGATATCCGAGACTTCCTTGGCTTTGATTTGGACAAACCTACCATAAAGGCCTACTCAAGATTTCATCGCTTTTACCCAGCATTTCAAGCCGTAATTGAGTAAAATCTAGGGAAACTGCGTAAAGCTGCATACATCCCAATAATGAGCAACAGTGACCCAGCAGGCACCCCATGGTCTGACCAAGAGATAGATTTGACCGTTGATTCGTACTTCGAAATGCTCCGAATGGAATTGCAGGGCAAACCTTATACGAAACTCCACAAGAATAAGGAATTGCAGGCTCGTATGGGCAGGTCACACAAGGCTGTTGATTTCAAATACCAAAATATCAGTGCTGTTCTACAACATCTCGCTATGGATTGGATCCCCGGTTACAAGCCAAAGGTCAATTACCAAAATGCCCTAATCACCGGAGTCGAGCGCTACCTTCTCGCGCATCCTGACATCTTCACGAAACAGAGCATTCAGATACCCCCACCAAGTCAACCCGAACAACAAGGATATCTAATGCCAGAGCCTGCGCCATCAAAAAAGCCAAGCGAACCGAAAACATTACAGCGGCTGGCTCGAAAATTTGACCCGGCGGCGCGAGACGCCCACAACCGCGAACTCGGAAGACTCGGGGAAGAGAGAATCCTTATTTCTGAACGGACGCGTCTGACTGATGCTGGGAGGAATGATCTCTCTCGTAAAGTAAAGTGGATATCGGAAGAAGAAGGTGACGGAGCAGGCTATGATATTTTGTCTTTCAGTGAATCTGGAGATGAGCGGTTGCTTGAAGTAAAAACAACCACCGGGCATCAATACACCCCTTTCTACCTGACTGAGAATGAACGTCAACTCTCGGTTGAACGTGCAGATGAATTCCGACTTGTTCGCCTTTACAATTTCACACGATCGCCAAAAGTATTTAAACTTAAGCCGCCACTGGAAAACTTCGTCACACTGCGGCCTATTAGTTATCGAGCATCTTTCGAGGCATAAGAATTATTGAACTCGCACCGGATATCAAGCATTGCCTCCTGGTATTGCTTTATTCTGTCGGGATGCATGGGTCCAAGTCTGCCTTCCGCCCGAAACGCAATATACGAATAATGATGGATTTTCCTAGTTGAAGGAAGCATAATTATGCCTTTTCGCTCAAGATGCCGCATCAATTTTTCAACTGTCCCTCCCATGAACACAATCAGTTTGGGGGAAGATTGCTTCAATTGCCAGCGTAATACAGATGCCCAAGTCTCCGCAGCTTCTACCTTTTTCTCTTTTGTCCATTTTTTGACGTAGACAGCTTCTTTAATCACATTCGTAACATAGCAGCGCCATCCATCGGGAGAATTCCATTCGGGATCTTTGAATCCCGCCTTCACCAATGCTTTTCTAAGAATCTGTGATCCCTTAGTCGTGCCCCATTGCGAATTCGGCGTTAACACACAACCAGAATTCATCCCTCTTTTTGTAGTCGCCTCAATTTTGCTCAAACTCGGACTTTCAGCAACAAACCAGATACCCGAATAGGGATCACCAAGCGACCCCGTCAACCATGGATGCTCTCTCCGATGATCCCGGATTTCGGGATGGCCCGCAAATACATGATCTATGCGTTTAGCGAGTTCTTGTTCAAAATTCTTTTTATTCATTTAGTGTTGGATGTAACGATAGGGATGGGAATGATTGCCTAGCGCAAGGATTTTTTAGGCAGCATGGTTCAAATACGATTTGTCTGCTGACTTCGGACCTCTACAGGCATCCGGAGACCTTTTGATGCTATAAGCAACTCCGTCGCCCGCCGTTTTATTTCAAGAGAATAGCTGACACCGAACTGATACTGACGCCGTTTTTTGTAGAGTTCAGAAATCGATTCAACATTATCGTATGTAACAATCCAGGGATTCTCTAAAGTCAAGATAGACTTGGCAAGAAAATTGTGATCCTCTGGTTTATAGAAACTAGTATAGAGTCCTCGCCCCTTATTGAAATATGGTGGATCCATGTAAAAAAAGGTGGATTTAGGAAGATCTCGGCTAGTTTTTTCAATAAACACCAACGCATCTTTTCGATCTAAGTGAATACGATTTCGATATCTGGCTACACGTCGAATACGTCGCTCTAAGTCTTTTCTATTAAACCTGCAATCCAGTTTGTACGAGCCACTTTGATCAAGTCCGCCAATCACACCTGCGGCCTTGATGATCCCGGAGCGATTAGTTCTGTTGAGAAAGAAAGTTGCAAACCCTAGAGATACTGGATCATCTATTTCCTTTTTTGCATGAATTTCTTTTTGGGCCCACCATTCGTCAATCGTGACCGGCGTGCTCCGGATACGGTGGATAATATCTTCAGTTTGCTCTAGCACACTGTACCAAAATGCCCAAATGGAAGTATCAATATCGTTGATGTGAATGTCGCTGACATGCCCCTCATACAGTAGTGTCAATGCCAGCCCACAACCCCCCGCAAAAGGTTCCACATAGTGTCGGCGTTCGATTCGGTTATCTTTCAGAATCCTAGAAATCAGCGAATAAAGGCATGCCTTGCCGCCAGGATACCGGAGGGGAGAGGTTGCGCGAGGCATATCAAATTAATCTCTTCCCTTCAAAGTGAATCATTTGATTCCGGAGCCAGATTCACCCGTAAAAGTCTATTTTTTTGTTGAGAGATTGCATCCTCAATTATTTTGAGGATCAATTCTTCTAAGGAATCTAGATCATTCGCTAGCTGATCTCCATTAAACGCTGCTGCTGTGCTGTGATGTTTCGTCGCGTTGCCATAGTCGAGAATTCTCCGCACGGCTTGCCGTAGTGGATTAGTTTGTCTCTTCGTTCCCAGTTTATATTCTGAGAACTTTTGCGGACTAAGGAAGCTATAAAAATCTGTTCCCGGGTCACGCCCAGCTAACGCCGTTAAGGTTTCAAAAAATGACCATACTCCTACGGCCAATATTGGCGTATTTTCTTGAAGAGAAATAGCACAAATCGAACGATAAAGACTTCGTAGCTTCCAGCTATTCAGGGTCTCCAATGTACTTTCGATTTCGGGTTGGTGTGGCAGACGTTGTGGTCCTTTTACCTTACCCGGCTGTTGTCTACGCTTTGACTTTGGTTTTGAGGAACCAGACATAAGTGGTTCTGGCTCGATACGTTCATTGCTCTGTCCTTCTATGGAGCCAAGTTCTCGTGCGTATACCTCAATGTTTGCCTTGTTGTAACGCGAATTAATCTTCGGATTCTCACCCAACATATCCAAGACAAATCGTTGGGCAAGAAGATTGAAATCTTCTTCTGTGCGATTCCGAGCAATCTTTCTGGGGTCATGTGTGTCTAGACCCAGAGTTTCCCGCATCACCGGATTGCTCAAAAAACGTTGTACCGTCGTGAGTTTTCGCTTTCTACCTTCTGCCGAAATTAATTCTTCTCGTTCAGCATAATCTAAGAAAGCCAAGGCAACCTGATTGCGCGAACCAACACCACTGTGACGCGCTTTTTGATCTGCGTTCCACGGTTTTTGTCCGATTCCACCTGCTTGTCCATGGTGGCGTCTTTTTAGCCAAATGTCGAGGTCTTTCTTATCCTCGAAAATGATACATGGCAATTGGGTTATAGGCGTCCACTTCTTCGCTAGCCCTTCGAAGTAGGCTTGCCGTCCCGGAGGAGCCAAATCGGGATCAGTCAAAAGCTTCATTGCGCAAAGACGGCGGTTACCTTCTGCGGCAATGAACGTCGCGTCTTCACCTCCGGTGTCATGATCTTTGTAAACACCAAATCTATCTAACGGACTAAGTCCATACTTAGCAATGTCGCGCGCCAGCTGTAATACTTCTTCCTTGGCACATAGCCATTTGATGGTCTGTAATTGAGTTCTGTACGGTTCATGCCTCGGGTTCTTGCGGTTGAGGAAAATACGGTCAAGTGGGATTGTGCGCTCAATTCTTTTGGGTTTAGACATGTCAGACCCTCTCTAAAACTACGATTACGCAACACCGCAGGCGCGAACTGCGAACTATAACTGGGATAAGTGATTAGTCAGTTTATCATCCGCCCAACGCATAATCCACGAAAAATCGTTTCAACGCCGCTGATACACGTACACCGAATCCCCAATGTCCACTGCCATCAAATCCTCCCCTACTCTCACCTCCCCCTTGTAGTGCTTGCCCAACGCCTCCAGCACCTGGGCCTCGGTCACCCCAAACTTCAGCATGTGCACCAGGATGCCCAGCCTCGGCCGGATCTGCGCCAGGATCTGCCCGACCTGCTTCGGGCTTGAGTGGTATTTCTTCACCTTCTGCAGGCGAGGATTCTTCTGCAAAAGACCCTCGCTCGCCATCATCACTTCGTGAATCACCACATCGGCGCCTTTCGCTCGTTTGACCAGGTTCGACTCGTACGTCGTATCCCCAGAAATCACCACGCTGCGCTTGCCGTAATCCACCCGGTACCCGAACGCCGGCTTGACCGCCCCGTGATCCACCGTGAACGCAGTCACCTTCAGGTCCCCGTCCAAATACACCACGCCCGGCTCCACTTCCTCCGCCCAGAGATCCCCCAGATCCATCGCCAACCCGCTCTGCCGGCGCCGCACGTGGTGGTCCACCTCGTAAGCCTGGCGCAAGTGTTCCACGAACTCCTTGGTCCCCTTTGGTCCAAGCACCTTCAGCGGCTCCGTGCGCTGCCACAGGCGGGCCGTCAGCCAGATGTCGTCGAGCCCCACGATATGGTCGTAGTGCAGGTGCGTCAGGAACACCCGGTCCAGTTGATCACTTGAAACCCCGATCTGGTGCAGCCGCATCGTGGCGCCGCGCCCGGCGTCGAATAGCAGTTTGGTGTCGCCCGCTTCGACCAGGATCGCCTGGCTGAAATGCTCGATGTCCGGCCTCGGCGTGCCGGTGCCCAACAACGTAACGGTAAGAAGCTGGGCTGCGGCCGGCGAGACCAGCAGCATCAGGACGAGAACGCCCCAGGTTCGTCTCATGGCTCCAGTTTCAGGATCGCCATGAATGCCTCCTGAGGAATGTCCACGTTGCCGACCCGCTTCATGCGCTTCTTCCCGGCCTTCTGCTTCTCCAGCAGCTTGCGCTTGCGGGTCACGTCTCCACCATAACATTTCGCCGTCACATTCTTGCGCAGGGCCTTGGTGGTGGTGCGCGCGATGATGCGCGAGCCGATCGCCGCCTGGATCGCGACGTCGAACATCTGCCTCGGGATCAGATCCTTCATCCGCACCGTCAGGTCCCGCCCGAGCGACATCGCCCGGTTCTGATGAACGATGACCGACAGCGCGTCCACGCGTTCCCCGTTGATCAGCAGGTCCAGTTTCACCAGCGGCGCTGCCTCGAAGTGCGACAGTTGGTAATCAAACGACGCATAGCCACGGCTGACCGACTTCAGTTTGTCGTAGAAGTCCGTCACCGTCTCGGACAGCGGCAGCAGGTATTCCAGGTTGACCTGGTTGCGCGAGTACTGCAGGCGCTTCTGCCGCCCACGCCGCTCCTCGCACAGCGTGATCACCGCGCCGACATGTTCCTGCGGCACCAGGATGTGCGCCTCGATGTAGGGCTCGCGGATCTCCTCGATCTCGTGCGGCTCCGGCAGCAGGCTGGGGTTGCCGGTCTCAAGCGTCTCCCCCGAATTCAGCGCCACCTGGCAAGCCACCGTCGGTGCCGTGGAAATCAAATTCAGCCGATATTCCCGCTCCAGCCGCTCCTGCACGATCTCCATGTGCAATAAGCCCAAGAACCCGCACCGAAACCCGAACCCCAGCGCCTTGGACGTCTCCGGCTCATGGCTGAACGAAGCGTCGTTCAACCTCAGTTTCGCCAACGCATCCCTCAATTGCTCATAGTCATCGGCATCCACCGGAAACAGTCCGGCGAACACCTTCGGCTGCACTTCCCGGAACCCTGGCAGTGTCTCCTCGGCTCCCCTGCTCGCGAGCGTCATCGTATCCCCCACCGGTGCGCCCTCGATGTCGCGGATGCCCGCCATCACGAAACCGACCTGCCCGCAGCTCAACTCTTCGCTATTCTCAGGGTTCGGGGCATACCACCCCACGGAATCCACGCGCCGCGTCTGCCCGGTCGACATCACCCGGATCTTGTCGCCTTTCTTCAGTCTCCCGGAAAACACTCTCACCAGCGACACTACGCCGACATGGCTGTCAAACCAGGAATCGACGATCAGCGCCTTCAGCGGCCCCTCCGGGTCCCCGTCCGGCGGCGGCACGTCGCGCACCACCCGCTCCAGCACCTCTGTCACGTTCAGCCCGGTCTTCGCGCTGATCTGCACCGCATCCGTCGCATCCAGCCCGATGATGTCTTCGATTTCCTCGCAGGCACGCACCGGGTCGGCCTGCGGCAGGTCCATCTTGTTCAGCACCGGCAAAATCATCAGGTCCTGCTCGATTGCGTTGTAGCAGTTGGCCACGGTCTGCGCCTCGACCCCCTGCGACGCGTCCACCACCAACAGCCCGCCCTCGCAGGCCGCAAGCGATCTTGATACCTCATAAGAAAAATCCACGTGCCCAGGCGTGTCGATCAGGTTCAGGCGATAGGTCTCGCCATCCTGCGCCTGGTAGTGCAGGGTCACGCTGCGCGCCTTGATGGTGATGCCGCGCTCCCGTTCCAGGTCCATGTTGTCCAAGACCTGGTCGCTCATCTCGCGGTCGCTCAGCGCGCCGCACAACTCGATGAAACGGTCCGCCAGCGTGGACTTGCCGTGGTCAATGTGCGCGATGATGGAGAAATTCCGGATCTTCTCCATCGGGAAAATGCTAGACACAACTTAGAAACCTACATTGTAAGAACTTTCAAGGAAAGTTATCCAACCCACTCGGTCGGTTTTCAAACTTCATGCAGCGATTACTCATGTAAAAGTAATTTTGCTATTGGCTGGTCTGGGAAAAGATACTCTTAATTATTTTGCGCTTTCTCATACGATCCAAATAGCCATCTCCCACAAAAATTAAACCAAAAACAACACACAATGCACAAACCAAAACTAAAGCGGTGATCTCAAACTCTTGTTGGCGGACGATTTCTTCGACTAAAAGCCAAGCCGAACCTGAAAGAAGAAACATACCGAAAGTAAACTTTCCCATCTCCCTAGCATCGAAACTGAGCAAATTTTCTAGATCGTCTTTACTTACTCCAACCACGGTTTGCTTCCTTTCCAAATAAGTCGTAGAAATACGTGCCCCAGTTTCAGCATCTTTTTCAGATTTTTCAGTTGAAAAAGTCTCAAAGTCGCTAAATTTTTTTAGGCGAGCTTGAAAAGAGGGTTTAAATGTTTCTACATTAGGAAGCTGACCTTTCCCCTTAACCTCCTGTTCATTGTCTTTATTCTTCCCCATGGGAACCACCCTCTGCATCTGTAGGCATTGGAATGGTCTGCAGATCTTCTTCTATCCTCTTTAGGATCCGCATAAAAGACGCAAAATCTTCCCAGGACATGAACACTGCTTGTCGGAAAAAAGGATGATGCGATCCAGCAGAGAGCTCACAAAAAGCAATTTTCAGGCCGTATGGCGTGCTGGTCACATATGTTTTGTTCGTAAATATTGCTGGTCCAGAAAGAATTGACCTCATCTCTTTTTCCGGCACTGCAAAAATCTGTGAATCTTGAATATCTTCTGCCATAAGGGCCTCCTCCTACATGAGTAAAAATGTTCGCGGTATTAATCATCTTTACACCAGTCGTGTCAAACGCAGTGAGTAATTTCATAAACCACTTTTCAGCAATCGATTAAGAGGTCCTCTAAACATTGTCCATGTTGTCCAGAACCTGGTCGCTCATCTCGCGGTCGCTTAGCGCGCCGCACAACTCGATGAAGCGGTCCGCCAGCGTGGACTTGCCGTGATCAATGTGCGCGATGATGGAGAAATTCCGGATCTTCTCCATCGGAAAAGTGCCGGAGTGCAGCGGGGGCATCAGCGAGATGTCGAAACAGGTTTTCGGGGTCTATTCAATTCCGGCCCGGCGCTCGGCCTGCGAGCGCCGTGACTCGCGCCAGCCCTCCGGAAATAATCTGGTCAGAGTTGCGGTTCAGGCGGGCGGCCGACGAAGCCTTCCAGCAGGCCTTCCACTCTCGCCATGCGCTCGCGCAGGTCGGCAGTGTCCTTACCGAATTCCTGACGCAGATCGGCAATATCCTTGCCGACATCCTTGCGCAGGTTCCCCATGTCACGGTGGAGACTCCAAAGGAAGCCCAGGATCGCCACCAGCGCGACCGTCTGGAACGAGATAATCTGAATCGTCACGGTATCCATCATGATTCCATGTTCCGGTCGGTCAGCCTTTATTTATTCCAACCTTGAGTGTTTTGATCAACCCCTAGGAACTTCCATGTCCAGAGGGCGTTGAAAGCGATTGTAGCACGGCCGTCCGGCACTCCGCTTCGCGCCGCCAGACACCCATCCGGGCAGGTTTTTCGAGCCTTTCGGAGGCTCCGGAACCCCCTCCTCCGGCGCGCCTCGCCCCCCTATTCAGGCGTCAGCGCCAACCACCGCGAACCTTGCTGACGCTGCACCAGGATCGGCTGCGGCTGCCCTCCCTCGAGGTCTTCCGCCGCCTCCTTGAAGTCGTCCAGCGTCTCGATCTTCTGCCCGGCGAACATCTGGATCACGTCGCCCTTCTGGATTCCGGCGGAGCGCGCCGGATCCCCGGTCACTTCCTTCACCCACACGCCGCCCTTGTCGAGATTGCGCTGCTTGCGCGCTTCTTCGGGCAGTTCCTCCAGGCGCATGCCCAGGATCTCCGTCTCTTCCGACGACCCCGGATCCCCGGACGGCACCGCCATCGGCGCCCCATCGTCGGGCAACTGCCCCAGGGTCACCTCCACGGTCTTGCGCTTGCCGCCGCGCATGATCTCGACTTCGACCGTCTTGCCGGGCTTCACCTGCCCGACCATCGGCGGCAGCGCGCTGGAACTCTCCACTTCCTTCCCGTCGAACTCCAGGACGATGTCCCCAGCCTCCAGTCCGGCCTCGTCCGCCGGGCCATCCTCGGTGATTTCGGCAATGATCGCGCCCTTCGGGCGATCCAGTCCGAACGATTCGGCCAGGTCGCGGGTCACCTCCTGGATGTACACGCCGAGCCAGCCGCGCACGACGTGGCCGTCCTTCTTGATCTGCGCGATCACTTCCGACACCATGTCGATCGGGATGGCGAAGGACAGGCCCATGAAGCCGCCGGTGCGGGTGTAGATCTGCGCGTTGATGCCGACCACGTGCCCGTCCATATCGAACAGCGGCCCGCCGGAGTTGCCGGGGTTGATGGCCACGTCGGTCTGGATGAACGGGATGTAGTTCTCGCTCGGCAGGCTGCGTCCCTTGGCGCTGACGATGCCGGCGGTGACCGAATGCTCGAAGCCGAACGGCGAGCCGATGGCGAGCACCCACTGCCCGACCTTCAGTTCCTCCGAGTTGCCGAGCGTCGCAGTCGGCAGGTCCTCCGCATCAATCTTCAGCAACGCCAGGTCGCTGCGCGGGTCGGATCCCACCTTCTCCGCCACGAATTGCCGCTTGTCGCTGAGCTTGACGATGATCTCGTCCGCCCCGTCGACCACGTGGTGGTTGGTCACGATGTAGCCGTCCGCGGAGTAGATCATCCCGGACCCGGTGCCGTGGCGCCGCTGCTGCGGCGGACGCTGCTGCTGGCCCTCCGGCATCTGCTCGAAGAACCGGCGGAAGAAGTCCGGCATGTCCTCCGGGGTGCCATGCGGCGCCTCCTTGCCGGTGGCGGAACCCCCGACGTTGCGGCTCGTGGTGATGTTGACCACGACCGGCGCATTCTGCTCGATCAGGTCGGTGAAGTCCGGCAGTTCGCGCGCCTGAAGCGGCGCGAACAGCACGGCGAAGCCCAAAGCGGCGGTGAGCGTTCTCGAGGTCCAGGTGTGCAGCATCGGGTTTCCTTGCAAAATCAGTTCATGGAATCAGCGCTTCGGTGGACCGAATCGCCGATCATTCGGACGGTTTCGGCCGGCACACCGCCGATCACGGTGACCTGGTGACCGTCCCGCACCGTTATGTATCCGTTGAGCGCCTTGCGCGAGAACTGCCGGCTCTTAACCTCCCTGTCCTCGGGTAGACGGGTAACGAAAACAGAAATCCGGGACAAGGCGTCCGCCAGCACGATATGGTACACCGGCTTCGGGTTGAGCGGCAGCTTGCGGATCACCGCCAACCGCTCCACGAAGCCCGGCGGCAGGTTCTCGATCCGCCACTGGCCCGGCGCCGGCTGGGAGCCGTACGGCAGGTTGATCGTCTCGAAGCCGTTGGTGTCGGTCGCCAGCCAGAAGCTGTTCGGGGAAAACTGCTGAATGGACTCCAGCACGTCCACGGAGGTGAAGGCGAACTTTTCGATCTTCTCGCCGCTCGGCGTCACCATCCGCGCCCGCAGCGGCAGACCCGAAGCCGTGTCCACGCACAATTCGCAACCGTAGCGGTAATTGTCGCGCGAAGTCGCCTTGACCAGCTGGCAGGGTCGCCCGGCGACCTTCTCCTGCCCGCCGGTCTCGAGCTGATAGTACTGTTTCAACTGGGCGATATCCCGCTGGATTCTCGGAATCAGGTTCTTCGGGTTCTGGCGGCCGTGAATCATCACCCGTCGGTTGGGGAACACCACGGCGGACTCGTTCGCCCGGCGCACGATCTCGCACTCCTCTCCCCCGGAGGCCGAGACCCACCGCTGGTGGGTGTTGCGCCCATCGAAGCCCTGCTTGACCTTCATCGTGCGCTGGGTCACGCCGCCGTCGAGCAGGGACAGCGTGCCGGTGAAGTTGGCGCGCTCGGCCGCCTGGTCGGCCCGGACCAGCCAGCTCGCCGGATCCACCTCGCCCTTCACCGTCGTGGCCAGTCCAACCAGAACCATGATCAACAACAGCCTCCTGCAGGTCTTCGCGTTCTCCCCCCCGACGGAAAAGACTGCACCCTGCGGCAAAAGTTCCCCGGGGCGGCCCTGCCGCCCGGTCATGCCCTGCGTCGCCTTATTTGTCATATTCCACCAACTGGGCATAGGGCATCAGCGCACGCGGCTCGACTTCCGCATGGGCCGCCAGGTAACTCAGGATCTGCTGGTGCGCCCTCGTGTCCAACTCGGATTCCGGGACTTCCGCGATCTGGTCGATCGGCACGTCGATCACCACCGGGATGGCCGGCGGCTGCTTCGTGTAGAACCACAGCCCCGCCGCGACCAGCGTGGCCGACAGGCCGCTGGCCACCGCCAGCGGGGCCGGATGCCGGATCCAGTGCCAGACCTCCTGCAGGAGATGGTGCTTGGGGGGGGGAGAAGCTTCCTGAACGATTTTCTGATGGACCCGCCTTGCGAATCCCGGATACAGTTGTTCCGGCAATTCGTTGCGCATCGCATCGCCGATCAGCTGGTAGCGGCCCAGGCGGCGGCGCGCCTTCGGCTTCCGGCTCAGAGTCCGGCTCCCCCTGGCCCGCTCCGCGGGCGTGAGCTCGTCATCCAAGTAGGCGGAAACCCACTCGTGGTCGTGATCGCTCATTCGATCCCTCCTGACGAGTCGTTCAGTGCCGGCCGCAATCGTTCATCAATAGCCTCCCGGGCCCGGAAGATGCGCGAACGCACCGTGCCGATCGGACATTTCATGATGTAGGCAATCTGCTCATAACTCATGCCTTCCAATTCGCGCAAGGTGATTGCCACCCTTAAGTCTTCCGACAACTCGGAAATCACTTCGTTCACTATTGCGGCGATTTCCTCTGCCTCCACTTCACCCTCCGGTGTGTCCAGGTCGACCTGCATATCGTCCATACTCGTCTCCCCGTCCTCATTCGGCGGCAGCGTATACTCCGGCCGGCGACGCGCCGCGGCCAGGTAGTTTATCGCCGTGTTGACTGCGATCCGGAACAGCCAAGTGTAGAACTGGCTGTCGCCCCGGAAACTCTTGATGTTGCGCCAGGCCTTGATGAAGGACTCCTGGGCCACATCCTGCCGGGTGGCGCGGTCGGACACGTAACGACCGACCAGGTTCAAGATGCGGTGCTGGTACTTCTCGACCAGCGCGTCGAATGCGCCGGTCTCCCCCGCCTTGGCGCGGCGAACCAGATTCCGGTCGCTTTTGTCGCTCATCTCGGCGCCCGGAGCCAATCCGCCAAGAAAAGTTCTTGTGGGGCTTCGTCAAGCACGTAAGGGGGTCAATGTATAGGTGCCACATTATAATCGTGGTTCGGCATGACAGAAATGGCGGAATCGTGGTTGCAGACAGTGCGCCCATTATTCACGATACGGACATCCTGATCCTTGGCAGCGGTGCGGCGGGTCTGTGCGCTGCGCTGGAGGCAGACCCGCGCCTGCGGGTCACGCTGCTGTGCAAGGCGAACCCCACCGAAAGCTCGACGGCCTACGCCCAGGGCGGCGTGTCGGCGGCACTGGACGACAAGGACTCGGTCGCGCTGCACGTCGCCGACACGATTTCGACCGGCGGCGGACTGTGCCAGCCGGAGGTGGTGCAACAGGTCGCGGACCGCGGTGCCGCCATGATCCGGTGGCTGCAGGACCAAGGCGTGAACTTCACCCCCCATCCACCCTCCGGCGGGCTGCACCTGACTCGGGAAGGCGGCCATAGCCGCCGGCGGGTGGCGCACGTCGCCGACCACACCGGCCGCACCATCCAGGAGGCCCTCATGGAGCAGGTCCGCCAGCGACCCAACGTGGAACTACACAGCCACTGCATCGCGGTCGACCTGATCGTCCAGCACCGTGCCGGAGAACGCCGCTGTATCGGCATCTACGCTCAGGACACGCGCACCAATGCAGTCGACACCTATCGCGCACGCTGCGTGATCCTGGCCACCGGCGGCGCGAGCAAGGTCTACCTGTACACCTCCAACCCGGACACCTCGTCCGGCGACGGGTTGGCAATGGCGTGGCGGGCCGGCTGCCGCGTGGCCAACATGGAGTTCATCCAGTTCCATCCGACCTGCCTGTACGACCCGCGCGCCAAGTCCTTCCTGATGACCGAGGCGCTGCGTGGCGAGGGAGCGAAACTGCGCCTACCCGGCAACGGCGAGGAGTTCGTGCGCCGCTTCGACGAACGCGGCGCACTGGCCCCCCGGGACATCGTCGCGCGGGCCATCGACCACGAAATGAAGCGTCTCGGGCTGGACTACGTGCACCTCGACATCAGCCACAAGCCGGCCGACGCCCTGCGCGAGGCGTTCCCGAACACCTACTCCCGCTGCCTCGAATACGACATCGACCTGACCCGTCAGCCCATCCCGGTGGTACCGGCCGCGCACTACACTTGCGGCGGCGTTGTGACCAACCGGCACGGCTGCACCGACCTTCCCGGGCTGTACGCCATCGGCGAGGTCGCCCACACCGGACTGCACGGCGCGAACCGGATGGCCAGCAACTCCCTGTTGGAGTGCCTGGTATTCGCCCACGCCGCGAGCGAACACATCAACGGGACGCTATCCCGGGACACGCCACCCCCGGAGGTGGCCCCTTGGGACGAAAGCCGGGTGTCGGACTCCGACGAGGAGGTGGTGGTCGCGCACAACTGGGACGAGTTGCGCCGCTTCATGTGGGACTACGTGGGCATCGTGCGCACCAGCAAGCGGCTGGAACGGGCACAACACCGCTGCACTCTGCTTCACGAAGAAATCAACGAATATTACCGGGACTTCCGCATCTCGCGAGATCTGATCGAGCTACGCAACCTTGTCCAGGTCGCGAACCTGATCATCTGCTGCGCGATGATGCGCCGTGAAAGCCGCGGCCTGCACTACACTCTGGACTATCCGGAACTGGACCCGGCCATGGACGGCTGTGACACCGTGCTGCACCCGGAGGCCGGCCGCGACCTCCCGCTTCAGGAAGCCGCCACGCGCTGAAGTATCTGCCGACGGTAATGCTCCAACTCCCGGATCGACTCGCGAATGTCCTCAAGCGCCCGGTGCGCGGAGGCTTTGCGGAACTCCTCGACCTGGTCCGGATACCAGCGCCGTGCCAACTCCTTGAGCGTGCTGACGTCCAGGTTCCGGTAGTGAAAGAAGCGTTCCAGGGCCGGCATCCAACGCGCCAGGAAGCGTCGGTCCTGGCAGATGCTGTTGCCGCACATCGGCGAGACTCCGTACGCGACATGCTGCCCCAGGAACTCCAGCGTCTCGCGCTCGGCCTGCGCCTCGTCGCAGTCGGAGCGGCGCACCGCCTCGGTCAGTCCGGACGCGCCGTGGTGGGAGGTATTCCATTCGTCCATCCCGGCCAGGCACGCCTCCGACTGGTGGATCACCCGCACTGGTCCGGTCGCCAGCACGTTGAGGTCTGAGTCCGTGACCACGGTTGCGATCTCGATGATCCGGTCCGTGTCCGGGTTGAGCCCGGTCATCTCCAGATCGACCCAAATCAGGTTTTTCTTCTGGGACATCAGATTCTGGCTGATCTTCGTTCTGTTCGGCGTGCTTTCCCTCTTTGACCTCAAAAGCGTTCAAGCGTTCAGTGCAGACAGTGTACATCAAGAACACTGCACCGCCTGCCACGCGCGCATCACCGGTGGCGACGGCCGCCTGCTGTACCGCGGGACGGAAGGCATTGTCGAGGATGTCATACAACTGCACGCGCGTGTCGACCACTGCCGCCGAGGGGCCGGGCTCGACTGGACGGAAGAGCACATCGCCGCCATGCGCGACTTTCTGGACGAACGGTTCTACGGATTCGGGGAGTAGTCGGGGTTTGCCGGCAAATCTCCAGCGACTTTCAGGTCAACCCTATTGCCATGACAAAACCTTTAGCGCCACGCTTTCTGCAATTAATTTTCTCGAACGCCAAGGTATCGGCACGGCATGCTTCGCAAAGTATCGTCCCGATCGTATTCTGCTCTCTCTAAATCCAACAATAGAATCAACCTGTTCTTTCCCATGTTTGGGGTGGTGTAGTGTTTCTCTAACGGCCTCAAAGTTAAAGAATTTATGAAAATTATCATATAAATTATTATTTCTACATAGATTATTTATAATAAGTTCAGCTCATTGGCTTCCCTGAGCCCGTCTATGAGAATTTTCAATATCGTAAAAACCTTCCTTCGCAGACCAGCCGCCTTAAATTCCAGCCTGGAGTGATCAGGACCCCTCGCCGAGATTCCGTTCTCGGAGGGAGTGATGTTCCAAAAAGTCCATTACAAGCAGGCAGTTGCCTTCGAGACCCGCACGCCTGCAAGGTCAAACCCTGCAAATCCGGAATTCATCCCCTAAAATGCAAGCATGATCGGAGGAGAAAACGGAAATGGCTGAACTGCAGATCCATGGCATCCTGGTGTGGGGGGTCCTTGCAATCTCGGTCCCGGCCTTCCTGTACCTGCTCCGCAACACGGCCCCGTTCGGCCGTCACTACCCGGCCGCAGGCTGGGGACCGTCCTTCTCCAACCGGACGGGCTGGATCATCATGGAGCTGCCGACCGTGGTCGTCTTCCTGTATGTATATTTCTGCGGAGAATCCGCCTGGGAGGTCGTGCCGCTGGTGTTCCTCGTCATGTGGCAGGCCCACTACGTGCATCGAACGCTGATCTTTCCATTCCGGCTGCGCACGCAAGGCAAGCGGATGCCGATCGCGGTCGCTGCTTCGGGGGTCTTCTTCAACGTGATCAACGCCTACATCAACGCCCGCATCGTCTCGGAGTTCGGCGAATATGGCGTCGAATGGCTGAACGATCCCCGCTTCCTCGTCGGCCTTGCGGTTTTCCTTGCGGGAATGGCCCTCAACCTCCACTCCGACACGGTCCTGCTGCGCTTGCGGAAGCCCGGCGAGACTGGCTACGCCATTCCCCAAGGCGGAGGGTTCCGTTTCGTTTCCTGTCCAAACCATCTCGGGGAAATACTGGAGTGGGCCGGCTGGGCGCTGGCGACCTGGTCGCTGGCAGGCCTCGCCTTCTTCGTGTTCACCGCCGCCAACCTGATACCGAGGGCCTACAGCCACCATCGGTGGTACCGGGAGAAGTTCGACGATTATCCGGCCAGCCGAAAGGCCGTAATTCCGGGAATTTTCTGAATCATACCCAAGCCAACCTACGCCTCTTGCAAAGTCCTTTATCTGTAGCTGCAACGAGGCTATACAAAGGAGGTTCGAATGAGCACCGATACCGTTTGCGCGCACGAATTGACAGCGACACCAAAGTACAAGCCGCTGAAGCACTTCAGGCCATGGAGTTGTCGGTGTCTGATGCCATTCGTCTGCTGATGATCCGGATTGCAAACGGGAAGCGGCTGCCGTTTGCCGTCCAAGTGCCAAATGTCACCCCCTCAAAGCAATGAAGGAACTGGACGAGGGCAAGGGCAAGCGCTTCAGCAATGCCGAGGACTATTTCAAAGACCTAGGCATCTAATGTACTGAATCTGGTCTGGTCCACGCCACTCAAGCGTGGCGTCAAGCACATGAAGAAGCAGGGCAAAGACATGTCCAAACTTCATCGACCGGTACCGGCATTGATTCAGCAGCTCCCACTGCCTGATAGCCAACGCGACCATCTGCTTCAGGGAGTCTGGAAAGGTTACCGCGAACTCCACATCGAGCCAGACTGGCTCGTGATCCATCGTGTCGAAGGCAGTGAACTAAAAATGGCCCGCACCGGCTCCCTCTCAGATCTCTTCAAGTAAACTGCGGCTATTCAGCCGCCCTGCCGCTACTCCCGCCCTACCGCCGTCTTACCCATCGGGCGTAGCGTCAGCAACAACGCCGGGAGCAGAGCCAGCGAGGCGACCAGTGCGGTCAGCATGGCCAGGCCGGTGAACAGCCCGAAGTAGAATGTCGGCACGAAGTTCGACAGCATCAGGATCGAGAATCCGACCACGATGGTCAGCGAGGTGTAATACATCGCCCGCCCGATGCTGCCGTGGCAGCGCCACATGGTCGCCCGGTAGTCCCGGTCCTGCGGGAACTCCCGCCGGAAGCGGATGATGTAGTGGATGGTGTTGTCCACCGCGATGCCGACACTGATCGCGGCGATGGTGATCGTCATCAGGTCCAGCGGAATGCCGAGCCAACCCATGGTGCCGAGCACCAGCAGCGCCGGCAGCATGTTCGGCAGGATCGCGATCAGGGCCAGGCGCAGCGAGCGGAACAGCACCAGGAACATGGCGAGAATGCTCAGGAACACGAAGCCGATGGTCTGGATCTGCGAAGCGAACAGGCTCTGCAGGACATTGTTGTACAGCACCAGAAGGCCGCTCTGCCGGTAGCGGGATTCCCCGTAGGCCATCTCCTCGCCCAGGAAGCGGTCGACCCGCTCGAGCAGTTCGGCGCGCCGCAGGGTCGTGTCGGAATCGATCACCCGCAACTGCACGCGCAAGCGGTTGCCGTCTTCGGACAGGAACGGGCGCAGCAACACGTCCTGCATTTCATCCGGCAGGCGCGACAACCCTTCGCGCAGCAGGCCAATCTTGAGGTCGTCCAGTGGCTCGCCGTCATTGATGCTCTCGGCCATCCGCATCATCGTGTCCAGCGACAGCACCTTGCCGATCTCCGGCTGCGCGTCGAGCCATTCGTGCAAGCGGCGCAACTCGCCCAGACGCAACGGGTTGAACCAGTAGCCGGGCGACGACTCCTCGCCCTCGTCCTCCAGGTCTCCGTAGAAGTCCTCCTCGAACTCCTCGTCCTCGACCAGTGCCTCCGGGTCCGCCTCCAGGATGATGTCGAGCGGCGTGGTCCCGCCCAGGTGCCGGTCGATCTCCAGCATGCCCTGGAAGATCTCGGTGTCGGTGTCGAAATAGTCGATGAACCGGTTCTCCACGTCCAGGCGCGCCGCGCCGAACGCACTGACCACCGCCAACACCACCGCGACGCCCAGGATCGGCTTCCGGTACCGCTCGGTCAGGCGCGCGAACGCCAGGGTGACGCCGCGTGTGAAGTCGCGCTCCTCGCCGTGCGTGCGCGGTAGCAGGACCACCACCGCCGGGAACAGCAGAAAGATCACGCCCAGCGCCATCGCAATGCCGGCCGTCATCATGTACCCGAAATCGATCACCGGACGGATCCCGCTGATCAGCAACGACACGAATGCCACCATCGTCGTCAGGGCCGTGTACAGAATCGGGGTGAACATGAAGTGGACAGTGCGAGCGACCAGGTCCCGGGGGTTGCCATCCGGCTCCTTGCTCTGGATCTCGCGGAAGCGCACCACCAGGTGGATCGTCATCGACATGCAGATGATCAGCAGCAGCGACACGAAGTTGGAGGAAATCACGGTCACCGGCCATCGCGCCAGCGCCAGGGTGCCCATCATCAGCACCACCGCAGCCGCGCAACCGGCCAGCGGCAGCAGGATCCAGCGCAGGCGGCGGAAGATCACCGTCAACATCAGGATCAGGAACACGAACACGCTGATGCCGAAGGTCCGCAGGTCGCTGTCGATGAAGTCGATCATGTCGGTCGCGATCATGGCGACGCCGCCGAGGAAGATGCGCGCGCCCTCGCGGTGGCGGTCGAGCACCGTGCGGACCTCGGCGATGGTGACGGCACGCTGCTCTGCGACGGCGGCCATGTGGTCAGCGTACTGCCGGGTCACCTCCTCCAGGCGCTGCAGGCCCGCCCCGTCCAGCGTCTCCCCGTCGCGGGCGTCGCGAAGCCGGGTGCGCTCGCGCAGCAGGTCGTTGCCGACCGTATCGGTCTTCAGGTAAACCGCGAGTGCGGTGGTCTCCCCGTCCTTGCTCATCAGCATGTCGCTGTAGAACGGGCTGGTGGTCAACTCGCGCTGCGCCAACTCCTGGTCCACGTCGGCATCGCGCAGGGTGCGGTTGATGCTGCCGAGTTCGGTGAAGTCGATCGGCGGGGAGTTCAAAAGCGGCACGTCCAGGATGGTGACCACGTCCTCGACCGCCGGCACCGCCAACAGGTCCTCGCGCAGGGCATCCAGGCCCTCCAGCATGGCCGAATCGAGCATCGGCGCGTGCGGATTGTAGGTCACGAACAGGAAGTCCCGGGTGCCGTACTGCTCGAGCACCTTGCGGTAGTAGCGCAAGTCCTCGTCGCCCTCCAGCAGCAGGGAGTCGGACGAGGCATCCAGCCGGAAATTGCCGGCCTGCGTCACCATGGCGGCCACCACCGCACCCAGGAACACGAGTACCGCCCATGGGCGGTCCAGCACCAGGCGGTCGTAGAAGGCGATCAGCCGGTCGATCATGGAGGGGAAAATGCGCGGCCGGCAGTATCTGGAATTCGGGGCTGAGGCGGCATCCCGACCTCAACGGATCGGCAACGCTCCCAAGGCCGACGGAGGCCGGAACAAGGCTGCATTAACGCGCATTTAACTAGTCTACCAAAATCCGGCAGACGCGGCAGAACCCCGTTCCCGGCTCAAGGTCGACCCTCCCGTGGGGTAAAATTGCAGTATCGTCAGCACTCTTCCCTGACCCCTGCAGCGAAGGTGGCGGCCTCCCCCGCCCTGCCCAACACCCGTCCTGATTGCCCCATGCTCCTGACCTACCTGATCGTCATCGCAATCGGATTCGTGGCCTTGGCCTGGAGTGCCGACCGGCTGGTCGAGGGCGCCTCCTCCCTGGCCCGCCGGTTCAACGTCTCGGCCTTCGCCATCGGCGTGGTGATCCTGGGATTCGGCACCAGCCTGCCGGAACTGCTGGTCTCCGCCACTGCGGCCGCCCGAGGCAGCGGTGGCATCGCAATCGGCAACGCGTTCGGCTCCAACATCGCCAACATCGCGATGATCCTGGGCATCTCGGCCCTGATCCTGCCGCTCGCCGCCGACCGGACCTTGCTGAAACGCGACGTCCCTCTGATCCTGTTCGCCACGGCGGGCGTATTCCTGATCCTCTCGGATCTGGCCCTCGGGCGCCTGGAGGGCATCGCCCTGGTGTTCGCCCTGGTCGCCGTCATCGCCCTGATCGTGCACAGCGGACAGGCCTCCGCCCCGATTCTCGACCTCCCGGCCGAGCACACCGCCCTGGCCGCCCTGGCCATGACCCTGTTCGGGCTGGTCATCCTGCTCGGCAGCGCCTGGGCACTGGTCTGGGGCTCCGTCGGACTGGCCCGGATGCTGGAGATCAACGAACTGTTGGTCGGCCTGACCCTGGTCGCCATCGGCACGTCGCTGCCGGAACTGGCCGCGTCGCTGGCATCGCTGAAGCACGCCGAGGGCAGCGGGCTCATCCTGGGCAACGTGGTCGGCTCCAACCTGTTCAACACCCTCGGCGTGGTCGGGGTTCCCGCTACCATCCGCCCGTTCTCGGTGTCGCCGATGCTGTGGTACGACAGCCTGATCATGCTGGCGTTCACCGCCTTGCTCGGCTTCCTCCTGCTCCGCCGGGGCGGCTTCCGGCTGACCCGGCCCGGCGCAATCCTGCTGCTGTTGTGCTATATAGGATACTTGGGCTGGAACGCCGAGCGCATGATGGTGCCCGCATGACCGACTCTGAAAACACTTCGGACATTCTGGAAGTCGCCCGCGACGTGCTGCGGCAGGAAGCGGACACGGTACGCGGCCTGGTGGACCATACCGGCGCAAGCTTCGTCGAATGCTGCCAGGTACTGAGCAAGTGCACCGGGCACATCATCGTCATCGGCATGGGCAAGTCCGGGCACATCGGACAGAAGATCGCCGCCACCTTCGCCAGCACCGGCAGCCCCTCGTTCTTCGTCCATCCGGCCGAGGCCAACCACGGCGACCTCGGCATGATCACTCGCAACGACGTCGTGCTGACCCTGTCCTACTCCGGCGAGACCGAAGAGTTGCTGAACCTGCTGCCACTGGTGCGCCAGATCGGCGCCACCATCATCGCGCTGACCGGACAGCCGGAATCCACGCTGGCCCGAAAGGCCGACCTGCACCTGGAGGTCCCGGTGGAGCGCGAAGCCTGCCCGCTCAACCTCGCCCCCACCTCCAGCACCACCGCCACACTCGCCATGGGTGATGCGCTCGCCGTCGCCCTGATGCACGTCCACGGCTTCAAACCGGAGGATTTCGCGAGCACCCACCCGGGCGGCAGCCTGGGCCGGCAGCTTCTGACCACCGTGCGCGACGTGATGCGCGACGGTAAGAACATCCCGAAGGTCACCGTCGGCACCCTGCTGCGGGACGCCCTGCCCGAAATCTCCGAGAAAGGGCTCGGCATGACGACCGTGCTGGATGCGGACGGACGGATCGTCGGGGTATTCACGGACGGCGACCTGCGCCGCTGCCTGGCAGACGAGGTGGACGTTCATGTCACGGCGGTGGACCAGGTAATGACGCGGGACTTCCAGGTCGCGGCGCCGGACGAACTCGCCCGGGACGTGCTGCACCGGATGCGGGACCTCCGCTTCAACGCCACCCCGGTCATGCAGGATGGACAACTGGTCGGCGTGCTCAACATGCACGACCTGATCGCGGCCGGGCTTCGATGAAACCCGGAGACGTCAGGCTCCTGATCCTGGATGTCGACGGCGTCCTGACCGACGGCCGCCTGTACCTCTCCGAAGACGGCACCGAAACCAAGTGCTTCCATGTGCACGACGGCCAGGGGCTGGTCCTGCTCTACGATGTCGACGTGCAGATCGCGGTGATCAGCGCACGCGCGAGCGAGGCGACCCGGCAGCGACTGCAGGAGTTGGGAATCAATGAGGTCATCCTCGGCTGCGACGACAAGTACGCCGAGGCCTGCGCCGTCATCGAACGGCTGGGCTGCCGCTGGGAGGAAATCGTCTGCATCGGCGACGATGTCACTGACATCCCCCTGCTTGAAGCCGCCGGCATGGGCGTGGCGGTGGCGGATGCCCGCCCGCAAGTACGCGAGGCCGCGGACTGGGTCACTCCGAGCCCGGGCGGTCGCGGCGCGGTACGCGACGTGTGCGACTGGATCCTCCAGAGATGAAAAACTTCCGCCTGTTGCTCATCCTGCTGCTGGCGGCAGCCCTCATCGTCGGGCTGTGGGCCCTGGCCCGCACGCCTGCTCCGCAGGAGGCCGCCCTGACGCCCGACCAAGAGGTCCCCGAAAACAGCTATATCAAAGTCCGTCACCGGATCCGGGACCTGCGGGGAGAATTGCTTTACGAGGTCGCCGCCGAACGGCTGGACCAGTACCCCGAAAGCCAGATCCTGAGCCTGGATCGGCCCTGGCTGCATTGGCTCGACCCCGCGTACGAGAATTCCACGGCCTCGGCGCGGCACGGAGAGATTCGGAAGTTCCAGGTCGCCCTAGAAGGAGACGTGAAGCTCCTGCTGGATCCGCCGGACCATTCCCCCGCCCTGATGCACGGCGAATCGCTGATTCTGGATTCGGAGCATGAACGGGTCTACAGCGACCAGGCGGTGGTGGTCAGCCAGTCCCATGCGGTGATGCGTGGCGTCGGGCTGGACTACCGGCTGGACGGCTCGGGCGGCCGCCTGAAACAGGACGTGAAGGTTCGCCAGTTCCCACCGGACGCGCAGCGGCCTACGCAGGCATTGCTGAAGAAAGTCTTGGAGGAGGCCTTCGGCGTCGCGCATGCCCAGGAGACCCCGGAGGAAACGCTCGACCTGAGCGCGGACCGGATGGAGTGGGATGCAAAGAAGGAAGTCAGCGTCTACCGCGGGAACGTGCGCGCCAAGCAGGGCGAGATGGTCCTGCTCGCCGACCGGCTCACGGTGCATTCCGACGACGACCGGGTGCAGGCCTTGCATGCCGAAGGCAATGCCCGCTGGACCCAGATCCTGGACTCCGGCAAGCCGCTGCGCGCGAACGCCGGCAGCATCCTCTACCAGATCCGGCAGCGCAAGGCGATCCTGAAGGAAAATGTCAACCTGCGCGTCGACGCGCACCAGTTCGCGGGCGAGGAAGTCATCTACCTGATCGACGAGGAACGCGTCGAAACCCCCGCCGCCCGCAAATCGGACGAGCGGGTCCGGATCCGGCTGAAAACCGACTCCGATTAATGGCGACGCTCGAAGCCCAGGGACTGTGCAAGTCCTATCGCGACCGGCAGGTCGTCTCGGAGGTCACGTTGCGTGCGAACGACCACGAAGTGGTCGGGCTGCTCGGCCCGAACGGTGCGGGCAAGACAACCTGCTTCTACATGATCACCGGGCTGGTGCCCTGCGACCAGGGCCAGATCCTGCTGGACGGCCAGGACATCACCGGACTGTCCATGAGCCGGCGCTCCCGCGCCGGCATCGGCTACCTGCCCCAAGAACCCTCCGTGTTCCGCCGCCTGACGGTGGAAGAGAACGTCCTGGGCGTGCTTGAGCAGTTGCCCCTGTCGAAGGTGGAACAAAAGGAACGCCTGGAACTCCTCCTCGAGGAGTTCTCCATCGACGGGATTCGGGACAGCCGTGGATTTTCGCTGTCGGGCGGCGAGCGACGGCGGGTCGAGATCGCCCGCGCGCTGGCCATGGACCCCGCCTTCATCCTGCTGGACGAACCGTTCGCCGGCATCGACCCCCTGCACGTGGCCGATATCAAGTCGATCATCCAGCAACTCCAAGAGCGCGGCATCGGCATCATCATCACCGACCACAACGTCCGCGAGACCCTCAGCATCTGCCGCCGCGCCTACATCCTCTCGGAGGGCTGCACCATCGCCGAGGGCGAGCCGGGAGAGATCCTGGAAAATCCGCAGGTCCGCGAAACCTACCTGGGCGCCGACTTCCGGCTCTGAGGCGGAAACGATAGTTACGTTCTTTTTCGGTGCATGGGCTCGCGCCTATGCACATCTCCCCCAAGGCAAGTTCTCGTAGAACTCGGAAACCCGCGTATAGCAGCCTCCAAAATCCGGAATCTCGCCTACTTCAAGCTCCATCGTTTCCCACTTCGCACCCGACCGCTCCTTGACTTCGGGCACACCCAGGGAAGTCTGCGTCGGCTCAAGATCCCGCGACCGACATTTCTCGATGAAGACCTCCAGAATTTGCGTGCGAATCCATTCTCCAGCATAATTTTCGGCTTTCAGGCTTGTCGTCAAGTCAATGTCGACGGTTTGCCTGGGGCTGTCGTAGGCCAAGCCCATGAGGATCCCGCCTTTCAGAAACATTTTTTTGTTCAGGGGCGCTTTCGCCGCAATGGCATTGAGAATGGTCACAACACCCTGGCGCTGCCGGTGGGCGGCTGGATTGGTCCGGGCCTGCTCGACCCATCCCGCCACATCGATCTTGATCGGAGAATCAGGCATTGAGAGAAATTTCCCAGGTTTCCGAAAAAGGAGGAGCATACGCCCTGCCTGGGTCGAGCCTGCGGCTCCCGCCGCGCTGGGCGCATTCCTTCCAGCGCCCGATTTCCGGACGGCGTAGACCAAGGTGCTCTTCCAGAATATATCCGGCCCGACACTTGACGATGCCGCTTGGCATCTGGTCCACTGCAGCAACGATGTCGTCCAGGTAGGTCTGCGCATACTCTTCCCAAACATCCAGAACATGCGCCATGCCCCCGCACAGGCGGGGCTCCTGAAGCATATCGAGAAAAGTCTGCCCGGTCGTCGCGAGAAAAGACTCAAACCCGTAGCTGTAACTCTTCCGGCATGCGCCCGCGGCCTTGCTCTGGTAGACACGGATCGGCCGGCGCCTCACACTGGCAGGATGGTCGATCAGGGTCAAGGGAAATGGAGTGGTCTCATTCTTTAAGGTTTCCTTCATGCGGGCAACTCTTTGGGGGGTGTTCACTGATGCGGCTTTCAAGATAAAGCAAAGGGCCTCAAGAATTCCTTCCCAAGACCCTGCGGCCCGCCAGCGAAATGACGGGGGTAGATCGGTGCGAATTGTAACCGAAAACGGCACGCACACCACAAGGACAAACCCCTAGAAATCCTGGAAAACCCGCAAGTACGCGAGACTTGTCCGGCAACCTCAATGGCTGTGTTCTTTTCCCGGCTTACTCGGAGTGGCCCTTGTGCCCCTTCCCGTGTTTATGCTTGTCCCTGCGGCATTTATGCTTGGGCTTGGGATCACTTTCGGACACGACGCCATCTTCATTCGTGTCATGGCGCGAAAACATCTTCTGCCCTGAAACCTGGTACTCCTCGAAGCTCATCTCCCCATTCTCGTCCTTGTCCAGCATGCCGAAGCGCACCTTCGCCCGCTTCAGTTTTTTCTTCCGGGTCTTCTCGATTGCCTCGTCCAAGCGGTTGCCGAACTCCAGCGCATACTCCTCCGGATTCAGCTTCCCGTCCCCGTTCTCGTCCGTCCTGTCAAAGTCGGCGCGGCGCTGGGCGCTGAATTCCTCATGCGTGATCGCACCATCCCTATCAGTGTCGTACTTCCGCATCATTCCTTTCTTGCTGTGGGTGGTCGGCATGTGAATGACCCGCTTCGCATGCTTTTTCCACATGCCCTTGTGCTTACCGTGCTTGTGGCCCTTGCCGTGCTCGTGATCGTGGCCGGCATCTGCCTTGTCGCCCTTTCCTTTGCCTTTGTAGCCCTTGCACTTATGTTTGCAATGGCGCTTGGGGCGCGGGTCGTCCGCGTTGATGACGCCATTTTCGTCCCCATCGAACCGCTTGAAACTGCGTTCGCCTGACGCCTCGTATTCCTCCCACTCTATCTGTTCGTTGTCGTCCTTGTCCAGGGCGCCAAAGCGCCGGTGGGTTCGCTTGATGTGTCCCTTGCGTTCCTTTTCGATTTTCTTGTCCAGGCGGTTGGCGTGCTTCTGTACGTACTCGTCGACATCGACCAAGCCATTGCCGTTTTCGTCAATCAGGCCGTAGCGAACCCGGCGTGCCTGCTCGAATTCATCCGCGGTCACCTGGGCATCGTCGTTTTGGTCGTACCGCTGGATAAAGGAACCCTTGCCATGATGTCCTTTATGGTGCCCCTCCTTGTGTCCTCCATAGTCTCCGGCAACTGCGAGACTTGTGGCGGCGACCAACATGACAGCTGACAGCAAAGTGAAGTATTTCAATTTCATTTGGGTAATCTCTTGTCTTTCATTGTTCAGGGAAACAACGACAGGGAACTCCATCCCCTATTGCGAATAGGCATGATAGCAAACGGCTTCTTTTCCCCAATGTCTTGGGAAAACACCGAAGCCTTATCGGAGGCCATTGCCCAAAACTGATTTTCGGTCTCTCAACAACTCCGGTTGCACTTCCCGCCGGCATCCTCAAGCGTCTGGGGCCAGCCCGAATCTTCCCTCTCCGCATGGTGATCCAGCGGGGTCAGGCCTTTCCGGTCTTTCGCATTCACATCCGCGCCCGCGTCCAGCAATACCTGGGCGACCGAGGCATGCCGGTTGAAGCGGGCGGCCAAATGCAGGGGGGTCACCCCCCCGATGTCCACCGCGTCCACCTCCGCTCCGAAGTCCAGGAGCACCTGCGCCACCTCCGGGTTCCCGTTGAAGGCCCCCGCAAAGTGCAGGGGAGTCGAATCGTTCTCGGCCCTCGCGTCCGCGAATGCCCCGGCCATCAGCAGCGTCTCTGAAACCTCCGGGTCCTCGTGGTGGCCCGCCGCCAGATGCAACGGCGTCAGGCCGTCCTCGTTCTTCGCATACGCCGTCGCCCCGGCGCCCAGCAGCAGTTGGATCACCGCCAAACGCTGCGCCGTGTGGTTGGTTTCGGCTTCCGCGTCTACCTCGTCGTCCGTTCGCATCATCGCAGCCATCGGGGTCGGGTCGACCACCGCGAAGTGCAATGCCGTCATGCCGTTATGCCCCTTCAGGTCCACCCGGGCCCCGGCATCCAGCAAAGCCTGCACCACCGCGGGATCCGGGTTGACCAGGGCCGCATGGTGCAACGGGGTTTTGCCCTGCTCGGACAAATTCACGTCCGCGCCCGCATCCAGCAGCTTCTGAACTTCCGCGAGATTTCCCGACCGGGCCGCCTCGTGCAGGGAAGACTGGGTCAGCGCCTGCTGCGCGACAGCCATCGCCAAACTCGCCAAAACCCCTGAAAATACAGAAAATTTCCTCGCGCCCACGCCCTTCGCTCCATGGCATTCCACCCAGTACCGGATCAAATCATGATCTATTAACCCGTTATTGCAGGCCATTTCCCCGCCCGCAGGCGCCCCTTGCCCCCGGCACTACTCCAAGCCCCCCTGCCCTTGTATAATGTTTGGGCAACGGGAGGAAGTGTTGTTATGAATCTAAAACTCACGGGACACCACCTTGAAATCACCTCTCCACTCCGCGATTACATCCACACCAAATTCAAACGCCTGACCCGGCATTTCGACGACGTGATCAACACCCAGATCACGCTGGCGGTCGAACACGACACCCACCGTGCGGAAGCGACCCTGCACGTCCAGGGTCACCACATGCACGCCCGGGCCGAACACTCCGACATGTACGCGGCGATCGACACGCTGACCGGCAAGCTGGACCGGCAGATTCTCAAGTACAAGGAAAAGCGCAAAGACCACCACCAGGACCAGATTACCCACCACCAACTGAACTGAGGCGGCCATGCGAGGCATTCTGGATTTGCTTCGGCCCGACAGCCTGCTGCTGCAGCGGCAAATCAGCAGCAAGAAGCGTGCGCTGGAGGTCCTCAGCGAGGCGCTGGCCGCGGACCTCTCGGCCACCCGCGCCCACACGCTTCTGGACCTGCTGATCGTTCGCGAACGCCTCGGCAGCACCGGGCTCGGCCGGGGCGTCGCCATCCCCCACTGCCGGGTGCCCGACGGGATCCAGAGTTCCGCCGCCATCCTGACCCTGGCCGAAGGTGTGGACTTCGGTGCGATCGACGGCCTGCCGGTCGACGTGTTCGTGGCGCTGGCGGTACCAAGCGAGACCCAAGACATCCATCTGCAGTATCTGAAGGAGTTGGCGGAGATCCTGGATTCGCCCGAGCACCTCAGGGCGCTGCGCACCTGCCACAAGCCAGAGCCGCTGCTGGCGGCCCTCGCCAAGCCCTGAACCATGCAACTGGTCATCGTCAGCGGCCTTTCCGGCTCGGGGAAGTCGGTGGCACTGGATACGCTGGAGGACTTCGGCGTGCACTGCGTCGACAACATGCCGCCCACCCTCCTGCTGGAATACGTGAAACTGCTGATGCAGCCGGACTCGCACTACTCGAAGCAGGCCGCCATCGGAATGGACGCCCGCACACTGCCGAAGGACTTGGCCGGGTTCCCGTTTATCCTGGAGCAACTCCGGGAGTTGCCCTGCGAGATCACCGTGATGTTCCTCGACTCCGACGAGGACACCTTGATCCGCCGCTTCAACGACACGCGCCGCCGGCACCCGCTGGCCGACCGGGCTCCGACCCTGCGCGAGGCGGTGCGGCAGGAACGGAACTGCCTCGCGGCGATCGCCAACCTGGCCGACCTGCGCCTGGACACGTCCCGCACTAACGTCCATGAACTGCGCACTCTGCTGCGCCAGCGTCTGAAGCTCGATCGCGCCCCGCTGTCGGTATTGCTACAATCCTTCGCCTACCGGTGCGGCGTGCCGAGCGATTCGGACTTCGTGTTTGATTCGCGGTGCCTGCCGAACCCACACTGGGTGGATGAACTGCGCATGCTCAACGGCACGGATTCCGCGGTTCGCGACTACCTCTCGAAGCAGCCACAGGCCGACGCCATGCTTGAAGACCTGAAGAAGTTCCTGGACCGGTGGATCCCCTCCTTCATCGAGGCCGGCCGGCATTACCTGAACATCTCGATCGGCTGCACCGGCGGGCAGCATCGCTCGGTCTACCTGGCGGAGCGCCTGGCCGAAATGCTCTCGGACAGCGCCTCCCTGCAGGTCACCGTGCTTCATCGGGACATGGAGGTGCAATCATGAGCGTCGGCATGCTGACCATCACGCACCGCCAGCTGGGTCAGCAGCTGGTAGACATCGCATCGCGGATCTTCGCGCGGCCACCGGAGAACCTCGCCTGCTACGGGATCATCGAGGACTGCGACCTGGACGTGGCGCTGTCCGAACTCCGGGGCATCTGCGCCTCGCTGGACTGCAAGGACGGCCTGCTGATCCTGTCGGACCTGTACGGCGCCACGCCGTACAACCTGGCGAAGCGGCTGATGCGCGAGCATCCGGAAGCCACGCTCGTCTCCGGCATCAATCTGCCGATGGTCGTGAAACTGTTCAACCTGCAGCAGCGCAATCGAAGCCAACTCGCCGAGAGCCTGGCCACCAACGGCCGCATCGGCATCATCATCGAAGCGGGAGAGTCCGAATGATCGAGAAAAACGCTACCGTCGTCAACAAGCTCGGGCTGCATGCACGAGCCGCCGCCAAGTTGGTCAGCGAAGCGAGCCAGTACCAGGCGCAGATGGAAATCGAAAAGGAAGGCAAGCGGGCCAACGCCAAGAGCATCATGAGCATCATGATGCTGGCGGCCACCCACGGCACCCCGGTGCGGCTGTTCACCAGCGGCCCGGACGAGGAGGAAGCCATGCAGACCCTGCTGGCCCTGTTCGAGAGCGGATTTGGAGAAGGCGCCGAACCATGCCCATGATCATCAACGGCATCGGGGTGTCTCGAGGCATTACCCAAGGCTGGATCCATGTGTTCAAACGGGGTGAAACCAAGATCTCAAAGCGCACCTTGGAGCCGGAAGAGATCGAGTCCGAGATCGAGCGCCTGAACGAGGCGCTGGAGGAATCCCGCAGGCAGTTGCGCGAAGTGCGCGACATGGTGCCTGAAAAAATGCGCCAGGAAGTGACAAGCTTTCTCGACGCCCACCTGTTGATGTTGGACGACGCCATGCTGGTGGACATGCCCACGGAAATGATCCGCAACCAGCGCTACAACGCCGAGTGGGCGCTGCAGGACACCATGGAGCAGCTGGTCGCCGTGTTCGAAAGCATGAAGGACGCCTACCTGCGGACACGCAAGAACGACGTGCAGCATGTCATCCGCAAGGTGCAGGAAAACCTGAGCCAGACCGACTTGGCCAAGGCCGGAGTCAAGGAGCGCGACCTGACCGGCCGCATCGTGGTCGCGGACGATCTCACGCCGGCCGACACCGTACTGATCCAGCACCAGAACGTCGCCGCCTTCGTCACCCAGTTCGGAAGTTCCATGTCGCACACCGCGATCCTGGCGCGCAGCCTGCAGATCCCTGCGGTGGTCGGCCTGCACGATGCGGGCATGCTGCTGGAGGACGGGGAACTCGTGCTGATCGACGGACACGGCGGCACCATCCTGTGCGCCGACGATGCGAACTGGCTGGTCGACCAGTACCGGGAGTACCAGCGTGCGGAGCAGGAGCGCGCAGAAAGACTGATGGCGCTGCGCGACAAACCGACGATCACGCGCGACAAGCAATCGGTTACGCTGAAGTGCAACGTCGACCTGATCGAAGAGATCCCCCGGGTCCATGAGGTCCAGGCGGAAGGCGTCGGGCTGTACCGCACCGAGTTCTTCTACCTCGACCGCCCCGAAGGGGCCAGCGCCGACGAACAGTACGAGGTCTACCGAGACCTGGTCCTGGCGCTGGACGGCAAGCCGTTGACCATCCGCACCCTGGACCTGGGCGCCGACAAGGAGTTCGACCCGGACTACGAGGGCGCGATCGCCCCGAACCCGGCCCTGGGTCTGCGTGCCATCCGGCGCTCCCTGCAGAACAAGCCCATGTTTATGGCGCAGTTACGCGCGATCCTGCGCGCCTCCGCGCACGGGTGCGTGCACGTCATGTTGCCCATGCTCACCAACAACTCCGAGTTGACGCAGAGCCTGGCGCTGATTCGCGACTGCATGAAGGAACTCGATAGCGAAGGCACTCCATACGACCCGAAGATCAAGGTCGGCGGCATGATCGAGGTGCCGGCAGCAGCCATCTCCGCCGGCGTCTTCGCGCGTCATTTGGATTTCCTGTCGATCGGCACCAACGACCTGATCCAGTACACGCTGGCCATCGATCGGGTCGACGACCAGGTCCACTATCTGTTCGACCCGCTGCACCCCGCCGTGCTGTTCCTGATTCACCACACGATCCAGGCCGGCCGGCAGGCCGGCAAGCCGGTCGGCATGTGCGGCGAGATGGCCAGCAACCCGCGCCTGACCCGGCTGCTCGTGGGACTCGGCCTGCGTGAATTCAGCACGCATCCGGGCTCCCTGCTCGAAATCAAGCAGATCATCAACCACGTTTCGTCCGAGGAACTGCAGAAGCAGTGCCAGGAGATTCTGGCCTGCACGCATCCGGAGCAGATCCACGACATGGTCGAAGCGCTGGCACAGACCTGAGCACCCGGTCCGTCATCCAGCGCCAGGACTTCCCGAGGCCCTGAACTTCCACCCATCCTGCTCCACGTGAACACCCTCGCCCCACCGCCCGCCCAGCCGCCCGTGCAGACGCCGAGCGCGCAGGTCACGGCGCTGGCCCAGGCCCTGAATTCCGGCACCATGCAGTCGGTCCGCCAGATGCTGCGGGCGCTGCACCCGGCGGAGGTCGCGCAGTTGTTGGAATCGCTGCCGCGCGCCCAGCGCTTCATCGTCTGGGGCATGTTGGACCACGAGCACGACGGCGAGGTGTTGCTTGAGGTCGGCGACGAGGTCCGCGCCTCCCTGATCAACGAGATGGACGAGAACGCCCTGGTCAGCGCGACCGAGGGTCTGGACATCGACGACATGGCAGACCTGCTGGTCGACCTCCCCGAGGCCGTCAGTTCGCAAATCCTCAACGACATGGACCAGCAGTACCGGTCCCGGCTGGAAGCGGTGCTGACCTACGACGAGGACACCGCCGGGGGGTTGATGGATGCCAGCGTGATCACGGTGCGCGCGGATGTCGAACTGGAGGTGGTGCTGCGCTACCTGCGTCGGCACGAAAGCATCCCGAGCCATACCGACGTGCTGATGGTAGTGGACCGCTTCGAACACTACCTCGGCGTTCTGCCCATCTCCGCGCTGCTGCTGCACGACCCGGACACCCTGGTCGGCGAGGTGATGGAACCCGAGCCGCCGCCGATCCCGGCGAACATGCCGGACAGCACGGTGGCGGCAATCTTCGAGGACCGCGACCTGGTGTCGGCGGCCGTAGTCGACGAGAACAACCTGCTGCTCGGGCGGATCACGGTGGACGACGTGGTGGACGTGATCCGCGACGAAGGCGTGGAGGCGCTGCACAGCTACGTCGGGCTGAGCGAGGACGAGGACTTGTTCGACTCGGTGCTGTCCGCCTCGCGGCGGCGTGCGGTCTGGCTCGGCGTCAACCTGGTCACGGCCTTCATCGCCGCGGCCGCCATCGGGTTGTTCCAGGATACCCTGGAGCGCGTGGTGGCGCTGGCCGTGCTGATGCCCATCGTCGCCAGCATGGGCGGCATTGCCGGCAGCCAGACCCTGATCCTGGTTATCCGCGGCATGGCGCTCGGCCAGGTCAGTTCCCAGAACATGCGTGCCCTGCTGTTCAAGGAACTCGGCGTCGGGCTGCTCAACAGCCTGATCTGGTGCGGCGTGGTCGCGCTGGTCGCCGGACTGTGGTTCGACACCTGGATGATCGGCGCAGTCATCGCGCTGGCGCTGATCGCCAACATGGCCTTCGCCGCCCTGGCCGGCGTGCTGCTGCCGCCGGCCTTGCAGCGCCTGCACATCGACCCGGCGCTGGCCGGCGGTGTGATCCTGACGACCGTGACCGACGTGGTGGGATTCGTGGCGTTTCTCGCCCTGGGGACCGCGCTGCTGCTGTAATAGGCCGGCTCAGTCCGCCGGCAGGTTTCGCTTGGCGACCTCGTCGAGCTCCAGAAGGGTTTCGAGCAGCGGCACCATGTCGCCCAGGGGCCAGGCGTTCGCGCCGTCGCTCAGGGCCTGGCCGGGATCCGGATGGGTCTCCATGAACAGGCCGGCCACGCCGACGCCTACCGCCGCCCGGGCCAGCGTCGGCACGAATTCCCGCTGCCCTCCGGAGGCCCCGCCGCCCGCGCCCGGCAGCTGCACCGAATGCGTGGCGTCGAACACGACCGGACAGCCGGTCCCGCGCAGGACCGTCAGCGCACGCATGTCGGACACCAGGTTGTTGTAGCCGAAACTCGCACCGCGCTCGCACACCAGCAGGCGCTCGTTGCCGGCTGCGCGCGCCTTGTCTACCACCTGGCCCATCTCCCAGGGGGACAGAAACTGGCCTTTCTTGAGATTGACCGGGCGGCCCGCAGCGGCCACCCGGGTGACGTAGTTGGTCTGCCGGCACAGGAACGCCGGCGTCTGCAGCACGTCGACCACCGCTGCCACCTCGTCCACCGGGGTGTCTTCGTGGACATCCGTGAGCACCGGGATCTCAAGCTGCGTGCGCACCTGCTCCAGGATGCGCAGCCCCGTCTCCATGCCCGGGCCACGGAAGCTGCCGCCGCTGGTGCGGTTGGCCTTGTCGAAGGATGCCTTGAACACGTAGCGCATGCCGAGCCGCCCGGTGGCCTCGGCCAGGTGCCCGGCCACCTGCATCACCAGGGCCTCGCTCTCAATGACGCACGGCCCGGAGATCAGGAACAGCGGCTGGCGGACTCCCGCCCGAAAATCGCAGAACTCGTGCATGTCAGGGACGGGCGGCCCGGATCAGGCTGTTGAACAGCGGATGGCCCCGGCGCGGCGTGGAGGTGAATTCAGGGTGGAACTGGCAGCCGATGAACCAGGGATGGTCGGTCAGTTCCACGGCCTCCACCAGGCGGTCGTCGTGCGACCGGCCCACCACCTGCATGCCGTCCCCGGTCAGCTGGTCCAGATAGTTGTTGTTGATCTCGTAGCGGTGGCGGTGGCGTTCGTGGATCAGGTCAGCCTGGTAGATCCGTTGCAGCCGGCTCCCCTCCGCCAACTGGCAGGGCTGCTCGCCCAGGCGCATGGTGCCGCCCAAGTCGGAATGCGCGCTGCGCAGCTCCAACTCGCCCTCCCGGTCCATCCACTCAGTGATCAGGGCAACCACCGGATGTGGGGTGCTGCTGTCGAATTCGGTGCTGTGCGCTCCTTCCAGACCCAGGCAGTCGCGCGCGTACTCGATCACCGCGACCTGCATGCCAAGGCAGATGCCGAGGTACGGAATCCGGTTCTCGCGGGCATAGCGTACCGCCATGATCTTGCCTTCGATACCCCGCTCGCCGAAGCCCCCGGGCACCAGCACCACGTCGGCTCCTTCCAGCGGGGCCGTGCCCTCCTGCTCGATCTGCTCGGAGTCCACGTAGCGGATCTCGACCCGCACCTGGTTGTGCAGACCGGCATGCTGCAGGGCCTCGTTCAGGGATTTGTACGATTCGGTCAGGTCCACGTACTTGCCCACCATGGCCACCACCACGGTCTCCTGCTGCGCCTCGCGCGCGGCCACCACCTCCCGCCACTGCGACAGGTCCGCCCTGGGGACGTCCAGGCCGAACTGTGCGACCACGATGTCGTCGAGATTCTGCTCGTGCAGGGCCAGCGGGATGGCGTGGATATCGTCCTGGTTGACGACCTCGATGACGGAGGTCTCCGCCACGTTGGTGAACAGGGCGATCTTCCGGCGCTGGTCCTCCGGGATCGGCATGTCGGTGCGGCACAGCAGAATGTCGGGCTGGATGCCGATCGAGCGCAACTCCTTGACCGAGTGCTGGGTCGGCTTCGTCTTGATTTCACCCGAGACCTTGATGTACGGCACCAGGGTCAGGTGAAGGAACGCCGCATGGGACGGCCCCAGCTCCCCGCCCATCTGCCGGATCGCCTCGATGAACGGCAAGGACTCGATGTCGCCAACCGTGCCCCCGATCTCGACGATGCAGATGTCCGCGTCGGCCGCACCCACGTCCACGCAGCGCTTGATCTCGTCGGTGATGTGCGGAATGACCTGTACGGTGGCACCCAGGTATTCGCCGCGACGCTCGCGAGCGATCACCCGCTCGTAGATCTGTCCGGTGGTCCAGTTGCTTGCCTTGCTGGCCCGGAAATCCACGAATCGCTCGTAGTGCCCGAGGTCCAGGTCGGTCTCCGCGCCGTCGGCGGTGACGAACACCTCGCCATGCTGGAACGGGCTCATCGTGCCGGGATCGACATTGATGTAGGGATCCAGCTTGATCATGGAGACGGCCAGCCCGCGCGCCTCCAGCAACGCGCCCAGCGAGGCGGCGGAAATCCCCTTTCCAAGAGAAGAAACAACCCCGCCCGTTATAAAGACAAACCGCGTCACGATCGGTGCCTCGACGCTCTCAGGACGGGAATACAGGATAACACAGAGGGGGTTCGGGGAGGAACCTCTCCGGGGAAGACCCGTCCAAGAGTATACTGAGGGCATGTCCGCACGGCGGGCACGGGAAAAACTCCTGAGGAGGAAACATCATGGCAATTAATGTGCATATCGTGGAGCGCGTCATCCGGGTGATTGCCGGGGTCGTGATTCTCTACGTCGGACTGGAAATGTACGGCATGGCCTGGTGGGCTTGGCTGGGATTGATCCCGCTGGCAACCGGGTTGGTCGGCAATTGCCCGGTCTACAGAATATTCGGGATCTCCAGCAAGTAGCCCCGGTCTGACGCGGCTACGGCCGGCACGCGAAATGCCCCCACACCAGCCGGAGCTTCGCGTGCTGGTAGACCAGCGGGATCCGTCCGCGGCGCCACGGCGGAACGCCCGCTTCCTGCAGCAACTTCTTCAATGCGTGGCGATGCTGCCGGCCTTCGGGCCGGCAGCGTTCCCCGCCCGCACGCAGCCGCACCTCAAGATCCGTGCCGACCTCCTCGCCCAACTGCTCCTGCAGCGACTCCCAGCGTAAATCCAGACCCAATTCCGGCAACGCCAGGATCTCCCCTTGGCGCCAGTGCCAGCGCGCCTCTTCCGGCAGGGCCGTCAGCCGCGGCACCAGGTGCAGGCGGCCGCGCCAGCGGTACATCCGGTAGTCCTCGAAGATCTCCTCGGGCACCCGGTCGGCGCCTGCGGCATGCACGGTGTGAAGCCATCGCCAAAGCCGCCGCTCGCCCGGAACCGAAAACCCCTGCCGCGCGATCCAGAATCGCACCAGATTGACCTGACGGTCCTCGGAAAGCGACGCCAGAAATTCCACCGGGATCGTATCCGCACCGCCCAGGTCCTCCCCGGCACGCTCGCGCAGCAGGCGCGCCGCATGCGCATGATGCCGGGCCGAACGGGCCAGCGTGCGCGAGGCCGCCGGCCAGCGCTCCTCCAGCAAGGGCAGCACCTCGTGACGCAGGAAGTTTCGCTCGATTTCGGAGTCGAGATTGCTCGGGTCCTCCACGAACGCCAGCCGGTGCGCACGGGCGTAATCCTCGATCTCCCCGCGCGACACGTCCAGCAACGGCCGCACGAGTTTTCCCTCGCCCCAATCCCGGCACGACGGCATGGCGGCAGTCCCGGCCACGCCCGCGCCGCGCAGCAGTTGCAACAGCAGCGTCTCCGCCTGGTCTTCCCGGTTATGCGCCAGCAGGATCGCCGTCCCGGCCTGCGCATGCTGCTGCAGCGCCCGGTAGCGGATCCCGCGCGCCTGCGCCTCCGGGCCCAGTCCAGGGTCCGCCGCCTCCTCCCGGCGCATCCGCTCCAGTGGGATTTCCCATTCGCGACAGGTTTTCACGCAATGTCGCTCGAAACCCGCGGCCGCCGGCTGCAGCCCATGGTTGACGTGCACTGCCCGCAGCTCGTCGCCGCGCTGCGCCGCAAACGCGCGCATGGCATGCAGCAACACGGTGGAATCCACGCCCCCGCTGTACGCCACGATCCAGGTTCGCACCCCGGGACAGGTCTCCGGCAGCACCTGCAGGGCCTGAGGAACGGAAAACATCGACGGCGTCACGTCTGGTACACCCCGACCTGCAGCAACCGCTCTTCCCGGCGGTCGACCAGCACCACCGGATCCATCGCCCCGAGTTCCGCCAGGCTTTTCGTCAGCGCCTGCCTCAGGGTGGCGGACATCGCCTCCAGATCGCGGTGTGCGCCGCCCAGCGGCTCCTCCACGATTTCGTCGATCAGCTCCAGCTGCTTGAGGCGTTTCGACGTCAGGCCCATTGCTTCGGCGGCCTCCTGTGCGTTGTCGGCGCTCTTCCAGAGAATGGACGAGCAGCCTTCCGGGGAAATCACCGAATAGATGCTGTACTGCAGCATCATCAGATGGTCGCAGACCCCGACCGCCAGTGCGCCTCCGGATCCGCCCTCGCCGATCACGACGCTCACCACCGGCACCCGAAGTTCGGCCATCATCTCAAGATTGCGCGCGATCGCCTCACTCTGCCCGCGCTCCTCGGCGCCGATTCCCGGATAGGCGCCCGGCGTGTCGATGAAAGTGATCACCGGCATCCGGAACCGTTCGGCCATCTGCATCAGGCGCCGCGCCTTGCGGTAGCCCTCCGGCCGCGGCATGCCGAAGTTGTGCTCCAGCTTCTCCTTGGTGTCGCGACCCTTCTGATGCCCGATCACCATCACCGGCATGCTTTCCAGGCGCGCCATGCCAGCCAGGATGGCCCGGTCGTCGGCATACGCCTGGTCGCCGTGTAGTTCGTGGAACTCGCTGAACAGATGCGGCAGGTAGTCGCGGGTGTAGGGGCGCTGCGGGTGGCGGGCCAGTTGCGTGACCTGCCAGGCCGACAGGCCAGAGAAAATATCTTCGATCAGCACCTTCCGGCGACCCTGAAGGCGTTCGATCTCGGCATCCAGGTCCAGGTCGCTGTCCACCCCCATGTGACGAAGCTCGCGGATCTTCGCCTCCAACTCGGCGATCGGCTGCTCAAAGTCAAGAAAATCGGGGTTCATGGCGGCAGAACATCATCGGTCAACCTGCGAGTATAGGACATTTGCCGACGCCACGCCCGGCAGGTCCCGCAACGCCTGCAGCGTGTTCTCGTCCGCGGAGACCCTCCAATCCTCGTCCAGCATCCAGCGGCTGCGGCCCCGCTGCCCCGTATGCTCGACGCTCACCCCGCAGCCGCCCCGGTGGTCGGCCAGCACCTGCTTGATGGCACGCACCGTGTCCGGGCTGCTGTCGCCGTTGAGCACGATTTCCACCCGCTCCGCCCTCTGCCGGCTCATCTCCTCCAGCGTGTAAAGCAACTTCGCACGGATTCGCAGGCGCTCGCCGCGCTCCGCCTTTGGCTGCACCCGGACCTCGCCCTCCACCAGCATCAGGTCTCCAACCTCGAAATCCCTCGCCCGCTCCGGCTCCTGCGCGACGATTTCCAGCCGTTCCCGGTCGTCCTCAAGATTAATGAACGCCACCTCTCCATTCCTCGGATAGGCGATCTTCATCACCACGCCGGCGGTGCACACCTTCCACGCCCGACCGTATTTGGAATCCCTTGCGGCCTCGGCGGCCTCCCGCACCTGGGACAGCGACTGCGCCCCCACCTGATTCATTTGCGCCCGGTATTGCAAAAACGGATGCCCGCTGAAGAAGAAGCCCAAGGCCTCGAACTCGTACGTCAGCCGCTCTACCGCCTCGTATTCCTGCCCGTCCTGCGGTATCGCGCAGAACTCCGCCACCGTCTCCTGCGCGAACAGCGAATCCTGCCCCACGCTGCGATCCATCTGGATCCGCTGGGCCTGAACCTTGATCCGGCCTGCCGTCTCCGCCATCGCCCGACGGCTCGCACCAAGACCGTCCAGCGCGCCGGCATGAATCAGCGCACGCAGGTCCCGTTCGCTGTAGTCGCGGGTGTCCAGGCGGTGACACAGGTCCTCCAGGCTGGTGAATGGCGCCGACTCACGCTCCTCCAACAGGCGCGCCACCAGGCCCTGCCCGACCCCCTTGATCGCGCCCAGCCCGTAGCGGACCTCGCCTTCCCCCGGGACCGTGAAGTAGTAGTCGGACTCGTTGACGTCCGGCCCTTTCAGCGTCAGCCTGAGCGTGCGCGCCTCCTTGCACAGCATCGCCAGCTTGTCGGTGTCGTCGATCTCACTGGACATCGCCGCCGCCATGAACGCATCCGGGTAATGCGTCTTGAACCAGGCGGTCTGGTACGCCAGCAGTGCATACGCGACCGAGTGCGACTTGTTGAACCCGTATTCCGCGAACTCCTTCATCAGGTCGAAGATCTTCTTCGCCTCGTAAGGCGCCAGGCCGTGCTCGACCGCACCCTGCTGGAAACGCTCGGCGTGCTCCGCCATCTCCTCCGGCTTCTTCTTGCCCATCGCGCGGCGCAACAGGTCGGTCTCGCCAAGCGAATAACCCGCCAGGTCGCGGGCCAGCTGCATCACCTGCTCCTGGTACAGGATCACCCCGAAGGTCGGCGCCAGGATCGGTTCCATGTCCGGGTGCAGGTAACGGACCCGGTTCGGGTTACGCTTGCACTCGATGTACTCCATGTCCATCTTCGAGTTGAGCGGGCCCGGGCGGTACAGCGCCACCAGCGCCACCAGGTCGTCGAAGCAGTCCGGCTTCATCCGCACCAGCAGGTCGCGCATCCCGTCCGACTCCAGCTGGAACACCTCCATGGTCTGCGCCCGCTGCAGCAATTCGTAGGTTTTTTTATCATCCAGCGGCAGCATGTCCAGATCCAGGGGCGTCTCTCCGCGTGATTCGAGGCGTGCATTGACCGTGCCCAGGCACTGGTCCAACAGCGTCACCGTGCGCAGGCCGAGGAAATCGAACTTGGTCAGGCCGATCGTCTCGACATCCTTCATGTCGAACTGAGTAATCGCCACGTCGGGATGCCGTGCCTCGAAGTACAGCGGCGTGTAGTCGGTCAGCGCGCCCGGCGCGATCACCACCCCGGCGGCGTGCCGCGAGGCGTTGCGCACCACGCCCTCCAGTTGCAATGCCACTTCGTACAGGTGCGCGCCCGTGGTGTCTTCCGGGTGGCTGACCAGCTCCCGGAACTCCGGCGAGTCTTGGTAGGCTTTCTCAAGGGTAATGCCCAGTTCGTTCGGCACCGCACGCGCGATGCGGTCGCAGTAGTTGTACGGCGCACCGAGCGCGCGCCCGACGTCGCGGATCACCGCCTTGGCCGCCATTGTGCCGTAGGTGATGATCTGCGCCACGCTGTCCTCCCCGTAGCGTCTGCGCACGTACTCGATCACCCGGTCTCGGTTCCGGTTGCAGAAGTCGATGTCGAAGTCCGGCATGCTGATGCGATCGGGGTTCAGGAAGCGCTCGAACAGCAGCCCGTAGCGCAGCGGGTCCAGGCCGGTGATCCCGAGGGAGTAGGCCACCAGCGAGCCGGCGCCGGAACCGCGGCCGGGGCCGACCGGAATGTCGTTGTCGCGCGCCCACTGCACGAAATCCGCAACGATCACGAAGTAGCCGCTGAAGCCGGTCTCGTGGATCACCCCGAGCTCATGCTCGAGCCGCTGCCGGTAGGCGGACTCCGGCCCCACCATCTGCCCGCTGGCCTCGAGGCGTTCCAGGCGATGGGCCAGGCCCTCGTCTGCCCGACGGTCCAGGTAATCATCCATGGACTCCCCTTCCGGAGTCGGATAGGCAGGCAGCAGTGTCCGCCCCAGATCCAGCCGACAATTGCAGCGCAAGGCGATCTGTTCGGTGTTCTCGATCGCCTGCGGATAACTCTCGAATACCTCCCGCATCACGCTCTCGGAGCGCAGGTGCTGCTCCTTGCTGTACTCGCGCGCCCGGTCCGGATCGTTGACGCGTTTCTGGCTGCGGATGCACACGCGCACCTCGTGCGCCTCGAACTCCTCGCTGGACAGGAACCGCACGTCGTTGGTCGCGACCATCGGCAATTCGTGCGCGTGCGCGCACTCCAGCGCGAACTGCAGAAAGTCGACCTCGTGCTCCCGGTCGGTCCGGGTGATCTCCAGGTAGAAGCGGTCCGGGAAGTGACGCTTCCAGTACTCCAGCACCGCCTTCGCGGCCCGGCGGTTCTCGGCGAGCATGGCTTGGCCCAGATCCCCGGCCACGCCGCCGGAAAGGACGATCAGGCCCTCGCCGTGCTTCGCCAGGTCCTGGCGCAGGATCCGGTCCTGCCCCCGCCGGTAGCGGTCGCTCAGCAACTGGCAGAGATTCCGGTAGCCGTCATTGTCCTGGCACAGCACCACCACCCGGGCGGATCGATCACGCATCACCGGCATTTCGAGATCGATCTCCGCGCCCAGGATCGGCTTGATGCCATGGCGTAACGCAGAACGGTAGAACTTGACGGCCGCGAACAGGTTGTTTCGGTCGGTCAGGGCGACGGCGGGCATGTTCAGCCCGGCCACCCGCTCCATCAGCGGGTCGATCCGCACCAGGCCGTCGTCCAACGAATACTCGGTATGCAGGTGCAGGTGGACGAAACTCATGCCGCCTGCTCCGCAAGTACTGCACGCACCGGCGCGTAACTCAACCGGTGCTGCCGCCCGGGGCCATGCTCGGACAGGGCCCGAAGGTGTTCCGCCGAAGGGTAGCCCTTGTGCCGGGCGAAGCGGTAGCACGGCTCCTGCACGTCGCAGTAGCGCATCCAGGCGTCGCGCGCCTCCTTGGCGAGCACCGATGCCGCGCTGATGCTGTCCACCCGGGCGTCCCCGCCGATCACCGCCGTCGCCGGATGCGGCAACTTCGGGCAGTGTCGGCCGTCTACCAGCACGTGCTCGACCCCGCCCGGCAGCCGGGCGACCGCTTCCGCCATCGCCCGCAGGCTCGCCTGCAGGATATTGATGCGGTCGATCTCCCGCGCCGGCACGAACGCCACCGCATAGGCCCAGGCGCAGGCCCGGATCTGTATCGCCAGGCACGCCCGGTGCGCCGGCGTCAGTTTCTTGGAATCGGTCAGCCCCTCGATGCGGCAATCCCGCGGCAGCACCACGGCGGCCGCGGCCACCGGGCCGGCCAGTGCGCCCCGCCCCGCCTCATCCACCCCCGCGATGCAGCCGAGATCCGGCAGGGGCGGCAGCAGTTCCGGGGTGGCAGGCATCAGCAGGGTCGGGAAAGGTCAAAAAGCAAAATCGAGACCGCAAGCGGCATTGTACCCAAGCCGGGATGTGTCGCGCGCAAAGCCCCGCGGGCTATAATTTCCGGGTTGCATCGCACCGTCAGACCGCCTTCCTTCCAGTGAGCCCCCCGCTTCGTACCGCCGTCATCGGGGTCGGCTACCTGGGGCGATTTCATGCGCAGAAATACGCCGCACTCCATGACTGCGAACTGGTCGGCGTGGTGGATCCCGACCCCGAACGTCTTGCGGCCGCCTGCGAGGAACTCGATGTGCCCGGCTTCACCAGCCACCGCGAAATCCTGGGCCAGGCAGACGCGGTCAGCATCGTCGTGCCCACCGCAAAACACTACGAGGTCACCCGGGCCTGCCTGGAGGCCGGCTGCCACGTGCTGGTCGAAAAACCCTTCACCTCCTCGGTCGAGGAGGCCGCCGAACTGATCGAACTGGCCCGCGAGAAGGAGCGCGTCATCCAGGTCGGCCTGCTGGAGCGGTTCAACTCGGCCTTCTGCGCCCTGATGCAGGGGCTGGAGACCCCCCGTTTCATCGAAGTCCACCGTCTGGCGCCCTGGACCCCGCGCGGCGCCGAGATCGACGTGACCCTGGACCTCATGATCCACGACATCGACCTGGCCCTGACCGTGGTCGGCGAGGATCCCCATGAAATCCGTGCCAGCGGCACCGCCGTGATCGGCGACACCCTGGACATCGCAAATGCCCGGCTCGAATTCCCCGGCGGCTGCGTCGCCAACGTCACCGCCAGCCGCCTGAGCCGCCGCAGCGAGCGGCGGATGCGCGTGTTCCAGCACCACTCCTGCTGCGCCCTGGACCTGAACAAGCGGGAGCTGGACCGCTACCGCCTGCGCGAGGGCGACGCGCCTCCCTCGGAGCGCATCGAACACACCACCGAAGCCTTCCAGGAGACCGACTCCCTGCGCGAGGAAATCCGCCACTTCATCGACTGCATCCGGCAGGGCACCGAGCCCATGGTCCGGGGAGAGGACGGCCTGCGCGCCCTGCGCACCGCGCTGGAAGTCACCCGATGCATGCGGGAGGGAAACGCCCCATGAGCGCGACCATTCCCATCCTGGACCTGACCGCGCAGTACGCAGCCCTGCAGGAGGAAATCGAGGCCGCTGCCGTACGCGTGCTGCGCAGCGGGCGCTACGTGCTCGGTCCGGAGGTCGAGGCCCTGGAAGCGGGACTCGGCGCAATGCTCGGCCTCGGCCACGTGGTCAGTTGCGCCTCCGGCACGGACGCGCTCAGCCTGGCCCTGCGCGCGCTGGGCGTCGGTCCCGGCGACGAGATCCTGGTGCCGGCCTTCACCTTCGCCGCACCGGCCGAAGCCGCCGCCCTGACCGGTGCCAGCCCGGTGTTCGTGGACATCGATCCGGACACCTTCCTGATCGACCCCGAATCGTGCCGGGCTGCCGTCTCGGACCGCACTCGCGCGGTCGTCGTGGTGCACCTGTTCGGCCGACCCGCCAATGTCGCCGCCGTGCGGGAAGCGGTCGGACCGGAGATCGCCATCGTCGAGGATTGCGCGCAGAGTTTCGGGGCGAAGACCGCGGGACAGGCCACCGGCACCTTCGGGCAGGTCGCCTCCTTCAGCTTCTTCCCCAGCAAGAACCTGGGCGCCTGCGGCGACGGCGGCGCCGTGGCGACCGGCGACCCCGAACTCGCCGAACGGCTGCGCGCCCTGCGCAACCATGGGTCCCGCCAACCCTACCACCACGAGACCCTGGGCCTGAACAGCCGGCTGGACGAACTGCAGGCCGCCATCCTGCGCGTCAAACTCCCGCACGTCACCGAATGGAACAACAAGCGCCGGCTGCTCGCGGAGCACTACACCGAAATGCTCCAGCAACAGGAAGGAATCCGCGCGCCCGAGAGCGTGGAAGGCCACGTCTGGCACCAATACACCCTGCTGAGCCCTCGGCGCGACGCCCTCCAGGAGCAACTGGCTGAAGACGGCATGGAAAGCCGGGTCTACTACCCGATCCCTCTGCACCAGCAGGAAGCCTACGCGCAGTGGGCCTCCGGGGTCTCGCTCCCGGCCACCGAGCAGGTCTGCCAGCAGTGCCTGTCACTGCCCATGTTTCCCGAGCTCCAGCCCGCCCTTGTCGAGCGGATCTGCGCCAGCATCGCCCGTGCCCACACCTGAGACGGCCGCGCACCTGATGCTGGTTTCCGGGGAGGCCTCCGGGGACCGATACGCGGCGGAACTGGTCGAAGAGCTCCGTGCCCGGCATCCCGCATGGACCTATTCCGGCATGGGCGGCGAAGCCTCGCGCACGGCCGGCATCGAGCTGATCGTCGACTCTACCGGACTGGCAGTGGTCGGGCTGGTGGAGGTCCTGCGCCACTACCGGGAGATCCGCGGCGCGCTAAAAACCCTGAAAGCGCAGGTTCGCGCCCGGCATCCGGCGCTGTTGGTGCTCGTCGACTATCCGGAATTCAACCTCAGGCTCGCCCGCTTCGCGCATCGGCACGGAGTGCCGGTGCTGTTCTACATCAGCCCGCAGATCTGGGCTTGGCGCGCCTGGCGGGTGCGCGCCATCCGTCGCCACATCGACCACATGGCGGTGGTCTTCCCGTTTGAACGCGACTTCTACGAAGAGCACAACGTGCCCGTCACCTATGTCGGCCACCCCCTGCGCGGGCAGACCAGCCCGGCGCAATCGTCCGATGCCGTCCGCGAGCGTTGGGGACTGGACGCACAGCGCCCGGTGATCGGCCTGTTCCCCGGCTCCCGGCGCAGCGAGCTGGCGCACCTGATGCCGGTCTGCACCGGAGCGGTACGGCAACTTCAGGACCATCCCGCCCGACCGCAATTCGCGCTGGTGATGGCTCCCGGGCTGAAGCCAGACGACTACGCCCCGTGGCTGGCCGATTTGCCCGAGGTGAAATGCCTGCAGGAACCCATCTACGATGCCATGCAGGTGTGCGACATGGCGGTGGCGGCCTCCGGCACGGTCACCCTGCAACTGGCCCTGATGCGCGTGCCGTTCTGCATGATCTACCGCCTTGCGGGCTTGAGCTATGCGCTGGCGCGCCTGCTGGTACGCATCGACCGGTACTGCCTTGCGAACATCGTCGCAGGCGAAGACCTGGTAACCGAGTTGATTCAAGCCGACGCGACGCCCCAGCGGATTGCAAACGTTCTCACGCCGTGGCTGAACGAGCCTGCCCGGCTCGGTCAGGTTCAGCAGAAACTGAAAGTCGTCGAGGAGCGACTAGGGCCGGCGGCCGGCATGAGCTGGCTGGCTGACTGTGCCGAGCAGAAGATTCTATTGTCAGAGTAGTTACGGTCAGTAACAGTCACTCGGTCGCCGCCACCCTTGCTTCAGACCGAGATTGTTCTATAGAATATTGAAATAAACAATTGAAAAATATCATTTTTATTCAGGGCTCCTGAGGCGGCCCCAAAAGCAATAACTGCTGAATTCTATAATGTCAAGGTTATATTTTGAGCCTCTCCTGCCCCCGCTGGAAATCCGCCTAGCAACTCAGATTCAGTCGGAATGCTTTTCGCGGATGATGCCGCGCCGGCTCTCGGCGATGAACGCCCGCATCTGCTCTACTTCCGGGTACTGCCCGGCCAATTGACTGACTTCTTCCTCCGGCTGCCCGCCGGACACGCGGATCATCAGCTTGTAGGCGCGCGCCAACGCTTCCATCGTCTCCTCGGAGAAACCGGCCCGGCGCAACCCTTCCCGGTTGAGCCCGTACGGCCGGGCCAGGTTGCCCGATGCCAGCACGAAAGGCGGCAGGTCCTTGTTCAGGGCGGTCCCCATCCCGCTGAACGCATAGCGCCCGATACGGCAGAACTGGTGCGCCAGGGTGAACCCGCCCAAAATCGCATGGTCCTGGACTTCGACATGGCCCGCCAGCGTCGCGCCGTTGGCGAACGTCGTATCGTCCCCGATCATGCAGTCGTGCGCGATGTGCACATACGCCATGATCCAGTTGCGGTTCCCGATCCGGGTGCAGTTGCGACCCTGGGCCGTGCCGCAGTTCAGGGTTACGAATTCGCGGATGGTGTTGCCGTCGCCGATCACCAGTTCGCTGTCCTCGCCCGCGTATTTCTTGTCCTGCGGAACCTCGCCGACGGAGGCAAACTGGAAAATCCGGTTCTCCCGGCCCACGGTGGTGCGCCCGGTGACCACGGCGTGCGGGCCGACCCAGGTGTCGGCGCCGATGCGCACGTGCGGGCCGATGACCGCGTACGGTCCGATTTCCGCCGTAGGGTCGATCTCCGCCCCGGCGTCCACCACGGCCGTCGGATGAATGCTCAAGTCTCGAAGTCCGGTTACGCCTCTGACGGCAGTTCCTTGAACATGCACATGATCCTGGCGCTGGCGACCACCTCGCCGTCGACCCGGGCGGTGGCATCGAACGACGCGCAGTTCTGGCGCATCCGCAACAGCTTGACGTCCACCGTCAGCCGGTCGCCGGGCACCACCGTCTTCTTGAAGCGAGCCTTGTCGATGCCGACCAGCATGTACAGGTTGTCACCCTTCGGGTAGGACTCCGGCGACTTGAACACCAGCAGACCCGAAGCCTGGGCCATCACTTCCAGGATCAGGACACCCGGAAAGATCGGGATTCCGGGAAAGTGTCCCTGAAAGCACGGTTCGTCCACCGTGATGTTCTTGACGACCTGGATCGACGTCCCGACATTCAGCTCCAGGATCCGGTCCACCAGCAAAAACGGATAGCGGTGCGGCAGCAGCCGTTGGATCTCCTGGATGTCGAAACCTTCGCTCACGACTTGTCTCCTTCCTTCAAGGCCCGGATGATCCGGTCCAACTGCTTGAAGCGCGCCACGTTACGCAGCCAGTCCGCATTCTCTTGGATAGACGTGCCGGAACTGTACGCCCCGGCGCGGATCAGTGTCTGGTTCGCCTTGGACATACCGGTAATGATAACCCCATCGGCCAACTCCACGTGGCCCTGCACGCCAGCGGCTCCCCCGATCTGGCAGTAGCGGCCGATCCGCGCGCTGCCCGCGATGCCTGCGTTTCCGGCAATCGCGGAGTGATCGCCGATCTGCACGTTGTGCGCGATCTGCACTTGATTGTCGATCTTGACCCCGCAGCCGATCACGGTATCGTCCAGCATGCCGCGATCGATGGTGCTGTTGGCACCGATCTCGCAGTCGTCCCCGATCCGAACGCCGCCGCGATGCGTCAATTTCACCCACCGCCGGTCCTCCTGGGCATAGCCGAAACCGTCGGACCCAACCACCACGCCGGGCCAGAACTCTACCCGGTCGCCGACCCGGACCCCCTCGTGCAGGGCCACCCGGGCATGCAGAACGCAGCCCTCGCCCAGGGTCACGCCTTCGCCGATCACACAGTGCGGGCCCAGCACGCTGCCTGCGCCGATGCGGACGTTTGCCCCCACCACGCAGCCGAAATCCACCCGCACCGGTGCCTCCAGTTGCGCGCTGTCGTCGACGACGGCGCCGGGATGGATGGCATGCGTCACTTCAGGGGGCGGGTACAAGGCCTGCAGCACCCGCGCCATGCCGAGATAAGGGTCTTCGCAGGACAGCGACGGCACCGGGCAGTGATCCCGGTCCGACTCGCGCAGCAGCACCGCGCTCGCTCGGGTCCGCTGCAACTCGGCCCGATGACGGGCGTGGCTGTAGAAGGAAATGGAACCGGGTCCGGCGGCGCTCAGGGAAGCGGCGTGGTCAATGCAGAGATCCGGAACCGGCGGAGGATCTGGGATCCGGGCGTTCGCGATTTCCGCGATCTGACCCAGGGTCAGCGACACCACGTCGACTAGGGATTATTCATCTTCTTGAGCACCCGGTCCGTGATGTCGATGCGCTTGCTGGCGTACAGGCTCACGGCCTGGGTGAGAATCAAGTCGAACCCTTCTTCGTTCGCGATCTCGGCCACCACCGCATTGACTTCGTCCTGCAGCTTCCCGAGTTCCTCGTTGCGGCGGATCGCCAAATCCTCGCGCACTTCATCGCGCTTGCGCTCAAAATCGCGGCGCCGGCGTTGCACCTCGCGCTCCTGGTCAAGCCGCTTCTCTTCCGACATCACGTCGCTTTCGTTCGTCAATTTCTGAGCCAGTTCGCTCACTTCCTTATGAAGCTTCTCCAACTCCTCGTTGCGGGGTGCAAATTCATTCTGCAGCTTCTGCCGTGCCGCCACCGCCTGCGGAGAATCCTCCAGAAGGCGCCCGACATCCACGAATCCGACTTTTGCATTCTGCGCGGCCACCGTACCACTCATGGCAAGCAGCGCCATGCCGATCGCATGCGCAAAGAAAATGGATGGTTTCTTCATTAAATAGTGCTCCTGTTCCTTTTAATTCTACACGGTTGGCCTAGAGCGAGCCCAGATTGAACTGGAACGACTCCGTCTTGTCCGTCTCGTGATCGTTGATCTGCGTGGACAGGCTCATTGATATGCCGCCGAGCGGCGACAGCCAGGACAGACCGATACCGAACGATCCCCGCATCTCCTCGATGTCGAAATCCTTCGCCTCGGGGAACACGTAGCCCGAATCCAGGAACGCGGCCCCGCGCAGGTTGACCTCGTCGATGAACGGGATCGGGAATGACAGTTCGAGCGAATAACCCAGCTTGAGGTTCCCTCCGAACGGCTCGTCATATTCGTCGCGGGGCGCGAGCGTGTTTACCTCGAAGCCGCGCACGCTCTTCGGGCCGCCGGTCACGAACTTCTGCGAGAACGGCAGGTCGTCGGTGTCCCCGTAGCCGTCCCCGTAAGCGGCCTCGCCCTTGATCGCGAAGGTCAGGTCCTCGGTCAGCTTCAGGTATTCCTCCTGAATGTAGGACAGGGTGTAGTATTCCAGCCCGCTGCCCGGCAGCGTCGCCTGCGCCGATACCCGGCGCAGCGAGCCCTCGCGGGTGAATAGGCTTCGGTCACGGGTGTCGTAGGCGAAAGAACCGATCAGCGACAGGTTGTAGTACGTGGAATCGCAGTAAAGCAGGTTCCTCGGCGAGACTTCTATCTGTGCAGCATACAGGCAGTCGCCGTCGTGATCCGCGAGAAACCTCCGCACCAAGAAGGACGAGCCGCTGCCCGCATCGAAGTTGATTCTCTGGAAGCGGGTGGCGAACGTGAACGTGCTGTCATCGGAGATCGGGATACCGTAACTCAGGTAGCCCAGGAAGTCGCGCGACTCGTACTGGGTGCGCTGGTCGCCGCCGTCCTCCGTGTTCACCCTGCGCGTGCTGAAGCCGAAACTACGGCTGACGCCGTTGATGGTGTAGTACGGGTTGTAGAAGTCGAAGGAGTAGCGCGTGGAGATTTCGCTGTTGTCGAAGTGGATCCCGACCCGGTTGCCGGTGCCGAAGAAGTTCTCCTGCTCCACGCCGGCCGCCAGCGACAGGCCGCTGCCGCTGCTGAACCCGGCACCTGCGGTGAAATTCCCGGCCAGTCGCTCCGTGACGGTGACGGTCAGGTCGATCTGGTCGTTGGTGCCCGGGACCCGGGTCTGCGTGATTTCCACGCTGTCGATGTACGCCAGGCGCTGCAGGCGCCGACGCGACTTCTCCAGCTTCGGCGTCGACATCCAGGCGCCTTCCATCTGCCGCAACTCCCGGCGCAGCACCTCGTCCTGGGTGGTGTAGTTGCCCACGATGTCAATCCGCCGCACATACACGCGCTGGCCGGGATCGATGAAGAAGTTGATTGCCACCTCGCCGGCCTCCTCGTCGAGGTCGGTGACCGGGTTGACCTTGGCGAAGGAATAGCCCTCCTCGCCCAGCCGGGCCTTCAAGCGGCTGCTCGAGGCCTGCGCCCGGGAGCTGGAGATGTACTCGCCCGCCTGGATGGTCAGCAGCGAAGTCAGTTCTTCCTGCGGCACGATGAAGATGCCGGACAGCGACACCTCGCGCACCACGAAGCGCCGGCCCTCGTTGATGTGAACCGTGACGTAGATGCCTTCGCGATCCGGGCTCAGCGAAATCTGCGCTGAATCCACCCGGAACTTCAGGAACCCGCGGTTCAGGTAGAACGAACGCAGCCGCTCCAGGTCGCCCGACAGCTGCAGCTTGGAATACTTGCCCGTGTTGCCCATGATGTCGTACCAGGCCGGCTCGGAGGATTCGAACAGTTCCAGCAGCCGCTCTTCGGTGTAGGAAACGTTGCCGACCACGTGCACCTGCCGGATGGTCGCCGGCTCGCCCTCCACCACATTGATGTGGATGGCCACCCGGTTCGCGTCCATGTCGACGACCTCGACCACGACCTCCGCGTTGTAGAAACCGATGGCGTGGTATTGCTGCAGGACCTCGTTGTGGAGGCGGTCCAACAACGGCTGGTTGAAGATCCGCCCGGCGGCGATGCCGGCGTTCTCCAGCACTTCTTCCAGAGTTTCGCTCTTGAGGACCTCAAGACCGTCGAAGGAGATTTCGGTGATGGCCGGGCGTTCCACCACCGTGACCACCAGCACGTTGCCGCGGCGCGATACCTGCACATCGCTGAACAACTGGGACTTGAACAGCGCCCGCACCACTTCGCTCGTCCGGGACACGTCGAACTCCTCGCCCACCTCCACCGGCAGGTAGGTGAACACGGTGGCCGCCTCCAGGCGCTGCAGACCCTGCAGTTCGATGTCTTCCACCACGAACGCAAATGCGTGCGGCACCGCCAGCATCAGGGCGAAGAAGAGCAAAATCGGGCCGGATTTCAACCGAAACCTCAGGTTATCCCAGCAATCGAGCAAGGTCATTGTAAAGGGCAAGCCCCATCAGCGCCGCCAGCATGGCCACGCCGAGGCGCTGGCCGACGGCTTCGACCTGCGGCGACACCGGCTGGCCGGTCAGCGCCTCGGCCAGGCAGTACAGCAAATGCCCGCCGTCCAGGATCGGGATCGGAAGGAGGTTGAGAACCCCCAGGCTGACGCTCAACAGGGCCAGCATGGACAGGAACGCCGCCAGCCCGATCATGGCCGACGTTCCGGCGAATTCGGCGATGCCGACCGGCCCGCTGATGTTCTTGACCGATGCGCCCCCGACGAGCAGCTGCCCGATCAGGCGGACGGTCAGGATGCTGAAATCCCAGGTCCGCTCCGCGCCCAGCACCAGGCTCTCCCCGACCGGGTAGCGCACAACGATACTCAGGCGCTCCGCCAGCTCCGGATCCCGGTACGGGGTCACGCCGATCCGGCCGACCGGCGTGCCGGAATCATCGATCGCCTCGACGCGGATCTCTTGCCGCATGCGCCGCCCGTCCCGTTCAAACTCGACCGCCACGACCTGGCCCGGTCGTGCTCGGACATACTCCGACATCCCCTCCCAAGTCGCCACCGGAGTCTCGCCGAGACGCACGATGCGGTCGCCGCCGCGCAAACCGGCCGCGGCGGCCGGGGTGCCGTCCAGGACGGTGCCGATTGCAGATGTGGACGTTGAGCGCAGCGGGCTCATCCCGAGTGCGCCGAACACGTTCTCGTTCTTCAGCAGCCCCGGACCCACGTCGATCACCGGATATGCCACGCTGCCATTCTCGCGGAGGACTTCCATGGCGATGACGCCGTCGCCGAGCCCGGAATCCAAAAGCGGCACGATGAAGGCCTGCCAGGTCCGGATCGGCTGGCCGCCGACAGACAGCACTTCGTCGCCGGGGAGAAGGCCCGCGGCCGCGGCCGGCGATCCCTCCACCACATGGCCGACCAGCGGACGCCGTCCGGTCTCGCCCGTCATGAACACCAGGGAGTAAAGCAGGAAGGCCAGCAGCAGGTTGAACAGCGGCCCGGCGGCGATGATCGCCGCCCGCTGGTACAGCGGCTTTCCGGTGAACTCGGCGTCCCGCAGTTCCTCCGGGACATCCTCGGCCTCGCGCTTGTCCAGCATCTTCACGTACCCGCCGAACGGCAGGACGGAAATCACCCACTCGGTCCCGGTGCGTGGCGAAACATGGCTCCAAAGCGGCCGGCCGAAGCCGACCGAGAACCGCAGCACCTGCACGCCGCAGCGGCGGGCCACCCAGTAGTGCCCGAACTCGTGGAACGTCACGAGCACGGCGATGGCGACCAGGAACGCCGCCAGGCTGACCAGAAAGCTCATAGCGCCTCCATGGCCTGCCGGGCGCGGATGCGCGCCTCGCCATCCATCCCGATGATGTCGTCGATCCCGCCCGGCTCGCCGGTGGAAGCCTCTCCCAGCGCCCGTTCCACCACCTCCGCAATCTGCGGGAACCGGATGCGTTCGCGCAGGAACCCGTCGACCGCGACCTCGTTGGCCGCGTTCAGCACGATCGGCGCCGACCCGCCCGCCTGCATCGCCTGGCGCGCCAGCTCCAGGCAGGGATAGCGCCCGGGCGGTGGCGGATACCAGTTCAGCGGCGCGCACTCCGCAAGGTTCAGGGACTCGACCCCGGAAGGCAGGCGCTGCGGCCCGAACAGGGCGTAGCCGATGGCGACACGCATATCGGCCGGCCCCAGGTGGGCCAGCGTGGAGCCGTCACGCAGGGTCAACAGGGCATGGACGATCGACTCCGGATGAATCACGGCGTCGACCCGGTCGGCCTCCAGGCCGAACAGCCAGCGCGCTTCCATCAGTTCCAGCCCCTTGTTCATCATGGTCGCGGAGTCCACGGAAATCTTCCGTCCCATCTTCCAGTTCGGGTGCGCGCACGCCTGGTCCGGGGTGACCGCGTCGAGCTGCTCCAGCGGGGTCTCGCGGAACGGCCCGCCCGAGGCGGTCAGGGTCGCGCGTTCGATGGCCTCGGGGTCGGTCTGCGCCAGGCACTGGAACAGCGCGTTGTGCTCGCTGTCGACCGGGACCAGTTCGCAATCGTGTTGGCGCACTTCGTCCATGAACAGCCGCCCGCCTGCCACCAGCGACTCCTTGTTGGCGAGCAGCACCCTCCGCCCGGACCGCACCGCGGCCAGCGTCGGCACCAGTCCCGCCAGCCCGACGATCCCGGCCATCACGCAGTCGGCGCGCGTATCGCCCGACAGATCGCGCAGTTCGTCCTCTCCCTGGAGGACCTCGGTATCAAGTTGTTCCGCACGCAGCGCATCCCGCAGGCTTTGCGCCGCCTCCGCATTGGCCAGGGCGGCATAGCGAGGCCGGTGCCGGCGGCATTGTTCGAGCACGGTCGAATGGTCCGAGTTCGCGGCCAACGCAAACACTTCGACGTGATCCGGGTGGCGCTCGGCGAGATCCAGCGTATTGATGCCGATCGTGCCCGATGATCCGAGTACCGTCAGTCGCATCCCGCTCATATCGCCACCACCCCCTGCAGCGCCTGGATGCCCACGACATACGCCGGCGCCGCGGCCAGCAGGCCGTCGACTCGGTCCAGCACCCCTCCGTGCCCGGGCAGGAGCCGGCCGCTGTCCTTGGCGTTCGCACGGCGCTTGAGCAGGCTGACCGTCAGGTCCCCGACCACGCTGAAGCAGGCCGTCAGAAGCGCCAGGCAGACAAAATAGAACCAGGTGGACGGGGGAAGGTTCAGGCCCCACGCGATCGGGAGGCTAACCGCCGCCACGACCAGCAGGGCACCGATGAGCCCGGCGTGAGTCTTGCCCGGGGAAATCTCCGGCGCCAACGCAGTCTTCCCGTAGCGTCGACCGACGACGTAGGCCGCCGTATCCGCCACGATCACCACTGCAAGAAACGCCCACGCAAATGGTCCTAAAAAAGCCACCAGGATCAAACCCGCTACCGGAATTGCCACCAAACCCAGCATACCAAACAACGGCGATTCGGCCGCGCGCGGGAGCGGCATACCCACGATGCGCAGCAGCGCAACAATCCACAGCCCGAGCGTCAGCCAGACCGCAACCACGAGGGTCGGCGACAGCAGAATCCACGCCAGCCCCGCACCGGTCGCCAAATAGATCCACCGCCCCAGGCGCCCCAACCCGAGCAGCCCGGCCCATTCCCAGACCGCCGCCGCGCACGCCACGGCGACAAAAAGCATCCAGGGGCCGGGGCCGAAACCGGTCTCGTTCAGGACCAGTGCGCCCGCCACCGCCACCAGCAGGACCGCGGCCGTGCCCGCGCGCTTCGCGAACTCGGTCATCCGGCACTGCCTCCGTAGCGCCGCTCCCGCGCCGCGAACCATTCCAGCGCCCGGTCGAATTCCTCCTCGCCGAAGTCCGGCCACAGGCAGTCGGTGAAGTACAGCTCCGTGTACGCCAGCTGCCACAGCAGAAAATTGCTCAGCCGGAACTCGCCCCCGGTGCGGATCAGCAGGTCCGGATCCGGCAACCCCCCGGTGCCGAGCGCCCCGGACACCTCCGCCTCGCCGAGGGCGTCGGCGTCCGCCTCCCGGCAGTGCCGGAATGCGGCCAGCAGGTCCTGGCGGCCGCCGTAGTGCAACGCCACGCACAGGACCAGGCTCGGCTCGGCCGGGGCCTGCGCCTCGATCCGCCGGATGCGCGATCGGGCCCTGGACGACAGCCGATCCAACTCGCCGATGAAGCGTAGCTCGATTCCCTGCTCCACGAGTTCGCGGGCCTGGGCGTCCAGCGCTTCGACCAGCAGACTCATCAGCAGCTCCACCTGCGGCTTGGGCCGCTTGCGGTTCTCGCTGCTGAACGCGAACAGGGTGAGGACCGATATCCCGCGCCGTGCGGCATGCTCGACCAGGGCCCGGGTGGCCCCAATGCCGGCGCGATAGCCCGCCTCGTGGGACTTCTTGCGCCGACGTGCCCAACGGCGATTGCCGTCCAGGATCAGCGCGACATGGGCCGGGAGGTCAGGCCGCGGCGGAGTGGATTCGCTCACCTCTCTCGGAAGCCCTCAGATCTCCAGCAGGGCCTTTTCCTTCTCTGCCGCCATCTGTTCCGCCTGATGGATGGAATCGTCGGTCAGTTTCTGCACCGCCTCTTGGTCGCGCCGCTCCTCGTCTTCGCTGATCTCCTTCTCCTTGAGCAGGTCCTTGAGCATGTGGTTGGCGTCGCGCCGCACGTTTCGGATCGACACGCGCGCCTCTTCCAGCGTCTCCTTCACATGCCGCACCTGCGCCCGGCGGCGCTCTTCGGTGAGCGGTGGCATCGGCAGGCGCACCACCTGCCCCGCGGTGGACGGCGTAATGCCGAGATCGGAGTTGAGCAGTGCCTTCTCCACGGCTTCCACCATGTTCTTCTCCCACACCTGCACCACCAGCGTGCGACCCTCCTCGACCGTCATACTGCCCACCTGGGCGATCGGTACCTCGGTCCCGTAGTACTCCACCTTGACCGGGTCCAGCAGGCTGGGGTGGGCGCGGCCGGTGCGGATGCGCGTCAGCGCCTCGCCCAGCACGCTGAGGCTCTTCTGCATGCGTTCGCGGGCATCGACCAGGATTTCCTCACGCATGGGCCGCCTCCGCGTGCACCAGGGTCCCGACCGGCTCGCCGGCAATCAGCCGCAACAGGGCCCCGTCCTCGAACATGTTGAACACCCGGATCGGAATCCGGTTGTCCCGGCACAGCACCAGGGCGGTCGAATCCATGACCGCGAGCTTGCGGTGCAGGGCCTCATCGTAGTCGATATGCTCGAAGCGCTGTGCATTCTGATCGATGAGGGGATCGCCGGAATACACCCCGTCCACCTTGGTCGCCTTGAACAGAATGTCCGCACCGATCTCCACGGCGCGCAGGCTGGCGGCGGAGTCGGTGGTGAAGAACGGGTTGCCGGTCCCGGTGGCGAACACCACCAGGCGGCCCTTCTCGAGATGGCGCACGGCACGGCGCCGGATGTAGCTCTCGCACACCTGCGGCACCGGGATGGCGGACATCACCCGGCACGGGACCTGGTTCTGCTCTACCGATTCCTGAAGGGCCAGCGCGTTGATCAGGGTCGCCAGCATGCCCATCTGGTCGCCGGTGACCCGGTCGATCCCGGCCGCCTCGAGGCCCTCGCCCCGGACGATGTTGCCGCCGCCCACTACCACCGCGATCTGTGCGCCCCCGGCCTGCGCCTCGGCCAGGTCGGTGGCCAGCCGGCGCACCGTGTCCGGATCGATTCCGTACCGGTTGAGCCCCATCAACGCCTCGCCGCTCAGCTTCAGAAGGATGCGGCGGTATGCGGCGGACATGGCGGCGGGATCAGTGCGTCTGGGCCTGGGCGCGAACTTCCTCGGCGAAGTTTTCCTGTTTCTTCTCGATCCCCTCGCCGACCTCGAGGCGCACAAACGCCCGCACCGAGGCACCTTTCGACTGGAGCAGCTTGCCCACCGTGGTGTCCGGGTCGCGCACGAAAGGCTGGCCCAGCAGCGTGATCTCGGACAGGTACTTGCGCAATCGCCCGGCGATCATCTTCTCGATGATTTCCGGCGGCTTGCCGGACTCCTGCGCCTGCGCGGTCAGCACCGCGCGCTCTTTCTCCAGGAGTTCTTCCGGAACATCGTCTTCGCCCACGCACACCGGGCGGGACGCGGCAATATGCATCGCCAGGTCGCGGCCGAGTTCGGGCTCGCCCTCGAACGCCACCAGCACGCCGATCCGCCGTCCGTGCAGGTAGCAGCCGATCGCGTCGCCGTCGGCGTCCAGCCGCTGCAGACGGCGGACCTGGATGTTCTCGCCCAATCGCGCCACCAGTTCCCGGCGCACCTCTTCGAACGTGCCGCCGTCGGTGGACTGGCCCATCAGGGCCTCGACCTCTTCGGTGCCCGATGCCAGCGCCGCCTCGACGCAAGCCTGGGCGAACGCCAGGAAGCCGTCATCCTTGGCGACGAAATCCGTCTCGCTGTTGAGTTCCAGGAGCAGCGCCCGGGCGCCGTCTTCCGACTTCGCGAGCGCCAGCGACCCCTCGGCCGCCGTGCGCGCGGACTTCTTGTCCGCCTTCATCTGCCCGGATGTACGCAGGTGCTGGATGGCGGCGTCGATGTCGCCACCGCACTCGCCGAGTGCGCGTTTGCATTCCATCATGCCCACCCCGGTCCGGGTGCGCAATTCCTTGACGAGCTGTGCCGTAATCTCCATGAAGGACTCCTTGCTCCAGTGCCCTACTTGGCGTCTTCCGCGGCCAGTTCGGGCTCCGCCTCGTCGGCCGGATCCGCTGCCGCCTTGGCCTGAGGCTCTGCTTCGACCGGTTCGGCCGAGTCCTGTGCCGCTTCGGCCGGCTCGGGTTCCGCCTCACCAGCCGGATCCCCTGCCGCCTCGGCCTGAGGCTCTGCTTCGACCGGTTCGGCCGAGTCCTGTGCCGCTTCGGCTTGAGTTTCCGCTTCGGCCGGTTCGGCCGAAGCCTCGACCGAGGGCGCCGCGGCCTCGGACTCCGTCTCGCCGGAGACGTCCTCCGGCTGCGGCTCGCCCTTCGGCCCGACGCGCAGCTTGGTCCGTCGGCCCTTGCGCTTGACCGAAAGCTCCCGGGAAGCGGGTGCCTCCACCACGACCCCTTCTTGCTTCGCCTGCTTGCACCCTTCCTCGATCGCGTTGCTGATCACGTCCATGTAGAGCTGGATCGAGCGGATCGCGTCGTCGTTGCCCGGAATGATGCGGTCGATGCCTTCGACCGAACTGTTACTGTCGACCACCGCGACCACCGGGATGCCCAGGCGCCGGGCCTCGCGCACCGCGATGTTCTCGTAGCGGACGTCGATCACGAACAGGGCGTCCGGAAGCCGCTCCATCTCCTGGATGCCGCCCAGGCTGCGCTCCAGCTTGAGCTTTTCGCGGGTCAGGCGCAGCGCTTCCTTCTTGCTGATGCGCGCCATCAGGTTCTCGCCCTCCATGCGCTTGAGGTCCTGCAGGCGCTTGAGGGAGTTGCGCACGGTGTGGAAGTTGGTCAGCGTGCCGCCCAGCCAGCGCTGCGAGACGTACGGCATCCCGCACTCCTCGGCCTTGGCCTTGACGATGTCCTGCGCCGCACGCTTGGTACCGACGATCAGGATCGTCTTGCCCTCGGCCGCCCATTGGCGCACCTGTTCGGCAGCCTCGTCCAGCATGCGCTGGGTGATCTCGAGGTTGATGATGTGGATCTTGTTGCGCTCGCCGAAGATGTACGGCGCCATGCTGGGGTTCCAGTACCGGGTCTGATGTCCGAAATGGACACCGGCTTCCAGCATTTCACGCAAGGTGGCACACGGCATTGCGGCCCTCCTGATGGCGGCTCCGGGCTGTCAGGTCTCGAAGCCTTGCGGGTTATCAACTTGCCCGAACCCCTTGCGGCAACCCTGGGGGGCACCCACCGCTCGTGTCGGTCCGGACGCGAATTTCGCAGGTCATGCCTGCGAAGGCGCATTATACATGTGAGGGCGCGATTCAGTGCATGTCTTTCCTGTAGGCGCAATGCAAGCCGTTCGCCACCGTCGCAAGCCGCCGATCCCGCGTCCACAGCCGCATCGGCGGCGCCAGCGCCACCGAGGCCAGCAGGTGCAGGTCGACGTAACCGACGCCGAGACCCGAAAGCCGGTTCCGTTCCAGAAAGAACAGCACTTCGGAATGCATCGCCACCGGCACCACGGGGAGGTGACCAAGCCCTGACAGGATTTCCTTGCGGTCCTCGAGATCGCCGCAGGCGATCTCGCCGATCACGAAGGGATGGACCCACACCTGATGGGCGTCGAGCAGCCGCGACAGCGCCTCGTTGCCGACGCGGAAATGCTCAATCCAGACGGACGTGTCAACCAGAATCATCGGCAAGACGCCGGCGCGGGATGTCCGAGAGCCCCGGCTGGCTGCCGCCCAGCCGCGCGAGCCGGCGCGCGCTCTCCCGCTCCACCAGCGCCGCCAGCGCCTCGCGGACCAGTTTCGACTTCGATTCGATGTTGGTGAGAAGCCGCGCCTGCGCCAGAAGGGTTTCGTCGATGTTCAGTGTCGTCCTCATACGGGTTCCCGCTTAAAATGATGCTGTAATTATACATCATATGATGCGGAAAAAGATGATTTTATCCCCGGCGGCGCCGACCGGCTCCGCATATCCAAGCTCGCACTCGCCGGGCGTTATGCCGCATAATATGCCTTTCTGCGCACCGTTTCCGACCCTGCCCGACCATGCCCGTCACCATCAAGACCCCTGATGAAGTGGAGAGGATGCGCACCGCCGGGCGCCTCGCCGCGGAAGTGCTGGAAATGATTGCCGAGCATGTCAAAGTCGGCGTCACCACGGACCACCTCAACGACCTGTGCCACCGCCACATCACGGAGGTGCAGGACGCCGTCCCGGCCCCGCTCAACTACCTGGGCTTCCCGAAATCCGTCTGCACCACGCTCAACCACCAGGTGTGCCACGGCATCCCCTCCGACCGCAAGCTCAAGCGCGGCGACATCCTCAACATCGACGTCACCGTGATCAAGGGCGGCTACCACGGCGATACCAGTCGCATGTTCCTGCTCGGCAAGCCGTCGGTGCAGGCCCGCCGACTGGTCGACCTGACCTACGAAGCGATGCATCGGGCCATCTGCATGGTACGCCCCGGCATCCGCCTCGGCGACCTCGGCCACGCCATCCAGAGTTTCGCGGAAGGCCGGAACCTGTCCGTGGTGCGCGAGTATTGCGGCCACGGCATCGGCCGCGAATTCCACGAGGAGCCGCAGGTCCTGCACTACGGCAAGGCCGGCACCGGAATGGAGCTCAGGCCCGGCATGACCTTCACGATCGAGCCCATGATCAACGCCGGATTGCCACAGGTCAGGCTGCTGCCGGACCAGTGGACCGTGGTCACCTGCGACCACAGCCTGTCGGCCCAGTGGGAACACACCATTCTGGTCACCGAGAACGGCTTCGAGGTGCTAACCGCCCGACCCGACGAACAGTTTTCGTGAGCGCCGACCTGATCTGCGCCTGTCTGGACGCGCACCCCCTGCCTCAGGGCTCCAACCCTTCAGACTGGAAACGGTGGACCGAAGCCACCCAGCAGTTCCTGTCGCAGCGCTTCCCGGAGCACGACATCGCCGAACTGATCCATGCGCGGGCCAAGCTCATCGACCGAATGCTGCAGGCGCTGTGGCGCGAGCACCGGCTGGACGAGGCGGAAGACCTCGCCCTGCTCGCGGTCGGCGGCTACGGCCGCGGCGAACTGCACCCCTACTCCGACATCGACGTCCTGGCACTGTACCGGGGGCGGCGCGCCCCGGAGGAGCTGAGCCCGTTCTTCCAGGCCCTGTGGGACGGCGGGCTGAAGCTGGCGCAGAGCGTGCGCACCGTCCACCAATGCCGCCAGGACGCCCGCGACGACATCACCCTGATGACCAGTTGGCTTGAGATGCGGCCCCTGTGCGGAGACCCCAAGCTGGCCCGCGACCTGGAGGGCAACCTGACTCCCCGTATCGGGTTGTTCCGGGCGCCCCTGTGGACTCAGGAACAGTTCTTCCTCGGCAAGATCGAGGAGCAGCAGTCCCGCCATCGGCAGTTCGGCGGCAGCAACTACCGCTTGGAGCCCAACATCAAGGAGGGCCCCGGCGGGCTGCGCGACATCCAGACCCTCCACTGGATCCTGAAGCGGCATGAGGACATCGAAAGCCCCTCGGATTTCTGCGAGCCGCAGGAGCTGGAACTGCTGCACGAGGGGCAGAGGTTCCTGTGGCAGGTGCGCTTCGCCCTGCACGAGGCCAGCGGCCAGGCCGAGGAGCGCCTGCTGTTCAACTACCAGTGCCCGATCGCCGAACGGTTCGGCTACCGTGGCGATACCGTCAACGACACCGTCGAAGCGTTCATGCAGGACTTCTACCGCACGACCAGCGAAATCGACCGCCTTGCCGAAGTCCTGAGCCAGCAGTACCGCGAGAGCCTGCAACCCCCCAGCCGGAATGCCCCGAGGCCCCTGAACGCCTACTTCCAGGTCCTCGACGGCTACCTGGAAGCCCGCAACGAGAAGGTCTTCGAGCGGCATCCGCAGGGCCTGCTGGAGTTGTTCCTGCTCCTGCAGCAGCACCCCGACGTCAAGGGCGTCCGGGCGCGTACCATCCGGGCGGTCCGCGCCAACCTGCACCGGATCGACGGCGCCTTCCGCGATCGGCTGGCCTCCAAGAGCCTGTTCATGGAAATCCTGCGCCAGCCCCAGCACGTCGCCCGGGAACTGCGCCGCATGAACCGCTACGGCGTCCTGCGCCGGTACTGGCCCGACTTCGCCAAGGTGGTCGGCATGATGCAGTACGACCTGTTCCACATCCATCCGGTGGACGAACACACCCTGCGGGTGCTGACCGAACTGCGGCACATCACCAAGCCGGACCAGGAAGGCGAGAACCCGCTCTACCACGAGCTGTTCCTGCAGTTCCCCAAGCCCGAGTTGCTGTATCTCGCCGCCTTGTTCCACGACATCGCCAAGGGACGCGACGGGGACCATTCCGACCTCGGCAGCACTCTCGCCCGGGACTTCTGCCTGGATCACCACCTGAGCGCCTACGATGCCGGCATGGTCAGCTGGCTGGTCGAGCACCACCTGAAGATGTCGAAAACCTCTCAGAAACGCGACATCAGCGACCCGGACGTGGTGCGCGGGTTCGCGATGCTGGCCGGCAACGGGGTCCGCCTGCGCGGCCTGTTCCTGCTGACCGTCGCCGACCTTCGCGGCACCAATCCCTCACTGTGGACGCCTTGGCGCGAAGCGCTCCTGTACCAGTTGTACACCGCGACCGACCAGCAGCTGCGGCGCGGGCTGGACGAGCCAGTCGACGCGGCCCGGCAGATCCTCGACCTGAAGACTTCGGCGCTCGCGAAAATCTCCCACGGCGACCCGGACGCCTGCCAGCAGTTCTGGGATTCCCTGCCGGACAGCGACCTCCTGCACTACACCGACGACGAACTGGCCTGGCAGACCGAATGCATCGCCAGTCGCAGCCCCGAGACCCCGACCCAGGTGTTTGTGCGTCACCAGGGAGAGTACCACTGCACGGAAGTGCTGGTCTACGGCGAGAGCCACGAGCGCATGTTCGTCCCTCTCACCGCGGCACTGGCCCGGCTCGGCGCGAACGTGCTGTACGCACGCATCACCGAGACCCGCGACCACAACATCCTGCAGACCTTCCTGGTGACCGACGCCGAGGGCCAGCCGATCAGCAAACGCTACGCACTGGAGGAACTGCGCGAGACCCTGCAGAACGTGACCCGGTCGCCGGGGGAGTTCGACCGTCCGGTGCTGCGCCAGCCGAAGCGGCGGATCCGGCACTTCGACCTCCCGACCGAAATCGAATTCGTTCAACGCGAGACCCCGCCCGAGACCCGGATCAACCTCTCGACCTCCGACCATCCCGGCCTGCTGTGGACCGTCAGCCGGGCCCTCGACCTGTGCCAGGTGCGGATCACCCAAGCGCGGATCACGACCCTGGGCGCGCAAGCGCAGGACGTGTTCAGCGTCACCGACGCCGACGCCCGCCCGATCCGGGACCCCGAAATGCAAAAGCGGATCGCCGACACCCTGCACCAGCACATCGAACAGCTCGGCGCCGCCCTGCGCGAATAAACGATCGACACCGCCCGCCGGAACCTCCGGCGCGGCTTCCTGTTAACATACGCGCCATGCTTTTATCCGGGTCTCTCCCATGAGTCTCCAGTCCACCATCGAGCAGGCGTTCGAAGAGCGCGCGCAACTGACCCCGGACTCCGCCCCCGGGCCCGTCCGCGGCGCCATGCAGGAAGCCCTGCAGGGCCTCAACGACGGCCGCCTGAGGGTCGCCGAGCCCGCCGACAGCGGCTGGATCGTGCACGAGTGGCTCAAGAAGGCCGTGCTTCTCTCGTTCTGCATCACCGACAACGAGATCATCGACGGCGGGCATACCCGCTATCGCGACAAGGTGGCGGGCCGCTTCGCCTTGGGCAGCGCGGAGGAACTGGACCGCGGTGGAGTCCGCATCGTGCCTCCGGCGACCGCGCGCTTCGGCAGCTTCATCGCCCCCGGCGTCGTGCTGATGCCGAGCTTCGTGAACATCGGGGCCTACGTCGACTCCGGCACCATGGTCGACACCTGGGCGACCGTCGGCTCGTGCGCCCAGATCGGCAAGAACGTGCACCTCTCGGGCGGCGTCGGCATCGGCGGCGTGCTGGAGCCGCTGCAGGCCGCCCCCACCATCATCGAGGACGACTGCTTCATCGGCGCCCGCTCGGAAATCGTCGAGGGCGTGATCGTCGAACAGGGCGCGGTCATCTCCATGGGCGTGTTCATCGGACAAAGCACCCGCATTTACGACCGCACGCGGGACGAAGTCTCCTACGGGCGGGTTCCCGCCGGCGCCGTGGTCGTGCCGGGCTCCCTGCCCGCCTCCGACGGACGCTACAGCCTGGCCTGCGCGGTCATCGTCAAGCAGGTCGACCAGAAGACCCGCAGCAAGGTCGGCATCAACGCCCTCCTGCGCGAAGCCGCCGACGGTTGATCATGGTGACCGTCTATGGCATCCCCAACTGCGACCGGGTCCGGGCAGCACGCAAGTGGCTGGACCGGCAGGCCGTCGACTACCGCTTTCACGACACCCGGGCGGACGGGCTGACGCGCGCCCAACTGGAAGGCTGGATCGCCCGGCTCGGCATGGACACGCTGCTGAACCGCCGCTCCACGACCTGGCGGCAGTTGCCGGAGAACCAGCGAACCGGTCTGACCAATACGGCCGCCGTCGACCTTCTTTTGGCCCATCCGACCCTGCTGAAGCGCCCGTTGCTCGATATCGACGGCGCATTGCGCGCGGGCTTCGACGAAGCGGCGTGGTCGCAGGCGCTGGAGCAATAGCATGTCGGACGTCCTGGACCTCGCCTGCACGCTGATCGAACGCCCGTCGGTCACCCCGGAAGACGCGGGCTGCCAAGCGCTCATCGCCGAACACCTGGCGCCCCACGGGTTCACCGCCGAACCCATGCCGTCCGCAGACGTGCAAAACCTGTGGCTGCGCCACGGCGAAGGCGAACCGCTGCTGATGTTCGCCGGACACACCGACGTCGTACCGACCGGCCCGCTCGAGCAGTGGAGCAGCGACCCCTTCAGCCCGACCCTCCGCGACGGGCTCCTGTACGGCCGCGGCGCGGCCGACATGAAGGGCGGCGTCGCCGCGATGGCCGTCGCCTGCGCCCGCTACGTCGCGAAGCGGCCCGACCACAACGGCGCCCTCGGCCTACTGCTGACCAGCGACGAGGAGGGCGTCGCCGTGCACGGCACCCGGGTCGCGATCGAACGGCTGCGCGCGCGCGGGGAGGTGCCCGCCTGGTGCGTCGTCGGCGAGCCAAGCTGCCGCGAACGGTTCGGCGACGTCATCAAGAACGGTCGCCGCGGCTCGCTGTCCGGGCGGCTGGCGGTGCGCGGCATCCAAGGCCACATCGCCTACCCGGCCCTGTGCGACAACCCGATCCACCGCTTCGCGCCCGTCCTGCTGGAACTGACCGGAACCATTTGGGACGAGGGCAACGAGGACTTTCAACCCACCCAGTTCCAGGTCTCCAACCTCAACAGCGGTTGCGGCGCCGCCAACGTCGTCCCGGGCGGGTTGACCGCAGACTTCAACCTGCGCTACTCGACGGAAGTCACCGCCGAACAACTGCGCGAGCGGATTACCGGAATTCTTGAGAATGCCGGCCTCGACTGCCAGGTCGAGTGGCAGGAAGCGAGCCTGCCCTACCGCACGCCGCCCGGCACCCTGAGTCGGACCTGCCAGGACGCCGTGTCGGAAGTGCTGGGGACGGATGCGGAACTCAGTACCGAGGGCGGCACCTCGGACGGACGGTTCATCCGCCCGACCGGCGCCGAAGTGGTCGAGTTCGGGCCGATCAACCGCAGCATCCACAAGATCGACGAGCACGTCGCCGTCGAGGACCTCGACCGGCTGGCCGAGGTGTACCTCGCCATCATCGAAAAACTGCTGGACTGAGGCCTAGCTGACCGGATCGCCCGCGCGGTCCCACCGCGCCAGGAAATCGCGGAAATGATCCTTGTCCTCCTCCTCCAGGTAGGACTGCAACTGGTCGCATAGCTCAATGTACTCTTCCCGCAGCAGGTTGCCGCGAAAGAATTCGAAGCGCAGGAACACCAGGTAGGTGCTGAGCGCGTCGGTCTCGCAGTACTCGCGGATCTCGGCCAGCCGCCCCTCCCGGTAGGCCGGCCACACCTCGCCGCCCGACATCCCTTCCGGCTTGCCGGGGAAGCCCAGCATGGTCGCGAAGTCGTCCAACCCGGCCGAGGCGCGAGGGTTGTAGCGCGACAGTACGTCCATCAGGTCCAGGTGCCGCTCGTGGTAGCGGCTGATGTAGTTGTTGTAGCGGAACTCCCGCTCGTTGTCTCCCGTCTCCCAGTAGCGCGGCGCGGAGATCCCGTGGTACATGGCCCGGTAGTTCAGCACCGCGAGATCGAAACCGTTGCCGTTCCAGGTCACCAGCCGCGGGGCGGCACGCTCGATGCCGTCGAAGAAGTTGTGGATGATCGTGCGCTCGTCCGCCTCGATGTCCTCCAGGGACTTCGCGACCAGCACCGATTCCGTGTGGTACACCACCGAGATGCAGACCACCTTCTGCAGGTAAAGCGGCTGGAACAGGTGCCCGCCGGTCTTCTGCATGCGCAGTTGCTCCATGGCGCGCACCACGTCCTCGTCGGGAATGTCGTCAGTCAGGCCGTAAATCCGCCGGCCCAGCTCCGCGTCCGGAACGGTCTCGATATCGAACGCCAGCACGTCCCCGATCACGACGGGTACACCCCCGAGGACAGGTAGCGATCGCCGCGATCGCACACGATGACAGCGATCACCGATCCCGGCGCGGCCTCCGCCGCGACCTGCAATCCTGCGTGCATGCAACCGCCCGACGAGATCCCGGCAAAGATTCCCTCCCGCTTGGCCATCTCGCGCATGGTGTCCTCCGCATCCGTGCGCGTGACGTCGATCTCCCGATCGACCACCTCCCGCTCCAGGATCTTCGGCACGTACTCCTCCGCCCAGCGGCGGATGCCCGGGATGGCGGAGCCGTCCGCCGGCTGCACGCCGATCACCTCGATCTCGGGGTTCTGCTCCTTCAGGTAGCGCCCGGCCCCGCTGATGGTCCCGGTGGTGCCCATGGAAGAAAGGAAATGCGTCAGCTCGCCGCCGGTCTCCCGCCACAGCTCCGGGCCGGTGCCCCGGTAGTGAGACTCCGAGTTGTCCGGGTTGTCGAACTGGTTCAGGATGTACGCCTCGCCTGCGCGGTTCATCTCCAGCGCCCGGTCGCGCGCACCCTCCATGCCCTCGGCCTCGGTGACCAGGATCAGCTCGGCACCGTACGCCGCCATGGTCTGGCGCCGCTCCAGGCTCATGTTCTCCGGCATGACCAGGATCATCCGGTAGCCGCGGATCGCCGCCGCCAGTGCCAGCGCGATCCCGGTGTTGCCGCTGGTGGCCTCGACCAGGGTGTCGCCGGGATGGATGTCCCCGCGCGCCTCGGCGGCGTTGATCATGTTGATCGCAGGGCGGTCCTTGACCGAGCCGGCCGGGTTGTCCCCCTCCAGCTTGGCCAGCACCGTGACCTCCTCGGGCGCCATGCGCTGCAGGCGGACCAGCGACGTGTTGCCGATGCAGGATTCGATGGTCGGGTATTCCCTCATGTTGCCTCCATGGCCTCGCGCACCTCGCGCACGGCCGCTTCCAGGCCCACCATCACCGCCCGGCAGACGATGGCGTGGCCGATGTTGAGTTCGTTCATCCCCGGGATCGACGCGACCGGGCCGACATTGTCGCGGTGCAGGCCGTGGCCGGCATTGACCGTCAGCCGCTCGCGCGCGTACTGGGTGACGGAGGCGAGCCGCTCAAGTTCCACCTCGCGCGCCTCCGGCTCCGCCGCGTTGGCATAGGGGCCGGTGTGCAACTCCACGATGGACGCGCCCAATTCAACCGCCGCATCCATGACCTCGCGCGCCGGCTCGACGAACAGCGATACCCGGATTCCCGCCTTCTTCAGCCGCGTGCAGGCTTCCCGGATCCGGTCCGCGCCCCCCACGACGTCCAGCCCTCCTTCGGTGGTGAGCTCCTCGCGCCGCTCGGGCACGAGGCAGCAGTAGTCCGGTCGGATACGCTCCGCGATGTCCAGCATCTCCTCGGTCGCGGCCATCTCCAGGTTCAGGGTCCCGCGCACCTGCCGGCGCGCCTGTTCCACGTCCTCCAGCTGGACATGCCGCCGATCCTCGCGCAGGTGCATGGTGATGCCGTCCGCCCCGGCCGCCTCCGCCCGGTGGATCGCCTCGTTCAGGTCCGGATAGTCCGTATGGCGCTGCTGGCGCAGGGTCGCTATGTGGTCAATATTCACGCCCAATCGTACGTTCGTCACGGTACTGCGGAATAGTTATTGCTAGGAACACTCTACCACGTTAAACGTTCCTGGGAACTCCCCGGATTGCCGCAGTTCTGGCACCGCGCGAACGTCTCGGAAAGTCAGCCCGCCAGCGCCTGCATGATGCTCCGCGACCGGATCACGCGCGGCGCGATGTAGTAATCCAGCACCTGCCGCATCAGGCGGCGCGCCTCGCGCCTCGTGCGCTCGTCCATCTCTTCCCGCCCCTGCAGGGCCAACAGAGTCTGCCCGCTGATCCCGTCGGTCGTCTCACCCTCCGGCAACTCCACCGGCCCGGCTCCCGGGTGGTAGCGGTAGTACCGGCCCGGCTCGACCTTCCCCTGCTCGGTGTGATCCAACTGCAGCGGGTGCCCGGCCAGTTGCAGTAGATCCATCTCGACGCCGCGCAATACGAACTCCGGATCCGAAGCACCGTCCAGGCTGGCCAGCGCCTCGTCATACAGCGGGTAGATCTCGTCCGAATAGCGATCGTCCGGCAACAGGTAGCTGACGATTTCGTTGATGTACAGGGCATAGACCTGTCGTTGCGGGTCCCGCACCGTCATCCGGCCATCCACCTCGGCATGACGCAGGGTGTACAGGCTGCCGCGCCCGCCCCAGGACACCCGCACCGGGGTCAGCGTCGGCAACGGCCGGTCGCGGCGGCTGTTGCGCGCCCCGCGATGGATCAGGCTGATCCGGCCATGATGGTGCGCAATCACCTTGTACAGCAGGCTGGTCTCGCGCCAGGGGCGAACCTGGATCACGTACGCCGGGATCATCTCGTCCTGCCGCATCAAACGCCCCCGCGGTAGCTGGCCAGAATGTTCGGGTCCCGCTGCCAGTTCGGCTGCACCTTGACGTGCAGTTTCAGGACCACCGGCAGGTCCAGGAGATCGGTCATGCGCAGCCGCGCCGCGCGCCCGACGGCACCGATACGCGCACCGTTTTTCCCAAGCAGGATCTTGCGCTGCGATTCGCGCTCCACCAAAATCTGCGCCGAGATGTGCACCCGTTCCTCCTGGTGCTGGAAGCCGGTCACCTGGACATGCATGGCGTAGGGCAACTCCTTGTCCAGCTGGACCAGCAACTGCTCCCGAATCAACTCCTCCGCGAAAAACCGCTCGTGGCGGTCCGTCAATGCGTCCGCCTCGAACAGGTGCTCCCGCTCCGGGATGTACTTCGCCAGGTTTTCCTTGAGAACCGCGCACCCTTCCCCGGTGCGCGCGCTGACCGGGATGTACTCGAGAAACTCGTGTTCAGCCAACTGCGCAAAATACGGCAGGATCAGTGCCTGGTCGGGAAGCCGGTCGATCTTGTTGGCGCACAGCATGACGGGGATCTTCACCTCGCGCAATTCGTCCAGGACCTTCTCGTCGCGCGCGTTCCAGACCCCGACCTCCACCACCAGCATCGCCACGTCCACCTGGCTCATCGCGTCGAAGGCGTTGGCGTTGAGCAGCTGCGAAAGCGCCCGGGCCCGGCCGGAGTGGATGCCGGGCGTATCCACGAACACGAACTGGTTGCGCTGCTCGGTCAGGATGCCCTTGATGTTGTGCCGGGTGGTCTGCGGCTTGCCGGTGGCGGCGGACAGCGGCCGCTCCAGCAGGCGGTTGAACAGCGTCGACTTGCCGACGTTGGGCTTGCCGCAAAACGCCACGAAGCCGCAGCGGGTCATGGTGTCCATTCGGGCCGCCGACTCCGGATTTCGGCGAGTGCGGCCTCCGCCGCGTTCTGCTCCGCCTCGCGGATGCGGTCGCCCGTGCCCTTGGCCCGCACCTCGGGATCCTCAACTGCGCACAGCACCTCGAAGCGCGGGGACTCTTGCGGGCGTTCCTTGAGCAGTGTGTAGCGGGCGCGCTCGCGGCCCCTTGCCTGCAGTAATTCCTGCAGGGAGTTCTTGGCGCTGCGCAGGGACTCCGGGGACGGCAACTCCTCCAGGATCCGGCCGTACAGGCGGTGGATGAACGTGCGCGCCTCCTCGATGCCGCCGACTTCGTAGACCGCCGCGATCACCGCCTCCAGCGCGTTTCCCTCCATCGCGCGCCGGGCGCGCGGGTGGGTCGACGGCGGGGCTTCTGCGATCAGTACCTGGCCCAGTTCGGCCGACTCCGCCAGCCGGGCCAGCATGGTCCGGCAGACCAGGTGCGCGCGCAGGCGGGTCAGGTCCCCCTCCGGGAGGTCCGGGAAGCGCCGGTACAGGAACTCCGAGATCACCAGGTCGAGCAGCGCGTCCCCCAGGAATTCCTGCCGCTCGTTGTGCGGCGAACCGGTACTGCGGTGCGTACGGGCGGTCCGGTATTCGGGGCTGTCCAGCACCGCCTTCGGCAGCCAGTCCTCGATCTGCGCCATTCAGCGATTCACTGGATCTTGCCGAGGCGGGAGATCAGCGAGACCTCGGAGTGGACCAGCGACGCCAGCAGGAAGTCGAGGTTCATCCAGACCAGGAACGCCCGCCCCACCAGATGATCCTCCGGCACGAATCCCCAGACCCGGCTGTCGCTGCTGTGGTCGCGGTTGTCGCCCATCACCAGGTAGTGGCCCGGCGGCACCGTGAAGGTGCGGGCAACGCCCTCGTACAGGGAGTCGCGAAGGATGTCGTGCCGGCGCCCGCGGATGCTTTCCGTGTACTGCGTGTGGTGCGGGCGCGGCAGGCCGGTGAGTTCGTCGAGGAACGGGCGGGGGTTCTCCTGGGGATAGACCCGCCCGTTCACCCTCAACTGCTTCCCGGTGTAGACCACCTCGTCCTCCGGCAGCGCCACCACCCGCTTGATGTAGTCCAGATTGGGATTCTTCGGAAAGCGGAACACCACCACGTCGCCCCGCTCGGGCTGGCCGACCTCCAGGATGCGGGTGTGCCACACCGGAAGCCTGAGGCCGTAGCTGTACTTGTTGACCAGGATCAGGTCGCCGACCAACAGCGTCGGCATCATGGAGCCGGAGGGGATCCGGAACGGCTCCACCACGAAGGTGCGCAGCACCAGCACCAGCAACAGCACCGGGAACAGCGCGTGCGACCATTCGGCGAGCCAGAACCGGTGCGCCGGCGGTGCCTGGCGCCGCAGGCGGTGCCACAGGGAATAGCCGTAGTGGATCAGGCCGGTGACCGCGGTGGCCACCACCAGGATCAATTCCAGGTCCCAGGACATGGTCAGGCCTGCATCGGGTCTTCGCGGCAGGACTGGTCGGGGTGAGAGGATTCGAACCTCCGACCCCCGCAACCCCATTGCGGTGCGCTACCAGACTGCGCCACACCCCGTCCCATATCCGTATGCCGCAGGAGCTCGCTCCCGCCCGGCCTTGCCAACACCCACACTACTCCTTGAGCATCTCGACGACCCGCTCGAGTTCCGCCACCGCCTGCCGAATGGCCTGAGTCTGCGGCGTGTCCTGCGGAACCGAAGATCGCCCCTGGAGCTTCTGCCGGGCCCCTTCCAGCGTATAGCCTTCCTGCATCAGGGCCCGAATCTCACGAATCAGATACACATCCTCGCGTTGATAGTACCGCCGTCCTCGCCGGCGTTTCGGGTTCAGCGCCGGAATCTCCTTCTCCCAGTACCGCAATACATGGTCCTTGACCTGGCACAGGTCGCTGACTTCCCCGATCGTGAAATACCGCTTGTTCGGCAGGACGGCTAAATCGCCCTGGCCGTTTTCATTCATGGCCTTCCACTTGCTTGCGCAACTTCTGTCCAGGGCGGAAGGTCACCACGCGCCGGGGGACGATGATCGTCTCCTCGCCGTTGCGCGGATTGCGGCCTGGCCGTGCCGCCTTGTCGCGCAGGATGAAATTGCCGAAGCCCCACAGGCGGACGTCCTCGCCGGCGCACAGCGCTGCGCTGATCTCGTTCAGCAAGGCATCCACCAGTTCGCGGGACTCCGCCCGGTTGAGGCCTATCTGATCGACCAGGCGGGCAGCCAGATCGGTTTTGGTCAGGGTTTTGCCCATTGCCGAGTCTCTGCCCCCAGAAGTTTCGCGAGTTGCGCGATCACCTGTTCAAGGTATCCGTCAACCTCCCCATCCTTTAATGTACCCGAAAAACTCTGGAATATCAAATGCAATGCGAGGCTTTTATGCTCCGGTTCCAGCCCTTTCCCACGATATACGTCGAATACGGCCACCTCCTGCAACGACTCGATGCCGAGTGATCGTACACAGTCCTCCACCGCCGACGCGGGCGTGTCTTCGGCCACGACCACGTTCAGGTCGCGTGCCATCGTCGGGTATTCCGACCAGGACGAGAAGCGCAATGTCGGGAATTTGCTCCAGGACTCCAATTCCAATTCGAACACGAACGCCGGGCCTCCGAGATCGAACTCAGCATGCAGGCTCGGGTGCAACGCACCCAAGAGCCCGATCTTCTTCTCACCCAGGCTCACGCAGGCGGTCTGCCCCGGATGCAGCGCCGGATGATCTGCCGGCGAGAATGCCAGCGAGTCGGACCAGCCCTGCAACAGGCTTTCCAAGTCACCCTTGACGTCATAAAAATCCACCGGGCGTGCCGCCGCTCCCCACTGCAGCGGATGCGCCATGCCGCAGGCCACGCCGCCGAGCACCCAGGTCTCGCGCACGTCCTCGCCATCCCGGGCGAACACCTTGGCCGTCTCGAACAGCCGGACGCCGGCTTGTTGCCGGTTGAGGTTGTACTGCGCCGCCCGCAGCAGGCTCGGGACCAGCGTCGAGCGCATGACCGCCTGATCTTTCGAAATCGGATTGAGCAGACGCCACGGCTTGGACTTGGGCGCGAATATCTGTTCCAGTTTCTCCTCGGTGAAACTATAGGTCACGGCTTCCGAGTAGCCGCATTCCACCAGCCGCGACTGGCAGTGCTCGAGTTGCCTCGCCCACGGCTGCGGCGGGATCTCCCAACCCCCCCGCAGCGGAACCCGGGCCGGCTCGATCCGGTCGTAGCCGTGCACGCGCGCGACTTCCTCGATCAGGTCCTCCTCGATCGCCAGGTCGAAGCGCCAGCTCGGCGCGGATACCTGCCATTGCCTGGAGCCCTGCTTGACCCGGCAGCCAAGCGCCCGCAGGATCCGGTCCACCTCCGCTTCTTCCACCTCGACCGCCAGGCACTTCGCCAGGCGCGACGCACGCAGACGGATCCGGTCCGGCCGGTACTCCGGGGACAGCCGCCCCGCATGCGCCACTTTGGACGCCCGTCCACCGGCGTATTTCAGGATGAGTTCGGTGGCCCGCTGCGCGGCGCGCAACGGGAGCCGAGGATCCACGCCCCGCTCGAAGCGGCGCGAGGACTCCGTGTGCAGTTTCAGCCGGCGGGCTCGTCCCGTGATCGCCTCCGGCGCGAAGTGCGCCGATTCCAGGAGAATCCGGGTGGTTTGCTCGCCCACCGCGGAGGCGGCACCACCGATTATCCCGGCCACGGCGATCGGGTGCTCATCCACCGCGATCACCAGCATGTCCGGATCCAGCATCAACTGCGCGTCGTCCAGCGCGCGAATCATCTCCTGCGCCTGCGCCCAGCGCACCGAGACGTCGCCCGACACCGCGTCCGCATCGAAGGCGTGCAGCGGCTGGCCCAGCTCCAGCATGACGTAGTTGGTGGCATCCACCAGCAGGTGGTGTGCCCGGATGCCGGAACGTTCCAGACGGTCCAGCATCCACTGCGGCGTTTTCGCCTGCGGGTCGATCCCCTCGATCAGGCGTAGGCTGTAATAGGGACAGGCCTCGATGTCGATCTTGCCGAGGCGCGGCTTGCCCTTCAACGCGCTCGGAACATCCTCGGGGTCGAACGGCTCTTGCAGGTCCGCGCCGGTCAGCGCCGACACCTCGCGGGCCAAGCCGCGAATGCTCAGGCAGTCGCCGCGGTTCGGCGTCAACTCCAGTTCCAGGACCTGATCGCGCTGATCGTCCACCTCCAGTCCGGCCATGGTCAACCGCCGCGCCAGATCTTCAGCGGGCGGCAGTTTCGTCACCCACTTGGACAGCCAGGCCAGGTCGCATTTCATTGGGCGGTTCCCCCGAACTGGCCCAGGAAGCGCAGGTCGTTGGCGAACATGACCCGCAGGTCGTCAATCCCGTAGTACAGCATTGCCAACCGCTCCACGCCCATGCCGAACGCGAAGCCGGTGTACAACTCCGGATCGATGCCGCCCCCCTCCAGAACCGCCGGGTGCACCATGCCGCACCCCAGCACCTCCAACCAATCGCCGCCTGCGCGACGGACATCCACCTCCGCCGACGGTTCGGTGAACGGGAAGTAGGAGGTCCGGAACCGGGTCTCGATCTCGCTGTCCTCGAAGAAGGCCCTGAGGAACGCCGTGAGCGCGCCCTTCAGGTCGGCCATGCTGACGTTCTCCTCGATGCACAGACCCTCGACCTGATGGAACATGGGGCTGTGGGTTGGATCCGAGTCGCAACGGTACACGCGGCCGGGGGCGATGATCCGGATCGGCGGCTCGTTGACACTCATGGTGCGTACCTGCACCGGAGAGGTGTGCGTGCGCAGCAGGCGGCCGTCGCCGAAATAGAACGTGTCGTGCATGGCGCGCGCCGGATGCAGCGGCGGGATGTTGAGCGCCTCGAAGTTGTGATAGTCGTCCTCGATTTCCGGACCGTAATTGACGCCGTAGCCGAAGTGCGTGAACCAGTCGCAGATGCGCTGCAGGGTCAGAATGGTGGGGTGTCGGGCTCCAGGCGGGAGCGTGCGCCCGGCCAGGGTGACGTCCAGTTGTTCGGCCATGACCTGGGCCTGTGTCTCGGCCTCGGCCAGTGTCTCGCCGCGGGCGGCAAGGGCCTGCTCGATGTGGGCGCGGACTGCCTGGATCTCGGCACCGGCCGCCGGGCGCTGGTCGTCGGGAAGGTCCTTGAGCCCGCGCAAGGCTCCGGTGACCCGCCCCTTGCGGCCCAGGTAGGCAACCCTCAGGCGTTCCAGTTCGGAGGTATCGGACGCCGCACCGATGGCGGCATCGGCTTCACGTTGCAGGGATTCGAATTGCGGCATGGTACAGGACCGTGCGCAATCGTATCAGGAACTTGCGGACAACCGGGCCTTGGCCTGATCCGCCAACTGCGCAAAGGTGTCGAACTCGTTCATCGCGAGGTCTGCCAGCATCTTGCGGTCGATCTCGATTTCCGCCTGAGCCAGGCCGTGCATCAGGCGGCTGTACGACAGGCCGCATATCCGGGCCGCCGCGTTGATGCGTACGATCCACAGCCGGCGGAAGTCCTGCTTACGCGCCCGGCGGTCGCGGTAGGCGTACTGCCCGGCACGGATCACCGCCTGGTTGGCGGAACGGAACGTCCGGCTGCGCGCACCGTAGTAGCCACGCGCCTGCCGCCGCACCTTGCGGTGGCGGGCGTGCGTGGTGACGCCGCGTTTCACTCGGGACATGGTCGGTCAGGCGTAAGGCAGCATCCGCCGCGCCAGAGCGGCGTCCGCAGCGTCGAGGTGGTCCGGCGAGCGCAAGGTGCGCTTGCGCTTGGTGCTCTTCTTGGTCAGGATGTGGTTGCGGTGCGACTGGCGGCACTTGAACTTGCCGCTGGCCGTCTTGCGAAACCGCTTGGCCGCACCCCGGTTGGTCTTGAGCTTGGGCATGATCGTTGTTCGGTGAGTCAGTGGCAGAATCAGCGGCGGCGAGGTGCGATCACCATCACCATCTGGCGGCCTTCCATTTTCGGATGCTGCTCGATTTCGCCGTATTCCTTGAGATCGTCCTCGATTCGGCTGAGCTTGCGCTCGCCCAGTTCGCGGTGATGTAACTCCCGCCCACGGAAGCGGACCGTCACCTTGGTCTTGTCTCCATCGGTCAGGAAGCGTACCAGGTTGCGAAGCTTGACCTGATAGTCGCCTTCCTCGGTGCCGGGCCGGAATTTGACTTCCTTGATCTGGATCTGCTTCTGCTTCTTGCGGGCTTGTTGTGCCTTCTTCTTGCGTTCGAAGCAAAATTTCCCGTAATCCATGACCTTGCACACGGGCGGCTCGGTGTTGGGGGAAATCTCGACCAGGTCCATTTCGGCATCGGTGGCCAGTTGCCGGGCCTCGCGCAGGCCCATGACACCCCGATTGATGCCGCCATGGTCGATCAGCCGCACGCGCGGTACGTTGATGTCCTCATTGAGGCGAATCTCTTTCTCTGCGCTGATACTCAATCCTCCATCAGATTTGATCGGCGAGCGCGAATTGTAACAGCAAACCGCTCAGCCAGTTCATCCAGCGGCACCGGGCCAAGGTCCGTGCCATCCCGCGCGCGCACTGCGACTTCCTGGTTTTCCCGCTCCCGATCGCCCACTACCAGCAGATACGGGACGTGCGCGAGCGTGTGTTCGCGTATTTTAAAGGAGATTTTCTCGTTCCTCAGGTCGCTGTGCACCCGCACTCCGGCCGCCTGCAGCCGCGCCATCACCTCCCCGGCATAGTCGGCCTGGGCGTCGGTGATGTTCAGCACCACCGCCTGGCACGGCGCTAGCCACAACGGCAGGTCCCCGGCGTAGTGTTCGACCAGGATTCCGATGAATCGCTCCAACGAGCCGAAGATGGCGCGATGGATCATGACCGGGACCACCTTCTCGCTGTGCTCGTCCACGTACCGCGCACCCAGCCGGTCCGGCATGGAGAAATCCAGCTGGATCGTGCCGCACTGCCACTCGCGCCCGATGCAATCGGTCAGGGTGAACTCGATCTTCGGCCCGTAGAACGCGCCCTCGCCTGGATGCACGGCGAATTCCAGGCCGGTGGCGGTCATCGCCTCATCCAGTGCCTTCTCGGCCCGATCCCACAGGGCATCCTCGCCAATCCTCCGGTCGGGCCGGGTCGACAGGCCCAGGATGATGTCTTCGAACCCGAAATCGCGGTAGGTCGTGCGCGTCAGTTCGATCAGGTCCGCAATCTCGTCCTGCAATTGCGATGGCGTGCAGAAGATATGTGCATCGTCCTGCACGAAGCGGCGCACGCGCATCAGCCCGTGCAGGGTGCCGGACGGCTCGTTGCGGTGCACGGTGCCGAATTCGGCCATGCGCAGCGGCAAGTCCCGGTAACTCTTGAGTCCCTGGTTGAACAACTGCACGTGGCCCGGGCAGTTCATCGGCTTGACTGCGTACTCGCGATTCTCGGACTCGGTGGTGAAGATCATCTCGCCGAACTTGTCCCAGTGCCCGGAACGCTCCCACAGGGTGCGGTCCAGGATCTGCGGCGTGTGCACTTCCTGGTAGCCTGCCTGGTCCAGACGTTCGCGGATATAGCTCTCCAACTGGCGGTACAGGGTCCAGCCGTTGGCATGCCAGAACACCATGCCCGGCGCTTCTTCCTGGAAATGGCACAGGTCCATCGCACGCGCGAGTTTGCGGTGATCGCGCTTCTGCGCCTCCTCCAGCCGGTGGAGGTAGGCCCGCAGCTGCTTGGCGTCCGCCCAGGCGGTGCCGTAGATGCGCTGCAGCATTTCGTTGCGTGAGTCGCCCCGCCAATAGGCGCCTGCCAGCTTGGTCAACTTGAACGCCCGCAGGTGGCGAGTGTTCGGAACGTGCGGACCGCGGCACATGTCCACGTATTCCTGGTGGTGGTACAACGCGATCTCCTCGCCTTCCGGGATCTCGTCGACGATCTGCACCTTGTAGGTCTCGCCGCGTTCCTCGAACACCTCGCGGGCGCGCTCGCGGGTCACCACCTCGCGCAACACGTCGTAGTCCTGCGTGATCAGTTCCTGCACCTTGGCCTCGATTTTCTCAAGGTCTTCCTCGGTGAAGGATTCCTCGCGGGCGATGTCGTAGTAGAACCCGTCCTTGATGACTGGGCCGACCGCCATCTGGGCGTCCGGGTACAACTGTTTGACCGCCTGGCCCAGCATGTGCGCCAGCGAATGCCGCAGGATCTCGACGCCTTCTTCGTCGCGACTGGTGATGATGGAAACTTCGGCATCCTGCTCTACTTCGACACAGGCATCCACCAACCGCCCGTCGACCCGGCCGGCCAATGCCGCCTTGGCGAGACCCGGCCCGATGTCCTCGGCGATCTGCATCACCGAGACCGGCTGAGCAAACTCGCGGGCGGAGCCGTCAGGGAGTGTAACGACAGGCACTGAAAAACCGTATAACTAAAGAGGCGCGGAAAGTATATCGTAAAGGCGGAAGAGTAGACTTTTCTATTAGCCACCATAGGCTACAATCCTGTGCCTGCAAGTGCCCAGAAATTGAAACTTAGTTCTTCCGGGGGCCTAATATCCATGAACTCTCTCGACGAAATCCTAGAAAATGCCTGCCGTGCCAGACTTATCCCGACCGTTGCCGATTCGCGTAAAGAGGAACGAGCTGTATCCATCCTTCTAGCAACTTTATCTGTGATACGCCCATTTGCCGAACAGATTTTGAAGCCTTGTGCTGTTCGAGTGAAGAAGACTTCCAAAATTTCCAGTTACACGGAAGTCAAGTTTCCAGCAACTGACGGAAGTGACGGAAACCGGCCGGATGGAATATTGAGACTGTCAACACGCAATAGCCAATGGACCGCACTTCTAGAAGCCAAAACTGATAACTCGAAAATTAGCGAAGAGCAAATAGTCCGATACGCAGAGACGGCTCGCGCATACGGTATTGATGCAGTAATCACTCTATCGAACCAATTGGTTGCCTTGCCAGCGCATGTTCCATATCCAATCTCTAAAAAATTCACAAAATCTTGCCAGTTCCTTCACCTGTCGTGGACCAGCATACTCACTCAGGCACTGTTGACTCTGAAAGACGCCGAGAATTTGGATCCCGATCAGGTGTACATTCTCAGAGAGATGGTGCGTTATTTTGAACATTCGAATTCCGGGGTTAAACGCTTTGATCAGATGAATCCTGAGTGGAGAGATCTCATCATCGGGATTCGCGATGGACGGAAATTCGCCAGAACCACGCCTGAAATCGAAAACACCATTGCAAGTTGGCATCAAGAAGAACGAGACATTTGCCTGATACTCAGTCGGTGTGTTGGCGAACACATTAGCCTTCGCATCCCCCGCAAACACCAAGATGATCCTGGAGTGCGGTTACGCGAAGCAAGTGAATCGCTAGTCTCTTCTCAAGAACTTCGCTCTACTTTCGTCGTGCCGCGGGCCGCGAGTAATCTTGATGTGGCTGTAAATCTGCAACGTCGAACGATTTCATGCTCAATGGAATTAGACGCTCCAGGTCATAGGGCAAAAGCAAGTGGGCGAATTAACTGGCTAGTCCGACAACTGAAAAATATTGAAGGTGATGATGTCATCATCAGGGCCTTTTGGCCCAGAGGCAGGATACCCACCCAAGCGACATTGTCGGATATACGAGCCAACCCGAAGTGCCTTGAAAATGGAAAGGCTGGAGCTGTTCCAGCAAGATTTGAAATCATCGTAAACAAATACCTTGCGGGCCGATTCTCAAAACGCCGGAATTTCATCGAAGACATCGAAAAACTGGTGCCGGAATTCTACGAACGAATTGGCCAACATCTACGGCCTTGGATTTCTCCCCCTCCGGCTATCGGCAAACAAGCTTCAGCTAGAAACATCAGAGTTGCTGAATCTGTGGCAAAACCTGGTTCGGGTGATCTTTCGCAGCCTAGAACAACTTTGTCAAAGAATCCTCATGGATCAGATGGTTGGCAACTAGATTCTGAAGAAAACGGCAACAAGGACTGATATGTCAAGCGATTGTTGATTCCGGCCTAGTTCGCATCATGGCCTCTGGTGTAACAAATGGGACTTCCCAATGATTTTTTCTCCCAGCAGCAGGAATAACAGCCCGTATCTTCACAACGTGATTGTTGTCAACAATTCTGTTGTCAGATGTATGCGGGAACGAACATATAATCCGAAACGTTTCCGGAGTATCTCAATGGCCAAGCAATTAACAGGCGAAGAATCGAAAAGTCGGGTTGCCCAGCACCAGACCCGGGCAGTCGCTACAACACCTGTGAAGCCAGCACAAACTGGTGCGGAATTAATGGACTTTTTTCGCTCATCCCCTTTTATTGGTGAAGACTTTTCGATGGAACGAGATCGCTCCACAGATCGCCGGATTGACCTCACATAAGGCTTTTCAACTCAAAAACTACCCGTTAGCCGTTTACTGGCCTCGACCACGCCCCAGAAACAATTCCGTTACCGTCCCCTCAACCACCTCGCTGGCCTGCGCCAGGGTCTCGGAGAATGTCGGGTGCGGATGGATCGTCCCTGCAATGTCTTCCGCTTCGCAACCGGTCTCGATCGCCAGCGCCGCTTCCGCAATCAACTCCCCGGCATGCACGCCCACCACAGCCGCCCCGATGAGGCGCTTCGTCTCCGAATCGAACAGCAACTTGGTCATGCCCTCGACGCGCGCGGTCCCGACCGCCCGGCCGCTTGCCGCCCACGGGAAGGTGCCTCGCTCGTACGCAATGCCCTGGGCCTTGGCCTCGCGTTCAGTCAGTCCCACCCAGGCGACTTCCGGGTCGGTGTAGGCCACCGAAGGAATCACCCTCGCCTCGTAAGCGGATTTCATGCCCGCCGCGACTTCCGCCGCGAGCCGGCCCTGGTAGGAAGCCCGATGCGCCAGCATCGGCGCACCCGTGACGTCGCCGATGGCGAAGATATGGGGAATGTTGGTCCGCTGCTGGTGGTTGGCCGGAATCGTGCCGGATTCGCCAACCGCAACCCCGGCATTCTCAAGTCCCAGACTCTCGCTATTGGCCGCCCGCCCCACCGCGACCAGCACCGAGTCGAACGACTCCTCCCACTGGCGGTCCGCGCCTTCGAACTGTACCGCGATTCCGTCATCCTTCGCTTCGGCATTCTGCACCTGGGTCCCTGTATGCACAGCGACAAACCGCCCTGTATTACGCTTCAGGTACGCCCGCGCCACATCCTTGTCGGCCTCTCCCATCACCTGGTCCAGCGCCTCCACCACGGTCACTTGCGATCCCAGGGCACGGAACACCGTGGCCAGCTCCAGGCCCAGGACACCGCCCCCCACTACCAGCAACCGCTCCGGAATCTCCGCCAGGTCCAACGCGGAGGTGGAGTCCAGAATTCGCGCATCATCCGGAAACAGGCCGAGCTTGATCGGCCGGGATCCCGTCGCAATGACCGCTTGCCCGAAGCGCACCTCTTCTCTCCCTTCCTCGGTCTCGACCGCCAAGGTATGTGCGGACACGAACTCCCCCCGACCGGTCACCACCTCGACTTCACGGCGCTTGGCGAGCGCGCCGAGGCCATCGGCCAGCTGCGACACGCCTTGCTCCTTCCAGGCACGCAATGCATCCAGGTCGATCTTGGGCGGGTCGAACACCACGCCCCGATCCCGCCACTCGGCCGCATCCTCGATCAAGCCGGCCGCATGCAATAAAGTCTTGGACGGGATGCAGCCAACGTTCAGGCACACGCCGCCGAGCCGTGAAAAACGTTCCACCAGCATCACCTTCATGCCCAGGTCCGACGCACGGAACGCGGCGCTGTAGCCGCCGGGGCCGCCACCGATCACCACTAGGTCGATCGTCTTCATGAACTCACCCTTCTCCCCAGTCCAACTGGTCGGGATTTTCCAGCAGCGAGGCCAGCGCCATCACGAACTGGGCCCCTTCCACGCCATCGATGACGCGGTGGTCGTAGGACAGCGACAGCGGCATCATCAATCGGGATTCGACCCGGTCCTCGATACAGACGGGCTCGCGCACTGCGCGCGAGATGCCAAGCACCGCCACCTGGGGCAGGTTGATGACAGGCGTGAAGTGCCCGCCCCCGATGCCGCCGAGATTGGACAGAGTAAAACCGCCTCCCTGCATGTCTTCGGCCGTCAGTTGCTGAGTCCGCGCACGTTCGGCCAAGGCGGCAATTTCTCCGGCGAGGACGGAAATCGATTTCTGGTCGGCGTCGCGGATCACCGGGACGACCAGTCCCTCGTCGGTGTTCGCCGCAAACCCGATATGAATGTACTCACGTACCACCAGTTCGCGCCCGTCTTCGCTCAGCGAAGCATTGACGCGAGGAAACTGCCCCAGCACCTGGGCGCAGGCCTGAAGCACGCAAGCCGTAACCGTCAGCGACTCGAACCCTTTCTGCCCGCGCAACTCTCGCTGGCATCGATCCAGTTCCGTGATGTCGGCCTTGTGGTGCTGGCTGACATGCGGGGCCAGTTGCCAGTTGCGCTGCAGGTTGGTTCCGGAGCGTCTCTGGATTCGGGTCAGCGGCTCGGTCCGGGTCGGGCCGAAGCGCTCGGCATCCACCGGCGGGCCAGACGGGCGGGCGGCGGCCACCGGCTCCTGCTGCCGGGTTAGGATCGCCTTGACGTAGAGCTGGACATCCTCGCGCGTAATCCGGCCTTTGCGCCCGCTGCCGGAGACCTGCTCCAGGTCCACACCGAGTTCGCGCGCGAAACGTCGCACGGCCGGCCCGGCATGAGGCAACGCGCCAAGACGGCGGGGCTCCGGGGCAACCGGCGGCGGGGCCGGGCTGACGGCCGGTTCGGAGGGAGCCTCGGCAACCGGGTCAGGAGACGGCGGGGATTCGGCCTCAGGCTCCTCCGGCTTCGGGGCGGAGTCCTCCGGTCGGTCGGTCAGGGTCGCGACCAGCGAGCCCTCCGACACCATGTCTCCCACCTTGACGTGCACTGCCTCCACCATGCCGCCGAACGGCGACGGCAGGTCCATAGCGGCTTTGTCCGACTCCAGGGTGATCAGCGGCTCGTTCGCGGAGACCGACTGCCCGGCCTGCACGAAGACTTCTATTACCTCCGCCTCTTCGACGTCCCCCATGTCGGGAACCTGGACTTCCCGGCTCATGAGGCGAACGGATCCGGCCGGTCGGGGTCCACCGCGCATTCGGCCGTGATCTTCTGTGCCGCCGCCGCGTCGATCTGCCCCGAAGCCTCGAGCGCCTGCGCCGCGGTGTGCAGGACGTGGTCGGCATTGACCTCGAAGAACTCGCGCAGCTTCTCGCGCGTGTCGCTGCGCCCGAAACCGTCGGTACCCAGCACCCGGTAGTCGCGCCCGACCGGCAGGCACGAGCGAATCTGTTCGGCGTGCATGCGCACGTAGTCGCTGGCCGCGATGATCGGGCCGGGATGGTCGGCCAGGCATTGCTCGACCCAAGAGGTCTGCGGGCTTTCGGGATGCAGGCGGTTGTGCCGCGCCACCCGGGCGCCGTCACGCGCCAGGAGCACGAAACTGGTCACGCTCCACACATCCGACTCCACCCCATGGGCGCGCAACCGCTCGGCGGTCGCCAGGGTTTCGCGCAGGATGGCGCCGGAACCCAGCAGTTGTACCCGGGGCGCGTCCGGGTCCTGCGCCTGTGCGACCGGATGCAGGCCCGCCAGGATCCCCTCCCGCGCGGATGCGGGCATGGGGGGATGCGCGTAGTTTTCGTTCTCGACCGTCAGGTAGTAGAAGCGGCTCTCCTGCTGTTCGCACATGCGCCGCAGGCCGTCCTCGACGATTACCGCCACCTCGTAGGCGTAGGCCGCATCGTACGGATAGCAGTTCGGGACGCCGGCGGCCGCGAGATGGCTGTGGCCGTCCTGGTGCTGCAGGCCTTCCCCGGGCAGCGTGGTACGCCCGGCGGTGCCACCGATCAGGAAGCCGCGCGCCTGCAGGTCGCCCGCCGACCAGATCAGGTCGCCCACCCGCTGGAAACCAAACATCGAGTAGAAGATGTAGAACGGAATCATCTGCAGGCCGTGCGTGCTGTAGGAGGTCCCGGCCGCCACGAACGAACTCATCGCGCCCGCCTCGTTGATGCCCTCCTCCAGCACCTGTCCGGTCTTCTCCTCGCGGTAGTAGGCGAGCTTGCCGGCATCCTCCGGCTCGTACAACTGTCCGAACGGCGCATAGATGCCGAGCTGGCGGAACATGCCCTCCATGCCGAAGGTCCGGGATTCGTCCGGCACGATCGGCACCACCCGCGGACCCAGTTCCGGATCGCGCAGCAGGCGGGCCAGCACCCGCACCAGCGCCATGGTGGTGGAGATCTCGTGATCGTCCGTGCCCGCGAGCATCTTGTCGAAGATCCCGCCCGGGATGCGTAGCGGCGGCGCGTTGGTGCGCCGCACCGGGAGGTAACCGCCCAAGGTCTTGCGCCGCGCCTTCAGGTAGCGGATCTCCGGGCTGTCCTCGGCCGGCCGGTAGAACGGGATCCGGTCTTTGATCTCGTCGTCACTGATCGGGATCTTGAAACGGTCGCGAAACGCCTTCAGGTCGTCGATGTCCAGTTTCTTCTGCTGGTGGGTGATGTTGAGCCCCTCCCCGGCCGTCCCCATCCCGTAGCCCTTGATGGTCTTGGCCAGGATGACCGTCGGCTGGCCCCGGTGCGCAACCGCGGCCCGGTAGGCGGTATACACCTTGTGCGGGTCATGCCCGCCGCGGTTCAGGCGCCACAAATCCCGGTCGGCCATGTTGGCGACCATCGCCTTGAGTTCCGGGTACTTGCCGAAGAAATGCTCGCGGATGTAGGCGCCATCGCGCGCGCTGTAGGTCTGGTAGTCGCCGTCCACGCACTCCTCCATCCGCTTGAGCAGGATGCCCTGGGTGTCGCGGGCCAGCAGCGGGTCCCAGTAGGAACCCCAGATCAGCTTGATGACGTTCCAGCCGGCCCCCCGGAACGCGCCTTCGAGCTCCTGGATGATCTTGCCATTCCCGCGCACCGGGCCGTCCAGGCGCTGCAGGTTGCAGTTGACCACGAAGACCAGGTTGTCGAGCCGTTCGCGGCCGGCCACCGACAACGCGCCGATCGATTCCGGCTCGTCCATCTCGCCATCACCGACGAACACCCAGACCTTGCGGTCACCCGTGCCCAGCAGACCGCGGTGGTCCAGGTACTTCATGAAGCGCGCCTGGTAGATCCCCTGGATCGGGCCCAGGCCCATGGAGACGGTCGGGAACTGCCAGAAGTCCGGCATCAGGTACGGATGGGGATACGAGGACAGGCCGCCGCCTTCGGTCTCGCGGCGGAAGCGGTGCAGGTGCTCCTTGTCGAGCCGCCCTTCCAGGTAGGCGCGAGCGTAGACGCCGGGCGCCGAATGGCCCTGGAAGAACACCAGGTCCCCACCGTGTTCTTCGTCCGGCGCACGCCAGAAGTAGTTGAAGCCCACGTCGTACAGGGTGGCCACCGATGCGAACGTGGCCACGTGCCCGCCGAGGCCGGGGTGGTCCAGGTTGGCCCGCACCACCATCGCCATGGCGTTCCAGCGGATCAGCGAACGGATCCGCCACTCCAGGGCGGCGTCCCCCGGACAACTTTCCTCCTGCGCGGCGGGAATCGTGTTTAGGTAGGCCGTGGCCGCACTGTAGGGGATGGTCAGGCCGGAGCGCCTCGCCCGGTCCAGCAGGCGCTCGATCAGGTAGTGGGCGCGCGCCGGGCCCTCCTCCTTGAAGACCGAGTCCAGCGCTTCCAGCCACTCCTGGGTTTCCAGCGGGTCGACGTCCTGTTGTTCGGGGCGCGGCAGGGTCATGGGGCCGGGGCGGGTTTAATTCCGGAACCCTCCTATTATCGCCCACCGGGTCTCCCCTGCGGAGCCTCGGGATGCGGAATCCGCGCTATTTGCCCCGCTGCCGGTTCCAGAGTAATATGGGCGGACTTGGCAAACAAGGAACGTAGATCCGGATGGCTTCCTCCGACCCCCTCCAGCACAGCGAGAACCTGCACGACGAGCAAAGCTCGGCGGACACCCGGGCGATCCCCATCAACCAGGTCGGCATCAAGGACATCCTGCACCCGATCGAGTTCGTCGACCGCAGCGGCACGCCGCAGTCCACGGTCGCGCGCCTGACCATGACGGTCAACCTGCCGCCGGAGGTCAAGGGCACGCACATGTCCCGTTTCGTGCATGTCCTGCAGGACCACAAGAAAGCGATCTCGTTGGAAAGCTTCGGGGGCTTGCTGCGCAGCATGGCGACGCGGCTCGACGCGGAGGAAGGCTTCATCGACATGGCCTTCCCGTTCTTCATGAACAAGGCCGCCCCGGTGTCCGGCGTGCGCAGCTACCTGGACTACCAGATTCGCCTGCGCGGGCACTTCAACCGCGGCGACATGCGCCTGACCGCGTCCATCGCGATCCCGGTCACCAGCCTGTGTCCCTGCTCCAAGAGCATCTCGGACTACGGCGCACACAACCAGCGCTCCCGCATCACGCTCACCGTGACTCTGGTCCGGCCGGTCTGGATCGAGGACCTGATCGAGATGGCCGAGGGCGAGGCGTCCTGTGAACTGTTCGGGCTGCTCAAGCGTCCGGACGAGAAGTACGTCACCGAGCGTGCCTACGACAACCCCAAGTTCGTGGAAGACATGGTCCGCGACCTCGCCATGCGGCTCAACGAGGACGACCGGGTCCGGGCCTACAAGGTGGAGTCGGAGAACTTCGAGTCCATCCATAACCACTCGGCCTACGCCTGCATCGAGAAGGACAAGTCCCGGGACGTCGTCTCGCGGCGCGACAACATCACCTACCTCGCCATGTCCCGGATGCAGTCCGGCATCACGCCGCAAGACAAGGACGACTGACCGCGGACTGCCTCCGCGGCCTCACACCGCTTTTAGACTATTCCGACTGGGCCGTGGCCCGGGGCACCAGCGCGTATGCGGCCAGGACCGCGCGCAGCACGTTGCGGGTCAACTCCTTGCCCGCGGGTTGCTTCGATTTGTGACGGTGCACCGTCAGCAACGTCAGGTCCTCCTCGCGCGCCAGCAGGTGCACTTCCAGCAGGATGCCTTTTCCGCCAGTGGCGGCCCGCTCCCCGTAGCGGAACACGTAGGTCCCCTGGTCGCGGTCCGAATCGACCACGTACAGTCCCGTCCGTTCCAGGGCGACGCCGACCTGGCGCCACACGCTGCTGTATTCGTCCTCCACCATCAGCACCGGAATGCCACCGATGTACTGCAGGTCGAGGCCGACGGTGGCTTCCACCTCCTCTTCTTCCAGAGTGGCGACGCCTTCCATCCTCGAAGCACCCAGATACTCCATCAGGCGGACCAGCATTTCGGCCTCGCGGTCCGGATCCGGCCGCCCGGCCTTCCAGATCACCGCGTCGTTGGCGTCCACGCCCGCCACCTCCAGCTTCTGCCGCGTGATGAACAGGTTGGCGTAGGCGTTCGGCTCACGCTCCATGCGCAGCCGGAATTTTTCGCGCGACGCCGCATAGTACGGAGTCCCGGATTCCGATTGCATGCCCCGGACATCGTCCGCCTTCTCGCGCCACTGCGTCTCCAGGATGCCGATCAGCGGCGCCTCCTGGACCAGTTCGAATCCCTGGTCTTCCCAGAACGCGCGCAAGTGCGGCCACAGGGTGACCGGGTCCGCGCCCACCTCGAGCCATCGCACGTTGCCTTCCCGGCGTACCTTCATCTCCAGAAAACCCGGCAGCACCGCGGCCGCGCCCCGGCTCGTTTTCTTTGCACTGACTCCGCCAAACTCCGGGATGAGCAGTTGCCCACTGGTGTCCGGCAGGCTCAACTGCGGCGGCACCCTGAGCGCCTCGGTCGACTGGCTGGCACCGTATTCTTCCTCGTCCCCGAACCAGTCGGATTCGAATACGTCCGCCGCCTCGCCAACCAACTCCTCGACGGTCAGGGGCTCGTCCCCGCAGCCCGCAAGCGTGCCCGCCAGGCAGCCCGCCCACAGCCAGCGTCTCACGCCAGCACCCCCGCCGCGCGCATGGCGGCATCCAGGGTCTCGTGGTGCGCCTCCGAGAGCGGAGTCAGCGGCAGGCGAATCCCTTCCGGGATCAGCCCCATCCGGTGCAGACACCATTTCACCGGGATCGGGTTCGATTCGACAAACAGGTCCCGGTGGAGGAGCTCCAGCTTCTGGTCGCAGGCCCGCGCCGTCTGGTCGTCGCCGGCCAGCGCCGCCTGGCACATCTCGTGCATCAACCTGGGGGCCACGTTGCCCGTCACCGTGATGACTCCCCGCCCTCCATTCATTAAGGTTTCCATGGATGTCTCGTCGTCTCCGCTGATGATTATGAACGCATCGCCGCATAACTCGCGCAGGCGACGAATCCGTTCCAGGTCGCCGGTCGCCTCCTTGATGCCGATGATCGGTTCCAGTTCGACCAACCGCGCCACCGTCTCCGGCAGCATGTCGCAGGCCGTCCGACCCGGGACGTTGTACAGGATCTGCGGGATCGCCACAGCCCTGGCAATGGCCCGGTAATGCCGGTACAGGCCCTCTTGGGTCGGCTTGTTGTAATACGGGGTCACCAACAGGCAGGCGTCGGCTCCGGCCTCCTGCGCATAACGGGTCAGTTCGATGGCCTCGGTGGTGGCGTTGGCACCGGTGCCCGCGATGACCGGAACCCGTCCTCTCACCTGATCCACCACGTGGCGGATCACCTCATGGTGCTCGGCGATGCTCAGGGTGGCCGATTCCCCCGTCGTGCCGACCGGGACCAGCGCGTCGCTGCCCTGTTCCAGATGAAAGTCCACCAGCGTGGACAGCGCCGCATAGTCCACCTCCCCTGATACGCTCATGGGAGTCGCCATGGCAACCATGCTGCCTTGAAAACGGGTCATTCGAGAGTCGGTGGATACGCCGGTGCCAGTTTAACAAACCCTGCTCGGACCTGCCGCGCATCGTCCCCGGCCCCGGCCAAGACACATGCCCGAATGTGATATGCTTGAAGCCCCTTTTCTGGAGTCATGCACAGAATATGGCGCGGAAGCCGATCGCGGAAGGGAGCAAGGCGCCAGACTTTGATCTGACGGCGACAGGTGGCAAGCCCCTGCGTCTATCCGAACTCCAAGGCCGCCCCGTGGTGGTCTATTTCTACCCCAAGGACAACACGCCCGGCTGCACCGCCGAGGGTCAGGACTTCCGCGATCTGTACCCGCGCTTCCGCTGGCGCCGGGCCGTCATCCTCGGCATCTCCCGCGACACGCTCAAGGTGCACGAGAACTTCAAGGCCAAGCACAAGTTCCCGTTCCAACTCCTCTCCGACCCCGACGAGGTCGCCTGCAAGCGCTACGGCGTCATCAAGATGAAGAACATGTACGGACGCAAGGTCCGCGGCATCGAGCGCAGCACGTTCCTGATCGATCCGGAAGGCGTCGTGCGCCGTGTCTGGCGCAAGGTCCGGGTGCCCGAGCATGCGGCGGAGGTCCTGGCGGCGGTCGCCGCCCTCGGGAAAAGCTGATCCCCCCTAGCCCGGCGAGGAACGCGGCCAACTGCGCAGCACCACGTCGATCAGCGACGCCAAGGGAATGGCGAACAGCACGCCCCATACCCCCCAGAGTCCTCCGAACACCAGGATTGCGGTCAGGATGGCGGCCGGGTGGAGGTCCACCGCCTCCGAGAACAGCAGCGGCACCAGCAGGTTTCCGTCCAGGAACTGAATCACCAGGTAGGTCAGCATCAGGTAGGCGAACTCCGGGCTCAGGCCCCACTGAAAGGCGCCGACTAGCAGGACTGGCACCGTCACCACCACCGCGCCGACGTACGGGATGATTACCGACAACCCGACCAAAAACGACAGCAGCAACGCGTACTGTAGGCCGAACAGCGCAAACGCGAAGAACGTCACGACCCAGACCACCCCGATCTCGATCAGCTTGCCGCGAAGGTACTGGGACACCTTCAGGTCCATTTCATTCCACACCTGGGAACTGAGCGACTGGGGGGCCGGCAGGTAGGTCTTCGCCCAGTCCAGGATGCGCCGCTTGTCCTTGAGCAGGAAAAACACCAGGATCGGCACGACGACCGCGTACACCACCACCGACAGCACGTCCACCACCGTGTCCAGCGAAAAGCGGATGACTTCCTCGCCGAATGCCAGCACCTCCGTGCGCACTGCCGCCAGGATCTGTTCCACCTGGGTCGGGTTGACCAGTTCCGGGTAGAGTTCCGGAAGCGCCTCCACCCAGCGCTGCCCGGCCGCCAGCATGCTCGGCAACCGCGCCGCCAGATCGACCACCTGTTCCGACAGCACCGGCACCAGGCGCAGCAGCGCCAGCAGCAGGCCGGTCACGAACAGGACGTAGACCAGCAAGAACGCGAACAACCGCGGAACTCGCGCCCCCTCCAACCCGCGGATCAGCCCCTCCAGGATGTAGGCCAGTAATATGCTGACCACAAGCGGCGCCAGGATGTCGCCAGCGAACACGGCCAGCACCAGCCCCAGCGCAATCAGCAGCAGCAGGATGATTTGCTGCGGGTCCGTGAAATGCCGCCCGTACCACTCCCGGAGAAACTCGATCATGCGGCCTCCTCCGGCGCGGCGGCGGAGAAGTCCATGGCGAAGTCGCGCAGCGCCTCCACCGTCGGGGGACGATGCGTCTGGCGCAGGGTGACCAGCGACAGCTTGCGGGTCAGTGCCGGAGTCAGGGAGGCGCAGCCCAAGGTATGCAGTTGCAACTCCTTGTGGATGGTCTCGCGCGAGAGGACCGACACGCCCATGCCGGACTCGACCGCGGCCTTTATCGCTTCGAGGCCGCCGAGCTCCATCACAATGTCGATGCGGTCGGCCCCGATGCGCTGGTTCTGCAGGTAGTTCATGATGACCTCGCGGGTCCCGGAGCCTTCCTCGCGCATGATGAACGGGTGCTGCAGTACCTGGCTGATGCGTACCGGCGCGCTATGCAGGAGCGGGTGCTTGGGCGGGGCGATCGCCACCAGTTCGTCCATCTTGCACATCTCCACCTGCAGGGTCTTGCTGTTCACCGGCCCCTCCACGATGCCGAGGTCGGCCCTGCCGCCCTCCACCATCGCCACCACCCCTTCGGTGTTGGAGACCTTCAGGCGCAGCACCATCTCCGGGTGTTGCGCTCGGAACTCGCGCAGCATGCGCGGCAGCATGTACACCGCGATGGTGTTGCTGGCACCGACCGTGACCGGGCCGGTGAAGTCGCCGGCGATGCGGCTCATCTCGGTCTCCAGCTCGTTGTACAGATCGAAGATCTGGCGCGCGTATTCGTATACCTTGGCGCCGGATTCGGTCAGCGTGATGCGGTTGTGCGTCCGATCGAACAGGCGCGTCTTGTAGTAATTTTCCAGCTGCCGGATCTGGAACGTCACCGCCGGCTGGGTCAGGTGCAGGACTTTGGCCGCCTTGGTGAAACTCAGCAGCCGGGCCACCGTGTAGAAGGCTTTCAGGCGCCGGTCGGACATCGCGGATGCGCGCTCATGGAACTTGTGCAAGTATACACCGCGAACATTGCTCGGGCGTGTCGTGCCGAGGGCCGGAGAATCGGATTTTTGTAAGATGGGCGCGCCCGGCCTATCCGATCATGCGCCTGTCCCGACTGCCCCTGACCACGCTCAAGGAAACTCCGGCCGACGCCGAGGTCGTGAGCCACCAGTTGATGCTGCGTGCCGGTCTCATCCGGATGCTGGCCGCCGGGCTGTACAACTGGATGCCGCTCGGCCTGAAGGTCGTGCGCAAGGTCGAGACCATCGTGCGCGAGGAGATGGACCGCAGCGGTGCCGTGGAGCTGCTGATGCCGGCCGTGCAGCCGGCCGAATTGTGGCGCGAATCCGGGCGTTGGGAGCAGTACGGACCGGAACTGCTGCGCCTCGCCGATCGCCACCAGCGGGAATTCTGCTTCGGCCCGACCCACGAAGAGGTGATCACCGACATCGCCCGGCGCGAGCTCAAGAGCTACCGCCAGCTGCCGGTGAACTACTACCAGATCCAGACCAAGTTCCGGGACGAGATCCGCCCCCGCTTCGGGGTGATGCGGGCCCGCGAATTCGTGATGAAGGACGCCTACTCCTTCCACCTCGACTCGGCCAGCCTGGACGAGACCTACGAGGCCATGCGCCTCGCCTATTGCCGGATCTTCGACCGCCTGGGGCTCGACTACCGCTACGTGCGGGCCGACTCCGGCGCGATCGGCGGCGCCCTGTCGCACGAGTTCCATGTGCTGGCGGATTCGGGCGAGGACGAGATCGTGTACTCGGAGCAGTCGGACTACGCGGCCAACGTGGAGCAGGCGCCCGCCCCGGCGCCGCAATCCCCGCGTCCCGCGCCGACCCAGGAGATTATAGAGGTGGATACCCCCGGCCAGCACACCATCGAAGAGGTCTCGCGGTTCCTCGGCACGCCGCCCGAACAATCGGTCAAGACCCTGATCGTCCGGGGCGAGGAGGATTCGTCGCTGGTCGCGCTGATCCTGCGAGGCGACCATCGCCTGAATGCGGCCAAGGCCGCCAAACTCGACGGCATCCGAAGCCCGTTGTACTTTGCCGACGAGGCGGAAGTCCGCGAGAAGCTCGGTTGTCCGGTCGGCTCGCTGGGGCCCGTCGATCTTGACCTGCCCCTCTACGTCGACGCCAGCGCCGCCGTACTCTCGGACTTCGTATGCGGCGCCAACCGGGAGGGCGTGCACTGCACCGGGGTCAACTGGGGGCGTGACGCGAACCCGGACCAGGTCTGCGACATCCGAAACCTGGAAGACGGGGAGCCGAGCCCGGACGGCAGCGGCCCCGTGCGCAGTGCGCGGGGCATCGAGGTCGGGCACATCTTCCAGCTCGGCGACAAGTACAGCCAGGCCATGGACTGCACGGTGCTGGACCCCGACGGCAAGCAACGGATCGTGACGATGGGCTGCTACGGCATCGGCATCACCCGTATCGTGGCCGCCGCCATCGAGCAGAACCATGATGAACACGGCATCATCTGGCCGGACGCGATGGCGCCGTTCTCCGTCCTGCTGTGCCCGATCGGCGCCGACCGCGACGCGGCGGTCCGCGACGTCGCCGAAATCCTGTACCGGCAATGCCGGGAACTCGGCATCGAGACCCTGCTCGACGACCGCGGCCTTCGCCCGGGCGTCATGTTCGCCGAAGCCGACCTCCTCGGCATCCCACACCGGGTGGTAATCAGCCCGCGCACGCTCGAACAGGAGAAACTTGAATACCGGCATCGCCGCGGTCGCGATGAGTCGGAAGAAGTACCGATCAACGGATTAGCCGAGTTTTTGGGCGAACGGATTACGCCGCGCTGAGGCGAAGCCCCTCCTCCCCGCAATCCACCCGGATCGTCTGGCCGGGCAGGAAATCCCCTTCCAGCAGCGCCTGCGCCAGCGGGTTCTCCAGGTCGTTGCGCAACACCCGGCGCAGGGGCCGCGCCCCGTAGTCCGGGTCGTAGCCGGCATTGCCGATGAACTCGACCGCCTCGTCCGACAACTCTAGCGCCAGATTCCGCTCGGCCAGGCGCCGCTTCAGCCGCTCGACCTGGATGCGCACGATCGCGTGGATCTGTTCGCGCTGCAGCGCCCGGAACACCAGCACCTCGTCGATCCGGTTGATGAATTCCGGGCGGAAGTGCGCCGTCAACTGCTCCTGCAGCGCAAGCTTCAGGCTCTCGTGCGATTCGCGCGCCATCTTCTGCACCGTATCGCTGCCGAGGTTGGAGGTCATCACCACCACCGCGTTGGCGAAGCTCACGGTGCGCCCATGCCCGTCCGTCAGGCGGCCATCGTCGAGCAGTTGCAGCAGGACGTTGAACACGTCCGGGTGCGCCTTCTCGATTTCGTCGAGCAGGATCACCGTGAACGGGCGGCGGCGCACCGCCTCGGTCAGTCGGCCGCCTTCCTCGTAGCCCACATAGCCGGGCGGCGCCCCGATCAGCCGCGCCACGGAGTGCTTTTCCATGAATTCCGACATGTCCACGCGCACCATCGCCGATTCCTGGTCGAACAGGAATTCCGCCAGCGCCTTGCACAACTCGGTCTTGCCCACGCCGGTCGGTCCCAGGAACAGGAAAGACCCGATCGGGCGGCCCGGGTCGGTCAACCCGGAGCGGGAGCGGCGGATTGCATGGCAGACCGCGCCCACGGCCTCGTCCTGGCCGACCACCCGCCGGTGCAACGCCTCCTCCATGCGCAACAGCCTCTCTTTCTCCCCTTCCAGCATGCGAGACACCGGGATGCCGGTCGCGCGCGCCATCACCTCGGCGACCTCCTCTTCGGTGACGATGTCCTGAAACAGGGTCGCCTGCGGCTTCTCCGAGTCGTGCGCCTGTTCCAGCTGGCGCTCGAGATCCGGAATGATTCCGTGCTGCAGTTCAGCGGCACGCTCAAGGTCGTTCTCACGGCGCGCCCGGTCCATTTCCAGGCGCGCCTGGTCCAGTTCCTTCTTGAGCCGGGCGGTATCGCTGACCGCCGCCTTCTCAGCCTTCCAGATCTCTTCCAGGCTGGCGTATTCCCGCTCCAGCCCGTCCAGTTTCTCTTCCAGCGCCTTCAACCGCTCGCGGGAAGCCGGGTCGTCCTCCTTGCGCAGGGCTTGGCGCTCGATCTTGAGCTGGATCATGCGCCGATCCAGACGATCCATTTCCTCCGGCATGGACTCCACCTCCATGCGGATGCGCGAGGCCGCCTCGTCGACCAGGTCGATCGCCTTGTCCGGCAGGCGGCGATCCGGCAGGTAGCGCGCCGACAGGGTGGCGGCGGCGACCAGCGCCGGATCCGTAATCTCGATTCCGTGGTGGACCTCGTAACGTTCCTTGATCCCGCGCAAGATCGCGACGGTGTCCTCCACGCTCGGTTCGTCGATCAGGATCTTCTGGAAGCGGCGTTCCAGCGCTGCGTCCTTCTCCAGATTCTCGCGGTACTCGTCCAGGGTGGTGGCGCCGATGCAGTGCAACTCACCGCGCGCCAGCGCCGGCTTCAGCATGTTGCCGGCATCCATCGAGCCTTCCGCGCGCCCGGCGCCAACCATGGTGTGCAGTTCGTCGATGAACAGGACGACTTCGCCCTCCTGCTGCGCCAGCTCCTTGAGGACCGCCTTGAGCCGCTCTTCGAACTCGCCGCGGAACTTGGTGCCGGCGATCAGCGCCGCCATGTCGAGCGCCAGTACCTTCCGGTTGCGCAGGCTCTCCGGCACTTCGCCATTGACGATGCGCAACGCCAGCCCTTCGACGATCGCGGTCTTGCCGACGCCGGCCTCGCCGATCAGCACCGGGTTGTTCTTGGTGCGCCGCTGCAGGATTTGGATGGCGCGCCGGATCTCCTCGTCGCGGCCGATGATCGGATCGATCTTGCCCTGCTCGGCGCGACGGGTCAGGTCGTCGGTGTACTTCTCCAGCGCCTGGCGGTGCTGCTCGGCGTTCGGGTCCGTGACCGGCTCGCCATTGCGGAGTCGGGCCACCGCCTGCATCAGGCGATCGGCATCCAGGCCGCACTCGCGCAACAGCTTCCCGAGATCTCCCTTGTCCCGCTGCGCCGCGAGCAGGAACAACTCGGAGGCGATGTACTGGTCGCCACGCCCCTGCGCGAGCTTGTCGCAGACGTTGAGCAGCCGCTGCAGGTCGGCAGAGAACCGGACCTCGCCTTTCTCGCCGGTCACCCGCGGCAGGGCATCGAGCCGCCGGACCAGACCGTCGCCCAAGCGGCCCAGGTCCACTCCCGCCTCGCGCAGCAGCGAGCCGGCCGCGGTGTCCGGCTGCTCCAGCAGGGCCGCCATCAGGTGCGCCGGGTCGATCTCCGGGCAGTCCCGGCCGACCGCCAGCGACTGCGCCTCCACCAGTGCCTGCTGAAACGGCTGGGTTAACTTGTCCAGGCTCATGTCGTCAATCGTTCGTCGAACCCCTTGTTAAATTGGGGGTTCGAGCGGTCAATTTCAAAGGGACACGCCCCGGCGCACCCCTCTACGCTATTTCGATTCCTTGCGAATCAGTTCCAGTACGGTCTGCGCCATGACCGTTGCTGGATCCAGGGAAAGCGCATGTTCCAAGACCTCGCGCGCCTCTTCGGAGCGCCCCATCCTGTACAGCACGACGCCGAGGTTGGCATGGGCGTTCGCGCTGCCGGGTTCGATGCCGATGTGCCGCCGGTAGAGTTCAAGCGCCTCCTCAAGGCGTCCCTGCTCGTAACGCACCATGGCGAGCCGGTCAATCGCGCCCGTGTGGTCCGGGTCGGCCTCCAAGACCCGATCGTACTGTTCCGACGCCTCTTCCATCCGGCCCAGAGCCTGAGCCGACTCGCCCATAAGCACGCGCAGTGTCGGTACGGTCGGCATGTCGGGTTCCAGGGCGACGGCCTGCCCCAAGGATTTGATCGCTTCCTCGTGCCGATTCAGGCGGAACAAGGCCTCGCCCTTGCCCGCATAAGCCTGAGTGTAGTCGGGATCGATCCGAAATACCGCGTCGTACCATTCAAGCGCCCGCTCGTACTGCTCCCGTTTCCTGAATAGTTCAGCCACGCCCTGCAGGTTGACCGGATCGTCCGCGCTCAGGTCGCGGACGACCTGCAGACGCCGCTCCACCTCTGCGGGACGTTGCAGGTCGAGCAGCATGCCGATCAGATTCGCATGCGCCTGGCCCAATCCCGGTTCGATCTGCAGGGCATGCTCATAGTGTCGCCGTGCTTCCTCGAACTGACCCAATTCCTGTGCTGCATCGCCGATGAGGGTATGGAGCAGTGGCGCCTGCGGCATGTCTGGCTCCAAGGACAGTGCCTTCTTCAGGTTTACGATGGCCTCGTCGTACCGCTTCAGGGAGAACAGGGCATTGCCCTTGCCCGCGTAAGCTCGCGAGTTGTTCCGGTCGCGTTTGAGGATGGCGTCGTACCAATCCAGCGATTCCTCGTGCCGGCCCTGCCATCGAATCACCTCGCCTAGATTCTGAAGGATCTTCTTGTCGCGCGGGTCGGCCTTGTGACCGCGCCGGAAGGCTTTTTCCGCCCCGATCAGTTCGCCATGATGCTTGAGCGCTAGACCCAGGTTGTTGTGGGCACCCGCAAAATCCGGGCGCTGCTCCACGGCAACGCGGGTGGCCACAAGAGCCTCATCCATGCGTCCGACTTCATACAGCGCCTTGCCGAGATTGTGGTGGGCATCCCGTGCCTGCGGGTTGTGCGCGATGATGTATTCGAAGAAGACGATCTCATCCCGATAGATGTGGGATTGCTTCCAAGACAGCGCCGCCAACAGGGCGATTCCGAGCAGGGCAGCGCCCAAAGCACTTTTCCTTGCCGCTTCCGGCAGCCTCCCGGCCGCATGAACCGCGGCTCCGATGAGCGCCGCCATCGCGCCGATGCCGGCCAGGTACTGGAAACGGTCGGCGACGAAGGAGAACTGCATGTAGCCGTAGTCCACGAAGCCGAGCACCGGCGACAGCGTCACCCCGAAGAACAGCGTCGCGGCCAGCGGTCCTCGACCGATCCTCTCCCGCACAAGCCACAGTACTGCCACCAAGGCAATGGCAGCAGCAAGATACATCCAGCCAATTGGATTCGCGGCTCCGACTTCCCAGAACGGGTAAACGACTATCAGGTTGGTCGGCCACAGCAACTTGCCCACATAGAACCACAGGGCCTGCGCCGCAATATGCGCTCGCTCGATGAATGAATAATCCAGATCCAAAATCTCCCGGGAGGTGTAGTACGACATGTCACCCAGAGTGATGGCGAACCCCACTACAAAAAACGGCAATAGCGGCAACACGTCCGCCATGGCCACGCGCTCCCGTTTCCACCAGTACAACACCAGCAGCGCCGCAGGCAAAGTCACCGTGACGGTCTTGCTGAGGAGACTCGCCACGAACAGTCCCATCGCCAGGAAATAGTGCCCCCGGCGCGGCTCGTCCATGAAGCGCAACCAGACCAGAACGGCCGAAAGGTAAAACAGGCCCGAAAGCAAATCTTTGCGCTCGATAATCCAGGCCACCGACTCGACATGCAGCGGATGCACGGCGAACACGGCAGCAATGAGCCAAGCGCCGGGCACCGCCAGACGCAGCATCAGCCGCCACACCAGCAGAGTGTTGACCAGTTGCAGCAGAATATTGACCGCGTGGTAGCCAGCCGCCGCAAATCCCCACAATTTATGTTCCAGCCAGAAACTCGTATACACGACCGGCCAGTAGTGCCCTTCCTTCGCGAGCGACTCCGGATGAAACCAAATGTCCCAGATTCCAGACCATTCCCTAACCGGCTGTGCGTCGGTGAAGGCGACGTCATCCCAGATGAATCCGGCCAGAAGCACCGGGTAGTAACTGGCCACCACCAGCAAGGCGAGCAATAGGACGCCGAGCCCGGCATGGTACGGAAAATCGCTGGGCGGACCGGGCGCCGTGAAAAACGAAGCCAGCCCCTGCGGCGTGCGACTCGTCGTTACGGGCTCTCCCCCCGCGACGGATTGCGCTTCGGCCTCCCTCAGGCGCCTCCGTTCCGCCTTGCTCCGGCTGGCCTTGCCCATCGAATCCTCAGCGCTCCTCGCGCGGCGGCACGGCGTCGGAGCAGGCGGATGTCTCCCGGTTGGAACCCCCTTTCGAAGCCGAATGCCATCGGTAGACATACAGGGTCGAGACCAGAAAATTGATCCCCCCGCCAAGGGCGATTCCGAGAAAGAATGCGAATAGCGGATAGCGGGCGAACACCGCCACGTAGCTTGTCAGGGCCAGGTAACTGCCGACGTTGACGCCCAGTCCGACCAGACTCGCGATCACGAATCGGGCCCATTGGCGAGTCGGGGCCTGCCGCGGGCGATCATCGAAAGTGACGCGCCGGTTTAACCACCAGTTCCAGCTGACCGCAGGCCAAAAAGACACAAAGCGCGCCAGACGGTGCTCAAGGCCCAAGGCCTGCAGGCCCAAGTAGAAAACGAGATCGATGACGAAGCCGCTGACCCCCACCATGCCGAAGCTCAACACACGCGCTAAACCGCCGAAACGGTACAGGTACAGACGTTTGAGGTGGCGAAGGTAGTTGAGTTGCTGGCGCAGGTTCATCTTGCTTGCGCCACGATCCCGATCGGCAAAATCAATCGGGACTTCCACCACCCGCAATCGTCCTCGCACCATGAGTTCAAGACCGATCTTGTAGCCGACCGGCCGCAGTTGTTCCAGATCCGGGAGCATGCGGCGGTCGAGCGCGAAGAATCCCGACATCGGGTCGGAGCAGTCCGCCAGCGGACGTGCCAGCAGGGTGGCTCCGTACGAGTTCAGAAGGCGCCACAGGCTCCAGCCCTGATCGATGCGGCCGCCGGACACATAGCGGCTGCCCACGGCCATGTCGCACTCGCCGTCCAGTGCGCAGATCAGGTCGGGGATGCGCTCCGGCGGATGCGACAGGTCGGCATCCATAACCACGATCCGGTCGAACCGGCCGATGCGGATTCCATGGAGTACCGACAGGGACAGGTCCCGGGGTGGCTCACGGCGCACTTCCATGCGCACCGGCAAGTGCTGTGCCAGTTTTTCGGCTGCTTCTTCGCTACCGTCGCCCGAATCGTCATCGACCAGAATCAGTTCCCACTCGATTCCGCTCCCGGACAGCGCGGCGTCGATGCGCCTGGCCAAGACCGGGAGGTTGTCCGCCTCGCGGAAGGTCGGCACCACGATAGAGACCTCCTGATTCAGAGCAGGTCTGGAATCATCCGGGGCAAGCAAAGGCGTCATGCCTGAAATCTCGGGTCTAGGAGTTCGATATTAAACACTGAGCAGTGCTTAAGGGCTCGACGCTATTGTAGGACATGGCCATCCTCTATCCCCTAGACCGAATGGTGCCAAGGATTGCCCCTATCCATTAGAATATAGTGATCAATAGAAAAACGCTGGGAAATGCTGAATTTAGGGCAGCCGAGCGAATGCAGGCCAGCCGGACTCTCAAAAAACACCCTCCCGGTTTCGGAACTCTCAAATGGGCAAAGCGGAAAGAAAAAGGAGGCAGGCGCAGCGGCGGGCTCTCACCAGTCGTCCCCCGGAGCCGCAGGCGGTTCCGCTCCGGCAACGCATGCGGGCGATTCCCGACGCCCTGCTCCATCCGCAGACACCTGGCGAACCTTACTGGAAACTCCTGCCGTGGATACTGATTCTGGCTTTCGCGGCACGCGCGGCAGTGGCCCTGGCGGGAGACTTTGCTCTGCACCCGGACGAGATCATGCAGTACCTGGAGCCGGCACATCGTCTGGTGTTCGGCAGCGGCATCATCCACTGGGAGTTCTTCTACGGCGGGCGCTCCTGGCTGGTGCCCGGGCTGGTCGCGGCGGCGCTGGCATTGTTCGACCTGCTCGGCCTCGGCCAGCCGCACTGGTACATCGATGCAATCAAACTCCTGTTCTGCGCGGTCTCCCTGCTGATTCCGGCGGGGATGTACTTTTTCGCCCGCCGGCATTTCAGCGAGACGGCAGCAAGAATTGCGCTTGTAGCGGGAGCCTTCTGGTACGAACTGGTCGGTTTCGCCCACAAGCCGATGACGGAATTCGTGGCGACAGCCCTGCTCTGCGTGCTGCTCGCGCTGTGCATGCGCACGCCCTTGGATCGGACCCGAACGATTTGGCTGACCGCCTTTCTTTCGGTTCTCGTGGCAGCCACACGCCTGCAGTACGCGCCGCTCGCATTGCTCCCCCTGGGAGTGGCTTTTCTCTACACCCGTCACCGGATGCAGCTGACGCTGGCGGCCATCACGGCTTTTCTCGCCATCGGCCTGTTCGATGGAATCACGTGGGACGCCGGATTGTTCCATTCCTACTTCACAAATATCCAGGCCAACCTCGTTCTCGACCCGATGCGCACCGGCGAAAGCCCGCCCTATCAGTTCCTCCTGTGGCTTGGGCTTGCGAGTACCGGATTGGGGGCACTCTGCGTTCTGGCAGCCCTATTCAATCCCCGGCGCTACGGATTCCTGCTCGTCATGGCCACCATAATCCTGTTGATCCATTCCCTGTCGGCACACAAGGAGTACCGATTTATTTTCGCGGCGATTCCCCTCTGGCTTCTGATCGGCTCGGACTTGACGGCTCGGCTCGCTGCGCGCTGGCCCCACCCACCCTGGCCGGCTACAGCCATAGCTTCCGTATTCGCACTAGTCTCGGTGGCGGGAATCCTGAACGCGCTGCCCGAACAGCACCGGGTCTATCACGGCTATTCAAACTATCATGGAACCATCAATTTCTTCCGCGAGCGGAATCCGCTATTCGAAGCCTATCGCTATCTCGCGCAGGCACCTGGCGTCACGGGAGTGGTGCATGGCGACCGGTACTATCACGAACTACCCGGTTACTACTACCTCCACCGGAAAATACCGTTCTACGACAGGAGAACACTCCAGATCATCGGCGAGACGACCACACACAACTTAGCCCGGTCCGCCAGCCACATCCTGTCCGAAAATCCGGATTTGGTCATTCCCGGCCATCGGATCGAGCGGGAGTTCGGCCCGGTTCGCATCTGGCGCCGCGAGGCAAGAGATCCGGAAGTTCGACGGTGGCGAGACTACGCGCCAAACGTCACCGCTGGCTGGTATGTCACCATGAAGAAAATCAAACCCAACAGCCTGCTTCCTCCTGCCGATTTCGGAATCCGCTACGCGGACTAACCAACCCTCCTTCCAGGGCCTCGCGGAGACAGGTCAGTTCTACGGCTCGTCTTTCTGACGCAGGACGAGGACACCATGCCGGGCAGGCAAAGGCTCGAAGGCCCGGAAGTTCAACTCCGGGCGCTGCGTCTGGTACCAGTGCACATCCAGTTTCTCGACCACCACATAGTGCGATTCAATCCCTTTCCTTAATTCTTCCAACCTGTGGTCGAACAGGACGATCCATTCGGGTGTGTGTTCCTCGATATACAAGGGGGCATCCAGCGCCTCGACCGCGGCATGCGGTAAATGCGTGTTCTTGTGAAGGACGCAACATAACCGGACATGGTGGCCGACCCTGAAGGTCAATGCCTCACGGCTATTGAAGCTTGGCACATACACCAAGTCGTCCTTGTCGGCATGCTCCAGAAGGTAGTCGGACACGACCTGTACGGAGTCCCGGTACGGACGATGAATCTCGCGGATGAACTGGAAGAAATGCGCACCCAGTGTACGCTCGCCGGTGAACACCCCGATCATGTTGAACGGCGCAGCCCCAACGCTGGTGAACAGCAACGCCCCGATGGTCGCTGCTCCCGCAACTCTCGATTTTCTCCATACCCACTCGGCAAACAACCCCTTCATGGCCAGCAGTAGCGGCAATGCACCCATGTAGTAACGCAGATCGGCGACCGGATAATTCCAGATCGGCTGCACGGACAACGCGGCTGAAAACAGTGCGAACAATACGCCCATCAGCACGATCCGGCTAGCCGCGAACACCGGTAAGCCGGCCGCCGGCTCCTTGACTTCGGATTTGGGGCTGCCAGTACCCCGACGCTGCGCCTGTCGTTTGACCTGCCTCGAAGCTCGGGCCTGCCAGACCTGGTCTCTGCGCCAGCGCCAGATGAGCAGAAGCATCCCAGCGAACCACAGGAATACCGGCCACGAGATCCAGTCCGCAGTGAACATGTCGCGCATATAGACCCACATTCTCCACAGAAATATAGGCTCGCTCCCCTGGTATTCGAGCCCCGCGATTCCGGTAATTTGGGTAAATTCGCTGCGCTCCCCGCCGATCAGTCCTATGAAGGCGAGATAGGCCGTGCCCAGCCCCACCACCAGGAGCCCGCAAAGGAAAAATGCCAGCCATTCCCGCCGGGTGGTTTCCCGGGCATGGAAAATCAGGTGCCACGCAACCAGCGACAGCATGGTCGCCGCTCCGCCGACATAATGGTTGAAAAACGAGAGGGCTGCGACGAGCGTCAGGCCGACAAGCCACACCACATTTTTAGTCTGCCAGTAGCGCTCGTACAGATAGAAGACGGCCACCAAGGCGAACGCCATGAAGGCAAAGTAGCGCGACTGGCGGAAATACAGAAGGAGTTGCGGCGACCAGGCCGCGAATAGAAAAACGAAAAAGACCAGGCGCGGATACCCTGCCAATTGCTGCCGCACGAGCAGAAAGAGCAACCCCAGCGCAAAGATTCCGATCAGCGCCGGAACGATGCGCGCACCGACTTCGTTGAAACCGAATGCGGAAATCCCGGCGGCATTGAACAGGTACATCAGCGGCGGCAGAACGTCTCGAAGGTCCTCGTTCAGCGTGCTCCCGTTGGTGCCACCGACCAAGTTGCGTCCGTCCCAGCCGATGATGTCCCCCTGCTCCAGCAAGTTGTTGGCGATGATCGCGGCCGGTGCCTCGTCGTACCACAAGGCCGCATAATCGAGATTGACGAGGCAAAAATAGGCGGCGACCGCGAAGACGCCGAGCAGAAGAACCCGGTACGGGTCGGCTCTTTTAATTAAACTTTGGGCTATGTGTTTGCCGGAGTTTGGAACCATTAATTCTCAGAATAAGACTACGCAATCGATGCACAGTATACGCATGCGTGGGTTCAAATGGGATGAAGGTTGCGCAAGGCCACCGAGCCCAATGAGCCTCTGCTAGACTGTCCCCTTTCCCAAGACAACCCGTCGTGCGATGAGCGGTCCCTTATTTCCTGTCATCCTTTCCGGCGGTGCCGGCAGCCGGCTCTGGCCGCTGTCCCGGGAAGCCTACCCGAAGCAGCTCATTGCCCTAGTGGACAAGCACACCCTGCTGCAGGCCACCGTCCTCAGGCTGGAAGCCATCGACGACCTGCGTCCTCCCATCGTGGTCTGCAACAAGAAACATCGGTTCATGGTGGTGGAACAATTTCAGGCAATCGGGGTGACGCCGACGGCCATTCTCCTGGAGCCGACGGCCCGCAACACGGCACCGGCCATCGCCTCTGCGGCGTTGGAGGCCTTGGCCCGGTGCGACGACGGCGACGATCCGATTCTCCTGGTCACACCCACGGACCACATCATCCGGAATACCGAGAAATTCGTGCAGGCGGTCGGAGAAGCAACCCAGGAGGCCGCCACAGGCCACCTCGTGACGTTTGGCGCAACCCCCACCTATCCGGAAACCGGCTACGGCTACATCAAGGCGGGCTCCCCCACCGGTGCAAGCGAGGGCGGCCGGGTCGTGGAGCGCTTCGTGGAAAAGCCGGATGCCGGGAATGCCGCCGCGCTGATCGAGGCCGGCGACTGCTACTGGAACAGCGGCATGTTCGTCTTCGGGGCCACCCGCTACCTTGGGGAACTGCAGCAGCACGCAGCCCCGGTCCTTGAGTCCATCCGGGAAGCTCACGGCAACGCAACCCCGGATCTCGGATTCCTGCGTCTGAATGCGGAATCCTTCGCACGGTCCCCCGCCATTTCGGTGGACTACGCCGTCATGGAGCACACCTCGGAGGCGGTCGTGGTGCCGCTTGGAAGCGATTGGTCCGACGTCGGGTCCTGGACTGCGCTCGCGGATTTGTCCGATCATGCCGATAAGGACGAATGCGGCAACGTGGCCCAGGGCGACGTGATCCTGCAGGATGCCCGAAACACCTACGCGCGCGGCGAGACCCGGCTGGTGACGGCGCTTGGTGTGGAGGATCTCGTTATCATCGACACGCCCGACGCCCTGCTCGTCGCCGGCAAGCACGCGACCCAAGACACCAAGAAACTGGTCGAGCGACTCAAGCAGGACGACCGCGATGAGTGCCGGTACCACCGCAAGGTCTACCGCCCCTGGGGGCACTACGACTCGGTACACAGCGGCAACCGGTTCCAGGTCAAGCACATCATCGTCGACCCGGGCCAGCAGCTCTCGCTTCAATCGCACCGGCACCGGGCGGAGCACTGGGTGGTGGTGCGCGGTACCGCGCGGGTGACGCGGGGAGAAGAAACCTTCCTGCTCTCGGAGAACGAATCCACCTACATCCCGGCCGGCACGAAGCATCGGCTGGAAAATCCGGCGGAAACCCCGCTGGAACTGATCGAAGTGCAGTCGGGCGACTACCTCGGCGAGGACGACATCACCCGCTTCGAGGATGCCTACGGGCGTTCGGGGCCGGACTCCCCGGACCAGTGACGCGCGCTGGCCAGGCAACCAGTACAATGGTTTCCTTTTTTCACCGGACAGACCGATGATCAACCCCTACGCCAGCGAGCAACTGACCCCGCTCGCCGTGGAAGACGCCGGGCGCGCGGCCGCGCTTCGGGACGAGGCCGAATCCTTGCCTTCTCTTCTGCTCAACTCTGCCGCCGTCGCCAATGCCGTCATGATGGCCGGCGGGTACTTCACCCCGCTCACCGGATACATGAACGCCGCAGACGCCCTGCGCGTCGGGCGCGAGATGCGCACCGAATCCGGCCTGTTCTGGCCGGTGCCGATCCTCAACCAGACGCGGGACGCCTCCGCCATTGAGGGCGCGTCGCGCATCGCCCTGCGCGATTGCAACCGGGACGGCCACCCGGTGCTGGCCATCCAGCAGGTCGAGGCCGTCGAGACCCTGTCCGAGGCCGACCTCGAGCGCCTGGCCGAGCAGGTCTTCCGAACCGCCGACCCCGAGCACCCCGGCGTCAAGACCTTTTTGGAGAACGGCCGCATCCTGGTTTCCGGACCGATCGAGGTGCTGGACTACAGCTACTTCCCGGAGGAATTCGCCGGCACGTTCCGCACCGCAGTGCAGATCCGCGACGAGATCGGCGAGCGTGGCTGGAACCGCGTGGTGGCCTTCCAGACCCGCAACCCGATGCACCGCGCCCATGAGGAACTGTGCAAGATCGCCCAGGAGACGGTCGGTGCCGACGGCGTGCTCATCCACATGCTGCTCGGACGCCTGAAACCCGGCGACATCCCGGCCCACGTCCGCGACGCCGCCATCCGCAAGATGGTCGAACTCTACTTCCCACCCAACACGGTGATGATCACCGGCTACGGCTTCGACATGCTTTATGCCGGCCCGCGCGAAGCGGTGCTGCACGCCATCTTCCGCCAGAACGCCGGCTGCACGCACCTGATCGTCGGGCGCGACCATGCCGGAGTCGGCGACTACTATGGAGCATTCGATGCGCAGACGATCTTCGATGATCAGGCCTCGCAGGACGCGCTGGATATCGAGATCTTCCGTGCCGACCACACTGCATACTCCAAGAAGCTCGACAAGGTGGTCATGATGCGCGACGCACCGGACCACCAGCCAGAGGACTTTGTCCTGCTGTCCGGCACCCGGGTGCGGGAGATGTTGTCCAATGGCGAGGACCTGCCGTTGGAATTCGCCCGCCCGGAGATCGCCCGGATCCTGATGGACTACTACCAGTCGCTATGATCTCGGCCCGCGCGTTCGCCGCCGAACTGGGCGTCCTGCGCATGGCACTGCTGGCGCTGACCGGCATCCTCGCACTGTCTGCGACCGACCCGGGCGTGCCGCTGAGCCTGCAGGGCCTCGCCCTGATCCGCACCCTCGTCCTGCCGGCGGCGGCCCCGCTGGTATTCTTCGTGCTGCTGTTCGACATTCTCATGTCGTCGGTCCGCCTCGCCGACGCCCTGCCCGAGGCTCGTGCACGCTGGCGGCGGGTGTTGGCGGCGGAAGTCGTCTTCGTACTGTGGCTGCTGCTGTCCTGGCTGCCCTTCTTCCGCGAGGTGCTGACACCGGTCGCGGAACGCTGATCCGCCACCTCCGTCCGGCGCATCTCCACACTCTCTTTGGGGTCATGCTAAAATAGCCCGCGAGAGGGCAATCTGATCTTGAATCAGCGATCCCGGCCGGGAGGGCTCCCGGATCCGGAGTGGTTCTCTTGCTTTTTTAACAAGCAAAACAGGGGAAATTATGAAAACTGTTAGCAAGCTTATGGCTGCGGTGTGTCTGTTTGCAGGCTCACTCGCGGCTTCAGAGGGAGTGCGAGCTGACGAACCGATCAAGGTCGGCGTCCTTCACTCCTTGTCCGGAACCATGGCCATCAGCGAAACCGCGCTGAAGGACGTGATGGAGTTCCTAATCAGCGAGCAGAACGCCAAGGGCGGCGTGCTCGGCCGGAAACTGGAAGCGGTGGTCGTCGACCCCGCCTCGGACTGGCCGCTGTTCGCGGAGAAGGCTCGCGAACTGATCGAGCAGCACGAGGTCGACGTCGTGTTCGGCTGCTGGACTTCGGTCTCTCGCAAATCCGTGCTTCCGGTGTTCGAGGAACTCAACGGCATGCTGTTCTATCCGGTCCAGTATGAGGGCGAGGAATCCTCCCGCAACATCTTCTACACCGGCGCCGCGCCGAACCAGCAGGCGATTCCCGCTGTGGAGTACCTGATGAGCGAGGACGGCGGTTCCGTGGAACGCTGGGTCCTGGCCGGCACCGACTACGTCTATCCGCGTACCACCAACAAGATCCTCGAGGCATTCCTCAAGGCCAAGGGCGTGGCGGAAGAAGACATCATGATCAACTACACGCCGTTCGGGCATTCCGACTGGCAGACGATCGTATCGGACATCAAGAAGTTCGCTTCGGCCGGCAAGAAGACCGCCGTGGTGTCGACCATCAACGGCGACGCCAACGTACCGTTCTACAAGGAACTGGGCAACCAGGGCATCGCGGCGGAAGACATTCCGGTCGTGGCCTTCTCGGTCGGCGAGGAAGAGCTCGCCGGCATCGACACCGGCCCGTTGGTCGGGCACCTGGCCGCCTGGAACTACTTCATGAGCGTCGAGGACGACCACAACTCCGCCGTCATCGCCAAGTGGCACGAGTTCATCGGCAAGGACACCCGTGTGTTCAACGACCCGATGGAAGCCCACTACATCGGCTTCCAGATGTGGGTGCAGGCGGTCGAGAAGGCCGGCACCACCGACATCGACGCGGTGCGCGCCGCCATGTACGGCCAGACCGCCCCGAACCTGACCGGCGGCACGGCAGTCATGAACGTCAACCATCACCTGTCGAAGCCGGTGCTGATCGGCGAGATCCAGGACGACGGGCAGTTTGAAGTGGTCTGGGAGACCGACGGCGTGGTCCCCGGCGACGCCTGGTCCGACTTCATCCCGGAAAGCGCCAAGCTGATGTCCGACTGGACCGAGCCGTTCTCTTGCGGCAACTGCGAGAAGCCCAGCTCGTAACCTCTCTGGCACAGGCCGGCGGCCCCGCCGCCGGCCTGGCCTTAGGATCCGCCCGTAGCGGATAATAATAGGCCGGGTACAACGCCATGGTCCACCTGACACGCAAAGGCCGGTCCGGAGGAAAAATCCTCGGAACCGCCGCACTGGGCGCAGCCCTGCTGTTCGCCGCGGCACCTGCTGCAGCCGAACCGTCCGAGGCTGACCTCCACGCCGCGCTGCAGGCTCTCGACACCAAGAAATTCAAGCAGAAGGCCCAGGCTATCGAACACCTGGGAGCTCTCGGCGGGCCTCGCGTCCTCGAAGTGCTGGGGGCGCTCGCCAAGGGCCGGCTGTACGTACGCGAAGACGGCCGGATCGTCATCGCGGAACGCGCTGGAAAACAGTACACCATACAGGATGCGGCGAGCGGACGGTCCGAACCCAAGGCCGGGAAAAAAGAATTAAAGAAAATCAAGGTCAACAACCGACTGCGCCGATTGATTCGCGGCGTTGCCGGCCGGTTGGCGCTGTTCAGCGACGACCCCGGTCAACGGCTCGAAGCCGCGGACAACCTGATCAAGAACCCCAAGCCCCAGGCCCTGCCCCTGTTTCGCCAAGCGCGGGACCGGGAGACCGATGACGCGGTCCGGGCCAAGCTGGAAATCGGCATCGCCGTGCTGGAGTTGGAAGCGGACGATCCAGCCCTGCGCCTGGCAGCCGCCACCACCTTGGCCGAGATCTCCGATCCGGACATCCACTCGCTGCTGAAGCGTCGCCTGCAACCGGATATCGAACCGGACCCCGCAGTCCGAGACGCCCTGCATAGCGCGGTCGAAACCATCGACCGGAAGCTGTGGCTGTTCGGCATCGCCGAGAACCTGCTGTTCGGGATCAGCCTCGGCTCGGTGCTGCTGCTGGCCGCGATCGGATTGGCGATCACCTTCGGCGTGATGGGCGTCATCAACATGGCGCATGGCGAAATGATCATGCTGGGCGCCTACTCCACCTTCATGGTGCAGGAGATCTTCCGCAGCGTGATCCCGCCCGAACTGTTCGGGTTCTACCTGCTCGCCGCCCTGCCCGTCGCCTTCCTGATGTCCGCCGCCATGGGCGTGCTGATCGAGCGCGGGGTCATCCGCTTCCTGTACGGGCGGCCGCTCGAGACCCTGCTGGCCACCTGGGGCATCAGCCTGATCCTGCAGCAGCTGGTGCGCTCGCTGTTCGGCGCCAACAACCGCGAGGTTGCCAATCCCGAATGGATCTCCGGCGCCGTCGAGATCGCCGGCGGCGTGACGGTCACGCTCAACCGCCTGTGCATCATCCTGTTCTGCCTGGCGGTGGTCGCCGCGCTGGCCGCGTTCATCCGCTATTCGCGCTTCGGCCTGAATATGCGCGCGGTCACCCAGAACCGCTCGATGGCCGCCTCCATGGGCATCCGCACCGGACAGGTCGACGCCCTGACCTTCGCACTGGGGTCCGGCATTGCCGGGGTCGCCGGCATGGCGCTGAGCCAGATCTCCAACGTCAGCCCGAACCTCGGCCAGAACTTCATCGTCGACAGCTTCATGGTGGTGGTATTCGGCGGCGTAGGCAGCCTGTGGGGCACCATCGTCGGCGCCTTCAGCCTCGGCATCGTCAACAAGTTCCTGGAGCCCGTCTCCGGCGCCATCCTCGGCAAGATCGTGGTGCTGATCTTCATCATCCTGTTCATCCAGATGCGCCCGCGCGGCCTGTTCGCGCTGAAGGGCCGCGCCGCCGGCGACTAGGCCATGGGACCGCTCTCCTCGCGCCTGTTCGCCCTGGAGTCTCGCCGCGGCTGGACCGTATTCATGGGCCTCGCCGCCGTGTTGATGCTGGTCGTGCCGGTGTTGAACCTGGTCGTGCCGCAGGACGCCTGGCTGCACGTGTCGACCTTCTGGGTCACGACGCTCGGCAAGTTCCTGTGCTTCGCGATGCTGGCGCTGGCGCTAGACCTGATCTGGGGCTACGCGGGGATCCTGAGCCTCGGCCACGGCGCATTCTTCGGCCTCGGCGGCTACGCCATGGGCATGTACCTGATGCGCCAGATCGGCGAGCGCGGCGTGTACGGGCATCCGGAGTTGCCCGACTTCATGGTGTTCCTGAACTGGAAGGAATTGCCCTGGTACTGGTTCGGGTTCGACAGTTTCGCCTTCGCCGTGCTGATGGCCATGCTGGTGCCGGGCAGCCTCGCGTTCGTGTTCGGCTGGCTGGCCTTCCGCTCGCGAATCACCGGCGTGTACTTCTCCATCATCAGCCAGGCCATGGTGTTCGCCATGATGCTGGCGTTCTTCCGCAACGAGATGGGCTTCGGCGGCAACAACGGGCTGACCGACTTCAAGGACCTGCTCGGCTTCGACCTGTCGGCTTCCACCACCAAGGTCGGGCTGTACCTCGCCTCCGCACTGATGCTCGGGCTCGTCTACCTGTTGTGCCGCTACGTGGTCACGTCGAAGCTCGGCCGGGTGCTGATCGCGGTACGCGACGCCGAGAGCCGCGTGCGTTTCCTGGGCTACTCGGTGACCCGGGCCAAGCTGTTCGTGTTCACGCTGTCGGCCATGCTGGCCGGCATCGCCGGCGCGCTGTACGTGCCGCAGGTCGGCATCATCAACCCCGGAGAATTCACCCCGGCTAAATCTATCGAGATCGCGATCTGGGTCGCGGTCGGCGGTCGCGGCACGCTGTTCGGTGCGGCTGCGGGCGCGGTCGCGGTCAACGGCGCGAAAAGCCTGCTGACCGGCATCGCACCGGAGATCTGGCTGTTCTTCCTCGGCGCCCTGTTCATCCTGGTCACCCTGCTGATGCCGCGCGGCCTGGTCGGCGTGGTCCGGCAGTGGCACGAACGCCGCGCCATCGCCAAAACTTCCCGCTCGGATTCCCATGCATCCGCCTGACACCACCGTCGCGCCCGACTTGCCCGAGCCCCATCACATCGCGCCGGAGACCTTGCTCTACCTGGACGGCGTCTCGGTCAGCTTCGACGGCTTCCGCGCGCTCAACTCCCTGAGCCTGATCATCGACCGCGGCGAGATGCGCGCCATCATCGGCCCCAACGGGGCCGGCAAGACCACCATGATGGACGTGGTCACCGGCCGCACCCGCCCCGACCAGGGCGAGGTGCTGTTCGCCGACCGCATCGACCTGACCGCGCTCAACGAGACGGAAATCGCCAACCTTGGCATCGGCCGGAAGTTCCAGAAGCCGACCGTATTCGAGAACCTGACCGTGTTCGAGAACCTGTCGCTCGCCCTGAGGGCCGACCGCCGCATCCTGTTTACCCTGTTCTCCGGCATCAGCCCCGAGCAGACCGGGCGCATCGAGCAGGCCCTCGAGACCATCCGGCTGACCGCGCAGCGCGACCGCGCGGCCGGCGCCCTGTCGCACGGACAGAAGCAGTGGTTGGAGATCGGCATGCTGCTGGTGCAGGAGCCCGATCTGATGCTGCTCGACGAACCGGTCGCCGGCATGACCGATGCCGAGACCGAACAGACCGTGGAGCTGCTGCACGAAATCTCGAACACGCACTCGCTGGTCGTGGTGGAGCACGACATGAACTTCGTGCGCGACCTGGACTGCCGGGTCACAGTGCTCGACGAGGGCCAGGTCATCGCCGAAGGCCCGATGGACGCCATCCAGTCGGACCCCCGCGTCATCGAAGTCTACCTGGGACGATAAGATGTTGACCGCCACCGAAATCAACCTGTATTACGGCGCGAGCCACATCCTGCGCGACGCCCACATCACCGCCGAGCGCGGGCGCATCACCTGCCTGCTGGGACGCAACGGCGTCGGCAAGACCAGTTTCCTGCGCGGCCTGACCGGACAGGTCCCGGTGCGCAGCGGGCAGGTCCTGTGGGACGACGAGGACATCACCCACCTGCCCGCGCACAGCCGTGCCCACCGCGGCATTGCCTACGTGCCGCAGGGTCGGGACATCTTCCCCCGCCTGACGGTGGAGGAGAACCTGATGACCGGCTTCAACTGCCTGCCGCGCAGCGACGCGCGCATCCCGCCGGAGGTGTTCGAACTGTTCCCGGTGCTGGGCGACATGTTGAGCCGGCGCGGCGGCGACCTGTCGGGCGGGCAGCAGCAGCAGCTCGCGATCGGCCGCGCACTGGTCACCCGTCCCAGCCTGCTGCTGCTGGACGAACCCACCGAAGGCATCCAGCCCTCGATCATCAAGGACATCGAAAAAGTCATCCGGTTGCTCGGCAAGCGCGGCGACATGGCCGTGCTGCTGGTCGAGCAGTACTACGAACTGGCCTGCGACCTGGCCGACGACGTCGCGGTCATGGACCGCGGACGCATCCTGCTTTCAGGCCCGATCGGCGACTTCGAGGAGGCCGACATCCGCCGGCACCTCACCGTATGAGCGCATCTCCCGTCACGGATGGCGCCGCCGCCCTGAGCTTCAGGGCAGATCGCGGCAACACGGTGATCGGCGAGCTGTACCAGCACAATCCGCTGCGCATGCTGTTCCCTCGTCACGTGACGGGCGAGCCGCTCACCGGCGTCCTGGTCACCACGTCGGGCGGGCTGGTCGGCGGCGACCAGTTGGAGGTCCGCATCTCAAGCCGCAAAGGTGCGGCCGGACGGGTTCTGGCCCAGGCGGCGGAAAAAATCTATCGCTCCACCGGCGCGGATTCCCGCATCGGGATCGAGTTGCGGGCAGAAGCGGATTCCTGGCTGGAGTGGCTGCCGCAGGAAACCATCCTGTTCGACTCCTCGCGGCTGCGGCGCTCGACCGAGATCCGGGCCGTCCCCGGCGCGCGTCTGCTGTGCGGGGAAATGGTGGTGCTCGGGCGCACCGCCATGGGCGAGCGCATGCGCCAGGGCTTGCTGCATGAGGCTTGGGACGTCTATTGGGACGACCGCCTGGTCTGGTCGGACGCCCTGCACCTGAATTCCGGATTCGAACGGGTGAGCGACGCGGCGGCCGGCCTGGACGGCGCACGCGCCTGCGCGAGCATCCTTTACGTCGGCGACGATGCCGCCCGGCATCTCGAGCCAGCCCGGAGCCTGATCGACGAATCGGTGGAGGGATCCTTGCGCGTGGCCGCGAGTTGTGTGGGAAACGTTCTCGTAATCCGCTGGCTCGGGCGGGACAGCCTGCAGTTGCGCGATGCCTACGGCCGGTTCTGGGCGGCGTTCCGCCATCACCTGGCCGGCTATCCGCCTATAATGCCGAGGTTGTGGCAGGCTTGACAGGGGGGACGCCATGAACCTGACACCGCGCGAGAAAGACAAGCTGCTCATCGCCATGGCCGCCGAGGTCGCGCGCCGCAGGCGCGCGCGGGGCGTCAAGCTCAACCACCCGGAAGCGATCGCCCTGATCAGCGACTTCGTGGTCGAGGGCGCGCGCGACGGGCGCAGCGTCGCCGAACTGATGCGCGACGGCGCCACGGTGCTCGGCCGCGACGAGGTCATGGACGGCGTGGCGGACATGATCCACGACATCCAGGTCGAAGCGACCTTTCCCGACGGGACCAAGCTGGTCACCGTCCACAACCCGATTCGCTGAACCATGATTCCCGGCGAAATCCTCCCGGCCAAAGGCGACCTGCTCCTCAACGCGGACCGCGAGACCGTGACCTTGACCGTGTCCAACACCGGCGACCGCCCGGTGCAGGTCGGCTCCCACTACCACTTCTTCGAAGTCAACGCGGCCCTCGATTTCGACCGCCAAGCCGCACGCGGGTACCGTCTCGACATCCCGGCCGGCACGGCCGTGCGCTTCGAGCCGGGGCAGAGCCGTGAAGTAACCCTGGTGCGCTACGCCGGTGCAGGCCAGGTATACGGATTCAACGGCGCCATCAACGGACCCCTGGGGGACTGAGCCATGGCCTACAAGATTGATCGCGCCAGCTATGCGGCCATGTTCGGGCCGACCACGGGCGACCGGGTCCGCCTGGCGGATACCGACCTGTTCATCGAAGTGGAGCAGGATCACGCCTGCTACGGCGAGGAAGTCAAGTTCGGCGGCGGCAAGGTGATCCGCGACGGCATGGGGCAGTCCCAGTCCAGCCGCGCCGACGGCGCGGTCGACACCGTCATCACCAACGCCCTGATCGTCGACCACTGGGGCATCGTCAAGGCCGATATCGGCATCCGTGACGGACGCATTGTCGGCATCGGCAAGGCCGGCAATCCGGACGTGCAACCGGACGTGGACATCGTCATTGGTCCCGGCACCGAGGCCATTGCCGGCGAGGGACGCATCCTGACGGCCGGAGGGATCGACGCGCATATCCACTGGATCAGCCCGCAGCAGATCGAAGAGTCCCTGTATTCCGGGGTCACCACCATGCTCGGCGGCGGCACCGGTCCGGCCGAGGGCACCAACGCCACCACCTGCACGCCCGGGCCCTGGCACCTGGCACGCATGCTGCAGGCGGCCGAGGGCTTCCCCATGAACCTCGGCTTCTTCGGCAAAGGCAACGCGACCCGCCCGCCCGCGCTGAGAGAACAGGTCGAAGCGGGCGCCTGCGGGCTCAAGCTGCATGAGGACTGGGGCACAACCCCGGCCGCCATTCACAACTGCCTGTCGGTCGCCGACGAAATGGACGTGCAGGTCGCCATTCATACCGACACCCTGAACGAATCGGGTTTCGTGGAGAACACCACGGCCGCGTTCCGGGGACGCGCCATTCACGCCTTCCACACCGAGGGCGCAGGCGGCGGTCATGCGCCGGACATCATCAAGTTGTGTGGCGAGCACAACGTGCTGCCCTCCTCCACCAACCCGACACGGCCTTATACCGTCAACACGGTGGACGAGCATCTCGACATGCTGATGGTGTGCCACCATCTGGACTCCCGCATCCCGGAAGACATCGCCTTTGCGGAAAGCCGCATCCGGCGCGAAACCATCGCAGCCGAGGACATCCTGCACGACCTCGGGGCGTTCTCGATGATCGCCTCTGACAGCCAGGCGATGGGGCGGGTCGGGGAAGTCATCCTGCGCACCTGGCAGACCGCCGACAAGATGAAGAAGCAGCGCGGACGGTTGCCGGAGGAGAACGGCGACAACGACAACCTGCGGGTCCGGCGCTACCTCGCCAAGTACACCATCAATCCGGCGCTGACGCACGGCATCGCGGACCATGTCGGTTCCGTCGAGGTCGGAAAATTGGCGGACCTGGTGCTGTGGAAGCCGATGTTCTTCGGCGTCAAACCTGACCTGGTGCTCAAGTGCGGCACCATTGCCGCCGCCGCGATGGGCGATCCGAACGCCTCGATCCCGACACCCCAGCCGGTCCACTACCGACCCATGTTCGGAGGCTTCGGACGTTCCCTCACCGAAAGCGCGGTCACCTTCGTCTCGCGGGCGGGACTGGATGCCGACCTCAGAGACCAGCTGGGCCTGTCGAAAACCCTGTTGGCCGTCTCCGGCACCCGCCGAATCGGCAAGACGGACATGATCCTGAACAACGCCGTCCCCCGGATGGAGGTCGACCCGGAAACCTACGAAGTCCGCGCCGACGGTGAATTGCTGACCTGCGAGCCGGCAGACGTGCTGGCGATGGCGCAACGCTACTTCCTGTTCTGATGCTGGCGCGCGCAACCACCGTCGCTTCGGCCAACGAGTGGCCCATTGAGCGGCAGTGCGCCACGGTCACTCTGGACTACGACGGCCGCCACCGGCGCCGGATCCGGCTCACCACCGACGAAGGGAAAGCGTTTCTCCTGGACCTGCCCCAAGCGGTACGCCTGGGCGAAGGCGACGGCCTGGTGCTGGAGGACGGCGGTTATGTGCGCGTCGTGGCGGCCGAAGAGCCGGTTGCGGACCTGAGCTGCCACGGGCCCTCCGAAACTGCCCGGATCGCCTGGCACATCGGCAACCGGCACATTCCCATCCAAGTGCTGGCGGATGGCGCCCTGCGAATCCGGGACGACCATGTCATCGTCGAGATGGCCCGGCAACTGGGAGCACAGGTTCATCGGCACCAAGCCCCTTTCTCCCCCGAACCCGGCGCCTACGCCTCGCGCGGCGACGGACACCACGACCATACCCACGCGCATGAGCACTAACGGCGTCTCTGTCGGTGATGCGCAACTGGTTCGCCTGATGAACTGGTTGTCGCCATCGTTTCCGGTCGGTGCCTACAGCTACTCGCACGGCATCGAGTATGCCGTGGAAACCGGCCTGATCCACGACCGGAGTACGCTGCGCGACTGGATCGCCGAAGTCATCGAAAGCGGAACCGGGCGGGTGGATGCGGACCTGTATCGCGCCGCTCACGAAGCGGTCCGAAACCGCGACGAGACCTTGTTCATCTGGGCGCTGGAGCGCGGCGACACCATGCGGGCAACCCGGGAGCTCGGCGAGGAAACAGAAAACCAAGGCCAGGCATTTCTTGCCGCAATCGCCCGCCCGTGGCCGGCGGCCGGACTCGACTGGGCCTGCGAACAGGCTGAGGCACAACAGCGCCCGATGGTCTACCCCGTGGCAGTCGGGGCCGTCACGGCCGCACAGGATATCCCGCTCAAGCCCGCGCTGGCCGCCTACCTCCATGCGCTGGCAGCCAACCTGGTCTCCGCCGGCATCCGGGTCATCCCCTTGGGACAGAGCGACGGCCAGCAGGCGCTGGCCGACCTGGAGCCGGTGATCCTCGATGCGACTGCACAAGCCCTGGAACGGGACCGGGAGGACATCGGACAGGCCGCCCTGATGGTGGACTGGGCCTCTGCCCGCCACGAAACCCAGTACACCCGCCTGTTCCGTTCATGAGCACGCCTTTCCGCGTCGGCATCGGCGGTCCGGTCGGCACCGGCAAGACCGCGCTGATGGACGCCCTGTGCAAGCGGCTGCGCGAACGCTACGACATCGCGGCCATCACCAACGACATCTACACCGAGGAAGACGCCCAGTTCCTGACGCGCTCCGGCGCATTGGCACCGGAGCGGATCCGCGGGGTCGAGACCGGCGGATGCCCACACACGGCCATCCGCGAGGACGCCTCCATGAATCTCGCAGCGATCGGCGACATGGTGGCCCGCTTCCCGGACCTGGACATCGTGCTGATCGAATCCGGCGGCGACAACCTGGCCGCCACCTTCTCCCCGGAACTGGCCGACATCACCATCTACGTCATCGACGTCTCCGCCGGCGACAAGATCCCGCGCAAGGGCGGACCCGGCATCACGCGCTCCGACCTGCTGGTCATCAACAAGACCGACCTGGCGCCGCTGGTCGGTGCCAGCCTGGAAGTGATGGCGCGCGACTCCCGTCGCATGCGCAAGAGCCGACCGTTCCTGTTCAGCAACCTGAAAGCCCAGGAAGGGGTCGACGAGATCGTTGATTTCGTGCTGGCCTCCGGCGGGTTTACCACGCCAGCCTCTTCGCCCGAATCGGGCGCATCACCTCATTGAGAAAAACACTTTGAATTGGAGAAACTCCATGAAACTCTCACGCCGAATCGCGACCGTCCTGCCCATGCTGTTCTTCGCCCTGCCCGCCTCCGGGCACGACACCGGAGCCGTTCATGACCATGGGATCGGCTATCTCCTGCTGCTGGCAGGGCTGGCCGTGGGAATCGCGGCGATGCTGCGTCGGTAGCGTTTTTTCTCCTGTATGCGCCTCCCGTCGGCGAGCATAGACGGGCAAGACATCGCCGCCATGGCGACTACAACCGGGGCACTGCCGACAGCAGCGTGCGCGTGTATTCGTGCTGCGGGTTCTGCAGGATTTCGACCGTGTCGCCCTGCTCCACGATCCGTCCCTCGTGCATGACCGCCATGCGGTGCGCCATCCAAGACACCACCGCGATGTTGTGCGTGATGAACAGGTAAGTCAGGCCGTGCCGATCCTGCAGGTCCTGCAGCAGGTTCAGGATCTGGGCCTGGATGGTGACGTCCAGCGCGCTGGTCGGCTCGTCGCAGACGATCAGTCGGGGATTGACCGCCAGGGCCCGGGCGATCGCGATGCGCTGGCGCTGCCCGCCCGAGAATTCATGCGGATAACGACTCTGATGCTTGGGCTTCAGCCCGACCTGCCGAAGCAATTCCTCGATCCGCTCGCGCCGTTCGGCCCCCTCCTGCGCCGAGCCCAAGACCTGCATCCCCTCGGCGATGATGTCGCCAATCACCATGCGGGGATTGAGGGACGAGAACGGGTCCTGGAAGACGATCTGCAACTCCGACCGGAACGGGGCCATCTCGTGGGCCGAGCAATGGCCCAGGTCATGCCCCCGGTAGCGGATCTTCCCCTGCGTGACGGGCAATAGGCGAATCAGGCCCTTGCCGGTCGTCGTCTTGCCGCAGCCAGATTCCCCCACCAAGGCGAATGTCTCGCCCTCGTGCAGCGTGAAGGACAGGCCGTCCACCGCCCGGACATTGCCCACGACGCGGCGGAATACGCCCCGGCGGATCGGGAAGTGGACATGCAGGTTCTCGACCTCCAGCAGGGGTTTTAATTCCACATCCGGGCCGGGCTTGGCCGTTTGATCGTCAGAGTCGAGTCCGTTGCCGTGCAGCCGCAGTCCCCGCTTGGAGATATCCGGCAGCGCCGCGAACAGGTTGCGGCTGTATTCATGTCGGGGATTTTCGAAGAACTCCTCCGCAGAATCCGCCTCTACGATTCTCCCATGCTGCATGATGGCGACCGCATCCGCCATGCTTTTCGCCACCGCCAGGTCGTGCGTGATGAACAGCATGGCCATGCCCAGGTCGCGCTGCAGTTCGCGCAGAAGTTCCAGCACCTGCGCCTGGATCGTGACGTCCAGCGCGGTGGTCGGCTCGTCCGCGATCAGCAGTTCGGGTTCCGCCGCCAGCGCCCCCGCGATCATCACGCGCTGCTTCATTCCTCCCGACAGCTGGTGCGGATACTCGTACAGGCGCCGCCGGGGATCGGGAACCCGCACCGCGTCGAGCAACTCCAGTGCCCGGGCCATGCTGGCCCTCCGCGACAGCCTCCGGTGCCGCCGTAACGGCTCGCATATCTGCTGGCCGACCGTCATCACCGGGTTCAGCGACATCATCGGCTCCTGGAAGATCATGCCGATCGTGGCGCCGCGAATCCCCCGCATCTGCACTTCCGGTAGCTCCAGCAGGTCCTGCCCATTCAGCCGGATTTCGCCGGATTCAATACGGGCCGCCTCCGGAAGCAGCCGCATTACGCTCAGCGCCGTCACCGACTTGCCGCTGCCGGACTCTCCGAGCAGCGCGAAGGTGCCCTGCTTTGGAATGGAGAAACTGATGTCTTCGACGGCAACCTCCCGGTCCGGGCCGGTGCCAAACGCGACCCGCAGATGCTTGACCTCAAGCAGGGCGCTCATCGCTTCACCCTCGGGTCGAATGCGTCGCGCACTGCGTCCGACAACAGGTTCGCGAACAGCACCAGGCCAAACATGAACACGAACGAGGCCGTCAGCGACCACCACACCGGAGGCTCGCGCGACATCTCGAGGCGCGCGCTGTTGATCATGTTGCCCCAGCTGTTCATGGACGGATCGACCCCGATGTCGACGTACGACAGCACCGCCTCGGCCAGCACCAGGCCGCTGAAATCCAGCACCACCGTGATCAGCACGATGTGCATGACGTTCGGAAGGATGTGCCGCAGCAGGATGCGCGGTCCCGACACCCCGAACGCCACCGCGGCCTGGATGTACTCGTGTTCCCGCAGCTTGAGCGACTCGCCGCGCAGCAGCCGGCACAAACCGGTCCAGCTGGTCAGGCCCAGGATCATGCACAGGAACAGCAACCGCAGGTCCGCGCGCTCCGCCAAGCTCGTGTACTCTTCGGCGTGAGCATTCAGGTAGACATGCAGGGACAGGATCGAGGCGGCGATCAGCAGCACGCCGGGAATCGAGTTCAGCGTGATGTAGATGTACTGGATGACATCATCCACCCAGCCCCGGTAATAGCCTGCCGTGATGCCGAGCGCGATCGCGAACGGCAGCATGATCAGGGTCGTCAGGGTGCCGATCAGCACGCCGGTGCGAATGCTCTTCAGGGTCTGGTAAAGCACGTCCTCGCCGACCTTGTCGGTGCCGAACACGTGGTAGGCCCCGGCCAGTTGCGTGGCGCTCCCGATCAGCATCAGGATCAGCAGCGCGGTGACCCCCACGGACCACCACGGGATCGCGGCCTCTCCGGAAGGCCGGGGCTTGCCGCCCCGCAGTCGGCGGATCTGCCAGGCGCTCAACCACAGGAGACCCCACACCCCTGCCCCGAGAAGAGCCCCGCGCAGGACCCGGACCGCGATGTCCCAGCCGCGCTCCTGCTCCGGATTCTCAAGATGGGCGCCCCCATACTCCAGCCGGGGGTAGACCCTCACGCGCCCTTGCGGCGTCTCCCGGGTCTCCTTGCTGTGCGCGTGATAGGCGAACGGCGCGGAATAGGTCCGTTCGATCTGGGTGCGCAACGGCCCGACCAGCACGTCGAACACGCTCAGGATCTCGTTGGAATACTCCACTTGGGCGCCCGGCTGCTCCAGGCGCGGGTGGAAGTGCACCGAGTCCAGGATCGCGATGGCCGCGAAGAAGCCCAGCGCCACCACCGACACCGCGCCGCCGCGCCGGGTCATCACCGATCGCCAGGCATGCCGCAGGTGCGGCGTGCGCAGCACGAAGCCCACGTACAGCCCCACGCCTGCCAGAAGCAGGTAGAGGAAGAAGTCGGTCAGCAGGACGACCCACATGGTCAGCGCAGCCGGATCCGGGGGTCCGCGAGCGTATAGGAAATGTCGGTCAGCAGCAGGCCCAGGATATACAGCACCGTGCCGAGGAACACCATGGCCCGCACGATCGAGAAGTCCTGGCGCTGGATCGCGTCGATGGTGTAGCTGCCGAGCCCCGGGATTCCGAAGAAGGACTCCGTGATGAGGCTGCCCATGAACAGCAACGGCAGGATCACGACCACACCGGTCAGAATCGGGATCAGGGCATTGCGCAGCACGTGCCGGAACAGGACCCACTGCTCCGACAGCCCCTTGGCGCGCGCGGTGCGCACGTAGTCCTTGGAGATTTCTTCCAGGAACAGGGTGCGGTACCAGCGGGTGCCGGAGCCGATGCCGTAGATGACGCCGATGATGACCGGAAGGATCAGGAACTTCACGGCCTCGAACCCGGTGTCGTAGCCGGAGATGGGGACCAGTTGCAGCAGCTTGCCGACCAGGTACTGCCCGCCGATGATGTAGAACAGGCTGGAAATCGACATCAGGACCACGCACAGCACGACGCCGCCCACGTCCAGGTAGGTCGCGCGGAAGAACGCCAGCATCAGCGCCAGCGTGGCGTTCAGCAGCAGCCCGAGCAGCAGGCTCGGCACCGCGATCGCAAGGCTCGGCCACATGCGCTGCCGGATGTCGTGGCCGATATTGCGGCCGCTGTCGGAATTACCGAAGTCGAACACGAACAGGCGCACCGATTTCGTGTAGAAGATCGTGTCGGTCAGTTGTTCCAGCCCGCCCGCCTCAGGGTTGTAGAGAAGCGGCTTGTCGTAGCCGTGCTCCTGCTTCCACGCCTCCACCTGCTCCTGCGTGGTGTACTTGTCGCCCAGGTGCAGCCGCGCCACTTCCTCCGGTGAGTTGACCACGAAGAACAGCATGAACGTCAACAGGTTGACCCCGATCAAGATCGGGATCGCGTACAGCGCCCGGCGGATGATGTACGCGATCATCGCCCACGCTCCCGCTCACGGCGGAGGAACCCGACCAGCGCCGGCAGGATCAGCAGCGCCAACGCCCCCAGGCCTGCCCAGACCGGCCAGACCGTTGGCCGGTTCCATTCCCGGATTTTCGCGGCCCGCGACTCGGTGTCGATGCGCCGGTACTTGAGCGTGTTGTAGGACATGGTGGTCGGCTTGTCGTTATGCACCCACTGGTGCGACAGGATGTAGTTGACCGGGTGGAAGCCCCAAGCCCAAGGGGCGTCGCGGCGCAGGATGTCCAGCATTTCATCGATGATCTGCTGGCGCCGCTCCCCATTCGGGATGTTCTTCATCTGAGAGAACAGCGCGTCGTACTCGGGGTTCTTGTAGTTGGCGGAATTCGGACCGTTGGTGTCCACCTGGGCGTTGGGGCCGTACAGCAGGAACAGGAAGTTTTCCGGGTCCGGGTAGTCCGCGTGCCAGCCCCACTGGAAGATCTGCCCGGTGCCCTTGCGCATCTTCGCCCGGAAACGGTTGTAGTCCGTGGCCCGGATCACCAGTTGGATGTCGAGCTTGGCGAACTGCTTGCGCAGCCAGTTCAGCGAGGCCTTGGCGTCCGGCCCGGCGCCGACCGCCTCGAAATAAAGCACCAGCGGCTTGCCCGTCTCCTGGTCGATGCCGTTCTGGTAGCCCGCCCGGCGCATCAGCTCGCGCGCCTCCTCGATGCCGCGCCGGACCGCCCTGCCCCCCTCCCAGCGGTACACGTACGGGTTGATCCCCGCTTCTCCCTCGCGGACGCCGAAGATCTGCGGCGGCAGCGGCCCCTGGCCCGGAATCCCGCGCCCGTTGCTGAAGATCGAGACGTGCTCCTCGTAGTCCACCGCGATGGAGATCGCGCGGCGCAGCAGCCGGCTGCGCTCACCGTACCCGCCGACGACCGGATCCAGCATGTTGAAGCCCATGTAGAACACAGTCAGGTCGACCGCCGTGCGCAGCGCGATCCCCTTCTCCTCCATCTCGTCGGTCAACCCCACTTCTCCGCCGCCCCCGTATTCGATAGCCTGGTCGAAGCTGTCCGAACCGATCCCGGACAGGTCGTAATAGCCCTGCAGGAACTTGCTCCAGCGCGGGATGTTCTCCTTCTCCAGGCTGAAGACCGCCCGGTCGACGAACGGCATGGTGCGCCTCTGATCGTCCAGGAATCCCTCCTCGGCATCTCCCGGTTCCCCTTCGCTCGGGTACGGTTCGCCGCGGAAATTCGGGTTGCGCTCCAGCACCATCCGCAGGTTTGGGTTGTTCTCGGTCAGCATGAAGGGGCCGGTGCCGATCGGGTACCAGTGCAGCGTCAGGTTGCGCTGCGCCATGCCCGGCTGCTCGTGGAACACGTCCGCCTCCCACGGCATCGGCGCAAAGAACGGCATGGCCAGCCAGTAAATGAACTGAGGATAGGTTCCTTTCAACCGGACGCGGTAGCGGTAGCGCGACAGGGACTCCACGCCGGACATCGACAGGCCGCGCAGGTCCATCGGGACATTTTCCGTGTTTTGGACATGCGCCTGGAATTCGGCGAAGCCTTCGATGTATTCGGCGACGATGCCGGCGATGGGGCAGTGCCGGCGGGGATCCGCCAGTCGCTTGATCTGGTAGACGAAATCCTCCGCCACCAATTCGCGGCTCCCGGTGTGTGGGAAATCCAAGAGAACATTGACCGACTCGAGATCCGCTTCGGTCAGGTCATGATAACGGTAGCCTCCGTCCTCGCGCCGCGCCAGCGCCGGATGCGGCTGGTAGAGGATGCCAGGCTTGATGTCGATCAGGTATTCGGTGTACGCCACCGCCTCCACCGGGACCCCAGGCGGCAACTCGTCGCCCCACTCGTCCAGGAAGCGGACCTCCGGCATGCGGGCCGTGGACAGGGGAATCAACTCATAGGGACGCTTCAGGTAGTGGTAGGCCAGCGGCGGCTCGTAGATTTGCTGGATGAAGCCGTACGCGGTCGAGGTATAGGACCGTGCGGGATCCATGAACTGGGGCCGGTCGCTGAACGAGGCATACAGTACCGCCCCCGATCCCAGGTCCTCTCCGTGCGGGTTGTTCCACGAATCATCGCAGCCTGCCAGAAAAACAAGCGCGATCATGCTCCCCCATCGACAGGGCAGGCCGCAGCGGCAGAGGAAGCGCACGGGAATCAGGTTCGTTATAAAATGGTTTGAGTCCATTTTAATCTACCCGCCGATTCGGCAGTCACTCAAACCCATGGGATTCCTCGACGGCAAGAAAGCGCTCATCACGGGCGTCGCCAGCAACCGCTCCATCGCGTGGGGCATCGCCGAATGCATGCACGAACAGGGGGCCGAGATTGCCCTCACCTACCAGAACGAAAAACTGAAGTCCCGGATCGACCAATTGGCCGAAGCCTGCGGCGGCGCACTGACCCTGCCCTGCGACATGGCCGAAGAGGCCCAGGTGGACGCGGCTTTCGCGCGGCTGGGAGAACACTGGTCCGAATTCGACATCCTGGTGCACTGCATCGCCTACGCGCCGCGCGAGGCCCTGGACGGGGACTTCTGCGAGAACACGTCGCGCGAAGCCTTCGCCGTGGCGCACGACATCAGCAGCTACAGCCTGACCGCCCTGGCCCGGGCGGCACGGCCGATGATGCGCGGACACCCGTCCGCCGTGCTGGCGCTGACCTACCTCGGTGCGCTGCGCAGCATGCCGAACTACAACGTGATGGGGCTCGCCAAGGCCAGCCTCGAGGCGAACGTGCGTTATCTTGCCTACTCCCTGGGTCCGGATCAGATCCGGGTCAACGGGGTTTCCGCCGGACCGATCAGGACCCTGGCCGCCGCCGGCATCGGGAATTTCCGAATGATGCTGGACCACGTGGAGAAAAACGCGCCGTTGCGCCGAAACGTCACACCGCGGGACGTCGGCCATGCGGCCGCGTTCCTATGCTCGGACCTGGCCGGTGGCATCACTGGCGAAATCACCTACGTCGATGCCGGCTACAGCACTGTCGGCATGACCGACTTCGACGCATAAGATCAGGCGACACGTAAAAGCACAAGCGACAAGCTTCCGGTAGATCGCCAAGGCTTGTTGCATTGGGGAGACACCCTGTTCTCTCTACTCTCCCACCCTCTGGTAGCCTGTTCCGGCAAAGGCTTTACCAGTTCGAAACCGTCCGGGCTCTTGGCCGACAACCCCAAATCGCCAGCCCCATGGGCCCAATCTCCATCATGTCTCTGAGACTTAGTTGCCTCGGCGCATCTGCTTGCCCTGGGCCAGGTTTGGCATAAATATCTGTACAGGGCATCGATAGGCGGTGGATGTGGTGTATCCTGTTCCGGGTCCATCACCATCGGCCATCGAGACGGCTGGAATCAGAAACCCAGGGAAGCATGCGCCGGACTTCGTCACTCCTGCTGTTGACGTTGATCGCAACGGGAATCTCGGGTTGCGTCCCGAAGCCCACGTTGGAAATGTTTCGATCCGGCGACCAGCCGTGTTACGACCGGTCCGTCCAGGCCCAAACTGCCGTGGTGGACAGCCACATCCACTTCCGGCCGTTTGGCGGTCCTGCGATCCCGTTCAAGGAAGTGGTCTCGTATCTCGAGGAGACTGGCGTCCTGTTCGCCAACGTCTATGGCATTGGCCAGATGTTGCCCGTGACATCCTCCTGCACCTATTACCTAGACTGTCCTGGCACACCGGTGATGCCGACGCTGAAGAACGACTTCATCAATGCCGCCAATGCGCTCATGCTCAAGCCCTCTGCGGTCCATCTGACGCTCTCGATGAGTTTCCCGGACTTGTCGCATCCAGAAACGATTCTGCCGGGGATGCAACTACTGGAGGAAGAATACCCCGGCGCATTCACCTGGATGGGCGAGGTCAACCTGGTGAAACAGGCCTTGTTTGCCAATGGACGGAAGCCGGTTCCCATGGCCACGCTAGCCGAATGGGCCGCTTTCATGACGGTTCTGCGGGAACAGGATATCCCGCTCGCGCTTCACGCCGACCTAGGCAACGACGAGGAGCCGACCAAATATTTGCCCCTGCTGGAGGAAGTGCTGCGCCTGTATCCAGACAACGTGATCATCTGGATGCACATGGGGCTGTCACGGGAACTGGTGAAGATGGACGTTGCCCAGCATATCCAAATCATGAGTTCGCTGTTGGACCGCTACCCGAAGCTGATGATGGACATTTCTTGGCGAGTGATCGACGATGCCTACTTTTCCGTTCCGGAGCACCGGGTACGTTATGTATCGTTTCTGGATGACTACTCGGAGCGCATTCTCCCGGGAACGGACTTCCTGGCCTCGGTGGACAAGGACTTCGATGTCTACCGCACGGAACTGCAGGTCACCAGCAGAATTCTTCGTCGCCTGAACGACGTGGCCTTCCGAAATATCGCTCTGGGGCAGAACTATTTCCGACTGCTGAATCTGGACTACACAGCACCGCCGGTGTGCCCATGAGACTTTGCGGCGTTTGCCGCTTGGAATATTGCACGCGGCCTACCTTGGTTTTGTGCCGAAGCCCACGCCATCACAACCATCCTGTCCGAAGACTTCCAGCATGACCGGATGTACGGCACGGTAATGGTGCGAATCCATTCCTGCCCAGCACTTGAAACTCCGGTTCGGCAACAGTTCGAGTTTAACCGACCCGGTATCACCCTAAAGGACCAGACTAGACCCGGACTGCCGTCTCCTCCCCTTCGCTTCGGGCGATCACCACCGCACCGCTCGAGTCGCCGAACACGTTGACGCTGGTACGGCACATATCCAGCAGCCGGTCGACGGCCAGGATCAGGCCGACCGCCTCCGCCGGCAGGCCCACCACGCCCAGGATCAGCACGATCGCGACCAAGCTTGCCGCCGGAATCCCGGCCACGCCAATGGAAGTGAGAAGTGCCAGAATCACCACTGTCGCCTGTTGCGCAGCACTCAGGTCAAGGCCGTAAGCCTGCGCCAGGAACAACACCGCCACGCATTCGTACAGGGCGGTGCCGTCCATGTTGACGGTGGCGCCGAGCGGCAGCACGAAACTGCCCACGCGGTTGGAGACGCCCGCCCGGTTCTTGACGCAGTCCAGCGTCACCGGCAGCGTCGCCGAAGACGAACTGGTGGAGAACGCGGTCAGCAGGGCGGCCAGCATGGCGCGGAAATGTCGCAGCGGCGAGATCCCGAACGCACGCATCAGGAGCGGCAGGATCACGAACATGTGCAGCGCCAGGGCGCCCAGTACGGTAAAGAAGAACGAGGCCAGCGGGATGAACACCTCGAGTCCCGAGGTGATGACCACCTTGCCCACCAGGGCGAACACCCCGATCGGGGCGAACAGCATGATCAGGTTCGTGATCTTCATCATGACTTCCTGCACGCCCTGCCAGAACGTGTGCAGGGTGTCGCGCCCGCCCTTGAACACGCGCTCCATGAAGTAGCCGAACAGAAGGCTGAAGAAGATCAGGCCGAGCATCTGTCCTTCCGCCGCGGCCGCCACGATGTTGGTGGGAATCATGCGCAGGAACACGCCCACCACGTCGGCACCGCTGCGTCCGGCCACCCTTTCGGTGATCTGTCCCGTGTCCTCGTGCAGGCCTAGAATCTCTTTTGCCGGAATTCCGTCGCCGGTCAGGCCCGGCTGCACCAGGTTGACCAGGAACAGCCCCGCGGTGATTGCCAGCGTGCTGGTCGTCAGGTAGTACAAGAGCGTCTTGCCGCCCAGCGCGCCCAGTGCGCCGGCCCCCAGATTGCCGATGCCGATGATGATCGACGCGACGATCAGCGGCACGATGATCATCTTCAAGGCATTCAGGAACATCTTCCCGACGAAGTCCAGAACGGGGACGACCGCCCCGCCCACGGCACCGTCCGCGTCCAGCACCAGCCCGGCCAGAACGGCCAGGCCCAGCGCGATCAGGATTTGCCAGTGGACTGCTAAGCGCATGATGGAACCTCTTTCTTTGTTTTGATGGGTTATTAAAGACAGAGATTCACTCCAGCCGGTCAAGGTAACGGGCGATCTCCGCCTGCGCAAGAAGTGCGTCCTGGAAGGCTAACGTTTCGCTGAACTGCATCTGTTGGCGCAGGTTCTCGCGATCCCCTTCCCGCACTTCCTCCGAAGCCGCTTCGTGGATGGCCTCCACGGAAACCAGCGCCACGCCGTCGTATAAAACCGCCATGCCGAAGGACGGGGAATCTGTCGGCCGCGGCAGGGAGAAAGCTTTCTCCCGCACCTGTCGCGGTACATCCTCGGCATCCCGGGCCAGCCCGGAACGGGCGACCAGTTCGGCACCGTCGTGCTCGGCCAAGGCTGCGATATCGGGTTCCTCCCGCAACCGTTCCGTGAGTTCCGCCGCATGCGAGAGCAGCGCAGTCCATGCCGCCTGCCGCGCCAAATCGCTGCGGATCCGGTCGGCCACGGCCTCAAGCGGGAGGGTCTGGGCTTCCTCGTGCTCGTCGACGCGCACCACCACCGACCAGTCGGCCTCCAGGTCGATCCGGTCGCTGTTCATCCCTTCGCGCAAAACCTCGTCCCGGCGCAAGGCCTCAAGGACCGCGGGCTGGCTCAGCACCCCCTCCGGCAAGGCTGACAGAGAGACCAAGTCCGTGCCCTGCACGTCCATGCCCAGATGCTCCCCTGCTACCGCAAGGCTCTCCGGGTTCTCGTAGGCAAGCAGGCCGAGTTCCTCGGCTGCCGCCGCATAGCGGCTCTCCAGGTCAGCCCGCCGGGCCCGTTCGATGACCTGGTCGCGCACTTCCTCGAGAGACCGAAGCCGGGACGGCTCAAGTTCCTGCACGTCCAGCAGGTATATCCCCCGTTCCGTCTTGATCGGCTCGCCCACCTTCCCGGGCTCCAGGCTGAACACGAGAACCCCCAGGTCTTCCGGAAGGTCTTCCACCGCCACCCAGCCGACTTCCCCGCCCCGTTCGCGGCTGAGTTCATCCTGCGAATGCTCCCGGGCCAGGTCGGCGAAATCCTCTCCCTCCTGAAGGCGCCGGTAAAGCGCCTGCACCAATTCGTCCGATTCCTCTGCCTTCAGGAAGATCTGCCGCAACTTGCGCAGTTCCGGCGTCACGAAGTCAAGGGCGTGCGCCTCGTAGTACGCCGCAATCGCCTCCTCGCTCAAGGGCGCTCCGTCGTCCATGCCGTCGAGACGCAGTTCCAGGTACGACACCCGGACGCGCTCCGGTGCCACGTATCGGTCCAGGGATTGCTGGTAGTCGGCCTCGATTTCCTCCTCGGTCACCGCCTCGGGGTCTAAGAAGTACCTCCCCGGGACTTCAAAGTACCGGACGTCCCGGGTCTGGTCTTTCAGGGCCCGGTATTCCCGCGCTTCGGCATCCGTCACCAAAGCCGAATCCGACAGCATCTGCGCGACGATCCACCTTCGCATCTCTTCGCGTTGGTCCGCCTCGAACTGGGCCGGCGTGGTGCGGTTGACCTGCAGGATCTGGCGGTAACGCTTCTCGTCGAAGCGGCCGTCGACCTGGAACAGATCCATGGCCTGGATGCTTTGCGCCACCTCCGCGTCGGTGACATCCAGCCGCTCGCGGTCGAGATACTGGAACAGAAGCACCTTGTCGATCAGCCCGTCCAGCACTCGCACTTTCAGGCCGCGCTCCCACTGTCCGGAATCCACGCCGGGCGGGGGAGCGTTCTCGGATCGGTTGGTCTGATAGATCTGGTTGTAGCGTTCGACGGGGATCGGCTGGCCATTGACTTCCGCCACTTCGGCAGCGCCACCGAAACCCAGGTACTCGCTGATGCCCCACAGCGCGAACGGGATGCTGATGATCAGGATGATCAGGTAGGCCACCCATCCGGTGGCCCGCTCGCGAATCACATGCAGCATATTCGGATCCGAATCAGGCTGAAGCCGGGGTGTGGGGCTCGTTGGTCTCCGGCGGCTGGCGGAGTGGACGGGACTCGAACCCGCGACCACCGGCGTGACAGGCCGGTATTCTAACCAACTGAACTACCACTCCGCATGGGAAAGCGGACACCATTCCCGGCATGGTGGGTGCTGAGGGACTTGAACCCCCGACATCCGCCTTGTAAGGGCGACGCTCTACCAACTGAGCTAAGCACCCTAAAGGCCAAGATTAATTTAATGCGTCTTTAAAAGCCTTGCCCGCCTTGAACGAGGGACTGTTGGAGGCTGCAATCTGTATGGACTCTCCCGTCGCCGGATTCCGACCCATTCGGGCGGAGCGATGTTTGGCTTGGAAAGTCCCGAATCCAGGGATGCTGACTTTGTCGCCCGCGCGAAGCGCAGACTTGATAGCATTCGTCATGGCGTCCAGTGCCTTATTTGCCGAAGATTTGGTAATGCCAGTATCTTCGGCCATCGCCGATGCGAGATCGTTTTTATTCATCGTTTTGGTTCTCCGAAATTCAGTGAGGTAATCGCCAGGTCGGGCTAAAGTGCTGTCATTATAACCAAAACCGCTGCCGGGCAATCCGGGGCGAAGCCAAAGGCGGAAGGGGAGTCTGGCAGACCCGCTGCTCAGTGATGAATGGCCAGGTCCGGCTGGGTCTCTTTCTCCGGCAGCGGCTTGTCGCCTGCCGGCTGGCCTTCTTCCTCCAATTCCGGTTGCGGCATCCACTCCAAGGCGAGTTCCATGGTTTCGTCAACCCACTGGCAAGGGACGATGTTCAGGGCCTGCCGGATGTTGCGCGGCAACTCCTCCAGGTCCTTCTCGTTCTCCTTCGGAATGACCACCGTCTGGATGCCCCCGCGCATGGCGGCCAGCAACTTCTCCTTCAGCCCGCCGATCGGAAGGATCTCGCCGCGCAGCGTGATCTCCCCGGTCATCGCGACTTCGGCCTTGGCTGGGATGTTGGTGAGCGCAGACACGATTGCCACCGTCATGGTGATGCCCGCGCTCGGTCCATCCTTGGGGGTCGCCCCTTCCGGGACATGTATGTGAATGTCCTTCTTCTCATGGAAGTCCTGCTGGATGCCCAGCGTCTTGGCGCGACTGCGTACCACCGTCTGCGCCGCCTTGATTGACTCCTGCATGATGTCGCCAAGTTGCCCAGTGTAAATCAGTTTCCCCGAACCGGTGACGATCGCGGCCTCCACCCGCAGCAGCTCCCCGCCGACCTCGGTCCAGGCCAGGCCGTTGACCTGGCCGACCTGGTTGTTCTCGTCGGCCAGCCCGTAGCGGAAACGGTGCACGCCGAGCAGTTTCCGAAGCTGCGGCGCGGTGATCCGGATCTGCTCCTTGCGCGGCTTCAGCAGCAGCTGCTTGACGGTTTTTCGGCAGATCTTGGACAGCTCGCGCTCCAGGTTGCGCACCCCCGCCTCGCGCGTGTAGTAGCGGATCAAGCTCTGCACCGCACGGTCGGGAATCATCAACTCCGACTTCTTCAGCCCATTGTTCTTCATCTGCTTCGGAATCAGGTAGCGCCGGGCGATGTTCATCTTCTCGTCCTCGGTATAGCCCGAGATGCGGATGACTTCCACCCGGTCCAGCAGGGCCGGAGGGATCTTCAGCGTGTTGGCCGTGCACACGAACATCACGTCCGACAGGTCGAAGTCCACCTCCAGGTAGTGATCGTTGAACATGTGGTTCTGCTCGGGATCGAGCACCTCCAGCAACGCCGATGCCGGGTCGCCACGGAAATCCATCGCCATCTTGTCGATCTCGTCGAGCAGGAACAGCGGGTTGCGGACCCCGACCCGCGACATGTTCTGGATGATCTTCCCGGGCAGGGAACCGATGTAAGTACGGCGGTGCCCGCGAATCTCGGCCTCGTCGCGCACCCCGCCCAGGGACATGCGGGTGAATTCGCGCCCGGTGGCGCGGGCAATCGACTGCCCCAGGCTGGTCTTGCCGACCCCCGGCGGGCCAACCAGGCACAGGATCGGACCCTTGATCTTCTTCACGCGGTTCTGCACCGCCAGGTATTCCAGGATGCGCTCCTTGACCTTGTCCAGGCCGTAATGGTCCTTCTCCAGCACCCGCTCGGCCTTCTTGAGGTCGCGGCACACCCGGGAACGCTTCTTCCAAGGCACATTGACCAGCCAGTCGATGTAGTTGCGGACCACCGTCGCCTCCGCCGACATCGGCGACATCATCCGCAGCTTGCCCAGTTCGTGCGTGGCCTTCTTCTCGGCCTCCGCCGACATGCCGGCCTCCTCGATCTTCTCGGCCAGCTCGTCGGCCTCGCTCGCGCCCTCGTCATTGTCGGAGAGCTCCTGCTGGATCGCCTTCATCTGCTCGTTCAGGTAGTACTCGCGCTGGCTCTTCTCCATCTGCTGCTTGACCCGGCCACGGATCTGCTTCTCCAGGCTCAGGATGTCCAACTCCGACTCGATCAGCTTGAGCAGCGCCTCGATGCGCTCCCGCACCGACAGGATTTCCAGGATCCTCTGCTTCTCGTCCAACTTCAGGGTCATGTGCGCCGAAATCGTGTCGGTCAGGCGCGAGGCGTTGTCGATCCCGGACAGGGACGCCAGGGCCTCCGGCGGGATCTTCTTGTTGACCTTGACGTACTGCTCGAAGCCCTTGTGCAGCGAGCGCACCAGCCCCTCGATCTCGGCCGATTCCGCCCCCGGGGTCTCGGCCAGCGTCTCGGTCTGCGCACTGAAGTAGTCGTCGGTGTGCTCGTAGCGTCCCACGCGCGCCCGATGCGAGCCTTCCACCAGCACCTTGACCGTACCGTCCGGGAGTTCCAGCAACTGCAGGATGGAACTGACTGTGCCAACCGAATAGATGTGGCCCGGATCCGGATCGTCGGTCTCGGCCTTCTTCTGGGTCAGCAGCAGGATCTGCTTGCTGGCCGCCATCGCCGCCTCCACCGCCCGGATGGACTTCCGGCGGCCCACGAACAGCGGAATCACCATGCCCGGGTACACCACCACGTCGCGCAGCGGCAAGACCGGGAGCAACAGGTTGCCGTCGGGCTCCCCGGATTCGGGTTCCGTTCCTTTCGGCGCAGGTTTTCTGCTCATGAGGCTCCTGTTCGAATGTGTCGGTTGTAGCGCGTCCTACCCCTTATCATAAGGGCGAAAACCTCGGTTTTCAACTTCTTTCCGTCCGGATCCTGCCGAAATCCTGGTCTCGTACCGGATTTTCAGGCCAGGCGTTCTTCGACGGCCGGGTCCTCGTAAATGAGGTACGGCGACTTCTCGCCGAGGACCACGGCCTCGTCGATAACCACCCGGACCACGCCCTCGAACGAGGGCAGTTCGTACATGGTGTCGAGCAGCACGGTCTCCAGGATGGTGCGCAGGCCGCGTGCGCCGGTCTTGCGCTCCTTTGCCTGCCGCGCCACCGCTTCCAAGGCGTTTTCTCGGAACTCCAGCGTTACGCCTTCCATCGAGAACAGCTTCTTGTACTGCCGGGTAATCGCGTTCTTCGGCTCCACCAGCACCCGCACCAGCATGCCTTCGTCCAACTCCTCCAGCACCGCCACCATCGGCAACCGGCCCACGAACTCCGGAATCAGCCCGTAGTGGATCAGGTCCTCCGGCTGGACCTGCTGCAGGATGTCGTGCGAATCGCGTATCTCCCGGCTGTAGATCTCGGCACCGAAGCCGATACCGCTCTTCTCGGTCCGGGCGCGGATCACCTTGTCCAGGCCCGCGAACGCGCCGCCGCAGATGAACAGAATGTCGCTGGTGTTGACCTGCAGGAACTCCTGCTGCGGATGCTTGCGGCCACCCTGCGGCGGCACCGAGGCGACGGTGCCCTCGATCAGCTTGAGCAGCGCCTGCTGCACTCCCTCCCCGGAGACGTCACGCGTGATCGAAGGGTTGTCGGACTTGCGCGAAATCTTGTCGATCTCGTCGATGTACACGATCCCGTTCTGCGCGCGCTGCACATCGTAGTCGCACTTCTGCAGCAGCTTCTGGATGATGTTCTCCACATCCTCGCCCACGTAGCCAGCCTCGGTCAGCGTGGTCGCGTCCGCGATCGTGAACGGGACGTTCAGGCGGTTCGCCAGCGTCTCCGCGAGCAGGGTCTTGCCCGAACCGGTCGGGCCGATCAATAGGATGTTGCTTTTGGCCAACTCGACGTCATCGTCCTCGTCGGCCCGCGAACTCACCCGCTTGTAGTGGTTGTAAACGGCCACTGCCAACGCCTTCTTGGCCTGCTCCTGACCCACCACGTGCTCTTCGAGCGAAGCGTAGATGTCCTCGGGGCCGGGCAGCGAATCCGGCCGCTGCTCGGTCTCCACCTTCAGTTCGTCGCGGATGATCTCGTTGCACAGGGCCACGCACTCGTCGCAGATGTAGACCTTCGGCCCGGCAATCAGCTTGCGCACCTCGTGCTGGTTCTTCCTGCAGAACGAACAGCGCAACGGCGCCTTGGTCTCCTTCCCTTTCTCCATGCTCATGCCCTGCCTGTGCCCCGCACGCCGGTCAACCGGAATCCGTATTGTTGAGCAGTTCCGTCCGGGTGGTCAGCACCTGGTCGACGATGCCGTACTTCCGCGCGTCCTCGCTGCTCATGAAGTGGTCGCGCTCCGTATCCTGCCGGATTTTATCAACTTTCTTGCCGGTATGCCGCGCCAGCACCTGGTTGACCTGCTCTCGCGCCCGCAGGATCTCCTTGGCGTGGATGTCCACGTCGGTGGCCTGCCCCTCGAAGCCGCCGAGCGGCTGGTGGATCATGATGCGCGAATGCGGCAGCGCGTAGCGCTTGCCGGGCGCCCCGGCCGCAAGCAGCAGCGCACCCATGCTGGCGGCCTGCCCGATGCACAGGGTGCTGACGTCCGAGCGGCAGAACTGCATCGTGTCGTGCACCGCGAGCCCGGCGCTGACCGAACCGCCCGGGGAGTTGATGTACAGGGAAATGTCCTTGTCCGGGTTCTCCGACTCCAGGAACAGGATCTGCGCCACCACCAGGTTGGCCACATGGTCGTCGATGGCGCCGACGATGAAGACCACCCGCTCCTTGAGCAGGCGCGAATAAATGTCGTACGCGCGCTCGCCGCGCGCGCTCTGCTCCACCACCATGGGGATGTATTGGGATCGAATGTCCTTCATCGGCCGGTTCGCGCACCCAGTTGTTCCAGCGTCATGCGCTCCTTATTCACTCTAGCACGATCCAGCGTCCATCGGATGAGCGCGTCCCAGCTCGCCTCGCGCTGCAGGTGCCCGCGCACGTCCGGATTCTGGCGCGCATTGCGCCGGGCTGCCGCCGAGTCCTTGAATTGCCCGGCATAGGCGTCCTCGATCTGCTTGTGGTCCTCTTCGGTCGGTTCCACCCTGCTCAACGCGCGCAATGCCTGGAACACCGTGATTCGCTGCGCGTCCATCAGCGCCACTCGGCGCGCCGGGTGGTCCTCGCCCAACTCCTCCTGCTCCGGCGGAACCCCCATTTCCTTCAGGCGCACCGACAGACACCACTCCCGAAGGGACTCGGGCACCGGCAACGCCGGCTCCTTGGCTGCCGCCAGGCCCTGCGTGATCTGCTCGGCCAGGTATTCGCGCCGCATCTCCACCCGCCGATAATCCAGGTGCGCACGCACGGAATCCCGGATCGTCTCGTGCGTCGCGCCCGCGCCGCCGCACTTCGCAAGCCACGCCGCGTCCTCCCAATCCGGCAGCACGGCCTCGCGCACTTCCCGCACTCGGATCCGGAACTGTCGGGTCTGCCCGGACAGGGGATGGCCGTCGGCCCTCTCCGCAAAAGCCACCTGGACCGACTTCTCGTCCCCCGCGCCCATGCCCCGGAGGTGTTCATGCAACTCCTCGAGCATCGCCCCCGGCTCAAGTATCAGGGCCAGGTCCGGGCTGTCCTCGGCGATCGCCGCGAGCGTCTCGTCCATCCCGCAGGTCGTGTAGAGAAACGCCACCTGGTCGCCGGCCGCCGCTGTCCTCTCCGTCACTTTCCAGTCGACATCCTGGCGGCGCAGCCGCTCCATCCCTTCCTCCACCTCCGCGTCTTCCACCGCGACCTCAGGGTCGGTCAGCTCGACTCCCGCGATCTTCGATTCCGCGAGCTCCGGGTACACGTCGAACCGGGCCTGGTATTTCATCGGGCGGTCTTCACCGTACTCTTCCACCGTAACCCGCGGGTCGACCACCGGCTGCACCTTCTCCGCAGCCAGCGCCTCGCGCAGGGAATCGTTGGCCAATTTTTCCACCACTTCGCCGTAGACCTGCGGAAGGTGGCGCTGTCGGACCACCTGCACCGGCACCTTGCCCGGACGGAAGCCCTTGATGCGCAGGGTGCGGGAAAGCTGGCGGAGACGGTTCTCGACCTGCTCGACGAACTGCTGCTGCGGTACGGTGACCCGTAAGGCGCGCGCCGTCGACCCTAAAACTTCAAGAGAGGTTTCCATGATTCTTGTTGTGCAGGAGGGCGTGGTGCGAAAGGAGAGACTCGAACTCTCACGGGATAATCCCACTGGCACCTAAAGCCAGCGCGTCTACCAATTCCGCCACTTTCGCCCTGTCGCAGACTTAATAGTATAGAGAAAACCGGATGTCCGGAATTTTCCCCTCCCTTCGAATGGCCAAAATCGAGGAAAGGCAGCGGCTCAGATCAACGAGCCGACGTTGATGTCCAGAGCCTCGGCAATGGCTGTCAAGATCCGGACGGATTCGGTACGCCGTCCTCCTTCAATCTGCGAGAAATAAGCCGCGTTGATTCCGGCGGCTTCGGCCAGTTGCTTCTGGGTCAGGCCGCGATAGGTCCGGTACACCTCGACGGCATTCTTGCCCACCAGCAGGTGGTCGGCCACGTCAATCGGAAAAGACTCCTCGTTCCGGGACTTCGCCCCCCGATTTCCACACTTAATTGCGAAGCGCCATTTGAAATCTCTTCGCCAGAAGGCCGGATTATGCTCTAACATGTTGATTGTTTTGAAGAAAAAATGGTCTAAAAATTTTGACCGTTTTTCCTTGACTTGACGCTCCTGTCTGAGCCATTCTGATAGGTTTCGCCCAAAATCCGCCCGGGCATAACCGATCATGCTAAGTCGCTGAAAATCATGTGATAATTGCGACTGTCCCCATGCGCAGTTTTTGGACCTACGCCCTCCTGCTGCTCGCCGCGCTGGCGGGCGGTGCCTTTCTGTGGGGTCTGGTCTATGCGTTGTGGCCATTGCCGGTCCCGCACCACAAACTCGTCAAGTACGGCGCACTGCTGGTCGCCGTCGTGATCCTCGTGCTGTGGGCGCGACGGCGGGTCAGCCGCGACACCCTCGGCCTTCGGGGTGGCATTGAATCCCTCCTCGTGCAGGGACTGCTCGCCTTCTCACTCATGGTCGTCCTGCTGATCCCCCTGTGGCTCTTCTTGCTTGAGATGAACGCGCGCTTTCTGGACCCCTGGATGTGGAGCCTCGAACTGACCTACACGCTCGCCGGATACCTGGCGGCGGCGCTGGCCATCGCCACGGTGGAGGAATTGTATTTCCGCGGCCTGCTGCTGTCGCGGGTGTCCGGTTACTGGATGCCGTTGACAGCCTCGGCCCTGCTCTACACCGGGATCCACTTCCTCAACCCGACCCCCGACCCGGCCTTGGCAGACCACTGGGCCGGGGGGTGGATGCTGCTGGCCAACGCCACGCTCGAAATGCCTGACCAATGGCTTGAGCAGATGCCGCGCCTCTGCCTATTGATCCTGATCGGCCTCGGCCTCGGGATGCTGCGCCTGCGGACCGGCTGTCTGGCATTCTGCATCGGCGCGCACGCCGCCATGGTGTTCAGCCTCAAATCCTTCCAGTTCTTTACCTATCCCGGCCCCTTCGGGCCCGCCTTGCTCGGCAGCGACGCATCGGGCAACTGGGCCGGCGTCGCTTGGCTGGGCATTCTCGTCTTGGGGCTTTGGTATTTTTCACTGAGACTGGCGAAGGTTTTCCGGAATTAGGCCCTCTACGCGTTTCTTCTGCATAACTTATTGATTTCTTTGAAATAAAAATGGTTAAAAAATTTTGACCATTTTTCCTTGATTTCGCCTTTCCGTTGATCTAATGTGGCAGGCCCGAACCCGGAGCCTGCCCATGCGTGGATCTCTTCTCGCCTTCTGCCTTGTCCTCCCCGGCGTGGGACTGGCTGCCGGAGACCCCGTCGCCATCGCCCGTTACGCCTACCTGATGCCCGGCAGCAGCCACGCGCAGCGGCACCCGCTTCAGGTCACCCTGACCCAAGTCCGGTTTCCGCAGGAAATCGCCACCGTCGGCGAGGCCGTGAACCATCTGCTGACACGTTCGGGCTACCGCCTAGACGAACGACGCAGCCATTGGGCGAACGCCATCCTGATGCCTCAGCCCCTGCCCGAAATCCATCGCGATCTCGGACCCATCCACCTGTCGGAAGCCTTGGCCGTCCTGGCCGGCAGCGCCTGGCGCCTGAAAGTCAACCCGTTGTATCGCACAGTGATCATCTACCCGGCCGAGGAGTGGGAGGCGCAGCTGGAGCGGCAGGCCCCTCCCCTCGAAATCGAAGACGCGCAAAGTCTGGCCACGGGCGATCCGGGTCCGGACGCGGCAACGGTCGATCTGTCCCTGCCGACCAGCCTGCACGACCCTGCCGAGATCTTCGTCGAGGACATGACCCTGCAGGAGGCGCTGGACTTGATCGTTCCTGTCGGCTGGAAACTGCGTCCGGAAGTCCCGCCCGCCCTGCTGCAAACCCACATCTCGCTGATTTCTTCAACCACTTGGTGGGACGCCCTGACCGAACTGACCCGGAAACTCGGAAACCAGACCCAGGACGAACTTGTCCTGCATGTCTTCGAAGACCAGAAGCTGGTCGTGCTGGAACAGCTATGACTTCGCGCGCCGCACCGCCCACGCTCGCGCTCATGCTCTGCGCCTGCGCCGGACCGCAGATCTCGCCCGACGCGGTCCATTCGCCGCAGCCGCTGGACGTCCCGGCTGCGACCCCGGCTTCGCCGGCGCCGCCCCGGCCATTCGTCCGTGTCAGGCGACCACACGCGGAGAATTCCGGGCTGTCCGTCACCCTCAACCTCAGGGACGCCACACTGAGCGAGTGCCTGACGCGGGCCGACCCGGCCCTGAACGTCGTCCCCACCACCCCGGAAATCGACCTGGACCGACGCTACAGCGTCCGCGTCAACAACCTCAGCCTGCAACAGTACCTTGAAATCCTGGAGGGGATGACTGGCTACGCGCTGGAACTGGATACCGAGCACCCGATCGTGCACGTCTCGTCCTACCTGACACGATCCTGGGACGTCAGCACCTTCGCCAGCCACGGCCAGGCGAAACTCAAGGTCGGCCAGGCCGTCTCGCTGTCATCCTCCGCCGTCGGCAGAGAAGGCGAAGGCGACGAGGAGTCCGAAGAAGGATCCTCCACGGTGACCTATGACCACACGGACTCCCCGTGGGACGACCTGCTCGCCAACGCACGTTCGATCCTGGGCTTGTCCGGGACCGGGACGGCATCGGTGCAAGGCGCACCCCTCCAGACCTGGCTGGTCGCGGACCAGCGCTTGGGCCTGCTGCGCGCACGGGGCCCGGTTGCACGCATCCAGGAACTCGACGCCTGGCTGACCGAGCAGACCCGGCGGGGGGCGCGACAGATCCTGATGGCTGTCGCCATCCTCGATGTTTCCCGCGAGGAAGGAGCGGGCGGCGGGCTGGATCTGGGCGTGCTCTACGATTCGGTGGACCGGCGCATCGCGATCTCCCGCACCGCCCCCGGCGGACTGTCCTTCGTGCGCGCCAGCGGAGCCTGGGAGGTCGATGCGGCATTGGAATTCGGGCGCTGGAGCCTAAACGCAATGGTGCAGCAGTTGTCGCGGCACGGTCAGGTCACGGTGCGCAGCGACCCGGTGTTCACCGTTATCAACGGCATGACGACGTTCCTCGGCGACGGGGAAGAGGTCAGCTTCATCGCCAGCACCGACCTGGTGCTCGGCGAGGGTCGCATCGAACCGATCCTGTCAACCCAGTTCGAACATGTTCGGGTCGGCTTCCGTATCGCCGTCACCCCGCGCATGCGCCATGACGGCTCTATCCTGGTGGAAGTCGTCCCGGTGCTGTCGTCGATCCGCTCGCACAGCGAGTTCGAGACCGGCGTCTCCACCGTGGTGCGGCCCAACATCGCCATCCAGGAAATGGCCACGCTGGCCATCACCCGCAGCGGCAAGCCCATCCTGCTCGGCGGACTGATCCAGAGCCGGTCGCTCCAGGCCGCCCACCAACTGAACTGCGATCACTTCCTGTGCCGGGCTTTTGCGGCCTCCACCCTGGAGCGGACCAACCGGGAACTGATGATCGTCATCACCCCGATCGAGGTGGCGATCTGATGCTCCCGCTCGAGCGTCCCGTCCGGATCGGGCCGCGCGAGGTGGTCCTGGTGGACGACCTGGTACTGACTCACCTCTCCGGCCCTCTGGCCGAACGTTTGATGCCCATCGCCTCGGAGGATGCGGACCTGCCGCTCTACGTCGAGCAGGAACAGGCCGACGCCCTGTCCGAACTCCATCCCGGCCTGCCCCTGTACGGGCTCTGGCAGGTTTTGATCGCATCCGGGCTCATCCCTGCAGAACCGGGGCTTTACCAGATAACCACGGATTCCTCGCCGCACGAGGGGCGCTATCTTCTGCGCGAATCGGGCGGCGCCTACAGCGGGCGGATTGCGAACGAGACTCCCTTGGACGCATTTTTGCCGGACGAGGCCACCTCTGAGCCGGTCCTGATCGATCCGATGCCCGAACACCTCCACCTCCCGCCGCAACCGATCCAGACCCTGCGCCACCGTCAGACCCAAAAGGCCCGTGCCCGCCTCCGGACCCTGACGCTGGCGGGGCTCATGGCGCTCGGAAGCGCGTTCGTCGGCACCGCGACCGACCGTATCCTGAGCCATCGCCACGCACAGAAGGCGCAGCAGGCCGAACTCCTGCAGGAACAAACCTTTCAGCTGCAGCAGGACCTCACGCGCCTGGAAACCAGCGGGCGCATCGAGCCCATCGACCAGTCGCACCGCCTGGATCAGTTGCTGATCCTGTCCCGGCACTTCCAACCGGTCGAACTCCCGCGGACTTCTGTGCTGGCCGCACCCATGCTAAGCGCCATTGTCCACCCTCTTGGCCTCCTCCCCCCCACCGAGCCAGCCGGACTCCCGGCCCGGCAGATCTCGCACCAGCCCGATGGCTCGCTTCGCATTGCCTGGTAGCCAGTGGCGACGGCAGGGACTGCACGCGCTGATCGGCGCGCTGTGCCTGGCCCTCACGGGCCTGGTCGTGGCCACGCTTGACCGAAAGCGCACCACTCCGGACCTGGTCCGGATCTCCGAGCAGCACGTGCAGTTGGCGCAATCTCGGCGGCAACTTGAAAACCTGTCGCCCGTGCGCCCCATCCACTGGCAGATGCGGCAGCTGCGCCAACTGGCCCGAACCTTACCGGGAATACACGAAATTAAGGCCATTGAAGCGGACCCAGATCTCTATCCGGAAGCGGTGCGCCAACGGATCGGCAGCTTCGGCGGCACGGTCTGGAAGGTCGCGCTGCGGGGATCGTTGCCAGACGTGATCTGGCTGTGTCGAACCGCCCAGCCGCTGGTGTCGCTGATCGTGGACGAGGTCGGGACCGGAGGTGGGATCGCGCACGCCGTGTTGTTCGTACTCGGCGCGAATCCGCATATCGGGGACGAAGCATGAGAGGAGCCTTGCTGCCGGCAGTCTGGTGCGCCGCGGCCCTGGCGGACGGCGACCCGTCCGAAGAGGCTTCCCGGCGGATTCTCCAGGCAACCGAATCGCACATCCACGAACTGCAGCGCCTGCATGCCACCGACGCCCTTCTCGAAGTCCAGTTGCGGATCGCAAGGAAGCTCCAAGAGTGCCGGCAGACCGGATACCCTTGCCCGGGAACGGAACTGATTCCGTCTCCGGCCGAGGAGAAATCCCCTTCCCCGTCTCCGGTGCGGACAATGGACTTGCCGCAACTGATCGGCATCTATCAAGGACATGCGCAACTGCGCCTTGACAGCGGGCAGCGTGTCGAAGTGCATGCCGGCCAACGGCTGGGGCCCTGGCGGATTCATTCGGTGGGGGTCGATTCGCTCGAGGTGCTGAGCCCCGAGGGAGTTCGCTTTCGGATCCCTCTCGAGAGGACGATGCCGTGAACACCTTGTCCGATCCGATCGTGAAGCGTTTCGAAGCCGTTCGCCAAATCCTGATCGGCTCCGGTGCCCTACCCTCGAATGCCATGCAACTGGCTTGCCCAAGCCTCCCCGAGGCAATTGTCCCCCGCTTGCTGCGGGCCGGCGCCGATGCGGAATCCGTCACCCTGGCTCTGTCGGAAGCATTCTCGATGCCGGTGTACTCCGAAAGCCTGCACGACTCTCTGGACTATGCCGCGGACGGCGCCTCGGCCTGGGCCGACGGGCGCCTGTTCGTCACGGATCCGTTCGCCTGCCAACATCTGATCCGCAACCCGCAGTTGGTCCTGCCGAAGGAGGCCCTGGACCGACACCGCGGTGAAACCGGGTTGATCCCGGTCCAGCCCTCCGCCCATTCCGAGGCGGCCCGGGATCCCTCCCTGTCTCCGGAAGCGGAGCAGATCCTGCACGAATGGATCGCGCTGGCCATCGACCGCCAAGCCAGCGACCTCCATATCGTGCCGCGCGACAACGAGGCTGTGGAAATAAAGATGCGACGCAACGGCCTGCTCCTGACCCTGCGCGAAGAACGCATGGTGATGTCGGAAAAATGCAACTACCGGCTGATCTCCAACACCCTGCTGACCCTGTCTGGAAACCAGCACGGAGTCTACAACACGCCGAAAGACGGCAGCTTGGAAGTACCCCTGCGGGGACGGACCTTCTTCATCCGGGTCAACATGTGCCCGGTCACCATCGGGCGGAAAGTCTGGGGTTCGTTCACGTTGCGTATCGTGGCCGGCTACCAGCGTTCGGTCCAGACTCTGGACCAGTTGGCCCTCGGCCTTTCCTTCGTCCAGGCGCTGCGTCGGATCGTCGCCATGAACAGCGGCCTGTTCCTGCTGACCGGTCCGACCGGAGCAGGCAAGACCACGACCTTCTACGCGCTGGTGATGGAAATTCTCCGCCGCAACCACAGCCAGATTTCCATCAAGACGCTGGAAGATCCCATCGAAATGCAAATCCCGGGCATCGACCAGATCCAGATCAACGACGACATCGGCATGAGCTACTCCGCAGGCTTGCGGGCACTCCTTCGCGCCGACCCGGACGTCATTCTGATCGGAGAGATCCGGGACGAGGAGACGGCGCGTCTGGCCTGCCGGGCAAGCCTGACCGGCCACCTGGTGCTGTCCACTTTGCATACCAACAACAGCCTCGGCGCGATCGAGCGCTTGCGCAACCTCGGCATTCACTCTCATCTAATCGCCGACACCCTAGCTGCCGTCAGCGCGCAGCGGCTGGTCCGACAGGTCTGCCCTTACTGTGCCACGCGCGAGTACGACGAGGCCGGTTGGGAAGCCACCTGCCTGCTCGGGCTTCCGCCGGGCGAGTTCGGGCCGGTCGCCCGCCCGGAGGGTTGTGAACGCTGCGAACACAGCGGCTATCGCGGGCGAATCTGCATCGCGGAGACCTTGTTCCTGGATTCCCGGCTGGCCGGTCGCATTTCCGACGGCGCCGGTCTGGCCCCCCTGTACGACACGGCCCGGGCACAGGGCTTCCGGGGTCTTTGGGATCACGCCACCGACCTGGTTCATGCCGGGCAGACCACCTGGGCCGAGTGCCTTCGTATCCTGCCCGAACCACCCGGCGAACCTTTTCGGGTCCCCGAATCACACACCCTTCCCCTTCAACTCACTTTCACGGAGAACTATGCATCATGAACCCTCCAACACGTGACCTCCATCAGCGTGGCTTCACCCTGCCGGAGATCCTGGCCGTCATCGCCCTGATCGGCATCCTTGTCTCGACCGTTGTCACAAGTTTCGGAACGGCCGAACAGGAGCTGGCGATGACCAGCAGCAAGGACACGCTGCTCAACGACATCCCGTCCGCCCTGATCTCGTATCGGGCGATCAATGGCAGCCTGACCGGGGTCGTCAAAAAGGACATCACGGACACCGGCGTGTCCGCAAACGGACCGTTCGGCGACACGTGGACGCTGGGTACGCCGGCTGCTCGGACCGTGAGTCTCGGTTGGCTGATCACCAGCGCCGAGGATGCGGATAGTTTCGGCCCCGATCTCGCCACCGCCCTCGGCAACGCGTCAGGTTCGGCCATCAGTTCGGCCACCTACGACGACACCAGCGACACGCTGACGGTGAACTACCGGATTCCCTGACCGTGGCCCTGTACACCGTACGCTGTCTGTCGTCGCAAGGCGCAACGGTGCCGCTGACGGTGGATGCGGACAGTCCGGACTCCGCCTGCCGGCACCCGATGGTTGCCCGTCGCCGGGTGCTGTCGGTACGGCGTCACTGGAAGGAATGGCTGGGCTTGCGCCGGACCGACCTCAACGAACAACGCCTGCTGCTGACCCAGATATCCATGCAACTGGGCCGCGGCAGCCTGACGCCAAAGGCATTGGACCGGATGATTGCACAACTCCCCACACTGCGGCGGAACCGGCAGTCTCGAAACGCCACCAGCCTGGCCGGCCTAGCCCCCGCCGAACTCCTGCTGCACCTCAACGTGCACCCTTTCGCCGTTGCCCTGTGCCGTGAAGGGGAGCGCCTCGGACAAGTCCCAGAAATGCTGTTGCAGGCGGCGGAATTCTTGGATCGCCAGCGGCAAAGCCGGGAGAAACTCCATGGGCCCCTGCTGCGTGCCGGCCTGTACGCGGCGGCCACGCTCGGCCTGTTCGCCCTGACCCCGTTCCTGTTCCAAATGCTGCTCGACCGTCTGTCCGGTCGCGTCGAGATCCAGACAACCCTCGCGACCGACATCCTGATGACCCTGCATGCCCTGCTGACCCGTTACCTGCCCCTGACACTGGCCGCAGTCGGCGCACTCGCTTTCGCCGGATACCGTTTCTGGAGCCGCATCCGGGCACTCCCTCCGCTGAGCGACATCGACGGCCTGGTGCGCGGGCAACGGTCCTCCGTCTTGCTGGCCGTTCTCGCTCCGGCCTTTCGCAAGGGCATCCATCTCGCCGATCTGATGCGCTCGCTGCATCCTCTGCTCGGAAAGCACGTCAGCCGATACCTGTACACACGGCTGCGTACCGGGCATAGCCTGTCGCAGAGTTTGTCCGAGCGTTACTTCAGCCGCACCCTGACGGTGGGCCTGCACCGGTTCGAGGACGCACCGACGACCCAGTTGCCTCACCTGTTCGCCGCCATACAAACCAACCTCCGCACCGAGATCGACTGGCACCTGGAGCGGATCATGCGCTGGACCCGGTGGTTCTATTCAGGGCTGATCCTGACCCTCATGTTGCTGCTCGTCAAGGGATTCCTGGTCCCGATCTACTCGATCTCCGCCCGATGAAGCTCGACGTGCAACGAGGATTCACCCTGCCGGAAGCGCTGGCCGTGCTCATTGTGACGGGCCTGATGATCAGCCTTGTCGGCTCGTTCACAAGCATGCGCATCGATACAGAGAAAATCCGTTCCCAACGGGCCGAGAGCCGATACATCGCATCGTTGGTCGACCATGCATACCGGCACGGGCTGCTTGCCGACGACGCTTCTACCGCGGCTGATCTTCAGGCGGCCCTGCCTCACCTTGCCATTCCGGCCCAACTGAGCAGCGGGCAGGCCTACAGAATCGCGCTCGACGATGCCGATCCCCGTGTTTTAGTCGGCATCGAGGCTGGTTTTCGCGATGACGGCGCCGTCGTCCGATCCGAAGTGGTGAGAGCACCCGCCCCGGTTTCGGAACTTCGCATCCCGTTCTGGCGGGCGCGCCAGTTGCGCCAAATCCGGGAGGAGGACGAATGAAACATCCCCGAACCGAGCCGTGCGCGCGACAGTCCGGTTTCAGTTTGCTGGAACTGGCCGTCACCCTGACCCTGTTCTCGATCCTCGCGGGAACCCTGCAACTCAGCATGACCCGCCGCCTGACCGACGACATCGAGCGCGATCAGGCCGAGCAGGCGGCCGGGGAGATCTACCGGCTGGCCAATGCGGCGCAGCACTATTTCATCGACGAGGGCGAATGGCCGCTCGAGACGCTCCTGTGCGAAGGGGCCTACGTAGAACTGGGCGCGCACAACCTTCTCAAGGGAGTGCCCCGGCATTCCCCCTACCTGGATGCCGAAGAAAATCAAACCGAATACGTCATGTCCTGCGATTCCAGTCATTTCACCGTCGCGGTCACTACCGAAAACGCCGAACAGGCCGCTGGACTTGCACGGAAAATTCCCGGCGCGTCGGCTGCTGACACCACCGTTACCGCACATTACCCCAAGCCTGCCGACGCGGGCGGAGGGGGAGGCGAATTCATGCCGCTGGACGGCTCCGCGACTCCGACCGCGACCTGGAACCTGGGCAACCAGTATCTGTTCGGCGCCCGCGACGTGGTGACCGAGACCGGACAAACCCTGCTCAATTCCGTGCAGTTCGCCACCGTGGCCAATCACGGCGACCTGATCCGCAAACCGACCTGTCCGCAAGGTATGGAACCCAGAATTCTTACCGCGCTGAACCGAGTCTCGGCACCGAGCGGCCGGGCCCTGCATGGCATACAACTGCCCATGGACGATCTCGCCGACTCCTGGCGGGTCCGAGCAGTCATCACCGGTTCCGGAGGCGAAGAAGACGCCACCACGGATACAGCCGCCATCGCCGTTTTCGTCAAATGCTCGTATTGAGCAGGAGTTTCCAACGATGATCAAACTAAGTCTTCATTTACTGTCGATCCTCGCAATCCTGGCAGGTTCGGCGGACGAAGCCCATGCACAAGTGCCGGGCTCCACCCCACACACCTATCCCGAGTGTCTCGAACTCGGGCTGACCGACCAAGCCTGTCATCGCCAGATTATCGAGGCCGGAGGAACCGCCCGGTCGAGCCTGAATTCCGTCCGGACCATCGTGCCCAAGAACTTCCGGGGGTGGAGCGAACAGGAGCGCTGGTACCGAAAGTACGTGGAATACTGCAAGCGAAACCTTATAAGCCCCTCACCGATAGAAGACGTAATTCATCACTACCCGGGGTTCCCCGTGTCTGCTCCGTACTACCTTGTCTATCCGTAGAAAGGTAGCGATGGCTATTCGCCTGTCCAAAGGATTCGGCGGAAGCCCGGAAACCTGGCTGTTGCAGCAGATGCAGTACGATCTCTGGCATGCGCTGAAGCGGAAAGGGAAGATCAAGGTTCGAAAGTTTGGAACGGCTTTAGCCGCTTGAAGTCGTACAGGCCGTAGACTTCCTGATTTTCTCCCTCATACGTTGAAACGGAAATGGATAACATCCGCCTCCTGCACTTCGTAGTCTCGACCCTCCGTGCGGCATTTCCCCGCCTCCCGGGCCCCTGCCTCTCCTCCGCAGGCGATGTAATCCTCATAGGCGATCACTTCCGCACAGATGAACCCCTTCTCGAAATCGGTATGAATCACGCCCGCCGCCTGCGGAGCGTGCATGCCCCGGCGAACCGTCCATGCCCTCGCCTCCTTCGGCCCTGCCGTGAAATACGTCATGCAGTCCAAAAGCCGGTAGCCCGCTTCGATTACCCGATCGAGCCCCGGAGCGGATAGACCCAAATCCGCCAGAAATTCCTCCCGGCTTTCCAGATCCAGTCGGGAGATCTCGGATTCCAGCGCAGCGCAGACCGGGATTACTTCAGTCCCCTTCCCGCTCGCATATTCCTCCAGCGCGTCCCGGACACTACTCTCGCCGGAAAAGCCGGCTTCGTCGATATTGGCTATAAAAAGAGAGGGTTTGGCCGTCAGCAGAAAAAGCGGCTCCAGCACCCCCCGTCCCGCCGCGTCCAGTTCCTGTTCGCATATCGGAACGCCCCGGTCAAGCCGCTCGCAGACCGTCTCCAGCACAGCCTGAGCTTCGCGGGCCTCCTTGTCGCCGGTCTTGGCCTGGCGCCGCCACTTCTCGAGCGAGCGTTCCAGCGTCCCCAGATCGGCCAGGAGCAGTTCCGTCAGGATGGTCTCGCAGTCCCGGATCGGATCGATCGCCCCGTCCACATGGACAATGTTGTCGTCCTCGAAACACCGCACCACCTGGACAATCGCATCCGCCTCTCGAATGTGTGCGAGGAACTGGTTGCCGAGGCCCTCGCCCTGCGCGGCACCCCGGACCAGCCCGGCAATGTCGACGAATTCCACCGTCGCCGGAATCCGCCTCGAAGATCCCGCCAGATCCGCCAGCCGATCAAGACGGCGGTCCGGCACCGGAACCACCCCCATGTTCGGATCGATCGTGCAGAACGGGTAGTTCTGGGTCGCCGCTTCGGCGCAGGTCAGGGCGTTGAACAGCGTGGATTTCCCGACATTCGGCAATCCGACGATGCCACACTTGAGGCTCATCCGGTCGGGCTGTTCGGATCGTGCAACGCATTCATGACACGCTGGAAGTCCCCTGCGGCAAGGTTGCCGACATGCTCCAGCACCTGCTGTACGGCCTGATCCACTGCGGTGCGCTCCGAACTGGATAACGGCTTGAGCACGTAGCCCAGCACATCCGAGGCCCGGCCCGGATGTCCGACACCGAGTTTCAGGCGCCAGAAATCCTTGCCGACAGTCTGGCAGATGTTGCGAATGCCCTTGTGGCCACCGTAGCCGCCGGAAAACTTTAGGCGTGCCGCGCCGTCCGGGAGGTCAATATCGTCGTGCGCGACCAGCAATGCCGAGGCGGGAATCCGGAAGTAGCGACATGCCGCCGCAATCGAGGTGCCGCTGACATTGACGTAGGAATTCGGCTTGAACAGCCGGAGTGAACGGCCCTCCACCTCGACCGACGCCGTCTCTCCTTTCAGTTGCCGGGAGGATTTCAGATGTGCGCCCAGCCGGTCGGCCAGCGCATCGATCAGCCAGAATCCTGCATTATGACGCGTGCCGGCGTACTCCGCGCCGGGATTGCCAAGCCCTGCGATCAACCGGATCGCATCGCCTGATTCCGCCATCGACCCAGCCCTGATCAGGACTCTTCTTCAACAGAATCCGCGTCTTTTGCTTCCGCCTCGGCGGCCTGCTCCTCAGCCTCTTCGCCCTCAGGCTCTTCGGCCTCCACTTCTTGCGCTTCCAACTGTTCGCGCCGGACGTTGATGATGACTACGGCGTGATCGTGTCCGTGCGACAATTCGACCAGTTCCAGTCCCTCCGGAACCGCCAGGTTGGAAAGGTGCACCGGCTCGCCAATGTGCAGTTCGGAGACGTCGACTTCAATGAATTCCGGAAGGTCGGAAGGCAGACAGGAAACTTCCACTTCTGTCATGAGGTGACTGAACAGACCGCTTTGCTCCTTGACTCCAGGCGCCATATCCTCACCCACGAAGTGCAAAGGTACTGTCATCCGGATCTTCGCATCCTTGCTGATACGCTGCAGGTCGATATGCAGCAGCATGTCCGAACGGACTGGATGTCGCTGTACGCTGCGCAGGATGACTTGTTCCTTTTTGCCATCCAACTTCAGGCTCAGGACATGGGAGTAGAAGGCTTCATGCTCCAGATGGCGCGAAACCTCAAGGCTCGACAGAGTGATTGGAACCGTATCGCCCCCCGCCCCGTAAACCACGCCGGGCAACTGTCCTGCGCGCCGCATCTTCCGCATTGCACTGGTACCAGTCTCCTCGCGCGGTTGCGCAGACAGGTTGAAATCGATTTCACTCATGGTCGGGTTCACCCCTCTGTCATCGGGGGCGCGTATTATCAACTCAAATGTCTTTCAGGGCAAGCGCCCGTGCACGTCCCCAGTGATTTGGACACTGTCTAAATTTGTGGTATCGTGGGCTGCGCTCCAGAGGATGAGCGCAAACACCTTTCGGGGAAACCGATTTCCTAAGTTAGAAGCAAAAAACTCGAAAAACAAGGAGGCAATTTTTATGGCTGAGAGTCAATGCCCAGTCAAGTCGGCACTGGAAAGCCATCCAGCCGGCGGCGGCACTACGAACCAAGATTGGTGGCCGGATCAGTTGAATGTCAATGTTCTGCACCAGCATTTCGTCCAGTCCAAACCAACCAACGGCACCCGCTATGCCGATGAATTTAAAAATCTCGACTATGACGCCCTGAAGAAGGACCTCTATGAGTTGATGACGACCTCGCAGGATTGGTGGCCGGCCGACTACGGTCACTACGGACCCTTCTTCATTCGCATGGCGTGGCACGCCGCCGGAACCTATCGGATCGGTGACGGCCGCGGCGGCGCCGGAACCGGCAACCAACGCTTTGCTCCCGTCAACAGTTGGCCCGACAACGGCAACCTCGACAAGGCGCGCAGGCTGTTGTGGCCGATCAAGCAGAAGTACGGCAGGAAAATCTCCTGGGCCGACCTGATGATCCTGGCCGGCAACTGCGCCTTGGAATCGATGGGCTTCAAGACGTTCGGCTTCGGAGGCGGGCGTGAAGACGTCTGGCAGACGGAAGAAGACATCTACTGGGGCGTTGAGGAGGAATGGCTCGGCGAAAAGCGCTATTCCGGCGAGCGCGATCTCGAAAACCCGCTTGCGGCCGTGCAGATGGGCTTGATCTACGTGAACCCGGAAGGACCGGACGGCAATCCCGACGCGGTCGCCTCAGGGGTCGACGTTCGCGAAACCTTTGCGCGCATGGCGATGAACGACGAGGAAACCGTCGCTCTCACGGCCGGCGGGCATACTTTCGGCAAATGCCACGGCGCGGCCAGCGCGGATGAGTTCGTGGGATCGGAGCCCGAAGGCGCCAGCATCGAGGAGCAGGGCTTCGGCTGGGCCAACAGCCACGGATCGGGCAAAGCCGGCGATGCCATCACCAGTGGACTGGAAGGCGCGTGGACCAGCGACCCGGTGAAGTGGGACATGGGCTATTTCGACAACCTGTTCGGTTACGAGTGGGAAGTGACGAAGAGCCCTGCCGGTGCGTGGCAGTGGGTCCCGAAAGATGGCGCTGGAACCGATGATGTTCCAGATGCGCACGACCCGTCCAAACGTCATGCTCCGATCATGACCACGGCGGACATGTCTATGAGGATGGATCCGGTCTACGAGAAGATCTCGCGGCGTTTCCACGAGAACCCCGAAGAGTTTTCGGACGCGTTCGCCCGGGCGTGGTTCAAGTTGACCCACCGCGACATGGGGCCCCGCTCCCGCTATCTTGGCCCGGAGGTTCCACAGGAAGACCTGGTCTGGCAGGATCCCATTCCCGCCGTGACCCATACGCTGGTCAACGAGCAGGACATCGCTGATCTCAAGGCCAAGATCCTGGCTTCGGGATTGCCGATCTCCCAGCTGGTCTCCACGGCCTGGGCCTCGGCGTCGACCTTCCGCGGTTCCGACATGCGAGGAGGTGCGAACGGGGGACGCATTCGCCTGGCGCCCCAGAAAGACTGGGAGGCCAACCAGCCGGAGCAACTGGCGACTGTATTGCAAACGCTTGAAGCTATCCAGCAGGAGTTCAACAGCTCGGTCTCGAACGGGAAAGCGGTCTCGCTTGCAGACCTGATCGTCCTGGCAGGATGTGCGGGTATCGAGCAGGCCGCGAAGAACTCCGGGTGCAACGTGACGGTTCCGTTCACGCCGGGCCGCGGGGATGCGGTTCAGGAGCAAACGGACGTCGAGTCCTTTGCCGTGCTCGAACCGACCGCAGACGGATTCCGCAACTACCTGAAGGCGAAACACAACGTCACGGCCGAGCAGTTGCTGGTCGACCGGGCACAGTTGCTGACGTTGACCGCACCCGAAATGGCGGTTCTCGTCGGCGGCATGCGTGTCCTGGACACGAATGTCGGACAGACCCAGCACGGAGTTTTCACGGCGCAGCCCGGGGTGCTGACCAATGACTTCTTCGTGAATCTGCTCGACATGGGTACCGCCTGGACTCCGACTTCGGAGGACTGCGACTTGTTCGAGGGGCGCGACCGTGCTACAGGTGAGTTGAAGTGGACCGGCACGCGTGTCGATCTGATCTTCGGTTCAAACTCGCAACTTCGGGCCCTCGCCGAATTCTACGGATGCGAGGACGCCAAGGAGCAGTTTGTGCAGGACTTCGTGCAGGCGTGGGACAAGGTCATGAACCTTGACCGTTTCGACACCGCCTGATCTCGGAAAACAAGGGGGGCGTTTCAGATTGAAACGCCCCCCTTTCTTTTTAAGCCAAGAATATTGTTCCCGATTCCGGGGGTTGCGGGCGAGCCAGGCCGTTGTCTTTCGGCTCTGAGACCGATCCTCAGCCGTCGCTTTCCAATTTTGGCCGGGGAGGCCGCGCCGGTGGCGTGTCGTACTCTACGCATTCGGCCAGGTTGTATGCCAGGAAAGCACGCCCCTTGGCCCGCGCGATCATCACCACCCCCAGGTCCGCAGCGAGTTCCACGCCCATCTGCGTGACGCCGGAGCGCGACAGGAGCACCGGAATCCCCATGCCCGCGCTTTTCATTACGATCTCGGAAGTCAACCGTCCGGTCGTGTAGAAAATCTTGTCCGCTCCTTCCACGCCCTGCAACCACATGCGCCCGGCGATGGTATCCGCCGCATTGTGGCGCCCGACATCTTCCACGAACATCAGGATTTCGTCCTCCGCACATAACGCACAGCCGTGTACGGCACCAGACTGCTTGTAGATCTGGTTGGAACTGGCGATGTTCGCCAACAACCGGTAAATCAAGGACTGGCGGACCGTTACTTTCGGCAGGCGCTGGTCGTAAAGCTTGTCCAGGGTACAACTGAAGACCGTTCCCTGACCGCAGCCGGTGGTGACCGTACGTTGGGACAGTTTCTCTTCCCAGTCCGTGATGCCGCAGCCCGGGCGCATGTCCACCGAGACCGTTTCGCGCTCCCAGTCCACCCGTACGGCCGCGATATCCTCCAATCGCTCCACCAGCCGCTGGTTGCGCAGGTAGCCCAGCGCCAGCTCTTCCGGATGCATGCCCAAGGTCATCAACGTCACCACTTCGCGTTCATCCACCTTCAGCGTCAACGGGCGCTCTCCGGCAATGCGGACCGTCCGCGAATCGCCGTATTGATCCCGCGCCGTGACCTCGTGCGTGGGACTCAGGCCCTGATCGCTGAGCTCCGGTTCACGCATCTTCAGTTTCCTGACCGTCGGCGGTCGATTCGCGGCGCGTGTAGATCCGAACCGTGCGAACCGAAGTCTCATCGGTCTTGACCACCTCCACCGGATAGCGGTCGATCAACATGCTGGTTCCCGGGGCCGGAATGTCTTCCAGGTGTTCCAGAATAAGGCCATTGAGCGTCCTCGGCCCATCCGCATGAAAGCGGCTGTCCAACACGCTGTTGAGCTCGCGGACGTGAATGCCCGCATCCACCACCACGCTGCCGTCAGGCAAAGTCTGATAGACCCCTGGGTCCAGCCCTCCGGAATCCATGGTGAACGCCCCCACGATTTCTTCCAGAATGTGTTCCAAGGTCACCAGACCCTGGATGTCCCCGTACTCGTCGATCACCAGGCCGACCCGGCGCCGATGCTTCTGGAAATTGTACAACTGCCGGTTGAGGCTGGTTCCCTCGGGGATGAAGTATGGCTCCCGCATGGTTTCCCGGATGTGCTCCGGCAATAGATCCTCGTTCAGGATCTGCGGCAACAGCTTGCGCCAGTGCAACATGCCGCAAACCTTGTCGAGGCCCCCTTCGTACACCAGCACCCGCGTGTAGGTCGGGTTGCGCAACTGATCCAGCACCTCGCTCCAGTCGTCGTTGAGATCGATCCCGACGATTTCGCTGCGCGGCACCATGACGTCCTCGACCGTGATCTTTTCCAGGTCCAGGATGCTCAGCAACATCTTTCGGTGTTCCCGGGAGATCAAACTGCGGGATTCATGCACGACGCTTCGGAGTTCCTCCCGGGTCAGCGCATGGCGGGCCTCTTCCCGCGGCATCCCCAGAACCCGAAGCAGGCCGTTGGCGAACTGATTGATCAGCCACACCAGCGGATAGGCGATCACCAAAAGCGGCCGGTATACGACCGCCGCCGGGTAGGCGACGCGTTCGGCATGCAGTGCCGCCAAGGTTTTCGGCGCCACCTCCGCGAAGACCAGGATGGCCACGGTCAGCAGACCCGTGGCCACCGCCACCCCCACCTCCTGAAAATAGACGTAGCCGAGATAAGTGGCCAACTGCGTGATCAGGATGTTGACGAGGTTGTTGCCGAGAAGAATCAACCCGATCAGCTTGTCCGGTTTGTCCAGCAGCGCCTGGGCGCAACGGGCACTGTACTTGCCCTGTTCCGCCAAATGGCGAAGCCGGTAGCGGTTCAGCGCCATCAGCGCGGTTTCCGAACCGGAGAAAAACGCCGACAGCAGAAAAAGCAGCACCAGTATGGCCAGAAGTTCCGGCAAGGAGAACAGGCTCATGACGTCTTCATCCTCAGGGCCCAAAAAGTCTCACGAAAAGTCTGGCTTTCCCGGCGCCTATAATTGGAAACCTGGGCAAGGGCCTCAGAGACCGCACGAGAACGATTTTTCTCACGAGACACGATGAGCCAAAAAGCCCAAGCCAAAGCCCCGGACCCCACGATCGCCCGAAACCGCCGGGCCCGGCACGACTATGCCATCGAGGAAACCTTCGAGGCCGGGCTGGCGCTGACAGGTTGGGAAGTCAAGAGCCTGCGCGAGGGACGGGCCCAGATCAGCGAGGGCTACATTTCCATTCGCAAGGGGGAAGGCTGGCTTCTGGGCAGCCACATCAACCCCCTGCCCAACGCCGCCCATCTGCCCACCGACCCGGCCCGGCCGCGGAAGCTGCTGCTGCACGAAAAGGAAATCTCTCATCTGCAGGGAGCGGTGGACCGGCAGGGCTATACCCTGATCCCCTTGTCACTGTACTGGAAGCGGGGCCGTGCGAAACTGCAGCTGGCGCTGGCGCGCGGAAAACACAAGCATGACCGGCGGCAGGCCCTAAAGACCCGTGACTGGGAGCGCGACCGTGAACGCCTGTTGCGCCAGTCCACCCGGGGCGGCACAAAATCCTGAGGCACCAGCAACCGGCGTAGGTCGCGGTTCCTCGTCCGGTTTCAGAAGATTATTGATTGGTGCAGGAATATGGCGTCACGTTTACGTCGACCTTGGCCCCTACATCCTGATAGCACTCCGCGTAACTGCTGTAGTGACCCGCAACGTGTGCTTCTTCGCCCATTCCGACGATCGCCACCCACGGCCCTTCCGACGCAGGCTCAGCCGCCATTTCCATTGCGCTTTCCTCCATCATCTCGGATTCCATTGGTGCCTCTGCGTCGCCGCCTGTCGAGTACAGCCAATAGAAGAAGGCCACCACGGCCACGATGATGATTCCGGTAATCAATTTGTCCACAAAAACACCCTCCAGTTGGGTTAACCGCCCCCGCGAATGGCTCCCGCCCGGAGGCTTTTAGTTTGCACCTAGGTTAGCAGATTTGGGCTACGGGTGCCAATCCCCTACAGCACGCTTTCAGGCATCCTCTTCCGAGAGATGTCCCGATTTCCGCCAGATGCAATCCTGACCGTCCTCACACTGGTCCCGGATGACATCCAGGAATTCTTCATGCAGGCGCCGCTCCTCGGGGGTGGCTTGCAGGACGGGAATAACGGCCTCTTCGACTTTGGCGCGGCGGCGGCGAGTCCGGGCTTCCAGCGAAAGCCCCATCTGCCCTCCCGTCATCCTGAGATAGACATGAGCCAGAAGTTGGGCGTCCAGCAAGGCGCCATGCTTTTCCCTCTGCCTGCGATCGACTTGATAAAAGTCGCACAACTGATCCAGGCTGCTGCCTCCCGATGACTTCTCCCGCGCCAGCATCAGGGTGTCCGTGATTTTCAGGCAGCAATCCTCGAACTTGTCTCCGCGTCCTGCCAGTTTCATCTCATGGTTGAGGAACCCCAGGTCGAATCCGGCATTGTGGATCAGGACTTCCGCGTCCTTCACGAACTCCAGCACATCATCGAGAATCTCCGGAAACTGTGGCTTGCCGATCAACTGCTCGGTCGTGATTCCGTGCACTCGCTGGGCACCCTCTTCAATCTCGTGGTCCGGGTTGACATAAGACTGGTACTGCCGACCGGTCAGGTCTCGGCCGATGATTTCCACGCAGCCGATCTCAATGACCCGGTTGCCCGCCGTCAAGCCCGTGGTTTCAAGGTCAAGTGCGACCCGGCGGGGCATCGAACTGCTCACGAGTCCCGCATCCGGGCAATGGCCTCGTTGGCCAAGGTGTCGGCCCGCTCGTTGCCTTCCACACCGCTATGGCCCCGCACCCAGCGCCAGTGCACCTGGTGCGTCGCGATCAGCGCATCCAACTGCCGCCAGAGATCCTGATTCTTGACTGGCTTGCCCTCGGAAGTTTTCCATCCCTTGCGCTTCCACCCGGCCAGCCATGACTGCATGCCGTTCTTCAGATAAGTGGAATCCGTCACGACCTCGACTTCACAGGGTTCCGTCAAACTGTTCAAGGCCTCGATCGCCGCCTGTAGCTCCATCCGGTTATTGGTAGTCTGCTCCTGCGCCCCCAGCAATTCGCGCGTATGCCCGCGCGATTCCAGCACGACCCCCCAACCGCCCGGACCCGGGTTGCCATGACAGGCCCCATCGGTATAGGCTCGAACCTGTTTCATGGATTTATTCCTCTGGAAGTCGGCTCCGCCTCGGCCAGCCCCTTGGGTATGAGTACCGCCGGGCGGTACCACCGTTCACGCACCGGGGTGATCGGAACGCGCAATTTGCGCGCGAGAACGCAGTATACGCCACCCAGGTGATCCAGCCGCCAGCGGGCCTGCGTCTCCAGGGCACTGGTGCGCTGTTGCAGAAACTGGCTCTGGATCGGAGGTCGAAATGCGGCATACCGGCAGTCCTGGATTTCGAAATTCAGCACCGAAAGCCAGTCCTGGACCCGCCGAAAACCGTAGAAATGCCGATCCCATGGGAAACGCCTCACCGCAAGCAGCCGGTAAAGCCCGTACCAGCTCCACGGATTGAATCCGACCAGCAGCAGGTGCCCGTTCCCGACCAGTACCCGGTCCGCCTCGCGCAAAACCCCATGAGGCTGATCGCTCAACTCCAAGGGGTGGGCCAAGGCGAGCAGGTCCAAGCAGTTCGCCACCAGCGGCAGTGCGTCCGGCCGACCGCGAACCTGGCCCTGGCCGGCTCCAGGATGCATGAAAAACCGACGGTCGAAGCCGCCCTGCGTCGCCGAGGATTCGTTGAACAAGGCATCCGGCCCGCAGTACAGCGCATGCTGCCCGGACAGATTCTCCTGAAGATTGGCCAAGTGCTCGTGAATCAGGACCAGAGACTCTTGCCCGGCCTGGCCTGCATACCAGTGTCCCAATTGTTCGTAGAGATTGGCGATGTCCATGCGGAAAGATCACATTCAGGGAGACAGGCGGTCCTGCCGCCACCCTCCCTCGGTCGTTCGCTGGTACCGGATGCGGTCGTGCATCCGCCCGGAGGCATCCTGCCAGAACTCGATCAGGTTCGGAATCAGCACATAGCCTCCCCAGAATTCAGGCCGCGGGATCTCCCGACCCTCGAACCGCTGTTCGACTTCCCGGTACTGGCGCTCCAACCGGTGGTGGTCCGCCACCTCTTCGCTCTGCTTGGAGGCATACGCCCCGATCTGGCTGTCACGGGGGCGGGTCTTGAAATAGGCGTCGCTGATCTCCTCGTCGAGACGGCGGACCGTGCCCTCCACCCGAACCTGCCGCCCGGGAGGCTCCCACCAGAAAGTCAGCGCGGCCTCCGGCCGCTCCTCCAGTTCCCGGGCCTTGGCGCTGTGGTAATTGGTGTAGAACACGAAACCTTCGGCCTCCAATCCCTTGAACAGTACCATCCGCGCCCGGGGCCGGCTCTCGGCATCGACCGTCGCCAGGTTCACTGCGTTCGGCAACACCAAGCCCCCCTGCTCCGCTTCCTTGAGCCAGCGGGAAAATAATTCAAGCGGATCTGCTCCGGCAGAGGCGCGAGTCAACCTGTCCATCAGGGCCTTGTGCAGTACATCAGTTATATTATTAACCAGTCTTAACCACACTCCTATCCGATGAGCGAAGAAACCCTAATCAGACCAGCCGAAGAAGCAGGCTACATCATTGCCTGGAGGTGCAAGTACCAGTTCGAAACCGGGAAGCTGGACGGCGAGATGACCTATGGCGAGGCCACCCAGAAATGCGCCGAGCTGTGCGCCAAGGAGCCGGAAAAAACTTTCTGGCCGCAGCGGGTCGAGAGCCCCGAAACCTCCTACGGAAAATTCCACAAGGCCCATTGACCGCGACTTGCCGGATTCAACGCAGCGACTGTTTTTTGCATTGCTGCCCGATGAGGATGTGCGCGCACAATTGCGCCAATTGCAGAAGGATCTGAATCGGGCAGACGGGCGTCCTGTTCCTGAGAAAAACCTGCACTTGACCCTGCTGTTCCTAGGCAACGTCGCAGCCGAAAAGATCAATGCCGTCTGCGACATCGCCGAAGGCATCGCGGGAAACCAGTTTGATCTGACGCTCGACACGTTCGGGAGTTTCAGGCAGAACAATGCCCGCGTCCTCTGGCTGGGTCTTTCCGAGCTACCCTCGGAACTCAACGCCTTGCATCAATCACTGCGCCAGCAGTCCAAAAGTATCGGCCTGCACGCCGGAAAGGGAGTCTATCGTCCGCACGTGACTCTAATTCGCAAAGCCGACCCACGAGAAAAATTGCCGGGGAATCCAGAGCAAGGTATTAAATGGACGGCACGGCGTTGTGCCCTCATCGCCTCGGAACTGCGGTCTGCTGGCTCTCTTTACAAAATTCTGATTGAAAAGGATCTTCCTGAAAAGCTAAGGTGATAAATATCTTTTTTATCAATAATATACCTGCTCACCAACAGGTCAAGGACCGCTGGATATCGCTAGGGAGGAAAGAGTAAATATATTAAGTTTAGTGAGTTAATCTTTTTTATATAACTTTACTAATTTATGTATAACTCTGTCATGGGTCCGATTCAAAACGCCTATTTCCCTGGCGCAGGAACTCCTCCCCCAGAGCTCACCGATATCAAAAATGCTTCAGACATAGCGATTGCCGCCTACAGCACTCCGGGCCACCGTCAAGTCCATTCGACCTGCCCGCGGATGCCCCCCAGCCGGTCTTTTCCCCGGAGGGACCCCCGCTTCATCTCAGAAACTCAGCATGACGCGCCCATACAGGAAACGGCCATCGATACCGCCTGGCGCGAAGCGCGGGTATTTACCGCCGCGATCACCCCCCCGGACGGACCGATCTGGTGTCTCGTCCAAGACATTGTCCGACCCGACCTGAAAGCGCGCGTGGCTGTTGATCTGGTGGGTATAGGCGACATCCACCATCCCGTAACCATCGTAATAGACCGTCCTCGCGGCGGTCGTGTCGTAGTCGGAGTACCAGTCGTCGAAATAATGGTAGCGCAGCATGTAGCGGCAATTGCCCCACTGGTGGTTGACCAATGCACTGTACCGGGTCTCCGGCGCACCTTCCTCAAGCCATTTGACGTCCAGGGTGCTGTCCTTTGACAGCCGGGTGACTTCGGTCTCCGTACGGTTGTACGATACGGAGAAGTCGGTCTCTCCGACGTCGCTCTCAAGCTCGTAGGTCAGCACGACATCAAAGCCGTCTGTCTTGGAATCGAAATCGTTCTGAAAAAACCGTAGATTGCCGATGTCCTTGTCATCAAGGGCAAGGACAGGATCGTTAATCGACACGTCGTAGCCATCCACCTTGCCGTCCGGTGTCGGCATTTCATTTTGATCGAGCGGACCGCCTGTCTTGTCCACGATATTAATTTGCTTGGACAGGTAAATCCGGTCATCGACGTCGATCCGGAAATAATCGGCCGTAATCTTGAGGGCCCCCATGTCCAGCACGGCGCCTATGCTGAAGCTGTCCGATTCTTCCGGCTCCAGCGGCTTGCCCCCGAATTTGCGTGCCAGGACGCTGTCCGAAGGAACCACCCCGCTCTCCACCGGTTCGACGCTGCCGGGATCGTAGATCGTGCTGATGTTGTAGGCGTTCTGTTGCCCTGGCGTCGGGGCGCGAAACCCCGTGCCAAACGAAGCGCGAAGAGCCATGACGTCCGTGGCCTGGAACCGGGTCGACATCTTGGCGGTCGTCTCGGTTCCGAAATCGTCGAAATCCTCCCAGCGGACCGCCCCGCCAACAGTCCAGTCCGGCGTCACGTCCACTTCCAGGTCCAGGTAGGCGGCGATGTTCTCACGATCCCACTCGCCCGCCGCAGTCGGGCTGAAGCCCCCGAATCCGTTGGAACCGTTGTTTGCCCCGATACCCACGTATTCCCCCCGGAACCAAGACTCACGTTGACCCTGGGTAATCTCGAACTCTTCCTCGCGCCACTCAAATCCGAACGCTACGCTGAGGTCGGAGGCAAGGCCGGCATCCGCGAAATAGAGAAAGTCCAGGCTGACGTTCGTCTCCCTCTGGATGTAGGAGCCCAGGTCAAACGAGGTCGGGCTGTCAGACCCCCAGGTGGGGTTGAGCGTGTTATGAATGAAATATTCCGCCTCATTCTCGCCAAAACTGACACTGAGATCGTACGACAGGCCGCTGCCGACCGCCGCTAAGGTCCCTTTCATTCCTGCCACCAGGGAGTAATCGGTCACCTCGCCGCCGAACAGAGGCTGGAAGCCGCCTGGCAGCCACTCGTGATAGGTGAAACAGTCGTCGTCGGCCAACAGCCCTTCGAGGTCCGGGGGCAGCCCGGCGGCATTGATGGCATCCTCCACGCTGTCCGCATATTTCGCGCATGTGCCGGCCGCATCGGCTTTCCGGTAGTCAGCTTCCTCATCGGTACGGTCGAAGATCAGCGGAATCTTGACCGTGGAATCCTTCGTGCTCTTATCAGGAGTATCCGGATCATTGTCGTCGTCGTAGGGATCAACCATGAGGGTGAAGGTCTTATCGACCGCAAATACGCCGTTCTCGTCCTCGGGCTCGCGGTAGAAGAACCCGGTCTCGACCTCCCGGCGCGCGTAATTGCCGAACGCGTACACCTGGTGATCCGCGTCCACGTCCATGCCCAAATTGAAGAAGGTCTTGAGGTTGCCGTCGATATCGGGACTCCCCCAGCGATGGGCCGGGTCGGCGATGTGAGTGTTGCCTCCCTCGATCATTCCGCGGACATCATCGCGCAGGACGCTGCGATCCGTCTCCTCGGCCGAACTGTACTCGAAACTGAAGTTGGCGAACCCGTGCTCGGTCAGCGGCATCCCGAAATTCCCAGCGACCCGGGTCTTGGTCTCGTTACTGTCCTCGTCGTGCCAGCCGTAGCGGAATTCGATGTCAGCCCCCTCCGCGGTGTCCTTGAGCGCGAAGTTGACCACCCCGGCGATCGCGTCCGAGCCGTACTGGGCCGAGGCTCCGTCGCGCAAGACCTCTACCTGCTTCAGGGCAATTCCGGGGATTACGGAAATGTCCGGCCCCTGAGCGCCATTCGAACGGCCGTCCGAGATCCAGGTGATCGTCGCACCCCGGTGGCGGCGCTTCCCGTTGACCAGGACCAAGGTCTGATCCGGCGCCAGCCCCCTCAAGTTGATCGGGTTTTGCAGCGCCGACGCGTCACGACCCGGCTGCATGTTGACATGGAACGACGGGACCAGCGTGCGCAGCATGAAATTCATGTCGCCGGAGCCCTGATTGGTCAGGCTCTCGCTGTCGATCACATCGATGGGAACCGATGAGTCCATGACCGAACGGGGCTGTGCACGGGTCCCGATGATGACCAGTTCCTCAACTTCCTCTTCTTCGGCCAGCACAGTCGGAGGTAGGCCACTCGCCAGCAGCAGTGACAATCCGAAAGTTGTGGGCAATGAGATGCTTTTACTCGACTTCATGCCAGTTCTCCAGATTGGGCAAGAATTTTATTGTATGACATGATTGGAAGGAGGGAATGCAACGGCGGACACCCCCCGCCAAAAAACCGGACGTCGCCCTGCTTTACAATCTACGCATCGCCGGTCGAGACCGGACATGAAACCCTTCTTCCCGGAAAGGCGCCACAATTGATTGTCACCGAAATCTGCGAACAGGGCCCAAGCTACAAGGAATCCCAAGTAGCTCGAGCATGGGTGCGATTCCGGCTGGATGGCCGATAGGCAACCTGCACGCGAGGTCGATCTAGAAATGCCGGTCATACTGTTCGCGACGCTGGTAGTTGCAGGCTTCACATTCCTCGGCACCGGCATTCACTACTACGAATATGGAAGCCTGAATCTGGTCTATTGCCTATTGGCTTTGTTCCTCTCGATCAACCTGCTGATCTCCGGCTGGGAGGCCTGCCTGTTTTTCCGCCGGGACTATATCGAAAGTCGCAGCGAGTATTGGCGCAGCAGACAAAGGGAAACCGGCCGGGCACCCGGTGCCGAATTTCTTGCCTCCAAGGTCCCGTTGAGAAGCATGCTGTCTCCAACGTTCTGGGCGGATGTCTGGGCCGCCTATTCCATATACGATAGTTCCTACACAGACCGCCGTACATTCGGCTTCAATGCCGACATTGGCAACGGTCTTTTTACCCCGATTCCAACATTACTCCTGTACGCGGCATTGACGGTCGGGTTTATGCCCGCCGCCTATACGGGTATTCTCGGAATTGCTCTATTTTGGCAGTGGACGTATGTCTCCTCACTCTACTGGGTCAGCTTCCTCATTGCTGGCCGGCAACACCGGATCAGCAAGCGGGAGGTGTACATATATGTTCTCTCGCCGAATGTCGTCTGGGTCTTGTTCCCGATTCTTGGGTTGTATGTGTCCGCCCGCCTGATCATTGATGGCAACTACGGTGTTTTAGGCTACTGAACACGGAAGACATCGTGCGAAAGCTTGCCGTCGGCCTGCTCGCCCTGTTCCGACGAATCTCTCTTTTTGTCTGGAGGCAAGACGGAAAACGATATCGCCGCCAAGCGGGTCACCAGCGGCAAGTCTCGGAACGGGTTCTGCGACACGTTGAAAGCGGCGGGAGCCGCGCTAAAATTCCCAGGAATACCGCAGGACCCGTTCAGCGCGGCCGTCTGATAGAAATGATGAGGATGGATGTTTCGAGTTAATCCTGGCTACCGCCCTCGCGACAAGAACTGGCTTCCCATGACCCCCGAAACCGGGACCTTGGCGGCAAAATCCCGAGAGTCACTCTGACCGCACCGAGACATGCCACGCGCACTCTCCAAAACTGCCAAGCATGTGTGGGTTCTTCTCACTCCTAAACCAATGGCGGAAAAGGTTGACATGTCTGGCCGGAACGTCATCGTGACCGGGGCTAGGCCCCATTCCCTCGGCTATGAAACCGCCAGAATCCTCGCAAGTTGGGGCGCATCGGTCGTCGCCACCAGCCGGCGCCATGTCGCGCAGGCGGAGAAGTTCCTAAAAGACGACCTGCGCGAGATTGGTGTCGAAGAGAACAACATCGTTGTCCGCCCGCTGGATTTGTGCGATGTCGACAGCGTCAACGATTTCGCCGCATGGTACCGGGAGAGTTATGGCGGAAAACTGCACGTGCTGGTCAACAACGCAGGCATTTTGAAGGACATCCTCAAGCCATGGAAAAAGAGCCCCCTGACCGAGGACGGCTTTGAGATCCACTGGCGCACCAACTACCTCGGGGCCTTCCACCTGACGGGCCTGCTGCTGCCGCTCCTGAAGCAAAGCGGTCTGGAAAGCGGGGATGCGCGGATCGTCAACGTATCTTCCCACCTGCACGACCAAGGCAAGAACGAGGATCTGTTCAACGACGAAAAAACCTATAACCCCTTGCGCGCGTACGGACGATCAAAACTGGCGATGATTCATTTTTCACGCGAGATCGAGAGGAGGTTTGCGGAAGAATACAACCTGCACTCGATGGCCGTGCATCCGGGCTCCGTCGATACCAACATGACGCGGGTGGAGATCCCGGAAGGAAGGATCGGAAATCTCTGGAACCGAATCACTTCTTCGCTGGCGCCCCTGATCATGCTGCACCGAACGCATGGCGCGCAGACCATCGTGATGTGCGCCAGCCAGCCTTCATTGCAGGGCGGGAAGTATTATGTACGCTGCAAGGCCGAGGAACCAACCGACGAGAGCAAGGACGAGGCCGCGTCGAAACGGCTGTGGAACCAATCGGAGGCGTGGGTCGAAACTCTCGTGAAACCTGAAGGAGGCAAGCATGGGCAAATTTGAGGTCCGCACCGACCCCATTCAGATCAACGCACCGATCGACCTTGTCTGGAGTGTCTTGATCGAGGTCGAGAAGTACGAAGAGTGGAATCCGTTCACGCCCCAGGCTCAAACAGATTTCAAGATCGGATCTCCGGCACACCTGCGGGTCAGGATGGGGCCGACGAAGATGAAGATCACCGAGACCGTGTGCGCGTTCGAAAAGCCCCGGCTCATTGCCTGGACCAAGACGTTCGGAGCGCGCTGGTTCCTGGTTGCGGTGCGTCAGCAGATCCTGGAGCCGATGGATGAGACCAGTTGTACCTATCACAACACGGACCAACTGACCGGTTTGATGGCTCCGGTAGTCTTGCTGCTAAACGGAAGCTACATGCGCCGTGGCTTCAACGATGTGGCTGAAGGATTAAAGCGTTATGCGGAAGCGATGTATGGGCGAGAGGGAGCCGGAGAAGCCCTCCATTCCTGATACCGGTTGGGGTGATTGCGGGGCCGCAAACCCCGAGATCGATATTTAAGCGAGCCCCGGCCCGGAGCCGTCATTCGGAATTCTCCCGATCGGCTGTTCTATCCTGCAACAGGTCCTCATCCGGCCCCGTTCCGAAGTGCTCAGCAAACATGTAGCGATACAGATCGATGATCAACCCTTGTTCGTGCTCCTCCAGCCAGCGCCGGGCACCAGGGGTGAGCAGCATCGTGCGGCAGGATTCGTCCGCGACTACCGCCGTCTTGGTGTCCACCGTCGGATCGGCAAGCCAGATCACGTCACCCGGACTGCACTGGCGGAGTCGCATGCCCGCGGAATCATGTACAGAAGCGTGGCCCGATAATAGCAATTGCAAACCTTCGCATAGGACGTTCGGTCCTGCGAGAACCTCCTCAGCAACATAATCCCGGGAGGTTAGCCACGGCCGAAGTGCTTCGATGAGGTCCTCGAAGCGAACTTGCCGCTCCAGATGGCGCTCCAGGTCATCGGAAGCACGCTCCAACAGCGAGGTTCGCCTCTGCTCCATTGTGGCCGCATCCGCCCTCCATGCCGCGATGATGAGTTCTTCGCAGCGTTCCAGGCCGCGATCGGCATTCGGCTCCAGCCACAACTCCGCAAACACTGCAGGAGCAACGTTCCGCCCCAAACTGAACCGTAGTTTCTCGGATAGACCGCTCAAGACCACATGCACTCCCGCCGCGTTCGCTCGCCGCACGAACCGAGCCACGACGCTCACCGCCGAAAAATCGAATCCGGAGACATGAGTGAAGTCGATCATCAGGCAGGAAGCCTGCGATGGGCTGTCCAGGGACTTTCTAAGATGATCCGCCAAGACACTAACGCTGCCGAAGAAGATGTATCCCTGAAGCTGGTACGCCTGCACCCGGTCGCCCTCCGCCAGGAGGATGGCGCGATCGGGGACGGAGCGGGCCTTGTTGCTCCGTCGCTCGCGCGCGGTGAAGCGCGATGCAATCGGATCCACACGGCTGAGGCGCACGGCGAAGAACACGAGGGTGGCCACTGCGCCGACACCCACACCTTCGAGCAGGCCGAAGAAGATGATGGTGATAAAGATCAGGACGATGATGGCGTATTCCGATCCAGGCAGGCGTTCGCGACTTCTCACCAGCGCCTCGTCCAGCATCCCGAGGCCGGCAAAGACCAGCATGCCGCCAACAAATGCGGTTGGCACCAGTTCCAGCATCCCGTCACCAAACAAAAGCACAACCCCGATGATGCAGGCCGCGATCACCCCGGTCAGCCGGGTGGTTGCGCGGAAGAGCTTGCTGCGGAACGATGCGGGAACAATCACGGTGGCCACCGTTCCCCCACCGAGTCCGGCAGCGATGCTGGCAGTGCCCATCGCCCGGAACTCGCGATCCCAAGCTAGATCCTCTTCCACGGCAACCTCAAGTCCGGCGATATTCATGATGACGCAGATCAGAGCGATCACGACCAGCGTCAGCATGTTCGGTATCTGCCCGGCCATCGCGGACCAGTCCACGTGCGCGAAATCGGCTGGCCACAAAACTGGCCACAGGTTTCCTTGGGCCGTACTCGTGAGCAGCAGCCCCGCCGCCCTGGCCTCTTCGCCGGAAAGACCGAGGCTGGAAAGGGCGAGATGGTATGCACCGATCGCGAACACAATACTCGCCGGCAGAATTAGGGGGTTTTTCCAACGCTTTACGGCGCCGTACAAGGCCATCCCGTAGGCGAAACCCGGGAGCCATGTCCACAGTGCAGTCGGCTCCAGAAGCGTCGACGCCATCCGCCAATCCAGATTTGCATTCATCAGAGACATGGCTGCCAAGCAGACAGCCCCCCCGATCCCGGCCACAAATCCCCCCGCCACCGGATATGGAATGAAACGCAGCAGGTTGGCGAGCCGGAACCGTCCGATCAGGAGACAGCACACTCCCAGCGTGACGGCGCTGATGATCAGCGCGCACGCCGTGGTTGCGAAGAGCTTGTCGCCTTCCGCCTCCATCGTCGCTGCAATGGTCGCCATCACGAACACGAGCACGGGAGACAAACCCGCGATGACGCCTCGGTATCCGCTCAAAAGGGCGACGAGCAAGCACGCGGCAAAGTTTCCGAACAGCACCAGGCCGACGCCCTGGGAAGAATACGGGGCCAGCGCTCCAGAGAATATGAAAATGCCAAAGGCCACCTGGGCGCCCAACAAGGCGAGGCCCGAGCTGATCCCGGCCGACATCGACGGAAGCAATGTCGAGGGCGGAATCTCGGCACAAAGTCTGCCGGCAAGGTGCCTAAGTGACGATTTCACCCTGCAAATTTTACCCCGCTACGCCGCGTCAGCAGTGGCGTCGAGAACGCCTGCGGCGGGGATCTCGGGCATCCCGAGGAGATAGGCGGCCATCCAGCCGCCATCGACGGACAGGGTGTGCCCTGTGACGTAGCTCGCCAAATCGGAAATCAGGAAGAGCACGGCCTTGCCGACTTCGTCGCTTGTGCCGAGGCGTTTGGTGGGAATGAGCCCTTGGCGGGTACGTTCTACCCTCTCCGGCGTAGCCGGAATGCGCGGCGTGATGATGCTTCCCGGCGCGATCGCATTGACCCGGATGTTGTGGGGTGCCCACTCGGCGGCCATGGTGCGCACCAGGTTCATAAGGCCAGCCTTCGCCGCGCCGTAGGAGGCGTGATTCGGGGACGACTGGAGCCCCCCCACCGAGGCGATACAGACCATGGCTCCGGGTTTGCCTCGCGCGATGAGTAAGCGGGCGACCTCACGCGCAGTAATGAAGAAGTAGCGCAGGTTCTTGTGTTGGTCGTAATCCCACTGCTCCGGTGTCATGTCGAGGACCGAGTTGAATGATGCCTGGCCGACAATGGCTACCAACACGTCGAGACCGTCAAGTGCACGGTCGGCGCGCTCGACGACTTCCTTGGCTTGGACATCATCGAGCACGTCACCCATGATCGAGGCAGAAGGCTGTCCTAGGTTGGCGACGACGGCGGCGACGCGGTCGGCACGTTCCTTGACCACATCGGCGATGGCGATACCACAACCTGCGCGGGCGAGGAATTTCGCCGTGCTCTCGCCCATGCCCTGACCGCCTCCCACGACAAGCGCCGACTTGCCTTCGAGTTGAAACAGTGAAGAGTCCATGGCCGGTCTTCCTTGACCTGGAGAGTTATGCCTTGGAGACTGATTGTAACCTGCAACGCTGCCGGCAATCGGCGGGAGTGGAGATTGTGACTTAACGGGGGCTACATGCACCGTGGCTTCGGCGATGCGAGCGAAAAAGGCCGAAACACCATGCGGAAGCGCTACATAAACGAAGGAGAGCCGAAGAGACTCCCCATTCCTGAAATCGGTTGGGCTGGTTGCGGGGGCAGGATTTGAACCTGCGACCTTCGGGTTATGAGCCCGACGAGCTACCAGGCTGCTCCACCCCGCATCATTTGGTCGGATTCTAATTTTATCATATGGCCTACAATCCCTTGACGCGTATCCCGAACCCATGTCCGCCTCTCTTGTCTACACCGTTGCCGAAATCAACCAGCAGGTCAGGACCCTTCTGCTGGAGAATTTCTCGGAAGTCATCGTGCGCGGAGAGATCAGCGGCCTGAAGCAATACGCTTCCGGCCACTGGTACTTCACCCTGAAGGATCCGGACTCGGAAATCCGCTGCGCCATGTTTCGCAATCGGAACCAGCGGGTTTCGTTCGTGCCTCAGGACGGAGATGCCATCCGAGTCCGCGCCCGGGTCGACTTGTATGTGCAACGGGGCAGTTACCAACTGGTCGTCGAGGACATGGAACCGGAGGGTCGGGGGGACCTGTTACGACGTCTGGAGGAGATAAAGGCCAAACTCAGGGACGAGGGGCTGTTCGACCCAGATCGAAAGCAACCACTGCCTGCCTATCCTTCGATGGTCGGCGTGATCACTTCGAGCGACGGCGCAGCCTTGCGGGATGTGGTGCGTACTCTGCGGCGACGCTGGCCGATTGCCCGGCTCTGCGTGTATCCGTCGAGAGTCCAGGGCGAAGAAGCTCCAGCCGAGCTGGTTCAAGCCTTGGAACTTGCTTCCCGAGACGGACGATGCGACGTATTGATCCTGGCCCGAGGAGGCGGCAGCTTCGAGGACCTGTTGGCGTTCAGCCATGAAACGGTCGTCCGGGCGGTGGCCGCCTGCCCGATTCCACTGATTACCGGAATCGGCCATGAGACCGACACTTCCCTGGTTGATTTCACGGCCGACGTCCGGGCTGCCACCCCCACCGCGGCAGCGGAACAGGCAAGCCCGGATGCAACTGCACTGAAACAGCAAAGCCTGCGGTTTCTTGGGCGAATTCATAGTCTTCTCGGGCTTCACCTGAAGCAAGTCCATCAGGAGTTGAACAACCAGACTCATCGGCTTGAACTTGCCCATCCGGCAACCCGGATCCGGGGGCATCAGCAACGGCTGGACGAGACGTCCGAACGCTTGGTCCAAATGCTACGGCAACACATGGAACGACGGCAGCACCGGTTGGCTCTGGCCCATCGTCGCCTGATTGCCTGCTCGCCGAAACCGCGTCTCGCAGGGCTCGTGCAGATCGTCCAGCAATACCGATGGAGAATCAATGCGGCAACACAAAGCCTGCATCAGGCCATGCATGCAAGACTGGAACGGGCAGGCGGCACGCTTGAGGCCGTCAGTCCACTGCGAACACTTGAGCGCGGCTATTCGATTGCGACCCTGAAAACTCCGGCAGGCCCCGAGTTGATTCGAAAGGCCAGCCAGGCAAATGTGGGCGATGCCTTCGAACTGCGGGTTTCCGATGGCTCGATCTCGGCGGAGGTGACCGAAACCGGGCAGGTTAAAACGGAAAAGTAGTTTCGAAAGACTTCTACCGCTAAAATAGCCGGTTTCCAATCCCCTATCTCCAATGCCAGAGTCGGAAGTCCCGCCAAAAACCCACTTCATCCGGCGGATCATCGAAGAAGACCTGGGTTCCGGCAAATGCACGCGAGTCGTCACCCGGTTCCCTCCCGAGCCGAACGGATACCTGCATATCGGCCACGCCAAATCCATCTGCCTGAATTTCGACATGGCGGACTCCTTCGGCGGCCACTGCAACCTGCGCTTCGACGACACCAATCCTGAGAAGGAAGAGGCTGAATACGCCTATGCAATCGAGGAAGACGTGCGCTGGCTGGGCTACGAGTGGCACAACTTGTGCCATGCCTCAGACTATTTCGACCAGTTGCACGATTACGCGGTCGACCTGATCCGAAACGGGCACGCCTACGTCGACAGCCAGGACAGTGAAACCATCCGGGAAACCCGCGGCACGCTGACCGAGCCGGGCACGGACAGCCCGTACCGTGACCGCGGCGTCGAGGAGAACTTGGACCTGTTCGCCCGCATGCGGGCCGGCGAGTTCCCCGAAGGATCGCATGTGCTGCGCGCACGCATCCGCATGGATGCCGACAACATCAACATGCGCGACCCGGTGCTGTACCGCATCCGTCGCCAGCGGCATCATCGTACCGGCAGCGCCTGGTCAATCTACCCCTTGTACGATTTCACCCATTGCCTGTCCGATTCGCTGGAAGGCATTACCCATTCCCTGTGCACACTCGAATTCGAGGATCACCGCCTTCTGTACGACTGGATCCTCGACCATCTGGATGTGCCATGCCATCCCCAGCAGATCGAGTTCTCCCGGCTGTCGCTGGAGTACACCGTGGTCAGTAAACGACTGCTGCAGCGTCTGGTCCAAGACGGGCACGTAGACGGCTGGGATGACCCGCGCCTGCCGACCCTGCGCGGCCTTCGCCGACGGGGCTACACCCCTGAATCGATCCGGACCTTCTGCGAGGTGATCGGCGTGACCAAGAAAGACAGCCGGATCGCCATGAACGTGCTGGAAGACAGCGTCCGGGACACCCTGAATGCCGAAGCCCCCCGCCTGATGGCGGTCCTAGACCCAATTCGGGTCATTTTGACCAACTATCCCGAAGGCCAGACCGAAATGCTGGAGGCACCCAATCATCCGAATGACCCTTCGATGGGTACCCGCCAGGTTCCGTTTGGGCGCGAACTGTACATTGAGCGGTCCGACTTCATGGAGGATCCGCCGAAGAAATTCTTTCGCCTCGCGCTGGGCCGGGAGGTCCGCTTACGTTACGCCTATTTCATCGCCTGCCAGGAAATAGAACGGGACACCGACGGAAACATCATTGCCCTGCACTGCATCTACGATCCGGAGACGCGCGGCGGGGATGCGCCAGACGGGCGCAAGGTGCGCGGAACCCTGCATTGGGTATCGGTCGAACAAGCGGTGCCCGCCGAGATTCGCCTTTACGACCGCTTGTTCAAGGTCCCGGACCCGGCGGCCGAAGCCGACCTGATGGCTGCACTCAATGAAAATTCCCGAATCGACATGCTGCAGTGCCAGATCGAACCGGAGATTCGCCGCTTGCCGACGCGTGTCCGCATTCAGTTCGAGAGGCAGGGGTATTTTTGCCAGGACACGGAATCCGCGCCAGACCGGCTGATCTTCAACCGTACGGTTAACCTGCGCGACACCTGGGAGAAAATTCGCCAGCGGTCCTGAGCGGCCGTTTCCTGATTCAGTCGAACTCCGTATCCTTCCAGTTGCGGATTTCCCCGAACACTTCGTATTCCGCCAAATCCTTCCGTCCCGTGCGGCGTTGCGCCACCGCCACCACCGCCGGAGCATCGAACCGCAGGAACGGGTTGCATCTTTTCTCAAGGCCAAGCGTGGAGGGCACCGTGGGCGTGTCTTCCTCCCGCATCATTCTGGCCTTCGCCTGGTAGGACCTCAGATCCTCGTTGTCCGGCTCGACCCAAAGGGCGAACTCCACGTTGTCCAGCGTGTATTCATGCGCGCAGTACACCCGGGTCTCCTCCGGCAGGAGACGGATCTTGGACAGGGAGGAGTGCATCTGTTCCGGGGTTCCCTCGAACAGGCGCCCGCACCCGCACACGAACACCGTGTCGCCGCAGTAGAGGTCACCTCCCCCGTAGTAGGCGATGTGGCTGCGGGTATGCCCCGGCACCTCCAAGACCTGAAACGTGCCGAGCCCCAGTTCCTCCAGGTCCACGCTCATTCCCTCGGAAACCCGAAAATCGGCCGGGATCCTCGGATCTTCGGGCCCATACACCGTTACGTCTGGCCAAGCCGACCGCAGTTCGGCCACCCCACCGATATGGTCCGCGTGATGATGCGTGATCAGAATAGTGGACAGTTCCAGCTGCCGGGATTCGAGGGCTGCCATGACGGGCCCGGCATCCCCGGGATCCACCACAACGCCTCTCCCGTGACCGGATAGCAGCCACAGGTAATTGTCCTGAAATGCGGGAATCGCCTCAGCCGGCATCGGCATGGCGCCCGCCGTTGATGTCGGCGGGCTTGTCTAGAAAATTGCGATGAAGCGGGATCAGTTCGAATCCGATTCGCCAAACCAGACCCACGGGCTTTCCTTGGCCACGGCAAAGAAAATCGCAACCCCGACCACGATGATGATCAGAAGCGAAATTGCCGCGCCGATACTCCACAGCGGGTCGTGCATATGGTTTGGAAAGCCGAACCAATTCATCGCCATCACTCCGGCGAAGATCCACGCTGCCATGCAAATAATGCCGATTACTTCCTTGAGCCGCATCGTTTTCTCCTCAGGTCAGTCAGCCGAAAATTCATTCTACATCATGCCTCGTGTCACGCGCCCGGGCGCCCGCCCGGCATGGAACTGGCATCCAGGAACTTGTCGAAGAAGATCTGTTCGCCGCTCATGCCTTCGGTCTTGAGTACTTCGACGGCGGCGTCGATCATCGGTGGAGGACCACACAAATAGCCCTGACAGGCGGCCATATCGAACGTCTTCGACTCGACATAGGCTGCCTTGAGGTGGTCGGTCACCATTCCGCGCGGACCGGCCCAATCACTGTCTTCGGGTTCCATGTTCAGAACTTCGACGTATTCGAAACTGTAGTCGGGATGCCACTGGCGACGGATCGCGCCCATCGCCTCCTCCCCGTACAGGTCCTGCTGGGTACGCGCACCGAACAGAAACAGCGCGTCGCGCTCCACCTGGTCGAGTACGGCCTGCTCCAGCACCGCCCTGATCGCGCTCATGCCGGATCCTCCGGCGATGCAGATCATGGGGCCGGACTCCGAGTGGTAGCGGAATCCCCCATATGGCAGTGAAACCTTCAGTTCGGTCCCGGTGCGATCCTCAGCGAACAGCCATTCCGTGAACTCCCCGCCCGGCACCTTGCGGATATAGAACGAAAGTTCGTCTTTTTCTTCATTGCTCGGTGCCTTGGCGAACGAATAGGAACGCGGTACGCTCAGACCGTCATAACTCAGCTCCGCATACTGGCCGGCTACCCCGGCACGTTGCAGATCCGACACCTGCACGATCAGTTCGACGATGTCGTGGGTCAGCGAAGTCATCCGGCTGATCGTACCCCGGTAGTGGGCAACCGCTGCCTGGGGTTCTTCGGAGGTCAGTTCGACCTCGACCTCGATGTCGCTGCGCAACTCGCTCTGGCAGGCGAGCACCCAGCCTTCTTTCAACTCGGCAGGAGTGAGGACGGTTTCGAAATCGGTCCGGGCCTTGATCTTGCCGGAGGTGATCCGGCAACGGCAGGTACTGCAGTTCCCCTGTCGGCAGTCATGCGGCCATGCGAAGCCCGCTTCCAGTGCGGCCGAAAGCAGATCCTTGCCGGCTGGAACCGTCAACGAATCCGAATCATTATTGATTCGTGCCTGACGATCCCGCTTTCCACCAAATAAGCCCCACAGCATTGGCCTGTCCGTCTCCGCAGACTTTTTCAGGCCGAGCGCAGGGCTATGACCGCCTGTGTTAGAGGACGTTGATCGCGACGTTGCGCAACGTGCCGGAATCCATATCCGCCTTGGTCGGCAATACGTCGAACGGAGTCAACTTTTCCTTGCTGGTACTTGGATGTGATTTAACCGCATCCCACCAGCTCTTGACCGCGCCGCGCGAATCCACCAAGTCGGAAGCCCCCGAATTCACCAGCATGTTGGTGCAGGCGCTCCAGTGGATGTCGGCCAGGGAAAACTCTCCGCAGATGAAGCCGCCTTGCTTGGGCGGAGACTGCAGGCGTTGTTCCAGAAGGTCGTACAGCTTGGTCAGTTGATCACGGTCCCCGCCGTCAGCGCTTGCTGCAGGCTGGGCGTAAACGACCACGAGATGTGCCCACTGGTACATCTGTGCCCGGAGCACGCCGTTGCGGGGAACCAGCGAGGGTCCGAATCCCTTGTCGTCCAGATAGGACAGGATCGCTATCGTCCCGTACACGACGTTGTCCAAGTCCTTGAGCACCGGGGCGCTCCCCAGCGGAGACATGGACATGACATCGCCAGATCCTTGGATTACGTGTGCCTCGACATCGACACCCTTCTCGCCCGCCGTCTGCAAACACTTCGCGGTGTTGATGCAGCTCGGATGACCGAAGAGGTTCATGGCATTTGCGAGCTTGTCGCCAATCATAATTGCCCCCTTCTCAGGTATTTGCAGTTATAGTTATTCTTGTATTTTCAGGGCTCCGGATGGACACTGCGCAACCACGTCCCGCACCTTGTCTTCCGGTGCCGCGGTTACGTCAATCTTGAACTGTCCATCTTCGACCTTGAAAACTTCAGGTGCGCCTGCCACGCACTTGCCGGCGTGGATGCAGACGTTTTCATCCCAGGTAACTTGCATTATTGATTCTCCTGCCAGTGGCTTTCTTCTTATTTATCGCGGACTGAAGCCGGGAACCCAACCCTCATCCGCATCAGCTTAATGTTAGCACAGGGAATCACTCCCCCGGCTGCAGCTGCTGCACCTCTTTCATGGTTAGCTTGACCCGGCCGAGCTTGTCGACGTCCAGCACCTTGACATTGACCATCTGCCCCTCGGACAGTTCATCGGCCACGCTCTTGACGCGGTATTCCGCGATCTGCGAGATATGCACCAGACCGTCCCTGCCGGGCAGGGCGCCGACGAACGCGCCGAAATCCATGATCCGGACCACCTTGCCGGTGTAGATCTTCCCGATCTCCACCTCGCTGGTCAGAAGCTCGATGCGCTTGCGCGCCTCCTCGGCGGCCGCGTTGTCCGTCGAGGTGATCCGCACTTCGCCGTCATCGTCGATGTCGATCTTAGTGCCGGTCTCCTTGGTGAGGGCGCGGATGGTCGATCCGCCCTTTCCGATCACGTCCCGGATCTTCTTCGGGTCGATACGCAAGGTCAGGACGTCCGGTGCGGAGTCCGATTCCGTCTCGCGTGGAGCCTCCGGCGCCTCGTCCATGTTGTTTGATGTTGTCATTTCGTTTACTCCCCTGGTTGCGGTTGTTGTACTTCTTTCATGGTCAGCTTGACCCGGCCGAGCTTGTCGACGTCCAGCACCTTGACATTGACCATCTGCCCCTCGGACAGTTCATCGTCCACGCTCTTGACGCGGTATTCCGCGATCTGCGAGATATGCACCAGGCCGTCCTTGCCCGGCTTGAGACCGACGAACGCGCCGAAATCCATGATCCGGACCACCTTGCCGGTGTAGACCTTCCCGATCTCCACCTCGCTGGTCAGCAATTCGATGCGCTCGCGCGCATCCTCGGCGGCGGCATTGTCCGTCGAGGCGATCCGCACCAGGCCATCGTCGTCGATGTCGATCGTGGTGCCGGTCTCCTCGGTGAGGGCGCGGATAGTCGCGCCGCCCTTGCCGATCACGTCCCGGATCTTCTCCGGGTTGATGCGCAGGGTCAGGAAGCGCGGCGCATAGTCCGACATCGTCTCACGCGGGGATGCCAAGCCCTTGTCCATCTCGTCGAGAATGTGCAAGCGGCCAGCCCGCGCCTGGGACAAGGCCTGCTCCATGATCTCGCGGGTGATGCCAGAGATCTTGATATCCATCTGCAGCGCGGTAATGCCCTCGCGGGTGCCCGCTACCTTGAAGTCCATGTCGCCCAAGTGATCCTCGTCGCCCAGGATGTCGCTGAGCACGGCGAATTCGTCGCCCTCCTTGATCAGGCCCATGGCGATGCCCGCCACTGCGGACTTGATCGGCACTCCGGCATCCATCAGCGACAGGCTGCTGCCGCAGACCGTGGCCATCGAACTCGAGCCGTTCGACTCGGTGATCTCGGACACCACGCGGAGGACGTAAGGGAAGTCCTCGGAATCCGGCATCACCGCCATCATGGCGCGTTTCGCCAACTTGCCGTGCCCGATCTCGCGCCGCTTCGGCGCCAGCATCATGCTGACTTCGCCCACCGAGAACGGCGGGAAGTTGTAGTGCAGCAGGAACGGGTCGCGGTACTCCCCTTCCAGGGCATCGATGATCTGCGCGTCGCGGGTCGTGCCCAAGGTGGTCATGACCATCGCCTGGGTCTCGCCGCGAGTGAACAGGGCACTGCCGTGGGTGCGTGGGAACAGGCCGGTCCGCACCGAAATCTGCCGAACGTCGGAGCGTCCGCGTCCGTCGATGCGTGATTCCCCGCTCAGCACGCGCTGGCGGACGATCGATTTCTCCAGGCTCTTGAAGGCGGCCTTGACTTCGCCTTCGGCCGGGCCTTCCTCTTCGGAAGTCAACTCATCCATGGCGCGTGTCCGGATCTCCGCGACCCGGTCCTGACGTTCCACCTTGTCCGCGATCTGGTACGCCGAAGTCAGGTCTTCCCGACACAGCGAATCCATCTTGGAGGCAAGATCCTCGTTCGCTTCCGGTGCGACCCAGCCCCATTCCGGGGGGTTGGCGGCATCGCGCAGCTTCTCGATGGCGTCGAGCGCCACCTGCATCTGCTCATGGCCGAACAGCACCGCGTCCAGCATGGTCTGCTCCGGCAGGAGGTCCGCCTGGGACTCGACCATCAGCACCGCGTCGCGGGTCCCCGCGACGACCAGGTCGAGTTGGCTCTGCTCCAGTTGCTGGGCGGTGGGGTTGAGCACGTAGCTGCCGTCCACATAGCCCACCCGAGCCCCTGCAATCGGGCCTTGGAACGGCATCCCCGACACCGCCAGGGCCGCCGAGGCCCCGAGCATGGCCGGAATGTCTGGATCCAAATCCTTGTTCAGGCACAGCACGTTGGCAATGATCTGAATTTCTTGGTTATAACCCTTCGGAAACAAGGGGCGGACCGGCCGGTCAATCAGGCGCGAGGTCAGGATTTCCTTCTCGCTGGGACGCCCTTCTCGCTTGAAGAAGCCGCCGGGAATGCGGCCTGCCGAATAGGTCTTTTCCTGGTAATTGACGGTCAGAGGGAGGAAGTCCTTGCCGGTGTCTTCGCCCTTGCGGCCCACGGCGGTGACCAGCACTGCGGTCTCGGCCATGCGGACCAGCACGGCGCCGGAAGCTTGCCGGGCGATTTCGCCCGTCTCTAAGGTGACCTCATGGTCGCCATATTGGAAAGTTTGGGTGATCGGGTTCATAAACTATCGAATCCTGTGAAATGTATCCTGTGAAATGTTAAAGAGCCGTCCAAATCAGGATCGGCGGGAAAACTGGGTCAAAGCGGGAACTCGTGGGAGAGAGATCAGCGCCGCAGCCCCAAGGACTGGATCAGCTCCGCGTAGCGTTCGTGGCTTTGGCCGCGCAGATGCTTGAGCAGTCCGCGGCGGGCATGCACCATCTTCATCAGGCCGTAGCGCGAGTGCCGATCCTTGGGATGGGTCTCAAAGTGCTTCATTACCTGATTGATTCGGGACGTCAGCAACGCGACCTGCACCTCGGGCGAGCCGACGTCGTTCGACTCACGCTGGTACTTTCCGATGATCTCAGACTTTTCTTGCGCAGAAAGTGACATATAGGGGAAAAACTTTCTGTAAGGAAGCAAAAACGGCGCCCACGGCGCCCTTGAATTGGGGCGCGCATTGTAACACAGAGGCCTCCCCCGCGGTCAGCATCAAATAAGTCGAAGCGGCGTTCTGATACGTCCGGAGCCGGACCGGTGTGGCGCACGCGCGCCGAGTTGCGGATGCCCGGCTAGAACCGAAGCCGCGCCCCGACTTCGAACGTGCGCCCGGGCTGCGGCGCATAGTCCTTGATATGCGAGGTGTGCAAGCGCTGCTCGTCGTTGGTCAGGTTCTTACCGTGCAGGAAGAATTCCATGGTCGACCCGTTGCCGGCCGGAAGCCCCAGCGTGGCATACACGGACAGGTCGTCGTAGCCGTCGGTCGGCAGTTCGTGCTCCGCCGTCTCGTCCTGGTCTTCGGCCCGCAGGTAATCGATGCCCATGGCTATGGAGTTCCAACGGGCACTTAGCCCGATGCCGTACCGCAACGGCGGAATGCGCGGCAACCGGTCGTTGCCGCCGACGGATAATTTCGCGTCCACGTAATCGAACTTGCCGTGCAAGCGTGCTTCGCCGCCGGGCCATGAGGCGATCCGGGCGCTGGCTTCCGCGTCGATGCCGAAGAATTCCGCATCCTCCTGCACGACCCTTTCTTCCCGGAGGGAGAATTCATCTTCGTCCACCATCTCGGCTGCCGCTTCCTTGGTTATGCCCTCAGATTCCATCAGCGCGCTGATTTCCTCTTCCTCGGTGATGCCCTCATGATTCACCGTATCGCCGGTTGCCTCTTGATAGATGTAGTCGGAGAAGCGGGTGAAGTAAGCGGCCATGGCAGCATCCCAGGCTGGCGCGGCATACTGCAGCCGCAGGGCGACGCTCGCGGCGCGTTCCTTGCTCAGTCCGGCATCGCCGATTTCGTAGGTGTTGGTGACCAGGTGCGGGCCTTCGGCATAGAGCTCCTCCGCGATGGGCGCACGGCTGGAATGGCTGGCGAGCAGGCCCAAATCGAGCCGGTCGCCAATCGGCACGAGAGCGCCGATGGAAACCGCGTGGATCGTGAAGTCCTCGTCGCCGCCCTCCTCATGCTCCTCTTCCTCGTCGTCCTCTTCATCCTCATGGTGCTCCCCGTGGCCGCCGGCCGCCGGATTGTGCGATACGCGCTCCAGGCGTACGCCGGTCTCCAGGTCGAATGCCTCATATGCGCGGCGACCAACCCAGAATACGCCGGCGTTGTTGGTGATCACCGGCGGGACGAAGGATTCCTCGCCGACCGCCTCGAAGTCCCGGTAGGCGTACTGCAGACCGGTCACGCCTTCCCATAGGCCGGCTTCATGATGGAATTCGGCGCGCGCTTCCCAGGCGTCGTTGGAGAACTTGGTACCGACCTGGGCATCGGGTTCAATTTCCTCGTGCTGGTATTCGCTGTAGCCGACACGCACATTGAGGCGGTTGATGCCGGCGGACGGCGCGAGCAGATCCAGTTCGAAATCGATGCGCGTCTGCTCCATGTCCAGCAACACTTGATCCTCTTCTTCCTCACCCTCGTGGTGATCCTCTTCCTCGTCGTGATCCTCTCCCTCGGGGTGCTCCTCTTCCTCGCCGTGCCCGTGCCCGTGCCCGTGCGGCCCCGGCAGGCCGTACTTGGATTCCAGGCGGCTGACCGCGAGGCCCGCGAAGCCCCAGTCACCATGCCATGCGGCGCCGCCGGCGATGGTGTCCGCTTCGAAGCGGCTGCCGGGCAACTTGTTGCGGGCTTCCTCCTCGTGCTCCTCTTCTTCATGCTCGTCCTCGTCGTGTTCGTCGTGGCCGTCTTCTTCTTCATGTTCGCCTTCCTGGGCGCGCAGGTATGCCGATTCCGCATAGCCCGGGATGTCGTAGTCGTCGCCGTCCTTGGTCGCGCCGTCCAGATGCCAAGCAAAGCCGCCACGGCCTCCGTTGAGCTTGAACGCGAGGGTGTCGCCGCCTGTCGCGCTGTTGTGGCGCGCCTCCGCTCCGCCGGACAAGCCGTCGGCAGGTTCCTGTGGAATGCGTCCGGTCTGCACGTTCACGGCACCGCCGATGGCGCCGGAACCGTACAGCAGGATGCTCGGACCGCGGAGCACCTCAACCCGTTCAGCAATGAACGATTCGACGGCGACCGCATGGTCGGCACTCACGATCGATGCATCCATCGTATCCAGGCGATCCTGCATGACGCGCACCCGCGGGCCGGCCAGGCCATGCACCACCGGCCGGCCGACGACGGTACCGAATGCCGCTTGATGGATGCCGGGTTGCCGGCTGAGCGTGGAGCCAAGGTTGACGTCTCTCGCCCGGTCCAATGCTTCGCCGTCCAGACTGGTCGCTGGCATCGCCAGACCCTTGTCGCCCAACGGATGCGCCTTGATGACCAGTACTTCCATATCTTCTTCCGCCATTGCCGAAAACGGGGCAACGAAGAACAGCAATCCGGCCACGAGGCCGGCAGAATTCCACCGCATGCGTCCGGGCCGGTTCACGTGTTTCGCGGAAATGTCGGCGGACGGGCGGGTTTCGAGAAGTGCAGAGGCTGGGGACATTTCAAGTGCTCCTCGCTGACAGGCGATCTCCAATTATACGTAATATTATAACATTACATTTAAAGCAAGGCATCCGCGCTACGGCACGTCCACGCAAAACTGTAATGCCCCTTTTGGGGTTAATCTTCCGGGTGACAGAGTTTGAAGGCGTCTCGATGCTGCAATCGACTGCAGCAGGAACAAAAGCCGCACCTTGCGGCTCGGCTTTAGGTGCCGGAGGCCTCTGAGTCTTCGCTGCGCAGCGCCAACCACAGGTAGTACGCCATCGAGACCAGCGTCATCGCAGCCGCCACACCCAGCAGGACCAAACCGTACACGTAAAGCGGATCGGAAGAGTCGGGCGCCGCCCACAGCAGCAGCACCAGCGAGGCCAATTGCAGCAGAGTCTTGAACTTGCCGAGCCACGACACTGAAATCCGCGAGCGGGCACGGGTGCCGGCCAGCCATTCGCGCAACGCCGAAATCGCGATCTCCCGCCCGATGATCACGCAGGCCGGGGCGACCAGCCACAGGCTGTTGTCGCGCGACACCAGCAGCACCAAGGCCACGCACACGATCAGTTTGTCCGCCACCGGGTCCAGAAAGGCCCCGAATGCAGAATACTGGCCCAGTTTTCGGGCCAGGTAGCCATCCGCCCAGTCCGTCAGGCTGGCGAGCGCGAACAGCACGGCCGAAGCCTGGGGGCCCCACCCGGGAATGAAGAACACCCCGGAAAACACCGGAATCAGGGCGATCCGCAGTGCCGTCAGCAGGTTCGGGATGGTCAGCTCGATCATGCGTTTTCTTCGTGGAGGTAGTTGTAGATCTCCTGTGCGAGGCCGGCCCCGATGCCGGGCACTCGGGCCAAGTCGGCGGCCGTCGCGTCGCGGACGCCCTGCCAACCCCCGAAGTAGCGTAACAGGTTCTGCCGGCGTTGCGGTCCCACGCCGGGAATTTCCTCCAGCGGCGACTCGAGTCTGCGCTTTGCGCGCCGGCGGCGGTGCCCCGTGATGGCGAACCGGTGTGCCTCGTCGCGGATCTGCTGGATCAGGTGAAACGCCACCGAGCGCTGCGGCAGGTGCAACGGCCCCTCCACGCTGTCGGCGTACACGGTCTCCGTGCCGGGCTTGCGGCCCTCCCCCTTGGCCACGCTGGCCACCACGACTTTGGACACGTCGAGCGTGGCCAGCACCTCGCGGGCGACCTGCAGTTGCCCCTTTCCGCCATCGATGAGCAACACGTCCGGAGCCGGGTATTCGCCCGCGCAGACCCGCGTGTAGCGGCGGGTCAACGCTTCCCTGAGCGCTCCGTAGTCATCGCCCGGCGTGATGCCGGAAATGTTGAAGCGACGAGATTCCGAGCGGCTCGGCCCTTCCATGGTGTAGACCACGCACGCCGCCACCGTCGCCTCGCCGCGCGTATGGCTGACGTCGAAGCACTCCAGCCGGGTCGGCATGTCGTCCAGAAGCAGGGCTTCCGACAGTGCGTCCAGACGCTCCCGTATCCCGCTGCGGGACTGCGCCCGCGTGGCGATCGACTGCCGGGCATTGCGCTCCACCAGTTCCACCTGGGTGCGGCGGCGCCCCCGCACGCGGGCGCACAGGCGAATCCGCCCCGGAGACTTTCCGCTCAACCATTCTTCAAGCGCCTCCTGGTCCGGCACCGGGTGGTTCAGCAGAACCTCCGGCGGCGCCACGCGCTCCAGGTAGTACTGCCCCAGGAATCCCCGCAGCAGTTCCGGGGCCTTGATCTGCGCATCGTTCACGACCGGGAAGTAGCTGCGATTGCCGTGGCTGGCGCCACCGCGGAAGGAACTGACCTGCACGCAGTGCAGCCCGCCCTCGCAGACAGCGGCGATCACGTCGAAATGCCCGGATGCCACCCCGGTCCGGTAATGCCGGCAGATTTCCTGGAGCGACTGGATGCGGTTCCGCCACTCCGCCGCCTCCTCGTAGTCCAGGCGCTCCGACGCCTGGTCCATCCGCGCCGTCAGGTCGCGCATCACCTCCTCGTTCCGCCCCTCCAGGAAACGCAGCGTGAGATCGACGTCCGCCCGGTAGTCTTCCGGCGTGATGTAGCCCACGCACGGCGCGGTGCACCGCTTGATCTGGTATTGCAGGCACGGCCGGCTGCGGTTGCGGAAGAAACTGTCCGGGCATTGCCGGGTCCGGAACAGCTTCTGCAGGGTGTTCAGCGTCTCCCGCAAGGCTCCGACGCTGGCGTAGGGGCCGAACGTGCGGCCCTTGCGCCGCTTGCGGCCGCGGTAGAAAGACAGTCCGGGGTAGGTCTGGTGGGTCGAGGCGTAGATGTAGGGATAGCTCTTGTCGTCGCGCAGCAGGATGTTGTAGCGCGGGTGGTGCTGCTTGATGAGGGTGTTTTCCAGCAGCAGGGCCTCCGCCTCGGTGGCCGTGACCGTCACTTCCATCCGCTCGGTCTGGGCGATCATCCGGCGGGTGCGCGGGCCCCGCGAAGCCTTCTGGAAATAGCTGGACACGCGCTTCTTCAGGTCGCGCGCCTTGCCAACGTACAGGAGGTTGCCGGACGAATCCAGCATGCGGTACACGCCCGGGGCGTGGGTCAAGGTCTGCACGAACCCCCCGGCATCGAAGGCCTGATCGGTGCGTGAAACCATGAGGGGAGCCTAATATCGGATCAGTGCGGAGCCCCAGGTAAAGCCGCCGCCGAACGCCTCCAGCATGAGCACGTCGCCCGATTGGATCCGGCCATCGCGCACGGCCTGGTTCAGTGCCAGCGGCACCGAGGCGGCAGAAGTGTTGCCGTGCCGGTCGACCGTGACGACCACCCGCTCCATGGGCAAGTCCAACTTGCGCGCGGTGGCCGCGATAATCCGGTGATTGGCCTGGTGCGGGACCAGCCAGTCGACCTCGTGCCGATCCATCTGGTTGGCCTCGAGGGTCTCGTCCACGATCCGCTCCAGGGTGTTCACCGCCATGCGGAACACTTCGTTGCCCTTCATTTCGATGAAGGCGCCATCCATTTCCGGCGACACCTGCAACAGGTGGTCGTAGCGTCCGTCCGCGTGCAAGTGAGTGGACAGGATTCCAGGCTCGTCACATGCCTCGAGTACCACGGCACCCGCCCCGTCGCCGAACAACACGCAGGTGCTCCGGTCGCTCCAGTCGACGATGCGGGACATCACCTCGGAACCGATGACCAGGACGGCGCGGCCGCCCCCGGTCGCGATGAACCGCCGAGCGATGTCCAGCCCGTAGATGAACCCGCTGCAGACCGCCTGCACGTCGAACGCCGGACACTCCGGCGCCTCCAACTGCCGCTGGATCTGGCAGGCCGTGCTGGGGAAGATGCGATCAGGGGTGGTCGTCGCCAGCACGATCATGTCGATATCGCCCGGCGTCAGCCCTGCCGCCGCCAGCGCCTCGCGAGCCGCCTGCGTGCCCATCGAGGCCGTGGTTTCCTCCTCGCTCACGATATGGCGCTGAAGGATCCCGGTGCGTTCGCGGATCCATTGATCCGTGGTGTCGACCGTCTTCTCCAGTTCCTCGTTCGTCACCACCCGCTCGGGGAGGCAGGCGCCGGTCCCGGTGATGGCCGTGTGAGTCATGACTCGACGCTCGCCTCGGCGCGATCGGTCAGCAGGGTATCGATGTTCTGGTCTATCCGCATCGGCAGGTCTCGGCGCGCCTCCTGCTGTGCCCGGACGATGGCCTGTTCGAAAGCAAACGCGTCGGCACTGCCGTGGCTCTTGATGACCACGTGGCGGAGGCCAAGCAGACTGGCTCCATTATAGCGGCGGGGGTCGAACAGGCGGCGGAATCCCGTGAGGATCGGAGCGGCCAGGACCATCGCCGAGCGGCGGTAGAGGTTGCGCGTGAATTCCTCCTTGAGGAAGGTGATCAACATCCGCGCCACGCCTTCGGTGGTCTTGAGCGAGATATTGCCGACGAAACCGTCGCACACCACCACGTCGACCTCCCCGCAGTAGATGTCGTCGCCCTCGATATAGCCGATGTAGTTGAGCTTGCTTTCCTGTAGCAGGGCATTCGCCGCCTGCACCTGCCGGTTGCCCTTGATGTTCTCTTCGCCGACATTGAGCAGCCCGACCCGCGGGCTGGGATGGTCGTCGAGCACCTGGGCGAGCACCGACCCCATCACGGCAAACTGCAGGAGATGCTCGGCACGGGAGTCCACGTTGCCGCCCAGGTCCAGCACGTGGGTGTGGCCGTTCAGGGCCGGCACGGTCGACTGGATGGCCGGCCGGTCGATCCCCGGCAGCATCCGCACCACGAAATGCGACAGCGCCATCAGGGCGCCGGTGTTACCGGAACTCACGAATGCCTGCGCCTCGCCGTCGCGCAGCAGGTTGAGGCCGACCCGCATCGACGAGTCCGGCTTCTTGCGCAGGGCCTGCATCGGGGGCTCGCCCATCTCGATCTGCTCCGAAGCATGGTGCACGACCAGGCGGTCCTCCGGGGCCGGCCCCAGCGCCTTCAGCCGGTCGCGGATCAGGGATTCGTCGCCGACCAGGATCAGGCTCAGCGACGGGTCGGCCTTGAGTCGGGAGGCCGCAGCGGGCAGGACGCTGTCCGCACCATGGTCGCCACCCATCACATCCAGCGCGATGGTGACGGAATCAGTCATGAATAGTCCGCGCGGCGGCGGGGACGGAATCCCGGTCAGGCTTCCGTTTCGGCCGGATCCTGCTTCGGTTGCTTGATTTCGAGAACCTTGCGGCCCCGGTAATAGCCGTCGGCGGCAATATGGTGGCGGCGGTGCCGCGTGCCCGTGGCCGGATCTTCCGACACCGTGGCCCCCTTCAGCGCATGGTGCGAGCGGCGCATGTCGCGCTTGGAGCGGCTCTTTCGGCTTTTTTGGACGGCCATTCGGACTTCCTCAAAAAATGCGGCAATGCCATGGGCATCGTTGGGCGGCGTATTGTACCTGAAATGCCGGGACCCCGAAGTTTCAGCGAACCTCTCCGCCCCCCGTGGGCCAAGGGATTTCGCTGGACTTCAGGTGCAGGTCGCGCTGCGGGAAGGGAATCTCGATTCCGTGCTCGTGAAACAGGTCCCAGACACCGAGCAGTACCTCGCTGGCCACATTGGCGCGGCCCTGAGGCGGATCGTCAATCCAGATCCGGATCTCGAGATTCACCGAATTGTCGCCGAACTCCCTGAGGAAGCACCGCGGCTCCGGGGTGGCCAAGACCCGTTCGACGGCGTTGGCCGCCTGCACGCACAATCTGATCGCGAGCCGGACATCCGCCTTGTAGGAGACCCCCACGGGAATCCCCAGCCGCACCGCCTTGTCGCTGTGCGACCAGTTCTCTACCCGCTGGGCGATCAGCTCCTCGTTCGGAATGAGGTGCTCGATGCCGTCGCGGGTTCGAACCGCCGTGTATCGCGCACCGAGGGATTCCACCCAGCCATAGGTGCCCCCCACCGTGATGACGTCGCCCGGCTTGATGGACTTGTCGATCAGCAGGAGCAGACCGCTCACCAGATTGGACATCACCTTCTGCAGGCCGAACCCGATGCCGATGCCGAGGGCGCCGCCGAACACCGCAAGGGCGGTCAGGTCGACTCCCAAGCTGCTGATAACGATAAGGAACGCGAGCGTGATGAGCGCGATCTTGATGAACTTGGAGGTCAGCACCTGAGCCGAAGGGGTCAGGGTGACCATCTGGCCAATGCTCCGCTCGAGCACCTTCGACACCGGCACCGCAACCCACAAAATCAGGCCAAGGAGCAGAGCCCCCTTCATCACGGCTAGCACCGAGATCCGTACTTCCCCGAAGCTCACGGCCATGCCGTCGAGCAGCGCGATCGCGGCGTCGTAGAGCCCGAGGACGATCAGCGCGGCGAGAATCCATGCGGTCCAAGCGACGAACCGGGCCAAGGCGTCGTTCTTGATGAGCCCTGCGGCCAGATGGATGACCACCCAGGCGCTGATCAGAGTCGCCACCGTTCGCGTCAGGTGATAACCGAACAGATCCGTCTGCATCCCGACCTCGACCGCAATCCACAGAAGCACCAGCATGACGATCGGCGCGGAGAGAGTGGCGAGGCGGGCAGCGAAGGCTTGAACATCGGCACGGCTCGGCCAACGCCCGGACAGGCCCGTGATCAGTCGTTTCAGTCGCCTGCCCAGCGTCAGGCCGATGAGCAGCGCCAGCACAATTTGCCCGGCCTGGATCAGGTTGTCGGACACCAACACATGGGTGTGGAACCAAGCTTCCAGGCTTGCCTGAAGTTCCTGTACGTCCAGACTTCGGAAAAGTTCCATCATCAAGCCTCCGCCCGGGCTAAATCCTTTTGAGGCACCTGAGGATCAGGATTTTTAAGCCGTGGGGAAACCCGCCGCCCTGCATACCGCCCCCGTTGATGCCAGAGAGATCGGTGAGCAGTAACGGCGGCGGTCGCCGAATACCCGTCGAACCCGGACAAGAAAGTTCCTGCCGCACGGTCGGGCGGAGATGTCAGCAGACCCAGCATGGGCAGGCAGCGCCCGCAGGGGACGGTGGCACCGGCTTAGACCTGTGGACGGCAACAGTCTTCGAGACTTGCTTGCCAATCACGGTATGCGGGAAGATGAAAGCGATAGGTCCCATGATGGAGGGAACGGTATACAGGGCTTTCCCCACGGGTTCCGCCGTCTCCGATCCCGGCTTCGCCTAACTATAGAACAACTGGGCGGGTTAATCCACATCAGTCTCTTCACGGCAGCCAACCGGGTAGCGACTTCCGCGTCACTTCCGGGCGGTCGACTCCACCTTGAGTTGGCCGACACGCACCAGATCTGGGCAAATAATGCCAAAGACGCTCCTGTAGAACTCCCCCGAAACAATCAAGAACTGATTGGAGATTTAGATGAAAAAACGGTAAACGAGACTTGCGGAAAACGGGGCCTGACCGTATCATGAGCAGCACCCGGCGGTCGAGAGGGCTGTGTTTTTACGGTTCGCTGGAGGCAGCTTCTCCACTCGGCTGCTTTCGTTTTTATTGCGTGGTGTTGAACGGCCGACAGTAACAAGGCTCTAATTCTGGCACTGCACATACGCGCCCGATCTTCTCCGTCTCCTCTATGGAAGATTCAAGACAGGAACAACTACGGGACTGGGTGTGCCAGACCCTGCAGAATCCGGAACTGGAACTGCGTCCGGTGGCGGGCGATGCCAGTTTTCGCCGCTATTTCCGCGTGCACGGCACGGATCCCACCCGGATCGCGATGGACGCTCCGCCGGAACACGAACCGCTGGAACCTTTCCTTACCGCGAATTCGCACCTGCGCAAAGCAGGCGTGCATGCCCCGGAAGTCCAGGCGGAAAACCATGCGGACGGCTTCCTCCTGCTCGAGGACCTCGGAGACGAACAGTATCTGTCGCATCTGAACGAGGAATCTGCGGACTCCCTGTACGGCGACGCCCTCGACGCCCTGCTGCGCATCCAGACTCTGCCCCGCGGACCGCTTCCGCCGTACGACGCGAAGCAGCTGCGCCTGGAGCTTGACCGGTTCACCGACTGGTATCTCGGTCGGCACCTCGGGTGGGAATTGAGCCCTGAGGACCGGCTTATGATCGAGACCGCCTGGCAGTTGCTGGTCAACCGCGCCTTGGAGCAACCATGCGTCGTGGTCCATCGCGACTACCATTCCCGGAATCTGATGGTGACCGAGCCCAACCCCGGCATCCTGGACCATCAGGACGCGATGTGGGGGCCTGTGACCTACGACCTGGTCTCCTTGTTGCGGGACTGCTACATCGCCTGGTCCGACGACCGGATCCGGGGCTGGGTGGAACAGTACCGGCAGCGTGCCCAGCAGCAAGGCATTCTCGACGAGAATGTAGATTCCGAGCTTTTCATGGAATGGTTCGACTGGATGGGGACGCAACGCCATCTGAAGGCGGTCGGGATCTTCGCCCGGCTGTGCCATCGGGACGGCAAGTCCTACTTCATGCTGGACGTGCCCCGTGTCCTGGGCTACGTCCGCCACGCCTGCAGCCGCTACCCGTCCCTGCAGCCCCTGGCGGAACTGGTGGCGCGGCTGCCGGAGCCCTGACATGCCTTCGGCCATGATCCTGTCGGCCGGGCGCGGGGAGCGCCTGCGCCCACTGACCAACACCATGCCGAAAGCCCTCCTGGAAGTCGCCGGCGAACCCCTGATCGTGCGTCATCTCCGGGCCCTTCGGGAGGCCGGGATCGAGGACGTGGTCGTCAACCTGTCGCACCTCGGGGAACAGATCCAAGAAGCCCTGGGAGAAGGAAAGGAATTTGGCGTACGCATCCTCTACTCGCCCGAGCCCACTCCCGCGCTGGAAACCGGGGGCGGCATCCGCCAGGCGCTTCCGTTGCTGGGGCCGGATCCGTTCTGGGTGGTCAATGCGGACGTCTGCACCGATTATCAATTTACTGCCCCATCGCTGGCTGACGGCGACGACGCGCACCTGGTCCTGGTCGACAACCCTGCGCATCACCCGGAAGGAGATTTCCATTACGAGGGCGGCCGCGTCCGGGAGCAGTCCGGGGTGCGCCTGACGTTCTCGGGGATCGGGTTCTACCGTCCTCGCCTGTTCGAGGCGTGTGCGCCCGGGCGCTTTCCGCTGGCGCCTCTACTACAGACCACCATCCGCAGCGACCGGGCGAGCGGCGAGCATTATCGTGGGCTGTGGGCGGATATCGGGACCTCCGGACGCCTGGCCGAGGCCCAGACCCGGTTCGATCCACACGAAACCAAGTGAAATCTCTGCAAAAACACCCCTTAGACTCTCCCTGTCCACTATAATCGACGTGCATTAGGCACGGAACGAAAACGCGATCATGTCCGGGCGTACCCTGTACGACAAACTTTGGGACGAACACGCAGTGCAGACGGCTGAAGACGGCACCACCCTGCTGTACATCGACTGCCAGCTGGTCCACGAAGTCACCTCGCCGCAGGCCTTCGAGGGCCTGCGCCTGGCCGGTCGTGCGCCCTGGCGGCCCGACAGCATCGTCGCGGTGGCCGACCACAACGTCCCGACCGAACCGGATCTCGAGGAGATCCCCGACGCGGTCTCGCGCCATCAGGTCGAGACCCTGGACGCCAACTGCGCCGAATACGGCCTGCTGGAGTTTCCGATGGGGGACCCGCGGCAAGGCATCGTGCACGTGATCGGCCCGGAGCAAGGCATCACCCTGCCCGGCATGACCGTGGTCTGCGGCGATTCGCACACCTCCACGCACGGCGCGCTGGCGACGCTGGCGTTCGGCATCGGCACCTCGCAGGTCGAGCACGTGCTGGCCACCCAGTGTCTGCCGGTACGGAAACCGTCCAACATGCTGGTGCGCCTCGAGGGCCGCACCGCACCCGGCGTCGGCTCCAAGGATCTGGCACTCGCCCTGATCGGGAGCATCGGCACGGCGGGCGGAACCGGCTGCGCGATCGAGTTCGCCGGCCAAGCGGTGGAGGAGATGAGCATGGAAGCCCGCATGACCCTGTGCAACATGGCGATCGAGGCCGGCGCGCGTTCCGGCCTGGTCGCGGTCGACGACGTCACCCTCGGCTATGTTCGCGGGCGGACCTACGCGCCCGAAGGCTCCGCCTGGGAGGAGGCCGAACGGCGGTGGCGCGAGTTGCGCTCGGACGACGATGCCGTATTCGAACGCGCCGTGGTACTGCAGGCGGGCGAGCTTGCGCCCCAGGTCACCTGGGGCACGTCCCCGGAGATGGTGGTGTCGGTCGATTCGGCCGTCCCCCGTCCCGACGAGGCGGAGGATCTTGCCCGCGCAGGCGGCATGAAGGCGGCGCTGGACTACATGGGCCTGAAAGGCGGCGAGACGGTCACCGACATTGAACTGGACCGGATCTTCATCGGCTCCTGCACCAATGCCCGCATCGAGGACCTGCGCGAGGCCGCCGCAGTAGTTCGCGGGCGACACTGTGCGGACAATATCCTCCAAGCCCTGGTCGTGCCCGGCTCCGGGCGGGTCAAGGCGCAGGCCGAATCGGAAGGGCTGGACCGGATCTTCACCGAGGCCGGGTTCGAATGGCGGGAGCCAGGCTGCTCGATGTGCCTGGCCATGAACGCCGACCGGCTGGAACCCGGCGAGCGTTGTGCCGCCACCTCCAACCGGAATTTCGAGGGCCGCCAAGGCGAGGGCGGGCGCACTCACCTGGTCAGCCCGGCGATGGCCGCCGCGGCCGCCTGTGCCGGACATTTCGTCGATGTGCGGGAGTACCTGGCGTGACCCCCTTCGTCCGTCACCGCGGGGTCGTTGCACCGCTTGATCGCAGCAACATCGACACCGACGTGATCATCCCCAAGCAGTACCTGAAGTCGGTCAAGCGCACCGGCTTCGGCCCGAACCTGTTCGACAGCTGGCGCTACCTGGCGCCCGGCGACCTGGAGAGCGACCACGCGCGGCGCCCGCGCAACCCGGATTTCGTGCTGAACCGACCCCGCTACCAGGAGGCTTCCATCCTGGTCACCGGCGCCAACTTCGGCTGCGGCTCCTCGCGCGAACACGCGGTCTGGGCATTTCTGGACGCCGGCTTCCGGGCCGTCATCGCGCCGAGCTTCGCGGATATCTTCGACACCAACGCCGCCAAGAACGGCCTGCTGACCGTCCAGTTGTCGGAGGCCGCCGTGCGGACGCTCCTCGAAGAGACCGAGCAGACCGAAGGCTACCAGCTGGACATCGACCTGCCGGAGCAGACCATGACGGCAGATTCCGGCGCCTGCTGGTCGTTCGACATCGACTCGCAACGCAAGCGCTGCCTGGTCGAAGGGCTTGACGACATCGCTCTGACCCTGCGCCACGCGAACCGGATCAGGGAATTCGAAGCGGCACGGCGGGCACAGGCTCCCTGGCTGTTCGACCGTTTCGGCAGCCCGTAATGCCACGCATCCTGATCCTGCCTGGCGACGGCATCGGCCCGGAGATCACGGCCGAGGCCCGCAAGGTGCTCAACTGCCTGGTGCGCCACGGCGGCCTTGAGCTGGAACTGGACGAGGCGTTTGTCGGGGGGGCGGCCGTCGACGCCGAAGGCGATCCCCTGCCGCCCGGCACCCTGCAGGCCGCCCGCGACGCGGACGCTGTGCTGCTGGCGGCGGTCGGCGCGCCCCGCTACGACACGCCCGACCGCGCGCTTCGTCCCGAGACCGGCCTGCTCAGGCTGCGCAAGGAACTGGGCCTGTATGCCAACCTGCGCCCCGCAACGCTGATGCCCGGCATGGCGCACACTTCGAGCCTCAAACCCGAAAAACTCGAAGGGCTGGACCTGCTGATCGTGCGCGAACTCACGGGGGGGCTTTATTTCGGCGAGCCGCGCGCGCTGGACGAGCACGACGGCCGCCGCCGCGGCGTCAACACCATGGTCTACGATGAAGACGAAATCTCGCGCATCGCCCACAGTGCCTTTCAAGCTGCCCAGTTGCGGAGCCGGAGAGTCTGTTCCGTGGACAAGGCGAATGTCCTCGAAGTCTCGGAGTTGTGGCGCACCGTGGTCGGTGAGGTCGCGCAGGAATATCCGGACGTCGAGTTGTCGCACCTGTACGTGGACAATGCCGCCATGCAACTGGTCGCCCAACCCACCCAGTTCGACGTGATGGTCACCGGCAACCTGTTCGGCGACATCCTGTCCGACATTGCCGCGCAGTTGACCGGCTCGATCGGCCTGCTGCCTTCGGCCTCCCTCAACGAGAAGCGCCAAGGGCTGTACGAGCCGGTGCACGGCTCGGCCCCCGACATCGCCGGCACCGGGCAGGCCAACCCGCTTGCCATGATCCTTTCGGTCGGCATGATGCTGCGCTATTCCCTGCAGCGGACCGACGCCGCCGATGCAGTGGAAGGCGCCGTGCGGGACGTACTGGAACAAGGGATGCGAACGGCCGACCTGGCTGGCGACGGCGAGGCCGCCAATACAGCGCAAATAGGGGATGCAGTAACCGATGCGCTTGAGGAGCGCCTCGGCTCGTGAGCGGCCTGCACGTGGCTATCGTCGGCGCCACCGGCGCCGTGGGCGGGGTCATGCGCCGGGTTCTCGAAGAACGCGACTTCCCGGTCGATTCCCTGTCCCTAGTGGCCAGCGAACGCTCGAAGGACCGGCGACTACCGTTTCGTGGGCAGGACATAGGGGTCCAGGTACTGGAGGAATTTGATTTCAGCCAGGTGCAGATCGCCCTGTTCTCCGCCGGCAGCGAACCATCGCGCCAGTTCGCACCGCGCGCCGCCGAAGCAGGCTGCCTGGTGATCGACAACACGTCCTGCTTCCGCTACGAGCCGGATATCCCGCTGGTGGTGCCCGAGTGCAATCCGGAACGCATCGCCGACTACCGCAACCGCGGCATCATCGCCAATCCCAACTGTTCGACCATCCAGATGGTGGTGGCGCTGAAGCCCCTGTACGACGCGGCCGGAATCGAGCGCATCAACGTCGCCACGTACCAGGCGGTCTCCGGCACGGGCCAGGCGGCGATCGAGGAACTCCGCCGGCAGACCGGGGATGTGCTCGCCGGCCGCGAAGGCCGCTGCGAGGTCTACCCCCGCCCGATCGCGTTCAACGTCCTGCCGCACATCGACAGCTTCCAGGACAACGGCTATACCCGCGAAGAGATGAAGATGGTCTGGGAGACCCGGAAGATCCTGGAGGACGAGAGCATCGGCGTCAACCCCACCACGGTTCGCGTTCCGGTGTATTACGGCCATTCCGAGGCCGTCCACCTGGAAACCCGCGAACCGCTGAGCGCGCAGGATGCCCGCGCGCTGCTGGAAGAGGCTCCCGGCGTGGTCGTCATCGACGAGGCGACGGACGGCGGCTACCCCACGGCGGCCGCGGAGGCGGCCGGCCGGGACGAGGTGTTCGTCGGACGCATCCGCCAGGACCTGTCCCATCGGCGTGGACTGGATCTTTGGGTCGTCAGCGACAACCTGCGCAAGGGCGCCGCGACCAACAGCATCCAGATCGCCGAACAATGGCTGGAACAGTTCGGGCAGTGAATGCGCGGTTCCTGCTCCTGGCGGCCACCCTGGCCGCTCCGGCCCAGGCGCTGGAACTGAACCAGCCGGAGATCCGTTTCGAACCCGACTGCACCACCCTGTTGACGTTGCAACTGGCGGCGGAGGCCGGGGCTGACCCGGGGCAAGTGCGCGTGGAAATCGCCTCCCCCCCGACCTACCGGAAACTCCAGAAAACCTATCCCTCCTGGGTCGGGTCGGCACAGCTGGAGCGGATCCAGCACGACGGCGAGAGCCGAGTCCAGGTACGCAGCACGGAACCGCTTCCCTCTCATTCCAGCGACCTGGTGCTGGTCCTCGGCGAAGGGCACGAGCCACCCATGTTCCACACCCTGAGCCTGCCGCCGTGCGCCCCGACCGCCACGACGCGCGAGGTGGTATGGGGAGACACGCTACTTGAAATCGCGCTGGAACGCGCCCGCTCCCTGGAGGTCGACGCCTACACCCTTATGTTGGCGATTCAGTTGTACAACCGCGACGCCTTCATCCACGACAACATCAACCTGGTGCGGGCCGGCGCCCGGTTGTACATTCCGAGCGAGGCCGAGATCGCGCGCCTGAACCTGTCCCGCCAGTGGCTGGTCGACGAGATCCGCTTCCAGAACGAACAGTGGCAGAACTGGCGTCGACAGGGAACGGAGTTGCGTAAGAGCCCGACCCTGCAGGAGCGGCGGTTGCAGCTCGTGCCGCTTGAGACGCGGACCGAACTGGCTTCCCCTGAACCGGCAACGTACGAGCCTGAACCGGTGGAGCCGATGAAAACCGAACCGGCCGAACCCGGAACCGCCAACACCCAGCCGACCGCGCCGGGGCAAACCGAACCGGCCAAGATCCCTCCGACAGAACCGGAATCGGCAGAATCCGGAACCGCCAACACCCAGCCGACCGCGCCGGGGCAAACCGAGCCGGCCAAGACCCCTCCGACAGAACCGGAGTCGGCAGAATCCGAACCCGCATCAACCGCACCGGCCTCGCCAGCGCAGCCTGAACCCGAAAAGACCAAAGCGTCTCCCGCCACCGTCGAAGTCGAAAGCGGAGAACTGGCACAACTGGCGGACAAGACGCCCGACAAACCGAGCCTGGCGAAGGTGGCCGGCGACTTCCCGTGGCCCGGGATTCTCGCCGCTGCGGGGATCCTGCTCCTGACCTATCTGTTCGCCCTGGCCCTGAGCCGTGCCCGTCAGGCCCGGATCATCCGGCAAAGCGTGGGCGACATCGAGGACCCCGCCCGGCGCGCCACCTCCGCGCTGGACCTGGCGCACGCGCATGTCGCAGCGAACGAGTACGACCAGGCGCGCCCCCTGATCCGGCTGGTGCTGGCCGAGGGGACGGAGCAAGAACGCGAGGAGGCGGAGAAGCTGAAAAGACGGATGGCTTCGTTCTGACCCATGCCTCGCCTGGCCTGCGGTCTCGAGTACGACGGCGCCTGCTTCAGTGGCTGGCAGCGCCAGCACCACGCCCCGAGCGTCCAGGACGCGGTCGAAAACGCCCTTTCCGCGGTCGCCGACCACCCAATCCGCACCGCCGTCGCCGGGCGCACGGATGCCGGGGTGCACGCGGCCGGCCAAGTCATCCACTTCGACACCGACGCGGACCGTCCCCTGCACGCCTGGCAGCGGGGCGCCGGCGCGCACCTGCCTCCATCCGTCAGCGTCTCCTGGGTGCAAGAGGTCGCGGACGACTTCCACGCCCGCTACTCGGCCATCCGCCGACATTACCGCTACATCATCCTGCAGCGCTCCTCCGCCTCCGCGGGCCTGCTCGCGAGCAGGGTCACCCGGGTACCCAAGACCCTGGATACCGAACGGATGCACCAGGCCGTCCAGGCCCTGCTGGGCGAGCACGACTTCACCAGCTTCCGCGCGGCGGAATGCCAGGCCCGCCATCCCCGGCGCACCCTGTACCGGCTGAACGTCACTGCCCACGGGCCGTTCGTCCACCTGGACGTCGAGGCCGACGGCTTCCTGCACCACATGGTGAGGATCCTGGCAGGCTCCCTGATGGAGGTCGGCCACGGCGAACGCCCCCCGGAATGGCTGGCCGAACTGCTTGAGATGCGCGACCGCACGGCGGGCGGCATCACCGCACCGCCGGACGGACTGTACCTGATGCGCGTAAACTATCCCCGTGAATGCGGCATCCCGCCGCCCCTATGGACCCCGGACTACAGCCAGACCGCTTCCTGACCATGCGCACCCGCGTCAAAATCTGCGGCATTACAAACCCGGCCGACGCGCTCCTCGCCGCCGATGCGGGCGCCGACGCCATCGGGCTGGTATTCCACGAACCCAGCCCGCGAAATGTTGAACCTGCCGTGGCCTGTGCCATCATCGATCTCCTGCCGCCTTTCATGGATGCCTACGCGGTCGTGCTCGATCCGGACCCGCAATTCCTTGACGAATTGATCGAAACCATCCCGTTCGACGGCCTGCAGTACCACGGCCGCGAAGCGCCGGAGCTTTGCGCCCGGTTCGAAGGCCACTGGATTAAGGCCGTGCCGATGATCGAATCCGGCGCCCTGGCCGACTACCAGGAGCGCTATCCCGACGCACACGGCTTCCTGCTGGACAGCCATGCGCCGGGAGAAGCCGGCGGACAGGGCAAGACCTTCGACTGGACGGAGATCCACTCCGAGGACCCGCGCCCGCTGATCCTGGCAGGCGGCCTGGAGCCGGGCAACGTGGGCGAGGCGATCCGGGCGGTCCGGCCTTGGGGCGTGGACGTCAGCAGCGGTGTGGAGGCCGAGCCCGGCCGCAAGGACCCGAAGAAGATCGAAGCGTTCATGCGGGAGGTGAACCGTGCCGCACTCTAGCTTCCCGGGCGGCTACCGCTGGCCGGATGCCGAGGGGCATTTCGAGGAGTACGGCGGGCGGTTCGTGGCCGAGACCCTGATCCGGCCACTCGACGAGTTGGCCGCGGTCTACCGGGAAGCCTGCGAGGACGCCGATTTCTGGAAAGCGTTCGAGGAGGATCTCGCCCACTATGTGGGGCGCCCCTCCCCGCTGTATTTCGCCCGTCACCTGAGCCGCGCGAACGGCGGGGCCCAGATCTGGCTCAAGCGCGAGGACCTGAACCATACGGGCGCCCACAAGATCAACAACACCGTCGGCCAGGCGATGCTGGCGAAGCGCATCGGGAAGACCCGCATCATCGCCGAGACCGGTGCCGGCCAGCACGGCGTGGCCACCGCCACCGTCAGCGCGCGCCTCGGCCTACAGTGCGTGGTGTACATGGGATCGGAGGACATCGAGCGCCAGGCGCCGAACGTCTACCGCATGAAACTGCTGGGCGCGGAGGTGATCCCCGTGACCTCGGGTTCCAAGACCCTGAAGGATGCACTGAACGAGGCGCTGCGCGACTGGGTGACCCATGTCGAGAACACCTTCTACATCATCGGCTCGGTGGCCGGACCGGCCCCCTACCCGGAGATGGTGCGCGATTTCCAGGCGGTCATCGGGCGCGAGACACGCCGCCAGGTCCAGGAACAGGCCGGGCGCCTGCCGGACCTGCTGGTCGCCTGCGTCGGCGGGGGCTCCAATGCGATCGGGCTGTTCCACCCGTTCCTGGACGATTCCGACGTACGCTTGTTGGGGGTCGAGGCGGCCGGCCACGGGCTGGACACCGGCGAACACGCGGCACCGCTGGCCCGCGGCCGCGCCGGGGTGCTGCACGGCAACCGCACCTACCTGATGGAGGACGAGGCGGGGCAGATCCTGGCCACGCACAGCATCTCCGCCGGACTGGACTACCCGGGCGTCGGCCCTGAGCACGCCCTGCTCAAGGACCTGGGCCGGGCCGAATACACCAGCGCCACCGACGAGGAGGCCCTGCGCACCTTCCACCTGCTGACCCGGACCGAAGGGATCATCCCGGCGCTTGAGAGCGCCCACGCGGTGGCGGGCGCCCTGGAGGCGGCCCGCGGGATGCCGGAAGACGCGATCGTGGTGGTCAACCTGTCCGGGCGCGGGGACAAGGACATCGACACGGTCGCCCGGCGCGAGGGGCTGTCCCTGTGAGCCGCATCGCCGGGCGCTTCGCGCAGCTGAGGGAGGCCGGGCGCACGGCCCTGGTCCCCTATCTGACCGCGGGCGACCCGGAGCCCGCCGCCACCGTGCCGCTACTGCATACGCTGGTGCGGGCCGGAGCCGACCTGATCGAGCTTGGAGTCCCGTTCTCGGACCCGATGGCCGACGGGCCGGTGATCCAGGCCGCCTGCGAGCGCGCGCTGGCGCACCGGGTCCGTCTGTGCGACGTCTTGGGCATGGCTGTCGAATTCCGGGGCGAGGATGCGGAGACGCCGCTGGTCCTGATGGGCTACGCCAACCCGATCGTCGCCATGGGCGTGGACACCTTCGCGGAACAGGCCGCCCGCGCCGGGGTCGACGGCGTGCTGGTGGTCGACCTCCCCCCGGAAGAAGCGCCCGCGATCCGCCAGGCCCTGATCGACCACGGGCTGGATGAGATCTTCCTGCTCGCCCCCACCACCACCGAGGAGCGGATCCGGCAGATCTGCGGCCAGGCGAAAGGATTTCTTTATTATGTGTCCCTGCGCGGGACGACCGGCGCGGATCGCTTGGACATGGAAGATGTGGCGGAACGTATGAAATGCATCCGAACGCATGCCACCCTGCCCGTCGGCATCGGGTTCGGCATCAAGGACGCGGATTCCGCGGCTCAAGCCGCGAAACTGGCCGACGCGGTTATCGTCGGCAGCGCGCTGGTGGACCGGATCCAGGCCGCCGCAGACCCGCACGCCGCCGCGACCGAACTGCTGCAGGACCTGCGTGCCGGCATCGACGCCGCAGGCCGGGCGGGAGGTGCCCCGTGAGCTGGTACAAGCGCCTGGTGCCGCCCCAGATCCGGATCGAAAGCAGCAACACCCGGAAGGTCCCCCAGGGCCTGTGGATCAAGTGCCCGAACTGCGACACGCCGCTGTACCGGTCCGAACTGGAACGCAACCTCAACGTCTGCCCGAAATGCCAGCATCACATGCGCGTGTCGGCCCGGGAACGGCTGGAGATGTTCCTGGACGAACACCCCCGGGAGGAGCTGCTGGCCGACCTCGCGCCCAAGGACTTCCTGAAGTTCCGCGACAGCAAGCGCTACCGGGACCGCATCAGCCAGGCGCAGAAGGAAACGAAGGAGAAGGACGCCCTGGTGGTCATGCAGGGGCAATTGCACGGCCTGCCGCTGGTCTGCACGGCGTTCGAGTTCGGATTCATGGGCGGCTCCATGGGCTCGGTCGTGGGCGAGAAGTTCGCGCAGGCCTCCGCAGTCTGCCTGAAGGAGCGCCTGCCGTTGGTGTGCTTCTCCACGAGCGGGGGCGCGCGCATGCAGGAGGCGCTGGTGTCGCTGTTCCAGATGTCCAAAACCGCCGCCGCGTTGGCCCGCATGCGCAGGCGGCGCCTGCCCTACATCTCGGTGCTGACCGACCCCACCATGGGCGGGGTTTCGGCCTCGCTCGGCATGCTGGGCGATGTCCAGATCGCGGAACCCGGCGCGCTGATCGGCTTCGCCGGCCCGCGCGTGATCGAGCAGACCGTGCGCGAAACCCTGCCGGAAGGCTTCCAGCGCAGCGAGTTCCTGCTGGAGCACGGGGCCATCGACATGCTGGTGCACCGCGGCGAGATGCGCGACACCATCGCCGACCTGCTGCGCCTGATGATGAACCGCCCGGGGCGGGCCCCGGCCGGGTAGCCCCGCCGCTCGGCTTCTCCCGGCACGCCGCGATGCGATTCTCCTCCCTATCCGAGTGGGTCGACTGGCAACAGCACCTGCATAGCAGCAGCATTGATCTCGGGCTGGAACGGATCCGGGTGGTGGCCCGGCGCATGAACCTGCTGGCGCCGCCGGACTTCAAGATCATCACCGTCGCCGGGACCAACGGGAAGGGCTCCAGCGTCGCCTTGCTGGAAGCCATGCTGCGCCCGCACGGACGGGTCGGCGCCTACACTTCGCCGCATTTCCTCCGCTACAACGAACGCGTCCGCGTCGACGGGGCGGAAGTGGATGACGAGCGACTGTGCGCCGCCTTCGAACGGGTGGAGCAGGCGCGTGGCGGCACCAGCCTGTCGTTTTTCGAGTACGGCACCCTGGCCACCCTGTCGATCTTCCGGGAAGAGAAAATCAATTATGCGATTCTCGAGGTCGGACTCGGAGGGCGGATGGATGCGGTCAACCTGTGGGACGCCGATATCGCCCTGATTACCAGCATCAGCATCGACCACACGGAATGGCTGGGCCGGACCCGGGAAGCGATCGGGCGCGAGAAGGCCGGCATCATGCGCCCGGGGCGGCCGGTCGTCTGCGGCGAACCCGATCCACCCGTCAGCCTGCCGGACCAGGCGCACCGCCTGGGAGCACCGCTGCAGCGCATCGGCCGGGACTTCTTCGCGCAGCCTCTCGGTCCCGACCGCTGGCGCTACCACCACCGTGACGGGATGATGCTGGAATTGCCCACCCCCCGCCAACTGCCCGGAAAAGTGCAATTGAACAACGCGGCCGGCGCCTTGACCGTGCTGCGGCATCTCGGGAAGATCGACCTGGAAGCCATCCGCCACGCACTTGAAAACGTCAGCCTGATCGGGCGATTCCAGATCCTGAAGGAGCCCGTGGATACCGTGCTGGATATTGCGCATAACCCGGAGGGTGCCGTCAACCTGGCCCGGAACCTCCGCCGTTACCGGCCCGGACGCCCGTTGCATGCGGTCTTCTCTGCACTGCAGGAAAAGGACGTGGCGAACATGTTGGGGCCGCTGAGGCCGCTGGTCGAAAGCTGGCACCTGAGCAAGGTGGAGTCTCCCCGTGCGATGCCCCTGCAGACCCTGCGTATACTGGCGGAATCTTGCAAGCTGACCAAAGTTCATCTCCACCCCACTCTCGCGGAAGCCTACCGAGAGGCGGCTTCGAGGGCCGGGCAGAAGGGAACCGTGGTGGTGTTCGGTTCGGTATTCACGATCGGGGAGTTCCTGCTGTACCGACCACAGGAACTGGAAACCGGCCAGGCATCTGCTCCCGTCAAATAAAGTCCTGCCCGGCCACCGGGCTCAGGCCGACAAAGCGGGTTTTTCGTCCAGGTGCGCGCCGCATAACGCTATAATGGCGTCTCCTGCGGCCGCTGCTCACTTCTGGCGTTGGAACTCGCACTCAAACAACGGCTCCTCGGCGCCGTTTTGCTCATTCTCCTTGGGGTTCTGGTGATCCCGATGCTGCTGGACACGCAGCGTCCGGACCTGGTCCGCCCGCTGCAGGAGATCTCCGAACCAAGGGAGTTGGTGTTCACTCACCAGACGTTTCCCGCCGACCTGAGTGCGGCGGAGACTCAGGCCATACCCGGCCCGGACGCCGGAGAGCCCGTCGTCCTGGAGCCGAGGGAGAAGTGGTACATCCAGGTCGGCCGGTTCCGCAACACGACCAAGGCCCTCGAGATTCGCGACACCATGCGCGAGGCGGGCTATCGCACGAATCTGTTTGCCCAGGATTCCGATGGCAAGACCGATCAGCGCATCTGGGTCGGCCCCTACGACACCCAGCAGAAGGCCGAATACGTGCTGAAGGGCATCAAGGCCAAGAAAAACCTCACCGACGTGCACCAGGGCTGGGTCGTCCGGCAGCCATGACCATTCTCGGCGCCACCCTGCTGGACGTGGTGATCGCGCTGATCATCCTGATCTCCGGCATCCTGAGCTGGCTGCGCGGCTTCGCCGAGGAACTGGTGACCATACTGGCCTGGGTGGTGGGGCTGGTGGTAGCCTTCCAGTTCGCCAGTTTCGGCGCACAGTTCGTGCCCGAGATATTCAACGAGATCACTCTGGGCGAGCGCACCTACGGCCTCACCCAATTCCATGCGCCGGTCGCCGGGATTGCGCTGTTCCTTCTCACTTTCGTGCTGGTGTCGCAGTTGCACCGGATTTTCACCCGGATGACCAAGGACAAGGACAGCGGCGTCCTGCGCCGCAGCGACCGGATCATGGGGTTCTTGTTCGGACTGTTGCGCGGCGGCCTGCTGGTGCTGGTGCTGGTGCTGATCGCCGGCACCATCCCCGCGATCAACGAAGCCGGATTCTGGTATGAATCGGAGTTGGTTCCCTACTTCGTCGAGGTCGCGCAACTGGTCATCGGATGGATGCCCGAGGACTGGCAGCAGCATTTCCATTACCCGGGATCTGTCGAAACGCTCGCCGAGACAGTTTCCGAAACAATCACTGAGGCGCTTCCCGAGTAGTCGGCCATGTGCGGGTTAATCGGCATCGTGGGCCATCACTCCGTCGTGCAGGACCTGCACGAAGGCTTGAACGTGCTGCAGCACCGGGGGCAGGACGCCGCGGGGCTGACCACCTACGACCGCCAGGGACGGCTGTACCAACAGCGCGGCAACGGCCTGGTTCGCGACGTGTTCCGCGGCAAGAGGCTGGCGCGCCTGCGCGGCGAGGCCGGCATCGGCCACCTGCGCTATCCCACCGCCGGGACGGAGAAGTCAGAGGAAGCCCAGCCGCTTTACGTCAACTCTCCCTACGGCATCGCGCTCGGGCACAACGGCAACCTGGTGAACACCGAAGCACTGCGCCAGGAGCTGTTCCGCGACGACAAGCGCCACATCAACACGGAATCCGACTCCGAGATCCTGCTCAACGTCCTCGCGCATGAACTGCTGGCCCAGCCCGAATCAGGCGCGCGCGATCCCCGGGAACTGTTCCAGGCCGTCCGCGAGGTCAACCGCCGCTGCATCGGTGCATACGCGGCGGTGTGCCTGATCGCCGACTGGGGGGTCCTGGCCTTCCGCGACCCCTACGGCATCCGCCCGCTGGTATACGGCACCCGGGACACCGACGAGGGGCCCGAACACATCGTCGCCTCCGAAAGCGTGGCGCTGGACATGCTGGGCTTCACCCTGGTGCGCGACCTCGCGCCGGGCGAGGCCCTGTTCATCGCCCTGGACGGCACGGTGCACAGTGAGATCTGCGGAAACCGAGAGGTATTCGCGCCCTGCATCTTCGAGTACGTCTACTTCGCCCGGCCGGATTCGGTGATGAACGGGGTGTCCGTTCAGCGTTCGCGGATGCGCATGGGCAAGCGCCTGGCGAACAAGATCCTGCGGGAGTGGCCCGACCACGACATCGACGTGGTCATCCCGATCCCCGACACCAGCCGCACCGCGGCGCTGGAGATGGCCTACCGGCTGAACCGGCCCTACCGCGAAGGCTTCATCAAGAACCGTTACATCGGGCGCACGTTCATCATGCCGGAAGCGCAGGTCCGGCGCCAGTCCGTGCGGCGCAAACTAAATCCGATCCGCAACGAATACGAAGGCGCCAACGTCCTGCTGGTCGACGATTCGATCGTGCGCGGCACCACCTCGCGCGAGATCGTGCAGATGGCGCGGGACGCCGGCGCCAACAAGGTGTACTTCTCCTCCGCCTCTCCACCGATCCGCTACCCCAACGTCTACGGCATCGACATGCCGAGTGCCGAGGAGTTGATCGCGCACGGGCGCGACATCTCCGAAGTCCGCGACGCCATTGGGGCAGACCGCATGATCTATCAGGACCTGTCGGACCTGATCGCCGCGGTCCAGGACGGGAACCCCGAACTCCAGCACTTCGACTGTTCCGTGTTTACCGGCGATTACGTGACCGGCGTGCCCGACGGCTACCTGGACGAGCTGGCCCTGCGCCGGCACTCCGGAACCGACCCCCGCAGCCCCAGTCCCCAAAACCAGGCCGCCTGAGGCCGTGTGCCCGCCCCCGCCTCCTCTGGCCCGTCCCACGGCCGAAGACTTGGCGCGGGCGGCCTCCGCACGCGAACGTTTCCCACAGTGCCAATGCCATCCAATGTGCCTGGTCAGCATCCCGGAACAGGCCCTGCATCTGCTCGAGGAAGACCGGGTGCTCCGGTCCTGGCCTGTCTCGACGTCCCGCTACGGCATCGGCGCACAGAACGACAGCATGAAAACCCCGCCCGGGGCGCACCGGATCGCGGAATGCATCGGCGACGGCACCGCCCTGCATACGGTCTTCAAGGGCCGAGTCGCCCAGGCGCAGACAGCCGAGGTCGAAGTGGAGCCGCGCGCAACTGGCCGCGAATGCATCACGACGCGGATCCTGTGGCTGGACGGGCTTGAGCCCGGCGTCAACAAGGACGGCGAAATGGACTCCTACCGCCGCTACATCTACATCCACGGGACCCACGAAGAAGGACTGATCGGCCAAGCCGCCTCGATCGGTTGCGTCCGCATGCGAGGGGTCGATGTGGTTGAATTGTTTGACCGGGTGTCCGTCGACACGCTGGTGCTGATCCTGCCATGAACGCCGACACGCTGCTTCAAGAGATCCTGGAAGCCTCCCTGGCCCGGGTGCGCGGCACGGAGGCCGTGGCCCAGTGGCTGGACCGCCATGCGGAAGTTGAGTATGACCATGTGATCGCGTTCGGAAAGGCGGCATCGGCGATGACCCTCGGGGCGCTGCGCGCACGGCCGGCACCTCGGCGCGGACTGGTGATCACCAAGCACGGGCACCTGGACGACGAACTGGGCGATTTCCCCCAGATCGAATGCGTCGAGTCCGACCACCCGGTGCCGGGAGAAACCAGCCTCCGGGCCGGCCAGCGGCTGGTGGAGTTCGTAGGCGAGGCTCCGGCCGATGCCCGCTTTCTTGCTCTGATCTCGGGGGGCGCCTCCAGCCTGATCGAGGTGCTGGCGCCAAACCTCGACTTGCAGGGGCTGAGCGAACTGACCGAACGGCTGCTGGCCGAGGGATTGGCCATCACCGAGATGAATACGGTGCGCCGTTCCATCTCCTGCATCAAGGGCGGGCGCTTGGCGCATTATTTGGGCGGGCGACCCACTTGCGCGCTGATGATCTCGGATGTTCCCGGCGACGACCCGGCGGTGATCGGATCCGGCCCGCTGACCGCGGTACGCGGCGAGATCCTGCCTGAGACCCTATCCGAAGGGACCCGCCGGCTGATCGAGAAGGCTGAACGCATGCCGGTGCCGCCCCCGGAGGCCTTCGAGCGCCTGCAGACCCACATCATCGCCACGCTGGAAGATGCCAAGGAAGCGGCGGCGCAACGGGCGCAAGAACTCGGGTTTCCAGTGCATCGGCATTCGGAATTCCTTGAAGACGAGGCGGAAAAGACGGGAATGGCGCTGGCCGAGCACTTGAAGCAGATGGAGACGCCTCCCGGAGTGCACATCTGGGGCGGTGAAACCACCGTCCGGCTGCCTGAGAATCCGGGGCGAGGCGGGCGCAACCAGCACCTTGCCCTGGCTGCGGCCACGGTGCTGGAAGGCGTCAAGGGCATCCGGCTACTTGCCTGCGGCACGGACGGCACGGACGGCCCGACCGAAGATGCCGGCGGAGAAGTCGACGGCGGGACGGTACTACACGGCCGGGAATTGGGCCTGGATGCCGAACAGGCGCTGGCACGCGCCGACGCTGGAAGCTATCTGGATGCCGTGAACGCGCTGGTCACCACCGGCCCGACCGGCACCAACGTCATGGATGTGGTGCTGGCGCTCAAGGGCGCCGTGACCTGACCCGGCCGAACCTGTCCATTCAAGCGGCCGATTGCGGGTGCAGGCCGTCGGCGTCGGCCGCCAGCCAACTGCCCTGTTCGTACCAGTCCCCGAGCACGGCCCGCACGGCGTCCATCTCGTCCACCTTGAACCTGTGCACGGCCGGGCGGTGCGTATGCCCGTGAACCATCGTGTACACCCCCTCCGAGCGCATCACCTGCCGAACCGCCTCCTGGTTCACGTCCATGATGTCCGGCGGTTTTTCGGCCACCGCCTCCGCACTGACCCGGCGCAATCGACGACCCATCCCCAGTCTCCACGAGCGAGGCAGGTTACCGAGCAGCGCCAAGGTGACCGGGTGGCGGATGCGGCGTCGGTATCGCTGGTAGGCCACGTCATCCGTGCATAGCAGGTCGCCGTGCTCGATCAAGGTCGGGGTGCCGTGCAGATCGATGGTCTGGCGGGCCGGCAGGATTTCGATCCCGGTCCGCCGGGCGAAATCCGCTCCCAGCAGGAAATCCCGGTTGCCGTGCAGGAACTTCACGGCCGTGCCCTGCGCGGTTCGCTCCCGCAACGCGCCGATCACCCCGTCCAGTCCCTCGGCCGGATCGTCGTCACCGATCCAGAACTCGAACAGGTCGCCCAGGATGTACAGCGTCTGCGCCTGATGCGCCTCGTCCTTCAGGAAATGTACGAATTCCTGCATCTGGGCCGGACGGCTGGCGTCCAGGTGCAGATCGGAGACAAACAGGGTAAATGGCTTCATCGGGACATTCTCCGATGGGGATTATAGGAAGAAGATGGCCGCCCTGGGGAAGATTGGCCTATCCTAGTGGAATTTTGGCCGGTTTCCGCTTGCAAACCCCTGCCTGTTCCCCCATATCTAGTCACAGGAGCGGAGCGCACCCCCGGTCGTCGCGCCATCTGTTATCCTAGTACGCTGATAGGCCGGAGTTTGTGGGAAAAGCGCGCATGAGCAACATGATGAAGAACCTGATTCTGTGGATCGCGATCGCCGCGGTCCTGATGTCGGTGTTCAACAACTTCGCTCCGGTCACGCAACCGCCGACCTCGCTGGCCTATTCCGAATTCATCTCCAACATCAAGTCCGGCCAGATCCGCGCCGTCAATATCGACCCGGACCAGCGTACCATCACCGGAACGCTGATCGACGGCCGCGAATTCACCACTACCGCCCTGCAGGATCCCAAGCTGATGGACGACCTGCTGGCGAACAACATCGCGGTCACCGGCACCCCGCGCGAAAAGCCGTCGCTGTTCATGGAGCTCCTGATCCACTGGTTCCCGCTGCTGTTGCTGATCGGGGTGTGGATCTTCTTCATGCGCCAGATGCAGGGCGGCGGCCAGGGACGCGGCGCGCTGTCGTTCGGCAAGAGCCGCGCGCGGCTGACGTCCGAGGACGAGAACAAGGTCACCTTCAAGGACGTCGCTGGCATTGAGGAAGCCAAGGAAGAGGTCAAGGAACTGGTCGACTTCCTGCGGGACCCGGAGAAATTCCAGAAACTCGGCGGGAAGATCCCGCGCGGCGTGCTGATGGTCGGCTCGCCGGGAACCGGCAAGACCCTGCTGGCCCGGGCGATCGCCGGCGAGGCCAAGGTGCCGTTCTTCAGCATCTCCGGCTCCGACTTCGTCGAGATGTTCGTCGGCGTGGGCGCCTCACGAGTGCGCGACATGTTCAACCAGGCCAAGAAGCACGGCCCGAGCATCATCTTCATCGACGAGATCGACGCGGTGGGCCGCCACCGCGGCGCCGGGCTGGGCGGCGGCCACGATGAACGGGAGCAGACGCTCAACCAGCTGCTGGTGGAAATGGACGGCTTCGAGGGCAACGAGGGCACCATCGTCATCGCCGCCACCAACCGCCCCGACGTGCTGGATCCGGCCCTGCTGCGCCCTGGCCGTTTCGACCGCCAGGTGGTAGTGCCGCTGCCGGACATCCGCGGACGGGAGCAGATTCTCAAGGTGCACATGGCCAAGGTGCCGACCCATTCGAAGGTCAAGGTGAAGGTCATCGCCCGGGGGACCCCGGGATTCTCCGGCGCCGACCTCGCGAACCTGGTCAACGAAGCGGCCTTGTATGCCGCGCGTACCAACAAGAAGCAGGTGGACATGCAGGACTTCGAGTACGCCAAGGACAAGATCATGATGGGCTCGGAACGCCGTTCCATGGTGATGAGCGAAGAGGAGAAGCGTCTCACCGCCTACCACGAGTCCGGCCATGCGATCATCGGCCGCCTCGTCCCCGAGCACGATCCGGTGCACAAGGTCACCATCATCCCGCGCGGACGGGCGCTCGGCTTGACCATGTTCCTGCCGGAGGACGACCGCTACAGCAACACCCGGCAGCGGCTGGAGAGCATGATCTGCACCCTGTACGGGGGCCGGCTGGCCGAGGAAATCATCTTCGGCGGAGAGAAGGTCACCACCGGCGCGCAGAACGATATCGAACGCGCCACCGAACTGGCCCGCAACATGGTCACCAAGTGGGGGTTGTCCGACAAGATGGGTCCGCTGGCCTACAGCGAAGAGGCCGGCGAGGTGTTCCTCGGCCACTCCGTGACCCAGCACAAGACCCTGTCCGACCGGACGGCCCGGGCAATCGACGAGGAAGTGCGTCGGATCATCGACCACAACTACGAGCGCGCGCGCGAAATCCTGACCAGCAATCTCGAAAAACTGCACAGCATGGCCGAGGCCCTGATCAAGTACGAGACGATCGGCGGCGAGCAGATCGACGACATCATGGCCGGCCAGCCTGCCCGTCCGCCCCAGGACTGGGAAGACAACACGCCGGACAGTGATTCGGACGCGGACAAGCATTCCAAAAAGGCGAAAAGTACGGATTCCCCGATCGGCGGAGCCGCCGAACAGCACTGATTCCAGTCGCGGCCGACCGCGCATGTCCCGCACTTATTTCGGAACTGACGGAATCCGAGGCCGGGTCGGAATCAGCCCGATGACCCCGGATTTCGTGCTGCGCCTGGGCTGGGCCATCGGGCGCGTGCTCGGGCGCGAGTCCGGAACTCCCCAGATACTGATCGGCAAGGACACCCGCCGCTCCGGCTACATGTTCGAATCGGCGCTGGAAGCCGGCCTGTCCGCGGCCGGCGTCAATGTCCTGCTGTTGGGCCCGCAGCCAACCCCCGCCATCGCCCAACTAACCCGCGAACTTGATGCCTGTGCTGGCATCGTCATCAGCGCCTCGCACAACCCGCACTACGACAACGGCATCAAGCTGTTCGACACGGACGGCGCCAAGCTGCCCGACGAGATCGAGCAGCGCATCGAGGCGGAACTCGAGAAGCCGATGGACATCGACCCCCAGTCGCTGCCCGGCAAGGCTCGTCGGATCGATGACGCCGGGCGCCGCTACCTTGATTTCTGCAAGAGCACCGTGTCCGAGGGCTTTCGCCTCGACGGCCTGCGCCTGCTGGTCGACTGCGCGCACGGCGCCGCCTACCAGCTCGCGCCGAAACTGTTCGAAGAATTGGGGGCTGACGTGGTGGCCGTCGGCGTCGAACCCGACGGGACGAACATCAACGACGAGTGCGGGGCGACTTGCCCGGAATATGTCTGTGCCCAAGCCCGCCAGAACCATGCCACCCTCGGGCTCGCCGTGGACGGCGACGCCGACCGCCTGATCATGGTCGACGAGGAGGGCGAAATTGTAGATGGGGATGACCTTCTGTACGTCATTGCCCGCGCCAGGCAGACCCAAGGCTCCTTGCGCGGCGGCGTGGTCGGCACCCAAATGAGCAACCTGGGGCTGGAACAGGCGCTGGCTTCCTTGGGCATCCCGTTCGAACGGGCTGCGGTCGGCGACCGCTACGTCCAGGAACAGTTGCTCGCCCGCGATTGGCAACTCGGCGGGGAGACCTCCGGCCACATCATCTGCCGCGACCGGGCCTGCACCGGCGATGCGATGATCGCAGCGCTGCAAACGCTGGAAGCGTTGCACATCCTTGATCTGCCCCTGTGCCAGGCACGTGCAGACCTTCGGAAATACCCGCAAACCATGATCAACGTGCACTGCCCGCGCAACCATGCGCCGGGCCCCGCCACGGATGCAGCCGTGCAGGACGCGCGCGACGAACTGGGCGAGCGCGGCCGGGTGCTCCTGCGCCCTTCTGGAACGGAGCCAGTGCTCCGCGTCATGGTGGAGGGAGAGGATCACAGGAGAGTCGAGGCCCTGGCGCAATCCATCGCTGACTCGATCGCTGCAAACGTCTAGAACCTTCCCCTTATAATGCGCACCGCGCCATTGCAGAGCAACCGCTGAATCCCCTCTCATGATTCGACCGACCGTTGTCGCCGGCAACTGGAAAATGCACGGCTCCCGGGACTCCGCCCGGACGCTGGCCCGCGCCATCGTGCAGGGCGTCGAGGATGATGCCAGCCGGGAAGTGCTGCTCTGTCCCCCGTTCGTCCACCTGTTCGACGTCCTGGAGGAAACCGTGCAAAGCCCGGTCCAGGTCGGCGCGCAGAATGTCGGCGATCAGCCTGAAGGCGCATACACCGGCGAGGTGTCCGTCGCCATGCTGGCCGAGCTCGGCTGTTCGCATGTCATCATCGGGCACTCCGAGCGTCGTCACGTGTACGGCGAGCCCGACGAATTGATCGGACGGAAATTTGCACTCCTGCACCAGTCGGCGCAACAAGACCTCCCGAACGCCCCCCGAGCCATCCTGTGCGTCGGGGAAACCCTGGAGGAGCGCGAGGCAGGCCGGACCCTGGACGTGATTCACCGGCAGCTGCAACCGGTCCGGAGCTTCCCGGACGCATTCCCGCGTGCACTGATCGCCTACGAGCCGGTCTGGGCCATCGGCACCGGCGTGGCAGCCACCCCGGACATGGCACAGGAAGTGCACGCCGCCATCCGCGCGCACCTAGAGCAGGAGCTCGGTGCTGCCGCGCAGGACACGGTCGTGCTCTACGGCGGCAGCGTCAAGGCAGGCAATGCCTCGGAGTTGTTCGCCATGCCGGATATCGACGGCGGCTTGATCGGCGGCGCATCTTTGAAGGCCGACGAATTCCTGGCCATCTGCCAGGCCATGCGAAAATAGTTCGATGTACACCACCCTTCTGGTTACCGCACTGCTGCTGTCGCTGAGCATCATCGGCCTGGTGCTGCTGCAGCACGGCCGGGGCGCCGACACGGGCGCCGCGTTCGGCGGAGGAGCCTCCGGCTCCCTGTTCGGTGCACGCGGAAGCGCCACTTTCCTCAGCCGGGCCACCGCCATCGTGGTCGCCCTGTTCTTCCTCAACTGCCTGGCGCTGGCATGGGTCGTCAAGTCCACACCGCCCGAGGAAAGCATCATGGGACAGGTCGCCGAGCCAGCGATCGAGCGTCGTCTTCTCGAGCCGGAGGCCTTGGAACAGCCTGCCGTCATGGAGCCGGAGTGGGAAGCGGATCCTACCGAGGAGATTCCCGAGTAGATCCAGCGCGTTCTGTGATAATACACAGAACGGATGCCGATGTGGTGGAACTTGGTAGACACGCTGTCTTGAGGGGGCAGTGGCGAAAGCCGTGCCGGTTCGAGTCCGGCCATCGGCACCATTTGAACTGTCCAACAACATCCAAGGAAATTCAGAAAAGTCTGATAATAATATTAATAACAATATCTTACATAAAAACTTCGGTTCCCGAACGTCCAGCAACATTCATTGACATCCTGCAAAAATGACAGTACATTCTGGTTCAATTAAAAAAGTACTGTCATAAATGCCTCTCACCAACACCCGACTGAAGGCAGCAAAACCACGCGCCAGTGACTACCGGATTACGGATGGGAGTGGTCTTTTCCTACTGGTCAAGACGAATGGCAGCAAATACTGGCGCATGGACTATCGTTTCCATGGCAAGCGCAATACCCTGGCTTTGGGGGTCTATCCGCAGGTCACCCTCAAGGAGGCCCGGGAGAGGCGAAGAAAAACCCGGCTACAGCTTGAGAACGGTAAGGACCCGAGCGAGGTCCGCAAGGAAGCGAAGCAGGCCAAACAGGCCGATGAGTTCGAAGCCGTTGCCCGTCAGTGGTGGGAACACTGCAGGGGCACTTGGACGCCCTCTCATGCGGACCGGGTTCTGAAACGCTTGGAAGATAATGCCTTTGGGGATCTGGGACATTTGCCGATCGATGAAATCACACCTCAGAGGATCATCGCTATGGTTCGAAAGATCGAAGCCCGCGGAGCGCTGGATGTGGCCAGCCGAGTCAATCAGGCCACCCGCGCCGTTTGCCGCTTTGCCATCCAGCAGGGAATTGCTACTCATAATCCTGCAGAAGACCTCTCTGGTATTGTCAAACAGAGAAAGGTCCAGCACCGGCCCTCGCTGCCTCGAGAGGAGCTGCCACAGTTTCTGAAGGAGCTGGAGACCTATAGCGGCCGGGGCCGCCTGCTGACCCAACGGGCCATCAAGTTTCTGTTGCTGACTTTTGTGCGTTCCGGTGAGCTTCGCGGAGCCCGCTGGGAAGAGTTCGATTTCGAGGACAAGGTCTGGCGCATTTCTGCAGACCGCATGAAGATGCGCAATGAACATCTAGTGCCGCTGTCCCGCCAGGCCCTGGAAGTGATCGAACTGTTAAAGGACATGACAGGCAGGTATGAACTGTTGTTCCCTTCAGAGCGCGACCGCAACCGCGAGATGTCAGACAACACGATGAGGCGGGCGATCTTCAAGCTGGGTTATGACGGGACCGTCGAGGGCAAGAACAAGGCCGTGCCCCATGGGTTTCGGGCCACCGCCTCCTCGATCCTGAACGAGACGGGCTTCAATCCGGATGCCATCGAGCGCCAACTGGCGCACAAGGAGCGCAACAGTGTGTGGGCGGCCTACACCTATCATGCCCGTTACATGGATGAGCGCCGCAGGATGATGCAATGGTGGGCCGATTGCCTGGACGAGATGAGAATGACCGGAAAGGTCATCCCCATCTTCGTGTACTCGTAAAACGGATCCTACGCAAATACGGTTACCCGCCTGACAAGCAGGAGAAGGCAACACAGACGGTGCTTGAACAGGCCGAGGTACTCTCTGCAGGATGGGTGGTTTGATGCAGGGAAGTGTGATAATGCTGGGACACCAGCTGTACAGCTGTTCCCTAATCACGGGGGAGTATTCGACCTTCTTGCCTAGGAATTTAGGGGTAGTTCATATTCCCTGGACACTACACTAACGTAGAAATTTTCAACATGAGAACTGCGATACTGCTAGGTGCGGGCTCGTCGCTACCAGCTGGATTTCCATCTACCGAATTACTCACTGAACAAGTCTTGTCAGGTAGTGGAGTACGTAGACATACCGACAACACCTACGTTATCGATGACAGTCAGCCTACTGATAAGATATCTAGTTATGTCACCCGTCTGTTAAGGCACATTCATGATCAAGCAAATCAATATTTGATGAAGCATGTCGAAAGACCTGCCAACTATGAGGACATTTACTACATTATTGATCAGGTGTATGAGGAAGAGTTTTTTGAGTCGGAGAACCCGGCGATATACGACTACATGGACAACTTATTCAAGGAAATGGAGCCATTATGCAAATCAGCTGGAATGGATCACAAACAACTCCTTAATGAGATGCGCAACTACATTGCCGACGTAGTCTGGAGATCTCTTAACCGCATTGTCGATTCTTCAGGTCATCTCAGAGCCCTTGAGGTTGCTTGCAAGTCTAATTACGTCAGCAGCATTTCAACACTATGCCACGACACACATGTAGAGTCTTACCTTGAAGTCCAAGAAATATCCCTTGATGATGGATTCTCCGAAGAAGAGTTAGGTGTTCGGTATTGGAATGGTAACTTTTCTTCAATTCACAAGATCCCATTCCTAAAACTGCACGGCTCTGTGAACTGGTTTCGACTTCGTCTGGACAGTTCTGAATCTTTTTACGATGACAAAATTGGAATTCCACTTGATGGGGACCATAACCATACGAGGGGAAGTGATGGCAAGTTTCAGTTTTCGCTTGACGGGCGGCCAATACTACTCATTGGCACTTTCAACAAGATTCCAAAATATACTCAAGGAATTATTCGCGAACTTCACTATCAGTTTCGTCAAACCCTCCTCAAATCAGATCAACTGCTTGTATGCGGATATAGTTTTGGGGATAAAGGTATAAACACGGAGATCATTGAGTGGTACTACGCCGAACGTGGACGACGACTTCTGATCATTCATCCCAATTCTGAAGAGCTTGTCGCGAATGCACGAGGTGCTATTCGGAACAAATGGGACGGATGGGCTGAGAATGGCGGTGTCAGACTTATATCCAAGAGATTTGAGGACGTTAAAAAGGATGAACTTTTGGACTACCTAAAGAAATAAGATCAAACGAAATGCAAATTTACTCTTGACAGTACTTTTGACAGTACTAAGCAATATTGAATACAAAAATAACTATAAATAACAATCTTTTGCTATAAGATTTCGAGTCCGGCCATCGCACCATTTGAACTGTCCAACAACATCCAAGGAAATTCAGAAAAGTCTGATAAAAATCTTAATAACAATGTGCTATACCGGAAAAGGCCAAGTCACAGGGGTGGCACTTCCGTTCAAACTGTGTCAAATGGTCGCGTGTCAGCTACGAGGAATCTGAATCCATGTCCAAAAATGGACGCCTGTGTGATCGTTGCAGGGTCCTTGAGGAAAATGACAGGTGCTTGAAATAGCTTGGTCTGCTAGCACAATCAGGTTTGCCAGCAAGCCTCTTGGTCTGTACCAAAACCTGCGGGGTATAAGCAGATTAGCTACTTCCCGAATTTACAGCCGATCTCCTCCATGGCCAGATATCCACTAGTATTAACTACCATCGCTCGAAATAAATTAGCGACCTCCGATTCACTAAATCGCTCGCTCCTAGTTTCACATAGGCTCTGTACATACCCAGAGGCTTGTCGGTTATCGCTATGCAATTAATCAAATTTTCCTGTTAGCTTTTACAGAGATTACGGCTGCAATAATTAGCGCCATACTTGCCATGAGAAAAGACAAAGAAAACGATTTGCTCACATCATAGGTCTCGTTGGCAACCAGCGGACCCGCAATCTGGCCTATTCCAAATGAAGTAGTCATGATTGCCATGAGGTTACCTCGTGCTTCATGAGATATTTGCAGCGCTATTGATTTAGCAATAGTAACAAATCCCATAAATGTGCCACCAACCAAGAGCGCACTACACAAATAACTGGATAATGTTTGACTGAATACTGGAAGTGCTACACCGATCGATTGGATAATTAAATTAACAAATAACGAATTTCTTGAGCCCAGTTTAGCTTGAACCCCATGCCAAAAAAAGCATGAGAACATCGCTCCTAATCCAAACACTGCCCATATGTGAATACCGATTCCAATGCCCAAGTCATCCTTGATTATCAAGGGAAGGTAAGTGGCGGTAATGATATAGCCAAACCCTGCTAACCCATAAATTAAAACTAGTTTCCACTTATCAAATACTTCTGCACTGTGAATGCCTGTATAGATTTGGTCTACGGTCTTTCCCACTGAATCCATTTTCATCAGCAAAATACAAGGTATCCCAATTAGCAAACCCGCTCCGCCTAGCAAGAACCATAATTTCGCACTACCAAATCCAAAGTGCTGACCTATAGCGATGAATTCTGCCGAAATAAAAATTCCAAACCCAATACCTGCGTATAAAATTGGCGAAGCACGATTATCCCCTTTGTACTGCAATAACCATGATGAGGCGCCAACCATTGCAGTGGCGCTGAATACACCTGAAAGGCCACGCATGACAATCAAAAACCACACGTTTTGGGACACAGCCAAAAACGCAATTGTCAATGCGATACCTAAAATCGAATAAAGACACAGCTTGAACGAGTCATTAGGGTGCGTATTAATAGCTAACAATGCACCAAGCAAATATCCTGCGTAGTTTGCAGATGCCACATAGGCGCCCCCATCTAGTGTCAACGATCCTTCATCAGCCATTACAGGGAAAATGCCTGTAAAACTAAAACGTCCAAAACCCATTCCTATGGCCAATATCAATGCAGCATAAACTGCAGACCTGGATGCAAGTAAATTCACAAACGAAAGTTTTTTAGGATAGAGTTTTTCTAGCTAATATGGGATGACAGGTATCCGTCGAAACCTGCGATTTTATCTTTATACTGGGTGAGGAAATCTGATTCTATTGATTCTTGTACAGCGCTTGATCCAAGAATCGTATCTGACCAGCTTGAAAGCTTTTTAAAGCTCTGAGAATTAAATATTGGAATAATATTATTTATGATTTCATATCGTATCAGTAATGGAGCATATGCGGCATCTACAAGCGAGAATTGTTCGCCATTAAAAAATGGCTGATTATTCAAAGCATTCTCTACTAAATGTAGTTGACTAATGATTTGATCAGCTTGCTCTTTAAACTCTTTTTCTGTTTTTTTTAAAAGCAGCATGTACTGATCTATAAGGCATGTAGATCCAAATTCAATCCATGCACGATTGTATGCCAACTGGAGTGGGTTTTCTGGCCGTAACTTGATTGGTGTAACATCATCTATGTACTCACAGATAACCGCTGATTCAAACAGGATATCTTTTTCACCTATCTTTAGAAGCGGAACTTTTTTTAATGGTGAGATTTTATTAAACCAGCCTGGTGGATTCTCCAAGTCCACATTAGTGATTTTATAATTTATGTTTTTATGATTTAAAACTATCACCGCCCTTTGTACAAAGGGACATAGTTTTAAGCTGATTAATTCTAGTTCTTCCAATTTTCTTTTTGTAAATTATTTAATGCACAAAAAATTGCATGCGATTTCTATTGTGCCGATGCCATATTTTCCTCTTTCTGAATTTGAGTGTCTTTGAGCTTGGTTCCAAGAAGATGCTTTGCCAACCTCTTGCTTTGCCCAATAATGGTAAGTGTCGGAGGACGTACCAGGGGTAATGGGAAAGTGCTCGCATCCGAGACATATAAGTTATCAAATGCAAAAGTTTTTAGATCGGAATCCAAGTGATCACCTATACGTACTGTTGCACATGGATGTGTTCCTCTTGGGGGGTTCCAAAAAATAGTATTGGGATCACATCCCGCTTTCATAAGAATACTTTTGCTAGTACTGAACCCAATGTTTGCCCGGAGGAAATCATCATGCAACAAAGGCATACTGATCTGTCCATCCGGTGCCACATAGCCTTTAAGACCTTCTTTTATCTTAACCATAATTCCTAGCATGCGCGGAAACTTGGGCACTTTCTTTAAATGCCTCCAACCTTTGTAATATTGAGTAAGCGCAAATAGCCCAAATGGCTGAGTGAGTGTCGAATACATCAAACCATTCTCATCGTCACAATAGCTGACCGTCATAGGTGGATCACCAGTATTTCCTTCCTCTTTGATGACACCATATACAACGAATGTAGTATCTACACCCAGTGCATCTCCAGCATTATGAATGCCTGAATTTTGTAGAATTCTAGGTGTGCCAATTCCTCCAGCACAAACAATAACGACCTGGCCATTCAGTCTGAATCTTTTCCCGTGTACTTCAGCATATACTCCGGTTGCTACGCCATCTTCAATCTCAACATTATGGACGTTACACTCGGTAATAACTTCCGCACCGGCCTCAATAGCTTGATCCAAATATTCATTTGCAGTCCACTTACCTCCACATCGACAACCAAACATGCATTTATCACCGCAATCTAATTCAGAGTAACACCGCTTTGGATGAATGAATTTTGTTTGGGGCACCCAGTCCATGCCCAGATCTCTGCCTGCTTCTCCAATACGTTGTGATGCAGCGCCAGTGAGTTCTTCAGGTAACGCCTCAATCCGAAGCTCATCAATGGTTTCGTTAACTTCAGACTCTATATCTACACCCGTTTTATCAAACCACCAAGATGGAGGGCCTGAAGCAGCACTTGCAAACATGTTGGTTGCCCCCCCGGTAAGCATCGGGCGGACAATTGTGACCCCTTCCTTAGATTTTAAAAAGCCCCGCTTTTCGGTGTAGATAAAAGGTCCTGCGACAGTTCCGTAATACCATTTACCTCGATGATCTTTCCCATACTCCAGTACGACTACTTTTTTTCCTGCCCTTGCCAGTTCTCTTGCAACAGCTGATCCTCCCGGGCCACTTCCAACAATTACGGCATCATATTTCTTGCTGTTAATATCATCGGCCAAATCCATAACATTTTGTACCGGTTCGATCGGTGAAGGGCGTTTTCTTTTTAAAGAATTTTCATCAAAACCCTCTCGTTTTAATCGGGTAGAATTTTTTAGGTCTTCTACAGTCCCTAACTCATAATGTTTCATCTTATCCACCCATGTATAGCTGATAGAATCTCAATCACTGATTCTTACTTGCCATATTTATTCCAATAATTTTCAAACAGCTCCTCTTCGTTAAACGCACGAGGACGTACTGGACGTGAAACCCAGGTTACATTCATAAAGTTTCTAACATTGACATTTTCGGTTGTGATATTCCCTCCCCATGTCCCACAGGAAAGTGACAATGTATAGGGCAATCCGTTTCTGGGACTGCCTGCTCCTTCATTAAGATTTTGATTCACGAGGACTCTTGCTGTTTTTGTATTTAAGGCAACATAGTTGATGTTTGCTTCAGATTGTGAATGTATTCCGCATGTATGTCCCAAGCCCTGATAGTTCGTAATTCTATTTACGACATCTACCGCATTTTCAATTTTACCCGAATATTGATAGACGGCTAAAACAACGGACAGTTTTTCTCCAGAGAACGGATGGCCTTCTCCAATTCCGGTTTCTTCTACTAACAGAAAGCTTTTGCCAGGCTGAATATTAATTTGTGCCTTCTTTGCAATTGACTCTGCAGATTTCGCGATGATTTCAGGAGATGGGATATGGGCATCTTTTGGCCACATAACTTTTTCAAGGCTACTTTTATCTGCTTTATTACATAAATAACCACCAAGTTCTATCAACTTGCTTACTAGTACTTTGTAGATATCTTGATGAACTACTATGGCGTTATCCGCCAAGCAGCTTGTTGCAAAATCAAATGTCTTTGCCTTTGCAATCACATCAGCGGCATCGTTGAGGTCTGCGGTTTCATCCACTATATGTACCGCATTCCCTACACCTACTCCATATGCAGGTTTCCCTGAACTGTATGCGGCTTTCACCATACTCATGCCCCCCGTTGCCACGATGAGATCTACATTTTCCATTAGCACTTTTGTTTTTTGAATTGAAGGGCTGGTTATCACTTGTGCCAGGTCTTCAGGAGCACCAACGCGAGTACAACCTTCTCGTATGCATTCGACTACTCTAGCTGAACTTCTTTTTGTCCTTGGGTGTGGCGCTATGATCAACGCGTTTCTTGCTTTAATCGCGCCTAATGCCTTGACGGGCGGCGTTGCATCAGGACCTGTTGCCGGAATAAGTGCGCCAATTACACCCACGGGTTTAGCGAGCTTTGTCACTCCGGTCTCAGGGTCCTCTTCAACTACGCCAACAGTCTTGACTGAACGCATATCCGCCAATGTTCCTATTACGCGATTGTAAATCTTTGTTACTTTATCAGCGTAATTTCCAAACTCACCCTCATCCACAGCCATGCGTGCCAATTCTTCTCTATTTTTGATAACGCTCCAGGCAATTGATGTCACTAATTCATCTACTTGTTCTTGCGTATAGGAATTTACTTGCAATTGTGCAAATCTGGCATTCTCCACCAATTTTAAAATTTCGCGCTCATCGCTATCCATCGACATTGCACTTGTTTGCAAATCAGGAATAGTTGTAGTTTTAACTTCTGTCATTTTTGATCCTATATCTAACTAAACAAAACGGGCTCTCCTCCTGTATGTAAAAACACGGCTGTTTGAATGTCCTTGTAAAAACCATTATTTATTAAATCTGAAAGTCCGGCAAATGCTTTTCCTGTATACGTCGGATCAAAAAAAACACCTTGCTTGATTGCAACATCTTTAATTGTTTCATTCCCTTCAATACTTGGTATCCCGTATCCATCACCAATGTAGCCCTCACGGATTACTATCTCCTCCAAATTTATGTTTACTGCAACATTCAATACTATGGCGGCTTGTTGTACTAAATTATGAACAATTTCCTTTAACTCCTTGGCAGGCCGACTCACAGTAAAGCCTTCGATTCGCCAAGGATGGTCATACAAGATTCGTGCAAGTACCCAACCAGCTATAGTCCCTCCAGAACCCACTGCAAGCGTTACAAGATCGACATTTATTTCTTTGCTTTGGCACTGCTCAAATAATTCCTTCGCCGCAAACATGTGGGCGATGACCCCTAGTGCACATGCTCCTCCTCGCGGGATTGAATAAGGAAGGGCATCACCATGCATCAGTTCTTGCTCAACAAGTCGGATCATTGTATCCACCGAGCTTCGATCAGTATCGTGTGTAAATCTGGTTTCTGCTCCCAACAATTTGGTCAGGTAATAATTGCCTGTAATTTCTTTTGGGGGGCTGCCCCAGTAGATAGCGATACAATTCAGATTTAAATAAGCTGCCACTGCTGCCGTTGCACGTACATGATTGGATTGTGCGCCTGCACCCGTAATTAACGTTTTCGCCCCCCTCTTTAATGCGTCTGCCGCTATGTATTCAAGTGCCCTGATTTTATTTCCCCCATAACCAAATTCGATTAGGTCATCGCGTTTAACCCATAGCTCAATATCGTTGAAATTTTTTTCCAGTTTTTTAAACCGCTGTAAAGGAGTGGGAAATTGTGCGAACTCACAACGGCTGATTTTCAGCAAGTCATCAGATGCGAGTGTTTGAGTACTCATATTTTGTTTAGCACTCTATCCACCATCGCTGTACATAAACCAAGACGATTTTCATTTTTAAAAATCTCATCGATATCTTCAGCACTTAGATTGGATGAAATTTGAGAGTTATTCAAAACAGCCTCTCTGAATGAAATTCCTTTCTTACGCGCATTCATTGCTTCCTTGTAGACTATTTTTTGAGCCTGGTTTTTCCCCAGTTTTTTTGCTAACGCCAGCATTACACCTTCTGAAAATATCTGTTCGCCACTGATTTCTAAGTTCTCTTTCATTTTCAGTGTTTGTACTTCCAGGTTTGACAATATTAATTTCAGTAACTCTAGAGATTTTCCCGATACTAAAGTTATGAGCGGCAGGACATGCCATTCACTTTTCCAAGATCGACCATCTCGTTCATGATCAGTGACTAAGCCCTCAAGAAGAATTGCAGCATTATGGCGAACGACTCTGGCAAGCGTTCCCAGATGTTCGGATATTTCCGGGTTTTGTTTATGCGGCATCGTAATACTGCCTACGGTTTCTATAGGCGTAATCTCAATGAGTTCTGCAATTTCTGTTCTTTGCAAATTATAAATTTCATGACCGATACGATCGGCAGTTCCAGTTATCAGCACTAATAACTGGCCCCATTCTGCAAATACATCCCGACTTGAAATCCAGGAGATTATGGGGTCACGTAATCCGAGGCGATTACAAAATTCCTTTTGAATTTCTAGACCGTGGCGGCCTAACGATGAAAGTGACCCAACGCCTCCACATAACTGCCCCTCGTCCATTCGGTTACCCAATTGCGATAACCGAGTTCGATGACGATCCAGTTCACACGCCCAACCCGCAACCTTAAATCCAAATGTTATAGGCAACCCGTGCTGTCCATGCGTACGCCCTGGCATGATCGTGTCGCGATGCTCGCTCATGAGATTTTTGGTAATAGAACATATCGTATTTATATCCAACAAAAACTGTTCCCTGACATCCCTCAAAGCGATCGAAAACCAGGTATCTGTTACATCTTGTACAGTTGCGCCAAAATACAACCAGTTTCTTACATCTTCGCCTCCACGCTTTGCCAAAGCATTGATAAAGCCCTGCATGGAATGGCCACTTTGTTCAAATCCTTCTTTGGTGTCATTAAGTAATTCACTATCAATCTCAACTTGACTGCAGAATTCCTTAATTGAATTTCCAGCTGATTTTGGTATTAACCCAAACTTTGACTGGACTTCTGCTAGGACAGCCAATATTTCCAGCCAAGTTCTGATTCTTGATTTCTCATCAAAAATTTTTCGCAAGGATTCCGTACTCCAGGAATTCTGGTATATAGAGGATTCTACGAATAATGAAGTCATTGGGCTTGATTGAGAATGGTATGCATGTGTTGTGACAATGCATTTTCTGCTTGTTTTATTTTTTCCCGTTCATTGTCTGTCCATTTTTTATAATAATTAATCTCTTGTTTACTGTATTCGATCATCTCCTTGATCCTTTCTTTAGACGTGCCTCCTAACCCGGACTTTTTCTCAATTGCAACATGCGGAGAATTCAGTATCTCGAGGATCTGCCTGGAGCATGAAATTGGGCGACCTACTACATCGCTTGCAGCTTCATTTAATTCTAGTTCCGTTAACTCGAATAAATGTTTTTTAAGGTGTATAAAATTTCGGACAATTTTTCCAACAATCTTATGGGCGGTTCTATAATCCAAATTATTTTCAACTGAAATTTGTTCCGCTAGTTCCGCGGCCATCGCGTAGCTTTCCCTTACTCTGTTGACTGCATTTGAAGTTTTGAACTGCAATCCCTCCACCACATTTTTTAACAATCCAATTCCTTCGATGCTTTTCTTAAGCACGAATGGAATTTCTCCGTACAAGAACAGGCGATTATCAATCTGTCCAGTTGGTGTGCGCTGCGACACAACCACCATATTCTGTATACCAATAACCTTATTTGCCAGCGCTCGAATATACGCTAAAGCATAAGGATTTTTTTTCTGCGGCATAACCTTACTTGCTCGTGAACAAGAATCTTGCAACTCAATGTAGTTGAATTCTTCCGTCACGAAATACAGTACATCTTCGCAAAAGCGGTCCAGCGTAACTAAAATTGAAGTTGAAACTGACGCGATCTCGATGGAAATATCAGCTTGCCACATTGCATCTCTTGCATGCATGACAGGCCTCGCAAAGCCTAATAAGCTTGACAGCTTTTCCCTGTCAATCTGAAGAGTTGACCCGTTTATGCCTCCGCACCCTGCTGGACAGCAATTGACCCTTCCATAAAGTGATTCAATGCGCGCAAGATCACGCATCAGCATGAATACAAATGAATGTAAATAATGCCCGAATGTCGTTGGCTGTCCCGGCTGCATATACGTGTAATCCGGCATAACTGATGCCTTATGCGCCGACACCTGTATCATCATTGCCCGCGTCAAGGCTGTTATTTCATCAGCAAGGTCAAGCAAAATCTTTTTTATTGTTAAATGATAAGCGACCGTAGTGCTTTCTCTACGCGCTCTGCCTGCACATAACCAGCCTACTGCGCTTGAGTGCTGTTCTAACCAATTTTCTCGATTTGTAAATAAATCACCGAATTTAGGGTCAGCTTGGAAATCCGTTGGGTTCTCCTGTAATTTTTGCAATGCATTCAACAGGTCAGCGCCTACTTTTTTCTTGATAACCTTGGCCTCAACTAATCCTATTACATGTGCAATATCCACCCGATTCATTTCTTCTGACAAGCAGAGCTGTTCTTGAAGCTCACTCTTAAAAGCACTGGTAACTAATATATCTTCAGGAGGCTGTGATAAACGGCCATTGGTACACAAAACAGCATCGGAGTCTGAAAATCTGTCACTCATTTCTTTGCAGACTCTTGTGGTATTTTGGTTGTATCAGAGTTTTCTACTGAATCAGGGTCCCACATTCCACGCTGGGTAGACTCGTCGGCAACTTCTCTTAAGGATTCATATTGAAGTCCCAAGCGTAATGACTCTAACGACAAGACGTCCATGGGGCTTATATTCCCAAGGTTTACATTTGGACCAATTTGTTTGATCAGGGTGGCCTGTTGTTTTCTTAGGGGGGCTTCCCAAATGACCTTTTCTTTTTTTTGCCCAACTAACGATAAGATTTTTTCGAATAATTCGAGCTTCAAATCTCCATTTTGGTCAAATATGCCGATTTCGCGCCCGGATTCTCTTGCATCCAAGATTACATACTCAGCACCAAAATATAAATCTTGCAGAATCAGGTCTGCGAGTTCTTCAGGGCTTGGTTGCTTTGTGGGGTCCTTTTTACCTACCTCTGTAATTGGAATCAATCCATTGTCTAGCGCACACAAGATTGCGTTACGCCTGCGCTTAATGGGCAGTGTGATCGTTCCATCTGAAATTTCGACTGAACGGAATCCAATCTCTTTGGCACGCAGCATGTACGATTGACAATTTTTCTGAATAATCGCAGCCTCTAGCAGCGTACCTCCAGGAAATGTATTGATGTTGTATTGATTTAATGTATCAAGCTTTTGACGGAGTATGTTTGCAGGTATCACGGCAGATACTCCATAGCTACACTTCCAGTGATCAATATACTCATTCGAAACTAGAAGCATATCCTGCAACATCTGCGGTCCCATACACGTATCGATAACCATCGTCATACCAACGTTTTTTTGCCGCTCTACACGCTCTTTCATGAATTCACTTATGACTTGAATCCCATCCCAAGCAGACTTAGACATACTCAACCTCACTCGAAATTTCCCGCAAAGCTTGTTCTACCATAGTGAGATCAGCACCCCAGGGAACAACCATCAGGTCCCCATCTCTTTCAATCTCGAATTCAAGTAGACAACACTTCAATAGTGTAGGCACTTCAGATTCTTGTCGAAGCTTGCGTGGACACATCTCAACCTGGGGTGGCTCATCTCCATAATAGTGTCGATGAAATTGAAGACTTCTTTCACATCCTATTAAAACCCAGTTTTTGCGTTGCTTGGGACGCTCGTCCAAGAAATATACAGGCTTTTGTAGTTGATCCATCCCACCTGATCTACAAGGCAGCAAGTAACATTCAGGATCTACACTGTTACATAGCTCTCTTACATCAATGGCTTTGAGCTCAACAAGAATGGGAGGCAAATCAGCATAACTTAATGCCTGTACTACCATGTCATATAATTTTGGTGGAGAAGGTGGTTCGACTTCCAGTACCTGAAGCACAAGCGGGTCAGGACGACATATGAAGTTGATATGGTCATACTTGCCTTCAACAATGCATATTCCATCTTTTTTTACTTGATTGCGAAAAGCAACTTCAGCCAAGGCAGATCGATTCGCGCAGTCAACACTGCTGTCTTGAACGTAAATGCAGTTTTCCGGAAGGCCTAGAATTTCAACATGAATTATGTCTGAAAATAGCGATTGATCATCAGACTTTTGAATGGCAACGACTGCATTTTCCTGGTTGCCCCCTATGAGTACAATAAATTCTGTACGCCGATACGCTTCTTTCCCCAACAAGTACGACTGCACCGCTTTCTCGGACATCTCTCCAGCGTATTTCTGAACACTGGTTTTTCGGTAAGGAATTGGAACAATATTGTTTTTGTCTCGATACCTAGCCGAGAAATCTACTTGTTTCATGCTCGTTTGGGATTGTTCAACAGATTGCTGCATTATTAGGCTCTTCCAATGTCAATGAGCGGTCCCCGGGTAATAATTCCTTTTCATGAATACGAAGTGGATCAAGTTTTCGGATGATCGAAAGCACTTCTAAAGAAGGAAGCGAAACTGTTTTAACCTCTTTCTTCATTCTTGGTTCAAATTCAGTATTTTCCAGAACATCGTCTACCGTGGTGTGCGGATAGAGAGCATTCAATTGCAAATGCCCGTCCTGATCGAAATCAAAAACGCCTAAATCCGTAACGAGACACTGTGGACCGTTACCCAGGTACCCAAGTTGCCTGCGAGTAATCCCATCAGCGTTCTTATGACCAAAACCGGTGACATAGTCACACTGCGAGACGATCCGATAGCGGCGCTTTCCTTTTACTGGCTCTGAACGATGTGCTGCCGTCCACAATGTTATATTTTTTGCATTACAGGACAGGTTACAAGCGCCGCCACCCCCCGGCAGTTTCAGCTTTAAGGTTTTACGGCCCAGCTGAGTGACATTGGTATTGCCCCAACGATCGATTTGCAGGCCTGATAAAAACATTCTCCCCAAGCGCCCACTTGCAGACAAATCGAATAGCTCACCAATGCTTAGGTGGCATTCAGAGTTTCGGTCATGTACCCAGTCGTTAGTCGTGGGAGCTATGAAAGGAGGATCTGGATTGACTCCATAGGTAGCACCAGCTACCAGCACCAAATTAGGGGTGTATACCCTTTTGGCAACATGCAATGCAATCTGAACTAATGGTGATCCAAATCCATGGAACACCAATGTGTCATCTTCAACAGTGCGCGCCAGTTGATCGATAAGTAGCTCGCCCAGCGTGCAATTCTTGCCCATCTTTATGTACTTTCCTTGTATAACTCCATCCAGGCATCAGTTGACTCCTTCCAGCTAGATAGTCTTACACGTGTATCTTCTCCGCCAATGCGATGCAGGTATTCTTCATGACTCTCACATTCATATACGAAATCTTTCAAATATTTTTTTTGGAACGCTGTTGAACCTTCTTTCGCAGCAGACATGTATAACTCGGTATGTTCACGATCATAGGCATAAAATGGATAGCAAGCGGTCGGATGAGCGCCCATGGGTGCTTCAGCAATGTATGACACATAAAAGTACGGAATATTTGCACCACCGAGGCGCTTCAATTCTTCATTGGCTACGATCTTTTCCACTGTTGCCAGTACTGTTCTTGATGCCTGCGCAAACAGCAAGTCAACGACTGGAGGACCTTCAATCCTCAAATTGCCATGCACGTCAGCATATTGGGCATGAATAATTGCCACATCCGGTGTAAGAGGGGGAACAACTAATATGTCCTCTCCCGAATAAGGACTCTGTATCGTTTTATAACTTGGATGATTTTTTTTAAAATCGGTACCTCTTACTGATTGAATGGGCATAAATGGTAAGCCTTGTATCGAGGCACGAAGTTGTTGAACAAGCGTATAGCAGCAATTGTCCTGAATTTCTATTTCACCACTTTCACATCCTCGTCGATAGTTTTGCGCCATGCCAAAATCTTGTTCAAACCCTACATAACTTTCTTGCGACGCAGAAACCGCATTTGCACCACACAGCAAATCGATGTCAATTCCGTGTGCAGAACCGACCACTGTCAAACCGTTAACACGATTGCGGATGATTGAACGGATCAGAGCCATCGGCTCACGTGATGACAAGCCACCTCCGACTGCTACACAATCTCCGGATTCAACTTGTGAAGCTAGTGCTTCAATGCTGGTAAATTTGTTCTCTGCGGTCGAGTGGAGAGTCAACACACAATTACACTACGCAGCAAGGGCAGGTCCTATGAGAATCATGATCGCATGGATCTTTCGCCCAGGGATGTGAATGATGATCTTCGTGTATTGGATTTGCGCGATCACTTTTACAGACCGCGCAAACCCACACATCAGGAACTTTCGCACCAGTCATAACCATGCCTTTGAACTCCCGTTCACAATCCGGACACCATAAGGTTAGAACTGGCATGGATACAGAATCTCCATTAACTTTATTTTCGATCAGTGCATCATGCGGCTTTCTTTAATTCCTTTTGCAATTCTTCACGCACGATTTTTGTTCCTTCAACAAGAGCACGCATTTTTTCATAGGCGATGTAGCGCCAAAAGTGAATAAGACCACAATCGGTTGTAACCCCAAGGCGGTCGGCAGGAACATACTTGAGCAGGCCCCGGATACGATCAGCTACCTGGTCAGCGGTTTCAACAATCGTACTCTTGATATCGATGACCCCTGCCCAAAAGTACAAGTTATCCGGCAGCGGATGTGTTTTCAGAACATCCAGTTCGCCCTCACATCTGCCACAGTTTTCTATGTTAATGACATCCAGGTTCGCCTCATAACATTTCGGTACGATGGACTCAGCTCGATTCGTTGGATTTTCACCTGCTCGCTTGGTGATATCAAAATCCTCTGCTCCTTCTTCCATGTAATACCCGTAAGTACCTTTGTAGTTTCCCCAGCAGACATGTGTGACAATCTTGGCGTTTTTGACACCTGCCACACATCGGTTGTAGGCCTCTATCGCCCAATCTTCAAAAAGGTAAGGCCATGTAAACTCGTCCAATTGAATGAAGTCTACACCCATCTCGTCTAATTCAAGGAGTTCTTCGTTCAGTGCTGTGGCAATTGCCATCGCTCGATCATAACTGGACTTGTAGTAATAATCATTTGTACATTGAGCCAAAGCTTGAACCCCCGTGTATTGCACTTTAATCGGTTTGTCAGTAGCCCGTTTCAATGCCCTGGCCTGTTGAATCATGATGGGGCCGTAGCGTTTGATTTCTTGATGGCAGGTCGCGGAGTGTAAGTCACTATAAAGTGGTGTAGCCAGGTATTCCCCATGCATGCTGTAGCCAAGACGCTTAAGGTAGTAGTACACGATTTGATCAACATAATTATCGCCTTGTACCCGGCCATCCGAAATAATATCCAGCCCTGCCATTTCTTGATCGTGCGCCATAGTGGCTATTGCGTCTTCCAATGCTTCTCGCTCTTTCGCATCCGGTGGTGCCTGGTCTCCCGAAAAATTGGTCGCCCACAACGTATCCCACCAACGTGGGTTGGGATAATTACCTACAATACTGGTAGGTATAAGTACCTCTCTGTCTCTAATTTTCATAATGATACCTCTCTTGGGTCTATCTCTGGATTCTTAAGTACTACTTAAGTACTAGGTTGTATTTTATGCATTTAAATTCCAAAAGATAGTCCCTGTCAGGTTCGCTACATATTGGAAGCTAGGCTTAGAATTCGTTTGCTGGACCGGACGAAAAAGGGTGTGCAGAAAAGCTTATGTAACTGCTGATTTGCTTTTTGCATTAACTAATGCTTGGCGTAATCCTTCTTCCAAAACCGGATGATAGATAGGTAGTTGTAATAGCTTGTGTAATGGAATTTCATTTTGAATGGCCATCATTAACAAATGTGCAAAATTTTCCGCACCTGGGGCTATCATTTCTGCACCGAGAATATGATCGTTTCTTGAATTCACATAAACCCGTACAACGCCATGATTTTCCCCTTTTAAAGTCGCACGCCCTTGCAGAGAAAAATCGAATTCACCAATAACACACTTGTCCTGGTCGAGTTCATTTAATGACTGGCCTACTCTTGCTATGGGTGGGTCAGTAAAAACTATATTTAAAGCAGGCTTTGCAAGTTTTTTCTTTTTAGTATGCATCGCATTGTATACCGCAACTCTTGCTTCTTCTGCGGCTTCATGCACCACCATTTTTTGGGAACTAACATCACCAGCCACATAAATTGGGAAATCATTTATCTGCAACGTGCAGGGGTCATATAACGTGTTTGCTGTGTCCGTAGTATCTAACCCTAGTTTTCCCAAGTTCAATTGATCAATATTGGATTCTCTTCCAGCACACAACAATATTTGGTCAACTTCTAATCGACCATTTTTCCACTCAATCAAGAACTTCCCTGCTTGCTCAGTTACTTTTTCAATCTTGGTATTAAAGTGAATCGGGTAGTACTGCTGTTGAAGAGAAAGTACATGATGAAAAACTTTTTCATCTTGTATTCCTGCTATTGTTTTATATTCTTCATATACTTGTACTTTTACTCCCAATCTTGCAAGAGCTTGAGCAAGCTCTACCCCGATAATACCCAGTCCGACAACAGCTATGCTATCTGGTAGCTTTTCTTGCTCAAAAATATTGTCAGTAGTTAATATTTTGGATTTCACCTCTTCAAATACATCCGGTATTCTTGGCCTTGAGCCGTTTGCAATAATTATATTGTTTGCCGATATTTTTTCCCCATTGACTTCAATAGTATTAGTATTAATAAATTTTGCAGTCCCTTTGATCCGAGGAAATTTTTCACTCCCTTTAATTGCTCTCTTGACGAAATGATCTCTAAGTGTACGTACTTTTTTCAGCACAGAAGCAGTATCAATTTTGAATTGATTTTTTTGGATAAGATTATCTTTAGTTAAAGACTGAAGATTATTAACCTTCTTTGCTATTTCAATTAGCCCTTTAGATGGCATACATCCCGTCTTTGCACACGTCGTACCTCCATCTCCCTCTTCTATCAGCAAATATTTGGCATTCAATTTTTCCAATTGTTTGGCTGCTGCAATACCTGCGGTTCCTGCACCAATTATTAAAATGTCATACATGCACTGTTCCTAATGGAAATTACTGGTATAAACTTTTATGATTTACACTGGCTGGCTTCGATAAATCATCGGAATTATATACTTATACCTAATAGTTGTTTATTAAAAAATTCAAGTCCGACCATCGCACCATCCCAGCCTCTCCAAAACCTTCCCCGGTTCATATGACCGATTCACTGGCCCCCGCTGATCCGAAAAAAAGCGTCGCCGTCTTCGCCTCGGCGGGAACCGGCAAGACCTGGCTGCTGGTGGCGCGCATCCTGCGTCTGCTGCTGGCAGGCGCCGAGCCCGATTCCATCCTGGCCATCACCTTTACCCGCAAGGCGGCGGCCGAGATCCAGCAACGCCTGACCGAGTGGCTGGAGAAATGGCTGACCCTCGACGATCAGGAATTGGCCGAAGACCTGAAGAAAATCGGCGTCGACAGACCTGAAAGACACCTTGACCGGGCTCGGGCACTGTTCGAGACGGTGCAGTTCGCGGATCAAGGCATCCGCATTGCGACGTTCCATTCCTTCTTCCAGGAATTGCTGCAACGCTTCCCCCTGGAAGCCGGCATCCCGGCCGGCTTCACGATCCCGCAAAGGGAACAGTCCGCCCGGTTGCACCAGGCGGCGGAAGACCTGCTCTTCGAAGAGGCCCGCCGCAATCCCGGCAGTGAATTGTCGGAGTCCATGAACGTGATCGTGGCAGAGACTCCGAGCCTGTCGGAACTGAGGCGCATCCTGGAAGGATTTCGGGGGCATATCCTGGAGTGGCGTGCTTTCGCAGGAGAACTCACCCTTGAGCAATTGCGCGCGCACCTGCGGGATGAAGTTTTTCGCCTGGACGAGGCTTCGGACCCGGCTCAGGATCCCGATGCCGAACCGGAACTTCGGCGCTTGGCGGACCTGCTCGAGAAAAGCGGCGCCTCGGAGAAATCCCATCAGGCTAAGGCCGCAGTCAAATTATGCCGCGCGCTGGAAGACGAGGAAGCCGGAAGCCTTGAGCAGGCCCAGCAACTGAACGATGCCCTGTACGACTCCGAGAAGCAGGACATCCGGTCGTCGCTTCCACCTACGAGCAAGGCGGCGCAAGACCGCCTGGGCGAGAACGGGGTCGAAGAAATCAACCGCCTCCTTTCCCGGTGGCCCCCGCAAATCCGCAAGACCCTCGACGAACTCCTGCGCCAAAAAGCTTGCAAACTCAACAGTTATTTGTACACCATCGTCGACCAACTGACCGACAACTACCAGCGCCTCAAGCAGGCTCAGGGGTATCTGGACTACGACGACCTGCTGTGGTTCTCGAACCAGCTGATGAACGGCGGCGTCGAGTGGGTGCAGTACAAGCTCGGGCAGAGTTTCCGGCATGTCCTGGTCGACGAATTCCAGGACACCGACGCCCTGTCCTGGCAAACGCTGAAGATTTTCCTTGAGGCCCTGCACGAGTCCGGGGACGGGTCCGGCTCCGCCTTCATCGTCGGCGACCCCAAGCAGTCCATCTACCAGTGGCGGCGCGCCAACCCGGACATCCAAAGAGAGGCCAGCATCTACCTCCAGTCCCACCTGCAGGCGGATAAGCCTGTCCCCAGGGACGCTTCCTGGCGCTCGTCCAAGGTCATCATCGACTTCATCAACTCCGCCTTCGGCAAGGGCGGCGTCTTCCACCTGCAGGACGACTTCTCGCCCCACGAAACCCATCTGGAAGGGTTGTGGGGACGGGTCGAATTGCTCCCGCCCGTTGCGAAGGAAGCCCGGGACGAACCGGCAGTCCCGGATCCGGACCAGCCGCTGCGCGATCCCCTGACCGAACCCCGCCCCGAAGTCCGCTCTACCCACCTCGAGCAGATGGCCGAGAAGATCGCCGAACGCATCCGGCAGATCATCGACCAGCGGGTCGCCATCGAGGACCGGGCCACCGGGGTCCGGGCCGCCGAATTCCGCGACTGCATGATCCTGGTGAACCGGCGCACTCATGTCCCGCAGATCGAACATGCGCTGACCCGTCATGAAATCCCGTTCGCCCGCCAGTCCCGCCAGACCCTGCTCCAGCACCTGGAAGTCCGGGATATGCAGGCCCTGCTGCAGTTCCTGATCCGGCCGGCCGACGACCTGCACCTGGTGCAGGTGCTGCGCTCTCCCCTGTACAGCGTGACGGACGAGGAACTGATGGAACTGGCATGTACCGGCGAGAAGTCGGACCGCTGGACCGACCGCCTGAAGATCCTGTCCAAACAGAAAGACCCGGAACACCCGCTGCAGCGCGCGCACAAAAACTTCAAAAAGTGGCGGAAGCTGGTCGGCCGCATCCCCACCCACGACCTTCTGGATCTGATTTACTTCAAGACGGATGCCTTGCGCTGCTACCAGCGTGCCTGGCCGGGCGAACGCGGCGAGCGGGCGGTCAGCAACCTGACCCGCTTCATCGAACTGACCCTGGAATTCGACAGCGGACGCTATCCCAGCACGGCGGCCTTCGTCCACTTCATCGAAGAGATGCGTTGCGGCCGCGTCGAAGGCTATGACGCGCCCGACCTCGTCAGCCTGAAGTCGGACGACCAGGAAGACCGCGTCCAGATCCTGACCGTGCACGCAGCCAAGGGCCTGGAGAGACCCATCGTCGTGTACGCCGAGCTGGAAAAACCCACGGAACGGGGCCGGCACGGGGACGTCCTGATCGATTGGCCTGCCGACGAAGACCGGCCCCGGCGCTTCCTGTTCAGGCCCCGCAAGGCGGACATGGATTCCCGTTCGCTGGAATGCCTGGAACTAGTACGCCAAAAAAGGCAGGCGGAAGACTTCAACCGCGCCTATGTCGCGTTTACCCGCGCCCGGCAGATGCTGATTCTCTGCCAGCACGAAGAACTTCACCAGAAGCTTCTGGCGTTATCCTCGGAGTTCTCCGAAGAAGAGTCCGGCTTGCTGGCACTGGGGCCGGACCCGCAGCCTGCCAACCCCCTTCCCCCTTCTGCCGCGCCGGAGCCGGACTGTACCGGATTGGACACGCCCATCGAACTCCCTAGCGTCGTGGCACCGAGCGCGACCGACGCATTGGACGAACCGATGGATTCCGAGGACATGAGGGGAGTCCTGGCGCGGCAGTATGCACTGGAGCGCGGCAGTCTCATCCATGCCCTGATCGAAATGCTGGAGGCCGGAGAACCCGATCCGGCCAAGATCGAGCGCCTGGCTCACGGCCAGAACCGAAACCTGCAGGATCCCGATTTTCAGGACTGGCTGGACGAGGCCCGCCGGGTGGTCGGCGACCCGGAATTGGATCCGGTGTTCCGGCCCGACCCTCAGACCCGCGTCTACACGGAAGTCCCGATCCTCTGCAGGATCGAGGAGGGCGAGGGATTCGGCATCATCGACCGGCTGTTGGTCACTCCGGACCAGGCCTGGGTCATCGACTTCAAGTCCCACGCCACGGAAGACCCGAAGGAACTCGAAGAAATCGCCGGGCACTACACCGAGCAGATGAACGAATATGCCCGCTTTGTCCGCCTCGTCTATCCCGACCGACCAGTTCGCTGTTCCCTGCTGTTCACGCGCAGCCGCCGGCTGCACGACATGTCCGGGGCGTAAATCCCGAAATCAGTCGCCCAACAGGGCCAGAAGTTCCGCTGGCGGACGGTACCCGCGGACCAGCATACCGTCCGGCAGGAAGATGGAGGGTGTCGACCGGATGTTGATCTGATCGACCAGGTCCATATGCTCGGCGACCGGGTTGGCGCAGGTTTTCGGCGAGACCGGCTCTTGACGCTTGGCGCGGGTTAGTGCGTCCCGGCGGTCTTGCGAACACCAGACGCTGACGGATTTGTGGTAGCTGCCACTTTCCATGCCGGCCCGCGGATACAGCAAGTAGCGGACTTCAACGCCGGCGGCATTGAGTTCTTCTATGTGTTCGTGGAATTTCTGACAGTACGGACAGTCGATGTCCGTGACCACGACGATCGCATGGCGGCGCGACGTGCCCGCCGGGAAGATCACCATCTTGTCCGTGCCGTAGGCCTCCAGTAACTCCGCCCGGGCCGCGGCCCGCGAGACTTCCGTCAGACTGATCCGGTTGTCCAGGTCGATCAACTCGCCCCCCGAGATCAGGTGTTTTCCGTCGTCCGTAATGTAGAAGACCTGCGCTCCATACAGGACCTCGTACAGGCCCGGCACCGGCGAAGGGCGGATCCGGTCTGGAGCGATATCCGGATTCAACTCCAGCAGGCGCTCGCGGAGCTGCGTTTCGCTCATTTCCGCGGATACCGCGGTCGCGAGCAGAAGCGCACCAAAAAACAGGATTCGCTTAACCACGAGGGTGGTGAGCCCGGTGCATGTTCTTGAGTTTGTCATGTGCCACATGGGTATAGATTTGAGTGGTGGCCAGGTCGCTGTGGCCCAGCAGCATCTGCACGACCCGCAAGTCCGCCCCGTGGTTCAACAGGTGCGTTGCGAACGTGTGCCTCAGCGTGTGCGGCGTCAGCGGCTTGGTGATGCCGGCCTTCTGGGTCATCCGGCGCAGCATCTGCCAGAAAGCCTGGCGGCTCATCGCGCGGCCCTGACGGGTCACAAACAAATCTTCGGTCTGAGGGCGCCCCTCCAGCAGCAACGGCCGGGATTCCCTCAGGTAGCGCTCCAGCCAATCGGTCGCGCACTCACCGAACGGCACCAGCCGCTCCTTCATGCCCTTCCCGACCAGGCGCAGGACTCCGGTCTTCATATTGATCTGGCCCTGTTTGAGGGAAACCAGTTCGCTGACCCTGAGCCCGCAGGCGTAGAGCAGTTCCAGCATGGCGCGATCCCGCAGTCCCTTGGGGGTGCCCACATCCGGCGTGTTCAGCAGGGTCTCGGTTTCCTGTTCGTTCAACACGGTGGGCAGATGCCGGGACGGTTTCGGGGTGATGACCTGCGCGCAGGGATCGTCGCCACGCAGGGCATGCCGCTTTGCATAGCGGTAGAACAACCGGATCGCCGACAGGATGCGTGCCACACTGCTGGCCCGCGTGCCTTTCTGGAGCCGGGAGGCCAGATACATCTGGATATCCTCGCCACCGGCGGTGCACAGGTTGTTTCCCTGAGCCTTCAACCAGCGGGAAAACCCTGAAAGATCAGAGCGATATGCCTGCATCGTGGAGCGCGCGAGTCCCTGTTCCGCCCAGCTGCTGTCGAGAAATGCGTCGATTACGTCGGCGTCGGACATGGTGGAATCAGTATAACGCAGGCCCCTTTCGGCGGTATGCTGCACGGAAATTCCCTGCTACACTTGCGCACCATGCCGTCTGCAAACATTGTTGGCCTTTGGCGGCGGCTCGGCTGCATCATCTACGATCTCCTGGCGCTGATCGCCATCTGGTGGGCCGCCAGTCTCCCCTTTGCAGCACTGGACCTGTCCGTGCCTGGTTCCCCGGAGCGCTGGTTGTACCAGGTTTACCTGTCGATCGTCGGTCTAGCCTACTTCGTTCTCTCCTGGCGTGCCCGCGGAGCTACGGTGGGTATGCGTGCCTGGCGGGTGCGCATCGAGACCTCAGACGGCCGGAGAATCGGCTGGAGCGCCGCCGTCGTCCGGGCCCTGGGGGCTGTATTGTCCTGGGCCTGTCTGGGCCTGGGGTTCCTGTGGAGCCTGTTCAGCTCGACTCGGCTTTGCTGGCATGACCGGTGGAGTGCCACCCGCCTGGTTTCGATGGAATGACCTGGGAACGGATCAGCCTGCCTTGATTCCGCTGCCAAGGACCTGGCGTGCCTTCGTCTGCTGCACCAGCAACACCGCCAAACCGAGCAGAAAAAGCAACACCAGCGGCAGGAACGCCGCCAGCCAGGGCGGCAAGTCCGCCAGCATCCCAAGATGCCCGCCCACCCGGTTGAACAGGTAGATGCCAATGCCGCTGATCACACCGATGAAGATGCGTTGGCCGAGCCCCCCGCCGCGGGACTGGGTGAAGGCAAACGAAATCGTCAGCAGGAGGACCACCACGCAGGCCAGAGGCGTGGCGAGGCGCTGCCACCAGGCAAACCGGTAGGGGCGCAGGTCAAGCTCCTCGCCGTCGAAGTAGTTCAGATAGCGGTCCAAGCGCGTGATCGGCATCTCGTTGGCGGGCATCAGCATCGTGTCCAGCACGCCGACATCCGGCAGGGCCACGTCGGTTCTCTCCGCATACTGCTCGCGGGTGACGCTGCCGTCCGGATGGATCACGCTTTCCCGGACCCCGCGCAAGACCCAGCGTCCGTCCGTGAACTGGGCGCTCTTGGCATGCAGGCTGTGTTTCAGGGCGCCGCGGGCGTCCAGTCGATATGCCAGCACGTCGGACAGGCGATCACGTTGAGCTCCCCGCAGTACATGAAGGTAATGGTCGCCTTTGCGGACCCACAGCCCCTGCGCCTCTTCGCCCAGCGCCTTTTCCTTCGGTTGTTGCCGGATGTCCCATGCTGCCTCCACGCCCACCGGAGCGATCTTCTCGCCGATGAAGATGGTCGCCAGCGCCAGGACCAGGCCCACCGCCAGCAATCTCCCGGATAACCACCAGGCACCCATCCCGGATGCGCGCAGCGCTGTCATTTCATTGTCTGCAACCAGTTGACCCAAGCTCAGCAGGCTACCGATGAACACCGAGACCGGCAGCACCTCGTAGACGCGCTGCGGCGTGGTCAACACGATGACCCACAGGGCGTCCGTGAACGAGTAGCCTCCCGGGCGTACCCGCCGTGCTTCGTCGATCAGGTCCACCAAGGTGAGGATCGTCACCACGACCAGCGCCACCAGGCTGATTCCGACCAGTACGCGCCAAATCAGGTGGCGGGTCAGAATACTCATGCCCGGCTCCGCCGCGCCCGTAGATACAGCAGAACGACGCCGAGGGCCATCAGCACATGCACCCACCAGACGCCCGCCCAGGCAGGCCAATTGCCACCGCGCACCTGGCTGGTCGCCAGCAATTGGAACTGCGCGTAAACCAGATAGATCGCGATGGCGTAGGCGGCGCGGGCGTATTTCCCTTCGCGCACCGAACTGCGCGAAAGCGGAATGGCCAGCGCCAGCATCAGAAGCAGCGAGACCGGCAGGGACCATCGCCATTGCAGTTCCGCCCGGGCCGCCGCGGAGCCGTCTTCCCACAACTGCCCGGGCATCATGTACTTGGTCTGCGTCCAGACGCCGGGAGGCGGCGCCATGTTGACCCGCAGCAGGTGTCGGTCGAATTTCATGGTCTGGAAGTCCGCGTCGCCCGGCCAGCCGCTGTGCCATCGGCCGTCCTCGAAGTCCAGCACATAGACGCCCTCCTCCTTGTCCAGGGTTCGGGTGGCCCGGGCCGCAGTTTCGATATGGACCTGTTGGGATTCCGTCTCATAACTGGCGAAAAACACGTCTTTCGCAACCTGCCCGTCCGTTCGGCTCGCATACAACGCCCAGCGTCCGTTCCGGGTCTGCATAAAACGCCCTTCCTGCATCAAATCCAATCCCGCCTCCAAACGGGCCTTATGGTGGGCCAGTTCCGCTTCAAGCGACAGCCTGGGCGTGACGTAAAGGCTCATCACGCCCAGCGCGATAGCCAGAGGGATGCCGACCACCGCCATGGGAAACAGCAGGCGGGCATCGGAATAGCCGCAGGAGTGCAGGGCCGTCATCTCGGCGTCCCGATGCATGCGGCCGAGCGCCAGCACGGATGACAGAAGCATCAGGAATGGCAGCATATGGACGAAGTACGCGAGAAGCTTGTTGGCCAGAATCTCGTAGACGATGCCGGTGGAGAACTTGCCCTCCATCAGGTAGCCGAGTTGTTGCATGAAGAGCTTGCTGGCGATCAGCAACAGCAGGACGATGGTGACCGCGAACGCGGCCCGCAAGAGTTCACGGGTCAGATAGCGGTCCAGAATCGACAGACGCGGTTTGCTAAAATTCGAATCCGTCACACGTGGCCTCTAGGTTCTCTTCATGAAGTATTCCGTCGTCACCGCCTCACCCGCGGAAATCGTTTGCGACTGCCTGGTGGTCGGTGTCTACGAAAACGGTCAGATGACCCCCAGTGCCCAAGCCATGGATCGGGCCACGGGCGGGGCGGTCAGCGACCTCCTGTCCCAGCAGGATGCCGCAGGCAAGGCCGAAACACTTCATGCATTGTATCGCCCCGCCGGGCTGAAGGCCGCGCGCCTGCTGCTGGCCGGCTTCGGGGAGGCCGGCAAGGTCGGGGAAAACGACTTTCTGAAAACGCTGCAACAGATCGCGCGGACTTTGCACAAAGACTCTACGGTGACGGCAGCGCTCGCCAGTAGCGAAGTCCGGGTCGCCGGCAGGAACGCGCAGTGGAATGCGCGCCAAACCGCACTGGCGCTGGAAAATGCGGCCTATGTCTTCCAGGAAACCAAGCCCTCCGCCAAGCCTCCGGCCACCCCCCTGGAGTCCGTCTCAATCCTCGCCTCCAAAGCGAACCGGGCCAAGGTCCGCAAGGCTGTGGACCAAGGCGTGGCGATCGCGTCCGGAATGATCTGGACCCGGCAACTCGGCGACCTGCCGCCAAACCTCTGCACGCCGGGCTACCTGGCCCGCCAGGCCCGTTCGCTGATTCGCGAGGATTCGCGTTTCTCGGTCAAGTCGTTCGGTCGCCGCGAACTGGAAAAACGCAACATGGGCGCATTCCTTGCCGTGGCGCAGGGCAGCGCGGAAGAACCGCAGTTGATCATCATCGAGTACCGCGGCCGAGTCCGAACGAAGGCCCCGATCGCCCTAGTCGGCAAAGGCGTCACGTTCGACACGGGCGGGATTTCCATCAAGCCCAGTTCCGCAATGGACGAAATGAAATTCGACATGTGCGGCGCCGGCAGCGTGCTCGGCACGCTCAAGGCGGCAGCGGCGCTGAACCTGCCGCAGCATCTGGTCGGCATCATCCCGGCGACCGAGAACATGCCGGGCGGGAAAGCCACCCGGCCCGGCGACGTGGTCACCACCGCCTCCGGCCAGACCGTGGAGATCCTGAACACCGATGCCGAGGGCCGCCTGATCCTGTGTGACGCCCTTGATTACGCCCTCAGGTTCAAGCCGCGCCTGATCATCGACATCGCCACCCTGACCGGCGCCTGCGTGCACGCCCTGGGCAAGCACGCGTCCGGGCTGTTTACCTACCAGACCCAGCTGGAACGCGCGCTGATCGCCGCTGGCCGCGAAAGCTGGGACCGGGTCTGGCCGCTGCCGCTGTGGGACGACTACCAGGGCGAACTGGACAGCAACTTCGCCGACATCGCCAATATCGGGGAGCGCTATGCAGGCGCTACCACCGCCGCCTGTTTCCTGTCGCGCTTCGTCGGCGACACGCCGTGGGCGCATCTCGACATTGCCGGGACCGCCTGGCATACGGGCAAGAGCAAGGGCGCGACCGGCCGGCCGGTGCCGTTGCTGACGCACTTCCTGATGCGGGACGCCCAAAAGTCCTAAGTCCATGCAGAGCGTCCACTTCTACGTCATCAAGAGCGGCCATCGCGAGCGGGTCGCCTGCCAGATCGCGGAGAAGGCCGTGGCCCAGGGCCACCGAGTTCACGTCCGGGTCCCGGACCCGCAGGCCGCCGAATCGCTGGATACCCAGATGTGGACCTTCCGCGACCAGAGCTTCCTGCCGCACAGCCTCGGTCAAAGTCCGAGCCCGCACGTCCGGGTCACCATCCATGACGAATGGCTGCCGCAGGAGCGGGATGTCCTGATCAACCTGGCCGACGACATGCCGGACGAGTACGAATCGTTCAGCCGCGTGGCCGAGGTGGTGGGTCCGGACGACGACACCAAAAGCCACGGTCGTGCGCGCTTCCGCCAATACCGGGAGAACGGCGTCGAGCCGGAATTCCACGAGATCTCGAAGTAGGGCGTCGCGCCCCCGCTCCCACCGGGCGGCCCGCCACATGAATAAGAGTTACGACCCCGAACGGATCGAAGTTTTCTGGCGGCAACGCTGGGAAGACAGCGGCGCCTTTGCGCCGAATGCCGAAGGCGAGCCCTTCTGCATCATGATCCCGCCCCCGAACGTGACCGGGACCCTGCACATGGGCCACGCGTTCCAGGACACCCTGATGGACATCCTGACCCGCTGGCGGAGGATGCAGGGCCGTGCCGCCCTGTGGCAGCCAGGGACCGACCATGCCGGCATCGCCACCCAGATGGTGGTCGAGCGCAAGCTGGAACGCGAAGGCCGGACGCGCCGGGAACTGGGCCGGGACGCCTTCGTGGAAGAGGTCTGGACCTGGAAGCGCGAATCCGGCGGGCACATCACCCGGCAGTTGCGCCGGATGGGGGCTTCGGTCGACTGGTCCCGCGAACGGTTCACCATGGACGAGGGACTGTCCGAAGCGGTGCGCGAAGTCTTCGTGCAACTGCATGACCAGGACCTGATCTACCGCGGCAAGCGGCTGGTCAACTGGGATCCGGTGCTGCGCACTGCCCTGTCGGACCTTGAGGTGATCGCCTCCGAGGAACAGGGACACCTGTGGCACCTGCGCTACCCCATCGCCAGCTCCGACGAAGCACTGGTGGTCGCCACCACGCGCCCGGAAACCATGCTGGGCGACACCGCGGTGGCGGTGCATCCCGACGATCCCCGCTACCAGAAATGGATCGGGAAATCCGTTCGCCTGCCGCTGGCCGACCGCGACATCCCGATCGTGGCGGACGACTACGTGGACCCGGAGTTCGGTTCCGGTTGCGTGAAGATCACCCCGGCGCACGACTTCAACGACTACCAGGTGGGACAGCGCCACGACCTGCCGCTGGTCAACCTCTTCACCGATACCGCACACCTCGGCGAGGGCGCGCCCGAGGCCTACCGGGGCCTGAGCCGGGAGCAGGCGCGCGAACAGGTCCTGGCCGACCTCGAAGCGCAGGGCCTGCTGGCGCGCACCGAGGAGCATGCTTTGACCATCCCCCGCGGCGACCGCAGCGGTGCCGTGGTCGAGCCCTACCTGACCGACCAGTGGTACGTCCGCACCGGCCCGCTGGCCGACAAAGCGCTGGCGGCAGTCCGCGATGGCCGCATCCGCTTCGTGCCGGAGAACTGGAGCAAGACCTACTACGACTGGATGGAGAACATCGAGGACTGGTGCATCAGCCGTCAGTTGTGGTGGGGACACCGCATCCCCGCCTGGTACGACGCCGACGGCACGCCTCATGTGGGGCGCGACGAGCAGGAGGTCCGGGAGAAGTACCGGATTCCGGCCGATGCGCCGCTGCGCCAGGACGAGGACGTGCTGGACACCTGGTTCTCCTCTGCGCTGTGGCCGTTCTCCACGCTCGGCTGGCCCCGGAAGGACGCGGCGCTGGAGCACTTCTACCCGACCAGCGTGCTGGTCACGGGCTTCGACATCATCTTCTTCTGGGTCGCGCGCATGATCATGATGGGATTGCACTTCATGGAGGACGTGCCGTTCCGCGACATCTACGTGCACGGCCTCGTTCGCGACGCGCATGGCCAGAAGATGTCGAAATCCAAGGGCAACACCATCGACCCGATCGACGTCATCGACGGCATCGACCTGGAAGCGCTGGTGAAGAAACGCGTCGACGACCTGATGGATCCGAAGCAGGCTACCTCGATCGAACGGATCACCCGCCAGGAATTTCCGGACGGCTTCCAGGCCTGCGGAACCGACGCGTTGCGCTTCTGCTTCGCCACGCAGGCGACGTTCGGGCGCGATGTACGCTTTGAGTTGCCACGCGTGCTGGGTTATCGGAATTTCTGCAACAAGCTCTGGAACGCGGTGCGCTTCGCGCTGATGCACGCCGAGCAACTGGATGAATCGGCGCCTTCGGCCGAGGCCAGCCTGGCGGATCGCTGGATTGCGGCCCGTTCTCAGAGGGTTACCCGAGAAGTGTCCGAGCACCTGAGCGCCTACCGCTTCGATCTGGCCGCGAAGGCCCTGTACGAGTTCGTGTGGCACGACTTCTGCGACTGGTACCTGGAATTCACGAAGACGACCCTGAACGACGAAGCACCGGAAGACGCCGTGCAATCCACCCTGCATACCCTGTACGCGACGCTGGACCGGATTCTGCGCCTGCTGCACCCGTTCATGCCATTCATCACCGAAGAACTGCACCGGCAACTCCCGCAGCGCCGAGACGACGGGGACGCGTTCCTGATGACCCACGACTGGCCCGAAGCGGAAGACATCGAGGAGGATCCTGAAACCCTCAAGACGATGCGCTGGCTGCAGGAATTCATCGGCGGAATCCGCCGGACCCGTGCCGAGATGGACATCGCCCCAGGCCGTCCGGTCCCCGTGCTTCTCGAAAACTGGACGGCGCAGGACCAGGCACGTTTCGAGGCGACTCAGGCCTGGATCCAGAATCTCGCGCGTCCAGAGTCGATACGCTGGATGGAGCCGGGTAAAACAACCCCGGAAGCCGCGACGGTACTGATCGGAAACATGCGTCTGCTGATTCCGCTTGCCAACCTCATCGACCGCGAGGCCGAACTGGCCCGGCTGGATCGGGAACTGAAAAAACTGGACGGCGCACTCGGCGCGGTCCGTGGCAAGCTGGACAACGAAAAGTTCGTGTCACGCGCCCCGGAATCGGTCGTGCAGAAAGAGCGAGAGCGACTGGCGGAACTGGAGACCGCACATGCACAACTTACGGAACAGCGCGAGCGAATCGCGCAGATGTAGGAACGTTTAAAAATTATCCCCGCCGAACAGCGGGGCAATCTTCAAGAAGATTTCTCAGACCAGCGTCAATCCAAGGACGCCTTCCAGTTTCTCTCCGGTCTCCGACTTGCCGGTGCGGCTGTCGCCGACCAGCGCCACCGTGACATCGACTTCCCGGGCATCGCCGTTCAGCCGCTCGCGCTTCTTTACTGCAATCTGCTTGACCATCTGGATCAGTTCGTGCGCCAAGCGCTCCGGAGCGACCTGCTCGATCTCCTCCCGGTTGGCAAAGCCGCAACGCGTGACGTCGCCGTCTTCGACGCCCTCGTACACCCCCGCCATCAACTGGCTGTACGCAACGCCGAGATACATTTCCTCGCGCTCCACCAGTGCTTCGACGTCCTTCATGAAAGAGGCTTCGGTTTCGCTGAACTGTTCGTAGAGATCGGGGTGCAGCACATCGCCGTCGTTGCTCATCAGGGTCGGGAACGGATTGGCCCAGTAGCTGGCCTCTTTCTTGCCCCGATGCGTCTGGGTGCTGCCCGCGGCGACCCGTTCACCCTTGCGGAAATGTTCGATGGCCTCGGGAACCGGAATCTCCGTGTCGATACAGGACTCGCCTTCTTCCTTGATGTCGAAGTTGTTCAGGTACAGCAGCACGTCCAGGTTACTGCCCAGCGCCACTTCGGACTCCTCGGCCACCGGCACGACTTGCCGCGCGTTCGAGCCCATGTGGTTGTTGTAGCCGACCTCCCGGCCCTCCATGGCCAGCTTCGCCTGCTCGCTGAAGCCGTCCAGGCAAGCGAAGGCGCCGATTTCGGTGCCGTAGAAGATCGGTCGGCGGAACGCCGAGCCGTTGGCACGTTCCAGCACGGCCCGGCCCATGTCGTCCGCCTTGATCAGCATCTCCGAAATGTACGGCTCGTCGCCCTCGAAGCCCACGATATAGCGGGTGCAACCGCAGTGCAGCGGAACATCGCCCGCGCGGATCGCGAGCACGTTGTGCAGGGTCAGGATGGGCTTCTTGCAGTAGCCGAAATACTTGTACTCGTCGTGTTCCGGCACCAAGCCGATCAGCAGCTGGTTCTCCTCGTCCCAGTAATAGCCGAGATCCTCGCCGAACTTCCCGTTCGGATCTCCGAAGAAGAACAGGCCGTCGGGGCGCGTCGCCGGGAAGGTCTGCTCGACGTCGGCGAAAGGGAACAGGTTCAGCAGGCCCGGCTCCATCTCGATGCAGCCGCGCGACTTGTGGATGTAGGCGATGATCAGCCAGCGCCCGACCCGTAGCGGGACCGACACCCAGACCTCCGGGTCGAAGTCCTCGATGTGCAGCGGGTTGTGGTCCAGTTGAAAGAACGGATAAGCACGCCGGTTGGCTGGCGTGCGGTAATCCACTCCCGTGCGGATGTCCGCCGCCATGGTCAGGGGCACATGGCACAGGATGCTGTAAGGCGCAGGAATGTTGCAGTAGTGTCCGGAAATCTCCCCGGCCGTCACGTTCGGCGAGGCGTCCATCCCCGGCGTACGGCGCACTCCGTAGCCCAGCCCGACCTGCGACAGCAGCCGGCGGCGCGTCTCCAGGATCAAGTCGTTCAACTCGGCGGCTTTCTCCGTGACCTTGTCCTTGATTGTGCTCTGGCTCTCCGTACCGGAACTTACGACTTCGTTTTGCAGGCGCACTAGACGCGAGTAACTCGCGTTGCGGAAGTGATGGAAGCCGCCGTCCAGGAACTTGACAACCGCGCGCGCATGCTCCAACTCTTCGGGATCGAAGTGATTGGAGTCCAGGATGGTGCTGATGTCCCGCAGCGTGATGCTGCGGATCAAGTCTGCCTTGTGCTGGGCTTCGTCGAGATTATGATCGCGGTGCAGAAGGTCCGCGAGGAACTCTTCCTTGTAGATTTTCAGGTAGCGGGCGAACGCGAGGCTCCGGAGCAGTTGCTCCGGAGTATTGCACCCGTCTCTGATTTCGAGGACTCCCTCCATACAATCAACCCCTAGTTATGATTCGTTATCGGGGTTTACGGGAAACTATTCTACCGCATTCGGCAAGGCGCATAGGTTATTGTTTCATAGGGGTTTTTATATTCTGGAATCCGCCGCCCTGCCCTATAATAGCGGATATCCACCACCCGAAAACACCCCCCGAAATGCCCCACGCAATCCCATTTCGCCTGTGCGTCTTCATGCTCGGCATGAACATTTTGGCCGCCGCGCACGCCGACTTCTATGTCGGCGCGGATCTCGGCCTGGCCGACTCCCGCACGTTGGATTCCATCGTCACCGGACGGAGCAATCCGACGCGTTGCGATGTCCAGATGTACAGTGCCGCGACTCTCCCATCCGGGGCGATCGCCAACGATCCTGCCTGCAGGATTGGCGACCCCGGGGAGAAATGGAATTCCCGGTTTGACGCGGGCAGCGGCTTGGCCGCCGGCCTCCACGCGGGCTATGTCCGGGACCGACTTCGCTTCGAGCTGGAATTCATGCACGTCGAACCCGACTCGGCCAGCTACCCCATCATCACCGCCTCGACCCACCCGGGTCTCGCCAGCAAGGATCGAGAGTGGAGCGAGGCCGCCCCGCCCTACGAATGGATATCGGACTTCCGCATTCGGCAATACTTCGCCAACCTGTTCTACGACTTCGCCTCGGAATCCCCGTGGACGCCGTACGTCGGTATCGGCGCCGGATGGGCACGAGTCCGGATGCAATACGAGCGCCGGTTCCTGCGCAAGACTGAGGACGAGGGTTACCTGGGCGTGGCCCCGGACGTCCCGGCGACACAACGCGAATACGGCTGGGATGGGGATTCGTGGCTCGAATGGCGGGAGAACGCCGCCGGCACCCTGAGCTCCACGGACACGGAACTGTCCGACACGCTGTTCGGGTTTCAGTTGCTGGCCGGCGTGGACTATGCCCTGACCGATCAGACTTCCGTCGGCATCAAGCTGCGCTGGGCACAGTTCGATGACTTCAAGGACCGCGCGGCGTACAACCAGATCCGCGATCACGAACCGGTGCATGTGGACGGAGTCACGCCTTTCGTAGATCGAGTCAAAATGGACAACATTGAGTACTGGGCGATCACGGTCGGCTTCAAACGCCGGTTCTGAGTGCCGACATCCACTTTTTCCTGGCGCGGCTTTCGCCGGAGATAGCAACCAAGTGACTTGAGAAAAGCTACCTGCCCGGGGTTCGTGCAAGTTCGGCGCGTTCCTTGCGCAGGTTCGCCAATTCCTCCTGTTCCGCCTGGCCGAGGACCTCTTCTTCGGCCTGCTTGGCCTCCAGGAAGCCGATCCGCTGTCTGACCCATTGGAGCCTGAACCGGCGCATGCCCTGCTCGAAGACAGCATGAACATCCCTCTCCTCTTTCACTCCAGACAACTCTACCGGCGTCCAGCGCATCAAGCTGTTCAGGTGCTTTTCCGCATCCTGGCCTCGGAATGACTCCAGGATTGCACCCGCCTTAATGTCGGGATTCCCTTGCGCCAGTTCTACAATCTTGGCGAACAGATCAAATCCCGGGACCGGAATGGCTTTCAGGTCTTCCGGCGACGGCGCCAGACGGGCCAGCCCGGGATACTCCAGCAACAGGCGAATCATCACCCGTATCGCCGACGGCCGCCCGGGCGGGGTCGGTTTGGGCCGTTGTGCGTCCGGTTTGTCTGAAACCGACGGCTCCAAACGCAACTGATCTTCTCTCAGCCCGGTCGTGTCGCACAGCTTCCGGATCATCAGGTCGCGGAAGACCGGGGCGCCGACTTTCTCGAACAACGGCTTTGCCTTTGCGACCAACGCCGATTTTCCGGACGCCAGATCCAAGTTCAGATCTTGCTCCAGGTGCGTGAAGAAATATTCCTCCAGCGGCGTGGCCCCCCGGATGAATTCCTTCCAGCCAGGCATGCCATGGGCGCGGATGTAACTGTCCGGGTCTTCTCCCTCCGGCAGATGCGCAAAGCGGACCTCATCGCCCTCGCGCAGAACCGGCAGCAAGCTCTCAAGCGCGCGCCAGCCTGCAGCCCGACCCGCCGGGTCCCCATCGAAGCAAAATACGAAGGTGCGGCAGAAGCGTCCCATCTGCCGGACATGATCCTCGGTCGTGGCCGTGCCTAGAGTGGCGAGGGCGTTCCGCACGCCGGCCTGCGTCAGGCTGACCACATCCATGTACCCCTCCGTCAAAATCAGGTAGTTGATCTTGCCGCGGCGCTGCTGCAGTTCGTGCACGCCGTACAAGACGCGTCCCTTGTGGAACAGCGGGGTCTCCGGTGAATTCATGTACTTGGGCTTGTCCTTATCGTCGATGACCCGTCCGCCGAACCCGAGCACCCGCCCGCGCGAATCCCGGATCGGGAACATCAAACGGTTGCGAAACTTGTCATAAATCCGGTTATCTTTTTTCGACAACAGGCCCACCTTCAACAGCAACTCCCGGGAAAACCGCCTCGACAGATTTGAACCGATGTTCTCGAAACCCGGCGGCGCAAAGCCGATCCGGTACTCTTCGCAAATCTTGCCCGAAAGGCCGCGCTCATGCGCATACGCCTGCGCCGACTTGGAGCGGGTCAGTTCTTTCTGATAGAACTGGCACGCCGCTTCCATGCAATCGTACAGCGGATCAAGTTCCTGGCGCGGCGCATCACTCCCGCCAGTTCGCGGGACCTCCATCCCGGTCTGTTTGGCCAGTTCCTCGACCGCATCGGGAAACGAGTACCGACCGTACTCCATCAGGAATGAAATCGCGGTGCCGTGCGCGCCGCAGCCGAAGCAGTGATAAAAACCCTTGCTCGGGCTGATCGTGAACGAGGGAGTCTTTTCGTTGTGGAACGGGCAGCAGGCCTTGAATTCCGCCCCGGCTTTCTTAAGTGGGACGTAGCGCCCGATCAGGTCGGCGAGATCCGCCCGTGCCAGCAGTTGCTGGATAAATTCGGAAGGGATGCGCCCGGCCATGGCGGAACGAGTATGGGGCCGGATCCGGACCTACGCTGCCTCTCGGAACCCGTCCAGCAGGGTTTCGATTCGTGCCTCCTTCGGGGCCACCAACCAGACTCGCGGCAACCAGTCCTCCAACTGCTCCAGGATCTGCTGTGCCCGTGTGCTGCCCGTTTCACCGCTGTATTCCATCAGCACCCCGCGCAAGTATTGGACGTAGTCTCCACAACCTTCAGAGGTCAGGGGTCGCCATTCGATCATCTCTCCGTTGCAGCGTTTGGGAAAGTCCTCATGCTCGTCCAGCACCAGCGCAAACCCGCCGGCCATGCCGGCTCCGAAGTTAACCCCGGTTGAACCCAGAATGATGACCGCGCCACCGGTCATGTATTCACAGCCATGATCGCCCACGCCCTCGATCACGGCCATGGCGCCGGAGTTCCGGATGGCAAAGCGCTCGCCGGCAGTCCCGGCGGCGAACAACTTGCCCCCGGTCGCGCCATACAGGCAGGTGTTTCCCATGATCGGCGTCTTGTGCGTCGGCAATGACAGATCCGGGCTCGGACGCAACACCAGTTTGCCGCCCGCCATGCCCTTGCCGACGTAGTCGTTGGCATCTCCCTGCAGGTGGAGATGCAGGCCGTCCGCATTCCAGGCCCCGAGACTCTGGCCTGCCGTACCGGTCAGGCGAATCACGAGCGGTGCCGCGCGCATGCCGTGGTCACCGTGGCGTCGCGCAATCTCGCCCGATACCCTCGCGCCGATCGAGCGGTTGGTGTTGTTGACCTCGTAGTGGAATTCGCCACCCGTCATGTTCTCGATCGCCTCGCGGGTATCCTCCACCATCTGCTCCGCCAACTCCCCCTTGTCGAACGAGGGGTTGCTTTCGGTCTGGCAGTAGCGCGGTGTGTCGGCCGGGATGCCACCGTCGGACAAAAGCGGTTCAAGGCTCAGGCCGTGCTGCCGATCCGTGATGCCGGAGCTCATCTCAAGCAGGTCCGTGCGCCCGATCAGGTCGACCAGACGCCGCACACCCAGCGCCGCCATCCACTCCCGGGTCTCCTCGGCGACCAACGTGAAGTAGTTGACCACCATGTCCGCCTCGCCGATGAAATGGTCGCGCCTCAGGATATTGTTCTGGGTCGCGACCCCGGTGGCGCAGTTGTTGAGATGACAGATCCTCAGGTACTTGCAACCCATGGCGATCATCGGCGCAGTGCCGAAGCCGAAGCTTTCCGCACCCAGGATGGCCGCCTTGATCACGTCGAGGCCCGTCTTCATGCCGCCGTCGGCCTGCAGGCGGATCTTGTCGCGCAGGTTGTTGCCGCGCAACGCCACCTGCGCCTCGCTGATTCCCATCTCCCACGGACTGCCCGCGTACTTGATGCTGGTCAGCGGGCTGGCTCCAGTCCCGCCGTCGTAGCCGGATATCGTAATCAGGTCCGCATACGCCTTGGCCACCCCCGCGGCGATCGTGCCCACGCCGGCGGAAGCCACCAACTTCACCGACACCAGGGCCTTCGGGTTGACTTGCTTGAGGTCGAAGATCAATTGCGCCAGATCCTCGATCGAATAGATGTCGTGATGCGGCGGCGGAGAGATCAGGGTCACGCCCGGATTGCAGTAGCGCAACCGGGCAATCATCTCGTTCACCTTGCGGCCGGGCAGCTGGCCGCCCTCGCCCGGCTTGGCGCCCTGCGCGATCTTGATCTGCAGGACTTCGGCGTTGACCAGGTACTCCGGCGTCACGCCGAAGCGCCCGGAAGCCACCTGCTTGATCTTGGAAGTCCGGGAAGTCCCGTAACGCGCCGGGTCTTCGCCCCCTTCTCCTGAATTGGAGCGGGCGCCCAGGCGGTTCATGGCTTCCGCCAGGGTCTCGTGCGCATCCGGCGACAGCGCACCCAGCGACATGCCGGCCGAGTCGAAGCGCGGCGTGATCTCCTCCACCGGCTCCACCTCTTCAATCGGGATGGACTCGATATCCTCGCGCAACCGCAGCAGGTCGCGCAGCACCATCGGCTCGCGGCTGTTCACCAGGCCCTGAAACACCTGGTAGTCCTCCATGTCGCCACTGCGTGCAGCCGCCTGAAGAGCCTGCACGATGTCCGGGTTGAAGGCATGGTACTCTTCGTCATGGACGTACTTCAGCAGTCCGCCCTGCCGCAGATCCTGGCGGCTCCAGGCGTGGGCCGCGAGTTGCCGCTGGTCGGCGGCCAGCTCCTCGAAACCGGCCCCTTCGATGCGGGTGACCGATCCCACGAAGCACAGGTCCACCACTTCGCTGGCCAGGCCCACAACTTCGAACAACTGCGCGCCACGGTAGCTGGTGACGGCCGAGATGCCCATCTTGGAACAGATCTTGAGCAGACCCTTGTCGATGCCGCGACAGTAGTTGCGTTCGACCACGGAGAACGTGTCCCTGTCGATCTCGCCCTGGCGCACCATGTCGGACAGCGACTGAAGCGCGAGGTAGGGATGAACCGCGGTTGCACCGTAGCCGATCAATGCCGCGAAATGGTGCGGGTCGCGCACGGTGCCGGTATCGACGATGATGTTGGCTTGGCAGCGCAGGCCTTCGTGGATCAGCGCATGGTGCACGGCACCTGTCGCCAGAAGCGCATGCACCGGAGCCTTACCCGGGGCGATATCACGATCGGACAGGATGATGAGCACATTGCCATCCTTGACTCCTTGCACCGCCTTCGCGGCGATCTCGCGCACGACTTCCTCGAGATCCCGGTGCTCGTCGTAGTTGAGGTCGATGCAAAGCGGCCGGTAGTTGGAGTCGTCGATCGCCTTCAGGTGCTCGAATTTCTTGTGCGGCAACACAGGTGACTCCGACACCAGCCGTACGGCATGACTCAGGGTTTCCTCGAACAGGTTGAGTTCGGGACCGAAGCAGGTCTCCAGCGACATCACGATCTTCTCGCGCAGCGAGTCGATGGCAGGATTGGTGACCTGCGCGAACTGCTGTCGGAAGTAGTCGTAAAGGGACCGGGTCCGACCAGACATCACCGGCAATGGCGTGTCGTCGCCCATCGAGCCGACCGCTTCCTGCCCGGCATCGGCCAAGACCCGCAGCACCTGCTCGCGTTCCTCGTAACTGATGTCGAACATCTTCTCGTGGCGTCGCAGGTCCTCGCGCGAGAACGCCTCCCACTCCGGCACCCGGTGGTTGACCAGGGAACGGGTATGCCGGGCTCCTTCGTGCAGCCATTGCCAGTAAGGGTTCCGGGTACTGTTGATGCGGTCGATTTTCTTGGAGGTCAGAAGCTCGCCCGTGCGGGTGTCGGCCGCCAGCATTTCACCCGGTCTCAGTCGTCCCTTGTCCACCACGTCGGCATCCGCGAATTCGTGCACCCCGATCTCGGAAGCCAGCATGATGCGCCGGTCCCGGGTGATGACGTAGCGGGCCGGTCGCAGTCCGTTGCGATCCAGGATGCAGGCAGCATAACGGCCATCGGTCAGCACGATCCCGGCCGGACCGTCCCATGGCTCCATGTGCATGGAACTGTACTCGTAGAACGCCCGCAGGTCCGAGTCCATCTCCTCCGCGTTCTGCCAGGCAGGCGGGATCAGCAGGCGCATCGCCCGGAAGATGTCGATACCCCCGGCATGCAGGATCTCCAGCATGTTGTCCAGCGAGCAGGAATCCGAACCCTCCGCGGAAACCAACGGCCTCAGCTCCTCCAGGCCCGGCAGGTTGCCGCTGTCGAACGTGTGCGCCCGGGCCTCGGCCCAGTTCCGGTTGCCCCGGATGGTGTTGATCTCGCCGTTGTGCGCCAGGTAGCGGAACGGCTGCGCCAACGCCCACTGCGGTAGCGTATTGGTCGAGAACCGCTGGTGGAAGACGCAGATCGCAGAGGTCAGTTCGGGGTCGTTGAGGTCGGCGTAGAAATGCGGCAGCCACTCCGGCATCATCAGGCCCTTGTAGCTGACCACGTTAGACGACAGGCTGCAAACGTAGAAATCCGGGTCGTCCTCCATCGCCCGCTCCGCCTTCCGCCGCGCCAGCAGCAATGGTGCATCGCTGTGTTGGGGGTCGCTGCCGAGCAGGTCGACGAACAACTGCTCGATGCGCGGCATCGAGACCCGGGCCTGTTCACCGAGCACCTCGGGATTAACCGGCACCTGCCGCCAGCCGCGGGGCCGGAACCCTTGCTCGACCAGATATTTTTCAAGGGCTTCCCGGCCCGCCTGCGCGCGGGCCTCGTCCTGGCTCAGGAACACCATGCCCAGCGCATTGTTCTCGCCGAGCTCGATGCCGTCGCGTTCCGCGACCGCCCGGAAGTATTTGGTTGAAATCTTGAGCAGCAGGCCGCAACCGTCGCCGGTTTTGCCGTCGGCAGCAATGGCACCGCGGTGGGTCATCCGCTCCAGGGCGCGGATGGCGGTCTGCACCAGGTCGTGGCTGGCCTCGTCGTCCATCTGCGCGATCAGGCCAAAGCCGCAGCTGTCCCGCTCGAATTCGGGACGGTACAAACTATCCTTTGGCACTCGGCTCATAGGCATGATGGCGTTTCCATGGGCATAGAAAGTGTCTAAGCCTGTCAAGTATATTACAGGCGCTGTCGGGCTCCGACGGGGATAATTTCGCCGCTAGGACACTCGACCGCGCCGATGCGCAGCACTGTTTTGTCAGGACTGTGATTCTTGCGGACGGCCGACGAAGCCTTCCAGCAGGCCTTCCACCCTGGCCATGCGCTCGCGAAGGTCGGCAGTATCCCTGCCGAATTCCTGACGCAGATCGGCCATGTCTTTGCCGAAATCCTGGCGCAGATTGGCCATGCCCTTGTGCAGGGCGACATTGTCCTTGTGCAGATCGCTGACTTCCTGGTGGAGCTTCCACATGAAGCCCAGGATGGCTACCGCCGAAACGATTTGGATTGTAATTGCATCCATAATGATTCCGTGTTCCGGTCAGTCAGCCTTATTTATTCCGACCTTGAGTCTGTAAAAACCCCTCGTCAATTCCATTTTCGGAGGGAATGGGAACTGGTTTGCGCGAGTTTAGCATGCAACGCGCTAAAAGCCTCGGAAATCAAGGCATTCTGGATATTTTCCCGGTTAAAATCCTTGTAATTTCAGCGGCTTGTCTAGCCAGCCGGGAGTGGGCGGGACAGGAATGCCCAGGTTCCTTCGTCGCGGTCGAATTCGAACGGGATGAACTCGAAGCGGATCAGGTCGGTGATGATCTCGGAGAACCAGGCCGGGAAGACCTGGTAGGCCACCACCAGCCCGAGCAGCAGGATCAACAAGGCCAGCGCATAGCCGATACGAGTCTGCTCGAAAAAAACGAGAAAGCGATTCCGCCGCGCCCGTCCTTCCGGCAACAGTGCATCGAGTCCCTCGTGGTCATCCGTGCTGAACGCGAAACCGTCGGAAAAATACATCAGCCGATCGGAACCCGCGACACGGGGCGTCACGCTCTGCATGCGGCCCAGAGTCACGGCCTTGCCCTCCGAGGAGACGATCGCGGTGAATTCCCCGCTTTCAGCCCGCGTCAGTGCCGCCTCCTGGGCAAGGGTGGTGCCGCCCTGGTACAGCTTTCCGCGCACACTCACAATCCGACCTCGTAGCCTTCAAAATCCGCGTACTCGGAAGCGACGGCGACCCCTGCGGCGTGCTGTGAGTCGATGAACTGTTCAAGCGAATCGAGCGGGCGGACGGCCATGGCATTGGTCAGATAACGCCAGCGGCGCACCTGCGCCCACGGCCACAACAGGCCCAACGACAACAGGATAGCCAGCATGTTGGTGATGCTGATCCAGATCATCTGGATGCCGGACAGACTGCAATCGAAGCGGTGCCCCGGGTGAAGGGCAAGCCGGTTGACGACGATGTTCCGCGTCAGCGCCATGAACAAATCGCCCGCGGCATAGGCTGCCAGCGGCGCCGCCAGCAAGGCAACCAGTTCGGCCCCCTCCGCCGCGAAGCCGTCGAACCCCAATCCGACCCCCAGTAGCTCCAGAGCAACGCCGAGAATCGCCGCGATCACACTGCCGCCAAACAGGAAGACCAGAAGTGCCGCACCCGTGGCGAGGTAGTACTCTCCGACATCCGTGCGCGCCGAGAACCTCGCATGTCCGAACGACTGGCCGTTGGCCAGGTATTCGCGCATGGCGCGAGCCGCGAAAGGAAATGCGACGCCCAGCGTCAGGACGCTGGCGACCGGCCACAGGACGAATACCTTGAATGCCTGCGGATAGGTCCCGTGCCAATCGAATCGCACGTTGCGCCATGCCGTCATGCGGCTGTTGAAGCGCAACGAACGGTGAACCACCCAGGGATAAACCGGAATCAGCCCAAGGGTCAGCAAGAGACCCGCCGAAAGCGAGAACCAGAATGCCGCGAAGTAGAGCAACAGGACGGCGAGCACCAGGATCCGGGCCCGCAGCAGGACGACGGGACGCGCCAGATAACTGAACCCGTCGCCCGCCAGGCGGGTGTTGCCGTAGAAGAACTGCAGCCGCCTGACCTTCGCCCAAGCCGAATACACCCCGAGCGTGAGAATCGTGAACAGAAGGTTCACGATCCAGATCGCGAAATAGTCCTCTGTGCGTCCCTCGAACGCAAAGGGAATGGGACGGAATGGCGACTCGTTCGGGTTTGCTTCCATATTGATTAGGCTGGCGCTACCAGCGGATTGTAGATGGACGCGGGATTCTCAAATGTTTTAATGCGCCCATGACCCCTCGCTCTTTCGTAAAAGCCTTGAGCCGGATCCGCCTCGACGGAGTCTTCAATCCGTACAGCGAGCGATGCGGCCTGTGCGACCGGGCCGATGCGGACCTCCGGCGCCGCGCCAACCTGCGCGCCCTGCTTGACGCGGCACTGCATACGCACATTGATTCCCTTTGGGTCGCCCGGGATCTCGGCTACCGTGGCGGACGCCGCACCGGCCTGCCGTTGACCGACGAAGCGCACCTCCCCGCCCTCGCCCAAACCTACGGCGACCTCGCCTTACGTCGCGCCACCAAGGGCCCGCCCGTCGCGGAGCGAACTGCGGCCGTGGTCTGGAAGATGCTTGCCCGGGTGGATCGACCCGTTTTCCTCTGGAACATCTTCCCCCTGCATCCATTCGAGCCCGGCAAACCCTTGTCAAACCGCCGCCACACCCAGGCCGAGCGCCGGGCCTGCCAGGATATGTTCTTCACCCTGCTGGATGCCCTCCGGCCCCGCCGCATTGTGGCAATCGGGAAGGATGCCCAAGACACTCTCGGGGAATTCGGGCTGGAGCACCATCCGGTGCGGCATCCCAGCTACGGGGGGCAGGCGGCGTTTGCCGAAAGCGTGTCTCGGCTCTACGGAATCAATGAATCAGCCTTTCGTGGCTCCGCTTCAAGTGGCTGAGCAGAGGACAGAGCCCTCCGCTGCAGGACCGGGGGATGAGGCGGCAACCGATCCCCTGCTGGCACAGGCCCTGCAGACGTTGCAAATGCCCAATCTGCTGCTGGGGCACCGCATCATCATGCCGGGAGACGAAGACGCACTTTTCCCGATCGAACGCGCGGGCCGCGAACAAGCCACCCTGAAAGTCCGCAGGCAAAGCGGTGCGGTCCGGAGGGTGGCGCGGGAACTCCTGAAGGAACTGGGCCTGCCCGATATCGAATTGCCCCGGCTGCCGAACGGGGCTCCGAAGTGGCCCGCCGGCATCGTCGGTTCCCTGGCGCACGACCAGCAGGTCGCCGTCGCGGCCGTGATGCCGTCCACCGGTTCCTCTTATATAGGCATCGACGTCGAACCGGCGGAACCCCTGCCCCCCAAGGTCATGGAGACGATCTCGACGCCCGGCGAGCAGCGTAAATACGATTCCGAAACCCTTCAAGGCCGCGTCCTGTTCTGTGCCAAGGAGGCGGTCTACAAGGCGTTCAACTCGAAAACCGGACAACGCCTCAGCTTTCAGGACGTCGACATTGACCTGGCCTCCGGCGAGGCCGTCCTCAAGGACGGGCAGTGCATGTCGGTGGCCGCCATCACCTCTCCCCGGATCGTGGTGCTGGCCCGCCACACCGAATAGCGAAAGGCGACCAACAGGCATTTTGCTTATATAATGCGCGCGCACCTGGCTATGTAGCTCAGCTGGTTAGAGCGTGGCACTCATAATGCCAAGGTCGGTGGTTCGAGTCCACCCATAGCCACCACCCCTCCAGCCCCTTGAAAAAGCCCGCATTTGGGCGGGATTCCCCCTGTCCTTAAGCTCTTGCGCAGGGTCTCGAATCCGCCCCCTCAAATGGCTGGCCGACCCCCCCTGAAAAAGGTGCATAAAACCGCGATTTCTGGTAAAATTATCGGCTAGAAAATTAGCCCAAGATCCCTTGTATTTTTACCCCCGGAAAACCCCTTCAGAATGAGCGATCCCGACCCCTCACAAACCTCCGAAATCCTGCCGATCACGATCGAAGACGAGATGCGCCAGTCGTATCTCGACTACGCGATGAGCGTGATCGTGGGCCGCGCCCTGCCCGACATCCGCGACGGCCTCAAGCCGGTACACCGCCGGGTGTTGTACGCCATGAACGAACTCAAGAACCACTGGGACAAGCCGTACAAGAAATCGGCGCGCGTGGTCGGCGACGTGATCGGCAAGTACCACCCGCACGGCGATACCGCGGTGTACGACACCATGGTGCGCATGGCGCAGCCGTTCTCGATGCGGCACATGCTGGTCGACGGCCAGGGCAACTTCGGCTCGGTGGACGGGGACTCGCCGGCGGCCATGCGCTACACCGAGGTGCGCCTCGCACGCATCGCGCACGAGGTGTTGTCCGACCTCGACCGGGAAACCGTGGACTTCAGCCCCAACTACGACGGGAACGAGCAGGAACCCACCGTCCTGCCGACCCGCGTCCCCAACCTTCTGATCAACGGCGCGGCCGGCATCGCGGTCGGCATGGCAACCAACATTCCCCCGCACAACCTTGGCGAGACGGTGCGCACCTGCATCGCCCTGATCGACGACCCCGACATCGACCTCGACGGCCTGATGGCGCACCTGCCGGGGCCGGACTTCCCGACCGCCGGACTGATCAGTCGCGGCGGGATTCATGCCGCCTATGCCACCGGACGGGGCCGGGTCATGATCCGCGCCCGCACCGAGGTTGAAGAGGATGCCAAGGGGCGCGAGAAAATCATCGTCACCGAGCTCCCCTACCAGGTCAACAAGGCCAAGCTGATCGAGCACATCGCGACGTTGGTGCGCGACAAGCGTCTCGAGGGCATCCGCACTCTGCGCGACGAATCGGACAAGGACGGGATGCGCATCGTGATCGAACTGCAGAAGGGAGCGATCCACGAAGTCGTCCTCAACAACCTGTACCAGCAGACGCGGATGCGCCAGTCGTTCGGCGTCAACATGGTGGCCCTGGTCAACGGCCAGCCGGAAGTCGTGAACCTTCGCGACGTGTTGGAGGCGTTCCTGCGCCACCGGCGCGACGTGGTAACCCGCCGCACCCTGTTCGACCTTCGCGAGGCGCGCGGTCGCGCCCACCGCCTGGAAGGATTCGCCGTCGCGCTGGCCAACATCGACGAGGTCATCGCGCTGGTCAAGGCGTCGCCGGACGCCGCCACCGCCCGGGCCGGGCTGATGGAACGCGCCTGGCCGCCCGGCGGCGTGGCGCAACTGCTGGGACAGAAGGGTGCCGAGGCGTCCCGTCCCGAGGGGCTGTCGAAGGAATTCGGGCTTCAGAAGGATGGCTACCGCCTGTCCGAAGTCCAGGCCCAGGCCATCCTGGAGTTGCGGCTGCACCGCCTGACCGGCCTGGAGCAGGAGAAGATCCGCAACGACTACCAGGAGGTTCTCGACCTCATCGCCAAGCTGTTCTCCATCCTGTCCGACCCCGAGCGGCTGATGCAGGTGATCCGCTCCGAACTGGTCGCCATCGAGGAGCAGTACGCGGATGCGCGCCGCACCGAAATCGAGGATGTGGACTACGACATCGAGGACGAGGATCTCATCCCGGTGGAGGACCGGGTCATCACCCTCTCCGGGCACGGCTACGCCAAGTCTCAGTCGCCGGACACCTATCGCGCGCAGCGCCGCGGCGGCCGCGGCAAGGCCGCCGCCTCCACCAAGGAGGAGGACTTCATCGAGCAGATGTTTGTCGCCAGCAGCCATGACACGGTTCTGTGCTTTACCAGTCTCGGCCGGGTTTACTGGCTCAAGGTCTATCAGTTCCCGCAGGGCTCGCGTACTGCGCGCGGGCGGCCGATCGTCAACCTGCTGGAGCTGCAGCCGGAGGAGAAGGTCAGTGTCATCATGCCGGTGCATGAGTTCAGCGACGACCGTTATGTGGTCATGGCCACCCAAAACGGCACCGTCAAAAAAGTTAAATTGTCCGCGTTCTCCCGCCCCCTGCGCTGCGGCATCATCGCCGCCCACCTGCGCGACGATGACCGACTGGTGGGTGCCGCCCTGTCCGACGGCAGCAGCGACATCCTCCTGCTCAGCGACAACGGCAAGGTGGTGCGCTTCTCCGAGAGCACCGTGCGCGCCATGGGACGCTCCTCCACCGGCGTGCGCGGCATCCGCCTGGAACCGGATGCCAAGGTCATCAGCCTGGCGGTGATCGACCCCGAAGCGCAAGACCAGCGGCAATTGCTGATCGCCACCCAGAACGGCTACGGCAAGCGCACCGAACTGACCGACTTCCCGCGAAAGGGCCGCGGCATCAAGGGCGTTATCTCCATCCGCACCTCCGAGCGCAACGGCCGGGTGGTCGGGGCAGTGGAGGCGGAACCCAGCCAGGAAGTCATGCTGATTACTGACGGCGGCACCCTGGTGCGCACCCGTATCGACGAGATTTCAGTGGTGGGGCGCAATACCCAGGGCGTCCGGCTGATCGAGTTGCGCAACGGCGAACTGCTGACCCGGGTCGTCTGCGTCGAGCCACTGGACGACGACGAAACAGAGGACAGACCGGTTGTCCACTGAGGACGCTTCGGCACGCTACAACTACGCGCCCGGACCGGCCCAGCTTCCAACGGAAGTCGTCGCCGAGGCCGCACAGGCCGTCCGCTCCTTCCCCCCGCACGGCCGTTCCATCCTGGAGCTGAGCCACCGCAGCACGGATTTCAATGCTATCTCAGAGCAGGCGGAAGGCGACCTGCGCACCCTGCTTGCGCTCCCCGACGACTACGCAGTCCTGTTCCTGAACGGCGGCGCACGGGTGCACTACGCCCTGTGGGTGCAGAACCTGAGCACTCCGGGTGACCGGCTTGGCCTGGTCGACTCGGGCTTCTGGTCCCGCCAGGCCATCGCAGAAGCGCGCAAACTCCGCGACGTTCGCGTCCTGCCGGAATCTCCCGACCCGGCAGACTATGCCGACCTCTCGCCCGCCGACACGGATGGCCTGGATTTCCTGCACTATGTCTCCAACGAAACACTGACCGGCCTGTCGATGCCGACCCCGCAGGCGGCCTGCCCCCTGGTATGCGACCGCACCTCGGATTTCCTGAGCGGGCCGTCCGACATCCGCCCGTATGTGCTGTGCTACGCCGGCAGCCAGAAGAACTTCGGCACGGCCGGCCTCACCGTGCTGGTGATCCGGCGCGACTGCCTTCGCGAAGAGACCGGACTGGCCCCGGGGCTGTCCTATGCAGTCCAGGCCCGCACCGGCTGCCTCTATCACACGCCTCCCATCTACGCCTGGTACGTCAGCGCGCTGATGCTGCGTTGGATCCGCGACCAGGGAGGACTTGAAGAGATGGAGCGGCGTGCGCAGGCCCGCGCCGATCTCGTCTACAGCTGCATCGACGCCAGTTCGTTCTATGCGAACCCCATCGCCCCCCGTGCTCGCTCGCGCATGAACGTCTGTTTTACCCTGGCGGACCCGGAGCTGGAAATCCCCTTCCTGCAGCAAGCCGAAACCGCAGGCCTGATAGGGCTGCGCGGCCACAAAGTCATCGGCGGCATGCGAGCGAGCCTGTACAATGCCATGCCTGTAGCCGGGGCGGAAGCCCTGGTCGAATTCATGCGGGATTTTGAGCGCAAAGCATGAAGAATCACGGACTGGAATCGGCCCGGCAGCAAATCGATGCGCTGGATGCCGAAATCATGGAGCGCATCAGCCGCCGTGCGGCTCTGGCGCTTGAGACGGCGCGCGCCAAGCAGTCGGCTGGCGCGTTCTACGACCCTGCACGCGAAGCGCAGGTCCTGCGCCGTATCCGCGAAACCAATCCCGGCCCCCTGTCGGACGACGGAATGATGCGCCTGTTCCGCGAAATCATGTCGGCCTGCCTGGCACTGGAGCACCCGACCCAGGTCGCCTACCTCGGTCCGGAAGGCACGTTCACCCACCAGGCCGCCCAGCGCCACTTCGGCCATGCCGCGGAAATCAGCCCGCACGACAACGTCGCCGAGGTCTTCCGCGAGGTAGAAAGCGGCCAGTCCGAATACGGGGTAGTGCCGGTCGAGAATTCCACCGACGGCGTGGTCGCGTATACGCTGGACCTGTTCATCGAGTCGCCACTGAAGATCGCCGGCGAGGTTGAACTAGCGATCCACCACCACCTGCTGGCTGGCAGCGAAGACCGCACGGCCCTGCGCTACGTGCGCGCGCACCCGCAGGCCTTGGCCCAGTGCCGGCAGTGGCTGAACCGGGAGTTGCCGAACCTGGACTGCATCAGCGACCCCAGCAATGCCACCGCTGCCCGCTATGCCGCCGATCATCCCGACACCGCGGCCATCGCCTCGCGCGCCGCGGCGGAGCAGTACGACCTGAAGATCCTGGCTGCCAACATCGAGGACAACCCGAACAACCGAACCCGCTTCCTGGTGCTCGGCCTGCACGACCAGGCACCATCCGGCGAAGACAAGACCAGCGTGCTGGTATCGGCGCACAACCAGCCCGGCGCGCTGCTGGGGCTGCTGCGCCCGCTGGCCGATGCCGGCATCGACCTGACCCGCATCGAGTCGCGCCCCACGCAGGCCATCAACTGGGAATACGTGTTCTTCCTGGACATCCGGGGCCACCAACAGGACCCCGAGGTGGCACAGGCGCTGAAAAGCCTGCACGAGGCCGCCGCATTCTGCAAGATCCTGGGCTCCTACCCCTGCGCACTGGGTTGATCTCATGACCGCTACCGACTCCGATGCCGCGGCATTGCGGCGCATCGTCGCGGCCGCACGCCCCTGCGTGCAGGGCCTGGCCCCCTATGTGCCGGGTGCGCGCCCCAGCACCGTGGACGAGCAAGTCTGCCGCCTGGCCTCCAACGAGAATCCGCTCGGCCCCTCTCCCAAGGCACTGGCCGCCCTGGCCGAGCCCGCCAACTTGTCCCGCTACCCCGACAACGACGGGCACGCGTTGAGAGAGGTGCTGAGCGCCCGTCACGACTGCCCGGCCGACTGCCTGCTGTTCGGCAACGGCTCGTCCGACCTGCTGGACCTGGTCGCATGCGCCTACCTGGAAGCAGGCCGCAGCGCCGCATTCGCACGGCACGCCTTCGTGGTCTACCCGCTGGTGGTGCAGGCGGCAGGCGCTGAAGCGCGAATTTCGGCCCCGCACCCGGCTGAGCACGAGCAGCCGCTGGGACATGACCCGGAAACCCTGCGCGAGCGCGTGAGTGAGACCACCGCCGTGGTGTTCATCGCCAACCCGAACAACCCGACCGGCACCGTGCTCACGGACGACGAGATCCGGACCTTGATCGAGGCCCTGCCGCCGCAGGTCCTGGTGGTGCTGGACGAGGCCTACGCCGAATACCGCGATCCGATCCCCGCGGCCGGGCGTTTCCTGGAATATCCGCAGGTGATCGTGACCCGCACGTTCTCCAAGATCTTCGGGCTGGCCGGCCTGCGCATCGGTTACGCGCTGGCCCACCCCGAAGTCGTCGCGATGCTCAACCGGGTGCGGCAACCCTTCAACGTCAACACCCTGGCGCAGCAAGCGGCGGTGGCCGCCGTCGGCGACGAGGAACACGTGGCGCACAGCCGGGCCGCCAATGCCGAAGGCATGCAGCGACTCCTAGAGGCGGCGCACGGACTGCAGTTGCGCCCGCTGGGCACGCACGCCAATTTCCTGACCCTGGACTTCGGTGATCAGGCACAGGCTGTCGTGGCTTACCTGCGCGAACGTGGGATCCTGGTGCGCGCGCTGCCGGAGTACGAGCTCCCGGACTGGCTGCGCTTCACCATCGGCACTCCCGATGAGACCCGGATCCTGATCGACGCGCTGCACGCATGGCGGCAATCATGAGCACCTCCCTGGCACTCATCGGGGTCGGGCACATCGGCGGTTCCATGGCGGCCGGACTACGCGCGGCGGGTGCCGTGCATGCCATCCACGGCTACGATTCGGACCCGCAGGCGCTGGAGCAGGCGCGCGATCTCGACCTGATCGACACCGCCCACCCGACGCCCGAGGCCGCGGCCGGGGAGGCCGAGCTGATCGTTCTGGCCACTCCACCCTCTGCCATCGCCGAGGTCTGCCGGGACCTGAAGCCGCACATTGCCGAGCATCAGGTGGTCACCGATGTCGGCAGCATCAAGAAGCCCGTGCTGCGCGAGCTCGAACAGGCGTGCGGTCGGGTTCCCTCGTGGTTCGTGCCCGGCCACCCGATCTCCGGGACCGAGAAAAGCGGGGCGCAGCATGCCAACAGCGGGCTGTTCCGCGACCGCCGCGTGGTGTTGACCCCCGTCGACGGCACCGATTCCGGCAAGGTCGACCGGGTCTGCTGGATGTGGGAGCAGCTCGGCGCCCAAGTCGAACGCATGGATGCAGACACGCACGATGCGCTGTTCGCAGGCATCAGTCACCTCCCGCATGTCCTGGCCTACGCCCTGATGGAAGTGCTCACCGAAAAATTCCCGCCCGAAGAACTGAAGCGCTATGCTGCAGGCGGCCTGCTCGACTTCACTCGCATCGCCTCCAGCAACCCTGAACTGTGGCTTGATATCTGCCAGGCCAATCGCGAGCACCTGACGCCGATCCTGGAACAGTTCCAGGGGCGCATCGGCGAACTGATCGAAGCCCTGCACAACGGGCAATCCGATGTGCTGCACGGCTCGTTCACGACCGCGAAGAAGACCCGAGACACCTTGCGTCCCGATGGGCATGACTGACGGCTGGCGGCTGGAACCGGGAGGCCAGATCCGCGGAACCCTCACCCTGCCCGGCGACAAGTCCATCAGCCACCGGGCTTTGCTCATTGCCGCCCTGGCCGAAGGCAGCAGCCGGCTGGACGGCGTGCTCGACAGCGAGGATTGCCGGGCGACCGCCCGGGCGCTTGCCCAACTCGGCGCGGAGATCCGGGAGACTTCACCGGGGAACTGGCTTGTCGAAGGGCGCGGCCTCGACGGGCTGCAGGCCCCCGGGGCACCGCTGGATCTCGGCAATTCCGGGACGGCCATGCGGCTGCTGTGCGGCCTGCTGGCGGCCCGCCCCTTCCCCACCACACTGACCGGAGACGCCTCGCTGTCGCAACGGCCCATGGAACGGGTCGCGAGCCCCCTGAGGGAGATGGGCGCGCGAATCAAAACCGATTCCGGCCGCCCACCGATTCGGATCGACGGCGGGCCCCTGCAGGGGATCGCGTACGACGAGCCGATCGCAAGCGCGCAGGTCAAATCCGCCCTCCTGCTGGCCGGGCTCCAGGCCCGGGGCCGCACCTGCCTGACGGAAGCGGTGCCGTCGAGGGATCACACCGAACGGATGTTGCCGCTGTTCGGTGCGGACTGCGAAGTGGACGGCGCCCGAATCTGCATCGAAGGCGGACAAGCCCTGCACGGCGCCGACGTCACCGTCCCGCGTGACCTGTCGGCCGCCGCCTTCTTCATCGTCGGCACGCTGATCGCGCCGGACTCCGAGCTGAAACTGCCCAGCGTCGGCGTCAATCCGCGACGCGACGGGGTCCTGCAGGTCCTCAGGCAGATGGGTGCCGGAGTGGACATCGACGCCGTCGATCCGGTCGGCCGGGAACCGGTCGCCGACATCACCGTGCGCAGCAGCGCATTGACCGGCACCGACATCGGTCCCGACCTGATCGCCAATGCGATCGACGAGTTCCCGGTGCTGTGCATTGCCGCCGCCTGTGCGCGGGGAACCACCACCCTGGCCGGGGTCGGCGAGTTGCGAATCAAGGAGAGCGATCGCGTCGCCGCCATGGCGGAAGGCCTGAGCACGCTGGGTGTGCCGGTCGAAGTCGGCGACGATTCCGTCCGCATCACCGGCCGGCCCATGGGAGGAGGCACGATCCGAAGCCATCGAGACCATCGCATCGCCATGGCCTTCGCCGTCGCCGCGCTGGCGGCCTCGGAGCCGATCGTCGTCGAAGGCGTACGGTGGGTGGCGACTTCATTCCCCGGATTCTCCGGCCTCGCGCGGCAGGCCGGAATGCGCCTGCACGATGCCTGAGACCGTCCCCGTCATCGCCGTCGACGGGACCGCCGGGTCCGGCAAGGGCACCCTGGCCCGGAACCTCGCGAACGAACTGGGCTGGCACTACCTCGACTCCGGCGCCTTGTACCGCGCCATCGGGCTGGCCGTCCTGGAGCGGGGCGCAAACCCGGACGATGCCGGCGCCTGCAGCGAAATCGCCCGCGGTCTGCGGATAGAGACCCAGACCCTGCCGGAATCGATCCGGCTCCTGCTCGACGGAGTCGACGTCACGGCCCGCATCCGGGAGCCGGAGGTCGGGCACGTCGCTTCGCGCGTCTCGGTGCATCCGGAAGTCCGCCGCGCCTTGCTGGATCACCAGCGTGCGGCGCGCCGCATGCCCGGGCTGGTGGCCGACGGCCGCGACATGGGAACCGTGATTTTCCCGAATGCCTGCCTGAAGATCCACCTGACCGCCTCGCTGGAAGAACGGGCGCGCCGCCGGCAGCGGCAGTTGGAGGAAATGGGGATCAATGCTAGACTTAATACGCTAATCGACGAGCTGAATCAGCGTGATCTTCAAGACATGCGGCGGGGTGCATCGCCCTTGATACAAGCTCCCGATGCCATCCTGATCGACACCAGCGCGTGTTCGATCGAGGAGGTTCATGCAAAGGCCCGGGCCTGCCTGCCCGGAATATTAACTCAATCAGACAAGGGCACCCATTCATGAGCGAATCCTTCGCGGAACTTCTCGAAGAGAATATTTCATACCTGCAGATGCGGGCCGGCTCGATCATCGACGGCACCGTCGTGGGCATCCGTCCCGACTCGGTGGTGGTCAGCGCCGGACTTAAATCCGAATGCTTCATCCCGGCCGAGCAGTTCACCGGCCCCGACGGCAAGCTGGAAGTTGAAGTCGGCGACACCGTCGAAGTCTCCCTGGACGCCATCGAGGACGGCAACGGCGAGACCCGCATGTCACGGGAACGCGCCAAGCGCATCCGGATCTGGAGCGAACTGGAAAAAGCCTACGAGGAGAACACCAACGTCACCGGCACCATCGTCAACAAGATCAAGGGCGGTTTCACCATCAACCTCAACTCGATCCGCGCCTTCCTGCCGGGCTCGCTGGTCGACGTGCGTCCCGTGCGCGACACCACCTACCTGGAAAACCGCGAGCTGGAATTCAAGATCATCAAGATCGATCGGCGCCGCGACAACGTGGTCGTATCCCGCCGGGCGGTGCTCAAGACCGAGCACAGCGCCGAACGCGACGCCATCCTGAAGAAGCTCTCCGAGAGCGGCGTGGTGCGCGGTACGGTCAAGAACCTGACCGAATACGGCGCCTTCCTGGACCTGGGCGGCGTCGACGGCCTGCTGCACATCACCGACATGGCGTGGCGGCGCATCAAGCATCCGTCCGACGTGGTGGAGGTCGGCCAGGAGATCGACGTCAAGATCCTGAGTTACGACCAAGAAAGTGGCCGGGTCTCGCTCGGCATCAAGCAACTGACGGAAGACCCGTGGGAGAACATCACGAACCGCTGTGAGGTCGGCAGCAAGGTTCCGGGCACGGTGACCAGCATCACCGATTACGGCTGCTTCGTGGAGATCGAGGACGGCATCGAGGGCCTGGTGCACGCCTCGGAGATGGACTGGACCTCGCGCAACGCCAACCCGTCTCGGGTGGTGACGCTCGGCGAGGCGGTCGAGGTGATGGTGCTGGAGATCGACCTGGAACGCCGTCGTATCTCGCTCGGCATGAAGCAATGCATTGCCAACCCCTGGGAGGCGTTCGCCGCCATGTACAGCAAGGGCGCCCAGGTGACCGGCACCGTCAAGTCGATCACCGACTTCGGCATTTTCGTCGGCCTGGAAGGCGGCATCGACGGCCTGATCCACCTGTCCGACCTGTCCTGGACCGAACCCGGCGAGACGGTCATCCACGAATACCGCAAGGGCAACGAGATCGAGGCCAAGGTGCTGTCCGTCGACGTCGAACGCGAACGGGTCTCGCTCGGCATCAAACAGCTGGCGGACGACCCGGTGCAGGGCTGGCTGAAGAAACACCCCAAGGGCCAGACCGTCTCCTGCACGGTCACCGGAGTCGAGGCCCGCACCGTCACCGTGGAGGTGGCGGAACACATCACCGGCTCGATTTCGGCTTCCGAACTGTCGGACGAATCGGTGGACGACGCCCGCAACCAAGTCAAGGTCGGCGACACCCTGGAGGCCGTCATCCAGTCGTTCGACCGCAAGAACCGCCACCTGAGCCTGTCGATCCGGGCCAAGGACCAGGCAGAGGAAAAACAGGCGGTCAAGGACTACAAGGAAGCCGCCCCCAAGATCAGCAAATCGCTCGGCGGCATACTTCGCGATAAACTGGTGGGCCGGAAGGACGACGATTCCTGAACCTGACCCGAGATCATGCCTGCTCGCACCAACGCCTCCCAGATCAACCGCAGCCAGTTGATCGACCGGATTACGGCCAAGCAGAAGCACCTGTCCCCACGCGACGTGGACGAGGCCGTCAAGTTGGTCTTCGATCACATCGCCGAAGGCCTGGCGCAGAACGACCGGGTGGAGCTGCGCGGCTTCGGCAGTTTCAGCCTGCGCGAACGTCAGCCGCGCATGGCCTGCAATCCCCGCACCGGCGACCACGTCATGTTGGGGACACGCCACGTGCCCCATTTCAAGCCCGGCAAGAGCCTGCGCGAAAAACTGCGCGACCTGTTCCAGTAGTCCCGGCACGCTTCCCGCCGCCGACTTGCGAGGGAAAATCCGGTCCAGCCGTGCTATAGTCATAGGTCCCTCTTTTCGGGGCACCCAACATGAACAGATTAGGTGCATTTCTCATCTTCCTGATGGTAATGGCCTTCGGGCTGATGCTGGTGATGGCCAACCCGCAAGCGGTCGGCATCAACCTGTATTTCGCCGAGTACACGTTGCAGCTGGGATTCGCGCTTCTGGCCACGCTGGGGCTGGGGCTGGTGTTGGCCATGGGGCTCGGCGGCTGGATGGTGCTGCGCTACCGCTTCCAGTTGACCCGCCTGCAGCGCCAATACGATCTGGTGTACCAGGAAGTCCGCAACCTGCGGCGCATGCCGATTCACGAGGCCTGACATGATGAGCGCCCTGCTCTGGCTCCTGCTACCGGTCGCGGCGCTGACCGGCTGGTGGGCGGCACGGCGCGACATGCAGCGCCACCAAGCCAAGCCGATCCCGGGACACTACCTCAAGGGCATCAACTACCTGCTCAACGAGCAGCCGGACAAGGCCATCGACCTGTTCGTCGACGTCGTCGACCTGGACGCCGATACCGTCGAAACCTACATCGTGCTCGGCAACCTACTGCGCCGGCGCGGCGAAGTGGAACGCGCCATCCGCCTGCACCAGAACCTGATCGCGCGCCCGGACCTGGACGACCGGACCAAGGCCGATGCACTGCTGGAACTGGCCCGGGACTATCTGAAGTCCGGCATGTTCGACCGTGCCGAGCACCTGCTCGGCGGCGTGCTCGACACCGGCTGCCACCAGTTGGAAGCCCTGTGCCACCTGCGGGAAATCTACGAACAGGAGAAGGAGTGGAAGAAAGCGATTCACGTCGCCCGCAACATCGAACGCGAGGACGGAGGGTCGCAGCAGGAAATCATCGCCCAGTATTACTGCGAATTAGGGGAGAACGCCCTGGAGACGGCGGCCAACGGCAACGGCGAAGAGCAGGCCGTCCAGCATGCGCACAAGGCCTTGGGCCATCACCGCGACTGCTCACGGGCGCACATCATGCTCGGCGACATCGCAAGCCGGCGGCGCGACTACCATGCCGCCATCCGCCACTACCGGGACGCCTACGAGAAACGCCCGGCCTTCGCGCCGCGGATCATCCGGCTCATCCACAAGGCATACCAGAACCAGGGAGACCTGGACGGATTCCGCCAGTTCCTGCATCAGGCGCGGACCCAGCCGCATGCCCTGTTCCCGGTACTGTCACTGGTCGAAGACCTGCGCCAGAACGGCGACAGCGGGCTGGAGGAGATTTTCGACGGCACTTTCCAATCCAACCCATCCTCGCTGGTACTGCTGCGCGAGTACGTGGAGGCAATCACGGAGAACCGGGTCGCGGCCGACCAGCAGAGCATGCGCCAGATCCTGACCACGCTGGACCGTTACCTTGCCGACCGCCCGACCCACGAATGCTCGGAGTGCCAGTTCCAGGTACACAAGCTATTCTGGCAGTGCCCGAGCTGCCAGCAGTGGGACACCCTGCGGCCGATCGAGCCCTACGCTGAAAAGACACCCCACCGTCCCTACCTGGTTTAAAGTCAGCAAATGCCTGCGGATCCGGCGCCTGGCCTGATCGTCGCCCTGGACGGCCTGAGCAACCAGGAGGCCGTGGATTTTGCGCAACACCTCTCATCCGACGACTGCCGCCTCAAGGTGGGATCCGAACTGTTCGTCAAGGGCGGGCCGGAGTTGATCCGCAACCTGCAACAGCAGGGTTTCGAGATCTTTTTGGACCTTAAATTCAATGACATCCCGAACACGGTGGCGGCCGCCTGCCGCGCCGCGCGGGAGATGGGCGTGTGGATGTGCACCGTGCACGCCTCCGGTGGGCCGGCCATGCTGGAAGCGGCCCGCGAAGCGGCGCAGGATGAACTCCACGTGGTGGCCGTCACGGTACTGACTTCGCTGGACGACGAGGACCTGGACGCCGTCGGGCAGCGTTCCTCTGGAGAACAGGTTGTACGACTGGCCCAGCTTGCACTGCAGGCCGGTCTCTCCGGCATCGTCTGCTCGGCCCGGGAAGCCCGACAGATTCGCGAGGCATGCGGGCCGGATTTCTGGATCGTCACGCCCGGTATCCGTCCGGCCGCGACCGCGGACGACCAGAAGCGGACGGTCACCCCCAGAGAAGCCGCCGAAGCCGGTGCCAACTACTTGGTGGTCGGGCGCCCGGTGGTGCAGGCCGACGACCCCCCGGCTGCCGTCCGCACCATCCTGGAAGAGTTGTCGTCTGCTGCAAATGCAGGCTGACGGCACCCTCATACCCACGTGTTAAACTGCTCCCACCCTGCGGGATGGGGTGTCTGCCTGACAGATGAAACAGGGAAGCCGGTGCGCAACAGCAAAGCCGGCGCTGCCCCCGCAACGGTAGGCGAGAGGGACACGCAAGCCACTGGGCCCCGGCCTGGGAAGGAAGTGTCCTAGCAATCCTCGCAAGCCCGGAGACCGGCCCCGTCCTGAATTGTCACGGTTGCGGCGGGCCACCGGGATGACGCACGGCGGTTCCGCCGTGCCGTTCCTCCATGTCTGCTGCGATCCTCGATTGGAGCCGACATGTCCAAGAAGAACCTGCTACTGCTCGCATTCTCGATGCTCTGGTGCCCCTCCCTGCCCGCCGCGCAAGGTATCGAAACCATCATCATCACCGCCTCGCGCATCCCCCAGCCCCTGCACGCCGTCGGCAGCAGCGTCACCGTCATCGACTTGGACGACTGGCGGGGGACGGGAGCCACTATTTCGGACGTACTGCGAGAAATCCCTGGGATCTCGATCAGCCAGAGTGGTGGCAGCGGCACGCTGACAGCAGTGAGGATGCGCGGAGGCGAATCCAATCACACGCGCATCCTGCTGGACAACATCGAGCTGAGCGACCCGACCAGCGGGGTTGTGGACTTCGCCCACCTGAGCATCGCCGGGATCGAGCGCATCGAGGTCCTGCGGGGCGCACCGAGTGCCCTGTGGGGGAGCGACGCCATCTCCGGCATCATCAACCTGATCAGCCGAAAGGGAGGCAACTCCAGTTTGACCCAAAAGTCCGGCTCGAACCGGCGCCATGAGACCACTCTCCAGGTTGCCACCGAGTCCGAGGGCTTCAGCATGCAGGCCAGCGCGCATCACTTCCAGACGCAGGGCGAGAACATTTCGCTGACAGGTTCGGAGCGGGACGGATACCGGAACAACACCCTGCAGTGGGGCGGACAATGGCGCCCTTCGGCCGACACCGACTTCCGCTTCTCCGCCCGTCGTACACATGCAAATGCGGACTACGATGAAGGTGAAGGCGGGCCTTCGGACGCCCCGTACACCTCAAGGAACCGTCGAACCTATCTAAACACCAGCCTGCATACGCGGACCGGTCCCTTCAAGCACCAGGCAAACCTCAGCTACCTGCAGACGATGAATCAACGGCAGGATCGCTTCCCCACCGAAAGCAAGGGGCGCCGCATCCAGGCCGATGAACTGGTCTGGCGCGACTTCGAGGATTGCCTTTTCGGTCACTCCTGCACCCTCGGAGCCGGCCTGGAATGGAGCCGGGAACGCTACACCCGGAAGGGTATTGAACCCCTGAATTCCATTTCCTCCAGCGTGTTCACGACACTGAACTGGCAGCCCGACCCCCAGGCCACGGTCGACCTGTCGCTCCGGCGCGACAAGAACCATGATTTCCAGGATGCCGACACCTGGCGCGTCTCCTTCGCCTACCAATTCCCCGGGAGGCCGACCCGGATCTACCTGGCCAGCGGCAGCGGCATCGCCAACCCAACCCTGACCGAACGTTATGGCTATTTCCCGGATACCTTCCAGGGCAACCCCGATCTGCAACCGGAACGGTCCCGGAATACCGAGGTCGGCATTGAACACAACCCCAACGGAGCCTGCTGCCGGATCAGCCTCAGCATCTTCACCCAGCGCCTGAGCGACAAAATCAACGGGTATTTCGACCCGGACGGTTCCGACGGCCCCAAGCTGCCTACCGCCACCAACGAAGCCGGGCGCTCCGAACGCTGGGGAGGGGAACTCGAGCTGAAATTCGACCCTCATCCGGACTGGACCGTCTCTGCCCACTACGCCTACCTGCATGCGACCGAACCAGATTCGGGGGGCGCGACCGACCGTAGAGAGATCCGCCGACCCCGGCACCAATACCGGCTGGCATTGGCGCATCACTCGGATTCGTGGCACTCGCGGCTGGATTTCACGACAGTGCGGGGACTTCTGGACGACGATTTCTCAAGCTTTCCCGCGGTACGAAAAACGCTTGGCAACTACTACCTGATCAACCTGTCCACACGTTATGGCCTGACCCCAAAACTGGAACTCCTGTTCGAGGCCCGAAACCTTCTCGACGAATCCTACCAAGAGGTCATCGGGTGTGCGGCTCCACACCGGAACTTCAGCGCAGGGCTAGTCTGGCACCTTGACTGATAAACTGGGCGCTCCGTTTTTTCAGGAAGATTCTTGAAGCGCTCTCTTCTTCTCCTGTCGATCCTTGTTCTCGCCGGGATCGTAGGCTTCCAGTGGTGGAAAGCAGGCGAGATGGAAGAATACGAGGCGGCCACCGTGTTCGGGGACCAAGCCCGGCCTTTGCCTGCCTTCTCATTGACGCGCCACGACGGCGAAGCCTTGGAACCGGCTGATTTCCACGGCCACTGGAGTCTGCTGTTTTTCGGCTATTCGAACTGCCCGGACATCTGCTCGCCCTCCATGCAGCAGTTGACCACCGCCTTGCAAACCCTGGGCGAGGTGCCCGTGCGGATCGTGTTCATCTCCGTCGATCCCGAACGCGACACTCCGGAAGCCCTGACCCGGTACGTAGGCCATTTCCACCCCGCTACCCTGGGAGTAACCGGCGATGCCAAGGCGATTGCAGGTTTTGCAAAGCAACTCGGCGCCTTTCATTCCAAACAGAAGCTCGCCACCGGCTATCTTGTCGACCACAGCGGCAGCGCCTGGCTGGTCGACCCCGAGGCGCGGCTTGCCGGCGTCTTCACTCCGCCCCTGGCTCCGACGGCCATCGCCGCAGATTTGCAGAAACTGATGGGTCTCGATTGATGGTTTCGACCGACCGGCCCACCTGGCGCATGCGCCTGCTTGATCTCAAAGCCTGGGGCTTTTACTTTTTCCCGCATCACTGGCTATCCGCCGCGACCCACTGGCTTTCCCGGATCGAGATCCCGGCGGCCAAGAACCTCCTGATCCGGTCATTCGTCTCCTTTTTCGGCCTCCGGATGCAGGACGCCGAAATCGAGGACCCTGAAGCATACCCGACCCTGAACGCCCTGTTCGTGCGCACCCTGAAGCCGGACGTCCGGCCCTGGCCGGAGGACCCGGGCGTGCTGGCGGCGCCCTGCGACAGCCGGGTCAGTCAATTCGGTCAGATCGAAGACGGCCGAATCATCCAGGCAAAGGGGCAAACGTTCACCGTGAATGAGTTGCTCGGCGGCACCCACCCCGAATTCGCGCAGGGCCGGTTCGCCACCCTTTACCTCTCCCCGGACGACTGCCACCGGGTCTACATGCCGGCTGACGGCCGCCTGGTCGAGATGCGCCACGTCCCGGGACGCCAGTTCACCGTCGCTTCCTATGCAGTGGAACGCATCCCGCGACTCTACGCGCGCAACGAGCGCGTGGCGAGCCTGTTCGAGGATCCGGACGGCATCCCTTTCGCCGTCGTCATGGTCGGGGCCGTCAACGTGGCCTCTATCGAGATGAGCTGGTGCGGAACCGTCACGCCGCGGCGGCAGTCGATCTCACGCTGGCAATACAACGCCGACACCCCGAGCGTCGAGCTTCGCCGGGGTGACGAACTCGGGTGCTTTCACTTGGGATCGACCGTGGTGCTGCTCAGCGGCCATCAGGGTTACCAGTGGGACCCAGGCGTCGAAACCGGCCAGGCCATGGTCTACGGCCAGTCCCTGCTGCTCCCGGAAGGCGAAACCGACGACACTCACGAGCCGCCGCAAGACGGCGCCGAGTAATTCAGTCGCGGACGCGGGACACGTACTCGCCGCTGCGGGTGTCCACCCGGATCATCTCACCGGTTTCAACGAACAGGGGCACGCGCACGACCGCGCCCGTCTCCAGCGTGGCGGGCTTGGTGCCACCGGATGCGGTATCGCCCCGAACACCGGGATCCGTCTCGGTAATCTTCAACTCCACGAACTGCGGCGGGGTCAGGCTGACCGGCTGCTCGTTGTAGAACAGAACAGAACAGATATCCTGCGCGCGGATCCATGAGACGGCCTCGCCCAGAACGGACGTGGGGATCGGGTACTGTTCGTAGGAATCCGGCGACATGAACACCGCCGCATCCCCGTCCGCGTACAGGTACTGGAGGCTGATTTCCCGCACGGGCGCGGATTCCACGGTATCCCCGGACTTGACCGTCTTGTCGTTGGTCCGACCGGTCAGGAGGTTCCGCACCTTCATCCGGGTGAACGCCTGTCCCTTTCCGGGCTTGCAGAATTCGCTGTCCACCACGACGTGCGGCGCGCCGTCGAGCATGATCTTCAGACCCGGCTTGATGTCGTTGAGGCCGTAACCCGCCATATCGAGAATACTCCGTCGGAATAGAAAATTAGGAGGCTGATTTTACTCGGAGTCAATTGCTGGTTTGCCCCGCATGTGGCCAGCAGATTTTTCAACTCCAGCAACAGGCCAGGGATGTCATTTCGGATAATGTCCCAGCTTCGCGCTTTCGAATCAAATCCATATCAAGTCCCCAATTTATCCTCATCCTGACGCGTGCAGATTCCGGTCGGCATCCAAGACCGACAACCGGGCGATCGCGGCACCGTGCTTCTGTTTCGCGCACCGCAGCTCGTAGAGTTTCTGTAGATTAAGCCAGAACTCCCCCGTCGTGCCGAAGAAGTGTCCCAGGCGTAGTGCCGTATCCCCGGTCACCGCACGGCGACCGTTCAGAATTTCCGTGATGCGGTTGACCGGCACCTTGATCTGGCGCGCCAGCTCCGCCGCACTCATACCAAGCGCGTCGAGATCCTCGCGCAGCGTCTCACCCGGATGGATAGGTTCGCGCATCATATGCCTCCCTCCTAATGGTAGTCCACAATCTCCACGCCAGTCGGTCCAGGGCTTCCCTCGGGCCATCTGAAACAGATCCGCCATTGGTCATTGATGCGGATGCTCCACTGCCCCTTGCGCCGACCCTTGAGCGCTTCCAAACGGTTGCCAGGTCTCACCAAGTCGCTGAGGCCAACGGCCGCATCGAGTTGGTCGAGCTTGCGTGAAGCGACCCGGCCGAAACCCGAAAACGCCGCGACACGGCGACCCCTGTAGAAGGCCTCGGTTCGTCTATCCGAGAAGTCGACGATCACAAGGTTTCCGGCCCGGCCACAATCGTACCGCCTCATCTTACCGAAGAAATCTGCTTTACGTCAAGCATAAAGCCGTTGGGGATCCACGCCAGAAAATTTGGCGGGAACTACTAACAAAACTTGACAGACACAAACCAAGCATCATAATCCAAACAAATCCTAGGAGAAACCCCATGCAATCACGAAACAAAACCCCTCTCGTCCTGCTCGTCTCGGCCATGCTGGCCTGCTCAGGCGCCGCTATCGCCGACAGCCACGGCGGGGCGAAAATGACTACCCACAAAGGCGCCGCAGACATGGAACTGACCTCCATGGGCATCGAAGGCATTGAAGCCGCCCTGTCCGACATCACCACTTCGGACGAAAACGCGCCGATGACCTGCGGCCTGTTCGGTCTGGCAAAAAGCAATCCGCTGGTGTACACCTATACCTACAACGAAGTCAAAATCATCGTTTCCGGTGAAATGACTCTGGCCGAAGAGGGCGGCGAGACGTTCCATGCAACCGCGGGCGACATCATTTATTTCGACAAGGGCGCGAAGATCACGTTCACGTCGGATTCGTCGGGCCTCGCCTTCTTCTGCGGACAGAGAGCCAAAGGGGAACTTTGAATTCCCCCCTGAACGAATCAAATCAAGCAGGAGGTTAAACCATGAAACAAACAAACCCAACGGTGCTCGGCTTCGCTGGCGCACTGCTGCTGATTGCATCCGCCCCCCTGAACGCCGGGGACGACGCCGGTCATATCAAGGATCTGACGAAGGGCGACCCCTACTACTACACGAGCGATCAGGCTATCGGGGAGGATGACGGGCAGAAAACACTGGTCGGCGAAGGCCGCCCCAAGACGACGCACTCAAGCATTCCCCACCTTCCGGTTTTCTCCGGATACATGAACACGAACTACACCTACCGTTTCGTGAACGTCGTGGAGCAGACCATGACGATGATCGGAGAAGGCAAGCATGGTTTGTGGCGGGTGCAGGACAACGGGATGATCCGGGAATACCGCAAGAAGGATGCCCAGGGACTGCCGGAAGGGGCCGACCTGTTTGACGAGGCCAACCTGGCGGCGATCGAAAATGACTACGCCAGTTACATCCCGGAAGAAAGCTGGGGCGGGTACAAGCACCCCCACCAGAGAGTGACGGAAGACGGGCACCTGAACTTCATCGACGTGCCTTTGCATCACCCCAAGTACAAGGGCAAATATGACGATCACGTAGCCATCGACCTGCCGCATTTCTACTGCACGATGTCGGCGAACCAGTACCCCTACGCGAGGAAGGCGGTGGACTACTCGTTCAGCCAGCCTGGAGCAAACCAGATCGGCCCGCTCGGCAAACGCGCCGGCCTCGATGTCAACGAGCTGTATACGAAAGTCTTGCGCGTCGACCTGTTCCCGGATGCCCGGGCCTGGATCAATGTCGGCGGCGAGGATGAAAACTCGGTCGACTGGCAGTCTGTGGATATCAGCAAGACGAATGCGGAGTTCTACCTGATCGAACGGCCCTTCTTCAACGAGCCCTACCTGTTCATCACCGCGGTGTTCGACAACCAGGACAACCGGGACTTCCAGTACGTCCGTCCTGTCGGCGACTACTACGAGCACGTCAAGAAAACCGGCCAGGAAGTCAAGACCGAGGTGACGTACGAGCCCCGGTTCCATCTGGAGAACGGGACCACGGCGGCGGCAAAGGGCCTACCTGTCTACGGCGTTCATCATCCCAACCGCGCAGCGTTCGGCGGTGGCGGAGCCTGCCCCCTGAAAGGCGGCGACTGGAGCAACTACCCGAAGACCACGGGCGCGGCCGGCTGGCCAACGAATTACGAGGAGGTCACGCCGCTGTGTGACGGCGTGCTGGTTGACATCAAGTTCTACGCGAACCTGGACGGCCAGAGCTGGGAAAACCCAACGAAATACCTGGCGAATGCCGGGCACGGCCAAGAGGAAGTCACCTACACGCTGGAGCCGGGCGAGTACGGCGTCTACACGGATCCCTACCTGACGGAAAAGGGTGAAGAGAACCCGCACGCCATGGATCTGGACGGTGAAGTCACCCTGAAGTATCCCGCTGTGGAAAAACCGGTGACCCCTGCTCAATAGAACGCTCCACCACTCACCCGGGGGCCTCGACTAAAAATCGAGGCCCCCGGCATGCCCCACACTGTTCTTGATCCCTCCCATGAACTTTCGGGCTCTCCTGCTCGCTGTGGTGGCCGCCGCGAGCCTTGGCGGCCTCACTCAGGCCAGCGAAGAAGCGGAGCCTCCAACTGCCGAAGTCTTCCACGGGGAACGGTTATTCCTGGAAACCCGCTTCGCCCAGCGCTTTTATGATTTCGTGTCCCGCGGCGGCGGCATCAACGAGTCTCTTGACAAGGGCGATCCAAAACTGGAGAAGACGTACCGGTTCTTCGGGCTGCCGCCCTACCAAATCCCGTTCGCACCAGGCCCGTTCGAAGGATCGTCCTACAACTGCCGGACCTGCCACCTGGTGGACGAGCATGTCGGGCAGAAGGAACTCGGCATGCGTGCCTACAACGACTTTGCCTCTCGGAGCCCCCTGCCCGAGCGGGACGACGGGCAATCCGTATCCGTGCGGAATTCACCGGTGCTGGTGGGCTCCTTGTCGCCGAGAGATCCTTTCCTTCTGCACCTCGACGGGGAATTCGCCTCGACCCGGGAGTTGGTCATCGCCACGCTCACGGGGCGTAACCTGGGCTGGCTGCCCGACGAGAGCGCTCTCGCCGCCCGCCATGCCTGCGAAATCATCCGGGAAGACGACGGGACGGGCGAACTGGCGGGAGAGTTCAGCGGACTGGCTTACTCCGAAGTGTTCTCCGGTGTCTCGGCATCCGGGGAGGCACTGCCCGAAGAACATCGAATTGCGACAGAGCGACGCATTAACGTCTCGGAAAGCTCCTGCGACGAGATTCTGGTTGGCATAGCCGATCTGATCGGACACTACCTCGATGACCTGAAATTCTCCGCAGAAGCGGACATCCTTTCCCCTTACGACCTGTTCCTGTCGATCAACGGCCTGCCTGCCCGCCCGGACGAAGACGAGTCGGACGAGGACTACAGCGACCGGCTGCTGGCGCGGATCGACTCGCTTGATGAAAGCGGCGAACTGCGATTCGTGGAGCGCAACCCTGCGACGGAGGACGGTGGATTCCGATTCCATGACCAGCCCTACCGGTTCGGCGAAATTGAGCTGCAGGGATTGAGGATCTTCTTCAACCGGGAACCTGCCCCCGGACGTGGTGCCGGCAACTGCGGATCCTGTCATGCGGCCCCGCATTTCACGGATTTCGGTTTTCACAATATCGGCGTGACCCAGGTGGAATATGAAGCCATCCATGGGCAGGGCTCATTCTGGAAACTGCTGATCCCGGCGGTCGGGCCGCGCAACGAACAGGCGGATGTCTACCTGCCCGCGACTGCCACGCATCCGGACCGACGGGGCATGTTCCGCAGGCTCGCGTCGGAATCCGACCCGATGGCGACAGACCTGGGTGCCTGGAACATCTTCCTGAACGAGGATTATCCGAACGCTCAGGAGCCCTTGCACCGTTCGTTCTGCCAAAACGGGACGGGTTGCAAAACCGCGGATCAGGCTCTCGGACGATCAGTCGCGGCGTTCAAGACTCCGACGCTGAGGGATCTGGGCCATTCGGCCCCCTACATGCACAACGGCCAGATCAGCGACCTGCACGCCTCGGTTGCGTTCTATATCGCAGCCTCCGCAAGCAGCCGGAACGGGACGATCCGGAATGCAGACCCCGAACTCCGGAAAGTCGAAATCACGCCGAACGACATCCAGCCACTAGTGAGCTTCCTGATCTCCCTGTACGAGGATTACGAATGAGGGTTGATCGGCAAAAAAGCCAGTCATGGATGTATAATGCCGCCGACAGGGGATTGCGTCAGATGCACTAATGTGCCTGATTGAACAGGATCAGGTGCAGGGGGCGTTTCGCTGTATTCCCCTGTGCTTTGAATTCGCCATTCTGGAGCCTGAGCTATGAGCCCTGAAGAAATTCTCAAAACCATTGAAGAATCGGACGTCCGTTTCATCGACTTCCGCTTCACCGACACCCGCGGCAAGGAACAGCACGTCTCCGTGCCGGCCAGCGTCGTCGACGAAGACACTTTCGAGCATGGAAAAATGTTTGATGGTTCGTCGATCGCCGGCTGGAAGGGCATCAATGAATCCGACATGATCCTGATGCCGGATCCGAGCACCGCGGTCATGGATCCATTCTTCACCGAGACGACGCTCCTGCTGCGTTGCGACGTGATCGAGCCGACCACCATGCGCCCCTATGCGCGGGACACCCGCGGCATCGCCAAAAAGGCTGAGGAGTACCTCAAGTCCCTGGGCATCGCCGACACCGCGTATTTCGGCCCGGAACCTGAATTTTTCATCTTCGACAGCGCACGCTGGGCAGACGAGATGCACCGCTGCATGTACGAGGTGGATTCGGACGAAGGCTGCTGGAATTCGGACAAGGAAGGATTCGAGGAATCGAACATCGGCCATCGGCCGGGACCCAAGGGCGGGTACTTCCCGGTACCGCCGGTCGACAGCCTGCAGGACATCCGTTCCGTCATGTGCGAAACACTGGAAGAAATGGGCGTCCCGGTCGAGGTTCACCACCACGAGGTCGCAACCGCCGGACAGTGCGAAATCGGTACTCGCTTCGACTCCCTGGTTCGCCGGGCCGACATGAACCAGGTCATGAAATACGTGATCATGAATGTCGCGCACAACTTCGGCAAGACCGCAACCTTCATGCCGAAACCCCTGGTCGGCGACAACGGCAACGGCATGCACGTGCACCAGTCGCTGAGCAAGGACGGCAAGAACCTGTTCGCCGGCGACGGCGTCGGAGGAATGTCGGACATGGCCCTGCACTACATCGGGGGCATCCTGAAGCATGCGCGGGTCCTCAATGCGTTTGCCAACTCCACCACCAACAGCTACAAGCGTTTGGTGCCGGGCTTCGAGGCACCGGTGCTGCTGGCCTATTCCGCGCGCAATCGCTCGGCGGCCGTCCGCATCCCGTTCGTTTCGCACCCGCAGCAGCGTCGGCTCGAGGTTCGTTTCGGCGATTCCTGTGGAAACCCGTACCTGACCTACGCCTCCATGCTGATGGCCGGTCTCGACGGAATCCGCAACAAGATCGATCCGGGCGAACCGATGGACAAGGACCTGTACGACCTTCCGCCGGAAGAGGAAGCAGCCATCCCGCACGTGTGCCACTCGCTGGACCAGGCGCTGGATGAGCTGGATGCCAACCGCGACTTCCTCAAGGCCGGGGACGTCTTCAACGACGATGCCATCGACGGCTACATCGAACTCAAGCGCGAAGAAGTGACCCGTCTGAGGGCGGCCACGCATCCGGTCGAGTTCGACATGTACTACAGCCTGTAAGCTGTCCCGCGCTGACGCAGCCGGTTTCTCGGCATTATGCGCAGCATGACCGCTTTTGCCCGTGCCGAGACGAAAGTCGGGCGCGGGCAGATGGTGGTCGAAATCCGATCCGTCAACCACCGGTACCTACAGCCGGGATTCCATCTGGCGCGCGAATGCGCCAAGCTGGAGCCTCTCTGGCGCGAGCAGTTGCGCGAAGTCTGCTCCCGCGGCAAGGTCGACGTTACGGCCAGTTTCCAGCGAACGGCAGACGAGGCAAAAGGCGAACGCCTCGATCAGGCCCAACTGCGCCAGCTGGTCAGTACCTGCCGACGCCTGTTCCCTCACTCTGACCCGGCTCAGATGCTGGGTCTGCCCGCAGTCTGGAGTGCGGCTCCCGCCGCAGACACTGCGCTGGCACCTGCGGCTCAGCAAGCTTATGAAGAAGCACTGGGGGCATTTGTCCAACAGCGGGAAAGCGAAGGCGAACGCCTGGAGCGCATCCTGCGCGAGCAGTTGCAGGAAGTCGGACAGCACGTCACCACGCTGAAATCCCGGCGGCCGACCGTCCAGCAGGCCCTGCGGGAACGCTGGCAGGCACGCCTGAAGGAGTTGCAGGCCACCGTGGATGCCCAACGGGTGGAAGAAGAAATCGCGGTTCAGGTGATGCGGGCCGACGTAGACGAGGAGTTGGCTCGTCTCGACAGCCATCTAGAGGAAACCTTAGCCGCGTTGGATAAGGACGGCGCACAGGGGAGAAAACTGGACTTCCTGATGCAGGAATTCACCCGCGAGGCGAATACGCTGGCATCCAAGGCGCCGGACATAGAAACCACCAATGCGGCACTGGCCGTCAAGGTGCTGGTGGAGCAGATGCGCGAGCAGATACAAAATATCGAGTAGCGCGGCATTCACGTGCTGTTATATTTAGGCCTCGAACCACGTCCGTATCACGCATGATTCCTCTGGCAATCCTGACCTGCGGAGGGACCTTCGACAAGGTCTACCACGACGCCCTGAGCGATTACACCATCGGAGCACCTTGTGCTCCGGACATCCTGGCCGAAGCCGGCATGCAGGATGGCTGGGAATTGATCGAGGTGATGCGCAAGGACAGCCTGGACATGACCGACGACGACCGGGCAATCCTGCGCACGGCTGCGGCAAGTTGCAGAGCCTCGCGGCTCGTGGTGGTCCATGGCACCGACACCATGGCGGATTCCGCTGCGGTGCTGGCCGACATTCCGGACAAGACCATCGTGCTGACCGGCGCCATGAGCCCCGCCCGGTTCCGCCAAACCGATGCCCCCTTCAACCTCGGCTTCGCCATCGCCGCCGCACTGACCGCAGACTTTGGCACCTATGTCGCCATGGGCGGAAGGCTGTATCCACACGACCAGGTCAAAAAAAACCGGGAACAGGGGCGGTTCGAGCCGACCCCCTCCACCTCTTGAAATCCTCCGCATTTCCCCTCATTAAATGAGGTAGACGAGGATGATTACAAAGGAGGTAAATCATGCATCCGAGCATTTATTTCGACCCGTTCGAGACGCTGGGCCGCTGGAATCAACTGTTCAACGGCCTGACGAGCAATGTCGGGGACCAGGTCCAGTCCAACTGGATTCCTGCGGTCGATTTTGAGGACCGCGGCGAACACTATCTGGTGACGGCCGACCTGCCCGGCATCAAGCCGGAAGACGTGGAAATCAGCTTGGATGGCGACGTCCTGCAGATCAAGGGCGAGCGCCTGGCCGAAACTGACACTGGTGAAGGCGAAGGGAAGCGCTATCGTCGCACCGAGCGCGTGTACGGCGCGTTTCGGCGCAGCTTCCAGCTGCCAACCGACGTTGACCCGGACGCTATCGAAGCGCATGGCAAGGACGGAGTGCTGCACATTCAAATCGGCAAGCACGCCGCCACCCAGCCCCGGCGCATCACGGTTCAGACCAACTGATCCAACGGGTTCCAAACCGGTCCGTCGGCAGGCTCTGCCGACGGGCTTTTTTCTGCCTGAGACGACCGGAAAATGGAGTGCAATACAAGCCTGAATCCTCCGAGCAGGTGTACAATGCGCGCCCGACCTGAGGTTTCGGAGTGTAGCTCAGCCTGGTAGAGCACTGCCTTCGGGAGGCAGGGGCCGGAGGTTCAAATCCTCTCACTCCGACCACCCCCACATTCGACCAACCCTTTCGTCCAATCTGCCCGAGCGGGAGCACAGCATGGATCGGCAATCCGCCCAACAGACCGTCCACGTTCTGGTTGAGGCCCTACCCTACATTCAGGCCTTCGCGGGCCGGTCCGTTGTCATCAAGTACGGCGGCAACGCGATGGTCGACGAAACGCTGAAGAGCAGCTTCGCGCGCGACCTGGTGCTGATGCAACAAGTGGGCATCAAACCCGTCGTCGTACATGGGGGAGGCCCCCAGATCGGAGAACGCCTGAAGGAACTCTGCATAGAGAGCCGGTTTGTCGATGGCGTGCGCGTCACCGACAAGCAAACCATGGACGTGGTGGAGAAGGTGCTCGGTGATGTCATCAACACGGAAATTGTCGAACTGATCAACCAGCACGGGGGACGCGCCGCCGGCATCACCGGCAAGCGCGGCGGCTTCATTCATGCCAAGCGGCTTAAACTGAAGCAGTTTTCTCCGGAAATGAACGCACCCGAAATCATCGATCTTGGTCATACAGGGACTGTGGCGAGCATTGACCCCGGGCCGATCCAGGAATTGGAGGACGGCGGGAAGATCCCCGTAATCGCCCCGGTTGGGGTCGGCGCCGACGGCGAGAGTTACAACATCAACGCGGATACCGTCGCCAGCCATATGGCGGTTGCGCTGGAAGCCGAAAAGCTGATGATCCTGACCAATCAGTCCGGAGTACTGGATGCCGAGGGAGATTTGTTGACCAATCTAAGCCCCTCGGCCATAGAGAACCTGATCGACGACGGGACGATCAGTGACGGCATGGTGCCCAAAACCCGTTGCGTGCTGGACGCATTGAATGCCGGTGTCCACACCGCGCATATCATCGACGGTCGGACTCCACACGCCGTGGTTCTGGAAATTTTTACGCGCGAAGGCATCGGCACGCTGATTGCAGCCGAATCAGCGGCTTAATCGTTTCAAATGGGGTGGGCGGAGCAAGCTCCGCCCGTGGCAGTCTATACCGTCTTTGAGAAGGTGTACTGCTCGCCTTCGCGTCGCACCGTAATTCCGACATACTCGGCAGTCTGTTCCTCGCCGTCCTCAATATTGAACTGCTGCCCGCCAATCGCCACCAAGCCTTCGCGGGTCACGCCGCAGTGGATCGGCCCGATCGTATCGTATTCCCGAGCCTCCAGGCGCAGGGTATTGGGATCGTCCTCTTCTTCGGTTTCCTGGTTGTCCGGTTCGTCTGCCATGGGGAATTGCTCCTGTTGGGTGGGCGTATAATTTTAACCGCACCGCTGGGGGATCGTCTAGTGGTAGGACTGCGGACTCTGACTCCGCCAGCGGGGGTTCGAATCCCTCTCCCCCAGCCAATTCCCCTCTCCCGGCTCTTGGAACCCCATCAGGGCTTTGAGTAATTCTGCATCAGGCATTGATTGTAAACAACTGATTCAACGGCTGACTATCCTAGACCGAGTGAGTAGGCAGATGTCCAAGTCTAGGCATCTGCCAAATGTCCGCGTTGACCGAGCGGCCTACTCCAAATTACCCCATTGATTACTGGGTGGCAGAGTCTGGTTCGTCGACTTTAGAGCCAAACGAACCAACGATGGAATGCGAATTATCATTATGCTGGAAGACTCCGCCGACTTCAGGGTTATCCTCCGTGCCATAGAAAGAACCTTCGAGTTTTCCTTTAGCCATCGAGCCTGGATTCGAAAATTGGGAATCTGTAACTCCCAGGTCTTCCCAAGTGAGTACTGACGTCAGCTGGGACAAACTCGCATACCATGATTCGCCATCATCATTGAGACGATGGATATTCTCAATGTCGATATCAATCAATGCGGAATCCGGTTCATAGTTGATCATCACATCTCCCTGAACGAGGTAATGCTCCAAAGTATTACTCCGGCGTTCTACACCAACCATGACACCCTCGCCGGTCAGGGCAACACTGGGATTCTGTATATCATCCATCGCAGTATCCCCGTCATAGATTCGGCCAATTGATGCATTTTCAAAACGTGCATGCTGGAGATTGCCATCGTCGAAGAATCTATATATCCCCACGTAAAACATACTGTGTTCCAGAATGCCGTCATAGCCGACATATTCATAGTTGTAGTCCTCCGTAACCCTTGACAAGGTAGCGAAGGCTGGAGCAGTCGTAACACTTGTCGGCAGATCCACATCGGTCAAATTCATGCTTGTTACGTTGTCGGGCGTAAGGAGATACCGGTTTCCGTCTTCATCTTCATAAACTGCGAACAGACGATCGAAATCTGGAGCAGTCTCAACACCCATCGGTAAAACCACATCGGTCAGGTTCATGTTTGTTACGTTATTGCTCGTGAGAAGATACTCCTTCCCGTTCTCATCTTCATAGACCATCTTGAGATCAGACGTTTGGGGATCCGCTGTCCTAACCTGCGACATCGTCACACCACGATAATCCATGACAGCCTGACGCTCCGCCGTGAAACTGCGAAAGCCCACATCATTTACGTTATCCTCTGTATTGGTCAGGCCCAAATGAAAAGTTGTCTCCTCCCGAAAAGCATCCATATTAAAAACGCAGTTCGCCGGAGCGCTGACACCCGTGGTCGCACCATCACTGCACATGGCACTTGAAGACTCGTCCACAATCATCTCGCTTGCTGTCGTTCTCGCCAGCATAGCGCCAGTACTCAAATATCGCGTGCCCGAGAACAGGATGTTATTTCTGTCCACATTGAGTCGTGCCGCACTGCGTGTTGGTGCTGTAGCATCAGTGCTTTCCGGTGTTTCAGAGTTAGGGTCTTCGACAAATTTGTCTATCGCGTCCTGTCTGTTTGTTATCAGATACTCGACAGCGGCATAAGGAGAAGATGTCACCCCAGATTCTTCTTCCCCCATGGGTGAATCATCCTCTCCTCCCAGCAACCTGGAACTGCCGGAACTGCCGCAGGCAGACAAGGCTAAGGCCACAAAACCAAAAAACGAATATCGAACGAAAGCAGGCATCTTCTTCTCTGAGTTAGATGTCACGGCTACATGACAAGGCGCATGTCGCGCTTTGATCAAGCAAGGGGCTTGTATTCTACATGAAACCCTGTCGGGAAATTTTGTATGTCCCCCATCGCAAAAAATCCCAAAATTAAGAAGCTGAATCGCCTTAGATCGTTCCATCTCGACATGCCATACGGCCTATAGAAAAACCGGTTGTGTGCATGAATCCGGCTAATGGTACGCTACGCAGCGGAGAGTTGCCGGAGTGGTCGAACGGGGCGGTCTCGAAAACCGTTGTGCGACTTGTCGTACCGAGGGTTCGAATCCCTCACTCTCCGCCATGCACATCAAAAAGAGCAGCCACTATCCGGCACCTCTATAGACCGGCAAGGCCTGCCCGCAAAGCGGACAGGCCCCCCAGTGCCAGATTGCTCCGAGCGTGCGATTCAACAACCGCTTACAGCCCGAATCCGTAGCTCACACTCATCCCGAGGCGGGTTTCGTCATCAATATCTTCGTCTGAATCGACTAGGTAAACCGCGAAATCAATGTCGTTGATCGTGGTGGCATAGCCAACCTCGACGTAATCGCCTTCCGGCTCACCCTTGTCCTCGTCATCCTCGCTGATTCCGTAGGTTCCGAACGTTACATAAGCACCTTTGTAGTCCAAGGTCAGCATGGCAATATCGTAGTCATTGTCATCATCGCCGCAGAAATTCTCGTGCTCACCGATGGCGTAGTCCAGACTGGCCGAGAAATCGCCCTTGGCATAGCCCACGCCAAGGTTGATTTCGTCGTAGTCCTTGTCGAAGCCGGTCCCGGTACATTCCGTAACAGTCGCCAGGTCCGCAACATCCCCCGTGTAGGAGGAGTCATCATTCGGCCCAATCATCGTGGCGACACCTTCATCGTCTATCGTGTACTGAGTCGTTCCATCTGGCGCAATATAAAGAGAATTCCCATCCTCATCCTCGTAGGCATACGCAATAATGGCCGTCCCATCACCTTTTACCGCAGCTACGGCCACATCTTCATACGCTCCATCGTCATCTTCCGTGTAACGATAGGCGGTATAACCGACATATGCGGAGAACCCGTTCTCGAACTCCCACGCCAAGCCTCCGTAGACGTCGATTTCCACTCCGTTGCCGGAATCAAGATCAGCGAGCCAAGTGCCCAGATAGAACGGACCTGCTGCCAGGTCTATCCCCCCGTTGGCCACGGCATCGCTCTGATGGAAGCCGCGGTAGATGTAATCGGACATGATGCCGAAGTTGGCCGAGAGGTCGATCTCGGCGTGAGCCGGCATGGCTGCCCCGGTTAGAGTCGCTGCAAAGACAGCGATCAATTTCCAATTTTTCATGTTTCCCCCTATTTGGGTTGAAATTAACAGTTCGCGCCCTACCAAAACATCTGCATTCAAGGCGCAAAGCCCTGAACAACAGGTTTTGGTTCGGCAGATTAGGTTTTGGAAAATCCTGAAAGCCTTCCAGGAGCACCCGGAAGGTTTCAGTGACTCAAATCAGCGTTTGGAGTACTGAATGTCCTTGCGGGCCTTTCTTAACCCAACTTTCTTACGTTCGACTATTCTTGCATCACGGGTCAGGAACCCGCCTTGTCGCAGTTGCGCACGATTCTCTTCATTGTAGGAAAGCAGTGCCCGGGCAATGCCGAGCCTGATGGCCCCGGCCTGGCCGCTGATGCCGCCGCCGGACACCTTGGCGTCCAAGTCGAATTTACCCAGCATGTCGCACACGGCCAGCGGCTGGCAGACCTGAATGCGGGCCGTCTCGCGGACGAAGTAGTCCTTGAGATCGCGACTGTTGATTCGCATCTTTCCAGAGCCCTCGCTCAGCCGTACCCGGGCGGTCGAGTTTTTGCGGCGTCCGGTGCCTAAGAAAACTGACGCGGCCATGCTCAGGTCCCCAGCGCGGCAGGCTGCTGCGCAGCATGCTGGTGATCGCTCCCGACATAGACATGCAGTCGACGCAGCATGCGTCGCCCCAGTCGGCTCTTGGGGAGCATTCCGCGGACCGCCAATTCGATAATCTTCTGGGGCGCGCGAGTCTGCAGATCCTCGAACGACTCGCTGCGCAGGTGGCCCACGTACCCGGTGTGGTGGTGGTACATCTTGTCGGCTCGCTTGTTTCCGGTCACTCGCACCGAAGAAGCGTTGAGAACAATGACGTGGTCGCCCGCATCCACATGCGGCGTCCAGTCGGGCCGGTGCTTGCCGCGCAGGCAGTGCGCCACCTGGGTCGCCAAGCGTCCCAAGACCTGGTCGGCGGCATCCACCACGTACCAGTTGCCAGCACCAGATTTGGCGCTAACCGTGCTGCGGGTCAGTGTCTTGCTCTTCATTGTGGGTCCCACGAAGGCGGCTAGTTTATCAGACTCGGCTAATTTAGCTGAATTGCGCTGTCAATCAACCATCTCTTCCAGAGCAGGCTCAGGCATGACGCGATCCGCCCGCTGCTCCAGCCCTTCCGCACTGATCCGAACGTAATCCGGGCCATCACCAAACACCATGAATCGCGCCGGACCCTCCTCCTCCGTCACCTCCCAGCGGCCGTACACTTTCTGGTCCTCGTCTTCCAAGATGAACTGGCTGGCGTAGACCTCCGTCGCATATACCCGGACCGGGCCCAGCAACCCCATTTCCCAGGTGCCCTGGTACAGGATTAGTGATCCGACCAAGACCAAGCCAATGCGCAGGCGGCCGGTAAGTTTCTCCAATTCCGCGATGCGGACTTCCGGGGCCTTCCCGGGTTCATCCATATTTTTCATAAGTCCTCTCCTTTAGTCGAAGATTGATTCGCCGCACAGGCGGCGGCCAATCTGTCGGTAACGTTCCGTGGTGCGCTCAACGATGTTGGCCGGAATTTTCGGCCCGGGCGGTCGCTTGTCCCAGTCCAGAGTCTCCAACCAGTCGCGCACGAACTGTTTGTCGAAACTGTACGGATTTTCACCCGCATGCCAATCGTCCGCGTTCCAGAAGCGGGAAGAGTCCGGCGTCAGCACCTCGTCGATCAGCACCAGTGTTCCTTCTTCGTTCAACCCGAACTCGAACTTGGTGTCGGCGATGATCACGCCGCGCTCTCGAGCATGGGCGCTGGCCTCGACATACAACCGCAAGCTCACGTCCCGCACTTCTTCCGTGCGCTCCCGCCCGATTAGGTCCACCACCCTCTCGAAACTGATATTCTCGTCGTGCTCTCCCGGCCGGGCCTTGGTCGCGGGAGTGAACAGTGGCTCCGGAAGGCGCCCGGCCAAGGCCAGACCAGACGGCAGGTCGATCCCGCACACCTGTCCGTCGCGCTGATAATCCTTCCAGCCCGACCCGATCAGGTAGCCGCGGACCACCGCCTCCACCGGCAGCGGCTCAAGCCGCCGCACCCGCAGGCTGCGATCGGCCAGCATCGCGCGTTCCTCAGGCTCCAGCGGCAAATTCTCCAGCATCAGCGGGCAACGGTGATTCGCCACGATGGGCCGCAAACGGTCGAACCAGAACTCGGAAACAGCGGTCAGGATCTTCCCTTTCTCCGGGATCGGCGTTGGCAGCACCACATCGAAGGCCGACAGCCGGTCGGTCGCCACCATCAGCATGTGCTGGGCGTCGATTTCATACAAATCCCGCACCTTCCCTTCGGCAAGGCGGGGCAAATGGGCAAGATCGGTCCGAAATACGGGAGGCACGGTTGTCGGAACCTCGGTGGAAACGCCCATTATGAACCACTGGGGAGTATAATTCGCTGTTTCCACAAGCCGTTACCGAGTCGCCCATGACCAACCCGGATCCGGCACCGCCCGTCGCCATCGTGATGGGGAGCCGCAGCGATTGGGACACCATGAAGGCTGCAGCCGAACAATTGGACGCGCTGGAGGTACCTTATCTCGCGCAGGTGGTTTCCGCGCACCGCACTCCCGACCTGATGGCAGAATTCGCACGCGGCGCCCGCGACCGCGGAATCCGCTGCCTGATCGCCGGCGCCGGCGGAGCCGCGCACCTGCCCGGCATGCTGGCAGCCATGACTCCGTTACCGGTGCTCGGCGTTCCCATCAACGCCACCGCACTACAGGGCTGGGACTCCCTGCTGTCGATCGTGCAGATGCCGAAGGGCATCCCCGTCGCCACTTTCGCCGTCGGTGCGCCCGGAGCCGCGAATGCCGCGCTGTTTGCTGCGGCAATACTGGCCGGCGAAGATCCGGATCTGGCGGAACGCCTGGATGCCTTTCGGGATGCCCAGACCCGCTCCGTCCTTGAGCAGAAACTCGACTGAACCCCTTGCGCCAGGCGCCAACCTCGGCATGCTGGGCGGCGGCCAGCTGGGCCGCATGTTCACCGAGGCCGCGCAACGCCTAGGCTACCGCGTCGTCGTGCTGGAGCCGAGCGAACCTTGCCCGGCCGGGCTCCTCGCCGATGAACACCTGGTTGCCGGATACGACCATGCGGAGGCACTGGACCGGCTCAGCGAGATGTGCGAGGCCGCCAGTTACGAATTCGAGGCGGTCCCAGCCCAAGCGGTAGAGTACCTGCGCAACCGGATTACGGTCCGACCCGATGCCCAGCCTCTGTCCGTCGCGCAAAGCCGGCTGGCGGAAAAGAATTTTGCTACGCAACACACACCCGCCACACCCCCGGTCCCCTACCAGCCCATCGAAGAAGCGGCACAACTCCCCGCCGCATTGGAGCATATCGGCTTCCCCTGCATCCTGAAGACCGACCGCCTGGGCTATGACGGCAAGGGCCAGGCGGTCGTCGAAAGCCCCGCCGATGCGGAGGCGGCGTTTGCCCGATTCGGCAACGTGTCGTGTGTACTGGAGCGCCAGCTCGACCTGCAGCAGGAAGTCTCCGTGATCGTGGCCCGGGACTGCGAGCACAGCATCGCCTACCCGGTCGCGGAAAACGAGCACCGCAACGGGATCCTGCACTGCTCCCGCGCTCCGGCAGATATCTCTGGAGTCGTCCAGGAACAGGTCCAAGACAGCGCGCGCAAGATTGCCGACGCACTAGACTATCACGGGGTGCTGGCGGTCGAATACTTCATCACGTCCGACGGTGTCTTCTTCAATGAAATGGCACCCCGCCCCCACAACAGCGGCCACTACACGCTGGATGCCTGCGTTGCTTCCCAGTTCGAGCAACAGGCGCGGATCTTGTGCGGACTTCCACTCGGCGCACCCACGCAGCACACGCCCGCCGTGATGATCAACCTGCTCGGAGACCTCTGGAACGGCCGCGAGCCCGACTGGGCACTGCTTCAGGGCGACCCGGCCGTCCGGTTGCATCTGTACGGCAAGAAAGAAGCACGCCCTGGGCGCAAGATGGGACACCTCTGCGTCCTAGACCCCGATCCGGACGCCGCCTATGCGCGCGCCTGCTCGCTGTACCAAGAGTTAAGCGCATGACCGATTCCTACCGCGCATTGCGCCTCCGGGCCGACGGGGAGTCCCGTTGCGAAATCGTGCGGGTCTCGGTTGAGGATTTGAGCCCCGGCGACGTGGTGATCGCGCCGGAGTTCTCCGCGATCAACTACAAGGATGCGATGGCCGCGACCGGCGCGGCACCAATCCTGCGCGTGCCAACCCTGATCGGTGGAATCGATGCGGCCGGCTCCGTGGTGCACAGCGAGAACGAGAGATTCACGGTCGGACAGCCGGTCCTGATAACCGGCTGCGGGTTGTCCGAGACCCGCGACGGCGGGTTCGCCGAGCGACTGCGCGTGCCCGGAGATTCCCTCATCAATATCCCACCTCCCTTCACTGCGCGCTCGGCAAGCATCCTGGGCACCGCCGGATTTACCGCAATGCTGGCCATCGAACGCCTGCAGGAAAACCACGTCACACCGGATACCGGCCCGGTCCTCGTGACCGGCGCGAGTGGCGGTGTCGGCAGCTTGGCCATCCTGCTGCTCAACCGGCTGGGCTATTCGACGATCGCCATGACCGGGAAGCCCGAAGCACATGAGGCCCTACGCGCGCTCGGCGCGAACGAGATCCGGGAGCCTTTTGATCTGTCCGGAGACCCGGAAGGCCTAGCAAAGTCCGAAATTGCCGGGGCCATCGATAACCTGGGCGGCAATGCACTGCCCTTGCTGGTGCGCATGACCCGGCCTTGGGGCAGCGTAGTCAGTATCGGACGCGCCACCGGCAACGCGTTCCAAGGCTCCGTCATACCGTTCATCATCCGCGGAGTCAGTATTCTGGGCGTGACGTCGGCCAATTGCCCGATGGATCGGCGCCGCCGGGCCTGGGGCCGGCTGTTCGAAACTCTCCGCCCGGAGGATCTGGAACCGCTAGTGTCGGACACGATCGGCTTGGAGGATCTGCCCGGCCGGTTCCTGCAATATCTTGAAGGCCGCGCCCGCGGCCGCACCTTGGTCCGTCTTGTTCGGAGTTAGGGATCTACCCCTCGCAGGGAGAGCAAAAGGCATGTTATACGCAACATTATTTGTCTTTATTCTATTATGATCAAATCGGTTTGTGTTCAATATTTCTGTTTTAATTGAAGTCAAACTAGTTTGTGTCTAATATCTTGGTGGATTTGTAACATAAACCCGTGTATTCTGATCCTTAAGAATTGCAGGAGCACCGCCGTGGCCCGCATCACCATCCGAAATCTCGACGAAGATATCCTGCAGAAGATTCGTCTCCGTGCGACTGGAAACGGCCGCTCCATGGAAGAAGAAGCACGCGCAATCCTGCACCATGCGCTTGCCAAAGACCCAATGCCGGAAAAGGGGCTAGGCACGACCATTCACCAATTGTTCAAGACTGCCAGCGGAATCGAACCCGAAATTTCCCCGCGCCAGCCCATGCGCAAATCCCCAAGTTTCGATTGAACAAACTTGAAGAGTTGATAACGATCACCGATCACGCCGTATCTCGTCGAGCGAACATTCCCAGCACAATTTCCGCGCAATTCCCGGATTCGTCCTTGTGACCAGATTTGCACAAGCAGGCGCAATCCCTCCTCAACCGTGGCTTCCTTAGTCCTGAATTGGCCCGCTTCCATGGCTTTCGCCATCAGACTGTGATCAATCTCGATAGTGGTGTGCATCACAATCCCAGCTATGGACAACTTTGCGAATCCTACACCTCTTTCCCGCTATGTGGGTCGGAGTGTGGTCAACTCGCCGCCTTGAGCTCTGCGCCGAACGTCTGCTCGTGAATGGCGCGGGCTTCGTCCCGCAACCGTGCCGCCTCCTCGAATTCCAGTTCCCGCGCATGGTGGTACATCTGCTGCTCCAGCTCCCGGATCTTCCGGAGCGCCTCTTCCGGGCTCAATGGCTCGACCGGTTCGGCCGAAGCGTACCTGACCCGTTTGGCGTGTTTCCCGGGAGCACGTCCGGCCGCGCCTTCCATGATGTCGGCGACCCGCTTCTCGATGCCCCGGGGGGTGATCCCGTGCTCGCGGTTGAATTCCTGCTGCTTGGCGCGGCGACGGTCGGTTTCGTCGATGGCCCGGCGCATTGAATCGGTGATCTCGTCGGCGTACAGGAGCGCGCTCCCCTTGATATGCCGCGCCGCCCGACCAATGGTCTG